>DATNBH010000074.1:0-7147 GCA_035572035.1 Pyrinomonadaceae bacterium | reverse complement strand
CAAAAGGATTCCGAGCAAGCAAAGCTTGCGGAAGGAGAGTATATTATCTACGAGCAATCTAACGACGGTGCCGTCGGTCCTTTCCCGGAGCAGATCTATAACTTCAATGAAACTTGGACTTTATCGCGGAACGGAAACGGCGGCTATAAGGTCGAAGGCGTCAGGAAATTCGAATCACCGCGAAATGAGTCGAATTCAGATCGATTCATAGTCACCCTCTCGCGGGGTTTTACCATTACGCGAGCTCAAGAATTCACGAAATTAAAATGGGTTCAGGATTCAGGCCCCTTAACTTGCGACTTTTTCGCACTGGAGCTGAGCTGCTCATCGGGCGGCGCAAATTCCGGGCATTTGATTTCCTTGCGCATACCGATGAAACATCCATACGGTCTTTTGTGGCCGATCTCTCCCTTTTCGCTATCTGGAATCACACGGCAGGTCGAACACAGCCTGACGCGGCCAACTGAAGTCGACATGGTCAGCATTGTGCAACCGAGCCGGACAAACCCCGTGGCACCAACGGTCCTTGAAGGTCCGATTCAGTACATGGGTGAAGACAACATTAGGGCGGCCGGCAGAAACTGGCGTGCATTCAAATTTTCATTGAAGGTGCCGATGCACCCTCGGTACGTAATCTGGACCTCGCAAAATGGCTTATTACTCGGAGTCGCGATGGAACATCCGCACAAAGATTGGCAAGATGAAGGCCTTCGGTTAGCCCGTTTTCAAGGCTCTGACAAGTTCTAGCCTAGATGAGTTTGTCTGCGACCCGCCGTTACGTAGTTGTTCACCTCGCAGGCAAGCACCGCTACACCGCATCTTATTACGACGCCAGCCTCTCCATATTAGGGATGAATCGCGGGGTTCCGCTCGGAGGAGGAGTAGCGGTCAGTTGCGTAACGCGGATTTGTACCACTGTTCGATCCAATGCGTCCAGGAACTCCGCCGTTCGCATCGCCGGCGCACCAAGGCATTCCCTTCCCAAATACATGATGGGCAACCACCAATAACCATGCTCCACAGGAAAGGCTGAGAAAACTGTGCAATGGGAACCAGCCAATGCAGGGAGCATATGGATCGCTTCCGGGATACGTCCGGTGTTTAGAATTAATTGAAATTTATGTTCTTGGAATAGTTTCATCCCATCATGAGCAGATTCAGCGAACCAGCAATCACAACCCTTTCGCAGCAGACGAACCAAAAGTGAGGATGGTGCCATCGTCCTCTCGCCCAACATCAGTATGCGAACGCCGGACTCCTTCATGTTCCCCCCAGGTACCACAATTCTCTGCCTGACCTTAGACACAACCTTCAGAAGAGCCTAAGAGTTGGAGGCAGCAGGCGGCCGCAAAGCGGTTCTGGCCAAGAACGGCCAGTGCGTCGAAACACTCGGGCGCTTCGCTGCATACCCTTCGTGCCAACCTGCTGCCTTCTCGAAGGATGAACGGCTGCTGCTTGGCCTTAGCTCGTTCGTTCCCTTGAGGGAGGCCGGCGAGCGGATCTCGTTTGCGAGCATCCTTGCCACCGCAGGTTCATTCTTCTTGCGATTTTTTAACACTTCAATCGTGTGCGCGTATGTGACCTACGTCACGATCTCGGTATCGGAAAACAACTTGGAAGCCCCTGAGGCACCGTTTCGACCCTTGCATCGGGCCTCAGTCAGAGTGCCGAGATGATCCTTGAGTGATTCGCATCACTGCTTTTGCGGCACGCGAGCGCGATATTGCAATAGGTGGAGGTGCCCAATGAAAACACTTGATATCCAGCATGGGATCCAACTGAAGAGCATTCTCTTCTTAACTGATTTTTCCGAGCCGGCGAAAAGGGCTGGGAAGTACGCTGCGGCTCTGGCAAAGACTTATGGCGCCAGACTGAACGTTTTGCATGTATTTCTTCCAACAACCAATGCAAATGCACCGGTAGCGAGCTGGTACGGTGTGGAGGAAGCGACCAGGTTGCGAAGTGAAGAGTATAAGAAAGAGCTGCGGGCGGAATTCCAAACTCTCAACCCGAACATAATCATCAGAGAAGGACTTCTCTGGCCGGAAGTGAATGCGACTGTTAAAAAAGAGAATATTGACCTGATTGTAGTGGGAACACACGGACGAACTGGCGTGAAACAATTCTTTCTCGGCTCCGTGGCCGAAGAGATTTTCCGCAGCGCCGAGTGCCCTGTGTTGACGGTTGGACCCGCAATCTCCAGCACCGAAGAGCCGCCTTCTCAGTTCAGTCGCATTCTGTATCCGACGGATTTCGGTGAAGGAGCGAAGATGGCGACTGCGTATGCGTTGTCGCTTGCTCAAGAACACCAAGCGTACGTCACGCTACTGCACGTCATCGCCGAGCCAAAAACCGGTGAATTCGTCGAGCCGCATGATGTCTCCGCGGCCGACGAGGCGGAGCTTCGCAAACTCATTCCAGTCGAAGCAGAGAAGTGGTGTGTTCCGGAGGTCCTCGTGGAGCGGGGCCGACCGGCCGAGAAGATATTGGACGTTGCCGCACGGCGACGAGCGCAATTGATCGTGATGGGTGTGCGTAAGCAGAGTGGCTTTCCGGGTGCGGCGACACACCTCCCGATCTCGGTCGCGCATGAGGTCGTGTCTAAAGCACATTGCCCCGTGCTAACCGTTCGGGTGTAAGTAACTCCGCCGGGGCGGGGCAATTTGTAGCATGAGTCCCGCCCTTTATCTCGCACGGAACTTGGCCCAATTTGCGACTGCTTTGCCTGATTACGGCTTATTGCGGAGGACGCATGAGCAGCCAAACAAAACCGCGTGTTCTCATAGTAGACAACGACGAAGATCTTTTGTCCCGCCTCCGACGAGATCTAACGGAAGTCGGTTGTGAGATTGCGACAACATGGAGCGGCGTCGAGGCGCTTAGTTTACTGGAAGACTTTGCATTTGATTTTTTGCTTGTGGACGACTATCTCCCAGACCTCTACATAGGGGATTTTCTCCAGAAGGTTTCGACCCTGAGCGCCTGCCTGCGGATCTTCGTGATGTCTCTGAATAATCAACCCGTTTTTCAGACGCAATACTCAATACCATTTACGTGTATCGACAAGAGACATGCCTCAAAGATCCTCCGAGGGCTAGTTAAAGAAGATGAGGCCCGATCACCGAACCTGGGCGAACCCAACGGCTAGACGCCATATCGTCAGCTCGGCGATATTTCGCCACTCCGTATCGCCAGCGACAGGCATGCGTTCACACAGATCGGCTCAATACGAACTCTAAACTCTTTGTTTGCAGCAGATAAGTTATTTCGCCCATCCCACGAACGGTTGGCCTACTAAGTGCCCTTCTATTGGCGTGCGCAATTCAACTTCAGCTTTGTTAAGAATGACAGTCAAGGACGCGCCTGATGCAATGACGCTTCAACTGGAAGGAAGACTGTCAGGCGCGATGGTGAACGAATTACGCCAAACGTGGTTAGAGATCGCTTCCAAACTGCAAGGCCGCACTTTAACGGTCGATCTACGCGATACGATTTACATCGATGAAGCGGGATTAGCCGTTCTTTCCGATATTCACAATGCGACTGGTGCGAAGTTTGAAGCAGGTTCGCCACTGACCCAATATTTCGCCGAGCAGGCGATGAGAACTCAAGAACAAGTGAACCTTTGAAAGGAGTATGAGATGTCGACTCCGTATGGTCTGAAATCCAGCGAAACGTGTGTAAATTGCAAGCTGCGCGGAAATAGCTTTTTCTGCCAGCTTTCGAATTCGGCGCTCCACGACCTCGACTCCGTGAAGTACACCTCGAGCTATCCCCAGGGCGCCGTACTATTCATGGAGAAGCAAGCGGCACGCGGAATCTACATTATTTGCGACGGGCAAATAAAGTTGTCCATCAGCTCGAGCGAAGGCAAGACGCTCATCATGAGAATCGCCAAGGCGGGCGAAGTGCTGGGGTTGACGTCTGCGCTTTCCGGTGTGCCCTACGAAGTCACGGCGGAAGTTCTGCGCCCGTGCCAGGTCACTTTCATGCGTCGCGAGGATTTTCTCCATTTTCTCGCGCAGCATCCCGATGTATATCGCGCAGTACTTGCGCAAATTGGAGCGCAGTATCAAACTGCCTGCGAGCAGATTCGCACGCTTGGTCTTTCTAGCTCCGTTACTGAAAGAGTCGCAAAGCTTTTGCTCGATTGGACGCAAGCGACGTCCAACATAAAGATCAATAAACACACGAAGATGCCTCTAACTCATGAGGAAATCGCCGAATTTGTTGGCACCACCCGTGAAAGTGTCACGCGCACGTTGAGCGATTTCAAACGCCGCCAGCTTATCGAACTCAATGGCTCGACGCTCACCATTCCCGATCGTGAGGCACTCGAAGAGTGTGTCAGTGCATGAGGAAATCGGCGACGAGACCAGTTGGCGTGCGTTGGCCGCAAAAAAAAAACCAACGGAGACTCCTAATCCCTGTAAGTGGCTTCCGGCGTCACAATTGAGTAGAGGAACAGCAAAATTCCTATCCCAACCAAGGGGCAACCTAGCAAGAGGAACGCCATAAACGCCAGCGGGTGCACCCATATGAGCGTGATCATCTGAATTACAAGCCCGCAGGCAATTAGAAGCCCTGACCAACGGATTCGGTGTTCGATAAGTGGCAAAGTCATTTCGTCTCCTGCTTGGGCGTCCAGAATGTTGCGTCGCCCCAGTTCCCCACTTCGTGGACGATATCGTGACAATCGCTTGACATGCAGGACAGTTGATTTGTCGCCATCTGCGTTAGCTGCTGCGGCGTCTTACGATGAGACGAAGCTTCCTCATAGGCTCGCATACCTGAATGGCAATGCAGGCATTCGCGATTGTTGAACGGCGTGTAGAGCTTGATATTCTCAGGCTTAGGAATTTTCCCCAGATATTGCACGTAGACGTGATGCAAGCCGCGCCATTTTGCATGAACGTCACCGAACATCGTGTAATCCGTGTGGCACGTAAAGCATGCGTGGTCACGCGGGACCAGACTGTTCTGAAAATGCACTGCTGGAATATAACTCTTGTCGTCGAGATAAAGGCTTTTGCCATAATCGGCCATGACATGGCAGGAGAGACAGAACTGAGTTGAAGTTGACCGCTGGAGATGCTCGTTCCCACCAGCCCAAACTGCGAGAACCGGTAGGATACACACCGCCACAAATGCCAGCATCTTGCCGCCGCGTGCCCGCGTCAATTCAGGGCGCACGGCGATCAGCAGGCCAAGAACGACAACGATTGCTGTGAAGAATATCAGGATTAGCGCCGCAGTGTTGCTGTTCAGTTCCAAGGCAGATTCCTCCTGACTGTCCACGGTGCATCCGAGAGTTCAACGCGCGTCAGAATGACTCAGACCTAAGCTAGTGCTTGCCAAACGTTGTTCGAACGTACTTTTCAAGTTCCTGCACCATGGGCATGCCCAGCTCATCCTTGAAGCCGTCCATGTCCTTGCCTTTGCCGGTCGCGATGGCGTCAGTCAACTCTTTGTCAGACATCTTCTGGACCTCCGCCGAGCGAAGATCCTTTGCCTTTACCTTGCGACCCTTGGCGGTATTGCCGGAGCCATCCTTAGCGTGGCAGACCGCGCATTTATCGAGATAAACGTCTTCCGCGCTCTTTTGGGGAGCGGGAGCGGAGGAGGCAAAAGATGGCTGCGGCATGCCCGAAACCAACGTGGTTACAAGAACTGCACCAGCCAGCAAGACGGCGATACCAAGCAACTTCGTAACTTGATTCATTCTGCGAGCCTCCCGAGAATCGTCTCGAAATAGTTTTGAGTGGGTCTAAAACCCTTTTGTCCAGCGGATGGTGAGCAAATTAGCACTGTAATTGTTGGCTGTCACGATTTCTTCGATGTAATACGTACGCTGCAAATCCACGGCAAGCCGCCCCGCGCGTGGAATGTCGTAATAAGCGGTGCCTGTCACCAGCGGCCATGTGACCGGACCATACGCGGGGGGTTCATTGTAGGTGGCCGGAGTAGTTGCCGGCGGAAGACCTGTGATCGCACCAACGCCGTTTGAACGATCGAAATTGCCACTTAACCTCAGCCCAAAGCGCTTCGTCGGTTTGCCTTCGATGCCGCCCGACCAGACGCGATTGACTTCCTGATCCCGCAGAAAATCCGTGATCGGCGCAGTGCCGCGTGCGTAGACAACGTTGCCCTGAGCGAAGTAGCTGTCATAGCTGAAGCCAGCGAATATCGAAAAACGGTCGCTCATTGAATAAGAAACGGTGATCGCGTTCGCGTGGACGTTATTTCTGAAATTCGGGTTGTTTTGTAGTGCGGCTTGGGGACCGGTTCCTACAAAACTAGTTGTAAGAAGCTTGGCATTGGAGATGTTCACGGCATCTTCCACTGTGAGATTGGCGAGTGGGTGATAGCGCACGTTGAACCGCGCGGCCTCTTGAGTGTGCGGCATCATGGCCGTGTAAGACGCACCGTTGTTGGTCGTCTGGAAGTCGCCTCGGATGCTGAATTGCTTCGTAGGTTCGTAGCCGAAGCTTATGCTTGGGCACACAGTTTTTATCGTCTGCGTGAGCTCTGGGTCGACTACGAAGTTTGTGAAAGCTTCCACATTTGACTTCAGCAGCTGAATACCGGGTTTAATCACCAACGTACTCGTCGGTACAAAGATCATCGAGAATGCGAAATCGTTCAATCCATCTCGCCACTGTTCGTTAGTCGTTCCGGTGCTGGAAGCCGTACCGTTAAACAAGCTCTGGAAGGTTCCCGTCGAGTTGCTGGTGAAACGGGAATATTTGTAGTCCGCGGCCAAGCTAAACCAACGCCACGCGTGATACGTAAGACCTTGCGTGAGGATGTTATTGGGTTGAGTGACCATCGCACTCGCGCTCTGGCTGACGCTGTACGGCGCGAGGACGTTTGTCGCATTTGGTGCGATACCGTTGAACTCTTGCACGAAGGTTGCAGGCCCTTGGTAACGATAATAGGTGTAGCCGCCGCGCCATTCGAGTTTACTCAGAGGTTTTCCGACGAAGGAAAACTCGCTGATGGGCGTTGTCAACTTACGGAATTGCGAGCCGGAATAATTCAAAATCGGTTCAGTCAGCGAACTCGCGGCCGGATCAATGCTTAATTGCGGCGATGCGACGTTATTGAGATTGATATTTTCCGTGAATGTCTGGTATCCGGCGTTGTA
>DATNBH010000073.1:0-10198 GCA_035572035.1 Pyrinomonadaceae bacterium | reverse complement strand
CACGATCTTCCGAGATCAGACGACCCAGTTCGCTGACCTTGGCAATATCGAGATCTTCGAAAGCCAGGGCGCCACGGCCTGTCCCTAGTCTGCTGAACCAGCGGTAAAAGCTCAGGGCGCCAGCTTCAAACCTGGCGCCCTGACTCTTTTTAGAACCAAAGCAATTTCTAATGAAAGCCGGTCGCTGTCGAAGAACCCTAGCATTGTCCAACTCCTGACTAGTGTCCTGTCTTCTAAGTTCGCCGAATAAATGAGCGCCGTAGGCGCTCCGCTCTTCAGTCCCAGAGGGACGGAATGTCTATAGAACCACGCAGTATGGAAACCCTTTTCGCTCCGGAGAAGCGAGATATTCGGTTGGCCGGCAGCACCTTACGCTCCTAACGGAGCTAAGGAAGTAACTTTTGCGAACGTGAACTATAAACATTTCGTCCCTCCGGGACTGGAAACCGCAGTTCTATTTGTTGCGTGAACTTTAGGATACTAGAAGCATCCAGTAGCTCAGTTTTGATCTTGCTTCTTATTCAAATCACAGCTGCAGTCCACGAATGAAATACCGACCTACCTTCAATCTGTCGAACGGAAAACGGCAAGCGACCCTTAATAGATTGCCCTCGTAGCCAGAAAACAAACAGATTGACCATCCTCGTCGTTATCTAATAAACTGCCCCCGCTTCGCAAAAACCGTGGTATTACCGGGCAATCAAGCAGGGTGTCTTGGAGTCAATGTTCACTTCCTCGTTTGTATTTCCAGCCGCCAGCCATCCTGCACGAACTAAGACTGCTCCAGTATTACCAGCGTGTGTACGTGGCAATGTCTTGAGATTGTTTGGCCCACGTCGCTTCCAGTTTCCTGAGTTGTGATTTTTGAAAGTTTAATTTCCGGGGGGCACCATGAAAAGATTCTTGCTTTGGCCGTCATTGACAGTCTTCCTACTCTTTCTTGCAGGCGTGACTTTGTTTCCTTCCGCTGAAGCAAGCAGGGGAGGCGCCGTCGAGCCTCAGAAGAGCACCGGTCGCCAGGAGACCCGGAAAACCAGGAAGTCTCAGAAGAAAGATCGCGACGCCGCGAAATCCGGTCCGGCTGTCGATCGGGATTTGATCATAGCCAATCCGTTGACTGACCTTTCCAAAACAGGCGCCCAACCGCTAGGTGGCTGCTCCAACATTACGTGTCCGGCAAATGTCACTCAGTCCAACGATCCGAATCAGTGTGGCGCCGTCGTGACCTATCCCGCACCCACGCCGAATGGATCTTGCGGTACGATCAATTGTTCACCAGCATCAGGCTCCTTCTTTCCGGTCGGAACTACCACCGTGAATTGCGCTGCTTCTGCGGGACCTACCTGCTCGTTCACCGTCACTGTAAACGACACGCAGCCGCCTACTATCTCTTGCCCGACCGATATCACTGTTCCGGTCACGGCAGGGTTTGAAGGAGCCACTGTTGAGTACCAGACGCCGGTCGCCAGCGATAATTGTGCCCCTGCGCCCACGGTGAATTGCGTGCCGGCCTCCGGATCGTTCTTCACTCAGGGTGTTACTCAAGTCACTTGCATCGCCGGAAGTTTCAGCTGCGTGAACAAGACGATTACACACTCTTCGAGCCAGGCTATTACGCCGGGCAATTCTGGTCGTTGCCAGGATATGAGTGGCGTCCAGTTCGATAACCACTACTGGCGCGCATTTAGTTTGCCGGCATTCTCGATCAACGGCACTTTCCATGTTCAGTCGGTTGATATTGGGATTGAGCAAGCAAGCTCGGGCAGCAGTTCGAGAACCGGCGGCGCCAAGGCGCATAAGGGCGCCAGTCCCAAGGGAGTCGGCGGTAACCAGATCACCGTCCTGCTCCATAACAACACGGGCGGCGCATTCCCCGGAGGCACGCTCAATTTCCTGAACAGCGTTTCGATAAATGTTTCGGACCAGTCAGGCACAATTCTCAACGTTCCGGTGAATGCGGATTTGCCCTCCGGATCAGAGTTGGTAGTCGAGGTTTTCTCGCCCGATGGACATGCGATTAATACCTCTTTTCTCATTGGCTCGAACAGTTCTGCGGAAACTGGTCCCTCTTACATAAGCGCGCCTGATTGTGGAATCCCTGATCCTGTGACGACGACCGCATTCGGCTTCCCCAATATGCACATCGTCATGAATGTGAATGGTTGTGAAGACATCGCCAACCCGGGATCGGCGAGCTGTAACTTCAACGTGATCGTCAAGCCGCCGCGTTATTGGAGCACCACCGGATCAAGTGGAACGGCCGACGAGGATACCATCGCGAACGTACGTTACGATGACTTTGGCGCCAGATTAAAAGACGGCGTCACGGGTACGGCAACCATTCGCTACAACATCACGGCAAACTACGGAATCTCCGCATTCTGTCCCGCAACGCAATCCGTGGTTTACACCCGCTTCCGTAACAGCGACGATTCGGGGACGCATGCGCGAGTGAAGTTTGAAGTACACCGCACCAGCATCTTAGCTGGCGGCAATGACATCATCTACACTTTCAGCAGCGATGGGCTGGGCGCCGGTAACGTCTTTACCAGCGCCGTCCAAAGTCCGCTCATTGACTTTGATTTCAGTAACTATGTCTATTGGGTTGAGGCGACCCTGTTCCGCGATCAAGCATCGCAGTTCGCTGACCTCGGTTCTATAGAAATATTCGAATCTGAAGGAACACCCTGCCCCTCATCACCCGTTAGCAACAACAACAATTAATAAGAGGTCGGGCGCCGGAACATCATACCGGCGCCCGAACCGTTTCTTGCTCCGCGATCTTAGGCCAACTGCAGCTCGTGCCGACGATTTCGCTCGAGCTGGCGCTTCTCGTACATCGCCTTATCTGCCTCTTCGATCGCCTGGCCAATTTGAGTCATCGAATTAAACCCGGCCACGCCGTAAGACACGCTCACGTGCACCGGCGCCGAGGTGCACTGCTCCACACTCTTTTCCAACAATTCATTCAGGGTTCGCATGCGACGTTCGGCTTCAGCATCGGGAAGCTTGAACATTAATACAAGGAATTCGTCGCCTCCCCAGCGGAACAACATGTCGTCCGCGCGTATTAATGAACGCACCGCCCGTGACACTGCCCGGATCGCCTTATCTCCCACACTGTGACCTAGCGTGTCATTGATCACTTTTAGATTATCGACGTCGATTACGGCAACGCACCCGGAAACATCTGATTCGTTCCCACTCTCATTTCGATTGAGAAGCGAGTGAAACGCATGACGATTCAGCGCTTCAGTGAGCGGATCCATCTGGGCCATCAATTCCAGACGATCTCTGGCCTGCAGCAGTTTTTGATTCGCGGCTTCAACTTCGCGTCGCACGCCTTCCATCAAAAGCATCACCGTACCAAAGCCCAGAAGAATCTCGAGGATCAAATCGATGATCGAAGTGAACTTCAAATATCCTGACGGCACCGTGACGCCCCAGGCGCCTTTACGCGCACTGAACACGGCAATGTAATGCAGAAAGTCGATTGACAGAAGCAAGAGCGCTGCTGACATCACGCGTTGGGCGGGACTTGACCCCCTGCGCCGCGCTGCGCCTCTCATGAAGCCGAACGAAACGCCAAAGCACGCTGCCATGATCGTCGCCTGACAAACAAACAAATCATTGAAGTCAGCCGACAAGTAAGGCAGACCTGCCGCGACAACAAGCGCGAGCACTCCCAGATAAGCAAACCTCTTCGAGAGCTTGCCGCCGTTTGAGTGATAGCGACATCCGGCAACGAACAACAGCCCGAAGCCATACTCGCCCAGGAAATAGAGCGAGTAGAAAATCTTATTGCCGCTAACAGCCTGGAAACCAACGAACAGACTTATGAGTGAGATTGCCAGACATGTCCACGCAGCCGTCCAGTACTTTGATGACTCGCTGTGAATCGAGCCTCTCATGAAAAACGAAAGCAGTGTCACCAGCAAAATGCCGACGCACTGAATCGCCAAGCCTACATTTGAATCCATGTTGTCACCACACTTTCTGAAAAGCTTGTGAAAGGAAGATTTTCGGAGTGGTTTGAGGTACTTGAGGTTGGGAGCAGATTGGTGCTGCCCTTCAGCATATTAGCCCAATCAGCGAGCGCTGGGCCATAGATTTCTTCAAAAAGCTCGAAAAGCCGAGCTTTATCCACAGATTACGCAGATTACACCGATTGTTTAGTTTGTCGCCGGCGAGCATAGTGTTGATCCATTGAATGTCTGTGTTAAGGAAGACTAGAAGCCCGCGTAATCTGCGGATAGAGCTTTTGCAGTCATTTCCTCAGCACGTCCTTAGCATTTGAGGCAGTAACAAACTCACCAAAGTCACGATGTGTGCTCATCAGGAATGCCGTCGAGCTCGCGCGCATTGCATTTCCATGAGTGGCCGCCAGCTTAACGATATACTCAAAAGCCGACCAGCCAATGTAGTACCCATCCAACAGGCTCACTAACACATCCGCTGGATTACAAACTCTGCTGGTCTGCAATGAAGTGTAGAGATTGTTAAGCACGTCCGGATAGATTGAGGCCTGTGTTCGTTCCGTCCAAATAGTAGCTGACGCAAATCCATCATCGGTCAGCAAGCCCTCGCCAAGCATTTCTTTCAATGTTGATGAAAGATTCAACGGATCACCGTCGACAGACTCATAGCGATAAAACAACTCGTCCGCCTTCGCTCGTTGATGAATGCGCGCGAACCCACGGGCGCTCTTGACGTTCACCGCGGAGTCGCTCTCGCGATACAGCGCCAGATCGATGCCTTCGACTGAGGTCAATGAATCAGCCAGGGCCGACTCAATACCAGGTGCGCAGTTCAAAGCTGCGAAGCCAATCAAACCGAATGCCGGCATCACAACTTCACGACCTGAAGACTCGACCAAACTGCGAGTCAGGACAAATCCGGCATCGCGCAAGTGTGTCTGAAGATGTACGCGCCGGTGGGGCTGAACGCTCATGCCATGATCTGAAAACAATACGATCTCGGTTTCCGATCCGCACCACATCTGAATCTCGTTCAAAATTTCGTCGAGTGATTGCAGCGCCACGTCGAGCCGTTCAGCTCCACGTATGTGCAGTAACCCATCCGTGCCTTTCAAGAAAGCGAAGTAATCTCGATCCTGAGGAGCATGACGAAAGCGATCGTGAAACCGTCTCATGTCGGCGCGCCAAACGGTTTCGGGAGCGATGTAAACCAGGAACTCGAACGGAAGCGGCTCCTGATAATCGAGCTGGTCCATGTACGTGGATGGAACCTTATCAGCGGTGCGCCGGCCGAGATATTTGCCCACGCCGCCGCGCACCTCGCGCGCTTCTCTGTCGAAATAGATGGTCTCGTAACCGAGCGGCGTGGAACCTCCCAGCATCGCCGCGAGCGCGATGTTGGTCATCGTAGGAAAAGGAGAAAGTAAACGTGAGGGCCCGTTGAATTTGTCGAAAAGGCCGCGCTCCCGAGCCCGACAAATCTGATCGAAGGGTACGCCATCGAGGCAAAGGAGGAGCCTGCGAGGTCGGTTCGAAAGGTTTTTACCCGCGGCCATCAAAGGACGATTTGCCATATATCATTTGCCATTTGTCATTTTTCATTTAACTGGGCATTGGCATCCGGTCAATCGACGGAGGCGGCTGCTCTGGTTCGTCCGAAACGATGACAAATGAAAAATGGAAAATGATCTATGGTAAATGGCTGTTGATAACTCCCCATAGAAACACGCGACAAGTACAGCTAGTTTCCTTCCTCATCACTCGCAGTCAAATTCGGCATCTTGAAAGGCTGACGCAAGCCTTTTTCAGCGAGATCATGTGAATCGAAGACATTCGGCCGCGCGAGTACAGCTTTGTATTGAGTCAACGCGTCGTTGCGCTTGCCAGCAAGATCAAATGAATGCGCTGCATTCAAAAACGCCATTGTAACGAGGCCTGGCTCGGCTTTGGGAACAGTCGTAGTCGCCAGAAACTCTTTCGCGGCTCTCTCCGACAAGCCTGCCGTTAGTAATGCTTCACCATACTTGAAATGGATCAGGTCCATCGCGCGAGCCGCGGTGTCGCGAACATTTTTATCATGCAATAGCTCCTCAAAAGTAGCCAACGCCTCCTTCTCAGCCGCAGCCACTGCTTCCACGTGATTGGCTTTTCTTTCCTTTGCAGCCTGCGAAACGAGGGCGTCGGCAGCTTCTAAGCGAAACAGGTAATTGCGCGGGTACTTGCTGGCCAACTCTTTAGCATACATCGCCGCTTCGCCGAACCGGCGTTCGCGAGTATAGAGGACGATCAGCAGCGTGCGGGCATCGTCCCGAGCCCAGGTCCCTTCTTTCGTCACTCGCTCGAGCGTCGCCAGGCCGCGTTTCTTTGAGCCACGAGCGCCGGTTACGCCGACGATGATTTTTGCGGCCAATGGCAAACTCCCAATTACAAAGTCATACAAGCCGATCGTGATCTCAGCGTCATGATAATTAGGATCGAGCTTGATGACCTCGCGATGATGATCCACGGCATCCGAGCCATCGCGCATCGCAGCAAAGTGCCGGCGTTCAACTGCCTCTTCGAATGATGCTTTCAGACCAGCCGTCGCGCCAAGATAGTAACGAGCCTCGACATCTTTCGGGTTTGCCTTCAAGCGAGCTTCCGCAAGCTTCTTGGCCTCCCTGGTCCAGAGCCGGAATTGTTCCACCACCTTTGGGTTGGCTTTGTCTTCGTTGTTTGCGTAGAAAGAATCGGAGCTGTACAGCGAGGCTTGGAGGCGACGCGTCTCGTAGAGAGTCTCGATCCAAAGGCTGGCTGCCAGAAACTGTGGTCCAGCCGGATGAGTCGGAAAGAGCCGAGCGATCTCACGAAAACTTTGACGGGCTTTTTCGTAATCGAGATCAAATAAAGCTTTAAAGCCGGCTGCGCGCAGGCTGTCAAGTTGGACCCTGTCAGCTTCGCTCATCGCCGGTGTGGTTGGCTGCTGAGCTGGAATCGGGCTGACAACTGCGAGGGAAATCAGAATCAAACAGCAGGCAATTAAACGTCTCATCTTACAAACTCCAATCAAAGTTAGAATCGCTAATGGCTAAAACATTCCAGGTATTTCACACCCGAGCCGGTGTTGAAGAGAACCACGCGCTCGTCGGGTCTTACAAATCCTGCACTCATCAACTTCGTTAACGCCGGCAAACAAGCGGCGCCTTCAGGCGCACAAAAGATTCCTTCGGTCGCGCCGATCTCTCGGGTAGCGGCTATCAACTCCTCATCCGTAACTGTCAGCGCCGTTCCACCCGAGGCCCTGATCGCATCGAGAATCAAAAAGTCGCCCACAGCCTTCGGCACACGCAACCCTGAGGCTGCCGTAGCCGCGTTCGGAAACTCATCGGCAAATCTCTTGCCGTCTTCAAAAGCCCTGACGATGGGAGCGCAGCCGGATGCTTGCACAGTGACCAGGCGCGGCCGTTTTGCTCCAATCCAACCCATCTGTTCCATTTCATCAAAGGCTTTCCACATCCCAATCAAGCCAGTGCCGCCTCCAGTGGGATAGACAATGACGTCCGGTAATTCCCAATTCAGCTGTTCGGCCAGTTCATAGCCGAGTGTTTTCTTCCCCTCGACTCGATAAGGTTCTTTCAATGTCGAAACATCGAACCAGCCTTCAGCTTCCTTGCGCCGGCCAATTTCGGCGCCGCAGTCAGTGATCAATCCATCCATCAACGTCACGTGCGCGCCAGTCTGTTCGCATTCAATGACGTTCGCTCGCGGCGTGTCACGAGGCATAAATATGAACGCCTCCAAGCCGGCCTTCGCGGCGTAGGCGGCTAATGCGCCGCCCGCGTTTCCGGCCGAGGGCACCGCAAGCTTCTTCGCGCCAAGCTCCTTCGCCATCGATATCGCCGCCGCCATGCCGCGTGCCTTGAAACTTTGCGTGGGATTCTGCGATTCATCTTTTATGTAAAGCTCGGGCAGTCCAATCTTTTCGCCGGTGCGTTTGGCGTGAAAGAGCGGCGTCCAGCCTTCCCCCAACGAAACAATATTCTCTTCGCTATCGACCGGCAGGACCTCGCGATAACGCCACAAGTCGGGCTGCCGGCCTGCCAATGATTCTTTTGTTAACGTGCGCGCAGCCTCGCCAAGGTCGTAACGAACCAGCAGTGGTTTCGCGCAATTCGTGCAGAGGTTGTGCAACCGTCGTGCCTCATGGCGCAGACCGCAGAGCCCGCACTCGAGATGGGTAACATTCATGGTTTTCCAGCCTTTTCTTAAGGTTTTTTGAGTAAAAAGCGTCCGAGTCAGATCGTGCTCTAAAGTCTCGGATCTTGCCAAGTGCAGTAATCATGTTGCAGCGCGAGCTAAAAGGCAAAGCTTCGTACTGCGGGCTGCCAGCCTGCAGATTCTTAGTTAAAGGGCAATCGGCCGGGAGCAAACCATTTGCCATATATCATTTTCCAATTTCCATTTTTCATTTCATTTCCATTTTTCATTTCATAAGGATCAGCGGCGCACTCCATGCGCCTCACAGCCGCCACCGTTAAGATCTTCTATTGGCGGAAATGGCAGATGACAGATATCAACTGATATATGGCAAGTTGTTCTTCGCTACCCCAACAACCACACTCAACATCACAACAGGCTGGCAGCCTGTTGTACAATGGCCGTCTTCATGCCAATTCGTTTACTTGCCCTGGATCTCGACGGAACTCTACTAAACTCTCGTGGCGAACTCACCGATCGAAATCGAGAAACCATCGCGGCAGCGCGCGCGCGTGGCGTGCGCGTGGCCGTTGTCACCGGACGGCGTTTTCGAGATGCACGACCCATCGCTCTCGAGCTGGGCCTTGACGTGCCTCTCATTTCACACAACGGCGCCCTGACTCGACACGCGCGAACGCTCGAGACAATCGCCTTATTTCCTCTTCCCCTTCAAGCTGCACGCGAGGCTCTGGCGCTCGGTCGCGCCAGCGGAGCCGATCCATTGCTGAGCGACGACCTGAATGGTCTCGGTGTGTTGGTTTACGACAAGCTGAGCGGCGAGAACCCGGCGCTCGCAAAGTATGTGGCCTGGGCTCATCGAATTCATGGTGACGATGGAGCTGTGCAGGAAACAACCTCGCTTGAAGACTATCTCGATCATGACCCGGTCCATCTCACCTTCACGGGAACTTGCTCGGCGATGACGCAGCTAAATGACGAACTGCAGTCCGAGCTTGGCACAACAGCCAGGGTCTTTAGTACGATGTATCCGAAGCTTGATTTTGCGTTGCTTGACGTGCTGAATCCGGCTGCATCAAAGGGTACCGGCGTGGCTGCCGCCGCGGCTGAGTTGAATCTCTCAGCAGATGAAGTGATGGCGATCGGTGACAATTACAACGATCTGGAAATGCTGCGCTACGCGGGCACCGGCGTCCTGATGGGAAATGCGGTGGCGGCATTAAGTGACTCCGAAGGTTTGCAAATCACCGGCACCAACGACGAAGATGGTGTAGCTCAAGCAATCGAGAAATTCATTCTTTAGATTTCGATATCAGTTTGTTTACAACCAGGAGGAGACCCATATGGCAAATCGTACTGCGGTACTGCAAACTAACAAGGGAACCATTCGATTCGAATTACTTGAAAGCGACGCCCCGAAGACAACCGAGAACTTCATCACTCTCGCTCAGCGTGGCTATTACGATGGGATAATTTTTCATCGAGTGATCAAGGACTTCATGATTCAGGGAGGCGATCCTACCGGCACGGGCCGAGGCGGCGAGTCTGCCTGGGGTGGAAGATTTGCGGACGAAATCAATCCGTCATCGCCGGTTTACCAACGCGGCTACAAAGCTGGAACGGTAGCCATGGCCAACGCCGGCCCCAACACAAACGGCTCCCAATTCTTCATCATGCATGCCGATTACCCGCTGCCGCCAAGCTACTCCATCTTCGGGCAAGTCACTGAAGGCCAGGACGTCGTCAACGCCATCGCGAATAGTCCGCGAGACCGTAATGACCGGCCTAATTCCGAAGTGAAGATGGAGAAGGTGACGATCGAGTAGATGGTATTCTTATTCTCACCGGGCTTCAGCCCGGTGAACCAGGTTCAGAAGACCTTGAACCGTTTCAACGGCATTAACATACTTGACGAATCAACCCAATGAACGCCGAAGGCGCTTGCGAATTCCAGCCTGGGGCAACGCCCCAGGAATAACGCAAGTGTTTGCTTCGCTAACGCTGAAAGCGTTGGCGAGTAGTGCAGT
>DATNBH010000072.1:0-59710 GCA_035572035.1 Pyrinomonadaceae bacterium | reverse complement strand
ACCACGCTTGTAAATGATCTTCTAGTGCTCAACGCCTTTCGGCATCATTGGAATTCACACAATGGCTACATTGCCAAACAACTGCCGAATGGCCGTGTGCTCAACGCCTTTCGGCATCATTGGAATTCACACACGCTTTGGGTGATCGTGTAAGTCGCGTGACCAATGTGCTCAACGCCTTTCGGCATCATTGGAATTCACACTCATGCCTTCGGGAATGTTAGCTTGATTGATCCAAAGTGCTCAACGCCTTTCGGCATCATTGGAATTCACACGGTAGTCACGCTCCTTTCAAGCACCGGCATCGCCGCGTGCTCAACGCCTTTCGGCATCATTGGAATTCACACAATATGTGTAAAGCGACTCAAAAGGAAGAGAAAAGTGCTCAACGCCTTTCGGCATCATTGGAATTCACACAGACCGACTTCCTTATGATCTTCGTCAGGGCTGTCCGGTGCTCAACGCCTTTCGGCATCATTGGAATTCACACCTTCAGTACCCAATCGCTACCACGAATCACGGTATCGTGCTCAACGCCTTTCGGCATCATTGGAATTCACACGAGTTCGCGGGATACTGCCTAACTACTGACATGGCGGTGCTCAACGCCTTTCGGCATCATTGGAATTCACACAGTCAGCCCCAGCTCCGTCACGACGTAAATACTAGGTGCTCAACGCCTTTCGGCATCATTGGAATTCACACAGGAGCATTTACTATGCAACCAACCCCAGGCCAGGTGGTGCTCAACGCCTTTCGGCATCATTGGAATTCACACGTTTCCAACACGGCCTGAATTTCATCCGGAGTGATCGGGTGCTCAACGCCTTTCGGCATCATTGGAATTCACACGGTACTTTAATCGACTTCCCGGTATCATTTCCTGATGTGCTCAACGCCTTTCGGCATCATTGGAATTCACACACACCCAGCACCGGCCGTCATAGGATCGCGTGTGAATGTGCTCAACGCCTTTCGGCATCATTGGAATTCACACGGACTTGATGAACGATGAACATCCAACTGAAATAGTGCTCAACGCCTTTCGGCATCATTGGAATTCACACGTTTTGGAGTCGCAGCGCCGGCCGCATGGCTGGAGTGCTCAACGCCTTTCGGCATCATTGGAATTCACACTAGCCATGAAGTCGTGAATGCGCAGGCATTCATCCGTGCTCAACGCCTTTCGGCATCATTGGAATTCACACCGCATGACTCACGGTGAGTTTATTGTCGATCGACTGTGCTCAACGCCTTTCGGCATCATTGGAATTCACACGATCGTTGAAATTCGGCTCTCCGCTGAGCGGCTTGTGCTCAACGCCTTTCGGCATCATTGGAATTCACACTCAGATTGGCGACGAAGTTTATAAAGCGACGGAAGATGTGCTCAACGCCTTTCGGCATCATTGGAATTCACACGCCACTAATCCGATGCTCCTCGACGCTCTTTCAGTGTGCTCAACGCCTTTCGGCATCATTGGAATTCACACTTCCGAAGTTGGAGGAGGTCTCTTTATAAAGCTCTCCGGTGCTCAACGCCTTTCGGCATCATTGGAATTCACACAAGAGCAACGCGCGGCTATCCGAGAAGCCGGCCGCTTTGTGCTCAACGCCTTTCGGCATCATTGGAATTCACACGGCCCTCTGACTTATGTGCCCGGCGAGGACTCGCTCGTGCTCAACGCCTTTCGGCATCATTGGAATTCACACAGAGTAGCTACTCCCAAAGCAGCCTGCATTGGTTGTCGTGCTCAACGCCTTTCGGCATCATTGGAATTCACACTCGGGAGGAGGCGGAATTGCGGGACAGGTTTTCATGTGCTCAACGCCTTTCGGCATCATTGGAATTCACACGACTCCCAACTCCTCAACGTCCAAGCCCCAATTCCGCAGGTGCTCAACGCCTTTCGGCATCATTGGAATTCACACGGGCGATGGGGTTGGTCCATGTGGGACGAAAAGGGGACGTGCTCAACGCCTTTCGGCATCATTGGAATTCACACTAGCTTCTTGTCGAGGTCTTTGATCGTGCCCTCGTTATGTGCTCAACGCCTTTCGGCATCATTGGAATTCACACGTTGCATTAGTTGTCACCTCCCACCACCAAACAAAGTGCTCAACGCCTTTCGGCATCATTGGAATTCACACACCACCGCCACGCTGCCGTTGGGGTAGCGGTATTCGTGCTCAACGCCTTTCGGCATCATTGGAATTCACACAGCTCGCGCACGTCCGACTTTACGTCGCTGATATCGGGTGCTCAACGCCTTTCGGCATCATTGGAATTCACACAGCTTCGACGCTCGGATAGTACGTCCGGAGATCCTGTGCTCAACGCCTTTCGGCATCATTGGAATTCACACCGTTCTCTGCCTTGGCCAGCAGGAAGTTGTAGATCAGTGCTCAACGCCTTTCGGCATCATTGGAATTCACACCAATCAACGCACGGCTTGCGGTTCTGAGAAAAGAGTGCTCAACGCCTTTCGGCATCATTGGAATTCACACGTGTGGATCGCACGATCATCTATTACCGGAAGAAAGTGCTCAACGCCTTTCGGCATCATTGGAATTCACACATTTCGGATTCGGAAGGTTCGTATTGTTCGTTAAGGTGCTCAACGCCTTTCGGCATCATTCGAATTCACACTTCGACCAGCCCGAAGCACTCAGCGCACATTGGAAGTGCTCAACGCCTTTCGGCATCATTGGAATTCACACTCGACCGCAACCGCAGCACCGACCGGGGCGCCTTGTGCTCAACGCCTTTCGGCATCATTGGAATTCACACCGCCGCAGAGATAGTAGTTATCGAACGGATGCTTCCGGTGCTCAACGCCTTTCGGCATCATTGGAATTCACACTGCGCTAGTTCCAACCCTCTTGTTTGCCTGATGTTGCAGTGCTGTTTTCGGGCATCTCGTAGTTTTGGCTTCATTTTTCTCTTACCAACTGCTGGCTGGTCCGTTCCGCGTGGGTCAATCCGCCGAGAATCAGGCACTTAACCAGGTCGCAAGCATATGTACCGCTAACTTACCGCACCTAACTCCGTGCCTCAGTTTGGTTTGGTATTCCTCTAAGGCTGTCAAACGTCAAACAGAAGTACATCCTTGCGTTCCCTTACGCGAAGTCAAATGGTCGCGAGTTATCAGACCAGGATTCCGGTCGGTTATGGAGTCCGACATGCCGCTCGCAGATTTCACAAATGCTCAGAATTAGCAGTCGATCCTCACTTGCGTCGAGCAATTCTTCGAGCTCCCAACGCAGCTTTTCTATCTGCCGGCGCGTTAGCCTGCAGCGAAAGATTGAGTACTGCAAACGCCGACCGTACCCATTGAGCTTCTTGTAAACCTTTCGCCATCGCTTGGGCTCGGTAATGTCGTAACAGATCACGTACCATTGCTTTGATTCCATTGATTAGCCTCAACGCAATCTCATGCGCGCAAACAAACCACCTTCGCCCATCCATTCCTTTTCCAACAGTCGAACTTCAAGTTCCATGATTCTTGAGTACGAGAGCGATCGCCGCACTACCGGATGTCTCCAATAATCACTCTTGCGCCGCTCGTAAATACTGATCAACTTCTTTCGTCCTTCATCGGATAACCAAACCTGGGGACCGGCGACGTCAAAGTCAGCCTCGATGTCCCACTGCTTTCGATTGATCGATGCGATGACCGGCAGGTCAACAATCGGCACTCGAAATAATTCCATCAAGTCCAGGGCGAGTGGCGGCGCTTGGGAGCGGGGTCGGTGGAAGAAGCCGAGAGACGGATCGAGCCCTACAACCATAATCGCGTTCGTAATATCTTTGAGAAGTAGGGCGTAGGCAAACGACAGCAGTGCGTTGCACCGGTCACGGGGCGGACGACGACTGCGCCCATCGGGTCTCATTTCTTCGCCCGCTTCAGGAACGACCAGATCGGGAAGCGCTCGGAAATAATAAGCTCCGATACTTCCTTCGTAGCCACGCAAAGAATCAATGCTCGTCGCTCGCAACATGGGCGAGAGCAAACGGCGCATCGCTTTGATCGAACTTTGAACTTCCGGTGTCGCGCGTTCCGTTTCTCGAGTTGATCGCAATAAGAAGCTTAATTGACTCCGCGCTCGCGCCTCAGCCAGACGCACCGCGAGTTGCAAACAGATCTCTTGATCCGTCAAAGCGCGATACTGCCTAATGCGTCGTTGCACAGATCCAGTTCCGGAAATCCACGCGCCCATGTATTGGCCGCCGGTCGTGATCCAGTGGACGCCGATTTCCTGCTGGCCGCAGAACCGTAGCGCTTGGGTGCTAATCTGCGAGAACCCGTGCAGGACAATTTGTCCAATCTCTTGGCTCGGATGTAGCTGCGACGGTTCCCCAATAACTGAAACTTCCAGCCGATCGCCTTTGCGACCGATACGGGCGCCGTGAGTGAGAACATGCAGGGTCCGACGATCATCATCAGCAGGGAAGAGCTTAAGCTGTCTGACTTCTGCGGTGGCCGGCGGCAACTCAGAAAGCATCGACGCCAGTCGAGCTTCTTCTGGCAGACAGACTGGGGCCAGCGAACACTTCACGCAAAGACGCTCATTATCCGTCACGGGCGGGCGCTCGACGCTGCTTTGCAAAAGCCTGGCGCGGGCAATAGCTTTCTTGAGATCATCGTAAGCCGCATCGTCGATTGGCACTCGCACCATCGCGTTATCCGCGTGATAACGGATGCGGCCTTCGCTGATTTCTTGTCCGCTGTGTTCCGCGACCATAGCCGCATAAGCAATGACTTGCAGACGATCACTGGCCCAGGCCTCCGGCTTGTCATCGGCATTGCGCGCCGATCGTCCCCTCTTGTGCTCGTAAGGAATGAGCATCCCGTCGCGCCGTCTAATGCAATCGACCTTTCCCTTCAGTCCCCATTTTTCGCTTTCGAGGGTTAATCGGAGCGGCTCACCTTCCTCATGGGAATTGGCACTCTCGGCTTGCGCAGCGTTCAAGCGTTCGAGTTCGGCTTGTTTGGCGATTTCCGCTTGCTTTGCGGTTTCTGCTTGGGCGTCCCAGGGTGCCTGAGTTTTGTCGGCGGCTGATTTCTTCTTCCGGCGCGGAATGTCGGGTTTAGATAAAACACTGCCCTTCCGGGTACGCTGGTCTTCCTTCTTCTCGATTTCGACGTGGAGTCGCCGTCCGGCATAAACTCGCTCGTCGGCTACCCGCGTTTCTTCCACCTCTTCGAGATAGAACAACCGCTCGCAATAGGCTAGCGCGTGCAAGGACATGATGCGCAGTGGTTCGGCCATGTTCAGACTCCTTTGAGGATTATGGAGTGCGGCGACTCGTCGCCGCTTTTCAATTTTAGAGTTAGAAGAGTGATTCTCTTCGGTCTCTCACGTTCGGGCTGTCTTCAGTGCCGTTAGGCACGAAATGTTTATAGAACCGACGCCGGCGCTTCAGTCCTCAGCCCATTTATGGGTGGGCAGAGAACATCGCGCTCCGACAGAGCGCTGAGCAAATTCGATTGTTGCGCGATCTATAAATATTGCGCCGCTCTGCGGCTGACTTCTTTTGGACCCAATCTGTAAGCTATCTCTGTTCATTAGTTCCTTACTTAGGTAAAATGGCAATAGCCATGATCAAGCGAGAAAAAATCGAAGAACTCCTGAGTTTGCCGGTCGATGAGCGCCGTCAGGTGCTGCGACTGCTTCAGGAAAGCCTGCCTGCACAGGACGAAACCGAATCACAATCCACAAATGGGGATCAGGCATCACCCGCCGCCAAGTGGTTGCTGTCAATGGCCGGCCGCTACTCAGGCGGACCGGGGAACACTGCTGGCCAGGCCGACGAGATCCTCCGCGCTGAGATGGGAAGGCCTCGTGATTTGTCGATGAGCTAGCCATGGCGGTCCTTCTTGATTCTGGCTTCCTACTCGCCGCGCTCAATGCTTCAGAAGCAGCCCACGAAGCGACAATCCGCGTTTTGGAGAATATTCGGGAACCGATTGTTCTTCCTATTCCAGCGATCACCGAAGTTGCATACCTTCTTGCTCGTGATATTGGAAACGAAGCAGCTGCTGATTTCGTCGAGAGTCTTGCCGCAACGGAATTAACTTTGGAAACTCCGCTTCAAGAAGACTATTTGCGCTCAGCGCAGATACTCCGGCAATACTCCGACGCTAGCCTCGACTTCGTTGACGCGTTGATTGCTGCAATAGCAGAACGCTTGAACATCGCGCGCGTGCTCACGCTCGATCGCAGAGACTTTCAATTGATCCGTCCAAAGCATTGTCCCAGTTTCGAGCTGCTTCCGTAACCAATATGGTCTGCCAAAAGTCTAAAAGAGTTAAGCAGCGCGTAGGTAGTCCATGCTAGTCCATTGCCAAGTAGTTCCGTCCGGCGGAGTTGGTTCGTTGACGGCAGTAACTTCCCATCGGTAGCGCTGCCATTTAGTACGTGCTGCGCCGACGTGCTGAACCAGAACTGGTAATTCAATCTCACCGGTGTCGCTAGGAAGTAAGCGATGCCATTCGCCTTTGGTCCTCATACAGAGACCTACGTCATTGACGGCATCATCGCTCAAGCCCAAAGATAACACCCCATAGCGACTCACGTTGTCGGGGAATTTGATGGCCTCGACAATACGCTCTTCAAGCGTTCTGCTATCACTTGATCCTGACCCGCCGCTTCTAAACTCCGGTTGCTCCTCAGATGAGTCAACCCAACATAAGAACTCGATTCCGCAAAGCGTCTCAACATAATCAGGCTTGTGACCGCTGTGTGTGCTCACGCCGTACTTGAAGCGACTTAGCTTCCGCAACGTGGTGGCGATGCGCGGCACACAGTCTCTGTTACAGTCCCCGTTCTCGCTGCGGCATTTGTAGGCAAACGCTAGACGTACGCCCGCATGTCTTCGCCTGAATCGCTCGCCAACCAATGACAGCAACATTCCGTAGACTGTCGCAGGCGGCGGGAACGGATATGTCTCCGCAAACGAGCGGGCATAGGACTTGCGGAAGCTCGCGTAAGGAACTTCGACCCGCACTGTAATCATGAGCCGAGGTCCTCATTGCTCCCTAAAGGTGCATATTCATCGCCGAGTTCTGATATGCGTCGCCTCGCTTCTGCTGCCGCATTGTTGACTCCTGACATCACCGTGGCACCTACCTCGGCCAATTGCTTCCCATCATCTGTGTCGGCCAGATCGCCCCCAATGATTAACTCGTTCGCCGGTACATCGTTGGACTTGACTCGCTTGATCAGCTTCTTAATCGAGAAGGTGCGGTTATCCTCGTCATGCTCGAAGCAATTTTGAATCTTGGAGGAGTGGGCGCTAGTAAAACGCAGGACCATTGAGGCTGGGGAAAAATCATAGGCAAACCTCGCGTGATTTCCTGCGACTGGCGGCAAGTCAATGACTGCATCAATCAGGTGTTTGATGTTCACCTTTTCGATGACATTGCTAAGGTTCAGCCCAAGAGAGTATTGGTACTCGGTACAATGCATCTCAGCGTTGTACAGGGAGAGGTCATCCTCATCTTTCTTCCCGCTAACACAATTGAATGAGAGTTCTCCTCGATAGGGGCGTAACGAGACTGCACGACCAACCGCCAAAGGACTTGCCCAGATGTCAGCCTTGCCCTTCGGTGCTTTTTTCTTTTTCATAGATTTTTCTGTGTCGCTGACTTGACTCTCGGCGTCTTCTTCCTTCTCTACTTTTCCTTTTTCGGCGTTCATGAATCCTAAAAGGTCATCATCCATGTAAATGACTTTGCCGCTTAAGCTCTTGTACGCGTTTTTCTCCTTATCCCATCTAACATCCCAATAAACTCGTTTTTCGTCTTTATATTTGAGCTTATAGTTACTTCCTCCTTCTTCCTCGATCAGTTCATACGTTCGATTCAATTTGTCATTCATACCCTCAAGTTGAAAGCGATAGCGTATTGCGAACCGGATAGATTCAGCGGAGACGCTCGTGTGCAAATCATCCTGATGGAAAATCTTGTGAAGTGTTGTCGTGTTGCCAACAGTGTCGCCGCGATTGTTCGCTGCGACTGCTTCGTGCGTTAGAATTGTCGCGTATAGATAGTGAGTCGCCATGATTATTGATTTCCTCCTGTCGTGGCCTTGGTTTCATCGCTCGCATAGCTGACGAGCGCGAACAAGCAAAGATTTTGGAAACGGTCGAAGTTACGCTGATCGAAAATAAGGTTGTAAACCTTCTTCCTGATCGCTTCGTCACCGAAAGCGCTTATAGGTTTTCCTTTCGTTGCGTTGGCACAGAATCGTAGGAACCAATTGGCCATTTGATCAGCATTCTTGGCGCGCAGAATCTCATTTCTTATTCTTTCGGCTCTGGTGTCGAAGGAGCGTTCCAGGCTCGATCCTTGGCGGCCCGCGCGCCCACCCATTTGTCCCATCGTGCGATTCCACGCTTCTTGGAATACTTCTATGATCGCCCTGTCCTCTTCGTCCTTGACTGCTTTGCTCATGTCTCTCAGACCTCCTCTCATGTCGAACAACATTGTCTTGAACTCCGATCTAGTTTCGATCAGACTCTTGAATCGTGCGCACCAGTGCCGCTGCCCGGCCAGGTTCGCTGCTATCAGTTCGGGAACCGGAGTTATTACCTCAGCAATGGTTTCGCCAGTTTTTATCTTGATTAGTTTGTTATTTCGATAGTTCCGCGCAACCTTGAATACTTCGATTTCAGGGTAGTCTTGGTTTACCTTGATCATTGAGCTTCTGTTTATTTGTTGCTTGTCCCAGGCTACTTTTCCCATCCCAACTGCCATACACTCGGCAACACTTCGGTATTGGATTGCGACTTTCTCTTGGGTTTCCAGATCAATCAAGAAGCGTAACGCCGCTTCCTCCACACCGCCGACAACTCTATCCAGGTAATCCATGCGGAGCCCCTCGACAACATTCTGGACACTTGAAATTCGCGCTAACGCTGTCGTAAACCGATTGAGATCCTTTACGTCCGGAACAACCAAACAGAACCGAAACTTATTTCGCTGAACGTCCTGCTTACGTTTGTTGTATCTTCGAGGTCGCAGAATAAAGACGGCACACCCTACCATCAAGAAGAGAAGCAGGAAGGTTTCTTTCAACGGGGCGTTGAGAGCCTCAGCCCCCTTTACAGCGCCAGGCACAATCCACTGCACGATCTCAGCCGTAATACCTTCTCCGTCATTCTCTGTTATTGTGAGCCTTTGGTGAGCGGTCTGATGAAAGTATGTGGCGACACCCCTATATCGAAGCATTTCGGTCGAACCATCGTCCGGATTTTTGAGCGGCAGCATCCCGCCCTCTGACTCAACTTTGCGAGCATCTTTGCTTTGAAGAAAGGTCCCGAGAATCCCTTGATGAACGGCGAGCCGCAGACTGTCGAGATCCGCATCAATTCCTTGACCCGGAAGGTCAATCAAACTGTCTTTAGTGCGCTTGAAAGATGCCGCTAGGATTCGACCTAATGCTTCCTCATCCGTGATGTCATCGTTCCATGTCAGCGTTACTTGGTCAGGGTGAAGATCTGCGGTGATACCGGCCGGCGCAATATCGGGACGACGTTGCCATGCGCGCACCGTTGCGGCGAGGCCGCCGAGAGCGGCGCGATGATATATGGTGTAGCCGGGATCAAATAGCCGATAAACTAGCGGCTTTGAAAGGGCGGCCTTTACTACTTTCGCCATCTAGCTCCCGTCCCTTTCTTTGTTATTTCGTCAAAGTCATACGCCACTTCGTTTGTCGGTGCGACTCGCACCGTGCCAACTCGTTCCCAATTCAATGCGGTATCCCTGTAAAGGATCGCAACTTCGTGCTCGCGTAGCCAATCCCGCGGAGGTCCATGCCTCATCTTGCCAGAGTTCTTTGCCTTCCATTGCGCCCAATCTCTTTCTAGTATCACGGTAATCGTCTGACCTTCGCCTCGGAGTACTCCCGGCCGTGTTTGCCATAAACCGGAGAAGAAGCACGCTTTTTCCTCCGCCAGCTTCAAGTCAAATTCTTCCGGATCATCGAAGGCGGCGAATGCTTCTGCTAAGTCGCGCTGGCTGAGACCGCGATTGCGTTTGGATAATGCACGTAGCCACTCCTCGGCTCTTACCAGATCATCCTTGTCGTACGGCTTTACCGCTTTAGGGTCGTTCCCCGGTAATGGCAGAATTATTGCGCGCTTGGGCTCCGGTGGTTTGTTTGGTGTCGCACGACGATTAAGGCGCCCCATGCGTTGAATAAGTGACGGGATTGGCGCTATGTCCGTAATGAGCAGGTCTGCGGAGAGATCGAGGGACATCTCAGCGACTTGCGTAGTAACTAGCACCGTTGCCTGGCCTACTCCGTTTCCATTTCTGACAAGCTCGTATAAGGCCGGTCGCGGCAGTAATGCCCGACACATGGTGCGGCTCTCAGCCGCTCTGAAACTGTCAATTACCTCTCGATGTCTTTCAGCACGATCTTTATAACGAAACCGCGAGTGATAGACGTTCACCATCGCCTCGGAAAACTTTGTCCGCGCTAGGTTGTAAGTGTCATTCGCCCACTCGACGCGGTTACAAACCCACAAGACTTTGCCTCCATCGTTGACGCATTCTTGTGCGACACCCCATGCTTCGTCTCTCGTCAATTCATCGCTAATTAGGTAACGAGGTAACCTTTCAAGTCTTTCATCGCCGGGAACGATATTCAGATCACAGCGAATAGACTCAAGAGCGCGTCGGCGACCTTCAGGCAGTGAGGCGGTCATTAATAGTACAGGCAGGCGTGGGAAATTCCTGAGAAAGACAAGCAGGCTTCCGAACATTTGGTCGTCGAAAGCATGAATCTCGTCGAACACGATTGCGCTACTCATTATCGCTGGTAAGCTGTAGATGGCACGACGCGCATTTACCATCAGACCGAGCACCGTGTCAGCCGTTGCCACAACAAGCGGAGTACTCCACAATTCAAGTGATTCAATTTTGTCGCGCTTAGCGTTGAGAGCTGCTTGCGCCGCTTTAGCGGTATTCATTTCATCTGAATCGGCCTCTAGTTCTTCTTGCGTTGCCGTCTCGGATATCGTTTTCAAATCAACTACCGCGCGCGAGTGGGTGAGAGTGATCAAGGTTTCGTCGATTCCAGATTCGAGCGCGTAATCCTTAAAATGCTCGGTTGTGGTACCGGTCGTTGGTAGGCAGAAGAAGAGTCGAAAGTTGATTTGGTTGCCTTCGTCATCCGCCCGATTCCGACACCACTCCCGCGTCCACATGTAAGCTGCGAGGCTTTTACCAGAGCCGCAACCCGCCCGCGCCAGTGTCAGAAAAGATTGGGATCGCGCCACATCGTTTTGAAAGTTGTGCGGAATAACATCGGGCGGCGAACTGTCTTCTGCGAATTTCAGCCTATCGTATTTGGAGCGCGCCCAGGCCCAACTCTGGATCAATTTCGTTAAATCGCTCACTGTCAATCCGCCGCCGCAGAGTTCCTTTGCTACATAGTCGGCGAGTGAGTATGAAGATCGTCGTCGTTCGGCAACTGCACTGGCAGCAATATCAGCAGCGATGCCGAAGCCCTTAACCAACGCGAGCAAACGCCGCTGCGCCTCATTGTCGAATTCAGTTTCAAGCTCCATAAACTCATCTTGTAAATCTTGGATCTGTTCGCACGCAGATAGATCGCATTCTTCCTTCGCTGAGTAGCCTAGGACCAAGTCCTTATCAATGCGCGGCGCAGGCTTCAGGCCCAGGTTCTCGCTCATGAAACCAAGAAGAGTTGTGAAGTCTTCGTCAGCAATTTGAACGATCAGCGTCGAGTGCGCATCGGTCCTCGGTCTGGTATCAAGACTGAATTTGCGATGATGCCCCATTGCTCCCCAAACCGCAGCTAACAGAAGCGGAGTTGGCAGCGGCAGTTCGGTTAACCACTTACGGAAGCGTGTGTCTTGCCACATCAACATACCGGAAATCGTCTCATGCCGAACAAGCTGCCGACCTTGGCGAGCATCTTGAGAAGTTGGGTTTATCATTTCTTGAAAGTGCGTGCTCGCCTTACCCAAATCCTGAATCCAGCCATTAGTCCTTAGTGCCAATTTGAAACTCGCGAAGGTCTCATCACCGAGACCGGTATTAGAGAGCGCAGCACGACCGACCGTTATAGCCAGGGCGTCACAAGCCTCTGCTACGTCACGGCTATGCTGCGTCAGCAGGGCATAATCCGGCGGTGCGTCGGGATACCGTTCTCGGTTATACGACTTAGCTAGCAATCGTGACATGCGTTCTATTGCTCAACAGTAGAAATCGGATTGAAGATGCCGCAGCCCATAGCACGCCGAGAGAAAATGCTTTGCCACTTGATTGAATCATCTTCAGAAGACCTAGCCTTCACTGCTCCCGCTTGAAGAAGTAGTGAGTCTTCGTCGCTCAAATCATGCACGGCGACGGAGAAGCCGACGACGGATTTGCCGTGGATGGTGACGATGCGGCGGCGATAGCGACCTTGTTCATCGAGTGGTAGTTCGACGCGGCCATTCACGCCGAACGAATCCAGCTTGCGCTTCACCGCATCCATGAATGGTTCGGCTTCAGTGAACTTCTTGATTGTTACGACGCGTGCGTAGAGTGAAGTCGCGGGGTCGAGCGAGTGGGCGACCGGAAGTCCGAGGCGAATCTGGTGACCGCCGATATCGAGTCGTTTTCCGGCAAGCGGCAGCACATCGCGATAGTGATCCGCCGGAATCCGCAGACGCAAAGTCGCATCGCGTTCCGAAAGGGCAATCAGACCACGACCAGAAGGAAAGCCGCTGATCAATTCAATGGCCAACCAGTCGATACCGTGGAGTGAAGAAACAGACCGCGAAATCGCGGAGTAAACAAAGTATCCGTGATCCGCTGGCAGTTGTTTCCCCGCCAAAGAAAAGCTCACGTTAATGCTTGGTGAGTGATCTAATCGAGGGACTCTGGCCTCTAATGCGTCGATCAATTGACCGGAACCTCCTTAGCTTAGTGAGCAACTCAAGGATGGGTCGGACTGGGCTCGGCCTCACAAATAGTGGCCCTGAGTGTACAGACGGTTGGGCCTCTTTTCAATGCTGCGGCATTCTCATCGAGCGCTACGATTCATTCGATTTCTCTTGTTCTATGGAGTTGTTTGGGGAAATCTGGAGACCTTGGAATAGAATCAGATGAATAAAGGTTTCTTACGCCGCTTCGAATATTCTCACAAGCTTCGGTCGTGGGAGGGACGTGCGATTCCATTAACATTTTCGGCCTTCGAGGTGTGTCTGTGTTTTAGAGTTCCGCTGTGTTTCGTTTTGACGGTGACCCAAGAGTGACTCAAACGAAAACGGGCTGGAGTGGTTGTGTCCTAAAGCTGCTTAGTTATTGATGTTATTGGAGGCGGCGATCGGAATCGAACCGATGAATAAAGGTTTTGCAGTTCATTTGAGCTAACAATCACCCAACGTCACGGAGTGTGCTGGGCTTGTAACATTAGGCTTACGGGTAGGCCGCGAACGCTGCGTGATGCTCAGTATGGTCGGGTAGCTACTACACTTTCTACTACGTTCGGTTATTCTCCTTGTCTCGGCACGATCACACGTGTCCACAGTCTCTTACAAGCTCACTGTGGTGCTAAAGCCGGATACTCAATATGGGGTCGCCGCATCCCAACACGAACCTTGTTTAGGCTCGACATCTGCAGTCAAGATAGTCGGCGAAAGCTAGCTAGAGTGTGTCGCAGGACGGTTAAGGCATGCCATGAAAGACCAGACACTGAAGTGTCATGGATCGCACCACTGGCGTTCCTTTAGTTGTCTCTTATCGCAGAACCAATATAGCGAGCGAACTCCTTGAGAAGTTTTTTCTCGTCCTTTTCATCAGTCGCGGTCGCGTTCATATTGACTGTGAAATGACGCTTTCGAAGAACGATGCTGCCACGGTCCCGCGTGGAGTATTGTTCGTCTCCTGCGTCAGGCGATTCAGCAATTCCGTGCGAGGCGACGACAAACTTTCTGATACCATTTTTGGCGACCTCAATAGAGCCATGATCAACTATGGTTACCCTGATTTCCTTGTTCCTGAAAGTCCAGCGATGGATTGCGACCTGAGGACTATTTAGCATTGGTTCAATAGTTTCATGATTCCAGTCAGGTAACTTCTCCTGCACCAAAGCAACCAATCGAGTATCGACGTCTGACAATTCGCCGGATTTTTGCGCGCACACTTGAATAATGCTCAAAAGTATCAAGAGGATTACTATACCGAGTTTCATGATTTACCTCCTGGCGCCTACTGTCGAGTATCGCGCTTTTTTAGAACGACTTCAAAAATTATGGGTGCACTTGCAATCCACTCCTGGCCATGCTGAAAGCGATGCTTTACAACTAACTGATAATGCCCTGCCTCGAGTGGTCCATACCAGGTATGTAATTGAAAAGACGCTATGCGTAGTCGCTTTCCAGGTTCAAGTTTAACGACTTGTGCCTGTGCGTCCGGTGGTTGCCATTCACTTTGCTCGACGCCTTTTCTGATTTCTTTTCGATACTCTACTTTGTCTCCAGATCTTAGTAACTCCGGCCGATCCTGTGACCATTGATTAAAGACGATAATTCGGACTGCTTCCTGAGACGTATTCACTGCATCCATTCCAATGACGATTTGCGCTCCCTCTTCATATGGTTTGTTGAGCGAGTCGTCCCGCTTGTCAAATCCACGGTCGTCACTTGGTATTAGTTCGAAATGAATAACGCTGGGATCCTTAACTATGAATGGCGGACGTTCCGGAACCGGTTCTTGCGCCACGACCTTAGCGGCCAGCAGCAACAGAAACAGAACCTTTGAGATTTTCGTCTTCATAACCACTCCTTAAGTGATGGGGCAGGCCGGGCTAAAGCTCCTGGTACGATATTCGTAAACCTCAATGAAAGCCCGTACGACACCTAAGTAGTTACCGTTGTTGTTTAGATTGTCTATCCAAAACTGCCTTCCTGGTCCCGGCTCCGGTGGTCGTCTTAAGATTTCATTGTAGCAGTGATCAACGAACGCTGGATTATAAACCGTTGGATTAAAGTTCGGCGAGCCTGGAGGATTAGCCATATTAGGGTCAATCTGTTGAAATTCAGCGGCTGTGAAAAAAGCAAAGGCAACCTCTGCTCGCTTGGATGCGACGCAGGCTCGGTCAAATAGGCAATTCGCGATTTGTGTCCGCCAAAAATTCCATCCACCCACATCTGGCGTGCGATTTAGGAAGTCCTGATACTGTCGGAACACAAAACACCGAGATCCATCAATCGGCAACGTACTGGGTGTTGCGTTGTCGCCTGGACATTGGCCCCAGGCCATGGGGAGCGGGTTCTCGGCTGGGGCTAAGTTTGTACCTGAGGTAAATAGACTTGGCGTATTTGAAAAAAGGATACTGTGCCGTGTGCTTGGTACATAATTGAAGACTGTCTGACCGTTCCTCTTCCATCCTATATAACTGAAGTTAAGGGCTGATTGCGAAGATAGTTTTAGCGGCCGCTGAAACGCATTTGCGTTTGTTTCACTTCCGACAAAATAATAGACATAAGTTTGGTATCGATCATCCGCAAAAAACGTGTCATGGGTTTCCCGATAACCTAGCCAACTGGTATCAAGAGAGTCGGCAGGCGAGGAGAAGGTAACGGCCTGAATGCTAGTAGTACCGGGACTAAACCGAGGCGGACTGTGCGCCAGAATGGATAGCGCTTGTTCTTCAATCGCCCATCCTGAATCAACGTTGCTCTCTGAAGTGCGGCTCGTACTGCATTCAATGTTTCCAGCTCCACCTGTTGGTGGTACTAAGGAAAAATATGGAGGCGTGGCATTGACTCTCTTGATGAACTTATTCCGGAATTGCTTGATCTTGATACCGCTTTGACTCAAGTCTGTTAAATAAGGGCCCGGAGGAATCTGGGCGGTTGCGGAGAAAACAACGCCAGTGTTCGGACCACCATCTTGGAAACATCCGAAGGAATAACGGATGCCGTTGATGCCTGGACCGCTACAATATTGATCTCTCGTAATTTGATCGACCACGTTGTAGGTTCCAGTAAAGGTATTCAGGGTCGGCAGGATTGCATTTATTGTGATCTGAGCGGTAGCTGTAAAGCCGTTAAGCGTATAGGTTACTTTGGCAGTACCCGTTCCAGGATCAGTGGCTCTAATGACGCCGGTAGAGCCATCACTCACCAGGCTAAATGGTCCGGTTGTTGTCCAGGTATACGTCCCACCCGCTCGATTAACCGATGTGTTAAGAGTGAAGTCTGCTCCTACCATTGCCTTTTGCGTACCGGTCAAAGGTGGTAGAACGTTGCTGTTTGAGATCGTGATATTCAAATCAGGAGTGAAACTGAAATCATCGAAGTACATAGGTATGGGTTGGAAGAAAGAGTTAACATTATTATTCGCATAGATTTTGATATCGGTAATATTAGTGATAGCCGACAGGTCAACTGGTATGTAATTTTGAAATATCCCATAGACTTGGAAATATTGATATAAGCTCCCGTTTCGATAGATCTCGATGTAGGCTGCCGGAAAGTTTGAGTACGAAGAATAGAAATTGAGAATATTGAAATGTAAGTTATTCACTGGAACAGTGAAGGAGACGTACACCTCGCCAATCTGGTTGGAGTAAGAGTGGTCTGAGTTATTGAGGCAGACAATGGACTTGTTTACATCAAAAAATCCGGGGTACGACAAGGCATAAAGGTTTTTCCCGTACGGACTGGCGTCAATTCCTGCGCGGAAATTCCTGGCAGAAAAATAGACCTTGGGCAAGTACTGATCTGCTACGAGCGTGTTATTGGTTAACTCATTGAAGTTAATTGTCACCGGTTGAGGTGGAGGCTCTTGTGCGGATAAGGAAATGCTTGCCAAAAGAACGACGACAAGTGTCAGGAAGAAGGGGGGTAGTTTCTTCATGAGAACCTCTCTAATGTAGGAGGTGAAGCGCTAGAGCTAGGTTGAGGGCAGCGGAACTTCAGGCCGCCATCTGGTCAAAGTCAGAGGTTTTGGGTCCGGATCATTATTTCGTGAGCACCGAACCTTGGGAAGACTTGAGCAGGCGGACTTTACCTTTGGGCCCCAAGGGGCGTCAACAATAAAACACATGATAATTAGACACTTCTCAAGCCAGTTGCTTCTCAGAACGCCGCGAAACCCAACTAACAAGCTACGTTAGCTTCTTCTTGTGACGATCTTTGCAAAGCATCAAAAAACTTTGAGTAATTGCGTGTCGCGCACAACTGCACGGAGCGCTCGTCATAGATATGAGGCGGGTCTTCACAGGCGTCTAGCTCGTGGCGGGTGAAACGGATCGTTGCTATGCCTTGACGGATTCACATGCCCCGGCGATAGCTTTCTGCTTTTCTTGTCGAAAGAAGTTAATCTCCTCAGTCGTGTCGTTCATTGGCTGTTTCCACAACACGATTTCGCACGCCTCACGCGCTTTGCACACTCGCAAGTGTAAATTGCAAACGGCGAGATTTGATCGCAGACGTGTTGTTGTCGTTGAGTACTTCTCCAGCCTCAGACTTACGATCAGATCGTCGATTGATTTGTCGTAGCCTGAGGTCGGATATTCGCCCTTGATTATTTCGAGTACTTCATCGAGTGGGAATGAATCTGGTCCATTGGCGCGTTTCTTGAAGCGCTCCATTTGCACCTCACGGAATCGTTTAGCCCTTTCCTCAAGATCCTGGCGAGCTCGCTTCGCCTTTGCCTCAATGCCACTGTTAGACCCGTAACCTGACTCGTGGTTCCTGCTCTCAGGATTGGTACTCTTCAGGTCCGTTAGTTGTTTGTCTTTTGTGTAACGCTGAACTTCAGAGCCGCTTAAGCTTAGCGAAAACCAAATATGTGCGGCATGGATGCGCTCGTCAATGAATTGCTTTGTCGGGTGGGAGTTGTAGATTAGCTCTATAGCTTCTCGCTGATGGCCGTTCAGACCGCGAAGGGGGACGCTGAATGCGGTTCCGCAAAACCAGCACTTCGTCGGCAACCTATCGGAACCATCAATTAAATGCGGTTTAGTCGTTGGAATTGTCGAATGCAACGCGAAGCGGCACCAGTAGCAGCGCAGAATGCGCTGCTGACTACGTTCGAGCTTGGCTACCCTAGCTGAAAGGTGCATTTTAAAAATTCTCAGTTTCATCGCTCGTTGGCAAACCAAGCTTCTCAGCTTCCTCGCGTGCTGCCAACGCAGTCTCAAGAAAAGTAATTCGAGTTTCCAATTCGAAAAGCTGACGGGCTCTGAGGGTGTAATCGAGGATCGTCCTTGCCGCTTGGACTTCTGCGGATGGATTTCCGCATGTTAGATTCCGCCGAAGACAATTGACTGCCTCAGTGCTTGCGCCCTGTAGTGACCCGAGAGCGCCGTCGAACACCTTTGCCTGAGCTTCGCGATACTTCTTGCGAAAGTCGTCGCGTTGTAGCCAGCGCCACAGTGTGGTTTCGCTAACGCCCGCAGCCTTGGCCGCTTCGGGCATAGTCGGATGGGCCAATAAAGCGACAATCGCAGCCTCAGCCTTGCGTCCTAATTTGTCGCCGTGCCCGCGAGGTTTGCGACCTATGATGTTGTCGTGGATTGACTCGCTTCTAGCTGCGTTTGATTTCATCTGATTTCACCTGCACTCAAAGCGCATACTATTCCTTTTGACGAGGCTTGGAAACTTCAAAGTTTCCGGATCTACGAAGCGAAGTTGGTCCTTTGTGCTCCGCCCAGAATGTTACTCGCCACCGCCTAATTCTTCATCTCATTCCTTGTGAGCGTAAGTGCTTCAATACCGCTCGTGTGAGCTTGCAGCGAATGCGTTCTCTTTGATGTTTTTCCCTTTGCCGATCAAGCGCTCCATTAGAGGGAAATTCATGCGACCGAGCAACTATGTCTTCCATTGCGCAGCCTCGCCAGATTCTTCGGGGTTCTTTAGAAACGAATCCGTAAGGCCGCATCTTTTTTAACGCTAGGCGAATGCTTTGAACATGTCTGCCAGTTACTGCGGCAAGATCTGAAACGGTTAATGGTCCATGTTTCAAAGCAACAATAACTTCGTAAGAAGTACGCCCGAGACCTCCTCGACGAAAGGCGTCCGGAAGAAGAAAAGACGAAGTTTGAGCCACTCCCTCACATGGCTGTGTAGTGAGTGGATCGTTCTCGCTCACTTTTGGATGTTCTAGCCTATAACGGTTTGCAAATCCTCCGACAGAAACATTAACCAAACGGACCAGGCCCTTTCTCAGTAATCGTCTAGTAGCAGTGGATGCAGTAGCCCTTTGGCAACCCGCACTCTCGGCCAAGTCTCTCGAAGAGGCATGATAAATCTTCCCACCGGCACGATAGGCGAGGCTTGCGTGAGCACAGAACACAGCTCTATCTAAGCTTCCCGTTCTACCTGGCCAAGGCGTATTCATTGCGTTGTCGAGTCGTTCTCTCGCGAACACCCGCTCCCTCGATTCGCTAGAACAAAAACCGCGAGCAATCTCGAAGGAGGTTCGTAGCCAAGCTATGGCACGTTGCGGGCTCTCCCTCAGCTCAATATCTCTGAATTTGCCAGCCGCTGGATATTTCTTGAACAGCCACAGAATTTGCTCGAATAGCAAACCATCATTGACTAGAATTGTGATTATTGCTTGTTCAGCTTCGGACCGTGAGCGGTAAAGGGTTATCGATTTTCCTTGCAGGAGACGGTATGCCTTGCGAGGGAGACGCTGATTGACCGCTGAGGATTGTTCGAAGTGAAGCCAGTCTATCTCTCTTAGCGACTCTACCCGAGCGATGCTCGAAGGGAAATTGATGAAGTCATAAGATCCTCCAGCAGGGTGAATTGACGGTGGAAGCAAGACAAATTGTCCTTGTGCTCGCACTTCAACATCGTGATTCTTTCCTATGGGTTTAACTGGAGTTGGCAAATGAAGGTAGATGTGTCCCCCGCGATGTGAGGCAACGGTCCACGTCTCGCTATATCCGATCCGTTTGACGTTTCGAAGCGTTTCCTCGAAAGCGGGCCGAGTTTCACAATCGATAGCGATTAGATTGTTACTCGCAGCGCCACAGACAACGCCAATATTAAGATTGCAGTTGATCGAGAATAAGGCTTCGCGCTCCGAGTCGGAGGGTGGCTGCCATTGAAACGCCTTCCACGAAACGGCGGGCTCTTTGCTACGCGGCAACGCGGGAACAACACTTAAACTATGACTGGCATAGAATGAAGCGATTTGGTGAAGGGAAACCTCATACATCGAAATTCCCAAGCTCGATAGAAGTGCAGCCAAGGCCCAAATAGGCCCGTCTGACAAAAGTCGCGATTCGTTTCGAAGGGCAAGAGCCCCACGGCAGCTCTACGTGACAGAATCCCCACCGGAGGATTTCACATTCGCACTGCTACCTTCATTCAAATACTCGCGTAGGTCCTCGTCGCGTACTAGGACTCGACGGCCAAATTTCCGAGTCCGTAGGGCTCCCCTCCTCGCATCATTTCGAAGAAAACCCATACTCAGGCCCGTAGCTTTAGAAATGTCGGCCAAACTCCAAGCGACCTTCGCTGATGTCACAGTTTCGCGCATAATTGTCTAAGCCTCCGAGAATAATCTCTTGCTCTTAGAATAGCGTAAGTGCTACTGTGTGCAAGCATTTTTCATCACATTTCGAGAAATTCTTTCTGAAAAAGATGGCTCAAAAGCGTGACACAGTCCTAGATGAAGAAGCAGCGCCTAATAAGGCGTTAAGGAGCCGAGCAAAGCATGGCTGTAAGCCTGAATTAGAGAAGTTGCTTGAACTGGTGAATATGATTCCGCCGGACCACGAGATGAAAACTGTTCACGATCTACTCGGACCGCGATTCAACCTAGCCAAACCCTGGAGCCCAACCTGGCTTGAGGCTGAGGAGAAAGGGAAGGCGGCGTTTGACGAAAATCTCAAGACCTTTCCAGAGTCATTTCAGGCGATGATCCATTGGTCAACCGAGAACCTTCGAAAGCAGTCACTCGCAGAGGTTCAATCATTGCAGGGGACGCTGCCGGATGATGAGATTGAGCAGAAAATCCGCTCTAAGTTGATTGCCATTTATCAGAGTCAAAACTCGTACTACGAAGGTATTCGAGCCGCACGAATGAACTTGATTCGTCTTACTGAAATAGCAGAAAACGTTGAACACTATCGCGGCAAAGTCTTGGATGTAACACTCAATGTCCTGTTAGTTGAAAATGCTTATCTGGACCAGAACGGAATCATATGCCGGCAGTCGAGTGGTTTCGCGAAAGCTGTTGAAGGTGTGAACGTCTCGCGTATCCGGGCGTGTGCTGTTTGTAAGGCGATCTTCTGGGCTGCGCGGAAGGATAAGCGCTGTTGCTCCGAAGATCACTCTGTCGTTTGGCGCAAACGTCAGTCGAGGCTCAACAAGCAGGAAAAAGGCGAAGTTTATGCGAAGGCCGCAAAAATGAAACTCAAGAAAAGTGGTTCGCCAAGAAGCAAGAAACGAAAGGAGTCCTGAGAACATGTCTCTCTACAAACGAGGTGGAGTTTGGTGGATGAATTTTTGGGTCGATGAATACCACGTCCAACGGTCAACTAAATGCACGAACAAGCGCGACGCGGCAGACGTTGAGCGTGCCTTCCGGACCAACCTTGCTAAAGGCGAAGTAGGCTTGGAGCAAAAGAAGCCTGTGCCGCGTTTTGGCGTTGCGATGAAGGACTATCTCGCATGGTCTGAGCAAGAGCACCGAGCACACCCGAACACCTACAAGCGCTACGAGACATCAAGCAAGGCGTTACTTCGTTTCTTCGGTGACTCTCCACTGGACCGCATTTCGCCTGAAGAGATTGAGAAATACAAAGCATGGCGAGGGAAGCAATGTAAAACAACACGCGCCAAAGGCAAGCGGAAAGTGACTAAGAAAATCCTAAAACCGGCAACAGTCAATCGCGAACTCGCGTGTCTCAAGATGCTCTTCAATTACTTCATTAGAGCCGACGTTCTAACCAAAGCTAATCCCGTATCTCGCGTGAAGTTCCTGACTGAGAATAACGAGCAAACGCGAGTGCTAAGTAATGACGAAGAGAAGCTCTACCTTTTGGCTGCTTCGCAGCCGTTGCAAGACATCGCCACGATGATGGTGCAAACCGGTATGCGACCGGAAGAGGTTTGCAGGATTCGCCGCGAGAACGTCAATATCAATGAGGGCTACCTATCTAATCCCTTTGGTAAAACAAAAGCCGCCAAGCGCAAAATACCGCTCACGGCTGCGGCCTCTGCTGTCTTGTCGAAACGTCTCGCGAAGATTAAGGGAGACTGCCTCTTTCCAGGTCGCATCGAAGGCGAGCCGATTGTCAAAGTCAACGCGGCCCACACTGCGACCGTAAAGCGTTGCGGCGTCGCTCCCTTCAGACTCTATGACCTGCGTTATACTTGGGCCACGCGCGCGGCAATGGCTGGAGTGGATCTAGTGACGCTCGCAGCCATGCTTGGACATTCGCGTATTCAAATGGTCCTGCGCTATGCTCACCCAACGGAAGAGCATCAATTCTTGGCCATGAGAAAGCTAGAGGCATTTGCATCAAGAGGCTAACGACATTCGAGAGTTCTCGGAACAGTGCTTATTTCTGTTTCGAAAAGTGAGCCGAACACGAGAAGCTGCGCATCAGCGCAAGAAGATCGTAGGGGAGAGACAGGAAGGCCCCCGTGAGTTGAAGGGAAACAATGCCGACTAAAATAACTGATCTGGATATTTTGAAAGAATACATAGGCGGCGTCATGGGACGGGCTGACCACCACGCAAAAAATATTAACGAAATTACGTTAGCGCTTGTGGGCGCAATCATCTGGAAAAAGGACCAAGAACCAATAGAAGTGATGGTCCACAAAGGTGAGATGAAAAACGTGCTATGGGTGAGGATCAACGGGGTACGGTACGCCTTTTCATACAACCATAAGAATAACTCCGTTTCAATGCACCGCGACTCAACCCACGGAGTCTTAGTTGACTCTTTCTCAAATCAGACTCCCGTTTCCAGGATTCGAGAGGTATTTGAAAAAATCTAAAAATGACTGGACGGCGCAAAAGCGCAAGCGACAGGCTGATCACAAGCGAACAAAAAAGCCTCAAAGAAACGGAAAGCATTGTGGACCAATACACTCCTAAACATATTTTCCCCCGCGACTTGGAGGCCTTTGAGGTTGACGTGGCTGGTCTAAGAAAGTTTTATAGATCTGATCTCGTAGGACCAAAGGTCTTGGACATTTTTGCGGCCAGACTAAATGATTCGCGGATCACTACTGTTAGCAGTCTAGTTGCGCGTCTCAAAGGAGCTGGTTTTGCTATTACGCGTGCAGAAATAATGCAAGTTTTTAAGGCTCTCGAAAGCTTCAACTGTGGGAAGTTCATAAAAGAGAAGTCTATCGTGTCCCAAGCTAACCAGGCGTCCCGATTTGAGTGGAGAGTTAGCCTTGTTAGTGTTGGCAGGAAAGCAGCTGATAAGAAGATACGTTAAGCTGCTAGTTTTCTGGAGTGTCGATGCCCAGCACGGACGATTTCAAGATCAACCTGAACCAGAACCTTTGGGGATTGCTTCTTAGTCTGAGTGCGCTTGGAGCAGCCGAGCATTTCAACCTACCGACCCTCTATAAGTTTGCGGTTGCCGTCACTCTCGTCATGAGTCTCTCTGTCATAATCACTACCGGCGCTTATACAGTTAAGTATTGCAAGAAGAAATGGAAGGATTAGGAGATCCCGTCTGTACCTTTTCGGCTATACGGCAGGCGTTCTATGACCAAGGTTATTGTCTCTCTCATAAATCCTTTTGGGGAAAAATGACCGCACGGTGCTGCTGGCAGTTCTCAAATTAAACACCCATCTCAACGCCAGTTAAGGAGATCTAACTTAAAAGTGACTAGTTTTCGCGATAAAGCCAATCTTATCTGGGCGATTGCCGACCTTTTGCGCGGTCGGTACAAGCAGGCCGATTACGGCAAGGTTATTTTGCCCTTCACTGTATTGCGGCGGCTCGATTTTGTGCTTGAACCAACGAAGAGAGACGTGCTCACCGCTTACGAAAAGCACAGAGCGCAAAAGCCTGAAATTCTCGAGCCGATTTTGAATAACGTTGCCCGGCTTAAATTTCATAACCGCAGCAAGTTTGATTTTATCGAGTTAGCGAAAGACGCGAATAATTCAAGATTTGGCGTCTTTATTATTCCTCGGATTCCAGGGGATTTATTTGGGACGATGAAACGGCGGGCAAGAAGTCAAAGATGCGGGTTGCCATCGGCGATCCCGAAGTAGAGGGCAATAATATCGCTCAGGTAGCCGACAAAAGTTACCGAGACTTGATACATCACCTAAATCGCGAAGATGACCCTTTAGATATGGAACCGCTCACCGTTTTAGTGCAAATGTGTAGAGATCCGACAATTCGCGAAGTTGACGGTGCCATCCAAATCGGAAAGGTTTATAAATCAGGGACAGTTGAATTCTTCGGTGTGATGTGGCAGTCGGCGTTTGGCCAGCCAACGTTTCTCGGCAAGCGTTACGAGAAGCACAATAAACCGCGTGTTAGATATTTTGACCCGGATACGTGCCAAATTATCGAAAGTGAGATTCCTAAGAGCCTCGTCAACGTCGAGGATTTTAATGGAACTGATGATTATGGGTTTTTGCTTTCTTGCTATACCGAAGAAGGTTATTTCCTGAAACAGGTAATAACGGAAAAGGAGCGAGGTCGATTGGTTTCTATTTTTCGGGATTACTCTTATGGGATCTTCATTAAAGCGGCAGAAAGTAACGTTCAGCTCGAACCGCCTGTTCCTCCGGACCGGGAACGGGCTTTCTACGATGGAGCCGGCAGCGAGAACAGCGGGGAACTAGAACCCTTCGAAACAATAGACCACGATGCCGAATAGCGCGATTCACACGGAAAATACGTTTGAGACTTCGATTGTCGAGCACCTAACGGCAAACGGCTGGCAACTCGGGAACGCAAGCGATTTCAGCCGCGATTTGGCTTTCGACAAACTCGCCGTTCTTGAATTTATCCAGAACTCCCAGCGCACAGAATGGGCCAAGCTGGTTTCTTATTACGGCGCGGAAGCCGAAAACAAATTCGTTCAGCGTCTCTTCAAAGAACTCGACTTACGCGGAATGCTCGATGTGGTTAGGCACGGCATCACCGATAGCGGTATCAAATTCAAACTCGCTTATTTCAAACCTGACAGCCAATTAAATCCCGAAACGCTTCAACTCTACGCTCTCAATAAACTTTACGTTACACGCCAGGTCTTCTACTCGAAACAAAACAAAAACAGCCTCGATTTACTGCTTTCCCTAAACGGGTTGCCACTGGCCACCGTTGAATTGAAAAATCATTTTACTGGTCAAAACTTTAATCACGCCGTAGATCAATACAGAAAAGACCGCGACCCACGCGAATTACTCTTTCAATTCAAAAAACGCGCGCTAGTCCATTTTGTGCTTGATCCCGATGAGGTTCATCTGACGACCAAGCTCGACGGGAAACATACACACTTCCTTCCCTTTAACAAAGGCGTTTTGAATAGTGGGCACACGAGCGCGGGAAATCCACCGAATCCGCACGGCTACAAAACCGCCTACTTTTGGGAAGATGTCCTAGAAGTTGATAGTTTCTTGGAAATCATCGCGCGCTTCGTACATTTGCAGAAGAACAGTTTTCGAGTTGACGGAAAGCTGTACATGAAAGAGACGATGATTTTTCCTCGTTATCATCAGCTCGACTCAGTGAGAAAACTCTGCGCTGACACAAGGGCAAATGGTGTAGGAAAGAGCTATCTAATTCAACATTCTGCCGGGAGCGGCAAAAGCAATTCAATCGCGTGGCTCGCCTACCGTCTGAGTAGTCTTTATGATGCCGATAGCGTTAAGATTTTCGATTCGGTCATTGTGGTCACCGATAGAAATGTGCTCGACCAGCAACTTCAACAGACTATCTATCAGTTTGAGCACAAAAAGGGCGTGGTTCAACGTATCGATGTTGACTCACGACAGCTTGCGGAAGCGATCGCGCGCGGAACGAACATTATCATCACGACCCTGCAGAAATTCCCTAAATCATTTGGCGGAGATCCCCAACCGCAAATACGCCGCAATCATCGACGAAGCGCACAGCTCACAAGGCGGCGATGCAAGTCGTAAGATGAACGAAACGCTTGCCAACGTTTCTTTACAAGAAGCGGAAAACGCTGACGCAAAGAGTGAGGCCGAATCAATAGATAGCGATGACTTTATTCGCGAGACCGTCCGCAGACAAGGCAGACAACCAAACGTAAGTGTTTACGCTTTCACCGCGACGCCGAAACAGAGAACGATTGAAGTGTTCGGAACAAAAAACGCCGAAGGAGAAGCACGGCCGTTTCATCTCTACTCAATGCGCCAGGCAATTGAGGAGGGGTTCATTCTCGATGTGCTGAAGAATTATGTTTCTTATAAAGAATACTATCGGTTCTCAAAACAGATCGAAGAAGATCCTGAATTAAATAAACGTAAAGCGACGAAAGCAATTGGACGTTTCGCTGCGTTTCACCCCTACATTTTAGCGCAGAAAACCGAAGTTATGATTGAACACTTTCGCCAAGTGACAATGAAAAAGATAGGGGGGAAGGCGAAGGCGATGATTGTTACTTCATCGCGCAAGCACGCGTTGCGGTACTATTTGGAATTCAAGAAGTATATCGCGGCAAAAGGTTATTCGGACATCAAGCCACTCGTCGCATTTTCGGGAACGGTGTTTGACGACTTCTACCCCGAAGGAATCACTGAAGCCGCGCTCAACGGTTTTCGCGAAAGAGAATTGCCTGAGAAGTTTGACAGCGAGGAATACCGGATCTTGCTTGTCGCCGAAAAATATCAGACTGGCTTTGATCAGCCGTCCCTTCATACGATGTATGTAGATAAAAAACTGTCGGGCGTGAAAGCAGTGCAAACTCTCTCGCGACTTAACCGAACAAGTCCCGGCAAAGACGATACTTTTGTTCTAGATTTCGCGAACGACCGCGAAACAATTGTGGCTTCGTTTCAGCCTTACTATGAAGAAACGAAGATGATTGAGATGACCGATCCGAATCACCTTTATGACGTGAAGGCAGTCTTGGACGCCTCCGAGATTTATCATCAATCGGAGATTGACGACTTTGCCAGAGTGTTCTACCAGCCGAAGAGTATTTCAAATTCTAGAGAACAGGGCAGACTCTATTCAAGCCTCGCGCCGGCGGTCGACAGATTCAAAGATTTGCAGGACGAAGAGGCAAAGAACCAATTCAAAAAGTCCCTTATCTCATTCGTGCATCTTTATTCTTTTCTTACACAAATAATGCCGTTTCAAGACGTCGACCTCGAAAAACTCTATTCTTTCGGGCGCTTCCTGGCATGGAAACTCCCGAAGATGGAGTCTATCGATCAATTAAGACTGGATGACGAAGTGGCGCTTGATTATTATCGTCTGCAAAAGGTCGGAGAAGGCGATTTGGTTTTAGAGATTCAAGGGGAAACCGCATTAACTCCAACCACGGAAGCCGGAATCACTCGCGACAAAGACGAAAGGGCAAAACTCTCCGATATCATTACTACCTTGAACAGCAAGTTCGGCACCGATTTCAACGCAGCCGATAGACTATTTTTCGACCAAATTGAAGAAGAACTTTTTCAAGATGAAGATTTGAAGCAACGGGCACTAAGTAATCCACTGGAAAACTTTAAGTATGCGTTTGAAGATGTTTTTATCGACAAATTGATCGAGAGAATGGACTCGAACCAAGAAATCTTTGTGAAAATAATGGAGAATACCGACTTCAAGGATGACGTCAAGGACTGGCTAATTCAGAGAATCTATCGTCGTTTTAATGACTCGCCTCTCGAAGTAGTGGCTAACGAGAATCGACCTGAGACCTAAGTCTTAAGTTGGTGTGAGACCTTTAAATCAGATTGCTCCCACCCCCCCACTCGAAAATACCTACTACGTTTCCTACTACAGCACTCATTTTGGTGCGTTTCTTGCTGGCTGTAACTTATTGAAGGATTTGGAGGCGGCGATCGGAATCGAACCGATGAATAAAGGTTTTGCAGACCTCTGCCTTACCACTTGGCTACGCCGCCACACCGGAGGAAAGTAAATCCCACGCGAAGACAACTCCGACCGAGGAATTAAAAAGGCAAAAGGTAAAAGGAAAAAGGTAAAAACCAATCCGATTTTTCCTTTTTGCTTTTCCTTTTGCCTTGAAGTGGAGCGGGAGACGAGACTTGAACTCGCGACCCTCGCCTTGCAAGGCGATGCTCTACCACTGAGCTACTCCCGCTTGAGCACTAAGGATTCTACTTGCCAATTTGTTGTTGTCAAGCGGGCATGTTTGCGGGAGCTTGAGTGAGAATCTGGTCGGCCGTTTTGGTCTTAGGTTTTGGGTCTTTGGTTTTTGTTCCTGGTTCTTTGTCCTTTGTTCTTTGTAGGTTGTGGCTCTAAATCGCCGTAGTGGATTTAGGATCGACGCTTGAGTTTGTAGTCGTCAACCAGTGTCTTCAACTACAAAGAACAAAGGACAAAGAACCAGGAACAAGATCAGTAGTAGTGCATGCGAAACCCGCGTTCGGGCTCCTGGGTAATCGGGCGCCAGATCTCGTGGTCGCCAAGCGCGCACTGATTGCGCCAGAGACCGAGGGTCGGACTGAGGCCGAGCACCAAACGCGTGTCGTTAGTGGCTACGACGGCCGGCGCTGAGTACATGTCCTGCAAATCGCCGCTCCGCTTTCCGTCCGAGTTGTAAGTCACACCGCCGGCATCGGGCTTTCCAAAACGCTGCCAGACAGTTCCAACCAGGAATTCCTTACCCCCCATCACCAGACTCGGCACGCCAGTACAACAGGTCACTTGCCCGGCAAACAAGCAGAATGTTTTCACCGAGTGGTACCTTCGGATCGGCTATGTTGCCATCGATCCCTGCAAAGAGTGTTAGGAGGTATGGCTCATCCTTACCACCCTGGTCATTTTGTTTGCGAATGTAGAATTGATTGAGTTTGATTTTCGCGGTAATCCGCCCCATTGCGCAATCTCCTTTGGCAGAATCACGGGCGGGACGCGCGTGCCACTAGGGAACGTTCACGGGCGGGACGCGCGTGCCACTGGGGACGTTCACGGGCGGGACGCGCGTGCCACTGGGAACCTTCACGGGCGGGACGCGCGTGCCACTGGGGAACGTTCACGGGCGGGACGCCCGTGCCACTGGGGAACGTTCACGGGCGGGACGCCCGTGCCACTGGGAACGTTCACGGGCGGGACGCGCGTGCCACTGGGAACGTTCACGGGCGGGACGCCCGTGCCACGTTGTCAAAGTTTGAAAGTGTAGTTGAGGAACCCAATCACCTTAACGGGTTTGCCGGAAACTTTTGTGGGGGCGAATTTAGCTTGTCGCGCAGCTGCCATCGCGGCGGCTTGCAACAAGGGATGACCGGACACGACTTGAGCGTTTATCACATCTCCGTTTTCATCTACCAACACGCGGACTATCACCGTGCCCGAGGCGTGCGCCGTTTTTGCGACTGCGGGGTAAGTGGGTTGGGGCAGGCTGGTAGCTTTGGAATTCAGGACCCCGCCACTAATCGCACCTTTCGCGCGGGGGTCAGATGTAAACGGCGGCCCCGGTGGGGATGGTACGTTGGTTGGCTCGTCCGTTGATACCCGAGGCGTAACAACCAAAATGGTGTCGCCATCGGCGGTCTTCACATGTCCAGAAATGACGCTCCAGACACCACTGCGCTTCCTTAGTTCAACCTGATATTGGCCCTTGCCCTTGGCGCCAGTTACTCCCATCACAAACACGGCATTACCCGAATCGCCGCTCTGATTAATGGCGCCAATCGGGAATCCCGTATCCTGGATCTCGCCGAGCTTCTCGCGAACTTCTTCGTTTGCTTTTAGCGTCGAGACCGCGACCGAATAAGCCTCGGACGACTTCAACGTCTTTTCCGCATAGCGATAGCCGTAGTAAATCGCGGCGGTGATACCGATGCCAATCAGCACGAGAATGATGACGAGAATTATGATTATCTTGCCGCAACTGGAGCCTCGTTGGCGCGGGAGTGCGGGCGTGTTGTACGTCGGCGGCGCACTATACGGCGCGTAAGTGGGCGGTGTGTATGCAGGGCCACTCGAAGGAGGTGGAGATTGCGCGGGCATCGGGTTTCCACACTTCGGACAGAACCTATGAATTGCATCAACGGAGTTTCCGCAGTTACCACAGATCATGGCTTGGCCCCCTGTGTCTTGCTGTGACGGCGAGGCAAGCATAATGCTCTGCGAGAAGAGTGACAAGAAATAACGGGAACTTAGGTGATACCACCGGCTTGCCCGGTGGAGTTTCATGTTGATCGCTAACAGAGATCAGCCAAATGCGAAGGCGGTGGATGCCACCGGCTCGTACGGTGGAGGTTCACGCTGGTCGCCGAAAATCGTGATACTTCACGGACGAGCCCGTGGCATCTTCTTCTAAAAGTCAGATTCCTTTGTAGGGACCAACGTGATTACCACGGGGCAAGCCCGTGGCATCTTCTTTCTAAAAGTCAGATTCCTTTGTAGGGACCAACGTGATTACCACGGGGCAAGCCCGTGGCATACAAGAACAAAGGGGCTTCTGCGTTCATTGACTTCTGACGCTTCTTTACAATAATTTGTGGTTCTTCCACTTTTTCGGAATTAATCTTCGGCATCCGGTTCACGCAGATACCTGGAAATTCGTCTCTGCAAAAGAGAGAGGAGCCCATCATGTTTATTAGCTCAAAACGAGAAGCCATTCTCGCGTGCGTGTTGCTCTTGCTCGGTATCACTACCTTCGCACAGCAAGGTTATCGCAAGCCGCCGCAGGAAGTGCTCGACATTCTTAACGCGCCGGTGACGCCGACCGCCTTAATCAGTCCGGCTCGAGACAAAATGTTGCTAGCCACCGGCTTTCGCTATCCTCCGTTGTCTGACCTCGCGCAACCGATGTTGAGACTCGCCGGATTGCGAATTAATCCGAGCTCGAATGGACCTCATCGTCTCACTTACTTTGTGGCACTTAGCCTGAAACAAATCTCAACGGGTGCTGAGACGAAATTAGAATTACCGCCAGGCGCCAAGATCAGTTCACCAACGTGGAGCTCAGATGGAAAGCACTTTGCTTTTACTAATGCGACTGCGGCTGGAACCGAGCTTTGGGTCGGTGATGCCGGCTCCGGAAAACTAACTCGTCTGAAAGGCGTGACCATCAATGCTACCGAAGGAGTTCCATTTCAATGGATGCCCGACAACAAAACTCTGCTGGCGCAGCTGGTGCCATCAATGCGTGGTCCAGCTCCGACCGTTCCCCCGGTTCCACGCGAGCCGAATAGTCAGGAGAGTTCAGGAAAGGCCGCGCCTGTGCGGACATATGAAGATTTGCTCAAGACACCACACGATGAAGATTTATTTGAGTACTACGCCACAGCGCAGCTCGCCCTGGTTGATGCCGCCACAGCGAAGATAACCGACGTTGGCCACCCGGCGATTTTTGATTACGTCGACTCATCTCCGGACGGTAAGCATCTCCTGGTAGCTCGAATCCATCGACCATTCTCTTATCTCTATCCCGACTCGGCCTTTCCAAAAGAAGTCGAGGTTCAAGATCTAAAAGGCGAGCTGGTGTACAAGCTCGCGAGCCAGCCAATGCTCGATCAAATCCCAATTGACGGCGTGCAGACGGGCCCGCGAACTTATCGCTGGCATCCGGTTCAGCCGGCGACCCTCGTGTGGGTGGAAGCCCTGGATGACGGCAATCCGAAAAAGCAAGTTGCATATCGAGATCAGGTGATGATGCTGGCCGCTCCATTCAAGTCTGCGCCAACCGAGTTGATTAAGACGGAACAAAGATTCATCAACTTGTCATGGTTCGAGAATCGCAACGCCGCTCTCGTCACCGAATACGATCGCGACAAGCGCTGGGCGCATACGGTGATGGTGACTCCCGGCAAGAACGAGCCTCCAAAAGAGATCTGGAGTCGCAATGTTCAGGATCGCTATCGAGATCCAGGGGCGCCTTTAGCTCGCTTGCTTCTCAACGGCCATCGAGCCATACAGCAACATGGTGATTGGATCTATCTCATCGGCGCTGGGGCATCGCCGGAAGGTGAGCGCCCGTTTCTTGATCGTCTGAATCTCGAGACGCTCAAGTCGGAACGTCTGTTCAGGAGTGATACGAAGCAGTACGAGTCTTTCGTCGCTCTGGTTAACGACGACGGCACTCAGTTTGTCACTCGGCATGAAAGCCCGACTGAGGCTCCCAATTATTTTCTGCGCACCACCGCGACGGCAGGGCCTGCGGTTCCGATCAAGAGTTTGACAAACTTTCCGGATACGACGCCTCAACTACGCGGCATCACGAAGCAGCTAGTTACTTACAAGCGCGCCGACGGTGTGCAGTGTTCATTCACGCTGTACCTGCCGCCGGGATACAAACAGGGAACTCGACTGCCAACAGTCGTGTGGGCTTATCCGCTCGAATTCAACGATTCCAGCACGGCGGGGCAAGTAACCGGCTCGACCCAGAAGTTTACTCAGATTACCGGGCCTTCGCATCTGTTCTTTTTGCTTGAAGCCTACGCAGTGCTGGACAACACGACGATGCCAGTGGTGGGTGATCCGGAAACGGTGAACAACACTTACGTCGAACAAATCGTCATGAGCGCCAAGGCCGCGATCGATAAGGCAACAGAAATGGGCGTCACCGATCCGAATCGAGTTGGCGTGGGCGGCCATAGTTATGGCGCCTTCATGACAGCGAATCTGTTGGCGCATTGTGATTTGTTTCGAGCGGGCATTGCGAGGAGTGGAGCGTACAACCGTTCGTTAACGCCGTTCGGATTTCAGAGCGAGCGCCGCACGTTCTGGGAAGCTCCGGAGATGTACATGAAAGTTTCGCCGTTTATGTTCGCGGACAAGATCAAAGATCCGATTCTGCTGATTCATGGCGAAGCCGACGATAACCAGGGAACTTTCCCAATTCAATCCGAGCGGATGTACCAGGCTATACGCGGTAACGGTGGCACGGTGCGTTACGTGACGCTGCCGCTCGAGGCGCATGGGTATTCAGGTCGAGAAACGATTCAACACGTGCTGTATGAAATGATCTCCTGGTTTGATAAGCACGTGAAGAATGCTCCGCCAAGGATGAAGCAGACCGCAAAAAACTGAAAACTGACTATCCGCAGATTACGCAGATTTCACAGATGTAAATGCATGTGGGTCGGAAGTGTGATTCAGATATAACTAGCACGTAAGGATTGTGAGATTCAGTGTATCCAAAGCGGCTCGTCCACACGTACTGTTCTATCTCCCAACACAATAACATCTGTGAAATCTGCGTAATCTGTGGATGGTTTTGCTTAGTCCCAGTAGCGTTCGGGCCAGCGGCGCTGGCGGAGGCGCTCATCGTTCCAGAAGTTTCGCAGAATCTCGATCTGTAACTTAGCCGAGCAGTCGTTCTCAGTGGGCAGGACAATGCTAACCACATCGTATCGATACGCCGCACTTTCAAGCCCAAGCATGTGCCGGTACGTCCGCGCCGCTCGCGCAATCTGACGCTGCTTGCGCAAGTCGACGTTCACTTGCGGGGGCGCGAACCAATCAGAAGCGCGCGTCTTGACTTCAACAAAGCAAAGCACAGCACCGTCATACGCAACCAGATCAATCTCGGCGTTAACTACTGCTCCGCGTAGATTCCGGCCAACCGGCAGAGTCACGTTGGCAGCGACCAGCCGATAGCCTTGCTGTTCGAGATAAGCTGTCGCGAGCTCCTCGCCCCGTCGTCCGAGATCAACACGCGCAGTCGCTGCGGAATTGGCCATCGCCGTCTTCTTCAAAGCCGTATCAGGATCGATACCGAATCTTGCGAGATGGTGACTTTCGATTGGTGGCCTTTGCCCGTGGTGTCCTCAACTAACAAAGCATCACCGGCGGAAAATTTTCGCGTCTCACCGTCGCTCGCAGTCACTTCCCATTCGCCTGAAATCACAAAAAACAGATTGCGATTATTTGACGGATGCCAGTCACTTTGCCAACCAGCGGGCGCGCCGAAGAATGAAAACTCAGACGCCGGCGAGGACTCGGAAATATATAGAGGTGGGGCGGACGGAATCAGATCTACGAGGTTGAGCTCCGCGCTAGTGTCTTCAAAATGCGATTCACCGTCAGCTGAAGCGTAGAGTCTGACGAGGTTAGCAATCATGACAGCTTGTTACTTTTCGACCACTCCTCGAAGGCGATCTAGCGCTTCTCCCCAAAACTTCTTCATCGCTGCGGCTGACTTCGCAGTGGGTAGCTTCATGTGTTGCACCACGACCTGACTTTTGTTTTCACCTTTCGAAAGAAAGGCAATCGCCAGGATCGTTTTCTTATCATTCCAGGTTACCCGCATGGATTTGTTTTCGACCGCAGTGCGCTGGACGAGGCCGTCTTCCTTGAGCCACTTAGCCCGCGACTTCTTGTTTCCGAAGGCCTCATAAAGTTTGGGAACCGGGGCGGCGATAGTTCGGCTCACGCTGATTTCGTAACCGTCGGGTTTCTGGTGCTCGCCACGCCGACCGATGTGTTGTTCGTACGTGACAGTGACCATCTGCTGCCACCACGGACCGACGCCCTGCTCGCTGTTGAGATACTTGACGATCTCCTGGTGCGTCATTTTCTTGGCGCCGGCTTTGTCGAGAATTGCAAACCATTCTTTCCAGGCTTTGCCGGTTTTGGACTTGACCGCATCGTCACTCATTTTCGGAGATTTAGCTGGCGCTGCTTTGGTTGGCATTGGTGTCCTTTGGTTAAAATGTACGGCAGGCTGCTAGCCTGCAGCGGCTCGATAACACTCAACTTTATCTAGGCTACGGTCAACAGGCTGGCAGCCTGTTGTACTTTACGCATCTCGATCGTAGGCGGCTTTGAGCCAATGTTTCACTTCGTCATCGATATCTTTCAACGAAGTGACTTCGATGCGATGCGTGATGCGATCTTTCTTGGCAAAGCCGCCGGTCTCTATCAACCGGCCCGCCCCCTTCAGATCGCCAAGAGCGAAGCCAAAATCAATTCTGGTGCGAGTGGTAGGCTTGATCTGGGCAAAGACGTGATTGCGATAGAGAGGTACGATTGTTTGACACGGGCAAGCCTTAGCTTCTTTGCCGATGCCAAGACCGAGTTTCAGCAGCGCATCGTAGATTGGCCGCAAGCCAGCTTTCGAGCCGGAGAACATGGTGTCGACGTAGCCTTCGGCGGCTTTTAGATATTCATCAGGATCGCCTACTTCGGTGCCTTTGCCATCAGCACGCTCGGCCAGCCACCAAGCGGAGTTCGTCCCGAGCCCATACTCCGTTTTTAGCCACTCGCGTCGGCTCTTCTCGTCTTTCGGACCTTTCTTCTTGATCAATGCCAGCCATTCTTCGAGAGTACGACCGGTCTTAGCTTTAAGCTCGCCAATCCACTTCTGGGTCATGGCCACGCCCGGGTGGACACCGTAGATTGACTTTTTCCTGGCTGCTGTTCGCGGCATTGGGTTTTCTTCCTCTCTACTACGAAACCTTATAACGAAACTGGAATCTCATGCTTCTTCAAAATTGCTATTTGGTCTTAGGGTGTCGGTCGGTTAATGGAAAATATATGGCAAATGGAAAATCTGAAGAGCCGGCCGATTTTCCATATATCATTTTCCATTTCTCATTTTTCATTGGCAAAACCGGCTACACCCTCCACCCAAACCCTCGTCCTTGAGTTACGCTGGCTACCAGGTAATCTTGAGTTACGCTGGCCATCAGGTAATCGAAGGCACAGCGTCAAAATGAAAAATGAAAACTGATATATGGCAAATGGAAAATCTGAAGAGCCGGCCCGATTTTCCATATATCATTTTCCATTTCTCATTTTTCATTGGCAAAACCGGCTACCTACAAATCCTCGTCCTTGAGTTACGCTGGTCACCAGGGAATCTTGAGGTACGCTGGCCATCAGGTAATCGAAGGTGCCGCGTCAAAATGGAAAATGAAAACTGATATATGGCAAATGGAAAATCTGAAGAGCCGGCCGATTTTCCATACATCATTTTCCATTTACCATTTTTCATTGCCAAAACCGGCTACCTACAAATCCTCGTCCTTGAGTTACGCTGGTCACCAGGGAATCTTGAGGTACGCTGGCCACAGGGTAATCGAAGGCGCAGTGTCAAAATGAAAAATGAAACTGATATATGGCAAATGGAAAATCTGAAGAGCCGGCCCGATTTTCCATATATCATTTTCCATTTACCATTTTTCATTGCCAAAACCGGCTACCTACAAATCCTCGTCCTTGAGTTACGCTGGCCACCAGGTAATCTTGAGTTACGCTGGCTACCAGGCAATCGAAGGCGCAGCGTCAAAATGAAAAATGAAAACTGATATATGGCAAATGGAAAATCTGAAGAGCCGGGCCGATTTTCCATATATCATTTTCCATTTACCATTTTTCATCTGCCAAAACCGGCTACCTAATCCTCGTCCTTGATTTCCGCTGGCCATCAGGTAATCGAAGGCGCAGCGCCAAAATGGAAAATGAAAACTGATATATGGCAAATGGAAAATCTGAAGAGCCGGGCCGATTTTCCATATATCATTTTCCATTTCTCATTTTTCATTCCAAAAACCGGCTACACCCTACACCCTAACACCTTCACCCTAATACACGGCGGTGCGCAGAAAGCGGGGTGGGCGACGCACCTTGCTCGCTTGTTCAAATGAATAAGCCAGACGAATCAAAGTTGGCTCACTCCAGGCTGAAGCAAAGAACGAAATTCCCACCGGCAAGCCACGAACGTATCCAGCCGGAACCGTAATATGCGGATAGCCCGCCACCGCTGACGCGCTCGAGTAGCCTCCCGTGAAGTGATCTCCATTAATCCAATCAGTCGGCCATGCTGGTCCACCCGTCGGCGCAATCAACGCGTCGAGTTTGTGCTTTCGTAAAACGGCATCGATTCCATCTTCCCGAGTCATCTCGTGATTCTGCTTCAGCGCGTTAAGATACGCTTTTTCGGTCAATGGTCCTTTGGCTTCGGCCTTGATGAAAAGATCCTGGCCGAAGTGGGGCATCTCTTTATCGCTATGCTTCTCATTGAAGTCGATGATGTCCTTCAGTGATTTCACCGGCGCCTTCGACCCCAGACCGGCAAGATACGCATTCAGATCAGCCTTGAATTCATACAGCAGCACTTCCAATTCACTGTCATCAAACTTGCCAGCCGTCGGAATGTCTGTCGGATCAACGATTACCGCGCCCATGCGCTTCATCGCCTCGATGTGATCGTTGAGTAGCTTGTCGACCGCGTCGTTAAAGCCAAAAGACTTGCGAACGATACCTAAGCGCGCGCCCTTCAACGCATTGCGATCGAGAAACTGCGTGTAGTCGCTGTGAGCCTTGCCTTGACTCGAGGCTGTAGCCTTGTCGCGCGGGTCAATACCTGCCAAAGCCCCCAGCAGAATCACGGCGTCGGTAACGGTGCGGCACATTGGACCCGCAGTGTCCTGACTGTGGGAAATGGGGATGATGCCTGAGCGGCTAATCAAACCCAGCGTAGGCTTAATGCCGACAAGCGAATTCGTGGTTGAAGGACAAACAACTGAACCATCAGTTTCGGTTCCGACTGCAACCGCACAGAGATTTGCTGCCGCCGCTGCCCCAGAACCCGAACTGGAGCCGCACGGGTTTCGATCAAGAACGTAGGGATTTCGGGTTTGGCCCCCGCGCGCGCTCCAACCGCTCGAGGAGTGGTTTGATCTGAAGTTTGCCCACTCACTCAAATTGGTCTTTCCGATGATCACTGCACCGGCGTCGCGTAGACGTTTTGCTACGAAAGAGTCCTGAGCCGGCCGCGATCCCAACAACGCCAGCGATCCCGCAGTGGTCATCATCCGGTCGGCGGTGTCGATGTTGTCCTTTATTAATACCGGTATTCCGTGCAAAGGGCCGCGTGATGAGCCCTTGGCTTTCCGCTCTCTATCAAGCGCAGCAGCGATGGAGATGGCATCCGGATTGATCTCAATGACGGAATTTACCGCAGGCCCTGACTTATCTATTTGCTGAATTCTCTGCAGGTACTTCTTTGCGAGCGAAACAGCTGTGTACTTGCCGGACTTCATTCCATTTTGAAGCTCGGCAATAGTGAGCTCCTCTAACTCGAAAGTTTGAGGGGCGGCGAGTGGGGTTTCAGCTTCCGCTTTCGAAACTTCGACGGACCTTGGCCGGACTATTGCGGCAGCTCCGGCGAGGCTGCTCGTTTGCAAAAAGGTTCTCCGTTTCACCGAGTCTCCTTTTGAAATTGTGTTTAGTGTGGAACGTTGCTCATGAGAGCCATTATGTTGTTTTCAGAGTCACGAAATGAAGCCAGCCAAAGATCGTATGTTCCCATGTTGGCGACGAATGTTGGTCCCTCCTCGAAGATAACTCCGCGTTCCCTTAGTGTGACATGAGCCGCGTTGATGTCATCGACATTGAAATAGAGGATCGAGCTGGGGTGATCGAATTCCGGTCTTGCGGGTAGCGACAACATCAGTCTTACGCCTGCGCAGTCGAAGAAAGAAAGGCCGGGCGGAGCTGAAAAGAGAAACTTCATTCCGAGTGTGTCGCGGTAAAAAGCCGTCGCGCGTTCGATGTCGTGCGCGTTGATTGCGACTTGGGCTATGGCACAGAGTCCGAAAGACGTTGTGTCCGGCATCGTTTGCTCCTGTTTTTTCGAAGAAGTCGGATTAACTGAATTCTACTGAGACACGAAGTTATATTGAATTACACCAATCACTCTAATCGGCTGGCCATCGATTTTGGTAGGGCTAAATTTCGACTGCCTTGCAGCATCAAGAGAGACGTCGCGTAGCAACGGGTGGCCGGACCGAACGCAAGCAAGGGTCACGTTTCCCATCTCATCGATTTCGACGTCAATTACTACGATGCCACCGGCTCGGCGGTATCTGGCGTCCTGTGGATACGGTGGTTGGGCTAACTTAATAGCCTTACCATTCAAGACTCCACCGTTGTGAACGATCTTCGATGGAGCGGTCAATACAGGTTCCGCGACATAAAGACTCGAGCGCACCAGGCTCCACGCAGTAAGACTCGCGTCGTCACCAACGGGCTTTACCAGGACAAGATTGACGAACCATTTGTTGATAATAACTCCAATTACAAACGCCGTGACTGGCTTTCCATCCCGCTCGCCATGAAATTGAGTCGCCTGTATTTCGTTGGCGCCGACTTTGATTGGAACTAAAGAAGTTTGCAGCGGGACTTTCGCGTGAATCTGACTTGCTAGCTGGTCAACAAAAGCTTTAGTAACATTCTTGCTCCTGAGTTCTGACGCGCAACTAATGCCCGGATCACGTTGAGTTACGACAGCCATCTGAGCAGTCTTATCTGCGCTCGTCATTATGAGGTATTGCAATTCGTCGACACTGGCGTCTGAGAGTGTCCACTCCGAAGGATAATCAAAGGACAGCGTATCAGTTTTGAAATGCTTTGGATTCGCTTCACTTGACTGCGAGTAGCCACTGCTCGCCAACAGCATGATGAGCCCGACGAGTGCTACGCAAGTTGAAATCTGGTTCATTAGGATTAACTCAAAGTAATCGCGAGAGTGTTGCTGACGCGGCGTAATCATAGCGCACGTTCACGGAGGGCGGAAAGATTCGCGCTGCACCACGGTTTGCCGCCCCGCAATTTGGCGGAATGCAGGGCAACATAAGCATCTCAAGGTGCATAAGCTCGAGGTCGGGAAGGGTCGCTTGCGCCCGCCTCAGGATGCGCTAGCATTCAACTCTGACTTACTACTTGAATTGGTTTTTGATGGTCGCAAGGTTGAGAGCCGATGAAACTTGAGGCGGGCGCAAGCGACCCTTCCCGACCTCGAGCTGATCTATGTTGAGCCGATCTATATTGAGCTGATCTATATTGAGCTGATCTATGTTGAGCTAGTCACCTTGAGTTGTTGGAGATCAGTGCGGCAAGAAAAAGTAGGTAGTCGCTAAAACTGAGGCCACGGCCTGGCGCCGTGGTCACTCACGTTGGTCGCTAACAGAGGCGGGCCGAGATTTTTGGTGAGGCCACGGGCTCGTCCCGTGGAGTGTTCACGCTTCATGCTGCTGGCAGGCGGCAACGTGAAACACCACGGGGCCAGCCCGTGGCCTCTTGCGAACCCGATCGATCAGCCTGTTTTTGTAGCTGTGAACATGAAACACCACAGGGCCAGCCTGTGGTATCGGCTACCCAGTTCACCATTTGTGCTTTACCTCCTTTTTCTTGGCGCACTGGTTGGAGATCTCCCAGTGGCAAACGCTGCCTCGTGCGCTTGGCTCCTTCGCTTCATTTCCTCGCTGGCTAATTCGACGCGGTTGGCCTACCGTTAATGCAAAGCTGATATGGAACCTAAAATCTCAAATGAGCAGGAGCCGGCTGCTGTTTCGGCTCCGATCCTGCCGTTAGTCGCGGTCGTGGGACAGCCGAACGTCGGCAAGTCAACGCTATTCAATCGGCTGATTGGCGAGCGTCGCTCAATTGTTGGAGACGAGCCCGGCATCACCCGCGACCGAATCTACGGCGAGGTCGAGTGGACCGGCGAGCGCTTCTCAATTGTTGACACGGGTGGCCTCGTTCCCGACGACGATGCAATCATCCCTGTAAACATTTTCAAGCAAGCAGGATTTGCCATTGACGACGCTCAGGCGCTGATTTGGGTTGTCGATGTTCGTCAGGGAATCACACCGCTGGATGAAGAGCTCGCAAAACTTCTACGCGCGACCGGTAAGCGAGTCCTGGTAGCAGCTAACAAATCTGAAGCCGCGCGGCTTGAAGCCGAGGCCGGTGAATTCTATCGCTTCGGCTTTGAAGAAGTTTTTCCGATCTCGGCGGAACAGGGGAATGGTCTCGGCGAACTGTTGGATGCGCTCGTCAAAGATCTAAAGTCGGTCGACACGTCGAGCCAGTTAGCGCAAACGGAACAAGCGAGAGAGATCCGTCTCGCGATCATTGGCAGACCCAACGTTGGGAAGTCGTCGCTCTTAAATCGAATCATCGGTGAAGAGCGCGTGATTGTCTCGCCGATTGCGGGCACCACGCGCGATGCGATCGACACAGTGCTGAAAAGCGGTGACAAAACGTTTCGCCTGATAGATACCGCCGGAATCCGCCGGAAAGGAAAGACCGGTGAGATGGCGGAGAAGTTGTCGGTCGTCATGGCTATGAAGAGCCTTGAGCGTGCGGACGTTGCGATTGTGATGGTAGATGCGGTTGAGGGTGTTACCGCGCTTGACGCGCACATCGCCGGCTACGCGCACGACGCTGGTTGCGCCATGATCATCGGGGTTAACAAGTGGGACGCTTTGCCTGATAAGGAGACTGGAACGTCAAGCGCCTTTGAGCGGAGCCTGCGTGAGCGCATGAAGTTTCTCGATTGGGCCCCCGTCATCATGATCTCAGCTCTTAACGGTCAGCGAGTCGATAAGATTCTGCCATTGGCTGTGCGCGCCAATGAGGCTCGTAATCTTCGCATCCCAACTTCTCGACTGAATGCATTCTTCGAGAGTGCGGTGTCGCAGCCTCGAGGTGGTGGCGCTCCGGCTCCGGTTAAGGGAGGCGTGTCGAGGCTTCACGTTCAGTACATGACTCAAGCTGGGATTCGACCACCAACTTTCGTCTTATTCACTGCGGGCGGGCGACCGGGACTGCACTTTTCTTATGTAAGGTATTTGCAGAATCGGCTGCGGGAAGAGTTTGACTTCTTTGGCACACCGCTGAGGATTATTGAGCGTCATCGGAAGAAGAAGCGCGGACGATGACGCTCGACTTCGGCTTTGCCGCCTGATGTGCGAAAGGCTCCGCCTTTCCGAAAGTAGTATCTATATAAAAAGGAGAGGCTGCGCCTCGATAGATTATGGAGGCGTAGCCTCAAGAATATGAGCTTGAGCTTGCCGAAAGGCGGAGCCTTTCCGCACATCAGGCGGCAAAGCCGAAATCCACGACATGCAAACGGATGTTGCCTGCTCCAATCCAATTTAACTTGTTGGCTCAAGACGACGCTGCCAGATCAGGCGTGCTAAAAACGCGCCGGGGCGAAATCGAGACGCCGGTCTTCATGCCGGTCGGTACCGCCGGAAGCGTCAAAGGCGTCCGCTTCGAACAACTCGAGCGTGACGATCTCGACGCGCGCATTATCCTTGGCAACACTTACCATCTTTGGTTGCGGCCGGGAATCGAAACCATCCGCGCCTGTGGTGGTTTGCATCGCTTCATAGCCTGGGATCGAGCGCTCCTAACAGATTCAGGCGGCTTTCAAGTTTGGAGCCTCGGCGATTTGCGAAAAATCAGTGAGCAAGGAACCGAGTTCCGATCTCACGTTGACGGCAGCCTGCAATTCCTTTCACCCGAGGTATCGATGGAAGTTCAAGCGGCACTTGGTTCGGACATCGTGATGGTATTTGATGAATGTGCTCCCGGCCAGGCACCACAACTCGAAGCCCGGGCCAGCATGGAGTTGACTGCGCGCTGGGCAAGACGCTCACGAGACAGATTCGACGCGCTTCAAACTGAAAATATGGATGCGGGCCGGATAGATGCGGACGACTTGAGCGGCGCTCAAGCTCTTTTTGGCATTGTTCAGGGCGCATCTCATCTGGATTTGCGCAAAGAAAGTCTCGCGCGAACCGTTGAGATCGGTTTCGACGGGTATGCCATCGGCGGTCTAAGCGTGGGCGAGGAAAAGAGCGTCATGTGGAACGTGGTCGGGGAGATTGCTCCGTTGCTGCCGACTGATCGCCCGAGATATCTAATGGGAGTCGGTACACCGGAGGATCTGCTCCAGGGGGTAGCCCTCGGTGTGGACATGTTTGACTGTGTGCTTCCGACTCGCAATGGCCGAAATGGTCAGGCCTTCACCTCGCGCGGCAAAGTGAATATCAAAAACGCGCTTTGGACTACCGACATGCGACCGCTGGACGAGGCTTGCGAGTGCTCAGTTTGCAAGAGACATTCGCGCGCCTATCTGAGGCATCTTTATATGAGTGGCGAGATGCTGGCGGGCGTACTTTTGACCCATCATAATCTGGCCTTCTTCCTTGACACTATGCGACGCGTCAGGCAAGCTATCCGGTCTGGCAAGTTCACCCAATTCCGGCAGGAATTCACTGAGATGGTCAACTCGGGTGCTGACTGAGTGCAGGTTGCGACCTGCGATATTTTGGCGTGCATTCAAGGTGCGCCGCGGACGAAAGAGTCAAACTTAATGTTCATGTTAATAATGCTTTTCCTTCAGGGAGGCGGCGCGTTGATTTCTTCCCTGGTGCCGATGCTCTTAATCATCGGTGTCTTCTACATCCTGCTGATTCGCCCTCAACAGGCGCGGCAGCGCAAACTCCAGGAAACGATCTCAGCTTTGAAGGCGGGCGACCGGATCGTTACGACCGGCGGCGTGATCGGAACGATTACGAGCGTTAAAGATACGAGCTTGCTGATTCGCAGCGCCGACAAGACGATTCTCGAAATCTCGCGCGGCTCAGTTGCAGGCCTCGACGAAGAGACAAAGGCTTAACAGCATTACCGGCGACATCGGTTCGCCGCCGGCATCTTAAATACGTATGAAGAAGACCAATCTAAAGCTACGCATCGGACTCATCATAGTCATAACGATCCTGGGTCTATACAAAGTCATCATGCCTCCGATAACCGGAGCAAACGCGCGCTTGCCGCGAAAACATGACTTTACTCCCGCAGGCATCAAACAAAACTTACGCGAAAACATTCACCTCGGTTTGGATCTAAAAGGCGGCTCGCATCTGGTGATGCGAGTGAAGACCGAGGAGTACTTGAAACGGCTCACCGAAGACAACGCTGTCGCGGCGCAAAACGCAGCTAAAGAAGCCAGCTTTCCGGTTACCGAGGCTCACGCCGAGACTTCCGCCGGTAATTATCGCGTGGTGTTAACTGTTGGCGACGGATCCAAAGCTACAGAGATTCGCGAGGCAGTCGAAAAGAAAGTGGAAATGGCCGACCGTTTTGGATGGTCGTTTTCGGCTTCCGGGAACACGTTGGCCTGGAGTTTGGGCGGAGCTTTCCAGCGGACCCTGGCGGATGAAGCCACGAGACAGGCTTTGCAGATTATCGAGAGCCGTATCAATGCGCTCGGTGTTACTGAGCCCACGCTGCAAACGCATGGTTCGCAGAATTCTCATCAGATCCTGCTGCAAATGCCCGGTGTCACCGATCCCGAGCGCGTCAAGAAGTTACTCGCCGGGGAATCTCGTTTGGAGATGGTGCATATCGTTAGCTCGCCAAATCCGGCGCCTTCTCAATCTTACACAACAAAAGAAGAGGCGATCGCTTCGCTGAATAGCGGTGGAACGATTCCAGCAAATCGGCGCGTGCTCGAATACACCGAGCGCATGGACCTGTCGACCGAGACGCCCGAGAATCAGAATCAGGCCAAGCCGGTCAAGTGGGTCGTCGTCGAATCACCGTCAATTATCGACGGCAGCGAATTGAGAAACGCTTCAGGCGTTCCCAGCCGCGGCGGGGGTCAAAACGATTACGAAATCCAGTTTTCCCTGAAGAAGGGCGGCGCTGACAAGTTTGGCGCCTGGACTGGCTCGCACATTAATGAATACATGGGCGTTGTCTTGAATGATCAAGTCAAGTCCATTGCCTTCATTAAGTCGCAAATCTTCGACTCGGGTGAGATTAGCGGCCGCTTTACCAAGGAGTCGGCTGAGGACCTTGCCTTGACTCTGCGTTCCGGTGCGCTGCCGGCGCCGATTGAGTATCTCGAAGAGCGAACGGTTGGTCCCAGCCTTGGCGATGATTCCATTCGCGCCGGAGTCCGAGCTTCGCTGGTCGGGTTGGCGCTGGTGGTGTTGTTCATGCTGGTCTATTACCGCGGTTCAGGCGTCAACGCTGTCGTAGCCTTGTTGCTCAACGTGGTCTTGATGATGGCTGGCTTGATTATTTTCAACGCCACGCTGACTTTGCCCGGTATCGCCGGCATTATCCTGACGATCGGTATGGCGGTCGACTCGAACGTTCTAATCTTTGAACGAATACGAGAAGAGTTGCGGACCGGGAAGACAGTGGCTTCATCGATCGAACAGGGGTTCGGTCGAGCTTTTGTCACCATCATCGATACCCACGTTACTACCACGGTGTCGTCGCTGTTCCTGTTTCTCTTCGGAACGGGACCGATTCGTGGGTTTGCTGTGACGCTGATTCTCGGTCTGGTCATTAATTTATTCTCCGCAGTGTACGTTTCGCGCACCATTTTCATCTGGCTGCTCGGCCGCAAGGAACGCGCTGAGTCGCTAAGCATCTAAAGTTAAGTCATGATTGAAATTTTTAAGGACGTAAAGATCGATTGGCTGGCGAACAGACGTTTGTTCATCACCGTGTCTATCCTGTTGATGCTTGCCGGTCTTGGCTCAGCTATTTATCGGCAGTGGCACCACAGTCGTAACCCTTCTGCTCCGCAAGCTTTCAACCTCGGCGTTGATTTCAAGGGCGGCACGGTCATGACGATCAAGTTCCGGCAGCGGCCAGCGGCTGAACAAATTCATGCGGCCATAGCTACTGAAGGTGTCCGAGATGCGATCGTTCAGGTAACGGACAAGCCGGACGAAGTCCTGGTTAAGATGCCTCTTGAGGGTCCGGATACGAGCACGGCAGGCACCGGCGGCGCTCAGGTGGACGTCGGACAGGTAAAAGTCCGCAAGGCTTTGAGTAAGTTTGGCGCTGAAGCGGCGGAAAAAGCGGATCTCAATTCCGATCCCAACGCCGCTTATAAGGTGATTGGCACCGAAGCCGTCGGTCCTGTAGCTGGTCAACAGCTGCGCAACAAAGCTATAGCGGTGACCCTCGCTGCCCTCGTTGGTATTCTCCTTTATATAGCATTCCGTTTTGAATGGACTTACGGGGCCGCAGCCGTAATCGCCGTATTCCACGATGTCCTTGTGACTTTGGGTATCTTCTCGATCTTCCAGTGGGAGATCAGCCTTACCGTTATTGCTGCGTTGCTTACCCTGGTCGGCTTTTCGGTGAATGACACTATCGTCGTGTTCGATCGTATTCGAGAGAACAGGCGTCTGCACCGTCGCGATTCGCTCTACAAGATCACCAACGACTCCATCAACCAAACCTTGTCTCGTACCGTGATCACGTCAGGCCTGGTATTCCTTTCGGTGCTGGCCATGGTCTTGTTCGGCGGTGAAGTATTGTTTGGTTTTTCGGTGGCGCTGCTGATAGGAATTAGCTTTGGTACTTACTCATCTGTAGCCATTGCCAGCCCTATCATGGTCTGGTGGGAACAGCGTCTTGACGCGGCCAATCGAGCGATTGCTCTCGCTCCCAAAACAATCGGTGTAAACTCAGGGAACCTCCGCGCCAATGAGGCGTCTAAAGCACGCAGCACGACGGCTACCGCAAGAAAACAGAGCCGCGGCGCTGGTAGCGTGTAAGCTGAATTATTTCGCAGTCGATGAGCATAAAAGTGCTCATTAAATGGTTGAATTTCCGCTTGACTTTGTTCTGGATTGCGGCATAGACTGCGCGTGTTGCTGGCCAATTAAATAGTAGTGTCGTTGCCGCGAAGAAAATAGATAAGCGGGGGCGGCGGTCTATATTGATCTGGCCGGTGAGTTGTCTCGCACGGCGGCTGTTCACAAGCTTTCAGATTCTTGGATCGCAAGAGGCTGCTGCTTCCCCATCTATTTCTTTTTGTCGCAATTTCTTTAATGGTTTCGCACCCCTGATCCATTTGGCACCGGAGTAGGGAGGAAAAAAGAATGTTCGATAATCTAGTTGAATCTGGCTCGCACAAACAAGATTTGTCGCGAAAAGGATCGTTCTTAATGGGCACGGTGGCAATTTACCTTGTCATTGGCTTAGTCCTTTTTATTGGCGGCATCTATCTTTACGATGCCTCGGTTGATACCAGCGATCTCGATTTTGTGACGCTGGTCGCGCCGGTGCCGGTGCCTCCGCAGCAACAGCAGGAGCAAAAGACGGAGACAGCCAAGCCGCAAAAAGTCGAACAAAACGTCGACATCCGTAAGGAACTGATCGCCGACGTAACTCGCACTGAGCTGGTCCCGAAGGAGATCTCAACCAAAGCCTCTGAAGTACCGCCGGTGCGACAGGGCGTTATCACCCGAATAGGCTCGGAAAACTCAAGCGCAGCAGCTCCGCTTTCCAGCGGCAGCGGTACCGGAACCATAGGTACTGCAGCGCCGACCAAAGTTGAAGTGGATGCGCCGCCGCCACCCGAAGCGCCGAAGCCGACTCCGCCCAGGGCGCCGATTTCGGGAGGTGTACTGAACGGCAAGGCCGTTCGCCTGGTGCAACCGACTTATCCGGCAATTGCCCGCCAGGCGCATGCTTCAGGAACCGTCGTTGTCCAGGTCCTAATCGACGAAAATGGCACCGTCGTTTCGGCTCACGCGATCTCCGGTCATCCGCTTCTGCAAGCGGTGGCGGTGGCTGCGGCGCGCGCGTCGAAGTTTTCCCCGACCAAGCTGTCCGGACAACCGGTCAAGGTCAATGGCGTGATCCAGTACAACTTCGTGGCTCAATAACGTAGGTTGCTCAGGATCATTTAGCCATCGGCATTCTGGTCCTACGCGAGTCCTGCTTGTTTCAAATGTAATGTTTAGAAAAACCTTTGGAGGGGTTTATCGTGACTATTCTACTTAGCCTTCTTGGAACAAAAGCTTTGGGTGTGGTGATCTTCTTGTTGCAGGAAGCTGCCGCCAGTCCCGCTGCCAAAGACGCGGGCCATTTCACCATGACTGAGATGATCAGAAACATGGGCGCCGTCGCTATCGGCGTCGTCATTGTGTTGCTGCTCATGTCCGTCTACTCGATCGCGATCATGGTTGAGCGCTACCTGACCTACTCTGCTGCCAAAAAGCAGTCACGAGAATTTGCACCGCGAGTGGCTCAGGCTCTCAAGAATGATCGAATTGAAGAGGCCATTAACATCAGCGACAAGCACCGCAAGTCTCACCTGGCTATGGTGGTCAGCAGTGGCTTGCAGGAATTTCGCGCCCACGAAGCTTCGTCCGATATCTCGGGTGATGAGATTGAAGCTTCGAAGCGAGCACTGCAGCGCGCTATCGCTATCAAGACCGCTGAGTTCCGACGAGGCCTGTCCGGTCTGGCGACGATCGGTTCTACGGCGCCCTTCGTGGGATTGTTCGGTACGGTGTTCGGAATCATCAACGCCTTCCAGGGCATGAAGAACGCGGAGACGGCCGGTATCGCTGCAGTCGCGGGCGGTATCTCTGAAGCATTGTTCACCACTGCACTCGGTTTGCTGGTCGCGGTGCCCGCAGTGTGGCTGTTCAACTACTTCACGGGCAAAGTCGATGGTTTTGTGGTCGAGATGGACAACTCAGCGTCAGAGTTGGTTGACTACTTCATCAAGAACCGCACCAAGCAGTTGAAGCCGTAACGCTGCTGCAGCAAGCAGATTTTGCAACCGTGACGATGAGCGCGACTGGAGTTCGCGCCACATACTGGCTTAGTTAGCAGTTAGGAGTTTTTACTATGGGAATGTCAGCCGGGGGCGGTACCGCCCTTTCATCTGAAATTAACGTCACACCAATGGTCGATATCATGTTGGTGCTGCTCATCATCTTCATGGTGGTTACGCCGTTCCTGCAGCAGGGCATCACCGTTGCCATCCCGAAGGGCATGACCTCGCCTGATGTGGACCCGAATATCATCAAGGAATCGTCAGTGGTTATCTCCATACCCAATGACGGTGAATACTATTTGGGTAAACAGCGAGTTCAAAAGACCGACCTGGCTGACAAGGTCGATCGGATGCTCAAGAACATCAAGAATGAGAATGACCACATCGTTTACATCAAGAGCGGTATCAAGGTCAGCTACGGCGAAGTGGTTGGTATCATTAATGAAGTACGAAAGCTCGGCGTGGACAAAATCGGACTCGTCGCCGATAAGAAGAAGGGTGGCGGCGCCGCCGCACCGGCAGCCGCACCCGCAAAGACCTAAGTGGACGTAAATCGGTTGGCGAACTAGAGGAGCTGAATTATGGGAATGAGTTCTGGTGGTGGCGGCAATCGTGCCGTCCCTTACATCAACGTGACGCCGCTCATCGATGTGCTGTTGGTGTTGTTGATTATCTTTATGGTGGTGACGCCACTGAAGCCCAGCAGATTTAAGGCCGACATCCCCACCCAAAAAGATCCGAACGAAGATCTTAGTCAGTTGAAACCAAATCCGCTGACGCTGGTTGTCTCCATTGGCTCCGATCTCCAGCTGAAGTTGAACCAGGACAACATGGGTTCAGTCAACGACACCGCGCCACTGAGCTCCAAACTTCAGCAGACGTTCGAAAAACGCAAAACGGATCGTGCTTACAAGGTCGGCATGGAAACACGAGTGGATTTACCCGAAGCCGACCGCATCGAAAAAACAGTTTTCGTGAAGGCGCCCAGGTCATTGGCTTATGGCGAAGTCGTGAAGGTGATTGATGCCATTAAAGCTGCGGGTGCTAATCCAGTGGGTTTGCAGGTAGACGATTTGCCGCAGTAACAAACGAAAGAAATTCGCATCGCGTTTAGTGCGCTTCAATCGTTTCTTGACTGCAAATTGATGGGGAGCCATACATAAAATGAAACTCTCTCGAACCAGGTTCGCGATTGTCCTGGCAGTTTTGGTTGTGTCCAGCTCAGGTTGCGGCGTGATCAACCGCATTCGTTCCAAGAACCAGTTGAATGAGGCTGCCAGAGCTTATCGAAACGCACAATTTGAAGAAGCCGAGCAGCACTCCCGCCGGGCGCTTCAACTCGATCCTGACAACAAAACCGCGCCGCTTTTCATCGCCCGTATTGTCCACCGTGAATATCGCGCTGGCATAAACACGCCGGAAAATATCGCCAAGGCGCGGCAGGCCATTGACGAGTACAAGAAGCTCCTCCAAAAAGATCCCAAGAACGAGGAAGCCTACAAGGCCGTCGCGTCATTGTTGGGCGCCCTCAAGGAAGACGAAAATCAACGCGCCTGGATTCAGCAGCGCGCAGTCGATGGCAACGCCGACGCCGATAAGCGCTCCGAAGCTTACGTGGTCCTGGCAAGTAAAGATTGGCATTGCTCGAACGAGATAACCGACCTGCCTGCCAATAAAGTCACCACTATCGATCCCACGAGTAACAAAGCTACCGTTTCCTACAAGAAGCCAAAGGAAGATGCGGATTTTCAGTCAGCCAGGAAGTGCGTAACGCGCGGGCTTGAAGAGATCGAGAACGCTATTAAGCTCGACCCAAACAGTGAAGCCGCCTGGTCTTACAAGACCAACCTTCTGCTTGAAAGCTCGAAGCTGGCTGAGATGGACGGCAAAACTGATGATAAGGCCCAACTCGACAAGCAACGTGAAGCAGCTGAGAAACGTACGGCTGAGTTGAGCAAGATCAATCAGGAGAGGGCTGAACAGAAGCGGAAAGAAGAAGAGGCAAAGAAAGCTGCTTCTCCGCCGGCGGGCTAAAACGGCTCTAATTTCTGTTATTCACAAATAGGTGGTGCTCGGTTTTCTAGCCGTGCACCACCTATTGCTATAATCGCTGTTCGACAAGAGTACCGATTTGCTTTCTGTCAGTTTGAGTCGCTGTAAATCATGATCCGTATTGAGGACATCGTCGAGAAAGTACATAGAAACTATCCTCAGGCGGATACTGATCTGCTGCGGCGCGCTTACCTTTTTTCGGCGCGCGAACACAAAGGACAGAAGCGCGCGTCGGGTGAATCATACCTGGTGCATCCGCTCGAAGTAGCTAACATCCTCGCCGAAATGCGACTTGATGAGGTCGCTGTTGCTACCGGCCTCTTGCACGACGTTGTCGAGGACACGCTGGTTGAGCTCGACACTATTCGCGAGTATTTCGGAGAAGAGATTACTCACCTTGTTGACGGTCTAACGAAAATCGCTCAAATCAGTAACGTCTCTCGCGAAGAGCAGCAGGCTGAGAACGTACGCAAGATGGTGCTGGCGATGGTTGACGACGTTCGCGTCGTGCTCGTTAAGTTGGCCGATCGCCTGCACAACATGCGGACGCTCCATTACCTGCCGGCCGAGAAACGTAAGCGCATAGCGCAGGAAACGATGGATATCTTCGCTCCTATCGCACACCGGCTGGGAATGGGCAAAATCAGGGGTGAGCTCGAAGACCTCGCCTTTCAGCATCTGCATCCCGAAGACTATCGATCGCTGACAGCTCAGCTTGAAAAGAGACGGCCTGAGAACGAGAAGTTTTTGAATGAAGTCACCAACTCAATCGAACAAAAGATGCGTGAAGCCGACGTACCCGTCCGGGTTGAAGGCCGAGTCAAACGTCTCTATTCGATTTGGAAGAAACTGCGCCGGCAAAAAATCGAACTGGACCAGGTCTACGATCTGGTCGCAGCACGCGTGATAACTCCAAATGATATTCGCCATTGTTATGCGGCCCTTGGAGTCATCCATCACAACTGGAAGCCAGTGCCCGGACGTATCAAAGATTGGATTGCCACGCCTCGAGATAACCTCTATCAGTCACTCCACACTTCAGTAATCGGTTCCAAAAGCCAGTCCTTCGAAATTCAAATACGCACCGAAGAAATGCATCGCATCGCCGAAGAGGGCGTCGCGGCGCACTGGAAATACAAGGAAGGGAAGCGCGGCGCTCATGACGACGACAGCACGTTGCAGGCGTTGCGCTCGCTCGTCGAGTGGACGCAGGACGTAAACGACTCGCGCGATTTTCTCGACTCCCTGAAGCTGGATCTATATCCCAAGGATGTCTACGCCTTCACGCCGATGGGGAAAGTTATTCAGCTGCCACGCGGTGCGACGCCGGTGGACTTCGGTTACATGATTCACTCGGAAGTCGGCAACACGTGCAACGGCGCAAAAATCAACGGCAGGATGGTGCCGCTCCGAACTGAGATTCAGAACGGCGATGTGGTTGAGATTCTTACCAACGCCAACACGCATCCCTCGCGCGACTGGTTGAATTTCATCGTCACCTCGCGAGCGCGCAATCGGGTGCGGCATTGGGTAGCCGAACAGCAGCGCGCCGAGTCCATGGACATAGGACGCAAGCTTTTCGAAAAGGAAGCCACCCGCTTTCAGCTCTCACCAAAGAAGCTGCTGGCTAACAACGATCCGGAAATGAAGCGCGTTGCGAACGATTACGGCTATGGCAGAGTTGATGATTTGTTGGCTGCCATCGGCTACGGCAAGCTAATCCCGCGCAACGTCATCGCGAAGTACCTCGGGCCTGAGCAGTTTGAACAACTCGATAATCAGAAAGAGTCGCGGCTGCGCAGCGGCGTTCGCGCCGTCAAACGACTGATTCATCTCGGTGATGATTCGATTGTGGTGCGCGGAGTCGATGATTTGATGGTGACGCGCGCGCGCTGCTGTAATCCTCTTCATGGCGAAGCGATCATAGGCTACATCACGCGAGGCAAGGGGGTGGCGGTCCATTCCACTCGCTGCAAGAATGTGCAGCAGCTCATGATTAACCGGGAACGCATCGTAGAAGTCGAGTGGGCAGGGCGTCCGGACCAGACCGCCTATGCGGTGAAACTTCGAGCCGTGACCGAGAATCGCACCGGCATGATTGCGGGGATCACCGGGGCTATCTCAGATATGAAGACCGGAATTCGCGACGCGCGCGCGAGCGTGGCTCCCGATGAACGTGGCCACATTGAGGTGACCGTTGAAGTCTTCGATGTGAAGCACCTCGACAAAGTGATCAATTCCATCAAGGGCGTTCCCGGCGTCCTCGATGTCGAACGTCTCCAGGGCGCCGCCTAATTCGATTTGTGCTGATGTGTAAATCGTAATCAGTTCTTATCCGCAGATTACACAGATTACACCGATTCAGTAAGACCGAAGTGCAATAACAGAACCCTTGATTCAACCAACATTTGTGAAATCTGCGTAATCTGTGGATAGGGTTTGAGGAGTTGTAGCTACGGCTCGCAACTTTGCCCGTCCAACTGTTTCTGCTAGAATCCGCGTTTTGTTTTTGCGACGCTTTTGAATCCGGGATCGGCAGCCGTCTCTTTCGCAAGCGCGCGACGCAAACGCGGCCTAAATTCAAAACTGCTCGGAAAAGAAGAACCGGCCGGACAATTACGTCCGACCGGCTTCAGGTAGATCTTTGAAGATTAGTCTGGAACTAAACAGCCTTGGCAATCTTGCCGGCTTTGATACAACTCGTGCAGACCTTCTTTCGGTGCGCGCCACCCTGCGGCAACGCCACGCGAATGGATTGCAGGTTGGGATTAAACCGTCGCGGGGTGCGGTTATTAGCATGAGAAACATTGTTACCGAACTGTGGTGACTTACCACAAACTTCGCATCTTTTAGCCATTACTCTTAAAAAACCTCCAGACAATCTCAGTAACGCGAGACATCTTATTGTGAATTGGTGGATACAAATAACGTCAGTTTTGCAAACGTAAGCTTATAGCAGACGCTTTTTACGGCAGTCAAGCTGCGACGGCCCTCTAGCGCCCAACGAACCAATTGTGAAGGAGCGAAGAATTTAAGTGCAGAAAACTACAAAACTTTTGAGCCTCAGTATTCTGACCGCGTTGATCGCGCTCAGTTTTTCCGCTTGCGGTAAGGATGGAGGCGGAGACCCAGCTGCAGCCAACACCGTGGCTGCGACTGTTGATGGCCGGCCAATCATGTCGGCAGAGATCGAGCGCCAAATCAGCCTTCAGGCCCGAGGCGAGCAATCAAAGTATTCGCAATTGCAGATGGCGCAGGCTCGTTTGGCGGTGTTGGACCGTCTGATTCAACGAGAAGTACTGTTTCAGCGGGCCGAACGGGAAAAGCTCTTGCCGACCGAAGATCAAATCAACGGCGCGATTAACTCGCAAAAAACTGGGAGCGGAATGACTGACGAAGACTTCGCCAAGAGTCTACAGTCGCAAGGCGTCACGATGGATGTGCTCAAGGAAGATGCCAAGAAAGATCTCGCCATCAGCAGTCTGCAGGATAAGTACGCCGGCAAGATCAGCATCAGCGATCGCGAAGTCGAGGAATACTACACGAACAATCGGGCGCAGTTTATTAACGCTCGCGGCGTAGCGCTGGCGATGATTGTGGTCGATCCCGCGGACAATAGCGCTGCGGGAATTACTAACAGCGATGCGAAGAACGAGCTTGATGCGAAGCTGAAAATCGACGGCATTTATCAACAGCTAAAAGGGGGAGCTGACTTCGCGACCGTCGCTCGCGCGAAGAGCGAAGACCCCAACACGCTGACAAAGGGTGGTGACGTTGGTTTCGCTACCGAAGAGGATTTGAAATCGAATGGCTTCCCGCAGGACTTGGTTGCTAAGCTGCTCGGTGCCATGGAAGTGGGCAGCTTTACCGATCCGGTCCACTTCAATAGCGGCCGTTGGTACATCTTCAAGCTTGAGGAAAAGCGATTGCAAACAGAGAACCTCACGTTGGAGAGCCCCGGCGTGCGTCAGCAGATTACGCAAGCGCTCGTGAACTCGCGGAAAGAGATTCTGAACACCGCGTTGTTGGAGGTTGCGTTGAATGAAGCCAAGATCGTTAACAACATGGCGGCGAGCATGCTGGCCAACCCGGGAAATCTCGGCCTCAGGCCGGCTGCGCCTGGTTCGATAGCTACTCCGGCTGCGAGTCCCGCTGCGTCGGCCGCCGCCGCTTCTCCGGCAGCAGCTGCGACTGCGTCGCCGAAGGCTGCTACAGCTGCACCAAGCGCTTCGCCGAAGAAGTAATTCAGCGCCGTGAAATGAGATCGGGTGTGATCCGAGTCTTTTGGGTCACACCCGTTTTGCTGTTCTTGGTGCTTTGTACTTTGTTCTTTGCAGTTGGCTTTTTCTCGGATCGAGTGGCGGCCAGCGCCGGGAAGCGGCTTCGAACAGCGGGGCTTGCCTGGGCAGCCGGCTTAGGTGCAGGAGTTTACTAGCCCAGCCTCGCCAGCTGCCCGCGCCTTGAATGGACATACGCCACTGGATTACAACAGACTAGAAAGAACCAAGAACAAAGATCGGTTTTTGAATAATGCTTTTCAGGTTATCAGACGTTTTCAAATCCTACGGCGCGCAGGACGTACTGCGCGGAGCCTCACTGCAAATAAATCCGGGCGAACACGTCGGCCTCGTCGGACGCAATGGCGCCGGCAAGACCACCATCTTTCGATTGGTTAGCGGCGAGGAGAGTGCCGACAAAGGTGAAGTCGTAAAAGCTCGAGGCGTGCGTCTCGGCCTCCTGGCCCAGCACATTCACTTCGAAGCCGGCGCCACCGTTCACGAAGCTGCCCTCGCTGCGTTCGGCCATCTGCAGCAAATCGAGCACGAGATGCATGAGCTCGAGCATCGCATGGCCGAAGCCGATGTCGATCTCGAAAAAGTGCTTGAGCGCTACAGCGATTTGCAGCATGCCTTTGAACGCGAAGGTGGGTTTGAATACGGCGCCAAAGCCGAGGCCATCCTGCTTGGGCTCGGTTTCGATCGAGAGTCCTGGTCGCTCGAGACCGAAAAACTTTCCGGAGGGCAGGTAAACCGACTTGGTCTCGCTCGTTTGTTATTGGCGGAGCCCGACATTCTGCTGCTGGACGAACCTACCAACCATCTGGACGTCGGGGCTGTTGAATGGCTGGAAGAATTTCTTCAAACCTATCCGGCGGCGTACGTGATCATCAGCCATGATCGATACTTTCTCGATCGAGCTTGCAATCGCATCATCGAATTGGAAAACGGCCGCGCCACCACCTACACGGGAAACTACTCTGCGTTCCTCGTCGAGCGGGAGGAGCGGCGCGAGGCCCAACAGCGTGCCTACGAAAACCAGCGGCACCTGATCGAAAAGACGGAAGAGTTTATCCGTCGAAATCTGGCCGGCCAGAAAACGAAACAAGCGAAGTCGCGCCGAACGATGCTGGCAAAGCTCGATCGGATAGAAGCCGTGCGAACCGACAAATCTTCAGGAGACTTCCGGCTGCAGGCAATTGAACGTACTGGCAATCACGTGCTGACGGTCATCGAAGCCACGGTGGGCTATCCTGACAAGTTACTCGCGAGCGACATCTCGTTCATTCTCCGGCGCGGTGAATCGCTCGGCATCATTGGGCCGAATGGCTCTGGCAAGACAACGTTTCTCAAAACAATTCTCGGCAAAGTTGATCCACTTGCTGGTGAAGTGCGCTGGGGTTCCAAGGTTCAAATTGGATACTACGCACAGCAGCTGGACGATTTGGATCCGCGCAACGAGATAATTATGGAGCTGCGTCGCGTGGCGCCGTCCTCGGCCACTGCCGGCGAGCTCCGTTCGTTTCTCGGGAAGTTTCATTTCAGCGGCGACGATGTTTACAAGTTGGTCGGTGATTTATCCGGCGGCGAGAAGGGAAGACTCGCGCTGGCAAAGCTGATTTATTCGCGAGTCAACGTTTTAGTGCTCGATGAGCCGACCAACCATCTGGACATTCCTTCACGCGAAGCTCTGGAGGAAGCGCTCGATGCCTACGAAGGAACGATCATCACTATCAGTCACGATCGCTATTTCCTCGACCGAGTTGCCACTCACATTCTGGCGTTGGATGGCAATGGCAACGCCGAGCATTACGACGGCGACTACACCGAATACCACGACTGGAAAGCAAAGCTGCTGCGCGGTGAAATAAGTCCGACGCCAAAGCAAACGAAGGTGGTCGAGAATATGACCGACTTTCAATGGCAGAATGAAGTTTTGGAACCGGAACCCGAGCCCAAACAAGCGTCGAAGCGTACGCAATCATCGAAGCCAGCCAAGCCTGGCGTAAAAGTAATCAAGAAGAAGAAAGCGTCGGCTCGCAGCCCCGAGCAGATTGAGTCTGAGGTGGCTGTTGCAGAGCAGCAGCTTCGCGAGATCTCTGAGTCGATGAGTCAACCCGAAGTCGCTCGCAATCCGCAGCGGCTACAAGAGCTGAACAAGAGTTACGAAGAGATCGACGCCCGCCTCCGCGACTTGTACGCCGAGTGGGAACAACTCGCCGCCGAAACCAGCAACGCGTAGGAGGACGGTCTTGGGTCTTCGATCTCTGGTCTTTGAAGTTTATGACTGTGCGGATGAGTGATCCCACCAGACTTTGGAGAGAACGCTCAACGCCTTCAGACCAACCACGACGCGCCTCAAAACGAACTCAAACCTCCAACACCAAACGGGCCCAGTCCACAGACTCAAGCCAAAAGTCCAAGTCCAAGACCCAAGTCCAAAGACCCAAGTCCAAAGACCTTTCATCTGTGTAATCGGCGTAATCCGCGGATGTCGGTGTTCTTTAAAACGATATGCCTCGGATAGTCCCAGCTTGACACTCACAACAGCGGCTTGCTACTTTCTGGCTTCGCTTTGAGTCGGACAAACTTGAGTTTGTCGTACCTTTCCCAAAAGCGAATGGCTCTATTCGAAACTGATTGGTTCCTCGGGACCGCAGCAGTTCTTGCTGAGAGTCATTGACAGCACTCTTCTTTAGGCGCGTAGCTCAGGGGTAGAGCACTACCTTGACACGGTAGGGGTCTGGGGTTCAAATCCCCACGCGCCTACCATATCTATAGCCATTTGCTTCAACAGCTTACCGTAGTTCCTCTCAAACAGCTTTTTGGGCCTCCAACGAATCTGCCGGAATTTTGCCGGAATACAAACCGAAAACGTTCTGATCCGGCGAAACCGGCTGTTCCAAGGCCTCCACTGCTTTCACCATTGTCTCCCAACTGACGTGCGCATAACCGGGAGTCATTCGTGAGCCAAAACCCGCACTCGCCAACGGACTTGAGTGTCCGAGCAACGCTGAAATGACATAGTGGTGAACACCGCGCTCCAATAAACGGGTGGCAAACGTGTGACGCAGATCATATGGTCTAAGATCTACAATTCCAGCCCTTCGGCACGCGGCAGTGAAACCCTTCTTGACTGCTTTCATTGGCTCGCCTTCGCGATTCGTGAAAAGCCAGTCACCTGTCACACAGTCGGCGACGAGAATACTGAAGACCTCTTGCGTCACACTATTCAGTGGTAAGACCCGCGGACGACCGTCTTTGCCTTTCGCCACCAAGACGGCTCGGGGAGGAATCAACACATCCGCTTTCTCGACTTTGCAATAACGCGCTTCGTCTGAGAGATTGACGTGCTCCTTCTTGATTGACAGGACTTCCTTGGGCGGTCGAATCCCGGTGTTGAGTATTATTCGGCAAAAGGCGGGCAAGTGGTCGCCGTATTCGTTAAAGGCCGCCAAGAGTCGTTCTTCTTCGTCAGGCTCGTACTTGTTTAGCCATCGCTCGCGATTCTGCCAAGTGGGAAGTTTTTTCAACACCGTGCGGCTCACGAGGCGACAAGGATTGTCGTTTGTGATCCGCTCACGGATGGCCATGTTGTAAATCTGGTTGAGCATATTGTAGTGCCGCCGCACAGTGACCGGAGAATGAGGCCTGCCATACTGCGTATTTGTCTCAAGCAGTTTGAACAGATAATTCTCAATCATGCGTGGCGAGATTTGCGATAACGTTCTCCTGCCGAATTCTTCGACGAGGAATTTGCCATAATACTGATCAAATTCCGTGGAGAGCGGCACCTTATGTTTCCGGGAATATTCCATATAGATTCCGTTGAAAAACTTGGCAAAGTTCTTCAGATCGGAATCCTTCATCGACAACCCTGAAGTTACTTGTCGTCTTAAGTCATTCTCGTACTCCTTTGCTTCTGTCTTTGACGTAATAAAGGGCATGCCCTTCTTGCCGTTGAACGTGAATTGATAAGTGTGCCCATCAATCATGAATTCGGCGGAACAAAAGCCCTTACGTCCTCTCTTTCGAATCATGTCGCTTCCTCCTTTCCAGGTAGAAAGCGGCTAGAGAAGTCGAGGAAGCTTAAGACGGTCTTATGATCGACGCAAGACTTACGCTGCTTCATTTTTGACAACCTGCAAATGCTGTGTTGGCCTGGCCCAGTCCAGAAGGATTTCGCGAGGGAATATCGTGACGCCCTCCATATCAACAAAAGGAACGGGGCGGCGAGTCTTGCCCTTCCGAGCCAGCATCACCAGCTTGCGGATATGACTTTCGGAGCAGGACAAAAGCAGCGCTGCTTCCTTCACTGTTACGTGTTCCTTCGCCATTATGAACGACAGCTGTTCGCGGAGTTTTACGGATCTGTTATCGGAAAGCTGAACTGGAGCAATGCTATTGACAATCGCCTCTTGAACGATTGCTCGAGCAATCTCAGTTATTCGCTCGTCTAATATGACGAGGATGTCTTGGTTATTCATGGTCGCTACCTTCAATTTTCAGAGAAAGATGTCGGATTTGCGCCTGGGCAAGTCCTGAAAAGCTTGAAGTTACATCGGCCGCCTTTTTTTTAAGCAGGAGTGAAGGACCATCCCGGGTAGCAATCGAACGCCTCAGCTTCGTTCGCGATACGCCAAGGAGAATTTCAATACGCTTGGTTCTTATCTCGTTGGCGTGATATCCGCCTGTGGTTGGAGTAGGGTGTTTTTACACTCTAAGGCCTGTGGGTAAGTAGGGTGATTTTGGGGTGCGCCCCTGGAGTGAGACCACGAGTTAAGGTGGTTTCGGTTTAGCAGCGCCTGGCTGGTTGGCAGACGCGGCGCCATTGTTGCAAAGTACCCGCCGGTTGGCGAAGCGGAGGCGGGCTCTGCTGGAGAGC
>DATNBH010000071.1:0-58023 GCA_035572035.1 Pyrinomonadaceae bacterium | reverse complement strand
GATTCGTGACGCCGCGCCGGACTACTCGCCAACGCTTTCAGCGTTAGCGAAGCAAACCCTTGCGTTATTCCCTGGGGCGTTGCCCCAGGCTGGAATTGGCTAACGCCTTCGGCGTTCATGGGGTTGATTCGTCAAGTATGTTAATGCCCTTTCAACCCTATTGAGTAGCCAATGCGTTAGGCAGGCAGGGATGCCTGCGCTCCTAAGCTCCTAATTTTCGCCGAATTTCTTAAGGAATTGCGGGGAAAGCAGGCGCAGTTCAAGCCAATCCGCGAAAAGATCCGGAGTATTTAGCCAAACCCCGAGCCAGCTCGCAATTTCCTTCGCCTCGGCTCGCTCGCGTTCCTCGAGAACTGCGCTCCCAGCGCGAAGTAGGCAGTCCTCCCTGGCGGCGAGCACGCGTGCCTTATAACCGAGTCTGTCTGACTTCTCTGCGGAGTCTTCCAGTTCTTTGACGGTAATCAAAGCCTCGGCCAGGGATCCAAATTCAAGAGTTTGGCTATGAAGTTTCGCTGCTCGCCATCGAGCGTCAAACTCCAGCACGTCGGGATGAAGTAAGTCCACACCCTCATCTGCGAGTACGCGGGCGATCGAAGCCGGGCTGTCTGATGCGGCCTGTCCAAACACGCGGGCGAGCTCCAGTTGGATTTGCTGTAACTCTTCCGCGCCCACGGCAGGAGCCTCGAGAGCTTGCCAGGCAGCGATGATCACGTCTTGTTTGGTTAAGTTAGACACAGCTGATAATCCCGACGCGTCTTTGGCGCTTACGGCACTTTCTACACGATGGATCTTGCATTACACTTCAACACGAATCTGAATTCTAGGTTGGCGGGTGCACAATGTCACCCGTCTCGGCGATCGTCTTCGGTTGGACTCCTAACCTACTCAAAATGATTTCTTTATTTCGAACTACATTCCTGATTCTTTTCATCCTCGTGTTCCTGCACTCGCACGTGTTAGCGCAGTTGCTGCCAACAACGCCGAGTGTCGAAGCCAAACTCGCTAAGATCGAATTCATCGGCTTGAAGCGTCTGAAGCCGGAAGACTTGATAAAGGCAAGCGGGCTCGAAATCGGTCAAATGGTGACTCTTGAGGCTTTGGACGCTGCAGCTCAGCGTCTGATGGACAGCGGTCTGGTGCACAAACTCAGTTATCGCCTTCAAACCAAAGCCGATCAGGGCACGGTGATCTTTCAAATCGAAGAAGGGCGCGGCGGCGAGTCCGCCGTGATCTTCGATAACTTTATTTGGTTTACTGAAGAAGAGCTCGTCAATGCCGTAAAACGCGAAGCGCCATCATTCAACGGCACCGCACCAACCGCCGGCCAAATGACGGATGCAATCATTCGTGGCCTGCAAGAGTTCCTCAAGGAGCGCAAAGTCGCGGGCACCGTCGAGTATCTACCGGCTGAGGGAATCGATCGCAGCAAGCTTGAACACGTCTTTCGCCTCAAAGGCGCGCGGCTGCCGATTTGCACATTACACTTCCCCGGCGCCCGGCACGTCGAAGAAGAGCAACTAAAGAAGGCCGCGCGCGATCTGGTTGGGAATGATTATTCGCGCTCCTTTGTCTCACTCTTTGCATTCAGCAACTTGTTTCCAATCTATCGTGAACTTGGTCACCTGCGCGCGTCATTTGGTCGTCCTCAAGGTTCACCGCAATCTACCGCGGAATGTAAGGATGGCGTTGAGTTGTCGGTTCAAGTCGAGGAAGGATCAATTTATGTCTGGGACAAGGCTGAGTGGACAGGGAACAAGGTACTGAATGTCGAGACTCTCGAAAAAGAACTCGGCATGAAATCGGGTGAGATTGCGAATGGAATTAAGATCGACAATGGCATCGCCGCAATTCTGAAAGCCTACGGACGAAAAGGCCATTTGGAAGCATCCGTTCGCCCTCAGACCGATTTTGATGACGGTGCGCGAAGAGTCACTTATCGTCTGGATGTAAAAGAGGGTCCGCAATACCGCATGGGTACGCTGAATCTCATCGGCTTTTCCGACAATCTCGGAAACTATCTTCGCGGCAAATGGGTCTTGCTTCGTAACGATGTTTACGATCAAGGGTACTTCGAAGATTTCATGAAAAATGAATTTCGGGAGATCCTGCGGAAGGTCGGTGAAGAGCGCCAATCGCAAGGTAAGGCGGCGCCCAAGAAAGTGAATACGCGGATCCGGCCTAACCGAGAGACCCTGACTGTCGATATAACTTTTGAGCTCGAAGATTAGATTGGCGCTTTGGACTTGGTTCTTTGTTCTTTGTTCTTTGTGCTTTGTTCTTTGTACTTGAGTCTTATTGGCGTTGCCTTTATTCCGACAAGAACAAGCGACAACCATCCGAAGACTAAATCACAAATCACAAAGCACTAAGCACAAAGAACATTTCTTAGCACGCACGATGGAAAACACTCCCCTTTCACAAACAGACGCGCAACAATTCCTGTCACATGTAGCAGCCGCGTTTACTCGAAAGCCTTTCAAGCATCATGCGCTTTTTGGTGGCGGTCATGCGCAGACACTCGCGTCGTGGGCCTGGCCACGTCGGTCGCTTCTCAAAGCTGATGATGAGGAACGTTTTTTCCGGATCGATGCCGACAGCAAAATTCTCGCTAATTGTCGCTGGCAAGCGAATCCCACCGAGCGATTAACGGTGGTGCTCTGGCATGGGATGGAAGGCTCGACGTCGTCAGTCTACATGCTTGCCATCGCGCAAAAGGCCTTTGCGGCCGGCTTCAACGTGGTGCGGGTAAACTTCAGGAATTGCGGCGGGACCGAGCACCTGACACCCACGCTTTATCACGGAGGCTTGAGTGATGACCTTCGAGTAGTTCTCGACGAGCTGAGGGAGCGTGACGGCTTGAAGCGATTTTGCCTCGTGGGCTACTCGCTTGGTGGAAACATTGTTCTGAAACTCGCCGGAGAGTATGCCGATAATCCACCGCCAGATATTCTGGGCATCTGTGCGATATCGCCGTCAGTGGATCTTGGCGCCAGCGCTGATACCATCTCTCGCAAGTCTAATTGGATCTATCAACAGGATTTTCTCCGCCGCATGCGCAATCGCATTCGCGTGAAGAAACGTCACTTTCCGGATCTCTACGACCTAACTGATATCGGCTCAGTGCGGACGATTCGCGAGTTCGACGAACGCTACACTTCCAGGGCGCACGGCTTTGACGGAGCTGCAGATTACTATTTCAAGTCGAGCTCCATTCGCACCATGGATCGTATTCGAATTCCCACGCTGATCGTTCACGCTGAAGACGATCCCTTCATCCCGTTCGCACCACTGCAAAATCCATCTGTTACTGAGAACCCTTACATTCTGTTCATCGCTACAAAGAAGGGCGGGCATATTGCCTTCGTCGCTTCAAACACTGATGGTGAAGATCGTTTCTGGGCTGAGAATCGCGTCGTCGAATTCTGTAAGATTGCAAATGAAGAGCTAGGCTAGCTGCACCTACCAAACCAAAGAAGAGGTTTCGAGCTATGAAGACCATCTGCACGTTCTGCGCTGCGATCTTGTTTACGGCGATCACTGTCCTGGCGGTAAACGCGAGCAAGCACGACGCGCTGGCGCAGCCGCAAACGACGTTAATCGACAGCAAATTCGCCATCATTGATACCGAAGAATTTGGCGATGCCAAGACGGGCGTGGCCAGGTTGACTGCAGCGTTCGATACGCTCGAGCGTGAATTGAAGCCCGACCGTGACGAACTGCAAGCAATGCGGACTCGCTACGATCAGCTTGTGAAGGAAATAAATGACACGAAAGCCGTTGCCAATCAAAGCGCCTTAACCGCGAAAACCGATCAAGCTGAGACCCTGCAAAAGGAGATGAAGCGCAAGCAGGAAGACGGGCAACGAAAACTGGACAGACGCGCGAAGGAGCTAACAGATCCAATCTATGCGGATTTGAGCACCGCACTACAAGCCTTTGCAAAGCAACGCGGTGTCAGCGCGGTCTTTGACATCAGTAAGTTTCGCGGCGCGATGATGGTCGTCAATGATCAAGTCAACATCACCCCGGCGTTCATTGCCGATTACAACAGCAAGCATCCGCCGGCGGCAGCAACCGCCCCGGCTGACAAACCCAAGCCTTAAACTGTTCGTCGCGCCAGAGCAAAAACAAGCCGCCACGGGTTGATCGTGGTGACAAACATAGGCAACTATCTGCAACCAGGCTTTGGATCCTTACATGAACAGTTCGCTCCCTGTCGGGCGGACTCACAGGTATAACATTATGCATGACAAAATCTTGATTAAAGAGAACGTTAGTTCCGTCGCGGAGTTCGCCGACATCATCATCGAGCTCAAGCACTCATGGTTTCCACGTGTTGCTTATCCGGACATTTGGTACCGAGGCGTCAAAAATGCGCGCTTTGATTTGTTGCCTGGGGCGTATTTTCGTCCCAAGGTGGATGAGCTAAGCCTGGTCCTGAACTTTCGTAGTCTCGTACCGTCACTCTTGCCCCGAGAACCACTGGACGATTGGGAATGGTATTACCTGATGCAACACTACGGTATCCCCACGCGACTCCTCGATTGGAGCGAGAGTCCGTTGGCTGCTTTGTATTTTGCTTTGGAAGAAGACGCGGCCAGACGCTCGCCCTGCGTGTGGGTGATGGATCCGCGCAGTTTGAACCGGCTTTCGGGCGAAGACTTTATCCTATTCCCCTATCCCGAGACGGACTTGAAATACTGGCTGCCTGACTATTGCGGCAGCCGCGCCAGCGTATACACCTTCCCGGATTCGAGCCGTTTCAAAGACAACACTAAACCATTGGCGATATATCCGAAGCGATACAATCCCAGAATTGTCGCTCAGCGCGGCGTCTTCACGGTTCACGGCATGGAGAACATCCCAATCAATGATCTGGACTTGACCGATTCAGCCGGGAAGAAAACACGTCTGGCGAAAATAATGTTTAAGCCTGGTCTGCGGAAGAAGCTTCGGAATGAGCTATGGACGCTCGGTTTTTCCAAGGCGGCAATTTATCCTGAACCGCAGAGTCTTGCGGAAGATTTGCGTCGAGCCTACATGGTTGTCTGAGGCGGTTATTGATCTCATTACTCGTTGGTCTTTCCAAGACCACGGATTTTTCGGTCGGTTGCTACTGCAAAAGCGAGTCCGAATGCCATCGATCGTTGTTGAGAAAGCTCTTGATGAGCACGGCACGAAAGTGCTTTGCAGGCGAAACTATCTGAGTCATAAAAGCGTAACTACTGCGCACGCCATTTAAGATCGGGCCGAAGAGTGTCTCGAGCACTCAAAAAATCTCGTTGCTCTCGTAAATCAAAAACTGTAGGGGCGGACCTATGTGTCCACCCAACCGAATTACTTAATGTGAGGTGAGTATGAAACAGCGTCTCCGGATTTCTTTCGTTTTGTTAATGGCAGCCACACTCCTGTTCGGATTTTCGAACGTCACTGCCCAAAAGCGAACCACAACTATCAAAGCAGCTAACGCCACAGCTGCTCCCGTGTTTGATCGCAATCGTTACCTGATCCAGCACAAGAAGTTCGTGCTCGACAACGGTCTTACTTTGGTGGTCCACGAAGACCACAGTGTGCCCATCGTTGCTGTTAATCTTTGGTACCACGTTGGCTCGCGTAATGAGAAGCGCGGGAAAACCGGCTTTGCTCATCTCTTTGAACATTTCTTCTTCAACGGTTCCGAGAACTACCCGCATGGCTTCCGCGAAGCGATGGACGATCTCGGAGCCAACAATCGCAATGGCACTACCGATTCTGACCGGACGAACTTCTTTGAAGACGTCCCCACATCCGCGCTCGAACGAACTCTTTATCTGGAAGCGGATCGCATGGGGTTTCTCGCCGGTCGAATCTCAAAGGAGATGCTCGAGCGGGAACGCGGCGTAGTCCAAAACGAAAGGCGGCAGGGCGAAAACCAACCCTACGGACGTGTCTTTGGTGAAGTCTTAGGAAAGGTTTATCCCTACTCGCATCCGTATTCGTGGCCCACGATTGGGAGCATGGAGGATCTTAATGCCGCCTCTTTGGATGACGTTAAAGACTGGTATCGAACTTATTACGGACCGAACAACGCCGTCATTTCGCTCGCCGGAGACGTCACGTATGAGCGAGCCCTCGAGTTAGTCAGCAAATACTTTGGAGGCATTACGCCTGGCCCGCCGTTATCACGACTGGATACGTGGACGCCAACGCTCGATCGAAACATACGCGACGAAATGCAGGATCGTGTTCCACAAACGCGTCTCTATCGCGTCTACCACGCACCGGCGTGGAAAGATCGAGAACTCGATTACCTGAACCTGGTTACGGACGTGCTGTCAGGATCAAAGAGTGCCCGTCTGGATCGAAGGCTGGTTTATGAAAAAGAGCTGGTAACCTCAGTTTCGGCCGGCGTCAACGCCAGTGAGCTTGGGAGTCTTATCCTCCTGACCCTCACTATGAAACCGGATGCCTCGAATGCTGATTTGGCCACTGCTGAAAAAGAGATGGACTCCGTTATCAACGAACTGATCGAGAAAGGACCTACAGCTGAAGAGCTGCAGCGAGCTCGTAGTCGCACCCTTTCAGGTTTTCTCCGCGGGGTGGAGCGGCTCGGTGGTTTTGGCGGCCGCTCAGATGTGCTGGCGGAAAGTATGACGTACGGCGGTTCGCCTGACGCCTATCTCGATGGCCTTGAAACGATGGCCAAGGCGCAACCTCAGGACGTCCGCCTCGCGGCGCAGCGTTGGTTGCGAGCGAACAGCTACACCATGGTAGTAAATCCGTTCCCCAAAATTGCCGGCAACAAAGCCAAGCTTGACCGCTCCGTGCTTCCCACGCTCGGCGCGGCTCCTGAAATTAAGTTTCCGGAGATCCAACGGTCGACTTTGAAGAACGGGCTCAACGTGCTGCTAATCGAGCGTCATGCAGCGCCCATTGTGAATGTCACCGTTGCGGTTGATGCGGGCTATGCTTCGGACAGCTTAGCTAAAGCTGGTGGTGCTTCGCTCGCGATGGACTTAATGGACGAAGGAACCAAAACGCGCAATGCTTTTCAAATCGTCGATCAACTTGATTCACTCGGAGCGCGCCTTTTCACTTCGAGCGGGCTTGATATGTCGTTCGTCAGATTACAGGGGACGTCCGAGAATCTTCGTCCATCTCTCGACATCCTTGCTGACGTAGTGCTGAATCCGTCCTTTCCTCAGGATCAGTTTTCGATTCAAAAGGAGCGGCGGATGGCACAAATCGGACAGGAGAAAGCGCAGCCGAATACGATGGCGCTTCGCGTCCTGCCGAGCTTGCTTTACGGAGAGCAACATTCATACGGCAAACCATTTACCGGATCAGGCAGCGAGAAAACCATCGAAGGCGTCACTCGTGAAGACTTGATGCAGTGGCACGCGCAGTGGTTCAAGCCTGGCAGCTCGACCGTGATCGTTACCGGCGATGCCAAGATGGCCACGTTGTTACCTGCTCTTGAAGCCGCGTTCGGAGCGTGGCAGCCAGGGAAAGCTCCAGCGAAGAACATTGGCACTGTAGGCCGGACCAGCGGAGGCAAAGTCTATCTGATCGATAAGCCTGATGCGCCGCAGTCAACCATAGTCGCGGCGCATGTCTCCGAGCCGAGCAATCAGCCCGAAGAGCTCGCCATCGAAACCGCTATGACAAACTTTGGCGGTATAGCTACGTCGCGGCTAAATCGAAATCTCAGACTCGATAAGCATTGGAGTTATGGAACGCAAGGCGTGCTCAATAGCGCTCGCGGACAGCGACCGTTCCTGGTGATCGCGCCGGTGCAGACCGACAAAACCAAGGAGTCGATGGTCGAAGTCGCGAAGGAGATTCGAGGACTGGCAGGCGAACGCCCGATGGCCGGCGAGGAATACGCCAGCATGATGCGCAATATGACCATGCGTTTGCCGGGCCGCTTTGAGACTTTGGCCTCTCTGGAAAACGCCGCCATCGCTATGATCAATTTCGGCCTTCCGGCAGATTACTGGTCGCGATACGGAGGCAACGTGCGGATGCTGACAGAGGACCAGTTGAATGCAGCCGCTAAGAAATTCGTTCGGCCCGGGGAAGTAATCTGGGTAGTAGTTGGAGACTTGAGGAAGATTGAGGCCGGCGTGCGCGAACTCGGCTTTGGTGAAATAATCAAACTTAATCCCGACGGCGAGCCACTCGGCCAATAATGGGAGCGCAGGCATCCCTGCCTGCCGTCCCTCGCGAAAGTTTAAGCTTGACCGAAACAGCTCAACGCGTGAGTAATGAGAGTAGCATGCAGGGAGCGCAGGCATCCCTGCCTGCCGTCGCTGGCGCAAGTCTAAGCTTGACCGAAACAGCTCAACGCTTGAGTAATGAAAGTAGCATGCAGGGAGCGCAGGCATCCCTGCCTGCCGTCGCTGGCACAAGTTTTAGCTTGACCGAAACAACTCAACGCGTGAGTAATGAAAGTAGCAAGCAGGCAGGGATGCCTGCGCTCCAATTTCCAATATGAACGGACCGGCATATCCAGCGGCTCGCGCGGCCGCATCAACCGTCGAGGCGTACTTCGCTCGTAATAGAGAAAAGGCGCTGCTGCGGAACGCGAAGAACCTGGCTCCGCAGCCTGATGCAGCAACTATCGAAGCAATTATCGAAGCTGCATTCTGGGCAAGTCTGCGACGCGAAGAAGGATTCTCGCCAAAGATCTCACTGGCCTTTGTCCCGCCCGAACAAGCCGGAGAACCTCTCCAGTTTGCTCGGCAACTTCCCTTAACACCGCATAATCTTTCTCGACTGGCGCCAGCCGTTGAGCGTCCGGGAATTCATCTCGGTGTTTGGCACGCGCCCGAAAACAAGAATGAATTAACGGTGTGGGGCACAACCCGCGGAATTCCAAAGCTCTGCCTGGTGCTGGAAGTAATTGAGCCCGGTCTGCTGGTCGTCAAATACAGACGCGGCCAGGACACGGGAAAGTATGTAAACGTTGTCGTCTTAAAGGGCGACCAAATCAAGGTTGTAGATGAGCGTGGCACCAATCTGCCTGATTGTCCGGACCTGCTCACCTCACTGTTGGATTTCGGCGCCAGAGCGAGCGCCAGTGACTCAGTCAATGTCTTGGTCCAACTCGCCGTCTCCATGCGCTCGCACGGACGCGGTGGATTGCTGCTCGTGGTACCGCACGGCTCTGAGACCTGGCGCGAGTCGATCCTGCAACCGGCTACTTACGCCGTCTCACCGCCGTATTCAGAACTGGCGGAGTTAATGCGACAGGATCCCAGTCGCCGTACCGAGCAAACCTGGCAGGAGCAATTCATTGATGCAGTTGATGCGATGGCCGGATTAACGGCAGTGGACGGAGCTGCACTCATCAGTGATCAGTACGAGCTACTGGCGTTTGGAGCAAAGATCGTTCGACGACTGGGAGGCGTTCAAGTCGAACGCGTGATTCTTACAGAGCCAATCTTAGGCGGTGAGCCTGCTATTATTCCGGCCATCGAGCTCGGTGGGACCAGGCATCTTTCCGCCGCTCAGTTTGTGCAGGACCAGCGTGGCGCGCTATCTCTGGTGGCATCGCAGGACGGCAGGTTTACGGTGTTGGCGTGGTCACCTTGCGAAGAAGTCGTCCATGCTCATCGAGTGGAGAGCCTGTTGCTCTAATGACGACTCAGGACTTTTACTGCAATGAAGCGCTCAGCGGTAAAACGCCGGTTGAGAAAGTATTCGAAACCGACAGAGTTCTTGCCTTTCATCACACACGGCCATTTTATCCAGTCCACATCGTCGTAATTCCCAAAACACACGTTGGCTCGTTATTAACTATCGAGGACAACAGTCTTCTGCTTGAGTTGCTCGACGTGGTTCGCACAGTAGCAGATCAAGTGGTGAAAGAATTCGGCGCCTGCCGCGTGCTAACGAATCTCGGAAACTACCAGGATTCAAAGCACCTCCATTGGCACGTCGCCTTCGGCAACCCACTGCGCTAACGTGGCATCGGCATCCTGCCGATGTTGTGGCATCAGCACTCGCTAGCCTCGATCAGCGACATCCTGCCGATGAAGTGACATCAGCACTCGCTAGCCTCGATCAGCGGCATCCTGCCGATGTTGTGATGCCAGGTAACAGGCCCTTATTCAACGCAACATCGGCAGGATGCCGATGCCACGCACTCACTCATCCCTCAAGGCAACCATCGGATCAACCCGAGCCGCTCTTCGTGCCGGCAGATATCCCGCGAGCACAGCCACGAGTATAAGAAGCAAAGTCGCTCCCAACTGGGTCGTAAGATCGTTGTGTTTCAAGCCATACAACAGCTGCTCGGCAATTCTCGTCGCGTAGTAAGCCGCTCCGAGCCCGATCACCACGCCTCCGACTACCAACAGGAGCGCCTGCCGCATCACCAGCCAGAGCACATCACGACGCTGTGCTCCGAGCGCCATCCGAATGCCGATTTCATTCGTGCGCCGCGCTACCGAGTAGGAGAGAATCCCGTACAAACCAACACACGCGAGCAACAACGCAAGCAGTCCAAAGAACGAGGCGAGCCGCGCAATCAGTTTCTGCTGAATGAGCGAACGGCCAACGTGATCGGACAAGCTTACTACGTCGTCGATCGGTAGATTCTGATTGACACCTTTGATTGCTTGCCGTACGTGGGGGATCGTCGTCTCCGGCGGGCCTGAGAAACGCACCACGAAGTTATCGAGAGCGCCCGGGTTTTGCGCATAAGGATAATACGCCATTGGTCCGAACTCCTCCGTCAGATCTCCGTAACGCGCGTCTTTGACCACACCGACAATCTCAATTTTGTCTTTGGAGTCGGGGCCGTCGATCCCGAAACGCTTGCCTAGCGGCGAGGCATTTGGGAAAAACCGTTCTGCCATGGTTTGACTGATTACGGCGACGGCTAGAGATTTGTCAGTGTCCTGCACGTTGAAGCCCCGGCCAGACACCAGGGGAATTCCCATGACCGAAAAATAATCCGCTCCCACAGTATTGTTCCTTACCTGACGGCCTTCTCCATTCGCTGCGCCCGCATCACGAGTGAAGGCTCGACTTGACCACTGACCTTGATTAAAAACGAAGAACGAGAACGCGGCACCCTCAACTCCCGGCACGCTTCGCACCTTGTCTTCGACCTCGTGAAGCAACGGAGTCAATTTTTCGTCTTTGAGACCCAGCGTCGACGTATCGATCTTGAATAACATTGCGTTCTGCTGATTGAATCCCGTGGGTACCTTCTCGAGATTTATGAGCGTGCGCACAAAAAGACCGGCGCCAACCAGCAGCAACAGCGACAGTGCGACTTGAGCTAACACGATCGATTTTCCGAGAAGGCTCTCAGCTCCTGCACGCACGGCGCCTTTGCCGCCTCTGAGTATGTTTGCTGGTTGAATACGCGCCGCGCGGAGCGCAGGCCCAGTGCCAAAGACGACAGCAGACAGCAATGCTCCGAGCAGCGTAAATCCAAGGATGCGGAGGTTAGGCCGTACGTCGAGAGGCAAAGCTTCAGGACCGCTCGATGCCATGAGCACAAGCAAGCGACTTCCCCACCAGGCCAGCAGAACTCCAGCGAAGCCACCGAGACTGGCCAGTAATAAGCTCTCAGTGAATAGTTGGCGAACTAATCTGAAGCGGCCCGCGCCAATTGCCAGCCGCGCCGCGAACTCTTTTTGACGAGCGGTCGTGCGCGCGAGCAGAAGATTCGCCACGTTAGCGCAGGCAATCACCAGGACCAGTCCGACGACAGCCATCAATATCTTCAGCGAGAGTGAAAACTGTCTGCGCAGGTCAGAAAGCCCTCGACCTGCGGGCGTCAATTCAACGCGCGCTCGCGAGATGTCCTGCAGACGGGCTGCGGTGGGTTGATTGCCGGCCTGCTGCAATAGAAACTGGTTAAAGCGAAGATTGACCTCCGCACTCGCCTGCGACTGAGTGACGCCGTTTTTCAATCTGCCAATGAGGTTGAGGGATTGAAACAGCGGGTTATTACGACCGTCCCAAAAGGCCGGAGGCAATTGTTTTTCCATCGCCAGCGGCACCCACAGATCCGGAGCTTCCCCAACCGTCGTACCAAAAAACTCTCTCGGCGTAACACCGACAATCGTGTAGGCAACCTGATCAATCTTGACCGTCTTGCCTATCACGGCTGGATCGGATCCCAAGCGGCGCTGCCACCATGAATAACTCGCCACAGCGAGCGGATGTCCTCCAGGAATTAGATCGTCTTCATAACTGAGGGTGCGACCCAGATTGGCGCGAACACCCAGCACCGGAAAATACGCGCCGGACACCAGCTGGACATTAATGGGAATTATTTCTCCACTCGTAGTACCGCTGTTGACGCTGCCGTGAACTCCCCAGGTTATGCTCAACACTGCTGCGATATCTGAGAATGCGGCGCTATCCTGGCGCGCTTGCTGATAGAAAGGATAGGAGAAGAGGTCTCGACTGCCATTGGGAAACCCATTGGTGACTCCTGCCTGATGTCCTTCGCCAAAGAGGACGAGGCGTTCCGGTTCCGGCACCGGAAGCGATTTGAGCATCACCGCATCCAGTACGCTGAAGATGGCAGTGTTTGCGCCGATGCCAAGCGCCAGCGACAGCACAGCCACCAGGGTGAAGCCTTTGTTCTTTAACAGCATCCGGACCGCAAATCGTAAATCTTGAATCATTTCATCCTCCCATCTGCGAGGCTGGAGCAATAAAGCATCCCAGCTCGAGCTTGCACTGCGCCGCAGCAAATGAAGTTTGTTTCTCCAGTCCAGCCGATCCCATGCGGCCAGAATCAATTCGCGATGATGAAGCTCTGCTTCCCATTCCTGACGCCAGTCAGCGCGCAATCGTCTGGGCACAATGATTCCAATCAATGTGATCAGCGCGAAGTAAGGTCTGGAAAAGACATTCCGGAATTGGGGGAACAGCGCCACAGTTTTCATCCTCAGGCTCTTGACGGCTTTGGATCGCGCTTCGGCAAAGGACTCTGCTCGAGGAGCCGGTAACGCTTCACTGCTTCGGCCAATATTTCATGGCCATTGCGCGTGAGTTCGTAGTAGCGACGAGGCGGGCGTAGTTCCTGGCGAGCTATCCGGTGTTGCTCCCACTTCGAAGCGACATAACCCGAGGTCTCGAGCCGTCGCAAAGCTGGATAAACAGTACCGCCGGGCAAGCCCGTCATATCCATGATGTCAAAGCCGTGCTGATAGCCAGTCGCTACTGCCTGCAGGATGACCGTCGACGCGTAAGACAAGAAAGCTCTACCCATGCATCACCTTCGCCTACTCAGCTAGTATTCTTTCTAGTCAGCATTCTACATAGGGTAGGCGAATACGGCAAGGCCCTCAATGACTTTGCCGGATTCAGTTATTTCTCGATACGCTTCAGTAGTCGCGTCGCCTGGTTGCGCGCAATCAAAGGCAGGTGCTCGTCCGTCGTCATTTCTCGTAGCAGCGGCACGAGCTGGTAAGGATCTGAGAGACCGCTGCGGGTTAGCAGCGAATCAAAGTAATCCATCAATTTCGGCGCATTCAACGGCTGGTTCTCACGAGCCACGTTGAGATCAAACACCAGGACAGCCTGGTCGGCGACGCGCCGGTATTCATTCGCCAACGAAGACACCAGCCGGTTATTGGTCCAGTTGAACTCTGCAATTCGCTTGCGCTTACCGTCATCCATTCCCACTTTCATTGTCCCGAGGTGCGGAAACTGTTTGGATGACTGGTAGTCCTCAGCGCTGTCCAGAAAGTGCAAATCACTCCACAGCCCGAGAACGCGACCTAACGCTGCAGTCGATAACTCAACCTGTTCAACCAGGGGAGTGGATTCTCCCTGCCGCTCGAACGTAATCTTCCCATTCCCCAGTGCGTCGTGCTCGATCAGAATGTGTGGAGTCGTAAACTGCGGCTGCGAGAACTCGTAGGTGTATTTCGTAGGATCAGCAGGCTTCTTGTTTTCCTGGCGTCGGGGCGAGGGACTGGGCGATGGCTGCTGCCGTGAATTGCTTTTCGCGTTGGGAACGGCGCTGCCGGTGTCCAGGTTCTGCGGATTAGACCGGTGTGACTGCCCTATAGCCAAAACCGCCGCACCCAAAATTCCGAGCACGGCGGCTAATTTTGCGTGTCTTAATCTTTTACTCATTCAAATTTTACCGATACAAGTTTTGAGACGCCGACTTCTTCCATCGTCACTCCGTACAATGCGCGCGCCATCTCCATCGTGCGCTTATTGTGCGTAATCACGATGAACTGCGTGTTCGCCGACATCTGGACGACCTTATCAGTAAACCGCCCCACGTTTGCTTCGTCAAGTGGCGCGTCGACCTCGTCCAGTAGACAGAACGGCGCCGGACGATAGTGGAAGATGCCCAGCACGAGAGCGAGGGCCGCCATTGCCTTCTCTCCGCCCGACAACAAGAGCACGTTTTGAAGCCGTTTTCCGGGCGGCTGGGCAATGACATCGATGCCGGATTCGAGCACATCGTCTGCATCGATCAAGCTCATCTCGCCGCGCCCGCCACCAAACAATTCCTGGAACAGCTCGCCGAAATTGCGATTGATTTGCTCGAAAGCGTTGCGGAAGCGTTCGCGTGAACGGCGCTTGATTTCTCGGAGAGCCTCTTCCGTGGAGTGAATGCCTGCAACGATGTCCTGGCGCTGAGCAGTCAGGAACAGCAACCGTTCCTCCGCTTCCGCGAGCTCTTCCAAAGCCATCATGTTGACGGCGCCAAAACCTTCAAGACGCGTGCGCAAATCTTCAACGCGAGCATGACCGGCATCAAGATCAAAATCTTCCGCCAGCGTGTGTTCGCGCGCGACTTCCTCGAGAGATTGATTGAGTTCAGCGGCGCAGTTCTCATGAACAAAGGAGAGCCGTGCTTGCGCTTCTGCCTTCTGAACTTCGATCGCTCCGCGCGCGTCGCGGACTTCACCAGCGCTGCGATTCAGATCGGACAGAGCCGCTGCCAGTGAATCAGCACGGACACGCGCTTGATCCAGGGTTGTGGCAGCATCCGATATCAGCTGCTCTTCGCGAGCACGTTCCTCGCCGGCAACTGCCAGGCGGGCATCAATCTCCTGAATCGAACGGCCCAACTCGTCAAGCCGATTGGTAATCTCGACCAATTCAAAAGAATGGCGTTCAATTCTGGCATTGAGCTCAGTCGCCTCGTTTTCCAACCGGCGTAACTCGGACGACGTGGCTCGACGTCTCTCACCGGCGGCGGCGGCCGCCGCGCGCTGAGTTCCCAGGCCTTCATTCTGTAATTCCGCCGAACGGCGAGCCTCAGCGAGCAACGCTGTGGCAGTGTTCACAGCTTCAGTTGCTGCCAATCGCGACGCTTCAGCGGCATCCGCATCGGCGAGTGTCTTCAAACGCTTTTCAGTGAGCGTCGCGCGCTCTTCATCGAGCCGCGCCGTGTCATCGGCTACTACGCGCAAATGTCGCTCAGCACGTTCGATGTCCTGTAACAAGCCGCTGGCGGTGAGCTCTCTGGTGATTGCTTCGCGCTCCTCGCGACCAATCGCTTCATTCAGCAGGACAACCGCGTCTTCCAACCCGACCATGCGGCCGCGAGCATCATTCACTGCCCGTTCCGCAATTGTGACCTCGCCGTGGAAAGCTTCAGCCCTCGCTTCAAGCTCCCGCAGTTCACGCTTGAAAGCGAGCAAGCCGGCGCCTTCTTCCAACGCGCGCGCATCGCCGGCGTTGACGAGCTGGCCTGTTGCGACCCAATCGCCATTTAAGGTGACGTAGACGTCGCCCGTCGCAAGCGATCTGCTCATCGCGTCATCCAGGCTCGAGGCCAGACGAGCGTTCATCTTGTGAGCGAGTGTTCGATTCAGAACGGCAGTCAACTCGCGAGCAGCTCCGAGCAGATCACCTATTCTCAGATTCTCAAGCGGTTCTTCTGCAAACGAGATATGCGTCGGCGCTTGCTCGACAATCTCGAACTCCAAAGTCACCTCATCGCTGCCACCGTGTAATCCCGCTACGAGAAAACTGGCGCGGCCGGCGTTATTTTCGCGCAGCCATCGTGCCGCTCGCACCGCATCATCGGGCGTGGGAACTACGATCGATTGAAGCGCCGAACCGAAAACACCTTCGACAGCCCGTTCCCACTTCGCGTCAACGTTAATCAGGTCTGCAAGCGTGCCCAGATGGTGGAAATCTCGCGTCGTGTCAGTCTGTGAAAACACGAACTGCACTGCCGAAGAGTAATAGGCGCGCCGCTGATCCAATTCCTTCAGGCTTTCGAGCCGGTGTCGAGTTCGCGAATACTCGTCACGCACTCGAGTCAATTCTGCATCGGTATCGCTGACTCTTTCGTGCCCCTGGACGACGGCATCAACAGCCAAAGTGCGTTCAGCGTTGAGTTGCGTTACGTATTCGCGCGCCACGCGAATCTCTTCATCAAGCTTATCGGCAGCTTCTTTGTGCTGAGTAAACTGCGCTGTCGCGCGTTCCCCTTCGTGCGCAAGACCCTCGGACTGCTGGGTCAACCTCTCCAGCGTGCCTTCGAGCTGTCGCGCAATTTCTCGTAAACGTTCGGCTACGGCTGTGTGCGAAAGCAACTCACCCCGAGCGCGTTCAATCTCAGCCTCAGCGCCGGCGGCGGCCGCCAACTTTTCGGCATATGCCTCTTCAGCAGTCTGCAGCGAAAGAGCGCTCTCTTCACTTTCAGCGCGGAGCTTGCCATCCTGCTCGCTCAAACGTTCGGTTTCACGCCTGATCAAATCCAGCCGGGCTGATAAGGCTTCTATTTCAAGTCGTACGTCGGAATGCCGTTTATTAAGACTCGTTATCTGTTCCTGTTGATAGATGCGCTCGCGAGCTTCACGGTCTCGCTGCAAGGCTGCGTCGGCGGCTGCTGCTCGAGCCTGAGACAAACTGTCTTCGAGTCGACGAGCTTCCTGAGTAGCGTTGCGCGCCTCTTCTTCCTGACGCGCTAACTCCGCAGCCAGATCTCGTTCCTGCTGGGTGATCGTTTCAAGTTGAGTTTGCGACTCATCGAGGAGCAGCACGAGCTTTCGGTCTTCAGCAACGTACACGCTGCGGAGAAGCTCACGAAGTTCGTCACGCTGGACTCGATAGCGTCGCGCCTTGGCTGCCTGTCTTCGCAGACTATTAACTTGCCGATCAATTTCCGAGACGATGTCTGACAGGCGAGACAGGTTTCCACGCGCAGATTCGAGGCGGGCTTCGGCTGCGCGCTGCCGCACGCGAAACTTGGTGATGCCGGCCGCCTCTTCAATGATCGTGCGACGGTCCATCGGCTTGGCTGAAAGGATCTGGCCGATGCGTCCTTGTTCGATGATGGCGTAGTGTCCGCCCGAAAGTCCGGTGCCTGAAAACAAATCCTGAATGTCGCGCAGCCGGCAAAGCTTGTCGTTAAGGAGGTACTCACTTTCACCTGAACGATAGAGCCGGCGAGAAACGGAGACTGCCTCGCCCGGAGCGAATTCGAGCGCCAGGTTGCGACGGCGCCAGTGACGCTTGTGTTGAAGCTTCGCGCGCGGGGAAGCAGTGACGGCTTCTTCGGACTCGACAGCGGGTTCAGCGCTGGCTTCGATGGGAGCGTCAGCCGTCTCAGCTATGGCTTCAATCTCAGTAGCCTCATTCTCTTCTGTGAAGCTGACTGCGTGCTCGTCGATCTGCTCGAGAGTTGAATCAATGTCCTGGATGTCAGGCTCGTTTTCGAGGGTCTCGTCACGAACCAGATGGAGAGTCACCTCGGCCATGCCGCTGGGTTGGCGATTGCGGGAGCCCTGAAAGATGACATCCTTCATCTCCGCACCGCGCAGGTGCTTTACCCGCTGCTCACCCAAAACCCAGGCAATGGCGTCAGCAACATTACTTTTGCCACACCCGTTAGGACCTACGACGGCGGTGATTCCGTCTCCAGTAAAGACAATTTCGGTGTAGTCGGCGAAGGATTTAAAGCCGGTAATTTCGAGGCGTTGGAGTTTGAACATGCTTCCGTTCGTTCGATTTTGATAAGGCCCCAAGCATAGCTGGCAGTATTTGCCTGGGTCAACGTACGGGGGAGCACTATAAGTGTCCGGTGCTTAGAATGTCAACCAAAACTTGAGGTTAGAGGCCCTTAAGTGTTGGAAATTGAGGGCTCTTACAAGCTTAAGCCTTTCGCATCGCTGGGCAGGCCGGGTTACTGTCCGCTTGCCTTCTTTACGAGCATGAGGTCAATTCCCTTCCGGATGCCTTCGCCATTGGTCACCTCGTTCTTCATTTCGCGACCTTCAACGAAGACGGTGGGCGTGCCCTGGACGCCCATGGAATCGGCCCGTTTCTGGTCGTCCGCTAACCGCTGCTGCACGGCGGGGCCGTCAATGTCGCGGTCGAACCGGTCGGTGTCGAGACCGAGCTCACCCGCATACCTGATAAAGGTTGGCCGGGGATCCTTCTCGTCCTTCCATTCGTCCTGGCGCTCGTAAAGCCGGTCATGCATCTGGATAAACTTTTGTTGAAGTCGGGCTGCTTCGGCTGCTTTCGCAGCGATTAGCGCGTTTGCATGAATCTTCGTCAAAGGAAGATTCCTAAAGACGAAGACCAGGCGATTGCCATATTCCTGCTCGATACTCTTGATTTCCGGGTGGAGCCGTCCGCACGGCGGGCACTGGTAGTCACCGAACTCCTCGACGGTCACGGAAAGACCTGCGGGCAGATTCGTCGGTTTTGGAAATGGAGTGGAGGATGGCGGCGAAGCTTTGGTTGTGGGACTGTTCGCTGTCGGCGAGGGAGTGCTAAACACGGCGTTCGTCCCGCTCTGTCGCGATCGATAGATGGCAAAAAACGCAGTCGCGCCGATGAGTAGAACGGCAACGATGATGATTAATGGTAAGTAGCGTTTCATAATGGTTTGATGTGGCATCGGCATCCTGCCGATGAATCGTCACTACAGACGAGTTACGAGTTAACAGTTACGGAGCCAATGACGCGCGTTCACGGGCGGGACGCCCGTGCCACTCGCGCACGTTCACGGGCGGGACGCCCGTACCACTCGCGCGCATTCACGGGCGGGACGCCCGTGCCACTCGCGCGCATTCACGGGCGGGACGCCGTGCCACTCTTCAAGGACCGGCGAGGTCCTTGCGAACATACAGAAGCAGGTCAACTCCCGGTCGAAGTGGGAACTTCGAATTCACCTGCCGATAGCGGTCGCCGAAGGTTTGCTGAATTTCCGCCTTTTGTCCTTCAGAGGCGATGATGACGGCCTCGGTGGTCAGCGCCACACGTTGGTAGTATCCCACTCGCTTGTAGTCGCGGAAGTACCATGGCAACGGCCAGTATTCAGGTGACGTTATTGTTATCCCCGTGTCGAAGCCGGTGCCTGCTCGTTTTGCAATCTTGTCGATTTCATCAAGCATGGCCAGCGTCTCGCGTCGCGTGTGCGCGTAAACGTAGATGTAGGCGTCATTATCGTACTTAACAAAGTTCAGCACGATCATCTGGTAGGTGCAGATCGAAAGAGCCAGCACACCCACCATGACGACAGGTCGCGAAAGCTCACTGCCGGCGTATTCATACAATGACTGGAATGCGTAGCCGCTGATGATCGCTAACGGCACAATAAAATTTAATCCCAGCCAGGGCGTCTTGTACGGCACGAGGGAATAGGCGGCGAGAATGCCAAAGGCCCACAATGCACAAAAAAGTGCCATTGAGTTTTTTGGCTTGAAGACGGTGGCAATGGCGCCCAGCGCGCCCAACACTAACAGCGTCCCTTCCTCGGCCCACAGCCAATCAATATACGTGCGGGCGCTGTGAACATGAGCTTCGCGTCCGGTCCTGGTCCAGATCTGGAAAGTCTTCAGCGAATCGGACACGCCCTTCCCGTTGGTGAAGAACGACGAATAAAACAGGATTGCGATCACTATGCAGACAGCGACTGCAATGAAGGCTGCGATCGCTACCTGCATTGGCCCACCCAGACGTGTGACTGTTCTCTGCATCCACTGCGATGGAGATTCGCCTTTTTCTTCAAAGCCGGACACGCGCCACAACCATCTATAAATGTGGGTCGAAGGCCAGGCAATCAGAAGCACACCTACAGAAATAATCCAAGTCTCTTTGGTTGCAAATAAGAGTCCCGCCGACGCTGCTCCCAGAACCAGGTAAACAGCTTGTCCTTCGTCGTAATACTTAACGAACGCCACCACAATTCCCAACGTGAAGAAAACAAACAGCGACTCATGAATGAAGTATCGAGAAAGGTAGACCGCGCCCGGCGACAAGGTCAGCAAAGCTGCGCCGGCTAACGAGGCTACGGCTCCCAGCCGGCGCCGTAACGAAAGCACAAGCCAAATCGTGCCTAATCCGAAAAGGCTGGTAATTAGTCTCGTATTAAAAGTGGTAAGACCGTATGTATCTCGCGCGGAGACGCCAAAAAGAAACCGCGTTACCCAGGGGATAATTGCCGAGAAATAATAAAGAGTAGGCCCGTGGTAATTCTCGGGATCGTAGCGGTAGACACCATCGCGGACCAGGTGTACCAGGAAGTTTCCGTTGACCCCCTCATCGTGATGGAACGGCACGAGCGGTAGATTGTAGAGCCGCACCAGCGCCGCGACCGCCATGATCGAAATTGAACCAATCAACCACGATCTTTGAGAGATATCCACAGCATCGGTGGCTGCGGGCATCTCCTTCTCGCCGCGCGCATTGCGCTGAATAGTTGGTTTATTACGGCTTGATTTTATAGAGCCGGTACTCACCTGCTTCTCCAACCTTCGTGAATCTGTTAAAGAACTGCTCGTTTACAGGCATGACTAACTTTTCCAACGGTCCCACCACCGCATAATCAACTTCGTACTTCGTTAGCAGCATCTGCGCGTCTGGCGAACCTGAATAGATTCTCTTTATTTCAGTCTCGCGGGGTCCGAAGTCAAGGCCGTGTGTCCAAATGTGTCCGGGGTAACCCATCAGCGATCTTCTGCCGCTCAGGAACACCGGTGTGTTATGCACTGGAGCATGCATCACCAAGGACCGCGGTTGCGTTTGTTGTTTGACTACTTCTGCAAAGCGAACCCCATTCGGATCAAAGAGCTGATACTCGCCCGAGCGCGTGATGATACTCAAGACGTCTAAAGCCCCGGCAAGGATCAGACAGCCGAGAAGACCTGCGGCAATTAGCTTGCGCTCGAATCCCCCTTTCCACAAACGCGAGAGCAGGATCGCCACCAGCGGCGCCGACGCCAGCCACCAGTAAAACAGAACCTTGATGTTGTCCCAAATCCATGGCGCCAGCTTAACCATGTTAGGAACGATAAAGCAGAGCGTGAAAGGCAAATAGAAAACCAGTAAGCGGCGGGGAATGAGATATTCCTTGCTTCGCCAGAGTATGGCGATAACCAGCAGTGGCACGAACAGTCCGGTATTCTTGAACCAAAACCACACCGGATTATCTTCGTGGTGGTCCCATCCAAATTCCCACGCAAAAAAGCTCGCCGCGTTCACCGCACTGTGCCTGGTCGACCACCACATCTGCGGAATCGCGATGATAGAAGCCACGACGGCGAAGGTGATCCAAAGACGCCAACTCCGCTGCAGCAAAGCAATGCAGGCGCCGACTCCCATCACCACGACAAAGCTGTGCGCATGAGTCAACGGCAGCAGTCCGGCAAAAATCCCGGCTGCAACCATGCGCGCAGTTGGGTTGGCAAGGAGAGACGAAAAAGAATCCACACTTGATTCACTCTCTTTCGAAAGCTTTTGCGCTCCCCAATCAGATTTCTGTTGGTTTTTTTGTTTCTTCTTTGCGCCTGAGGCAGCGCCGGCCTCAGCCTCCGCGGCTTTTTCGCTCTCTGGCTTAGTCGCAATCCACCATTGAGTAAAGACGATGACTGCGAGCGGCAAGCCCAGCAGGATGCCTCGCTGCGGCACGATCAAAGAGGAGATCGCGTTACCCCAACGCCACGCTGTTTCCGGAATAACTGTGAACGACGGCGGCAAGTGCGTGAGCACGCCAAACAATCCGTTCTCATTCTTGCTCGTGAAGTCGAACAATAAAGCAAACCCAAAGCCGCCGTTCAAGAGTACGAGCAACGGCGTCAGTATCGCTGCGACACGATCACGCAACATTTCCCAAGCCCATCGATGCAGCACGCCTACGAACGCGACCGCGAGCAAGATGTTTTCAATCAACATCGACGCCCGCAGACTGGCGCCGCAACGAACGAAGATCGCCGAAATGAAGTCTGTCAGAAACGGATAAGTGAACCGCACGCCGGCAAACGTCGGATCTTCAGGAGGGTAGTTATTACCAAAAGCGAAACTGCTGATCACGCTCAGGTGAAAAGGCAGGTCACCAAAATTGTTCAAGACACCCGTATAGATGCCTTCAGGCTTTACGATCATGGCCCGGTCGAAGGTCAACCACGCGAGAATCGCCACCATCACGTAGAACCCGGCATAACCCAGGTCTGAGAGGTTGGGCGAAGCAATAATTTGTCGAGCTCGGTCCACAGCTGCAGTTACGTCTGCCTGAATTATTTGCCGTTGATCTTCAACGAAAAACAAAGCGAAAGGAGCACATGTGAACAGCGTGGTCAGGAATATCGAAAACGGTTTGAGCCCAAGCAGGGACGCGAAAACAAATCCAATCAAGCCAAATGACGCGAGTCCGATACACGCACCGGTGCACAGCCTCGAGCCCAGTGAGGTTTCTTCGTCATAAAGGTATGTTGCGATGGCGCCGCTGACAGTGACGAGCAGCGCAAGCGAAAGTGAAAGAATCATCAGGACGCATGGGCCAGATGCCTGCCGGCCATCCTGGCTTTGATGAAATCAGTCGAGAAGTAAGAATTCGTTAATACGAGTCGGGATTATACGCGAAATGCACAAAGAAGGTCTTGGGTCTCCGGTCTTTGGTAGCGCCCTAATTTGGAGTGCGCCGACCTGTCGGCGCTTTCGTCGCTGCGACCCGTCGCAGCAAGTTGTCGAAAACAGTCTATTATCAAAGCCCGCAGTGTCGAGCCGCCGCGGGCGAACGCGATGACAGGTCATCGCACTCCAAAGACCTAAAGCCTTCCTTTGCATCTCGACATCTTATCGGTTAGTTTTCAGTAAAGGAGAATTCATGCTTCGTGCAGGTATCGTTGGCTTGCCCAACGTCGGGAAAACAACTTTCTTCAATGCCGTAACGGCCCAATCGTCGGGTCTCATCTCCAATTACCCGTTCTCCAGCACCAAGGCGAATGTCGGCGTGGTAGCTGTACCCGATGAACGCCTGGCGCCGCTGGCAAAGATCGTCAAGACGACGGTGCTCGTTCCAGCCAGCGTTGAGTTTGTGGACATCGCCGGATTGGTGCGCGGTTCTTCAAAGGGCGAGGGTCTGGGTAATCAATTTCTCAGCAACATTCGCGAAACGGACACAATGATCCAGGTGGTCCGTTGCTTTGAAGATGAGGCTGTGCCGCACGTGGATGGATCAATCGACCCCAAGCGCGACATCGAGACCATTCAGATTGAGCTGGCGCTCGCCGACCTCGCTACCGTGGAACGACGGCGCGAGCGTGTGCAAAAGGCTGCGAAGAGCGGTGACAAGACTGCGAAGTCAGAACTCGAAGTTTTGGATAAGCTGCATCCCGTGCTTGAGGAGTTTAAGCCTGCTAAAAGCATCGACTTCACCGCGGAAGAGCTGGCCATCACGCGCAACTACTTCTTGCTGACAATGAAGCCGACGATTTACGCGGCCAACGTAAGCGAGTCCACTCTGTCAGCTCCGGAGCAAGATCAGCACGTGCGGGCTGTGCAGGAAATCGCAGCGAGCGAGGACTCGGAATGCGTGGTCATATGCGCTCGTCTTGAAGCAGACCTCGTCGAGCTGTCAGCGGAAGAACAACACGAGTATCTTTCGTCGTTGGGCTTAACCAGCAGCGGCGCTGACAAGCTAATCAAAAGCGCGTATCGAGTGCTGGGCTTGATGTCTTTCCTGACTGCGGGCGAGAAGGAAGCTCGCGCCTGGACAATTTCACAGGGTTCTCGAGCACAAGATGCTGCCGGCGCAATTCATTCCGACATCGCGCGCGGGTTCATCAAGGCTGAGATTGTAGGCTACGACGATTTGATGGGCGCTGGTTCTTATGCGGCGGCAAAGGAGAAGGGGCTACTCCGTCTCGAGGGCAAGGACTACATCATGCAGGAAGGTGATATCGTTAACTTCAGGTTTAATGTATGAGAGTCTGAACAATCCGCTCCCATCAATCCCATTCTCCGTATTTCCCTAAGGTCGATTCGCGTTGACCGTGACACGGTCTCACGCGCGCTCCCTGTGGCGAGCCGCGCTGAACAAGGCAACGTCAAACTTGTGAGGGAAATTGGATCTCGGATTTCCTCGATGAAGCAACATCTTTTCCCAACGGCGCACCCGATGATCAGATCGATGCAATCAGCGGAGCCTTTCAGATGATCCCCAAGCGAAATGGATTGCGTTTGAAACCCAAATGCGGAGAACAACATTTTGCGCGTAATGTTAGGCTTCTAACAACCTGCCAGACCATCGAAGGTAAAAGAGCAGGTACGGATCCGGGATATCAAGCACTTGTTTTTGCTCGTCCCAATCGATGACACGCTCATCAGGAAATCTGTCAAGTGCCAACTTCGACATATGAAAGCAGCGATTTGACGCAGGTCTTCAACTATCCAGTACGTTATATCGATAGCTCGAACCCGGCCTCTCAGCTCGGGATTTGAACGGACGACATCATCACCGCGATGTATCACACACGCTGTGCAGATTTTCAATCCTTGGCGAACCCCCTCCTTCAAGCTCTTAGCGACTTCTACTTGAATCTCTCGACTCATGTAATGATAATCGTCCACCAGGAGAACGTAGTCGCTGCCGGCAATTTCCTCAATCACTTGTTGGAGCCCGCGTCTCCGGTATCTAGCGGTCGTTTCACGCGCCTGACTTACGGATATCCCTGCTCGCCTTCGGTTTCACCCTTAACTAGTCCAAATACAGATGTGGAGGCGCTAAGTTTGCCCTGCATTCAACTCGCCGGTATTCGTCGTCCCCTTGTCACGTTCCGCAGGAGTGTCCATCCAATCCAACACATGGTCCCACAGGTCTTCAGGACGTTTAATACCCGTACCTTGAATAGTAATTAGCTCCTGCTGGCCAACCACTTTCTCAACAAGAACAGTCTTGCCAGACCTGGAAGGGCCCGCGAGAGCTACAATCATGCCCGACGTATCAAGGGCATCCCTCAAATTCCGCTCCAAGTGCGCACCTTGGCGCTCGACGTAAGTGTGTTCCGGAAATGCTCCCGGCGTGAAAACTTTAGTGGCTCTGATCGTCATAGTCCGTCTTTCTGCAGTCAGCCTTAAGCATGACACCGCAAAATCAGGAGTCAGATGGGGAGTGTCCCTCATTTCGTTGACGGATTATGTCAATCAACGCATCTAATCGCCTGTCGCTATGAACCTGCGATTCGGCAAGTCGATCAAGCGATTCAGCTAGTTTTGCGAATCGATCCTCATTAGCGATTTGAGCGTCGAGTATGGCGTTAATTCTTACATCATGCTCAGACACCTTGTTTCGCACCTTAAAACCTTTCCTCGCGAATAATTTCGCGATTCTTTCCAGTCGATCCAAACGTTGTTCAGGAGTTACTTCGTCATGCCTTTCCGGTGGGAAAACATGAGCATTATCCGGCGGGCTCTAGATACAGTCAAGAAATGAGGCTCGTGAGGAAAAGGAAAAGACCAGTAAACTAAATTCGCGGCAACTAAGCTACCTCAGCAAAGCTCGGACGCCAACCAGAATCAGGTAACCGATAGCCAGCAGAACGGCAACTTTGATGACGATCACGGCGACGTGAAATAAAAAGCCCAAAATGCCAAGTGTGATTCCAGCGGCAGCCAGCACGATTGGAATACCAACCGAAACTACAAACACGCCCAGCAAGATCATCCCTGCCACCTTCATTACGTCCTTAGCGTCACTCATCGCTGACCTCCACTCCGGTTCCTCTATTTTCCGTCAAAAACACTCAATGTTTTTGCGCTCGTTGGCTATACGAACCAGATCCGCCGCGCGTTCCATTGAACATTCATGACCGGGTATTCTCTTCCTTGAGAATGATAATCCTTGGATTATTTCGGATTTGACGCCTCTATTAATACATAATCGAGGGCTAATGCAAACAGAATTATCGACAGCGGTCGCGTGCTCAAAAAATTTCGAGGGTCACCACTCGTCCTACCAATTCGTTTAGGCGATAATCATACGCTCATGCCGCAACCAACTACCAGAAATCTATTCGGCGATCCTCCGCCTGACACAGCTCCCGAGCAGTTCGCTCCTTTGGCTGATCGCATGCGCCCTCGCTCGCTAAGCGAGTTTGTGGGTCAGGATCATCTGGTGGGCGAAGGCCGCATCTTACGACGCTTGATCGAGGGCGGCGGCAACCTGCCATCGCTGATTCTTTGGGGGGCGCCGGGAACTGGAAAGACAACACTTGGTGGGTTGCTGGCAGACAAAAGCAACTCCCGATTCGTACCGCTCTCCGCTGTCTTTTCCGGCGTGAAAGATCTGCGCTCAGCCATCACCGAAGCGAGACACGAGGCGCAATTCGGCAAGCGCACAATCCTTTTCATTGACGAGATTCATCGCTTCAACAAAGGTCAGCAGGACGCGCTGCTCCACGCTGTTGAAGACGGTACGGTGACGCTGATTGGAGCCACGACCGAGAATCCCTCTTTTGAAGTCACCGGCGCGCTGCTTTCTCGCTGTCGAGTACTCGTGTTGGATCAGCTCGCTGAAAAGGAAGTAAAGGCGATTCTGCAACGAGCGCTGTCGGATGAGGAGCGAGGGCTTGCTCGACTCCAGCCCGAGATTGCAGATGACGTATTAGATCGTTTGGCTCACTCCGCAGCGGGTGACGCTCGAGTCGCTCTCGCCGGCCTCGAAGCTGCAGTTGAATCGACTGCAGCCGACGACGCAGGAATTCGCCACATCAATATTGAGACTGTCATCGAAGCGCTCGGTCGAGCCCGCTATGCGTATGACAAAGGCGGCGAGGAACACTACAACCTGGCTTCGGCGCTCATCAAGTCATTGCGCAACTCGGACGTGAACGCTGCGCTTTACTGGTTGGCGCGAATGATTGAAGGCGGCGCTGATCCAGTGTTCATCGCCAGGCGACTTTGCATTCTGGCCTCCGAGGACATCGGCCTCGCTGATCCGCAGGCAATGGTGCAGGCTGCGGCTGCCGCTGAGATTACGCAACTCATCGGCTTGCCGGAAGCTTTGTTCCCGCTGTCTCAAGCAACGATTTATTTAGCGCGTGCCCCCAAATCAAATGCGGTGATGCGGGCTTACAGCGCGGCGGCAGCGGACGCGACGGACACCGCGCGCGAGCCGGTACCGCTCCACTTGCGCAACGCGGCAACGCCTTTGATGAAGCGGATCGGTTACGGTGAAGGCTACCGGTATGTGCATAGCGATCCGAACGCCCAGGAAGAAATGCATTGTTTACCAGAAAGCCTGCGCGGCAGGAAATATTTTGAAGAGGATTCAGAGTGAGCCATGGGTGAACTCAAGTCGGATAAGGAATTAGCATTCCTTCAGGATCTTTTTATTGCAGGAGATTGGGGCGAGCGCTTCGCTTCGCTTGCTGATGAACATGTGAAGCTTCCAGAGCAAGGCCGGATTCTTTACCTTGGGTCAGGCACCGGCGGCCATGCGCTCGCCCTTGCTGCGACTGTCGGCAACAAAGTCAAACTCGTTTGCGTTGAAGAGAACCAGGAGTCAGTCGAGCTTGCTCGCGCGAAGGCCGAAACCTTGAAAGTGGCCGTCGAGTTCCACTCGACCCCGCTTAACAAGCTTGATTTCCCGGATGACCAGTTCGCTCTCGTCATCGCGGATCTTTCCCTGATTGACCCGGAGCGAGTCCCCGCGATCGTTTCTGAGGTTGTGAGAGTAGCAAACGCAGAAGCCAGCGTTGGATTCATGCTGGCCACGTACTCAAGCTTCGGAGAATTCTTTTCGATCTACTGGGAAGCACTGCACAACTCCGAGATCTCGGAACACGAAGGTGATGTCGAGACGCTCATCACGTCGTTGCCTACGGTTTCCCAGATCGAGGAGATTGCTGCGCGCGACGGTCTGGAGAACATTCAATCCTGGACACAGATTGAAGAGTTCGACTACGAATCAGGCGAAGCCTTCCTTAACTCCCCGCTGGTCTCGGATTTCTTGCTGAAGGGCTGGCTAAGATCGATTCCCGAAAGTTGGCGGTCTAAAGTTGAGCAGGAGATTTCAGCAATAATCAACGAGGAACGTCACAGCGCGGAATTTTCGCTGACTGTCAAAGCTACTTTGGTCGCTGGAAAAAAGGCGGCCGTGCCATTGGTGGGATGACACGGCCAGCGAAACTTTCGTAGACGTTCGGTGAAGCCCGAATGTCTACGCTTATTTGCGGTCAGCAGGGATATCGCCTTCGGCCACTCGCAAGCGAGCTCGTCTTCGCGCTTCCTCGAACAGCGCCTCATCATCTACTGAAGATAATGAAGCTGACTGATTCCCCGAAATATCTCGACGCCTGGGCTCGTCCTCGGCAGCCTCGCCTTCCGCCAGGCCGTCTTTGAAAGCTTTCTTGCTCTGGCCCAAGGCCTTGGCCAGCTGAGGCAATTTGCTGCCGCCGAACAGCAGGAAAATAACCGCGACTATCAAAACCCACAGCATGGGATTGCTCATATTGAACAGAAAAAACATGTTCATCAAAACCTCCTCTACGTGAACAAAGCCGCAGCTATGTGGGCGCTATTGCCACGTGTCTGATTCATAGAATAGATACTTACGCCAGGTCTGGTCCGCTCGTCCCAGGTAACGCATGATTTGCCGGCTCACGTGCAAAGAAAAACCACGCGGACGGCGCGAGAGCTTCATCCCTGACTCTTCCGGAGTTCGATTCCCTTTTCGATGATTACAGCGGCGGCAGCATGCAACCAGATTATCCCAGGCCGACTCGCCTCCGCGGGAACGCGGCTGCACGTGATCGAGCGTCAATTCCGACGGCGGGTATTGCGAGCCGCAGTACTGACAGGTGGAGTGGTCTCGCAACAAAATGTTTTTCCGCGATAACGAGCGACGCTCGAACGGAATCTGTACGTATTCGGTCAAACGAATCACCGATGGCGCGTGAATGGTCAGTTTCGCAGAGTGCAACATGTGGCCGTTATGTTCCTCAACGCGCGCGACTCCTTTGAAGATCATCACCACGGCGCGCCGCTCAGTGCACACATTGATGGGCTCGTAAGATGCGTTCAGTACTAGAACTCGACCGGTCATCTTGAAAGCGATATTACGATAAAGCTGGTAAAAGGCGAAAGCCAAAAGCCCTGAGTAGCGTAGACTTCAGTCTGCGTTTGGCTTCTAAAAAAGATTGTTGAGTGAAAAGTCGCTCCTCTATTGAAGGTTAGTGCCCACCACTCAATATTGGTTTGGAAAGTGGGAACAGACTGAAGTCTGTTCTACGACGACATTCTAGGAAAAGCGGTCGGTGGCAGCCACGAGTGCACTGCGAATGCCCGGCTCCAGAGCGGAATGGCCGGCGTCAGGAATTATCTGCAGCTCAGCCTCAGGCCAGGCTCGGTGAAGGTCCCAGGCGCTGGTTATCGGGCAGACGACATCGTACCGGCCCTGCACGATCACAGCCGGGATGTGTCGAATCTTGCCCACATTTTCGATTAGGAAATTGTCCGTCTCAAAAAAGCAATTGTTCATGAAGTAATGACATTCGATCCGCGCCAGAGCCAGAGCGAAATGAGCTTCCCCCGAGTCATCAATCAGTTGCTGATCCGGGAATAGCTTCGAGGTGCTCCCTTCCCAAACTGACCAGACTCGTGCCGCTTCGAGGCGCGCGGATTCGTCGGCGCTCGTGAGCCGGCGGTGATAAGCGGTCACCATGTCTCCGCGTTCGTCTTCGGGAATCTGGTTAACGTAGTGTTCCCACACATCCGGGAAGATGGCGCCGGCGCCTTCCTGATAAAACCATTTTATTTCGCTCGGCCGGCACAGGAAGATCCCTCGAAGGATCAGACTTTCGGTACGTTCAGGATGGGTCTCTGCGTAAGCTAGCGAGAGAGTGCTGCCCCATGACCCGCCGAAGACTAGCCAACGCTCGATGCCAAGTTGCTCACGCAGCGTTTCAATATCAGCCACCAGGTGCCACGTCGTGTTGTCATCGAGACAAGCGTGCGGCGTGCTTTGACCCGCGCCACGCTGATCGAAGAGCACGATGCGGTACTTTTCAGGATTGAAGAACCTCCGGTACTCAGGTATCAGGCCTCCGCCCGGTCCGCCGTGCAGGAATACCACGGGCTTTCCATTTGGGTTGCCGCATTGCTCGTAATAGATTTCATGAACCGGCGAGACTCGCAGCCGGCCTGTCGAGTAAGGCTCAATCGGGTCGTAAAGTTCAGGCATAGGCCAAGCATGATAGCCGTAACTGACTTCCAAACCAACTTGCGTAACCTACGAGTAGTGCTTGAAATCGTTATCCGCAGATTACGCAGATTTCACAGATGTAAGAGCAAAATGTGGGAGGCATGATTTAAGCATCAGTTCATTTAGGGATTGATTGAAATTTGTGGTATCGGAAGCGTAGCTGTCCCGTATACCTTTCAAATCTTCACAAACAAAAACATCTGTGAAATCTGCGTAATCTGTGGATAGGATTTCAAAACAACTTCGGCGCCCACCTGCCACGGTCTAAAAGCTTGGCAGACTTTTCGTTCGGGTGTATTCTTCCGCCATTCGAATACTCTCTCCCTTGATGCAACCAACATCTTCATTGGGCCGTTGGCCCGCCTTCAAAGGGAGGTAAACATGAAAAGAATTCTGCTTCCGGTTTTGCTCGTCTTCGGCTTTACCATCGCGATCAACGGCCAGGACGTTCGAAATATTGCGCAGGAGCGGAGTACCGCGCTGCGCTCCGACAAGTCCAGCCTGCTAAACGAGCATCAGGACTGGCCCACCAGACCGAGACTCTCAACGTTCTTCAATGACCAAAAGCAGTATTACACGCGTCTTGAAGCAAAGTTTGCCGTGACGAACGATTCTCCAAAGAAAGTAAAACAAGTCACCTGGGAATGTACCTTCATTCATCCGGACACTAACAAGGAAATTGCGAGGTATACGTTAGTAGTTAATAAGAAAATCAAGCCCTTCAGCGGCGCCATTCTTACGAAGAAAGTTGAGATTCCCCTAACCGCTTTCTATGATCCAAAGGTGGTCGCCGCGGATCAGGCGGGAGTGGTAAAGCCGGACGTCCCGGTGCAAGCTGTACAAGTCAACAAGCTCATCGAAATCAAGTATTCGGATGGCTCAGTGAAACGTCCGTAGTCGAGCTTGGTTCAGGGATGACGCGGTCTGGCCAGAGTCAGAACGAACACCTCGAGTGCACCCGCTTCGAGCAAAGCATCGGCACAAGCTGAAACTGTAGCGCCCGTGGTGTAGACATCATCGATTAGCAGAATTCTCTCCCCACCCACAACTTTCGGATTAGAAACTACGAAGGCTCGTTCGACACTTTGACGACGGGCTTGTGCATCCATTCCGGCGCGATGGCGAGCGGTGTGCGCGGCTCTCTTAAGCACGCCATCGGAGTAGGACAAACGCAAGCGGCCCGCTAGTTTTTCGCCGAGTAGTGCTGCCTGATTGAAGCCTCGTTCAGCTTCTCTATCCGGATGCAGCGGCACCGGCAGAATGAGTGTGGCTCGATCAAGTGGCGCGCGCTCACACTGCTCAACCATTTCAATAACAAGACGCTCCGGCACCTGAGGTCGCTGCTTCAAAACGATGATCGAGCTGCGCAGAGCTCCTTCATAAATACCGACCGCTCTTGCGGCTGTGAACGAGACATCATCACAACGATGACAACGAACCTGTTCCGGGTTGATTGCTTTGCTTGCGACCGGAACAGGAACGCCGCATTTCCAGCATAAAAGATCGCGCGATGAGATTAATCGTGTTTCAGCCCAGCAAAGCCGGCAAGCTACTCCATCATGACGCGATTCGACTGCACTGCCGCAAACATCACAGGCTTGCGGATAAACTAAAGCCAGCGCCGCATCGTAGAGCCTTCCGGTTGTATCGAGAATAGCGCTCAAGAATGCTCCAAAAAATTTAGCCTCCCGCTCGAAGTCGAGCTGGGAGGCCGCATTATGTCATTGCGAATGTACTGAGCGTTAATTAATCTTCGTCATCGTTCAATAATCCGCGTTCCTGGAGATCCTGACAGGTTATGCAGAGTCGGGCCCAGGGCAAGGCTTCGAGACGCTTTTCCGGAAGGGGAGATTCGCAGCGCACACACTTTCCGTAGCTGCCTGCTTCCATACGCTCGAGAGACTCGTCGATCAAGTTCAGTAGCTGACGGTCGTTATCGGACATCGACACCAAAAGTTCCTTGGTGTACGCATTCGCAGCCATGTCGGCGGGATCCTGAGTCGCTTCCGAATCTCGCTCGCGGCTGTAGGCTTCGGCTTCCTGGACTTGTCCAACCAGGCCTTCACGCCGGTCAAGTAACTTGTCGCGAAAAATCTTTACTCTTCTCTTTTCCATTCTTCGTTAATTCCTCCACCCCACCCATTAATATGTATGAGAACGTTATTCGTAGAACAGACTTCAGTCTGTTCCCAACTCGAACCACCTGCAATCTTTTCAAATCAGGTTTCAACTTTCGAAGCCCGATTATCGATTCACTCACCCTCCACGATGACGAATGGTGAGCACCTTGAACACAGACTGAAGTCTGTGCTACCTCGGCTCACTTTTGATAAGGCAAGCCATGAATAATCGTGAACGCTCGGTACACCTGCTCCAAAACGAGCACTCGAGCCATCTCGTGCGTGAATGTCAACCGCGACAACGCCCAGCACTTGTTAGCCTTCGCTGCCAACTCCTTCGACACTCCCTGCGGCCCTCCGATAACAAAACTGAGCTCACGCACTCCTTCGTTACTCCAACGCTGCATCTGGCTGGCAAGCTCCTTTGAACTCCAATTCACGCCGGCCGGATCAAGCAACACTACCAGGGTGCCTTCATGCAGCGCGTCTGAGATGCGCTTTGAATCTTTCTCGATGCCTTCGCTGGCGCTCCCACCTTTGCTCTCTCGCACCTCGATCACTTCACTGCGAACAAAATGCGAGAGACGCTTTAGATAATCTTCACAAAGCGCCTTTAGACGCGCGTCCTTCGTCTTACCCGTCCAAATAAAGCGCAACCGCATCGTGGTAGCATAGACTTCAGTCTGTGTTTCTATTTCAAGTAGTCGCTGGCGTCTTGAACCTTACAACGATGACTTCCTTCAACTTCAAAGATTCAACTGGGCTCATACACAGGCTGTAGTCTGTGCTACTTTCTGGCCTTCGCAAGCCTCTCGTAGAGATTCTTACGACTAATACCCAAAATCCTCGCAGCCTCGGTCTTGTTGCCGTTCGCAGCCGCAAGAATCTCTGCCACGTATTCAGCTTCAATTTCCGCCAGCGTTCCCGGCCGTGCCCGGCGCAGCTGCAGTCTCACTGCGGCGCGAATTGGCTCGGGCAAGTCTGCTTCTTCAATGCGCTTTCCCGAGGCCACGATCACGGCGCGCTCGATCGTATTCGCGAGCTCGCGCACGTTTCCGGGGAATTGGTATTCCCGCAATAACGCGAGCGCCGGCGGGCCAATACCCGCCACGGCGCGACCGTGCTTGACCGCGTAGGTCTTTACAAAGCCCTTAACCAACTCTGACAAGTCTTTGTCACGCTGGCTCAGCGGCGGAACTCGAATGTGGACCACATTCAAGCGATAAAAAAGATCCTCACGAAAATCACGGCGGCCGATCGCATCTGCCAGGTCGACATTCGTGAGCGCTATCACCCGCGCGTCAACTTTGATGGTGCGCCTCCCGCCCAGTCTTTCGAACTCGCGAGTTTCGATCACGCGCAACAGCTTCGCCTGCGCATCAGTTGGCAAGTACGCAATTTCATCCAGCACCAAAGTACCGCGATGCGCAGCTTCAAGCCGTCCCGGTTTAGCGTCACTGGCGCCAGTAAACGCACCGCGCTCGTAACCAAACAACTCAGCCTCGAGCAGATGACTCGGTAACGTAGCGCAGTCAATCTTTATCAGCGCCTGGGAAGCTCGACTTGATCGCTCGTGAATCAGAGCTGCGATCGCATCTTTCCCCGTTCCTGACTCGCCGGTGATCAGCACATTGGCGTCAGTAGCAGCCACACGTTCCGCGAGACCAACGGCCTCGCGCATCGCATCTGACTGCGCGACAATTTGGATCACGATTCGCTTCTCAAAGAACCAGCCGGTTGCTCAATCAGCTCAGCCGGCAACTTAACTCGCTTACCCTCGCGCCACAGCCGCTCGAGGTCATAGAACTTGCGCGCCTTGTCTTCAAAAACATGCACCACGAAATCGCCGTAATCCACCAGGATCCACTCGGCAGTGCGGTAGCCCTCAACGCGCGCCGCCGGCGAACCCGCTTTCTTCAGCTTGTCAATTACCTCATCGGCGATGGCCTGGACCTGTCTTTGATTGGCGCCGCTGGTGATCAGGAAATGATCTGTGAAGGTTGCGATCTCACGAAGATCGAGCAAGACAATATCGAGCGCTTTCTTGTCGCTGGCCGCGTGCAGCGCCAGCAGCATTCGCTCTTCCAGATTGTCCGCTGCGACTTCATTGGTTCTTTCCTTTACGGTCGTGCGCGCCGCGGCCTCGATCGGCTGCAGCGATTTCTCTTTAATGGTTGAATTCTCTTTCATTCCAATCTCTATAAAGCTCGTACTTCCCAATGTAATCAGCCACCGGCGCCGGCACCATATCGGCAAGCTGAGTACCCTCAGCTCGTACGGCTCGTCGAATATCGGTTGCTGCAACGTCTGTCATGACGGCGTCCGTTATGAATATCTTTTCCCCTTGTTCCTGCTCGATCATTGCCGTCGCCCGCGGCGCTCCAAGTCCTCTAATGTCAACGATGCGAGCTGCCACTTCGGCGCCGACATGATCAATTCCAAGTTGATAACCCGGCCTGCTCACCACAATGTGGTTCGTCAATTTCAACAGCCGATCGCTATCGCGCCAGCTCGTGATTTCCAACCACGAATCAGCGCCCATTACAAAATAGATAGCGGCGGCGCCGCCCCACACTGACTTGAAATGAGCCAGCGTATCCACCGTGTAACACCGGCCCGGAGCCTCCAGTTCGAAAGTCGAAATTCGAAACCGGGGCTCGTCTTGTGTAGCCAAAGCCAGCATCCCATAGCGATGAAGACCCGAGGTTACAGCTCTGGTCAGTTTATGCGGCGCTTGTTGCGCCAGAACGAACCAAAGCTCATCGATTTCAAAGAGCCGCGAAACCTTTCGTGCTACCTCGAGATGGCCCAAATGAATCGGGTCAAAAGTGCCACCATACAGAGCAATCCGCTTTCTGCGGTCCATTGGTGTCCTCTTGTGACCTGCCGGCGTGGCACGCGTCTCGCTCGTGGGTTTCTGCAATTACGAGCCCAGCTCAACCAATTCATGCAACCGGTTTCCCGCTAAAGCCGGATCATCCAATCGCCGCGCCACGACATTGATTAACTCTCGCACACCTTCGCCTGTCACTGCGGAGATTGAGACGAACAGTCTGCCGTCGCCTTCGGCACGAGCTTGCAAAGACTCAAGCCTCTCAGGCTCGTCCAGGGCATCGATTTTGGTCGCTACGACGATCTGTTCCCGCTCAGCAAGCTCGGGATTGTAAGCCCCAAGCTCGTGGTTCACGGCCTCGTAATCAGCGACAGCGTCACGGCCTGAGAACGACGAGACATCAACCAGGTGCAGCAGCAGTCTGGTCCGCTCAATGTGTCGCAGAAACCGATCTCCAAGGCCGATGCCTTGATGAGCGCCTTCAATCAATCCGGGAATGTCGGCTACCACAAAAGTGCGAAAGTCACCCAGATCAACTACACCGAGATTCGGCTCGAGCGTGGTGAACGGGTAATCGGCAATCTTCGGACGCGCCGCTGAGATTTTTGAAATCAGCGTTGACTTGCCGGCATTTGGGTAGCCAACCAATCCCACGTCAGCGAGCAGCTTCAGTTCAAGCTGTAGCTCGTAGCGGTCACCCTCGCTACCTTCCTGGTGATAACGGGGAGCCCGATTCGTCGAAGTGGCGAACTGAGCATTGCCAAACCCTCCGCGGCCGCCTTTCGCGACCAGAAGGCGAGCTCCGTCTTCAGTAAGGTCTTTGATCAGGTCTCCAGTCAAAGTGTCAAAGATCTGCGTGCCCACCGGCACTCGGACTATCGCATCGGCCCCTTCACGTCCCGAGCGCTTCGAACCTTCACCATGCATTCCACGCCCGGCAATATGCTCGGGGTTGTAGCGCAAGTGAAGCAGCGTATTCAGAGAGCTATCAGCTACGATCCAAACATCGCCGCCGCGACCGCCATCACCGCCTGACGGGCCACCGCGAGGGACGAACTTCTCTCTGCGAAAAGCGGTAACGCCGTTTCCTCCATGTCCCCCCTGGACGCGAATTTTGGTGCGGTCGATAAACATGAAATCGAAAGCGACGCCAGCTCCAAAATGAGCAGGCGTCGCGCAGGTACGAGCTCCGTAATCACGAGTTAGGCAGCGGCCGCCGCCGCCGGCTGAGCTGCAGCGGTTGCCGGGTACACACTCACGTATTTACCCGCGCGGCCTTTATCCTCAAACTTGACGACGCCATCAATCAAAGCGAACAAGGTGTCATCCTTGCCTCGGCCAACGTTCTTGCCAGGCTTCCATTTGGTGCCGCGCTGGCGAGCGATGATGTTGCCGCCTCGCACCAGCTCTCCACCGAATTTTTTCAGGCCCAGTCTCTGTGACTGTGAGTCACGTCCATTGCGTGACGAGCCCACTCCCTTTTTGTGTGCCATATCCTAATTCCGCCTCTGAATCTGATCTCAAATCTGAAACTAGCCAATCGAGTCAATCTTCAGCGTCGTGTAGTCCTGACGGTGACCCTGTTTCCGTTTGTAGTGTTTCCGGCGCTTCTTCTTAAAGACGATGATCTTTGGCGCGCGGCCATGATCCACCACGGTCGCCATGACTTTCGCGCCTTCAACGCCGGGCGCACCGACTCGAGTCTCGTCGCCTGAGGCTACGAGCACGTCCAGTTCCACCGAGCTGCCGGCTTCCGCCTTAACCGATGGGACACGAATCGTCGTACCTTCTTCGACAACAAACTGTTTACCGCCGGTTCTGATAACTGCGTGTGACATATCCTTTAACCTCTCAGACGAGTTAACTCGCCATAGAAAAGTCGAACATTATAGGGCTCCCGAACCCAATCGGCAACCGCAGAAGCCTAAGATCACGATGTCGAAACGGAACTGACGCTTCGATGACCATTTCGCAACAAAAACTCATCCATAAAACCAGTGGAAATGGCGCCAGAGCGGAATGCCGGATCGTCCATTATTTTCAAATGAAGGGGAATCGTCGTCTTAATTCCCTCGACAACCATCACCTCGAGCGCTCGCTTCATCCGCGCAATGGCGAGGTCGCGCGTGCGCGCGTGCGTGATCACCTTTGCGATCATCGAATCGTAAAAAGGCGGCACCTGGTAGCCTGCGTAAATGTACGTGTCCACGCGCACGCCCGGCCCACCCGGAAGATTGAAAGCAGTGACCCGCCCAGGTGAAGGCGCAAAAGTGTCGGGATTCTCAGCATTGATGCGACACTCGATCGCGTGTCCGGTAATCACCAGGTCATCCTGCGTGTAACCAAGCGGCTCGCCTTCGGCGATTCGTATTTGATTACGCACGATGTCCGCAAGCGTCACCATCTCCGTAACCGGATGCTCAACCTGGATTCGCGTATTCATTTCCATGAAGTAGTAGCGACTGTCCTGGTCGAGCAGAAACTCAAAGGTCCCGGCGCTTGAATATCCGATTTGTTTACAGGCAGTGACTGCGGCTTCGCCCATCTCAGCGCGCAGTTCCGGGGAAAGCACGGTTGAAGGAGCTTCCTCGAGTAGCTTTTGATGACGCCGCTGGATCGAGCACTCTCGTTCGCCGAGATGGATGCAGTCACCGTATTCATCTGCCAGCACTTGAATCTCAATGTGACGCGGCTTCTCGATGAAGCGCTCGATGAACACGCTACCGTCCTTGAATGCTGCGGCTGCTTCGGTCGACGCGCTTTCGAGGGCGTCTCCGAGGTCGCCTTCGGCTCGAACGACGCGCATGCCGCGACCGCCGCCGCCGGCTGCTGCCTTGACGATGATCGGAAAACCAATCTCGCGAGCAATCTTGATCGCTTCTTCTTCGGAGGTGATCGGTTCAGAGCTTCCCGGCGTAATCGGCAAGCCGGCGGCCTTCATTGCGCGACGCGCTTCAACCTTGTCGCCCATCAAGTGGATAACATCCGGACGCGGCCCGATGAACTTGATGTTGCAAGCTTCGCAGATTTCCGCGAAGTATGATGACTCAGCGAGGAATCCGTAACCGGGGTGAATGGCGTCTACGTTGAAGATTTCGGCGGCGCTTATGATCGCGGGAATGTTCAGATAGCTTTGAGCCGAAGGCGCCGGACCAATGCAGGCAGCTTCGTCAGCATAGCGCACATGCAGGGAGTCGCGGTCCACGTCGCTGTGAACAGCGACGGTGCGAATTCCCATTTCCTTGCACGTCCAGATGATGCGGCAGGCAATCTCGCCACGGTTGGCGATTAATATCTTCCGAAACTTGCGATTGCCTGTGGCCATGAATCAATTCCGTCTAAAAATCTAACGTCCAATGTCTGTCGTCTAAAAGCTGACGCCGGACACTGGACGAAAGATGAGTTGCCTTACTTTCTGATTCCGAACAGGGGTTGGCCGTATTCAACAGGCTGCCCGTTCTCAACGTAAATCTTAACTACCTCACCTGAGGTTTCAGCCTGAATCTCGTTCATGAGCTTCATCGCTTCAATAATGCAAACGATGGTGGCCGGCTCGACCTGGCTTCCGGTTTTGACAAATGGTTCAGCGTTCGGAGACCGGGAGCGATAGAACGTGCCGACAATCGGTGACTCAATCATGTGAAGATCCTGATCTTCAGACGCCGGCGATCCCGCCAGCGCGGCCGGATGGACGGGAGGAGGGACCTTTGTCACCGGCAACGAGGCCTCAACTTTCGCCGCGGGTGCTTGAGGAGCAGCGGCTCGAGAGGCAGGCGCTTCCGAGGCTTCATAGTCCGCCCCACGTCGCAAGCGTACCCGGAATCCTTCCCGTTCAAGCTCAAATTCAGAAAGGCCGTTCTCGCGCAGCAGCGCAATCAACTCGCGCAGCTCGTCCATGTTCACCGAGGCTTCAGGTTTCCGGGAACGGCTTGGTTCGGCCTGTCGTTTTGGTTCTTTCATTGACATGTGCAAGGCCGCGTCTTAAAGCGATTAGCCCCAAAAGAACGTAGCGTGCGCCAAACGTCTATTGGGGCTGTGCCTTTCAAACCCCACGACGAGTCGCGAAGCTCGAAGGTAAAATTCTACTTCTCGGAATCCTGATCAGTTGAACTGGCTTCCGATTCAGCGGCGGTTGCTTCCGTGGCGCTCGCTTCAGTTTCAGCAACTTCAGCATCACTGGCGGCAGCTAAAGTTTCTTTCTTCTCTTTAGTCTCTTTCGTCTCTTTCGTCTCTTTCGTCTTGCTTGCTTTTGCTTCCTTGATCTTGCCCGGCTTCTTCTTGGGGGAAGTGTGTTTGGCGCGCTTCTCCGCTTGTCGTACAGCTTCGATTTCGCGTGGATTATCGACTAGCTCGATGATTGCGAGTTCGGCATTGTCTCCGGCGCGACGTCCCAGCTTGAGTATTCTCGTGTAGCCGCCCGGGCGATCCTTGTAGCGCTCACCCAATTCATCGAACAAGCGCTTGAGCGCAGCCACACCGGCCGTGCGCGGCATTGGCAACTGCCCGCGTTTTCCAGTCAGAGCGGATCGCTGCAGATTGCCTGCGTGGAAAAATGCTGCGGCCTGGCGTCGCAGGTGGAGCGCTCCCGCCGGTGAATCACTACCCACTTCCTGGGCGCGGCGAGACAGCGTGATAGCGCGCTCGACGAACGGCCTCAGCTCTTTCGCCTTCGGCAACGTCGTAACGATGCGCTCATCGCGCGCGTTTATCAGCGAAGTCGCAAGGTTACGCAGCAGCGAAATCCGATGTTCAGTGGTTCGACCAAGTTTCCTGTGTGCTCTTAGATGTCGCATAACGCTATTGTTCAACCTCTTCGTCGAAGTCACTCAGATCGGCGCCATCACGTCCGCCTGATCCGGGAATCGGATTCCCCTGCTCGTCAAACTCCATTCCGAAATCCAGCCCCATGCCGTTGAGAATGTCTTTGATCTCATTCAACGACTTTTTGCCGAAGTTCTTCGTGGCCAGCATCTCGCGCTCGGTGCGCTGCACGAGGTCACGAATGGTGCGAATGTCAGCGTTCTTCAAGCAGTTGTACGAGCGGACCGACAATTCCAGCTCGTCAACTGAGCGATCGAGCTGGTCGTTGCGTGGCAACGGCGGGCGCTCGATCTTCGCATAAGCGAAATCATCCGTGTCCTCTTCAAAATTGATGAAGATCGACATGTGATCTTTGATCAGCTTGGCGGCGAGACCGATCGAGTCTTCGGGCTTTACGGAACCATCCGTCCAAACTTCGATCGTGAGCTTGTCGAACTCGGTGTTCTGTCCAAGACGGGCAGCTTCGACAGTGTAGTTAACCTTCTTCACCGGAGTATGCACCGAATCGATCGGGATATATCCCAGCGAAAGATCGTCATCGAAGTTGCGGTCGGCGGAAACGTAGCCGCGTCCGCGCTTCAAACGCATTTCGACGCGAAGCGAACCACCCTCGCTGACGGTCGCGATGTGCACGCTCGGATCAAGCACTTCGACGTCGGCATCAGTTTCGATGTCGGCCGCCGTGACTTCACCAGCGCTCTCTTTCGTAATCCGCAGCGTCTTGGGCTCGCCGGTGTGCACCTTGAAAGGCACCTGCTTCAGATTAAGAATGACGTCGGTCGCATCTTCGACCACGCCCTTAATTGAAGAGAATTCGTGCTCGACGCCCTCAATCTTCACCGCGGTAATTGCCGCGCCTTCAATTGAAGAGAGCAAAGCGCGACGCAGCGAGTTACCGATCGTAGTGCCGAAGCCGCGCTCGAAAGGCTGCGCCGAGAAGCGTCCATAACGACCCGTCAGCGTCTCAGCATCAGCAGCCAAGCGCCGCGGCATCTGAAATCCTGTCCAGAGATTGTTCTGATCCATTGCCATAGCTATAAACTTTTCGCCTGTAGTTGGAAGTTAACCTTCAGCGCAACCGGGCCTTGCGGCCGATCGCACAAATAATTACTTGCTGTAAAGCTCAACGATGAGCTGCTCGTTAATGGAGCGATCAATATCATCGCGCGTTGGCAGCGAGTTCACACGCGCGCCCATGTCAGTGCCTTCCTGCGCAATCCAGGATGGACGGCCACGGCCCGCTGCAGTTTGCCACGCACCCTCGACATGAGGGTTCTTGCGCGAGGCATCCTTGACGGTAATGACATCGCCGATCTTGATCTGATAAGACGGAATATCAACTTTCTTACCATTGACCGTAATGTGTCCGTGATTCACCAACTGGCGTGCCTGCCGGCGCGAGGTCGAGAAGCCGGCACGATAGACGGTATTGTCCAATCTACGCTCCAGGAGGAACAACAGGTTTTCGCCCGTTATGCCCTTCTGGCGGGCAGCACGTTCGAAGTAGTTGCGAAATTGTCCTTCAAGAATGAAGTAGATACGCTTGACCTTCTGCTTTTCGCGCAACTGCTGGCCGTAACCGACTACAGCTTTGCCTCGACGCAGGGAGTTGCCATGCTGTCCCGGGGGTTGAGTACCGCGCTTTTCGATTGGACAAGACGGCTTGTAACAGCGATCACCTTTAAGAAAAAGCTTTGCACCTTCGCGGCGGCACAGTCGGCACACCGCATCTCTATACCTAGCCAATTATTTCTGCCTCCAGTCTGATTTTCTAGACGGAAAAGTTTACAAGGGAACCGATTGCGGAAGGCTGATTTCAGATTGCAGATTCTAGAATCCGCATTCCGCAATCATCAATCCGAGACGGTTGCGCCTCTTCATCCTTTAGGTCAACACTTATTTATCAACTTAACTTCAAAACGATCTCAGATCCCAGATCCCAGATCCCAGATCCCAAATCACAAATCTCAGATCGTCTTGCTCGGATTCTGCAATCCGCATTCAGCAATCCGCAATCCTTACACTCTTCGTCGCTTTGGCGGCCGGCAACCGTTGTGCGGAATCGGCGTCGTGTCTCGAATCGTGCTGATCCGGATGCCTGCATTCGCAATCGCTCGAATTGCCGACTCGCGGCCACCACCTGGTCCCTTCACCCGAACCTCGCACTGCTGCATGCCGGCTTCATGAGCCTTCTTAGCTGCTTCATACGCCGCTTGTTGCGCGGCGAACGGAGTTCCTTTTCGCGATCCGCGAAAGCCGCGCGCGCCCGCTGACGATTGCGAGATCAGATTACCTTCCAAATCGGTAATCGAGATCATCGTGTTATTGAACGAAGCCGCGACATGCACGATACCAACGGGAACGTTCTTTTTTTCCTTCTTACGAAAGACCTTCTTTTTTCCGCCTGCTGCTTTAGCCATACGTTAGCCCATAAACGATAGACGACGGTCCAAAGCCGAGCGCCTATCGCTTCACTCCTATTTCTTACCGGGTGCTTTCTTTTTAGCGATGGTGGCGCGGCGAGGACCTTTCCTCGTGCGAGCATTCGTGTGCGTTCGCTGACCACGAACCGGGAGCGAACGACGATGCCTGAGACCGCGATAACAACCAATGTCCATCAAGCGCTTGATGTCCATCTGGATGCGCTTGCGCAAGTCACCCTCAATCTCACCCTGAGCTTCGAGGACGCCACGAATGCGGCTCAACTCGTCTTCATTCAAATCGCGAACACGCGTATCGGCGTTCACTCCGGCTTCCTTGAGAATCGTGGAAGAGCGCGAACGACCAATACCGTAAATGTAAGTTAATCCGATTTCCGCCCGTTTGTTCGGTGGAAGATCGACGCCAGCGACACGTGCCATTTAATTAAGTTCTCCGACTGTACTCGCGCAGGTGCTTATCCCTGCCGCTGCTTATGTTTTGGGTTAATGCAGATCACGCGGACGACGCCCTTGCGGTGAATGACCTTGCACTTATCACACATTTTTTTGACCGACGCACGGACCTTCATTACGAGTTCCTCAAACCTATTTATACCGATAAGTTATTCTGCCGCGATTGAGGTCGTAGGGTGACAACTCAACCAGGACCTTATCACCGGGGAGAATACGTATGAAATGCTTGCGCATCTTTCCCGATATATGCGCGAGCACCTGATGCTGCGAGGCTTCCAACTCAACCCGAAACATTGCATTAGGCAAAGTCTCCAGGACTTTTGCCATTACCTCTATGGCTTCTTCCTTCGCCATACGATCTCAGGAGGAAAGTTGCCCGCACCGACAAACTGCGAATAATAGCATGCGAACCACCCTTTGCCAAGCCGAGCTCAAGTCCCGCAGGTTGCCAGCCTGAAGGCAGTCCCCGATCCGATAATATCGCCAAAACACAGCGATCGACCGGCTGGCAGCCTGTCGTACGACGGTTAGCGACGGTTAGCGGTTAGCCAACTAACGCAGCTTCAGCGTGGCGCGGCACCGCGGGCGACACGAGTGTCAGCACCTCCGGCCCTTCTTCCGTTATCGCGATAGTGTGTTCCACATGGGCGCTCGGCTTCCCATCGAGGGTCACAACGGTCCACCCGTCCGCTAAGACCCGGGTTTCATGCGTCCCAAGGTTGATCATCGGCTCAATCGCAAAAACGTAGCCATTTCTGATGCGAGGCCCCTTCCCTGGCTTTCCGTAATTGGGAATCTGGGGATCTTCATGCATCTTCCGGCCAATTCCGTGACCGACGTACTCGCGCACAACCGTATAACCGTGGCTTTCAGCATGCTCTTGAACTGCCCAACCAATGTCACCCAGGTGAAGACCCGCGAGGCATTTCTCGATAGCGCGCTGCAAACATTCTTCCGTGATTCGAATCAGCTTTGTCAGTTGCGGATCAGCTGTTCCCACCGGCACCGTAGCAGCCGTGTCACCAACAAAGCCGCCCAGAGTTACACCCACATCGATTGAAAAAATGTCCCCCTCTTTCAACTGGTAGCTCGAAGGGAAACCGTGAACCACTTGTTCGTTGACCGAAGCGCAGATGGAATAGGGAAATCCGTGGTAGCCCTTGAAAGTGGGGATCGCGCCGCCATCACGAATCATTCGCTCAGCTGCCTGGTCGACTTCCAGAGTAGTGATGCCGGGCTCAGCCAGGGCGCGCAATTCCTGCAGCACCTGGCCCACGAGCTGCCCTGAAGCCCGCATCTTCTCAATCTCTTTTTTTGACTTGGCGATAATCATTAATCATTGAACAGCTTTAACTCTCGCGAATTATCTTCTCGATATCCTGGTAGATACTCTCCCGGTCTCTGACGCCGTCAACCGAATGCAGGCGCCTTGAGCCACCGTAATATTCCAGTACCGGCTGCGTCTGCTTCTCATAAGTCTCAAGCCGAACTCGGACCTTGTCAATGCTGTCGTCGGCTCTCAAAACGAGGCGAACCCCTGCGTCCCGATCACAAGTCTCGTCCGATTTGGGTGGCTTGAAATACATGTTGTATATCTCGCCGCAGACCGGGCAGTGCCGACGTCCGGTGGTGCGCTTTTCGAGCACATCAAAAGGCACATCGATGGCAATGGCAATGAGCTTGCTCTGTTGTTCGGTCGTCAGCTTTTCCAGCATCTGCGCCTGCGCGAGCGTGCGCGGGAAGCCATCCAGCACATACCCGTTTTTACAATCATCCTGCGCGGTTCGTTCTTCGACAACTCGAATTACTAAATCATCGGGCGCCAATTTTCCGGCAGCCTGTAGCGCTCGTATTTCTTCAGCCAGCGGATCGCCGGCATCGGCGCGAGCGCGCAGGATGTCGCCAGTTGAGATTTGGGGCAGGTTCAGTCGCTTTTGAAGCAAACGCGCCTGCGTACCTTTGCCAGCACCAGGCGCACCTATCAGGACGATCGTTTTCGACATATGGACTTTAGATCGTAGTTTCGCTGCCAGTGGCGATTGATCTAAAACCGCAAATCAAAGGCCCGGTTAAGCTCTCCTTCCGCGCAGACGCCCACCTGCTCCCAGGAATCCTTCGTAATTTCGCATCACCAGCTGAGCTTCGATCTGTTGCACGGTGTCCATCGCGACGCCCACGAGAATCAGCAGCGAAGTGCCGCCAAAGTAGAACTGGTAACCCATGCCGGTGGGAATCCACGACAGACCAGGCGTTGTGCTCACAAACGCGTCCAGCCACGATCCGACGAAAGGCAGACGAGCAACCTTGAATCCGCTCAGCATGAACTGCGGGATGAACGCGACGACCGCGAGGTAAAGCGCACCGACCACAGTCAAGCGGGTTAGGATTGTGTTGAGATATTCGGCAGTGGCGCGGCCCGGTCGAATACCCGGCATGAAGCCGCCATGTTTGCGCAGATTGTCGGCAACTTCTTCCACGTTGAAAACGATCGACACGTAAAAGAACGTGAAGAAGATAATCAACGTCAGGAAAATCAGCTCGTAATAAGGATCGCTGGCGTGAAATGTTTGAAAGAACGTGTAAATCTTGGCCCACGCAGTATCCAGATGATTTGGGTCAGGCGGAAAAGCAGCAAACAGACTCTGCGGCATCGACAACACTGACGAGGCGAAGATGACCGGAATCACGCCGCCCATATTTATTTTCAAGGGCATCGTTGTCTGCTGACCGCCAACAAGCTGGCGTCCAACATGTCGCTTTGCATAGCTGACCGGAATTTTTCTTCGGGCTGCTTCAACGAAGACGATGAAAGCAATTACGGCTATCAATGCGATCACGAGTCCAACCACTCCGACGGCTTCGAGCGTGTCACCGCCTTGCAAGCGCTCGATTATCTGTTGCACGCCTCGCGGCAGGCCGATGACGATGCCGGAAAAGATCAGCAGCGAAATACCGTTGCCAATGCCGCGCTCCGTGATCTGCTCGCCGAGCCACATCACGAAGATCGTGCCCGTGGTCAGCGTCAGAATGATCGTCAGCAGAAAGCCCCACGTGTTGGCACCGACGCCATTGATCTGGAGCCAGTGAGCCACGAACCAGGTTTGAATACCGGCGAGGCCGACGGTCAGATAGCGGGTCCACTGATTGATCTTCTGCCGACCCATCTCGCCTTCTTCCTGCAGCTTCTTCAACTGCGGCGAGACCACGGTCATGAGCTGGAGGATGATGGAAGCGGTGATGTACGGCGTAACACCGAGAGCAAAAACTGAAATGGTGCGAAAGTTTCCACCCGAGAAAAGATCAAGAACGCCAAGCAGCGTTCCCGCTACGTCGCGCCACACCGCGTCGAGCCGCTCTCTGTTAATGCCGGGCGCGCCAATGTGTGCTCCGAGGCGATAAACGGCCAGCAATCCCAATGTGAAAAAGATCCGCTTGCGCAGATCCGGCACACTGAACATGTTGCGAACGGCGGCAAAAAACTTGTCCATAATTTTGTGGCACAGACTTCAGTCTGTGTTCTGCTTAATCTTTTGGTCTGTAGCCCGGCCTCGTCAACACAAGCGCAGACTCAAGTCTACGCTACTACTCAATCTCGGTCACAGCGCCCCCGGCCTTTTCAATCTTCTCCCGCGCACTCTTGGTAAAGCGATGCGCCGATACGCGCAATGGCTTACCCAACTCACCCGTCCCCAACACGACGACGTCAAATTTAGCTTTCTTGATGATGCCGCGGCTGTGCAGCACTTCCGGCGTGACTTCCTCGTTAGCCTGGAAATGCTGATCGAGCGCTCTCAAGCTGACTTCGAGCCAGCGCTTCTTGAAGATATTTGTAAATCCTCGCTTGGGCAAGCGGCGATGCAATGGCATCTGGCCGCCTTCAAACCCAATCTTGGCTGAATAGCCGGAGCGTGACTTCTGACCCTTCTCACCGCGACCGGCGGTTTTGCCCAAGCCTGAGCCTGGACCACGTCCGACGCGCTTCTTCTTATGAGTCGATCCCTTTGTTGGGCGCAGGCTGTTTAGTGTTATTGCCATTTAACTGATCATTTCCAATTTATCATTTGTCATTTGTCATTTGTCATTTCGAAGTCGAGCACTCGCGCGATTCACGATGACAAAGGATAAATGTCAAATGACAAATGATAAATGCCTCCCTTATCTTCTACTCAATGATGCGCAACAAATGCGGCACTTTCGCTGCGAGTTCTGTAGCCAGCTGTGGTTTGGTCTTTGGAAAGACAATGATCTGGCCGACCCTTTCAAATCCAAGCTCGCGGACGATTTCCTGTTGCCGCTTAGAAGAATCCTCAGCGCTGTGATAGTACTCGATGCGAACTGTCCTTCCCGCTCCCGGCCGTGTGGCATTTTCTTCGACCATAAGATCTCCCGGTGAGATTTGTGAAGAATCTCGGAACTCGGCAAACCTATTCAATTATCCGCAGCAGGTGCGGCACTTTTGCAACGACTCCGCGCATTGACGGTGTATCCGGCCGCTGAACAATCTGGTTCAGCTTGGTCAGCCCAATACTACGAACGATCGTCTTATGCGTTTTTGGAGTCGCGATGAAACTCCGGTAGTACTGAATGCGAATGGTCTTGCCTTCAGCCTGCTCTGCTTTATTCGCTTCCTTCTTAGCCATAACACCTCGTGGTTAAATTCCGAGACGCCGATAAACTTGAAACCTGAAACCTGAAACCTGAAACTTCCTATAACTCGTCGACCTGCTTGCCGCGCAGCCTCGCCAGCTCCATCGGATCCTTCATGCGGAGCAAAGCATCAAAGGTGGCCCGCACCACGTTGTGCGGATTCGTCGAGCCAAGCACTTTCGTGCGCACGTCGTGAACTCCCACTGCCTGCATAACAGCGCGGACGGCGCCGCCGGCAATAACGCCAGTACCTTCGGAGGCGGGTTTGACCAGCACGCGGCCGGCGCCGAATTTGCCGATCAACTGGTGCGGCAAAGTGTTCTGCATCAACGGCACGCGGATCAAACTCTTCTTGGCAGCTTCAACCGCTTTCTTGATAGCGATCGGAACCTCGCGAGCTTTACCGGTCCCGAAGCCTACGTGTCCGTGTTCGTCGCCCACCACCACGAGCGCTGCGAACGACAGATTCTTGCCGCCCTTAACCACCTTGGTGACGCGGTTGATCGAAATGACCTGATCCTTCAGATCGAGTCCCTGTGCAGGTATGCGATGTTTGGGTTGTCTCATTTGTTACTCTTGATCCTCAGCCGCTTCACCAGCCGCCGCCTCGTCCGTTGATTCATCCTTGTTCAAGCCAGCTTCGCGAGCAGCGTCGGTCAACGCCTTGACGCGTCCGTGATAGAGATAGCCGCCGCGGTCGAACACGATGCTATTGATCCCTTTCGCGATCGCGCGTTGAGCAATTTCACGACCTACTCGTTTGGCAGCTTCGATATTTCCGCCGCTCGAGCCACGCAGGTCTTTTTCCGTCGTTGAGGCGGAAGCAATAGTGACGCCGTTCTGGTCGTCGATGACCTGCGCATAGATATGATTCAAACTGCGATAGATTGCGAGACGCGGATGCTCGGTGGTTCCGCTCACCTTTCGGCGAATCCGTTTGTGAACCGCTGTGCGAACTGCCGCTCGATTCGTCTTTGCCATTGTTATTTCCCTGTCTTGCCGGGCTTAAGCTTGATAGGCACGTTAGCGTAACGAACGCCCTTGCCCTTGTACGCGTCCGGCTTTCTCAGTTTGTGCATCTCAGCCGCAACCTGGCCGAGCTTCTGCTTATCGATACCCGATAGCGTCAAAGTTGTTTGGTACTGCTGGATGCTGCCTTTAGTCGTCATACGCTCGGCTTTCGCCTCAATTCCTTCAGGCAGTGGAAACTCGATCGGGTGCGAGTAGCCGAGCGAGAAGACAATCTTTTTGCCCTGCACGTCAGCCTTGTAGCCGACGCCGACGACATCCATCTGCTGTGTGAAGCCATCCGTGACGCCGATCACGGCGCTGTTAGCCAAAGCTCGCGCGAGACCGTGCATGGCGGCCAGATCATCAGAAGCTCGCTCCGCCTGCAACTGATCTCCATCCAGCTTGAAGGTGATGCCTTGTGGGATCGGGGTTTTCTGGACACCCTTCGGCCCTTTTACCTCGAGCTCTCGTTCCTTGATGGTCACGGTCACGCCCTTGGGAACCGTGATTAATTTCTTTCCTATACGAGACATAGTTTTTATTAAGTATGAAGGCGGGATGAAGGATGAAAGTTCAACCTCACCACCCCTGATTCATCCTTCAGCCTTCATACTTCATCCTTTTAGTAAATCTGCGCCAGGAGCTCGCCGCCGATGTTTTCGCGACGGGCAGCCTTGCCGCTCATCAAGCCACGCGACGTCGAAACGATGTTGACGCCGTAGCCACCGAGCACCTTCGGAATGTCGTGCGAGCCGACGTAAACCCTGCGGCCCGGTCGCGAGACCCGCTCCAGGTGCGTAATCGAAGAAGTACCGCGCGCGTCATAGCGAAGGAAGATGCGCACGCTGCGCTTGACGCCTTCGCCTTTGACGACGAAGTTATTGATGTAGCCTTCTTCTTTCAAGATTCGGGCAATTTCCAGTTTCAGCTTCGAAGCCGGGATATCCACGCGCGAGTGTTTAGCCGCAATAGCATTGCGGATTCGCGTCAACATATCGGCAATAGGATCAGTCATGTATTACTCCATTTTCGCTAGCGCTTCTCGCTGCCAAAGCTTTGGAAGCTCGGGCAAGTCGAATGAGCGGCAACGTCGTCTTTACCAGCTCGCCTTAACGACGCCGGGGATCTGTCCCTGCAGCGCCAATTCACGAAAGCAGATACGGCAGAGATTAAATTTGCGCAGGTAACCGCGGGGCCTGCCGCAACGTTTGCAGCGCGTATAGCCGCGCGCCTTAAACTTCGGCTTACGCCCTGCCTTTGCAATCAATGATGTTTTTGCCATAAGAAATTCTTCAGTCTTAGCTTTGCGATCTTCTATAGCTTTGTGATCTACTCTTTGAGATCTGAGATCTGGTTTTGCGATCTTCGATCTGAGATCCTCGCTTCTGTTTCAAATCCAAACCTGTCAAACCACGATCTCAGATCTCAAATCTCAAAAATCAGCAATCCGCATTCACCAATCCGGATTCAACATCCGCATTCGGCTTAGTTTTGCCGGAACGGCATGCCGAGGGCCTTCAAAAGCGCCCGGGCCAATTCGTCGTTTCTGGCCGTCGTCACGATCGAGATATTCATACCGCGAAGTTTCTCGACCTTGTTGAAATCAATCTCCGGAAAAATCAACTGCTCGCGAACTCCAATCGTGTAGTTGCCGCGACCGTCGAAAGCCTTCGGAGAAACGCCGCGAAAATCTCGGACGCGCGGCAGGGCCACTGACACCAGGCGATCCATGAACTCATACATGCGATCACCACGCAGCGTAACCATGACGCCAATCGACATTCCCTGGCGCAGCTTAAAAGAAGCAATCGACTTCTTCGCCTTGGTGACAACGGGCTTCTGTCCGGTGATCGACCTCAGCTCATCAGCCGCGGTGTCGAGAATCTTGGCATTGGCGATGGCCTCGCCCATGCCCATATTGATCACAATCTTCTCGAGACGCGGGATCGCCATCGGGTTCGCAATACCGAACTCCTTGGCTATCGCCGGCCCCACTTCCTTTTGATAACGCTGCTTTAACCTTGCTGCCATTTTTCCGTCTCACTTTGTTTACCACAGGCTGCCAGCCGGTGGTGTTTCCGGCACAGGCCGGCAGCCCGTGCTACATAAATCCTTACGCCTTATCGAGCGAATGACCGCTAGCGGCAGCGACCCGTGTTTTCGAGTCGCCCTGAATCTCGTACCGAACTCGCGTGGGCTTGCCACTCTGCGGATCGATCAACTGCACGTTCGAGATGTCGATCCAACTTTCCTTTTCGATAATGCCGCCGCCCCGGTTTCCGGAAGGGTTAGCTTTCTGATGTCGCTTGATCATGCCCGCGGCTTCAACCTTGACCTTGCCTCGCACCGGAGCGACTTCGAGCACGCGCCCGCGCTTGCCCTTGTCGCGACCGGCAATGATCGCTACCTGATCGTTTTTCTTAATCTTTGAACGTTTCGTTCCGTGCATGATTGTTAGATAACCTCCGGGGCCAGTGAAACAATCTTCATGAAGTTCTTATCACGGAGCTCGCGCGCGACCGGCCCAAACACGCGCGTGCCGATTGGAGTCCCGTCTTCCTTGATTAGCACCGCGGCATTCTGATCGAAACGAATGTAGGTACCATCTTTGCGGCGCACCTCTTTGCGAGTGCGCACAATCACGGCGTCCTGCACCGTTCCCTTCTTGATCGTGCCGTCCGGCGACGCTTCCTTAACCGTGACCTTGATCCGATCGCCCAGACTGGCAATTTTGCCGGTCGAGCCGCCAATTGGCATGATCATCTCAACGCGCCGTGCTCCTGAATTGTCAGCGACGTCCAAAGACGTCTGCATCTGAATCATGACTCAACTCCATTTCGGATTGCCGATTTCGGATTGCTGCTTGGCTTCAAATCCGCAATCCGCATTCAGCAATCAGCAATCAGCAATCACTTGGCTGCTTTCTGCAAGATCTCGACAACGCGCCAACGTTTTCGCGCGGACAGCGGCCGCGTCTCGACGATGCGCACTTTATCTCCCACCGTTGAACCGACTTCGTCGTGAGCCATGAATTGCGATGTGCGCCTCACGTAACGACGGTATTTGCGATGCAACACCAGCCGGTCAACGCGCACGACCACTGTCTTCTGCATCTTGTCGGAAGAGACGATGCCAATCTTTTGAACACGCCGGCTTCGCTTCGCAGCTGCCGGAGCGGCGGCTTCAGCGGTCGTCTGGTTCTCTTCTAATTGTTTTTCTTCTTCTGCCATTACCTTACCTTTAACGACAACTTATGAGCTGTCGACCTCTATTACAACTCCCTTTGCCGCACGATGGTTTGGATCCGCGCCAGCGACTTCTTTTCCTGACGAATCCTTTTGACCGCGTCCACTTCGCCGAGGGCAAGTTTGAAGTTCAAGCGAAACAGCGATTCCTTCAAGCGAGCAGTCTCTGCCTTTAGTTCATCCGCAGGCATGTCCAGGTATTTGTCTACTTCTTCTCGTCGCTTCATTTCTATATCCGGCCCCCCTCCTGGTCAGCGCGGCTGACGAACTTGGTTTTCAGCGGCAGCTTTTGAGCGGCGAGACGCATTGCCTCACGCGCTGTCGTCTCGTCCACGCCCTCAATCTCATAGAGAATTCGTCCGGGCTTGACGACTGCAACCCAGTATTCCGGGGCGCCTTTGCCTTTGCCCATACGGGTTTCGGCGGGCTTCTTGGTCACTGGCTTGTCCGGGAACATTCGAATCCAGATCTTGCCGCCGCGTTTGATGTGTCGCGTCATCGCGATACGAGCAGCTTCAATCTGTCGATCGGTAATCCAGGCAGGCTCAAGACACTTGAGCCCGAATTCACCGAAGCTGATCTCTCCGCCGCGATTCGCAATGCCGTTCATGCGTCCGCGCATCTGCTTCCGGTGCTTAACTTTTTTCGGCATCAACATAGCTATTTACCCAGGTTGAGATCTTCTGTGATCTCCAATTTGAGATCTGAGATCGCTTTTTAGTCTGGCCTTTGTTCTTTTTCCAATAACGAAATCAAAGACAATCTCAGATCTCAAATCTAAGATCTCAAGATCTTGTCCTATTCTTCGCCGCGGCTACGCGCTTCCCGTTCACGACGAGTCCGGGGGCGACGCTCACGCTCGCCGGTTCTCGTCTCATTGATTGGATCAGATCCGGTTCCACGGGCCATAGCAGCGCGCGCATCCATGATCTCTCCTCGATAAATCCAAACCTTCACGCCAATAATTCCAAAAGTCGTATGCGCTTCAGCGAGACCGTAGTCGATATCGGCGCGTAACGTGTGCAGCGGCAACTGCCCCTGCAAGTGCCACTCACTGCGGGCGATTTCAGCGCCATTCAACCGGCCGCTCACCTTGACCTTGATTCCCTGGGCTCCAAATCGCAGCGACTCTTCCACCGCTTTTCTCATGGCGCGCCGGAAGGCAATGCGCTTTTCAAGCTGGGCTGCAATCTTTTCCGCCTGCAGCTGAGCATTGAGCTCGGGCTTGTGAATCTCCTGAATTGAGACCAGAACTTCACGACCGGTCTTAATGGAAAGATCGCCTTTCAGCTTGTCGATCTCAGCACCTTTGCGGCCGATGATGATTCCCGGACGCGAGGTGTAGATGATGATCTTCAAGCGGTTCGCGGCCCGCTCGATGTCGACATGCGAGACGCCGGCGCCGGCGAAGCGGCCTTTAAGATCTTTCTTCAGCTTTAAGTCCTCGAGCAGGAACTCACCGAACTGCTTCTTCGCGTACCAGTGCGAATGCCAGTCCTTGTTGTAGCCGAGGCGGAAACCGTATGGATGAACTTTCTGACCCACAATTTTCTCCAGTCTGAGATCTCAAATCTGAGATCTGCTATCTGCTATCTGCAATTTCGAACTGAGATCGCTTTTCAAACCCATCTGAGATCTGAAATCTAAGATCTCTCCACCGATCGTTATTCCGATTCTTTCTCCGCGGCCTTGCTCTTCTTCGCCGAACCATCAGCCTTCGCATCCTCAGCCTTCGAGGCAGTTCGCTTAGCGCGAGGAGCAGCAACCGCACCGCCACGCTTGCGAGCCTTACTTTCAGCCAGCTTGGCCGGCTTCGCTGGTTCGTGCTTCTTGCCCCTGGCATCTTTCTTTTCGATCCGCTCGTCATTCGAAAGCAAGATCGTCACGTGACAAAAGTGGCGCTGCTCGCGATAAGCGCGACCTTGAGGAGCGGGACGAACGCGTCGTCGATTCTTGGTAGGTCCGCGATCGACATACGCGGCCTTCACCCACAGTTCATCGGGATCGATTGATACGTTTGCCTTCTCCGCAGCCTCGTTCGCGTTCGCGATCGCGGAGCGCACGCACTTCTCGATACCGAGTGCCGCGCGCTTGTTTGCGAAGCGCAAAACCGCCAACGCTTTGTTTACGTCCTTACCGCGAATCATATCGATGACGAGCCGCGCCTTCTGCGCCGATCCTCGAAGATATTTCGCACTAGCCGTTGCTTCCATTTCAATCCCTCGTTAACCGTTAACCGACAACCGGAAACAGCAAAACCGAATCTTTCGGTTCGCGGCTTACGGTTCACGGTTTCCGTTATTTAGCTACCTTCGTCGCCTTCTCAGCCTTGTTGGTTCCTGAATGGCCCTTGAAAGTTCGCGTTGGCGCAAACTCTCCCAGCTTATGGCCGACCATGTTTTCCGTGACGTAAATCGGAAGGTGTCGTTTGCCATTGTGAACGCCAAACGTTAAGCCAACCATGTCAGGCGAAATCGTCGAACGTCGCGACCATGTCTTGATCACCGGCGGACGCTGGCCACTGGCGCGCACGCGCTCAACCATCTTCTGGATGCTGCGATCGATAAACGGTCCCTTTTTAACTGAACGTGCCATATCTCTCCATTTCGGATTTCGGATTTCGGATTTCGGATTGAATCAGCAATCCGCAATCAGCATTCCGAATTACTTGGTGCGTCGATCTTTCAAAATCATGTGTTGCGTGCGCTTGTTGTGGCGAGTCTTGTAACCGCGAGTCGGCTGGCCCCAGGGCGTCACCGGATTGCGGCCGCCAGAAGTCTTACCCTCACCGCCGCCGTGCGGATGGTCCACCGGATTCATCGCCACGCCGCGAACTTTCGGCCGCAGACCTTTCCAGCGCGAACGGCCGGCCTTTCCAAACGAAACGTTTTCATGCTCGATGTTGCCAACCTGTCCAATCGTCGCGCGGCAAACGAGCGGAACCCGCCGAACTTCGCCCGAAGGCATACGAATCTGAGCGTAAACGCCTTCCTTCGCGACGAGCTGAGCAAAGGCGCCGGCTGACCGCGCCAACTGGCCGCCCTTTCCTGGCCGGAGCTCGATGTTGTGAATCTGAGTTCCGAGCGGAATATTGATCAGCGGCAACGTATTACCGGGCAGAATGTCGGCATCAGGCCCAGCCATGATCGTCTTACCGACTTCGAGACCGACGGGCGCCAGGATGTAGCACTTCTCGCCATCGAGATAAGTAATGAGCGCGATGTGCGCGGAACGGTTCGGGTCGTATTCAATTTGAGTAACTCGCCCCGGCACGCCTTCCTTATTCCGCTTGAAGTCGACGATGCGATAAAAGCGCTTGTGACCGCCGCCGCGTCGTCGCACGGTAATATGGCCATCATTATTTCGACCGGAGATCCGCTTCTTCGGTTCCAGCAGGGACTTCTCCGGTACTGCGCCTACGGTCAGCTCATCTCTTGTCAGGTACGTCTGGTAACGACGCGCCGGAGATGTTGGTGTCAGTTTCTTTATGCCCATATTTCGATTTCGGATTGCTGAATGCGGACGGCGGATTCTCCTTCATCCGTTCCGACTCTCGGCTTTTCCGATTCCTTTCAACTCGCGTTGGGATTTCCAATCTGCAATCCGCAGTCAGCAATCACCAATCGCTACACTGCTTCGCCGTAATCGACGGGAGTCTCACCCTGCTTCAAGGTCACGTAAGCTTTTTTCCACGATGGCTTGCGACCCTCATAGCGTCCGCGACGCGCAGTCTTGCCCATGAAGTTAATCGTGCGCACGTGGTCAACTTTCACCTGGAAAATCGATTCGACCGCCGATTTGATTTCCGGTTTGGTGGCGTGACGATCGACGCGAAAGGTCAGAAGCTGGCGTCGATCCTGAGTTTCCTCTTTTGCGATCAGCGCCTTTTCCGTGATCACGGGCGACTTCACGATGTCCCAGATAGTTCTCATTACTCAGTCGCCTCCGTTTTCGGTTTGCGAGTGCGTTTCGGCTTAGCGGGCTTAGCTTCACCCGCTTCCGCTTCCGCTTCCGCGGGAGCTGCAGCTTCCGCTGGCGCAGCAGCTTCCGCGGCCGTCTCAACAACCGGCTCTGCCGATGCCGCTTCAACTACAGGCTCACTCTGATCAACCTGGTCACCTTTGTCACCTTTGGGTCCAAGCAACTCTTCCAATTCAGCCGCAGCGTTGCGCGACATCACGAGCTTCTCGTGATACAGCAAGTCATAGACATTCAGACCAAAACTGTTCACGACCTTGGTTCGCTGAACATTGCGTGACGACAACATCAGGTTTTCGTTCTCGAGCGAGTCGACAATCAAAGTGCGTGCTGCATTCAAACCCAGGCTGCCGAGCGTGCCGATCAAGTCGCGGGTCCTGGGCTTATCCAGCTGCCAGCCTTCGACAACAATCACATTGCCCTCGCGAATACGCTCCGACAAAGCTGCGCGCAAAGCGCCCTTCCGCATCTTTCGCGGCATGTTGTAGGACCAGTCTCGAGGCTGAGGCCCATGCACGTTGCCGCCGCCTTTCCACAGTGGCGAACGCAGCGACGCAATGCGAGCGCGGCCGGTGCCCTTCTGCTTCCAAAGCTTTCGTCCGGCGCCGGACACATCACCTCTGGTCTTGGTAGCCGAAGTTCCCTGCCGGCCATTCGCCAGGTAGTTGCGAACCGCGGCATGTACGAGGGACTCATTGAACGGCACCCCGAACACTGCTTCCGACAATTCGAGATCCCCGACCTCTTCGTTTTTTAGATTGCGCACCTTAACAGTGGGCATAAGCGAAACTCCATTCAGACGATAGACAGCTGTATCCGTGAACTATCGTTATTTTTTCCGGTCGGCAGCCTTCTTAACGATCACGACGCTGCCATTGGCTCCCGGCACTGCGCCGCGAACCATCAACAAATTGTTTTCGACATCGACGCGCGCCACTGTCAATCCTTTGATAGTGACTCGTTCATCGCCCATGTGACCGGACGAACGAACGCCTTTAACCACGCGCGATGGATACGCCGAAGCGCCAATGGAACCGGGCGCTCGCACGTTCATTGAGCCATGCGACTCCGGACCGCGATTAAAATTATGGCGCTTCACGGTGCCGGCAAAGCCACGGCCTTTTGATTGGCCGACAACCTCGATGGCGTCACCGTCAGCGAACAAATCCACCAGGATCTTGTCGCCAACGTTCGCATCCGAATTCCCGCCGGCGAGCCTGAATTCCTTCAGTACGCGCGTCGGAGGCGTACCGCCGCCAGTCTTTTCGAAGTGACCGCGCATCGGCTTGCTTACGTTCTTCAAGCGGATGGGCTTATCCTCGACCAGGCCAAGCTGCACGGCGTCATAACCGTCAGGCCCGGCCGCGGACTTCTTCTGTACGACAACGCAGGGACCGGCCTTGATGACGGTGACTGGGGTAATCGTTCCGTCAGGCGCAAATAGCTGCGTCATGCCAAGCTTTCTACCGATGATTCCGTTGATCATCACAAACCTCGTTCGCTTTACTGTCTACCAAACGCTTTAATTTCGACGTCGACACCGGCGGGAAGATCCAGCTTCATCAGCGCATCCACCGTCTGCGGAGTCGGATCGAGAATGTCCATCAGACGCTTGTGCGTGCGGATCTCAAACTGCTCACGCGATTTCTTGTCGACGTGAGGTGACCGCAGTACCGTCCACCGGTTCTTGACCGTGGGAAGCGGAATTGGCCCGGCTACGCGAGCGCCCGTCCGCTTGGCCGTCTCAACAATTTCAGAAGTTGATTGGTCCAAAACGCGATGGTCGTACGCCTTCAATCTGATTCTTATTTTTTCGTTTAGCATAGTTTGAAAAACGTTCTTTGTACTTTGAACTTAGTTCTTTGTGCTTTGTTTCTGGTCTTTGGCTTTTGGTCTTTGGGATCTGAGATCTCAAATTTCAGATCTCAGATTCAAGATCTCAAATCGACAAGATCTCAGATCACAGATTCAAAACTACTGAATAATTTCAGTAATCGTGCCGGCGCCCACCGTGCGTCCGCCTTCGCGGATCGCGAACCGCAGCCCC
>DATNBH010000070.1:0-129480 GCA_035572035.1 Pyrinomonadaceae bacterium | reverse complement strand
TCCGGTAGTTGCTCCAGTGCCTGTTGCTGGAATCACGATCGCCGTCGCGTTCGAGAAAGTCGACGAAGCCGTGCTCGTCGTGCCCAGCTGGAATGTATACGTGACGGTGCCGAGATTAATGGCGCCGTCCTGTAGTTGCAGAGTGGCGGTTATGTTGTTGCCGCAAGTACCGCTAGCAACAAAAGTGAATGGCCGCGATACAGCAGGCCCTCCAGCTACTACAACTCCGTAATTAGCGCTCGTGGTAACTGGTGTAACACCACCGCTGTTCTGGAGTGTCGCCACCAAATTGGTAGTGTTGCCGTCGCCGGTATTGATCAACGGGAAGTTAGCCGTCACCGTCTCGCCCGGATCCGGCGCATTGTTGGCCGGCGCAATACTTTCCGCGGTGATGGTAGCGGCTCCGCCTGAAGCGATCACTGGTGTTCCCAACACGCCGCAACAGACAAAAGGCTGGCGTGAAATATCGAGCGTTACGCACCCCACCGTGCCCACGTCCTGCGCCTCGATATCTGTGATGCGCAGCTTCCAGGTACCGGCAAGGGTATGACCGTTTAGGTCTGAAAGAGGAGTTTCGGGTCTGAACGTCCCGGCAAATGGTGGCAAGCCAGCGCCTATAGCGGTTGCCGCCGAATCGTCAAAGATTGTCGGCGTACCCGAGCAGTCGTTCGCGCCGGTGCCGTAATTGTCACCGCCTCCCAACGCCGTGTCGCGGTTTTGAGAAAGCACAACCGTGGTCCCGTCCGGAGCGACTAGTTCGAGAACCAAGTCATGATCGAAAGTGTGGTTCAAGCGAACTCGCGCGTTGACATCGGCAATCGCACCATTGGCTGCGACAACGATGGGAATCTCTACTGAGCTAACATCGGGAATCGCCGTGGCTATGTTGCCCGTTGAATACAACGCGCTACTCGGCGCTCCCAAAGTTCCGGTGCGAACGGTGAAGGTCACCGTGCCGAGATTATTAGCACCGTCCTGGAGCTGCAAGGTGATTACCAAATTCTGTCCGCAGGTGGTTGTAGCGGTAAAAGTGAATGGCCTGGAAACTGCAGATCCTCCGGCGACTACGACGCCGTAGTTCTGTGGGCCTGAAGGACTGCTAACTCCGCCGGTTGCCTGGAGCGTCGCCACGAGGCTTGACGTGCTGGAGGTGCCGACATTGGACAAGGGTAAATCGACGGTAACGGTTTCACCCGGATCGATAGCAGTGTTTGCCGGCGCACACGACTCAGCAGTTACTGCCGGCGTACCGCCCTCCATAACTGGGATATTACCGGCCGTGGCATTCGAAACCACGAGCGCGAAATCCTGATCAAGCGCATCAGCGTCGCCGGGAACACCGTTGCCGGCGATATTAGTAGCCTTAACTTTTACGACAAAGTTACCGGTGATGCCTGCCGGAATGAACACACTCTCAACGTTGTTTCGAGGGTCAGCGGAGCCGCCAGTGGTGGAATCAGCGCCACTGAAAACGTTTCCCTTATAGGTATTGCCACCCACCGAAACTTCCAAATCGAGATTGTTGATGAACGCATTACCCGAAGTCGGTCCCGGAGCATCAGTCCAGGCGAGCGTTACCCGGAAGGGCTTCGTGTTGGTATTGATGCTTCCAGTGACGATACGCTGTTGGCCGCTGGCGGTAAGCTTGTCAGCTCCCACCTGGTCGCGGCGAATAGAACCAGTTGTAAAGAGATCGAAGTAATTATTGAAATTCACTTCGCCCATACCCTGGTTGTTGGAGAAGAGCGAATCGTTTGCCCCGGCGCCGTTCATGTAACGAGCGGTATTCATCATCATCGCCTTGGTCATCGCCGGAGTTGGCGGCGTCAAGGCTTGATTAATGTGGTGTTGCCGAATTAGAGCTGCAAAAGCCGACACAGCGGGTGTTGAATGGCTGGTGCCATCCGACGCTGTGTACCATTGCTGACCGGAGGGGAAAAAGTCGGAGCCGACACCAGCGCACACACCGGTGGCATCGAAGCAAGCTAAGGCAGACCCGGTGCCGCTGCCGGTCGGACTTGCGATTGAAGCCTGACCGACTCCGCCAGTGATGTGAGTTCCGGGAGCCATGATATCGGGCTTCTTGCGACCGTCCGACGTGGGCCCGCGGCTGGAGAAGAAGATGATGTCATTCGCGCTATCAGCACCCGAGTCACCGATACCGCAGAAATCAGTGCCGCCAAGCGACTGCACGCCTTCTGCCGCGCCGACGGTGATGACGTTCTTGGCGGTTCCCGGCAGGCCAACAGTGTTAGAGCCTGAGCCATCATTTCCGGCGGCGAACAGGATTACGTATTCCTGATTGCCCGCAGCCGGGAACGTCGCGCCCGTAGGTTGTGCGTCGCGTACGAGAGCATCGTACTCTTGCGAATCAATCGAGTAGGAGTTATCGCTCGCGCCCCAGCTATTGCTGCTGATGCGCATCGTGTCGTTGTAAGCTGAAGACTCGAGCGTGGTGTAATCCGGATTCGTGAAATCGCCGGTCGGCGCGCCTGAATTATCAAAGATCACCGAAGACCCGACCTTCACATACGGAAACACACCGAGATCGTAGCGGAAGCCTGAGGCATCCGCGTGGGGTGCGACGCCGAAATTGACGCCACCCACTGTGCCGGTCGGAACATAACCACCAATAACGTGGGTGTTCAGATTTCCGTGACCGTCGCAACCCTGAGTCGTACTGCCTGGTCCGCTCGGCGTGCCGACCACGCGAGCGTAGACAACGCGGCTGTTAGCGGGCGCGGTGGGATTTCCCAAAGCGTAAAGCGCAAAGTGATTCGGCGTAGTCGAGCCGTTATCAACACCGCTGTCCGAAACGTTCACCCCAAATGAAGTCGTCGTGGTGGTAAAGCCTTTGCCAGCCAGGTAAGCCAAATAATCTCCCACCGTCGGCCCGCTGCCCGTTAACTGTCCGGCGATAATCATGTCCTGACGCTCGTCCATGCGATGGGGCGTGCTCCAGGTCGAAATCGAGACCACATCGCCTCGATTGGCGAGTTGGCTGATGACAGCGTCCTGAGGTAGTGCCACGACCACGTTCAAATAATTGAGCACGCGGGACTGCTTAAGTATCGGCGCGGTCTTCAAGCGGTCGATCAGCGCCAAGGTAGGGTTATTCTCGTCACCGTCAGCAACGAGCTGCACCGCGAAAATCGAATTGCCTTTTGCGGTGGGGCGCGGCGAAAGTTTGTTGGCAGAATTCTCAGCACCGGACTTCGAGTCACCGCTTGGCTTTTGCGCAGCACGCGTCGACAGCGTTGGTGATAAGCGATGAGCGCTGGTGTAGGCGCCTTCCCACTGAACGGCCGCAGTTCTGGCGGCGAAACCCTGCATTCCTTGCAGAGACTTGGAATCGCCATAGACCAGGTACGCGTTGTTAGGAATATAGGTGACTATCTTCACTCCAGTCTTACTGAGCGTGTCATACCATGCAGGTTGAATTGGCCCAGCGAACTGGATAAGGCGCATCTGTTTTCCGGAGCCTGAGCTGGCAGCACCACGCATCGCTTGAGCGGCAGGCGTACTCGTATCGATTGCTCCGGCATTGAGTAAGACTAAATTATTTTCGTCACCCGATTCCGCGCCGTCTTTGCCAATCAGTTCGCGGGATTGAGCCGAGCTTACTTCGTACAATTTGAATGAACCGTAATCAGCAACCAGTCGCCCCCCTTGTGAGCGAACCGAATCGGCCAGGGCCGAGTCACTGATGGCGACTTTGTGTCGCTCGCCCGGGCTGCGATACGACGATGGCGACGCCGCGACAGGTGTTGGCGGCGTCGCTCCGATCTTTTCCTTGCCTTTCATCGTGGCCAGCGGAGTCAAATCCCACACAAATACGCATATGATTGCGATGCCACCAAACGCCAGCATCCATCTGGTTGTTCTACTCATTGAAACGGTTCTCCTTAAGATTAGCTCCAAACCAATCATTAATCGGTTGGAGTGACTTCCCGGATAGAGCGGGCTACATGTCCGCCCCATAGATCTTTCAAAAACAGATGGCGTGAAAACTTAAACGGGTCGCCCAGCCGGTGCGACCAACAGTTAGGTCTGGGTTCCCCGTGCTGATGATCTTCTTTCGAGTGAGCACTCGAGAAAATGAGTCCATCGCTTGCTCGAATTGATAGGGCTTTACGAGCTATGGCCACCGATGGACTGAACGCAGTTGCACTTGACGGTAATCGTGACAGGGAATATTCAATTTGAAATCTTCGCGTTATCTCGCGCGTTATCTCGATCGACCGGCTTAGGAACTGATTTCAGAGAAACAACTGAACAGTTGAGACACTGGATTTTTAGCGACAAGGACCGCCGCCTGCCGGTGCGCAACTTTTGTGCTGTAAAAGGCGCGTAGAGTCTATTAGCCTTTCAGAGTCTCGTCAATAGCTAAATGTTGAAACAACACGGCTTAACTACTATCGAGCTCCGTAATTCAATGGCGTCCGATGGCGAGGCGTCAGTAATTTGTAAGGAGGAAATCCGATTGGGTTGGTCTTATTTGATTAGCGGAGTGGTTGCGGATCACTGCCAGCCAATATTGGTTTGGTGTTCGCAGGAAGCTTTCGACTAGGGAACTTCGATCATCAACTCGCGACCGAAGGTGAAGCTCGGTCGTTTCCGGCCCTTCATGTACTTGGCAGCAGTTTGAGATAACGCGGTAACGAGAATAGGCAGGGCAATCGTAGAGTCGCACGGCACGAAAGCCGTGTGAGCCCCACGCGCCAGCTTCCCGTAAATCAAGCCTTCGTCAAACGAGACTGCGTTGGAGCGCCCACCCGGATGTGGTGTATCAGTCGAGATCTGAATGGCGTATTTATGTCCGTGATGATGGTCTTTGAGAATCGTCGTTGAGACTTCAGTTTGCTGCAAAAAGCTCTTAGCCGTTCCCCCACCCATGTTGATAACGCCCGTGACTCGAGCCCGAGCGCTTATTTGCATCATGTCGAGCACATCCTGAACGATATCGAAGAGGAACGTATTCTTCTTTTCGAAACGAGCCGCTGCGATTCCAATCGCAATTCCGCTGTCGGCGATTGCCGGACAGAAAATCGGCACGCGGGCTTTGTAAGCGGAAGTTAGGACACCGTCTTCTGAAGCAATCTCTGAAAGCTCGCGTCCAAGCAAGTGCAGGAACTCGCGCGTCGAATACGCTCTGGTTTGATCCAGTTGGTTGGTGAAGCCTCCGACCCACTCATTAGCCTCGTGATATTCCTCATCGCTGGCCAGCAGGTCCCACATGCGGCTTATCTGCGAAGCTTCGAGCTCGGCGTCCGTCATGTTTGGGTGGGCTTGAAAGTGATAGCGACCGAGAGTCTCGTGCAGATCGTGAAATAGCAGCGAGCCTGAAAGAACGAGCACATCAACAAACCGGTTCTTGATGATGTATGCCAACAACCGTCGCATGCCGGCTGGAATCAGCGCTCCTGAGCCAGCCACCATGATGGTCGTGTTGTCGCCGAGCATGTCTAACCAAATGCGGTGAGCCTCGGCGAGTTGTCGCGCTCCGAATCCTGCGCCTTCCATTTTTTCCAGCAAGCCTGCCATTGAGCGATCGCGATCGACCTGGATCGGACGCGTAGGCGTTATGAGGTACTTGGATGCTTTGGGTTTTCGCTGCGTGACCATACTGTCAACCTCTCAAGTGGCGGAGCTATCCACTAGTGACGCAAGCGATGGCTTGCGCCGCGAACAATCCGTTCGCGTTATCTCCCAGACTTTCAATCACCCTTACGCCTTGATTTAGTGCGCACGCCATTAACCGCAAGGTAGGTGTAGGCGCCATATCTTGACTCGTAGAACTCTGCCAGATCGGTGCCCTCGGCTTCAGACAATTCACCATCCTTGACGCGCTGGTTAATCAAACGACGAAAACCGTCGTGAAGAAACGAGCGATCATAGCGAGCGCGATCGGCAGCTTCGCCGACAGTGGTGCCGCGAATCACTTTCTTGATCAGATAGCCGTCCTCGTCAATGTGAATATGAGCTTCATGCGGCGCGCCAAAAAGATTGTGGTTATTCCCCATCACTTCCTGGTAAGCCCCCACCAAAGCGAAGGCAAGGTAATAGGGTTCGCCCGGAACGAGTGTATGGAGCTCCAGGACGTGCTTGACGTCGTGCAGGTCAACAAACTTATCCACAATGCCATCGGAATCGCAGGTGATGTCGCAGAGTGTCGTGTATTCAGTGGGCGGCCGGTTTAATCCATGAATCGGGACGATAGGAAAAAGCTGATCCAACGCCCAATGATCCGGAACTGAACGGAAAACCGAAAAATTAGTCAGGTACTTGGCGCACAACAAACGGCGCAAGTCATCAAACTCTTCAGCCACGTACTTCGCCTGTTGAGCATATTTGTCAGCGCGCTCGCAAACATCCCAGAAGAGCACTTCGCCTTTGGCGCGATCTTCAAGCGAAATCAAACCTAAGTTGAAAAGCGTAAAAAGCTCTTCGCGATGTTCTAAAGCATCGTGGTAGTACTCGCGGTAGTTCTTGACGCTGATCGATTCGCGTAAGTCGCTGAGCTCAATCACCACCTGCGGGTCGTCGTCATCCAAAGCAATCGGCGTGATGTCCTCGACCACTGTTTCAATCTCGTCGAGCACATTCGTCACCAGGATTGCGTGATAAGCAGAGAGGAAACGACCAGACTCCTGGATGATAGTTGGATGCGGAACATTCTCGTCCTCGCACACGAGTTTGATGGTGTAAATAACATCGTTAGCAAACTCCTGCGCGGTGTAATTAGCCGACGAATCGAAGGCCGTTTTTGAGCCGTCATAATCCACCGCCATCCCGCCGCCGACGTCGAGAAAATCAATCGGCACCTTCATCTGGTGAACCTTGGCGTAGACCCGGGCTGCTTCTTTCATCGCGTTCTTGATGCGCTTAATGTCGGTGAGTTGAGATCCGATATGAAAGTGGAGCAGCTTGAGCATGTCGATGCGATCGGCATCTTCCAGACGACGGATCACTTCCAGCAGCTCAGTTGTAGTCAAGCCGAATTTGGCGGCCTCGCCACCCGATTTCTCCCAGCGACCCGATCCCTTTGAATAGAGTTTGACGCGCATGCCCAGCATCGGCAGCGGGCCTTCGTGATTCTCGGCGATGTTCAGAACGTGATCGAGCTCATTGAGCTTTTCGATCACAATGACGACGCGCTTGCCGACGGTTGAGCCGGCGAAAGCAAGCTCAATGAACTCCTGATCTTTGAAGCCATTCAAAACGAGTAGACTATCCGCCGGCTGTTCAAGGGCAAGCGCCGCGTAAAGTTCCGCCTTGGATCCCGCCTCGAGACCAAAGTCATAACGTGATCCCTCGCGCAAATACTCTTCAACCACGGCTCGCTGCTGATTTACCTTCATCGGGTAAACGCACATGTGTGCGCCTTGATACTCGAACTCCCGAATTGACTTGCTGAATGCTCGTTGCAGTTTTCGCACCTGCGAGGCTACGAGTTGCGGGAAGCGAAGCAGCACCGGCGCCGTGATTCCGCGACGAGCGAGGTCTTCGATGATCTCTTTGAGATCCGCTGAGCGTGAGTCCCCTTCAGCGGGATGTACGATCAGATTGCCTTTGCGATTAACGTCAAAGTAGCCAGCACCCCAATTCTCTATTCCGTAGGTTTCGAGCGTTTGCTCAATTGCCGTAGTCAATTCGCGATCTCCTGCCTTGCCTGCCTGAACATTGCGCTCTTGACCCCGGTGGTTGAATCGTAAAGATGAACATCATCCGAGTCTGTAGCGGAGATTTCTAGGGTGGAAAGCTTAGGCCCGCAATGTAACAGAAAATCATAGGTGGGTCTATAACTTTTTTTGTTGGCAGGAACCGCTCAATGATCAGGTAAGTCACACTGGCCTAAGCCTTTAGCTCGAAAGAGCTCGTTCGCGCGGAGGCGCTCATTCATAACTGATGCTGACATGACCTTGACATCCTGAATTGCACAACTATAATGCAAGCTTTTTTAGCGCCGTCGCTCTATGACGCCCGCCGCATTGCGCAGATCACGCAGGGTTTCAAATTACTTCGCGCCAAACACCACGCCGGGGCGAAGAGCACCCCTAACACTCCCTAAAACTTTCAGGAGAAAACATGAACGCAAAGACTGTCTTGAAGTATGCCTCTGATCAGGGGGCGAAATTCGTGTCCGTACGATTTACGGATCTACCTGGGTCATGGCAACACCTGACCTTTCCCATCGGCGAGCTCGGCGAGGGAACTTTCGAAGATGGTTTTGGCTTTGACGCTTCATCCATCCGCGGATGGGCAGCAATCCATGAGTCGGATATGTTGCTGGTTCCCGACGCGTCTCGTTTTTGGATGGATCCATTTTCAGAAGAGCCGACGCTGTGCCTAATCGGAAGCGCAGTCGATCCGATCACGAAGGAAGGCTACGCCTTCGATCCCCGCGCTGTCGCCGCGCGCGCCGAAAGCTATTTGAAGTTCACTGGCCTGGCTGACATCGCCTACTTCGGTCCCGAGGCGGAGTTTTTTGTTTTCGATTCGGTCAAGTATCACAACGATCAGAATTCAGCCGGCTACACCATTGATTCTGATGAAGGACATTGGAATACAGGACGAGACGCTGACGAGTTTCGTGGCACTAATCTTGGCTATCACATTCGTAGCAAGGAAGGGTACGTTCCAGTTCCTCCCATCGATACTTTGAGCGACCTTCGTTCCGAGATCTCTTTGATTCTCGCGCGGTGCGGGATCCATGTTGAGTGTCACCACCACGAAGTAGCCACCGCCGGACAGTGCGAAATAGATTTTCGTTACTCGACCATGCTTGGCACTGCTGACAATCTGCAAATCTTCAAGTACGTAGTTCGTAATACTGCTTATCAGTACGGCAAGGCAGCGACTTTCATGCCCAAGCCATTGTACGGCGACAATGGTTCGGGGATGCATTGCCATCAATCGCTTTGGAAAGGTGAAAAGCCGTTGTTTGCAGGCGATGGTTACGCCGGACTTTCTGAGATGGCGCTCTATTACATCGGCGGCTTGCTGAAGCACGCGCCGGCGATCGTGGCTTTCGCAGCGCCGACCACGAATAGTTACAAGCGACTTGTGCCCGGCTTTGAAGCGCCAGTCAACCTGGCCTACTCAGCGCGTAATCGTTCAGCCGCGATTCGTATTCCGATGTTTCACACCAGTCCGAAGCTGAAGAGGCTGGAGTTCAGACCGCCTGATCCGTCATGTAATCCGTACCTCGCGTTCTCAGCAATGTTGCTGGCTGGCATCGATGGCATTCAAAATCGAATTCATCCCGGCGAACCGCTCGATAAAGACATCTACGATTTGTCGCGAGAGCAATTGAAGGATGTTCCCAGCCTGCCCGGCTCGCTCGATGAGTCGTTGAAGGCTTTGGAAAACGATCACGAGTTCCTGCTGAAGGGCGACGTGTTTAGTCAGCGCATGATTGAGCGTTGGATCGACTATAAGCGTGAGCGTGAGATTGATCCTCTGCGGCTGCGCCCGCACCCGCTCGAGTACAGCATGTACTTTGACGTTTAGCGCCAGTACGGTTACCGGCGTTGAGAGTTCAAACTTCAGTTTGCGTGGGTCGCGAAAGCGCAATCTTAAGATTGGACTCTTAACGCCTGTAGCGCGCGTTAACCTTCGCCACGTAAGATGTTCGCGTGGCGGATATCGATCAAAAAACTGAAGCGCTGCTCCAGGATCTTCCCGATCAAAAGAGCGCGCAGCTTTTTCTCGATCGCCTCTCACAAGACCAGCCTAAAACCTTTCGCAAACTTCTTAGCGAACCCGGTCTATTCTCAGACGTGCTCGCACTTGCAGCTTGGAGTCCGCTGCTCGCAACGACGCTGGAACAGAGTCCGGGCTACGTCACCTGGCTGAATCGAGAGCGTCATGACCCGCGCGTGCGAACCGTGGATGAGCTCAAAGAATCTCTGGCCCGCTTCGCATTAACCAACTCGACTCTAACGACTCAGGTACAACTTGCGCGTTTTCGCCGTCGCGAGTTGCTGCGAATTTATCTTCAAGACATCAGGCGCACTCATACAATCGTCGAGACGACTGAAGAGTTATCAAACCTCGCTGACGCAATTCTCGAGTATTCCCTAAATCTGGCGCGTCAGGATCTCGATAACAAATACGGCGCGCCTCAGTTCTCAGAACGCGGCCGAGTAGCGCCACCGGACTTTTGTATCGTCGCGCTCGGTAAGCTTGGTTCACACGAGCTGAACTATGCGTCTGACATCGACCTGATGTTTTTGTATTCACATGATGGAACGACTTCGGGCAAAGGCGCGCGCGGGCAGGTCACGAATCGCGAGTACTTCATCAAGCTGGCTGAGAGCGTGACGCGCCTGGTGAGTCAGCCGACGGGAGAAGGAGGCGCTTATCGCGTCGATCTTCGCTTGAGACCCTTCGGGAGAGACGGCACGCTGGCTTCATCATTGGACGAAGCGGTTCGCTACTACTTCGAAAAAGCACAGCAGTGGGAGCTGCAGGCGCTAATTCGTGCGCGAGCTTCGGCAGGTTCACCACTTCTCTTTGCTCGCTTCAGCGATCTGGTTCGGAGGCAAGTCTTTCGCGCGGAACTTCCCGTCGCGGAAGCTCTCTCGAGCGTTCGCATCGCCAAGCAGAAAATTGATCATCAGGAACGGCAACGTGGTGGTGGTTTCAATGTAAAACTGGGACACGGTGGCATCCGCGAGATCGAGTTCGTTGCTCAAGCGCTCCAACTCGCTCACGCCGGCCGAGACATTTGGTTGCGAGCTCCGCATACGCTAATCACGCTGGGTCGACTTGCCGACAGAAACTTGATTACCGAAGGTGAGCGAACCGAGCTGTCTGATGCTTACGACTTTCTGCGTCGGGTCGAACATCGCCTGCAGATGGAGCACGGCTTGCAGACTCACTCAATTCCCCTCGAGCTTCGGCAGTACGAGCTGTTAGCCAGACGCATGAATTTCACAGGAGATCAGGCAAGCGAAGATTTCGCAGCCGCTCTGAGAACGCATTCGAGCAATGTTCGGCGTGCTTACGAACGAGTCTTTGGCGGCGACCTTAGTGCGGATAGAGATAATGCGCAGTTTGACTCGGAGCCTCTGCGATGGTCGGTAGACGATACAGCAGTATCAGCAGGTTACGCCGCCGCTTCGCTGTTGGGCCCGCACCTGGCTGCGCCCGTTTCAGGCCTCAGCGTCGAAGAGACGGCAAAGTTACTCGAGGAGACTGCAGCGAGTTCTGCGAACTCCGAGCGAGCTCTTATGTCCGTGCTTCGCGTTGCTGCCTCGCTTGATAAATCAACCACGCCCGCGACAGTCAGCGCTGAGAATCTCAGGTTGTTGACTGAACTTTGCGGCGCTTCAGAGTTTTTTGCAGAAATGATCGCTGCCAACCCAGCGCTCATCTCGTCACTCGATGACGCTAAGCCGTCGCAAACTGATTACCGCGCCATCCTGCGCGCCAACATTGATCCGCAACGAAGTTTCGCCGCCGAGCTTTCGTCGCTGCGAAAGACCTGGTCGAAGTTGCTCCTCGATATCGGCAGGAATGATGCCGCTGGAAACATCTCCTTGATCGAATCCAACCAGATGCAGACTGATTTGGCAGTGGCCAGCATCAATGTCGCTTACCTGATCGCGCGTCGAGAGATGGCGAGGAGATATGGCAATCCAGCCGGTGGGCCTCGGCTCGCGATTCTTGGACTGGGCCGTTTGGCGAGCGGCGGCGTCGACTACGGTTCTGATCTGGATTTGGTATTGATCTATGACTCTGCGGTTCCATCGCCGGTAAGCTCGCTCACCAAAGACGAGGCGTATGCGCGTCTGGGCGAATTAATTATCTCGGCGCTTTCAAGCATTACCAGAACAGGCCATCTTTACCACGTTGACTTGCGTTTGCGGCCTGATGGCAACGACGGACCGTTAGTCAGCAGCTCGGAAACCTTTATCGATTACATCAATCACCGCGCGGCGCCGTGGGAGTGGCTTGCTTACGTGAAACTTCGCGCGGTCGCAGGCGATTTGGAATTAGGCCGCGCAGTTGAATCTCGAGCGAGACAGATCATTCATGCGACGGCGAGTGACTTTGACGCGCTGGAGCTTCAGAGCGAGACAAAGCGTGTGCGGCAAAGGCTGGAGGAAGAGCAGGCTAAACCAGGTAGTCGAGGCCGGCTGGATATCAAATATGGTCAGGGCGGAATGCTTGATGTCTATTTCGCGACGCGTTATTTGCAGTTGCGCCACAACGTGACAGATGAGGGAACTGACCGCTCCACAGTTTCAACGCTGTCGCAGCTTCACGAAAAGACCTATCTGACCCAGACAGATTTTGATGCTTTGTACAGTGGCTACACTTTGCTGCGACGGGTAGATCATGAACAACGTCTTTTGATGGGACGTCAACGACGAATGCCTCCGCTGGACCATCCGGCGCTCGGGGAGTTCGCGAGAAAATTGGGTTTTGAAAATGCGAGTACTTTAGTTGGCAGCGTTCGCGAGCGAATGGCTGCAATTCGAGCAGCTTATGATCGAATTCTATCGTAGTGGAGAAATCGGCTTTCGAGCTCCGAAGTTTTGCTCAAGTCCGTTCAGCTCAGGGTCAGGAAGGGTTGCTTGCGCCCCGCTGGGTTCATTGGCTCTCAACCTGGCCTGTCAGCATTCCTGAGTTTGCCAGTTACATGTGATTGTTGAATGGCAGTGCAACTTGAGGCGCGCGCAAGCAACCCTTCCTGACCCCGAGACTTTCAAGTTCGTGGCTGAACGAGTTACTTGAAAGCCAATCACTCGCAGCATGCAAAACCACTACGCATTCACTTCAGTGTCGTGCGTGGACTCGAACCAGCAACGTGGACACCAGCGATGCGTAGCTTCTCTGTCAGCCGCTCTGTGTTCGGCTGAACCAGGTAGACGCCTTACCACCTCGCGCTGGTCGTCATCCAGCTCTTCCCAGTTCAACAGCCTTCCTTCACCGCAACGCGGACATCTTCGTTGAAAATTCATTTCCTTTTAACGCCTTCCTGCTACTTTGTTCAGCTTGAACAAAAAGACCTGTTTACCTTAATGAAATCATCGTGTAACTTTACTAAGAGAGATGGCGGCAACGCACGCCCGTAGGCCGGCATCTGCATAAGCGGAGCAGGAGCAAACGACAAATAATGTTTCGAATCAAAGCCTCGTACAAAGATCAGTTGGAGATGAAAACGACCATCGAGCGAGCGCGCGAGTTTTTCGGCGAGCTGCGCAACTTTGTTGATCTGATGCCGGGTATTGAAGGGATTCGACGCGATGCGGAAGGTATCATGCGCTGGATTGTCCGCGCTGAGGTTCCCGTGATCGGACCGATTCATACCAGCTTTGCGGTGGAGAAGACGGAAGATGAACCGGATCGGCTCGAATGGTCTCCTATTCCCGGCGAGATGAAAAACTATCTTCGCTATGCGGCGGCATTCGAGGAGCGCGGGCATAAGGTGCTGATTCGGATCGCCCAGCATGTCGAGCTGCGTAGACCCAGCGCTCGTGATCTACACTTACTGGCAGGTTTGATTGGAGAGGGAGCCATTAGCGCCGAAATGCAAAAGCGCGTAGGCGAAATGATTCGCACCTTTCTCGAACGCGCCCGCGTGAAGTTGGAAAGTCTCGAAGCGGACGCTTCTTGCGATCAGGGGCCAGAAGCAGTTCTGGGCTCTTGATCGAAGCGTTCTTAGTTCTTAGTTCTTTGTCCTTGGTTCTTTGTTCTTAGATCTTTGTACTTTCTAGATAACGAATACCTCGCGTTCCTCTCAAGCACAAAGTACCTAAGAACCAAGAACTAAGTACTAAGAACAAAGCACAAAGAACAAAGTACTAAGAACCAAGAACCCTTTTCCTATTCAGTCTTTCCAGCCGCTCCAGCCTTCTTATTCTCCTCATCAAGCCACTGCTTCAAAGGCGCAAAGTAATCGATGATCGCGGTTGCATCCATTTTGTCTTCGCCTGTTAGCGCCTTCAGTGCTTCCGGCCAGGGCCGGCTCTGACCCATTGCCAACATTTGCTTCAAACGTTCGCCGGCTTTCTTGTTGTCGTAGATCGAACACTGGTAGAGCGGCCCACTGAATCCAGCCTCGCGACAAAGAGCGCGGTGAAACTGGAACTGCAAGATGGCGGCGAGAAAGTAACGCGCATAAGGAACGTTTGACGCGACGTGATACTTCGCCCCGGCGTCAAAGTCTTCTTCACTGCGAGGATTCGGCGGTGAGATTCCCTGGTACTTGAGTCGAAGGTCCCACCAGGCTTTGTTGTAATCATTCGGACCAACTGCTCCCGAGAAAACTTTCCAACGCCATTGGTCCACAAGATAACCAAAGGGCAGGAAAGCTACTTTGTCGAGGGCTCGCTGCAACAGAAATCCGATGTCAGCACTTTGATCCGGCACCGTATCGATCAAATTGATCTTTTTGAGGTAAGGCGAAGTCACCGACAGCGCAATCGTATCGCCGATAGCTTCGTGGAAAGCATCGTTAGCGCTGTCTCGATATAGAAAAGGCTGGCCCGCGTAAGCCATTTGATAATAGTTGTGCCCAAGCTCGTGATGCACTGTCGTGAAATCTTCTTCATTGATCTCAACGCACATCTTCAGGCGCACATCTTTTTCGAAATCGATGTCCCAGGCACTGGCGTGACACACAACGTCGTGGTCGGCGGGCTTGACGAAGAGCGATCTTTCCCAGAACGTGCCCGGCAAAGATTCAAAACCTAACGAGGTGAAGAATGATTCACCGTAACGCACCATTTGTTTTGGTTCGGTCTTGCGGGCCTTGAGGATTTCCGTCAGATCATAGCCGCGGTCACCCGTCTGCGGTTTCAGGAGCGGATAAACATTTCCCCACTGCTGGGCCCACATGTTGCCAAGCAAGTGAGCGGGAATGGGACCATTTTCAGGCACCAATTCCTTGCCGTACTTTTCTGAAAGCTTGTGACGCGTGTAGGTGTAGAGCGAATCGTAAAGAGGTTTGACTTGCTGCCAGAGTCTTTCCATTTCTGCAGCAAAGGCGTCGGGGTCCATATCGTACTTGGCGCGCCACATGGCGCCCACATCGTTGAAGCCCATCTCCTTCGCGCCTTTGTTCGCGAGTTCGACGTAGCGTTGATAGTCCTTTCTAAATGGCGGCGAGATCTTATGCCAGCCTATCCAAACCCGCTTTAGTTCTTCCGGATCGCGGCTGGTGGCGAGAATCTTTTCCATGTCGCCGAGGCTGAGACACTTGTCCGAGTTTGCATCAGGACAATATTTACCTTTGCCGTAATCGCCTTCCATCGAAGCCGCAATCTTGGTCAACTCGTCACGTTCCTTCGGATCCTTGGGCGCCGGCAACGTTAGAGACAATTTCAAGAGCTTAATTTTGCGAGCGACGTCGGGTGAAAGCTCCAAACCATCAAATCGACGCGAGTCTTCTGCAAATTGAGTCGTGGCTGCGATGACGTCTTTGTTCGCTTCGGCTGAAAGGGCTTCGGTGTCTTCGGTGATGTAAGTGCTCTTCACCCAATCAGCGCGGCTGTATTTGACGTTCAGCTCAAATAACTTCTTTTCAGCCTCGTTAATGAATTTTTCTGCTTCGGAGGGCGATGAACTTGAGCTCGAGCCGGGATTCATGTTGGTACAAGAGGAAAGTGTCATGCTCGAGAATATAATCATCACAACGACCAGACTCAAAAGACGCGAATGCCTACGCGCGGTTTTCATGCTAAACCTCCATCGCAGCGGATTGATTTTTGGGAGAAGAAGATTGTACTCGGAGGTGACAGGATCACAAACAGGCGTTGAGAGTTCAAAACTTTAGTTTGGGATGTTCGCAGAAGGCACAATCAGAAGATTGAACTCTCAACGTCTGTTACGCGGCTTGAATCACGGAGTACAATGTCACGCAAAATATTTCGAGGCCAAACATGAAAACACGATTCGCCTTCTTTTTTGTAATTACCATTGCCATTTGTCTTTCGCTCGTACCATCGAGTGGTCCTTTTGCGAAGACTGAGGATGACTTTCAGCTAACCAAAGTCGCGGACGGAGTCTATGCAGCAATCGCTAAGCCGGGCGGCTTGGCATCTGGAAATGCAGGTTTTGTGATTGGCGATAAAGGCGTCCTCGTCGTGGACACTTTCTTTACGCCGGAAGCAATTGAAGAATTAATCGCAGAGATAGGAAAGCTGACTCAGCAACCGATCAAAAATGCGATCAATACTCATTACCACCTCGACCACACCGGCGGTAATCAAGTGCTCGCTGCGCGCGGAGTTCCGATCATTGCTCACCCCAATGTGTTGCAGTGGCAGACTACGAAGAATCGCAAATTTCTTCCTTCGGCCGAGGATTTACAGAAACGCCGAGCGGATGTTGCGAAGCAGCTGAGCGATTTAACTCCGGATCAAGCAGACAAACGACCGCCTCTGGAGCGACAGCTACGCCGCCTGGATGCAATGATGACTATCAAGCTGACGAATCCCAATGTCAGTTTGGGCTCTGGAACAATGCGGCTGTTCTTTGGCAAGCGCGAGGTGATTGTGTTCACGCTGCCCGGTCACACGGGTGGAGACATATTGGCGTACGTCCCTGATGCGAACGTCTTGTTTATGGGCGACATGGGTTGGTCCAGGACGTTGCCTAATCTGGTGGACGCGACTGTGGTTGATTGGATCAGCTCGCTCGATACGATTCTCGCAAAATACCCGACTGCTAAGTTCGTTCCCGGTCATGGTGAAGTTGCTTCAGCAGCCGACATCAAAGATTTTCGCGATTATCTTGATGACTTGCGCGCGCGCGTGAAGCAGGGAATCGCTGACGGACTGACAATCGATCAAGCTAAGGCTCAATTGAAGCTGCCTGAAAAATACAAGAGCTTCGCGTTTCAGAACTTCGCTACACCGAATGTCGAAGACATGTACAAGGAACTAAAAGGTACGAAGTTTTGATGTACTGCAGGCTGCCAGCCTGCAGGAGTAGCTGATTGAGACTCATCGGGATGGAACCATTTTCCATATATCATTTACCAGTCGTCAGTTTTCATTGTTAGGAGCGCAAGCCAGGCTCTGCTCCAAAATTGAATCCGCGAATTCCGCGAATGACAAATGGAAAATGACAATTGATATATGGAAAATGGTTCGGCTCTTCGGGCGGTCCCAGAAATCTACGTAAACGACAGGCTGGCAGCCTGTCGTACTATTACCTGTGCCCGTAGCTGATCATATTCGCAAACATCCGGTACGCACCAGGAATACCCGCGCGCAGTTGTCGATACCAAACTAAACTGGTGTAGATATATTGTCCTCGTCCGTAAGGCGCCACCAACAATCCGCCCTTCAGAGCCGGCTCGCCGGGATCATGCATCGATAGAAGCGCCGTGAAATGTTCATCCCACTCTTTGGGATAGTAGAGCCCACGTTCCTGAATCCAGTTCTCAAAATGGTTTGCGCCAATCTCGTTGGGAAAGGTTAGAAGAGTGTGCTTTGGATCGAGGAAGGTTATCGCCGCGTTTTCATCGGTGACTCGCTTGTCGTCGAGAATAATTTTGTAAGGCGCCAGCTGTGGTCGCTTTCGATCCGGATTCGGATTCCACTCGTTGTCCTTGTGATAAAAAACTAACAGTGTCCCGCCGTCACTAACAAACTTCAACAGCTGATCGTTGGCTGCGATTAGCTCCGGATGGGCCTCGTAGCCGCGATTGTCGACGATGATCGTATCGTACTTCTTGAGATTTCCGCTTTGAACGTCAGCAACGTTGAGCTCGGTGGCCATAACGCCGAGCGCCTTGAGCGAGGCTTCAATTGTCTTATCGAAACTCGGGATGAAGCCAACGCGAATTCCCTTAACAGCACCGGCGTCCGTGTACACCAGCTCAGTTGAGTTACCGGTTATTAATTGATTAGTACCCGCATCACGAACAGACACAACAATCGGACGGCTCTTAACCGCGGGCAGCTTGCGGCTTCCCGGCATCCGCAAAACGTCCGCCGGCTGGGCGCTCGATTCAAGCATAAGTTCGCGCGTCTCAAGTGCAGCGAGACTCAACTTCTTTCCAGTTTCGATGATTCTTTTTTGAGCCATGATCAGCGAGATAGTTCCGCTGAAGGGTTTCGTCAAGTGATTGGTAACCTTGACCTGGAACGACAACGGTTGGCTGCTCGTGGCTGGGCTCCACACGTACGGTGACGGTGAGATTTTTTGGATTTCCACCGCCGGAGTTACGTCGAGCCGGCTGGTAGTCCGGACGTGAAACTCTGCTCCGTCAAGTACCACCGTGGCATCAGCCAATATCTGTTTTCCAAAAAGATAACCGTCATACAAATGATTTGCCGACGGTACTGAGACTCCCAGGTTCAGCGAGGGTTGAAGGCTAATTGTTTTAGTTGTATCTGTACCAGGAGGCATCACATCGGGAGCGTCTATTGACACACTTGACATTCCCGACACTTGAACTTTGCCAACCGCAATTCCGTGGCTCCCACTATTGCTGAGATTGAGAGTAAAACTAGTCGGCTCGGTAAGCACGAACACTGAATTACCCGAAGTCAGAGTTATGGCCATCCCGCTCAACAAAGCGAACGCTCGATCCAGGCGTTCCTTCATCACGCGCAGACGCGTCGCCTCTCCAGTCGCCTCGCCCTGAAACATTCCTGCTTTTCTGGCTGCGACCAGGAATTGGAGCAGCACGTCAGGTTGAGATTCAAAATCAAAGAGAGACTGCCCTTCGATTTTCAAGACAGCCAGCTTTGTCGTCACTGTGTCAGGCAGCTTCAAGTCGTCCACGAACGTATTCGCACCTTTCTGCAGCGCCGCCGCATTCGTAGCTTCACGAACGAGCCGGTAGCGAATCAACGGCAACTTGCCGTCATTGGAAAGGCGAAAGCGTGCAGCCATCTGCGCCACTGTCTTAGGCCACGGCCCCTGGGTCTCATGCTTTTGCAGAGCCTGCAAAGCTTGTTCGGCATAAGTCGTTCCTCGACTCGCATCATGTTCGTTGGGGTCGATGGTGACTAACTTCTCTTCTGTAGTAGAGGCTGGCGGGTTTGAGCGAGCGCGCACAAAGACACGTTTGACTTGCCATGGCAGCACGACACCTTTGATTTGCTCCGGAAACCGCTGCGGGTCGGCGGCCGCGTCAAAGGCTTCGAGCAGGAGCCGTCCGGTAGCTTGATGATGACCGTGACCGCTCGTGGTGTCGTGATTTGTAATGATTACGTCGGGCCTCAGTTCGCGAATCTTCAACACCATGCGACTGAGCGCTTCGTCGTGACCCCAAAAGCGAAAGGCTTCGTCGGCCGACTTGGAAAAACCAAAATCTTTAAGACCGAGAAAATACGGTTCAGAACCCTGAATCTCGGCGGCGGCCATCGTTTCGCGAGCTCGAATCACGCCGAGCTCTTCGTACAGCTCCGGACCGACGGCATTCTGGCCGCCTTCTCCGTAGGTGGAGAAAAGGCTCACGGTGTGCACGCCATGTTTGTGTCTCAGCACAGTCAGACTGGCGCCATCTTCATCATCCGGATGCGCTGCTACGCACATGACTGTCCACGGGTTGGAGATGTCGAGCAGTGCTTGATGAAGAGCGACACGATCGATCTTTCCGCCCACCGTTGCGTTCGCATTAGCCTGTTCTTGAGCCCTGGCTGAAAAAGTCGATAGTGATGGAAGAGTAAGAGCTACTACGATCAGGAATATGAATGCCATCTCTGCGGCTCTGCCGCCGCACAGTGCGGTGAGGCTCTGCCTCACCGACAGACTAAGTTTCACAATTGGTCGAGGCTGCGCCACGATGCTTTCAAGGCCTTCGAGGCTTAGCCTCGAAGAGGGATTAAGCGATGCGCCGGAAAGGCAAAGCCTTTCCGCCCTGTGCGGCGGCAGAGCCGCAGAAATTGATTCTTGCTGCGAGATTCCCATAAATGTTTTCATCGGCTTATGACTGGATCAAAACGCTATTACTAAATGTTTAGACATTGGTTCTTCGTTCGAGTCGCGCCGCGACGATCATACTCACCGCAATAATACCCATCAGTATTACGCCGTACGCTGCTGCTGATCCAAGATTAAAGTCACGCAGCTCAGAAGCGATCGCGATCGATACCGGTCGATTTGTCGGAACGAAGACCAGCACCGAAGCTACATATTCACCCATCGCTATTACAAATGCCAAAACCGTTCCCGCGACGGCGCCCGGCCAAACTAAAGGCAGCGTCACCCGCCACAGTCTTTGCCACCAACCAGCCCCCAGGCTTCCCGCAGCCTCAGGCAAGGCGGGATCGATTTGTTCCATGCTCGCTTGCACCGCCCGCGCCACGAGCGGCATGAAACGAAGAAAATAGACAACCGGCAAGATCCAAAACGTGCCTACCAGGATAAACGAGCCGAGCAATAAGCTTGGTTCGCCATAAGCTTCAGCAATTGAAATCGCGACGACAGTGCCAGGCAAAGCCCACGGGATCAACACCATTAACGAGAGCAGTCGTCTCCAGGCCCGACGTTTTGTCGTTGTCGCCAACAAAGAAACACAGAGGCTCCAAACAAGTGCTGCCACCGCGGCAATGCTCGACATGGAAAGACTGTTAAGGAAAACTTCGGCGGCAGTCTTTTGAGTTGCGATGCGAGCATAGTTTTGCAAGGTGTAGCTTGGCGGCAAAGTCTGGGTGGTCCATTGGCCATCGCGCGCGAAACTCACCAGCACCAACGTGGCAACGGGTAACGCTAATAAGACCGAACAAACGGCGCCGGCGCTGAACGCGAACGCTCGAGTCTTGCCGCTCTCGATCGGTTTCCGGCGTCGTGGCGCTCCCTTCATAGCGGCGGCAGCAAACTTGCGGGTTCCCTCATACTTTTGAAAAAGCCAAAGCGCTGCCAGTGAGATCACCGCCAGAATGACAGTCTCAGTCAACGCAATCGCCTGATCGCCTCGGTCTCTCGCAGTAAAAATCTCGAGGGTGAGCACTCGGACGCTCCCGCCGAAGAGCAAGGGCGCGCTGAAGCTTGCCATCGAAGTCATGAAAGTCAAAAGACCCGCGGCGATCAATGAAGGCGTCAGCTGCGGCAACACAATCTTGAACAACACACGCAACGGATTTGCTCCCAGACTGCGGCCCGCTTCAGCAAGGCCTACGTCGATTCGCCGCAAACCTGCTCCCGTAAGAACGTAGAAAAATGGATACATCGTATAGGTGTGAAAAAGAAGTAAAGCCCCCCACCCACGCAAGGACCACGGCGAGTTTTGAAGTTGCAGGAGGTGTTGGACCAGACGCGCGAGAATGCCGGATTCGCCGCAAAGAAAAATAAAGGCCACGGTACCAACCAGCGGCGGCAGGACTAAAGGCAACGCTGCTATTGAAGCGAAGACGTTGCGGCCCGGAAATGTGTAACGCTCAAAAAGAAAGGCGAGTGGGATACCAACCACCGCGCACAAAGCGACCGTCGCAATTGAAACGCCGATGCTGGTGAAGATTGCTTCGATTGAAATCTTCTGCGTGAGGACTTCGGCGTAATTGCTGAGCGACCAATGTCCGTCGCGCTGTAGCGACGACAGGAGCGTGTCAAGATTTGGATAGACGACGCCGTAGAGCAGTACGACGATAGTGATAAGGACGAGAATTATCCTGGGCGTGAAGAATCGCCGCATACAAGTCGATCTCGTTTACTCTGATCGAGCTAACTAGAACCTGGCTCGGTCGTCGGGGCTTGCCGCCGCACAGTGCGGTGAGGCTCTGCCTCACCGGGAAATTCAACTAGGGTTTATCGAGGCTGCGCCTCGACCGAGGCGTAGCCTCGAAACATCGGATGGAATCGCGTGTCGGAAAGGCAGAGCCTTTCCGCACTGTGCGGCGGCAAAGCCGCACCCAACCTCCCTCGATCTATTCTTTCAGCAATCTTATTTTTTCCTGTGGCAGCACGACTGTACAAGACTCACCAACTGACAGATCTGCCGCGCTCAAAACCAGCGCTTCGAGCGTGAGCCCATTCGCGTCCAACTTAATCATTGAAGTAGCTCCGGCAAAATTGATTTCCTTCACAACAGCCGCGAGCGCGTTTTCACTATCAACTTTTTCTTGCCTGATAACCACATGTTCAGGTCTGATCGCTAAGATGCAGGGTTTATTCAAAGGGGGCAGCGCTCCTGAATTCACTGGCAGATGCAGCTTATGGCCGCCGTCAAGCGTCTTGAACTCTCCGCTCTCGGTCTTCATCGCGCTGAGCCGCATCACTCGAAGCAAATTATTTCGTCCCAGAAAGCGCGCGACGAAAAGATCGTCAGGCTGATCGTAAAGCTCACCAGGCGTCCCGGTTTGAAGAATGCGACCTTGCGCCATAACGCTGATGCGATCACAGAGCGCAAAGGCCTCTTCCTGATCGTGAGTTACATAAACGGCCGTCAGACCTAGTCGCGCCACCAACTCACGCAATTCAGCCCGCGTTTCTTCGCGCAGCGCCACGTCGAGGTTCGACAACGGCTCATCGAACAACAATAAGGCCGGTTGGATCGCTATCGCCCGGGCAATCGCGACTCGCTGCTGTTGCCCGCCAGAAAGCTCGCTAACGTTTCGTTTCTCGAAGCCCGGCAGCTGGACCAACTCCAGTGATTGCGCTACCCGGTCAGCAATTTCGGATGTGGGTCTGCGACGCGCGCGCAAGCCAAAACCTACATTTTCGAAAACGTTGAGGTGAGGAAACAGCGCGTAGTTTTGAAACACCATGCCGAAGCCGCGAGCTTCCGGCGTGAGGTTACTGATGTCCTTGCTGTCAAATTCAATCGAACCTGAGTCAGGACGCTCCAGTCCAGCGATGATTCGCAGGGTCGTAGTCTTGCCACAACCGGAAGGCCCCAACAATCCGAAAAACTCCCCCTGCTCGATCGCCAGCGAAACTCCCGCGACGGCACTGGTAGAGTCGTAGCGCTTAGTGATGTTGTTGAGCTTCAGTAGGGGCATGTAGTGAATTTGTACTTAGTTCTTTGTACTTAGTTCTTTGCATGTCTTCTGAACGTTGATATGTACCGAAGACGATTAAGGAGAGACAACTACAAAGAACAAAGAACTAAGCACAAAGAACAAGGCTCAAGCTGTCGAGGTAATGTTGTCTATTTATTCCGTCCACGAATTTCCGTATCCCAGTAACGCATCCACGTGTCGCCTTGTTGCCGCATGAGATTCCAGTCCAGCGGCAGCCGCGTGAAAGGCACATTCATCCACGCCGGTACCTGTGCTCGATCGACATCTGTCCGCGTTGGGATGCGAGCGTAGGTGCGCGCAGCATGGACGAGACTTTCGGTAGAAGTCACAAACTCATAAAACTGTCGTGCTTCCTCTTCGTGCGGCGCTCCTCGAACGATGGCAATCGCGTCTGTCACCACCGGAGTGCCGCTCGCTGGAATCGTATAAGCGATGGGCATCCCTTTTTGTTCTTTGTAAAGCACCGCATCCGGCATGTCCGTTAGGCTCACCACACCTTCTCGACGCGCCAACTTTTGCATCAAGAGAGTCCAGTCTGCGGTGTACTCGTGTACATTCGCATCAAGTCGCCGCAGCCAGTCGTAGCCCTTATCGGGCTTTCCATCATCTTTGTAGAAGCGCCCGATCATCGAGCAAAAAATCACGCGCATGGTGTCGGACTCAACCGGATTGCGAATCAAGACTTTATCTCGCCACTTTAGATCAAGAACGTCGTCCCAATCCTTGGGAGCGTCGGCGGCTGACACAACGTCGCTGTTGTACATGATGACTTCCGGTGTCTCGTAAGTTCCGTACCAGCGATCTTGATCGTCACGAGAACCGGCTGGGACTTTGTCAGCCCAGGTCGGTCGATACGGAGCGAGCAGATTGTCTTCAGCGGCTGTCTGAAAAGTCGTATGCGCGGCGCCCCACCAGAGATCCGCCTGCGGACGATTGCGCTCAGCGCGCACTCGCTCGAGGATTTTTCGCGAACCCATGTCAAGGTATTGGATCGTCACTTCCGGATGGACCTGGTTGTAACGCGCTATGAAGTCCTTGAGCAGATCCTGTCCGTGCGGCGTATAGATCAAGAGACGACGTGAAGTGGCCGGACCTGTGCGACAGGAAAACGCCGCCAGCGCCAGGAGCAGGCTGAGTAGAACGACACTTGAGCGAGTGGATGTAACGCGAATTCGCATGCTGGATTTAGATCGGCAGATTAGCTTATGCACGACGAGACGACGAGCGATTTGATTAGCAGTTAACGTTCAGATTGGTCGAGCCACAGCATGCTAGCATAACCATCAAAGTAGCGTAGACTTCAGTCTGCCTTGCCAGCCAAAGAGCCGTGTGCAAAGGGAGGGAGCTACGATCACACGCGTGAGACCCTTGGCTCTATGCACTTAGCACGAGGCCCCTTCCGTGCGCATCCTGAAGAAGACGGCTAGAATTAGACCGTGGCTGCAACACTCAAGAGGAGAATCATCCGCGCCGGTGGCTGGCACCTCATCAAGCGGGCCATGAAAATGGTCCCCGTGGCTGGTTCCGTGTTTGCTGTCGGTCTGGCCGGTTACGAAATAAAGAAGAAGGGATTGATTCCAGGTGTCGCTCATGTGGGCCTGGACGTGATTCCCCTGGTGGGCACTACCAAGAATGTCATCGAAATCTTCACCGGCGACTTAATTCCCGACAAGAAAGTTCCCAAAAGCTCAACCTGACAACAGGCGTATAGAGTACAAGCTTCAGCTTGGGTTTGCGGAAAATGCCAAACTAAAGTTTGAACTCTAAGCGCCTGCATGGACAGGTGGTCTTTCCGTGAACGGTTTTGCGCGTTCATACGCGTCGCCCAGCCGCAACAACAACGGCTCCGACCAATATGGACCGAGCAGCTGCATTCCAATCGGCAAGCGCTCTGAAGATAAGCCGCAAGGAACGCTTATTCCCGGCACGCCGGCGAGGTTTGCCGTGACTGTGTAGACGTCGTTCAGATACATCGCGAGCGGATCGTCAGACTTCTCTCCAATCAAAAACGCTGGAGTCGGAGAGGTTGGGGTAATCAGCGCGTCACAAGCCTCAAATGCGCGTCTAAAGTCTTCCCTCAAAAGCATCCGCACTTGCTGCGCCTTTCTGTAGTAGGCGTCGTAGTAGCCTGCCGACAAGACATACGTGCCCAGCATAATGCGTCGCTTCACTTCAGGACCAAAACCTTCCTCACGCGTCCGTTTGTACATCGTGCGCAAGGCCGTCGCTTCTTCGGCACGGAAGCCATAACGCACGCCATCAAAACGCGCCAGGTTCGACGAGGCCTCAGCAGTAGCGATGATGTAATAGACCGCGATCGCATACTTCGCATTTGGCAGCTCAACATCGACCACTTCGGCGCCCAAATCTCGATAAGTTTGAATCGCAGCATCGACAGCGGTGCGTACATCTGCATCAAGCCCTTCACCAAACAGGTCGCGAGGAAATCCAATCCGTACGCCCTTTATTTCACCGGTTAATTCGGCGCGGTAGTCCGGCACCGGGACATCAGCCGTCGTAGCATCATGCGGATCGCGGCCGGCAATCACACCCAGACCCGCAGCTACGTCGCTTACTCGCCGGCCAAACACGCCTACCTGGTCCAGTGATGATGCAAAAGCCACCAGGCCGTAGCGCGAGTTGCGGCCGTAGGTCGGCTTCAATCCCACCACGCCGCAGAGCGACGCTGGCTGTCGAACTGATCCGCCCGTGTCCGATCCAAAAGCTATTGGAACAATTCCGGCAGCGACGGCCGCAGCTGAACCGCCAGATGATCCGCCCGAAACCCGTGTCAGGTCCCACGGATTCTTCACGGGACCAAATGCCGAGTTTTCATTCGAGGAGCCCATCGCGAATTCGTCACAGTTGGTCTTTCCAACGATTACGGCGCCAGCGTCAATCACTCTTTGAATAACCGTAGCGTCGTACGGCGGATGATAGTCACCGAGAATCTTCGACCCGCACGAAGTTTGTAGCCCCCGCACACAAAGGTTGTCCTTGACGGCGATTGGAACTCCGGCGAGCGGCTTGTTTTCTTTACGCTCGTCAATCTCATCGGCTCGCTGCAGGGCGCCCTTGCGATCAATCTCGAGAAATGCGTTCAGAGTTTCGTTTAGTTGCTCGGCCGCGTTGACTGATGCCTCTACGGTCGCGCGCGCGGACGTTTCTCCACGCGCAATTCGACCAGCTAACTCGGAGATACTTTCAGGAAGCATTTGTTTTACAGAACCTTTGGGACGCGAAAATGATTCGAAGCCGGATCGGGAGCTTCTTCCAATGCAAGCTTCTGTCCCAGCGAAGGCGTCACAACATCATCTCTGGTCGAATTAGTTTGCTCGCCTTCCGGGGTCAATCCGCCCAGGGCCGGCTCGACATTGCTGGTGTCGACTTCATTCAATTGTTCGACGTACGACACGATGTCGGCAATCTGAGGAGCAAATACCAGCAGCTCCTCGCGTGTGATCTCGAGATGTGCGAGCTGCGCGATCTTTTCGATGTCAGTTTCGTTAATAGGCATATGAATTAGAAGTGTTATTTGCGAGTGGATTGGCGCCGTCGCAGGGAACTGTTGGCAGCGCCAAGAAAGGCTCGGCGAAGCTTGGGATCATTTATAGATGAAGCTGCGCTCAGCAACTCCACCGGAATGACGTCGAGCGTCTTTGAAGGTTCTGAAGCCTGCGACTTTGTAACGCGACTTTCAAGAGCTGCAGGATCCGGACGAAATTCGATAAATCTCACGGCTCCGCTTCCTAACACGGAGTTTATGCGGGCTAAGAGTTGACTACTCATGGATTCAAGCTGACGTTGCCAGACCTTGTCAGCCACAGCGACGGTGAGCTTGTTATTCTGAAAATCCGTGACCATCGTTTGATTGCGCAGCCCTTCGCCGGCGATGTGATCCCAGCCAGCTCGCGCAGCACTGAGCGCCACTTCTTTTACATCTCCTGCAGCGCGCAAGACGGCTGGCATCGAGTTAATAAGCTGATCCATATCTTTTGTTCCGTCGCTTACGTAGATTTCCGGGATCGTCCGAAGAGCCGAACCATTTTCCATATATCAATTTTCATTTTCCATTTGTCATTCGCGGATTCAATTTGTGGCGCAGAGGGTGGGGCGCTCCTAACAATGAAAATTGAAAAATGGAAACTGATAAATGGAAAATGGTTCAAATCCAGATGACTCTCAATCAGCACTCCTGCAGGCTGGCAGCCTGCAGTACGTTCAATCTACAATCCAGTACTCCGAACAGCAAACCATCAGTCTAGCGAACAAGCAACTGGAGCGACAAGCAGTGACCTCAATCAAGGCGCCAGCTACTATCACGGAACCATTACTCCTTGCGTCGACCAGTCCGCGCCGAGCAGAAATTCTGCGCGCAGCGGGATGGTCTTTTGAGATTGTCCCGGGAAGCGTTGACGAAACGCGTCATGCTGATGAGGATGCAATCACTTATGTACGGCGGCTTGCTGAGGCGAAGTGCAAAGCTGCAGCCGATAAGCTGACAACGGGTCTTGTGCTTGGCGCCGACACGACGGTAGTCGTCCACGAGGAGATTCTGGGCCAGCCAGCTGACGACGATGATGCTCGACGCATGCTTCGACTTTTGCGTGGCGGCTGGCACGAGGTAATCACAGGCGTCGCGCTAGTCAGGGCCGGAGGTCGTTCAGACTACGTAGTCGATCACGAGTCAACCCGCGTGCGTTTCAGCGAGATGTCCGATGAAGAGATCGAATGGTACGTCGCGACTGGTGAGACGAAAGGCAAAGCCGGTGCTTATGGAATTCAAGGTGCGGCGGCACTATTCATCGAGGAGATTGCGGGTGATTATTTGAACATCGTGGGCCTGCCTTTGAGGCTCGTCTATAACCTCTCAAAGCGAATGTGAAACGCAATCTTCGACCGTTCGGAGAAAATGGAAGCGGCGCTTAGCTGAGTACAGAATTAGCCACAGATCAACTCGGATGACACGGATCTGAGACGATTAGCTTTTAGATCCGTGTCATCCGGGTTCGTCTGTGGCTAGTTATTTTTGAGCGTTGCTCGCTATTGCAGGTGGTGCTAACAAGACAGAGGGCCGCCAAACCGGCGGCCCTTCTTTTTCTACTCTCGAGTAACTGACTTAAAGAATCTTGTCCAGCTGTTTTGCAAGCTGACCGGCTAGATTGCCTTCGGGATCGAGACCCTTGATTACTTCACCGACAGGTATCCCTTCCTTGTCGAGAATCAAGACCGAGGGCAATTCGTCAGCGCCGAGTTTCTTCGAAACCGCACCATCCGGGTCGCGTAGAACCGTCACTTTCAAGCCGTACTTGCTCGCAAAGTTTTTGAGCTGCTCGTCCGAAGCGTAGTTCTTCGACTTCGGATTCTCTGATTCAGTGCTCACCCAATAAACGACCACGCCGCGGTTGGCGTACTCGTCAGCGAGTTTGCGCACGCCCTGTAGCTGAGCGCGAGAAAGCGGCAGCCAGGACGCGCCGAAGGCCATCACTACCACTTCGCCTTTTAAGCTGGTAGACGTGATTGTTTGACCGTCAATCGATCGCAGCGAAAACTCTGCGGGTCCCGAAACACCCTTTTGTCCAAATCCGATTGACGACAGGCTGAGCAGCACAGTTAGCACAACAACCGCCATTAATCTCTGATTTAGTCTTAACATCGTGCTCCTTTGTCGTTTCCGACCGCTTCCGAAGGTTGCCAGGTTATTCGAGAGTCGGCAAACGACGACAGACGCTAGCTTAGATGACGGTTTTGGTCCAGGCGTTGAGAATTTTTTATGGCCCATACTCACGCCGTTGGCTGTACAACAGGCTGCCGGCCTGTTGTTGAGTTACGACAGCGACAGTTGGGTTTTCAGCTCGTAACTGCAGGCTAGCAGCCTGCAGTACCCAAATCATGGCGCCACTCCAAAAACGTCCTCATGCAGTAGGCGGTAATCATCCCACGTGTCCATGTCGCGCGCAACAAATGGACAGCCAACCGGAATGCGCCTGACTTCCTGACTGTAGGTCTCGAAAAGCGCTCGAAGGCCTCGTGCCGCGTCGAGATTGACGAGTTCGTTACGCAAACATAAGTCGATCAGCACGGGGTGACCGCCGCGACCATGAAATTCAGGCACTAAGATTTTTCCGCCTTTCCGCCATTCTTTGGCGAGCTCTGCGACGACTGCTGCCGGCACTGCGGGATGATCCGCGGGCGTTATGAAAGTAGCCTGCGCCTCGGAGGGCAGTTCACTAACGCCGTACTTGATGGAGTTGCTCATCGCGCTTTCAGGATCTGGGTTAAGCGCAAAATGAACCGCCGTCCCTTGAAGTTTCTGCTTGATGGATTCGCCGTTTTGGCCGATGACTACGACAATCGTTTCCACTCCTCCATCGGCCAGGTAATTGACACAGCTTTCAATGACTGTTTTTGATCCGAAAGGAAGTAGCGGCTTGAAGGCGCCCATGCGTTTTGATTGACCAGCAGCGAGGATGATGCCGGAAATATGTTCCTGGTTCTTTGTGCTTTGTTCTTTGTTTTGAGTCATGTCAAACGAACGAGGTTCAATGAGGATAAGGAATCAAAGAACAAAGAACCAAGAACAAAGAACTCAGAAGCGTCAAGTTACGGCTAGATTAACTCTCGCAGAGCCTTGATTGTGTACTGCCTCGCCATCTGCTTGCGCCAATTCATGACGAAGTCGGTGTTGTCGAGCGGGCGAGCCTTGATGTAGGCGGCTTCAGCGGCGGCTTGAATTTGATCGTCGCCCAAAGGTTTTCCAATTAGTGACTGTTCGGCTTCGGTAATCTCAATTGGGGAAGGCGCGATTCCTCCCAGCACGATCCTGGCGCTTGCTATCGTGTCACTCTTGAAGTGCACACAGGCAGCGACTCCAAGCACTGGAAAATCGAACGCGCCTCGACGGCGCAATTTTTGATAGGAGGCTCGCCAACCATTGGTGGGTGGCAATTGAATGTCGACCAGGAGTTCATCCGGTCGCTTTTTCAAATAATCGATGCCGTCATCGTTATACAACCCAGCTGCGTCTACGACTCGCTCGCCGAGTGTGGAAGCAAATCGAAGCTTAGCGCCGATGGCCACCATCACCGGAACCAGGTCCGACGATTGTACAGCCCAGCACTTCGAGCTTCCCGGAGCTACCCAACAGACATCGCCGTCTTTCTTCAAACAGAAGTTGATGCCTTTGCGCCATTCGTAGTTCTGGTCGTAATAGTTGCACCTTGTGTCGAGAAGAAGATTGCCGCCGATCGTTCCCATGTTTCGAAGTATTGGAGTTGAAATTGTTCGGGCCGCGCTCGCGATAACCGGATAGTCACGTTTGATGATCTGATTCTCTAGCACATCAGTAAGCGTCATCGACGCACCAATGCGGACTCCCGATGGGCCATCACCCGTGATTTGATTTAGCTCTTGAAGCCGCATCACCGAGATAACTGTGCGCGGCGTCTGTTGACGACGCTTCATGTTCGGATAGAGATCGGTTCCTCCCGCGACAAACTGAGCCTCCGGCCCAACATCTCCGATAATCTTCACCGCCTCCGCGATAGTTCGCGGCACGCGGTACTCAAATTTGGGCAATCGCATCATAGGTTAGTAGGCCCCGACGTTTGAATCTCTGGTCAAGCACTCTTCTTTTCCGGGAGCTTCATCTCAGGATTCCAAGTGAGAAAACCGCCTCGTTTAGATTTGTATCGGCCAGGCTTCATGGTGGCTTCATCGGATCTCTCATCTCTATTCTTCTTCATGCCGAAGTTTAACCAGCGCGCCGCTTGGATTGGCTGTGACTGTTTTGGTTTCTCGCCACCCGCATCAACAGCCGAAGTGTTTCATTGACCGATTCGTCGTCAGGGAACGCCTTCGCTACATCGGGCTCAAGATGGATTACCTTGACTGGTGGCGCCTTGCGCTTTGGTCCTCGCGCCAGCACCCGCATTTTGCTGAAGTCATATTCTGGACGAAGATCGTCGTCTGGTTCTTTAGATTTCTTCCTCATAGTTCTTACGTTCCTTCGACGTAGCCTTTCGCGCACTAATTATTCTTGTCTCTGTACCTTTATCTGCACATCCAACAACCAGCAATCTGCCACGATCTGACTTTCCGAGAATAATAAATCTTTTTTCACTAAACGAGTGATCGTCATCCGCCACCATAACGAACAGCGGGTCGTCAAAGACTGTCGCCGCCTCAGCAAACGCAATTTTGTGCTTCTTAACGTTCTTTCTCTGTTTAGTTTCATCCCAGGAATATCTCATTGCTTGACCACGACTTTACGAGTGCACGGCTACGCGAGGCATTTCGCGACCGTCGCCGCCTTCGGCGGGCGTCAAGATACGCTGTGGCTCGGGCCAGTCAACTTTCGGAATAGACGTTGGTCCGAAGCGAGCTTCGCGGCCGGCGTTCTTTTCTTTCAACGCTTTCATAACTTTTTCCGGGGTGATGGGCACTTCGTCAACGCGAACGCCGACCGCATCGTAGACAGCGTTGGCAACCGCAGGCGGCACCGGTAACAGCGGTCCTTGCCCAACTTCCTTAGCGCCGAAAGGTCCGTTTGGATCCGGATCTTCAATCAGGTAAGTCTTGACATCGCACATTTCCATCGTCGTCGGACTCTTGTACTCGAGCATCGATGGAATCTTGTGCACGATATTTCGATTCTCACGATAAGACATCTCTTCCATGAGAATCTCGCCTAATCCCATGTAGACACTGCCTTCGACCTGGCCCATCACGAGCACGGGATTAATCGACTTGCCAATGTCGTGTGCGATCCAAACACGCTCGACTGTCACGATGCCGGTCGAAGGATCGACATCGACTTCAGCAACTGCCGCGGAATAACTGTAAGCCGGCGAAGGTCCCACCCCCGCACCTTTGAATTTACCCGGCGAGGCTGGTGGCGAGTACGAGCCAACCGTTCCGATAGTGCCGAACTTTGATTCTGCCAGTACCACCGCCTCAGCGAACGACACGCCGACCTCAGGATTCTCGACATCAAAGACGCGCCGCTCAGCCAACGAAATATTTTCAATAGGCACGCCGAGTTTCTCCGCAACAGCTATCACCAGAAGCTCGCGCGCGCGCTCAGCAGCTTGCACCGCAGCATTGCCTGTCATCAACGTCACGCGACTGGAATAGCTCCCCAGATCGACCGGCGTCAGATCCGTATCAGCAGTAACAACTCGAATATCAAAAGGATCGATTCCAAGTACTTCAGCCACGATGTAAGCAAGAATCGAGTCAGATCCCTGGCCGATGTCGGTGGAGCCACACATCACGCAAACGCCGCCCTGCCGATCGAGTCGCAGTTGCACTCCCGACTGCGGCATGTTGTTCCAGTAGATCGGCAATCCCGCGCCGCAGATATACGAGCTGCAAGCGATACCGATTCCTTTGCCAAACGGAAGCTTGCGATTGTTTTGGTTCCAACCGGAGAACCTGTTCTTCCAGTCCGAGCCTTCCACGACTTTGTCGATACACTTGCCCAGGCCCATGCTGCCGATGCGCAGATAGTTCGCTGTTACTGAGTAAGGCTTGACCAAATGATTCCGGCGAATATCGGCGGGATCGAGCTTCAGTTGTTCGGCGATCTTGTCGAGCTGAACTTCGAGTGCATAGCGTGGCTGGGGTGTGCCGTGTCCTCGCTTGGGTCCGCACGGCGGTTTGTTCGTGAAGGCGCGCAGCCCGTCGAATTTGTAGCGAGGCACTTCATAGGTGACTGTTTGCAGAGCTCCCGTGTAGAACGTGCTGGCTACGCCGTAGCTTCCGTACGCGCCGCCATCGAGCAGCGACTGAAAGTGCATCGCAGTAATCGCGCCGTCTTTCTTCACACCCGTCTTGACGTGCATCAGCACGGGATGGCGGCCGCGATGGCAGTAAAAAACTTCTTCGCGCGTAAGCGTGTTCTTCACCGGGCGACCCGTAATCATGGCCAGCTTGCACACCACGACTTCGTGGTTGAAAGGATCGCTCTTGCCGCCAAAGCCGCCGCCGTTGGGAGTGGCAATCACACGGATGTGGCTCGCGGGAATTCCCAGGACTTTCGTCAGCGCGCGGTGCACATAATGCGGCGTCTGAGTCGAGCTCCAGAGGGTGAGCTTCTGATCTGAATCAAAGTGAGCAAGCGCTGCGTGCTGCTCCATCGGCAAGTGAGTGTTGCCTTCGTAGAAGAAAGTGTCTTCACGAATCAGATCAGCTTCGGCGAAGCCTTCTTCGACTTCGCCAAACTGTAGAGACACGCGTTTGTGTATGTTGCCGCCGTCGCCGTACTCATGAATACGAGGCTCGTCGATCAGAATTGCTTCATCAATCGAGGCGATGGTCGGCAGGAGCTCGTACTCGACTTCAATCAAGTTCATTGCATCGAAAGCAACGTCCTCGTCGATTGCAGCAACAGCTGCCACCGGATCGCCGATGAAACGCACTTTGTTGACGCAGAGCGCGTGTTCGTCCTGGCTGACCGGCAGAATTCCGTAGCTGATGGGCAGGTCTTTGCCGGTGATGATAGCGAAGACGCCGGGCAACGCTTCCGCCTTTGAAGTGTCGATGTTCTTGATCAGCGCGTGCGGTACATGGCTGCGCAGCAATTTGCACGCAAGCATGCGTGGCAAGACGATGTCATCGGCAAACTTTGTTTGGCCGGTGCATTTCGCGCGCGCATCGACTTTGCGAAAAGGCTTGCCGACGACATTCAGAGGTTTCGAATTCTGTTCGCTACTCACCTATTGACTATCCTTACTCCGGAACTTCATCTTCGAACCACCGCAGCCACTCATTCATAATCGCCAAACGCTTTCGCTCGAGGCGATAGACTCGTTTGCGCCCGCGCTTTTGAAACGAAACCAGACCCGCCGCTTCCAGAACGCGCAGATGCCTGGTCGTAGTGGGCCACGCATGACCGAATCGACCAGTAATCTCGCCTGCTGTCATGCTGCCGCCGCGAAACTTCATCGTCAACAGAATCTGGCGGCGCGCCGGATGGGCCAGCGCGCTACAGACCGCGTCCAGAGCGGCGAGTCGTTCTTCTGCACTAAGCTTCGGCACTAAACGGTTCGAGCGCGGCGAGCTCCAACCCTTCCAAGACCGGGCCCATTGTCTCCCAAACCGACATTACTTCGGGGGTTTGATGGGCAATATCGGGCGCCTTTTCATCTCGCCAGGAAAAAATCTCTATGAAATAGACCGCACCGGAACGTTTGTCGGTGGCTCGGTAAACTTTGGCTGGGTCGTTGGTAACCAAACCGATCCCTTTGAGCATCGGCCAATGTTTCTTTACCAGCGTGAAAAGCTCTTCTTCTTTGCCTTTTTTGGGCCGATAAGTGACGTGCGTCAAAACCGGCGTACCTGAATCTGACATGTTAGGGCCTCCAAATTAAGATTGATATCGGAGCCGTAACTTAGCACGATGGCAAAGTATTGCGCAAGTTCTCGCTTAGCGCATTCGCTAAGCAACGCTATTCCAGCCCGTAAAGGCTCTCGCGAGGAAGCTCCATGGGCTCGCCCCGCATTCGGGCTGCGGCCAGCTCGACTGCCTCGTAAATCTTAATGTATCCCGTACATCGACAAAGATTGCCTGAAAGTGCTTCCTTGATCTCGTCCCTTGAAGGCTTTGGCTTTTTCTCGAGGAGCTCTTTCGCGGCCAATAAAAATCCCGGCGAGCAATATCCACATTGGGCTGCGCCGAGATCGGCAAACGTATCCTGAAGCGGATGCAAAACGGCTCCATCAGCCATGCCTTCAATCGTAGTAACTTGCCGGTCTTCAGCATCCAGACCGAGCATCAGACAAGAAAGTATCGAGCGGCCGTCGACCAACACCGTGCATGTCCCGCATTCCCCCAGCTCACAACCGTGCTTGGTTCCAGTTAGGTTTAGATCTTCGCGCAGGGCTTCGAGCAGTGTTTTGTGCGGCGCGAAGGCCACCTCGGTCTCCTCGCCGTTCAATAGAAATCTGATGTGAGCTTTATTCATTACTCAACATCCCAGGGCGCCGGGTCACGACTGCCGAGATCCCGGGCTCCATGAATGACTGCGAGCACAGCAACGCGGCGAGACGTGACTCGATAGATGATACGGTAACTCCTATAGAGTAATTCCCTAATGTCATCGTCATTTGCTTCGGGAACCAATCGCCCAAGCTTGGGATGATCCGAGAGCCTCTCTACAGCCGAAAAGAGGCGCTCCACGAATCGACTGGCGTAAGCTTGAGAATCTCTCGCTATATAATCGTGTAGTTCGCGGAGGTCTTCAACGGCGGGCTCAGTCCAGAAAATCTTCATTCGCGTGCAAACAGTTCTTTGACCTGATCATGTGTGACTGTCCGACCCTCTTTCTCTGCCTTTAGCCCCTCTTCAATCTTTCGCTTTACATAGAGTCGGTACATTATGTCTTCCCACGTCACCTCTTCTGGCAAACGGGAAATTAACTGCATCGCCTCTTCTTTCGTAGTGCTCATAGCTAGTTTCTTAGTCGGAGAATATCACAAATCTGACTGTCAGCCCTTCACGAGGGCGTCCTTCTTTTTGGCGCCCACATTCATCTGAATATTGTCGATCAATCTGGTCTTTCCAACGAAGACAGCCATTGATATCAGAACCGGGTGATCTTCAAGCTTCTCTAGTCGCTCGAGAGTTTCCGCGTTGGCGATATTTACATACTCGAGTCGCGCGCGTGGCTCAGTCTCAATCGTCTTACGCACAATTTCTGTGAGCTTGGAAGCATTCCGCTCGCCTGTCTTATAAGCCTCTTTCGCTTTGATAAGGGAACGGTGAATCACCTTGGCGGATTCGCGTTCCTCGCTGCTCAGGTAAGCATTCCGCGACGACATCGCCAGCCCTGAATCCTCGCGCACGGTCGGCAAAACTACGATTTCGGCATCTAAGGCAAGGTCGCGCACTAATCGCTTAATAATCAAAGCCTGTTGCGCATCCTTTTGTCCGAAGAAAGCAAAGTCAGGACGGATTGTGTTGAGAAGAATAGTTACGATTGTAGCCACTCCACGAAAGTGTCCGGGGCGCGATACGCCCTCAAGCTGATCAGATAAGCCTTCGACGGTCACATACGTTGAATACCCCTTCGGGTACATCTCTTCCGCGGTCGGAGCGAATATGTAATCCACGTTGTAGTCGGTTAAGAGCGCCGTGTCTTTCGTCAAATCACGCGGGTAATGCGCGAAGTCTTCATTAGGAGCAAACTGCGTCGGATTGACAAACACGGAAACCACGACAATGTCGCACATTTGCCGAGCCTCTTTCACGAGACTCAAATGACCTTCGTGAAGCGCACCCATCGTCGGCACCAAACCGACGCTCTTGTCCTGCTCGCGGCGTATCTTGCGCGCAACCGAACTCATGCGCTGACGACGATTAATGATCTCCATATGATTTCGCGGGAAAGAGTCAGGGCTTTGCAGGTTTCCTGGAATTCTCTGAGATAGAAATGTGAAGTTCTTCAGCTGCTTCCGCCGGTAGTCCGTATGATTCCTGCTCGGAAGGATAGGATCCATTGCGAACGTCTTCAGCAAAACGACTGACGGCGTCGGTGATCGTGTCGTGCAGGTTTGCATACGGCCGAACGAAGCGAGCCTGCTTGCCAAACGAGAGACCGAGCATATCGTGTAAGACAAGAACCTGAATGTCGCAGTGCACGCCGGCTCCGATACCGATGGTGGGGATGCTGATACTTTCTGTGATCAGCTTGGCAATCTCGCGCGGAACAACCTCGAGCACGAGCGCAAATGCGCCAGCATCTTCCATCGCCTTCGCATCATCGAGCAATTGGCGCGCGGCTCCCGCGGTCTTACCTTGCACGCGATACGCGCCAAGCTTGTTGATTGATTGTGGCGTCAAGCCAATGTGCCCCATCACTGCTATTTCTTCATCGACCAGTCTCTTCACCAAATGTACACGTTTGTGACCGCCTTCGAGTTTGATAGCTTCAGCCCCACCCTCCTTCACCAGACGCAAGGCGTTCTTAACAGCCTCGTCGGCGCCGGTGTGAAATGATCCGTAAGGCATGTCGGCGACCAACAGGGCTCGTTGCACCGCGCGACGTACGGCTTTGACGTGCGTAAGCATTTCATCGAGCGTGACAGGCACGGTGTTGCCATAGCCAAGCACAACATTTCCCAAACTATCGCCGACAAGAATGACGTCAATGCCTGCCTCGTCCACGAGACGCGCGGTCGGGTAGTCATAAGCAGTCAAACAGACGAGCCGCTCGCCACGTTCTTTACTGGCGCGCAAAGATGGCGCACTGACTTTTTCCGGCCGTTCTGGCTTCAGATATGGCATGGCTTATCTCCCTGGTCGTAGGGCTTGGGCGGAATTGCCGCCGAAATGGAACGAATGGTGATGTGCAAGGCGTGCTAACAAGTGGCGGCCATTATAACGATAAAGCCAAAAAACGGAAAAGAACTGACGCCGTTAGGACGAATGAATCTACGCCAGATTCGTAGCGGGTTTCCATAATCGAACTTGCGAATCATCTCCGATCTCCGATAACAACTCTTCGATCGTCTTCTGCAGCGTAGGATGAACCAGCTTCGGTGCGAGCTCGGACATCGGCTCGAGTACGAAGCGACGTCGAGCTAGTCGAGGATGAGGTAGCGTGAGAAATTCGGTCGTTCGCACCTTGTCACCGTAAAACAACAGGTCAAGATCGATAGTTCGCGGACCATTAGGCGCCTCACGAGTTCGTCCTAAGCTGTATTCAACGCGAAGGAGTCGGGCCAAAAGCTGCTCTGGTTCGGGCAATCCGTCCGCCGTTAATTCAGCCACCATATTCAAAAAGTTAGGTTGCGGAAAAGTCTCGACCGGCTCGGTTTCATAAATAGAAGACAAACGCGCGACGTGCATACCACTGTCCATTATTCCTCTAACAGCAAGAATCAAGTTTCCCGCGCGGTCGCCGAGATTCGATCCCAAACTCACAAAAGCATTCTCGCTTGTAGGCACCATGTGATTGCTGATTGCTGATTGCTGATTGCTGATTGCGCATCTTACTCGAAAAATGTCCAGACGCTTTCATACAAAAGACTTCATCGTGACCACACTCTGACCAGCCACTCACCAAGCACCAAGCACAAAGAACCAAGCACCAAGCGCAAAGAACCAGGCACCAAACACAAAGAACAAAACCAAAGACCAAAAACCCAAGACCAAAGACCTTCCGACGATCGAGCTGTGTTACACTCACTTTGTTCTAATTTGATCGATTCCAGTGACGCTGGCGTTCTGATTGCGTAGCGTCCGGGCGGGCACCACAGAGCCCCGTCAACACAAAATGGCTCGCAGACGATTTCGCAGCAATCAGCGACACGAACCCAAAACCGAGCGGTCCTTCCAGGAATACGTCCTTTCCACTCCTGCTCCTCAGACTTCGCGAACCGAACTATTACGCCTCGTTCGTGGCGGCGAAGACACGTTTCTTGAGCTAAAAGTAAAGCTATCAAACTCCGAGAAAATTGCGCAGGAAATTGTGGCCCTCGCAAACACGGGTGGCGGCGTGATCGTGTTTGGCGTGAACGATCAACTGCGCCTCGAGGGAGTCGAAGATCCTGAAAGTGTACAGGACGAGTTAGTTCGGATATGCCGTGACGAAGTTACGCCTTCGATAATTCCGTTCATTGATCGCATTGCATTTGATAGCGGCAGGAGAGTGGTTGCACTCGACATCGAAGGCCGGCGTCGCCCATATCGTACCCGCGAGGGACGATTTTATGTCCGAATCGGATCCGAGAAACGCGAAGCTACCCGAGAAGAGCTGTCGGCATTGCTCGATGAAGCCCGTCCGGCCCGCTTCGAGAACGTGGCCGCGCTTGGAGCCACGATGGCAGACATCGATGAAGGCTTGCTTTGGAGTTTCGTCCGCGAGTTTGACGGCGATGCCTTTGATGAAACGAGCCCTAACGGTTATCCCACCAAATCTGTCTTCGAAAAAGATCTGTTGTTGACGGCGACCGAGGCTGCGGAACCTGTCCCGAGTGTCGCCGGCGTACTACTGTTCGGCCGCGACGCTCGAGTAGCTGAATTGCTTCCTCGCTCGACAATCGTAGCGACCAGATATGCAGGTGATTCAATTCAAGCTCCGGTCATCGAGCGCATACAGTTAAGTGGAAATCTTTTTACGGTTTTCGAGAGCTGCCTGCGATTCGTTTCTCGCTACTGTGACTTGTGGGACTCGAAACCTCGGACATGGTCCAGTGTCGATGCCATCGATAGTCCCGTAGCTGCTCGAGCAAATTATCATCGCGGCGCGTTGAGTGAGGCTGTGGCAAACATGCTGGTCCATCGTGACCTGGCATTGCGGGACCAGACAACGAGACTACAAATCCTGGATCGCAGTCTGGAATTTGTTAACCCAAGGCGATCGACCGGGTTTTCTCCAGTAGCTCAAAAAGCGATTCGCTATGGCATTTCGCAACGACTCAATCCGCAGGTACATTCGATCTTCAATAATCCAGCTTATGGTCTGAAACTATTCCCAGGCGGTTTACCGGCGCTGCAGCGAGAGGCTCGGCAGTTTTCGAACCGTCGCGTTGAAATCGTGGCTTTCAATGACGAGTTTCGCTTGCGGATGTTCGGCGCCGTGTAAAGCAACCATCCAACCCCAACACTATGATTCGCTCATTTAAGGACATCGAGCCTCGGATCCACCCAACCGCCTTCATTGAAAACAGCGCCCACGTCATTGGCGATGTGCATATTGGCGAAGAGTCTTCGGTTTGGTTCAACACAGTAGTGCGTGGCGACGTGCATTTCATTCGCATCGGAAACCGAACGAACGTCCAGGATAATTGCGTGCTGCACGTGCGGAACGGCGCCTGCCCGACAATTCTCGAGGACGAAGTAACGGTGGGCCACAGCGTGACGCTACATGGCTGCTACGTTGAGCGCGGCTCGTTGATTGGAATTGGATCAATTCTTCTCGATGACGTTCGCGTCGGCGATCACTCGATTGTCGCTGCTGGAGCTTTGTTGAGTCCGGGAACGATCATCCCGCCTCGGTCACTGGTGATGGGCATGCCCGCGCGAATCAAGCGCGCGCTCTCTGATGAAGAAGTTGTGGGACTCGACGTCTTCTGGAAGAACTACGTCGAGCTGTCGAAGGTTTATTTGAAGACAACGTAATATTCGGCTTGAGTTGCAACTGAGCAGTTCGGTAGTGCCCTAATTTGGAGTGCGCCGACCTGTCGGCGCTTTGGTCGCTGTGACCTGTCGCAGCAAGTTGTCGAAAACAGCCTATTATCAAAGCCCGCAGCGTCGAGCCGCCGCGGGCGAAAGCGATGACAGGTCATCGCACTCCAAAATAGGACACTACCAGCCGTTCAATGCGTTTCTGCTCAAATTAGTGATCAGGTTATGATGACGTATTCAAAGTCAAACTACGTCGTCTAACAAAACTCCAAATGCCTTCAGCAAAGACCCTACCGCCACGCGGGATGCGCGATTTCCTTCCAGCCGACGTGCGCAAACGCGAGTACGTGATCGGCGTAATCAAAGAAGTCTACGAGCGATATGGATTCGAGCCGCTCGAAACTCCTGCTGCCGAAAACATCGAAACGTTGATGGGTAAGTACGGCGAAGAAGGCAACCAGCTCATCTTCAAAATCCTCAAGCGAGGCGTGCATGAAAGCACCGGTGAAGCCGATCTCGCTTTACGTTACGACCTTACGGTGCCGCTCGCGCGTGTCGTGGCAGAGTATCGCGACAAGCTACCGAAGTTTTTCAAGCGCTATCAAATCCAGCCTGTCTGGCGCGCCGACCGTCCCGCGAAGGGACGCTTTCGCGAGTTCCATCAATGCGACGTGGATGTGCTCGGCTCGCGTTCGATGGTAGTCGAGGCGGAGATTTGTGCCGCGGCCGGTGAAGCCTTAACTCAACTTGGCTTCAAAGACTTCACTATCAAACTTAATCACAGGCAAGTGCTGAGCGGTGTGTTACAGGCCGCTGGCGTTGCTCCTGACAAACACGATGCAGCACTCATAGCGCTCGATAAGCTCGATAAGATCGGGAGAGACGGCGTGGCGAAAGAGTTACAAGCCCGCGGGATTTCTTCTGAGTCAGGAGAACGCCTTCTGTCTTTCTTCAGCGAATTGAATTCTCTGGAACAAGCCGCGGAGACCGTTTCGGGAGGCGAGCCGCACGAGCAGAACGCGGCGATGAACGCTGCGACTTTAGGACGACTGGTTGAGTTTGTCGGCGCGAATGAAACTGGAGCTCGCGGAATTGATGATTTGCGATTGATCCTCCAACACGCAACCGCAAACGGCATTTCACAGCGGATTCGGTTAGAACCGAGCTTGGCACGAGGCCTCTCGTACTACACAGGTGCAATCCTGGAAATTGCAGTGCCTGATCTTGCGGGCAGTCTTGGTGGCGGCGGCCGATATGACAATTTGGTGGGAATGTTTTTGGGCCAGGACGTTCCCGCCTGTGGGTTTTCACTGGGCCTGGAACGCATCATCGTCGTGATGAACGAACGTGAGATGTTTCCAGAGGCGTCGATAGGCGCACCTGCTGACGTCATGGTGACGGTGTGGAATGAACAAACGTTGTCGGATTCGATAGCGCTTGCTACCGAACTACGCTCACATGGATTGCGAGTAGATCTTTATCCGGAACCGGACAAGATGGGAAAACAATTTAAGCATGCTGCCTCAAGAGGAATTCCTTTCGTGACGATCCTCGGTGACGACGAGCGAGCTCAAAACGAAGTTGCAGTCAAAGACATGCGTTCCGGTGAGCAGCGACGCGTTCAGCGTGATGAAGTGGCGTCAGTAATTCGAAATTCACGAACTGACTAAAAGCCTGCGGAGCAGGCGGCAGCATAAAGACTGGGGCGTGAGCCCCAGGGAGCACAACAAATCAAGGCCCTAACCCGCGGAGCGGGCGACAGTTCACGAAGTGCATTGCCGCAACCTCCTCGATGAGACGGCTGCCGCCCGTTTCACGGGCTCGCTTATCAATCTCGTTAGGTCCCTGGGGCTCACGCCCCAGGCTTTATGCTGCCGCCCGCTTCGCAGGCTGATAAAGTCCCGCTTCGCAGGCTGATAAAGTCAATGAGCGACTCATTTGCAACTGAGTACCTGGCGAACGCGATTTCGACTTTTCGGGCTTATAAGAAGATGGCCGAGAAGGCGCTCGCGCAGCTGGACGCAGGGGAATACTTTCTGACCCTGGACGAAGAATCGAACAGCGTTGCAGTAATCATGAAGCACATCTCGGGCAACTCGATTTCGCGGTGGACTGATTTTCTCACCAGCGATGGCGAAAAACCTGACCGCAACCGAGATTCCGAGTTTGTGATTGACGTCGGAACGACGAAAGAGAATTTGCACGAGTATTGGGAGCGGGGCTGGGCCTGCGTGTTCAGTGCGCTGGAGCCACTGCAACCGTCGGACTTTGAAAAGAAGATTCGCATTCGCGGACAGGAACACTCGATCATCGCGGCCATAAATCGTCAGCTGACTCATTACGCTTACCACGTCGGACAAATAGTTTTTCTGGCGAAGCACTTTCGATCAGCCCAATGGCAAACCATTAGCGTGCCGCGTAATCGGTCCGCAGAATTCAATGCATATCTGGTCACGAGGCCTGGTCACGAAATGACTATTGAACAGCAGCTCGATGAGGTCGCAGAGTTTGCCCGGTCGGAAAGGCAAGGGCAATAAGAAAGTGGCACGGGCGTCCCGCCCGTGTGCGTTGAGCGGCACTCACGTTCACGGCCAAGATGGCCGTGCCACCATTACACGGAGGTTAATCATGCTGTTAGGTTTGCGGACCGCCATTTATTACGTTGACGATGTAGCCAAAGCCAGGGACTGGTACACCACGATGCTTGGTTTCGGACCTTACTTCGACGAGCCTTTTTACGTGGGCTTCAACGTTGGCGGTTATGAGTTGGGCCTTCATCCAATGGAGGGCCGATCACCAGACAAGTCAGACAGCGCCGCCGCATATTGGGGCGTGGAAAATGCCGAAGCTGCCTGGCAACGCCTTCTCGAACTCGGCGCAACAAAGCACGAAGATGTTCAGGATGTGGGCGGCGGAATCAAAGTCGCAACTGTCAAAGATCCCTTCGGCAACACATTCGGCATCATCGAAAATCCCCATTTCAAGTTGTAGCGTTTTTAAGAAAACCGGCTCATATGGGAAAGTTCCTTATCGCTTCGATTCTGCTTTGCCTCCCGTTTTCGGTTTCGAGCCGATCCCAGCAGCGCATCGATTCCACTGCGATCCAAGCGATTGAACGTGACGTCGTCACGCTCCTCCTCAAAGAAGATCTCGGTAAGATTGTCAATCAACTCGAGGATGATAGTCCGGCGACTGTTGTGCCTTTACTACGCCGACTGATTCTCTATACGCGAGCCGACCGTCGGGATGGCGTACTCAAAACCCTGGAGCAACTTAAGCACGCTTCCGACTGGCCGTCAGCCAGTCAATCTTATGACGTTCTTTCAAAAATCAGATTATCAATCGCGAACGACCTCGCAGCCCGCCGTTACTACTACGAAGAATTATGCCCACAAGACACTGACGGTGCTGAGAGCTTTATTCGTTTGTGGGATCAAGACGGCGACAAGAAAGAACTCGATTCCTGGCTCGCGAAGCATTCGAACGGGGATGATGAGTGGTTCTGGCAGCGATTGTATCGACGCGCGGGTTTAGGAACGGCGGGGGAACTGCTTGAACCAATAAAGACTGCGATACGAACCAATCCCCAGGACCGCGATTTCATTAGACGATACCTGCGAGCTAATAACGCAGCCCGGAACCTTGAAGACGTTTCCTGGCTCGCAGATGTCGCCAAACCTTCAGGAGCTTTTGAGAACTATGAGCTTGGCCATGTGCTTGGCCAGGCGTCACCTGGCGCCGCCGCAAAATTTCTCGAGAAATCATTATCAATTCCGTTTACGGAAAGAGACGATGCGTTGGTGCATGAGAGTCTACGAGTCGCAATCGCGCTCGCGAAGCTCGATTCAGAAAAGCAACTGCGCTTTTGGACCAGGCAACTTTTAGCGGAGGCCTATCAAAAGCTGAAACGTCCGCGCGACGCACAACCATTGATCGAAGAGTTAGTGGCGCTGAAAGTCGACCCGCACATTCTTTCTCAAGATGTGCATCAGCTGGCAGGAAACGTGCAGCTGCAGTCAGGGCAGCGAGTTGTGGAAAGAAACATCCTTGTTAACGAGGCTACGAAACATCAAACAGCACAATATTGGCTTGAGCGGGCTGCTTATTATCGAGGTCGAAAAGACTCCGATCTCGAAAAGGACACATACCTTAAAGCCCTTGCGGCGGCGCCAATCAACACTAATGACGGTGCTTATTCCGGGCGAGTAGAAATAGTGAGATCGTTCGCCTTTTTCCTGAAGGAGAACTCGGACAGGCACGAATCGCGAGGCGACCTCGAAACGATGCTGCGAAATGAGTTCAAGCGAGTGGAACCAGAATCAACTTATGCGTTTGCGGTTGCGCGACTGATTGCTGACGACGAGTTTGAGCTTGATGAACTTCGCCGAACCTTGTTCGTTTCACAACCGACCATTACTGCGCGAGTGCTTGCCGGCCGGTCAGAGTGGGGCAACGAAGAAGAAGCTTTGATCGAAGACATCGTCAGAGGCGACGAGATAACCGATACTGAAAAAGATTCGGTCTGGAGTGCGCTCGAGAAACTAGTCAATAATCCCGGATCGTTGCGAGCGTATCGCCTGTCGGAAGCAATGGTCTTTCGAGGTGCTTTAGAAAGAGCAACGCCGTTACTGCTGGCGTACCTCAAGAGCGGAGCTAATCACGATTACGTCGATCGCGCGGGAGTTCTGCGAAATTTGAGTGAGGCATACTGTGCGAAAGGTAGATGGCGAGAGGCGGAACAGTTGTTACTCAACAACCGGGACTTGTCCTGGACGCGCTTGTCGTACGATTTAGGGAGAGTCGCAACCAGCGCAGCCCAGAATGGCGCTACAGCTGATGCTATCCGTTTGTGGCGCATGAAAGTTAATATTGATCGTCGCGACCTCAGCAGCCTCGATCAACTATCACGCACTGGGGCTCGATTGGCTTTGCGAGATCTTTATCTGCAAATGAAGAAGGAAGACCCCCAAGGCGCAACCGCAGAACAAGCGTTAATGATCCTGCGTTAGATTACTGATTACTGATTACTGATTACTGATTACTGATTGCTGATTGCTGATTGCTGAACCATGACTGTAAGTGTCGTAAAACTTGCGCACGTAAACGTCACCTGCGCGACGGAGTTGGAAGAGGATACTAAGCACTTCTATGGTGTAGTGATGGGACTAATAGAAGTGCCGAAGCCTCCGGAGTCGAAGGGTCGTGGCGGCGCCTGGTATCAACTCGGCGCTGTTCAGCTGCATCTTTCGCGTGAAAACCCTGCTCCTGACAACACTGGATCCAAACGACATGTTTGTTACTCAGTCCGGAGCCTTAACGAAGCTGAACAGAATTTTCGCGCTGCAGGCATTGAGATTATTCCGGACAGTCTACCTATCCCGGGCTCGCCCCGATTCTACGTTCGCGATCCCGCCGGCAACCTCCTCGAAATAGCTCAAGAAGCCGCCTAAAATCCTACCCCCAGATTACGCAGATTCCACCGATTACATTGGGTAATCGATGATGTCATGCCTGATCGACGGGGCTTCAGTTTGAGCATTCAAGTCGACCAGCGAGTCTACAACACCATCGGTGTAATCTGCGAAATCTGCGGATGGTTCCGACCGGCCTCAATTGCCACGACCGAGTTAATAGCTTATCGTCTTAGACCTTTTTCAGACTGTTTGGGTAGAATCAAATCTATGTTGGATAACCTTGGAAATTTGGAGCGCACGCATTCTTGTGGCGCTCTGCGGAAAGAAAATGTTGGCGAGACCGTGACGCTGATGGGCTGGGTGGCTCGCCGTCGAGACTTTGGCGTGCTCACGTTTTTTGATTTGCGAGACCGCGACGGCATCACTCAAGTTGTCTTCAACGCAGAAGAAACCGGTGATGCGCACGGAAAAGCAAAAGATGTTAGAGGCGAATACGTTATTGCGGTGACCGGCAGCGTGGTTTTGCGGGACGAGAGTTCACGCAATCCGAAACTACAGACTGGTGATGTCGAAGTGCGCGCAAGTGAGCTGCTGATTTTGAACGATGCTCGCACACTTCCATTTCAGCTCGAAACTGCAGGTTCGGAAGGACTGGCAAGCGAGGATCTGCGGCTGAAATATCGTTATCTTGACTTGCGGCGGCCACAGCTCCAAGCAAATCTGCGTTTGCGTCATCGCGTGCTCACCGAGATTCGCAGTTACATGACCGAGCGCGGCTTTACTGAGATCGAAACGCCGGTGTTGATTAAGTCAACGCCGGAAGGCGCCCGAGACTATATCGTTCCGGCACGAGTTCAACCCGGAAAGTTTTTTGCCTTGCCCCAGTCTCCGCAGCTTTTCAAACAGCTGTGCATGATCGCCGGTCTGGACAAATACTTTCAGATCGCGCGCTGCTTTCGAGATGAAGATTTGCGAGCCGACCGGCAACCGGAATTCACTCAACTCGACGTAGAGATGAGTTTCGCCACTCTCGAGCAAATCTACTCGCTGATCGAAGGATTGTTCGCTCGTGTCTTTCGTTTGATCGATGTCAACCTGCCCGTGCCGTTTCCAAGATTTAGCTTCGCTGAAGTGATGGACCGTTTTGGATCAGACAAGCCCGACTTACGCATCGAGGGCATGGAGCTCAAGGATGTTTCCGGTCCGGTTGCGCAAACAACCTTTGCGCCTTACGCAGCCGTGCTCGAAGGCAAAGGCAGTATTAAGGCGCTGGTGGTACGCAACGGAGCGGGAATGTCGCGAAAGGTGCTCGATGATCTTCAGGAGTTCGCGAAACGTTACGGCGCCGGTGCGCTTGCCTGGATCAAACTAGGAGATGAGGTGACTTCATCTTTGCTAAAAGCGCTTGGCGCCGACGTTGTTGCTCAGATGGCTGCGACCGCCGGCGCTCAGAACGGCGACGCTGTTTTGATCGTAGCGGGAAAAGCAAAGGTCGTTACGGCCAGTCTTGGTGCGTTACGGAACGAAATAGCGAAGCGCGAAAAACTTATTAAGGAAAACTTATACGCCCCACTCTGGGTGACGGATTTCCCGATGTTTGAATATCACGAGGAGGACGGGCGGTTCTATTCAATGCATCATCCCTTCACCTCACCGGTGGATGAAGACGTCGAGCTGCTTTCGCGCGCCGTTGATGGCGGCGAAACGAATCTACTCGGAACGATTCGAACGAAAGCCTATGACCCGGTGATCAATGGTGTCGAAATGGCGAGTGGTTCCATCCGAATTCACCGGCAGGACGTCCAGCGTTTGGTTTTCAAAGCGTTGGGAATGACGCTCGAAGAAGCGCGTCAAAGGTTTGGGTTTTTCATGGACGCTTTGGCGTTTGGAACTCCGCCGCATGGCGGCATCGCCCCGGGCATCGATCGGCTTATGATGGTTTTGGCCGGAACCGATAACATGCGAGACGTAATTGCATTTCCCAAGACTGCTTCGGCAGCCGATTTGATGATCGATGCACCCGGCGAAGTCGATGCAAAGCAGCTGCAGGAGCTAAGTATTCGAGTAATTCGAGGAAGAGATCTCGAATTGCTCTTGTTATGGTTACTCAATCCGTATGAGACTCACGGCCTTGGCACATTCCCTATAAAGAGACTGATCGCGCTTATGGATAGCCCCAAGGTCATCCCTTCAAATTCGGAATATCAAATTGACTGGCAACACAAGATCACGGGTTTCAGCCAAGCAGCAGTAAAGTCAGATAAGACCCCAGACATTATTATTGAAGGCCTTGAGATGGAAACCGGGAAACCGGCGCTGCTAATTATTGAAGTCAAAGAGCAGAAGAAACTCACCCGTGGCGATTTTGCGAACTTCTTCATGAAGTTTCAAACCACTTGTACATTACGAGGGCAGGACATTGAGTCCCTACCAATTCTCATCCATCGGCTAGAAAGACTGGAATACCTTCAGTGGCTCTCAACAAACGGTCCTGTGGCACCTTGGATTGGTATTGACTTCCAGACACTTAATGATGAAGTGTTACTACCTTCAACCGACCATCCTCACATCAACGAAGGTGCCAGAACGAGGCTTCAAGATTTTGCTAAAACATTAACGACATAATTAATGTTAAGGGTGTAATGATTTCGTTTTCTCGCGAACACTTCGACATGGTCGTCGCAGCAGCACGTCAGAATGCGCCGAACGAATGCTGTGGCTTAGCGGGTGGTAATGCTGACGGGAAAGTGTTGTCCGTTTATAGCTTGAAAAATGTCGCGCCCAATCCTCGCGTTAATTATGAGACTTCGCCAGAAGACTTGTTCTGGGCACAGCGATTAATGCGTGAGCGAGGAGAACAACTTGTGGCTATTTATCATTCTCACCCACGATCCGTTGAGCCAACCCCGTCCGATACTGACGTTCGTCTCGCTTATTATCCGTCGGTGGTCTATCTCATCGTCGGCTTAGCCGGAGCCGAGCCCACAGTGCGGGCGTTTCACATTTCAGAGAAAGCTCAAACGTGGGAGCCGGTTGAGTATGAGATAGGAGATGAGTAAGATGTGAAACTGGAAGCCCTCAGCAAGCGTAAACCCCTTTGGACGCCTTATTGATGGAACCGAAGCGAACCAAATACGACACGAATCCGTTGGACCCGGACGTGGCTCGCAAGACCGAAGAGGTTTGGGGACAGGGTGACGAGACCGGAGATGTAAGGGGCGTCACCTCTCGAGTTGGTCCGGCGCCGGAAGACGATCCTCGTCAGAACGTTTACTCAGAAGCGCCAACTCGCACATTTGCTTCGCCGCCTTCGGGGGATTCGTCATACCCATCGGTGTTTGTGCCTCCTACTTATGCGCCGCCGGCAGAAGTCTACAAACCGCCGCAGGGCCTTTACCAACAACCCGCAGCTCAGAAAACAAGCTCCCGAAACGTTGAGGGCTTAGGCTTACCCGAAAAGTGGGCGACGGTTTTGCCATACGCGCCGTTGTACATCGGCGTCGTAGCTTCGATCCTTGAGCTGATCCTGGTGCCTCGCACAGAAGTTCGGGTCCGGGCTCACGCAGCCCAGGGCCTGGCCTTGCAACTTGCATTCGTGGCGATAGGCCTTTTGTTTGGGGGCATCGGGGCGATTACAGGAAGTTCGGCCGGCGGCTCTATCTTCAGATTTGCCGCGTTCATATTCCTTATTATCTCCATGATTCGGGTCGGCCAGGGGGCAACTCACCGTATCGCCCCTCTCAAGGATCCGGCCGAATGGCTGAACAAGCATATCGACCCTCGCAAATAGTTGACGCCTCTGCCTGCGCTCTGGCACCCTCATTGCTATCTCGCCCACACTGGAAGGCAAGGCCTGCAAAGTTGCAGGGACTGGCCTAGAAGTAGTGCTCTTAACGTGCATCGATGTTGCGATTTGGTGCAGCTATGGCTGCGACGGAGGTTTTGATGGATAAGAATTCCTACCGAAGGCGAGCAGTGATCGCCTGGCTGGCACTTGCGTCGATTGTCCTGGTGCCGCTGTCCGCATTTTCACAAACAAAGATTACTTATCACAGTAATAAGTTTAAGCTCGAGGACGACGTCAAACTGGGCCGTCAGGCTGCCCAGGAGGCTGAGAGGCAGATGCCCATCTTGCGCGATCGGGAAGCAACCGATTATGTGGGCGACGTTGGTCGTCGCTTGGTTGCTGCAATCCCCGCGGAATTTCAACATCCCGAATTCAGCTACTACTTCAAGATCGTCAACGCCAGCGACATCAACGCGTTTGCCTTACCCGGAGGGCCGATGTACCTCAATCGCGGCATGATTGAAGCGGCGCGTAACGAGGGCGAGATGGCAGGCGTGATGGCCCACGAGTTGAGCCATGTCGCTCTTCGACATGGAACGGCGCAGGCTACCAAAGCACAAAAATATGGATTGTTCGCCAACATTCTTGGTATTGGCGGCGCGGTTCTCGGCGGTCCGATTGGGACAGCCGCACAGATTGGCGCACAGAGCGTTGGTGTGTATTTTCTAAAATTTAGTCGCGAGTACGAGACAGAAGCGGACATCCTCGGGGCCCAGATCATGGCGCGCGCTAATTATGACCCACAGGACCTGGCGAATATGTTTCGCACAATTGAACGCGTGAGTGGCGGCGGCGGTGGCGGCTTCTTCAGCGATCACCCGAGTCCAAAAGATCGCTACGCGCGCATTAACCAGGAAGCCCAGTACCTGCGCGTCAGCAATCCCATCAAGAGCACGCGCGAGTTTGAAAGAGTCCAGTCGCGTCTTCGAGGCTCGCCGCGCGCTCAGTCGACTTCCGAGATCGCTCGTAACGGCCAACGCTATCCTGTCGAAGGCGATACTCGTAATCCCGAAACGGGCCGCACTAGCTACCCAAACAACGCTCCGACCGGAACCGTTTCCCGGCCGTCAACGCGCTACCGCAACTTCACTGAGTTGGGAGTCTTGCGAATGAGTGCGCCGGATAACTGGGCTGAATTAAAGGATGGCAATTCCGTGTGGTTTGTTCCGGAAGGCGGCTACGGCAGTGTTCAAGGTCAAGCCGTTTTCACGCACGGCATTAACTTCGCGATTGGGCCACAGGATCGCAACCTGCAGCAGACGATGAATGAGATGGTCAACAACTGGCTGCAAGGCAATCGTAACATGCGCCAAATTGGTCGCGTGGTGGGCAGTAATACCGGTCGACGTTACTGGTTGTCTACTCGCTTCAGAAACAGAAACGAAGCAACAAATGTGCAGGAGGACATCGCGCTTTTTGCCACGCAACTGAGTAACGGCAACGTGCTCTTTATCTCGACAGTTGTGCCGCAGAATGAATCTGCTGAATTTCAGGAAGCGATTAACCGCATCATGAATTCTCTTCAGATTAGCGATTGAAAAACTTATCCGCAGATTACGCAGATTCCACAGATGTTTTGTTGAGTCACGGGTCGGTTGACTCATGAATTACCGATCTGTGTAGTTCGAGTTACCGGCTTGGCAAGCATCTCGGTACACCGCAGATTCCAAAGATGGGCGAGACAATTCCTCGTCAGCGTGAATTGTCACTCAACAAAACATCTGTGAAATCTGCGTAATCTGCGGATGATCTTTACAGTCTTACAAAGTTTTTGCTTCCTGCCAGAGTGATTCCATTTCATCGAGCGTCGTCGCGGCAAAGTCCTTACTCTGTTCGCGCAATCTCGATTCGATGTGGCCAAAGCGTTTTCGGAATTTGCGGTTAGTGAGCTTCAGGGCAGCTTCCGGCTCGACGTGTAGATGACGAGCGACATTCGTTACAGCAAATATCAAGTCGCCAACTTCCTCTCGCACGCGCGTGTGGTCAGCTTCGGCTTTTGAGTCAGCATGGGCTGCGATGGCTGCGCGTAGCTCATCGAGCTCTTCCTCGATCTTGGTGAAGATATCTTCGATCTTTTGCCAGTCAAATCCCACGCGAGCAGCTTTCGTCGAGAGCTGGTGTGCTTCCATCAAGGCCGGTGCTTTGCTCGATACGCCATCGAGAATTGATGTGTCCTTCTCGCCACTGTCACCGGCAGCGCGCTTCTCTTCAGCTTTGATAGCCTCCCAACTACGCAAAACTTCAGAAGTGCTGTCGGCCTTGGCGTCCGCAAATACATGCGGATGGCGGCGCACCATTTTTTCGTGGACTGCATTCGTGACGTCGTCGACTGAAAACTCGCCGCGCTCTTTTGCGACTTGGGCGTAGAAAACTACCTGGAACAACAAGTCTCCGAGTTCATTACGCAGCTCATGGGCTCTTCCTTCATTAGCCGCTTCGACCGCTTCAAAGGCTTCGTATGCTTCTTCCAAAAGCATGGGCGCCAGTGTGGAGTAAGTCTGCTCACGATCCCACGGACAACCGTCCGGCGATCGCAACCGATTCATTAACTCGACCAGATCAGCAAATGTTTTTGACATAGAGCAGCCAGTGTACAACAGGCTGCCAGCCTGTAGCTGTCACGCGCGGAGAACGAACGTTATCCGGCGATTACGCAGATTCCACCGATGTAAGAAGTGGTCTTTGGACTTTGGTCTTAGAGCAGCTTTGCCCGAAAAGTCTTAAATCCCACCTGCGGCAGCTGGTGGATAGTTCAATTTCGACCTACCAAGAGAGGTTGGGATTGGTCCTTTGAATCCCCTCAGCGGCAGCTGAGGGATGTTTCAAGTGCAGCCTCGCTTGCAAGTTTTCAACGGAAATAGGCAGGACTTGAACCATCCACCTGCTGCCGCAGGTGGGATTGAATAACAACGACATAAAAGGTTGGTAGGCTGGACCTGAAGTAACCACCAGCTGCCGCAGGTGGGATTTAAGACTTTTCGGGCAAAGCTGGACGAGCCCGTGGCATCACCAAAAAGCTCGGCCCGCCTCTGTTAGCGACCAACGTGAGTGACCACGGCGCCAGGCCGTGGCCTCAGTTTTGGCAGTTTTAGCGACTACCTACTTTTTCTTGGCGCACTGGGGGACAAACTGCAGGCTAGCAGCTTGCAGTACAGGGATGTTAGGATTTGTCTTAATCTCAATTACCTCAAGAAGGATGGTTTGAGCTGGGATTTTTTCCAGCCGAGTAAAGAGCATGGACGAACAGCAAGGAACTTTTAAGGTAACCGACCGCAGACTATTTAACGCCGACGGCTCGCCCCGTGAGCTTACACCCGAAGAGAAAACCGAGGCGGAGGCTCAGCCCGAGGTGAGCCCAACGGAAGCGGCTGCTCCGGAGCAAGTTGTTGACACAACCGAAACCGCAACAGCTGAAAGCGAACCTGCGCCCGATGAGCTCGCTACGGAAGAGGACCAGGAAGAATTTGACGAGTCAGACATTCCTGGCGCTCACGACCCATCGAGCTTTGTGAATTTCGCGATGTCGATAGCTTCGAATGCGGCGTCAGCACTCGGAATGATGGAGCATCCCGTCACGCACAAACGAGAAGTGGATCTTGAACTAGGGAAGCACTGGATCGATGTGCTCGGCATGCTGCAGCAGAAAACTGCCGGTAACTTATCGACCGGAGAAACAAAGATACTGGAAGGATGGCTTGCCGATTTGCGCATGCAGTTCGTTTCGCTCAGCAGCTCCGCTGCCGCCAAAGGCCCCCAGCCCTACACCGGCAAAGACATTATCGGCGGAAAATAGATCTAGTTGTTCTTGGTTCTTTGTACTTAGTTCTTTGTTCTTCTTCGGAAACTTGAGTGCAAAATCAGCTGTCCCGAGACAAACAAAGTACAAAGAACCAAGAACGTTTTTCGTATGAAGCTAACCTTCCTCGGCACGGGGACATCCACCGGCGTTCCATCCATCGCCTGCCAGTGCGAGACCTGCGTCTCAGATGACCCTCGCGACAAGCGACTGCGCGTTTCAATCGTCATTGAACACGACGGCCAAACAATTCTTGTAGATACTTCCTCAGATTTTCGTCAGCAGGCGTTGCGTTTCGGGTTGAAGCGGCTCGATGCAGTGCTGATTACGCATTGCCATGCCGATCACATCTTCGGGCTCGACGACATCCGTCCTTTGAATTTTCGATTCGGCGCGCTCGGTGTCTTCGCCAATGAGCGAGCCTGGCCCGACATCCGGCGGATCTTCAAATACATTTTTGAGCCGACTTATTTTGGCGGAGGCTTGCCCCAGGTTGTCGCGCACACCGTTTTCCCTTACGCGCCGTTTTGTGTGGGAAGGGATTTGCTAGTCACACCCCTCGAAGTAATTCACGGCCGTCTGCCGGTGATGGCTTATCGCTTCAATGATTTTGCTTACGCGACCGACTTGAGTGAGATTCCGCCTGCGACCATGGACGCGCTGCGTGGTCTCGACGTTTTTGTGCTCGACTGCCTGCGTTTCAAAGAGCATCCGACGCATCTTTGGCTGGATAAAGCTTTGGAGTACATCGATGAACTAAAGCCACGGCGAGCATACCTCACTCACATTGCTCATGATGTGAAGCACGAGCGAGACTCCGCTAAATTACCTGCGGGTGTCGAGTGGGCGTACGACGGCCTGGTGCTTGAGGAAAGTTGAAGAACAGGAGTTTAGAGTTCAAGCTTCAGCTTGTGTGTCGTAGCAGCCACAACCTGAAGCTCGAACTCTAAACGCCTGTTTAGAAGGCTATGCGACTATTTCACGGGACCGACAATGCGGAGATTCAACGCCCGACAGTCTTGACGTTGGGCGTCTTCGACGGACTGCATCTCGGCCATCAATTAGTAATGCGCACGGTCAGTGAACGAGCGCGGGCTGTTGGCGCAATCCCAACCGTGATCACGTTCGATCCTCATCCACGCGCAGTCCTGCATCCTCAATCCGCGCCGCCGCTGCTGCAAACTCTGGATCAGAAAGTCGAAGGCTTCGGAGTGCTCGGCATCGAACAGACCATAGTCATCAACTTCACGAAAGAGTTTTCAATGATTCGCGCCGAGAGCTTTTTACGAGACATTGTGAAAGAGCGGCTGCATGCAAAGGAAGTTTACCTGGGACGCGGCTTTGCTTTCGGACACGATCGCGAGGGCCATATCGACTTGCTGCGGCGAGTGAGTCAGGAACTCGGCTTCTTTGCTGACGAAGTTCCTGAGGTTCGTCTAAGAAATCAACGGGTTAGCTCGAGCCGGATTCGTCAGTTTCTGCTGGACGGGAAAGTAAACCTCGCTCGCCGCATGTTGGGCCGTCCTTATGGAGTAGAAGGTCTCGTTCTTCGTGGTGATGAACGAGGACACACGCTCGGTTTCCCTACAGCGAATTTGCGTCCGCACAACCGCGTCATACCACGGAACGGCGTTTACGTAACGGGAACGCTAATTGAAGGACAATGGCGACGAAGTGTAACGAATGTCGGCGTGCGGCCAACGTTTACGAACGACGTGGAACCTTCAGTTGAGACGTACGTAATGAATTGGGCGGGCGATTTATACGGAGACGTAGTTCGGGTGAGATTCCTGCACAGATTGAGAAACGAGATGAAGTTCCGCTCAGTCGATGAATTGAAGGCGCAAATTGAAAGAGACGTAAAGCGCGCGCAGGGTTATTTCGAACGAAGCGGAGTTAGAAACTCGCTTTCGATGAGCTAATACATGATTAAGACCGAGCAAGCATTGGTCCCCACGAAAGCCGGCGCCGGTTCTGGAAACGGCCGCCTGACGAGGTCTGATCCATCGACTCACTTCAAGCCTGAACATCACATTCCTAAGACAGAGCCAGTCCCTCCGCTAACCGAAGAACTGGTCGATGCAACTCTGAAGGGTCGAGGACTGCGCGGCTGGCTGCGAGCGGCGAACATTGGTCGAGTGCTCGGTTCGCTTTCGCTCTATCTCTTTCTCGACACGTATGACGTCCGTGCCAGTTTCAATATTCGGACCGAAGAACGACTGCGTAAAGAGGCGTCGTCGCGAGGACGAAGAGCCCAGTTTCAAGAGTGGAGTCGTAGGCTGGATTCGCGGGCAATCGACAAAGTAATTCGCGCGCTTAGATATTTTGTATTTCGCGGCGCCGACGGTTCAGTGCGCAAGGACGAACGCCTGGCCAAACAAGCTGCGTGGTTGCGCGAGAGCCTCATCGAGCTCGGCCCAACGTTCATCAAAATTGGCCAGGCCCTTGGGACTCGCGCGGACCTGCTGCCGATCGCCTATGTCAAAGAACTGGCTAGCCTTCAGGATCAAGTTCCGGAGTTTCCGACCACCGAAGCATATGCTCGCATTCAGACTGAGCTGGGCATGAGCCTGCAACAAGCATTCGCCGAGATCGATGCTGAGCCGATTGCTGCGGCCTCGCTGGGCCAGGTCTATCGCGCGCGATTGCACTCGGGCAAAGAAGTCGCAGTGAAAGTGCAGCGTCCTAATCTGCCGGAGATTCTGAGTTTTGATATCGCTGTTCTTTACCGGCTGGTTCAGTTGATGAATCGATTCTTTCCCAAGCTGAATGAAAATGCTGATTGGGAGGGAATGCTGCGAGAGTTTTATGCGACGGTCTTTGAAGAGATCGATTACGTCAAAGAGGGTCGCAACGCGGATCGCTTTAGACATAACTTTCGCACCTGGCGAGTCATTCGCGTCCCCTTGATTTACTGGAGTCATACTTCGCAGCGCGTGCTGACTTTGGAATTTATTCGCGGGACAAAGGTCGTCGATCTCGAGGGGTTGCGGGCGCGGCGTATCTCGGCGGTGAAGGTCAATCGTCTGCTCGTCAAGACGTATCTCAAGCAATTACTCGAAGACGGGTTCTTTCACGCTGATCCTCATCCGGGTAATTTGCTGGTGATGGACTCGGGGCATCTCGCCTTTTTTGACTTCGGCATGGTGGGAAGAATTACTTCCAAGCTGCAGTCACAAATGATCGATGCGTTCTTCCACGTGGTGGCGAAAGACGTTCAGGGACTGGGCCAGGACATCATCAATCTGAACTTCCTCAAGCCCGGTGTGGATCCCGAGATGGTGCGGCCGGTCGTCGAAGGTTTGTTCCAACACTACATCAACCTGAAACTCGGCGAAGTGAACTTCAAGGAACTAACTTATGACCTGGCTGAGGTGGTTTATGAGTATCCGTTCAGGCTGCCTTCCAACTTCACTTATGTCATGCGCGCGCTGATGACGCTCGAAGGCATTGGCATCGTTACGGATCCTGGCTTTAGTTTCTTTGAAACAGCGAAGCCTTTCGCGAAAGAGTTCATGCTGCGACGTGAAGGCAAGGTCTTCCGCGAGATGATCCTCAATAAGTTGACGGGCAGAGAGAACGGCAATACCCGGATCGAATGGTCCAAAGTCTGGAAGCTCACCAAAATGGCCGCCAAGATGTACTTTGATAGTTAAAGGTTCGGCCTGCTCATAAATCTACCACTAGAGGTCGCGGAAACGGGTAAAGACCCAAAGAAAGTGCTGCAACGCTGACAGCGCCTTAAGCACCTATTAATCACAACAGTGTTGAACTGACGGTTAAACGTTGACACAGGATCTCGCGAATGATACGAAAGATCCGCTATGTCAGTTACCGCCCTACACGTCGCCAACTATTTTCTGTCTCAGACGGATGAAGAAGCAGGAGATCTAATTTCAAATCTCAAGCTTCAAAAGCTGGTGTATTACGCTCAAGGTTTCCACGTTGCGATGTTTGAGAAAACCGCGCTTTTCCCAGATCAGATTGAAGCTTGGACTCATGGGCCTGTAGTTGATTCCCTTTATCATGAATTTAAGACTTTTGGGGCTGGGCCTATTCCGCGTCCAGTTGACTTCGATTCTGAGATATTCAGCACCGAACAACGAGAACTTCTAGACGAGGTTTATAAGGTCTACGGACAATTTTCAGCGTGGAAACTGCGCAACCTAACACATGAAGAACCGCCCTACCAGGAAGGCTTGAAAAGCTTAGGTCGTATAATTTCCCTTGATTCTCTCTACCGTTACTTCTCTACTCAATTAGTTGGTCTCGAAGAAGCTTAAACGACAAAGACTCGAAAAGGGGTCAAGGATAGCTCCGCCCGTAGCCGAAGTGCCTTTCGGGCAGCGCCGTCCCCTGTTTGGTTTGGAGCATATGAACATGGGTTGCTTCGATAACTGTGATAGAGAAGAAAAAGCGGCCTTTATTAGCAAGCTTTGCCGTTTAAGCCAAATCACTTGGAACGAAATTCAATCCCTAGATCACCACAAGATGGGGTTTGAATGGATACCCCAAGACCAAATAAGTGTACCCATTCCATCCTACATAACTGATGAGGTGCGAATTATGGTATTTCGGTATAACGGAATGAAACCAATGCTGGGATATAGAGATGGACATATCTATTACCCGTTCTGGCTAGACACTAATTTCAGCGCATATTCTCACGAGTGACTAGCCATATCAGCAACACAGTTTTAGGACCTCTACCTGATTTTGAGTCGGATGCTAAGAACGCCGTCCGGAATCGACGAAAACATCTGATCTCGCGGAAGCTTTTACCGTTTTTGAGGATCCGTTATTCGTGATTTATCGCAGCAATGAGCATTCTATCCGTGAAGATCGGTATGTTATTATCGGCTAGTCGAGGCGGGGCGATTGCTCGCTGGGGCGTACTCGGAACGGAAACGAATCAGGATAATTAGTGCACGCAGGGTGACGCCCGAAGAAAGACGCAGTTATGAAGAGAGCGAAGAAGAATACTCGGCCAAACCCAGCCGCAGTGCGGCATAAGTTGACTTAACAGCTCCCCTTTTCGCTGGCTCCATTCCTACTTTCTGGTTAGCTAAGGCTCCACAGCAGTCTTATGCCGTGAACTACATCACTATTGAACTCCAACCAAAGCAACTCGCAAAGCTACAGAGCTTGGCTGATCGGCTAGGGACCTCTGTCGAAGTTCTCGCACGTTCAACTATCGAGGATTTGCTTGTCGGATATGACGAGAAGTTTGAACGCGCTGCCCATTATGTACTGCGTAAGAATGAAGAACTATACCGCCGGCTTGCCTAAATGCTGTACCTCACACTAAAGAAGCTCTTGAGCTTCACCAGTTCGTAATTCAACAGGCGGGTTGTCTTGTCTTTAATAAATGGTCGGTCTTCATAGGGTGGATCAAACCGATGAGTCGACGGCCTGGGCCGCCGACTCAAACATCCGGTCAGTTAATACTATCGGGCTAATTTTTGTCGCCGTTCGTAGGCGGTAGGTTCATCTGGTTGCGGAAGAGATTCAGGAGCAACAGCGTTCCAATACCGCCGCCGCCATCGGTGCCGCCGCCTGAGGCCATGATGTCGGGCGTGATACGTACACCCTTCTCACCAATCACCTTCAGCACTTCTACAAGGGCAACGCCCTGAGCACCGAGCGCGTTGACCTGCTCGTGATAAGCGACGCCCTGAGCCTCGCCCATCAAGCGAACCTTCTCAGCCTCGGCCCTTCCAGTTTGCAGAATGTAGTGGGCTTCACCTTCGCCCTCTGACCGGCGCTGTTCGGCGCGCTTGCCCGAGATCTCGACTCCCACCGTGGCGGCCATCAGGTCCTTCTGATTGTCTGCTTGCGATTTCGTCCGCTCGAGCTGAATACGTTTCTCTTCGGCTTCGCGCTGCGCGTTATACATACTCTGGCGCTGTTCCGCGAGAATTTTTTCCGTCTGAGTTTTCATCAACTCTTCGGGTAAGTGGATGTGGCAGATGAGCACGTTGACCACGTCGACGTGATACTTCAACAGGTGCGCGCGCACGCGAGCTTCAGCGCGTTCCTGCTCTTCGTGTCTATTCTGCAGGTACGCCATCGCCGAGGACTCAGACGCCTGGTTGCGGAAGATGGAGTCGATGAGTGGATGCATCACGTTTTGGATCAAACGTTCGATGCCACCGATCTTTGCCACCATGAAGGGCGCGTCTTCAGGCTTGACGCGAAAAACGACGCGCACTTCCAGTTGCATGGTGAAGCCATCTTTGGAGATCACTTCAAACGGATTGAAAGTGTTAACCACTTCTCCTGAAGTCCATTCAACTGTCTGGTTGGTGGTCGGAATAATAATGGGGCTGATCGCCAGCACGTTTACGTAGTAACGACCCGGACCGACAACCGTTTCCTGAATGCCTCGGTATCCTTCGGGAACAACGTAAGCCTCATGAGCACCTTCATCGAGACGCCGGTCAGCCGGATCTCCCGTCATCAATTCGACCTGAATCTCAGCGGCGGTGCGACCGTCGTCAATCTTGTCGAGGATCGCCGCCGATTGTTCAGCCTGCTCTTTTTCTTCCCGCTCCATGCGGGCGCGAACCTTCGCAGCCATCTGCCGGCGAATATCATCGGAAGGATCTTTACCAGTGTTAGAGACAATCACCGCGACCTCACCGGGCTTCACCTCTTTCGCTGATTCGAGAATCACCTTGAAGAGCAGCGGGTTGATGTAATAAGTGCCCGGCAAAAGAATGTCTTTCTGTGGTCCGCGTTGGCCTTTGCCGTCGATGAACTCGTGTCCATCCTGAAAATTGTCATGACCGGCGACGGACTCAGCCACGTAGTCGCGAGGGTTCAACGGTGAACCATCCAATGCTTCAACCAGACCAATCTGATTCTCGTTGATAACCGTGGCGTCAAAAAGTCTAACCGTAAATAATCCCGGCTTGACCTCGTTGCCGCCTTCAAGTGGAACCGATTGGCTCAGGATGCGATACGTTCCCGGTGTCAGGATGTCGACCTGAGGACCACGTTGGCCGCCAGATCCGATGTAAAGCTCCGAGTTCTGGAAACTAAGGTGCCCCTGGATCGCCTTGCCCAACAAGCGACCGGGATCAAGCGGCGCGCCGTCTGCTGCGGTCACAACGCCAACTTTCCCCTGTGGTATCACCGTAGTCTTGCCCACTGAAACGCGAAACAGATACGGATGTATCGGCCACAGTCCCGGTGGCAGGGTGCGCAATTGAATACCCTTGACGCCGCCTTGTTTGATGAACGCAATTGGATCCTGAAAGTTATTGTGCGCGTTCTGCGCGCGATCGGGAGCGAAGATTCTTCCGGGAGCCATCGGCTCGCCATCAATTGCTTCAACGATGCCGAGCTCGTCAGCGCCGATCTCGATCAACGGTTTTTTGAGAACGACTCTTTCGAATGGGAAGCGGATGAAGTGCAAGCCAGGCTTGAGCACGTCAGCCTGAATACCAACTTCACCTTCAGTCGCAACGACGCGGCCGGGGGGCATCTTGGATCCAAGATAACGTCTTTCCTTGATCGCGATTTCGCGTGGGCCAACATTGACCAGTATTTTTTTCAAAATGATCAGCAGCACTATTAGCCCAACAAAGAGCAGCACAATTGCGGGCAGGTATTCGATCGGATCAAAATTCATGATTTAAACCTCACCTTTCAGCGGACGGGAGAAGCAGGTCATTAGTTGCGCGCCGCGGCTTCTAATTCGCGGCGAGCTTTTGCGAGGGCATGCTTCATAATGAAGCCGGCTCCAGAACTTCTTGTGTTGTTGGAAAGCACCCAGAACTCGCCATCGAGCAGGGAACGCAACTCCATGGCTGACACGCCGGTCAGCGACCCTGCTCGCCAAAACTTCAAAGCGGATTCGACGACCTCTTGATAAAGTTTGGCATCATCCGCAAGCGCAGTAATGTGCAATGTCCGAGGCGTCGAACCCCGGTCGGGTGAGCTCTCCCAGGATCTAATCGCAGCTTGCGCCAATTGCAAGCTAACGGGCAATTCATTGCGTGTCACATGAGTTAATAAGGCTAAAAGCTTGGCGTCGGAGTCCGCGTATTTCGTTAGCTCTGCCAGTATCTCATCATAGACTTTTCGATCAAAGTTCTTATTGGCGTCATCGACGGCAGTGTTATCACCAGCCGCGGCCCTTTTTAAGAGTGCGTCACGTTCGGAAGCGAGGCTCGCCGTGGCGAGTAGTTTCTGGTCTGAATCGCTTGCTTCAAAGAGACTGGCAGGCTCTGTGCCTTGCGGCAGAGGGACAAAATCATCAAATGCTTCGAGTTTTGATTGATTGGCAGGCTTTTGCCAGAAATAAACTGCGACAACCAGGAAAGCCAGGATAATTAATGAAGTAAAGAGAAGGGTGACCATTCAGGCCTGACGACGGTTATTCGAATCATCCGTTCGCCGTGCGCTTCATTATACGCGTGGGCTCGGAAGAAGGTTCAAGTTGCACTAATTTGGAGTGCGACGACCTGTCGTCGCTTTGGCCGCTGCGACCTGTCGCAGCTGATCCTGCGAAAAATGGCCGACATTACAGAACCGGGTAGCGTCAAGCCGCCACGGAACAAAGCGCCGACAGGTCGGCGCACTCCAAAGTCGTTAGATAAAAGCGTTAAAGAACAACGGATAGGTCGCCAGTGATTGAGCACGATACTGCGGTCGAAAACCAAACAAAATGATTCTTCCTTGACCGAGCTTGACTTCCACCAGGGCTGCTTTTCCTCTTAGCCGGTTGCCGCCAAGCAGCCAACCAGATAACAGCGGATCTCTGTCTTTCGGATACCACGCGACCACACTCACTTGTGGCATCGCCGGCGCGCCGATGTTTGGGCTAGCTCGGCTGTTCACGGGCGGGACGCCCGTGCCACCGCCCGTGCCACCGCCCGTTACCTCAAACACCGGCGAATCTTCAGCCCAGGCAATTGATTCTTTGGGCATTCCCGATGCAAGTGGGTTGCTGGTATCAAGCTCAATCCGCAAAATCGACCCAGGCACATAGTAATCCGTTCGAGGCAAGCCCGCAGTAACGTTCTTAATTGGAAGTTTGAATTGCTCGATGGCGAAGTCTGAAGCGCGATTCAGTAAAACAAGTCTGCCTCCCGCTTCGACAAACTCTCGCAACGCCTTCACACCTTTGTCGCCAAGTCCACCGGTATACTCGGGCGGCATTGCTCCAGAACGGTGTCCATTGAGAATAACGCGAGCTTGCTGATCGGGAATAAGAATCGTTTCGTACTTTGCTCGCAGGTTCCCGGCGCGGACTTCGCGATCTTCAATCGTCGCGTAGTTAGTGCAGCCCTGTTTGTCGAGAATTGATCTCGTCCAGCCTTCATCCATCGCCGGCACCTGAGATCGATAAATCGCGCGCACCGGCGTGCCTGCATCGCCGCAGCCGCCATTCTTGCCCCCTGTGACCTGGCGTGCCTTCACGAACTTAAACGGCGCGTACTGTGTTTTGACTTCGACCCCCATCAGCAACGAAAGCGTATGGGCCGTGACGTCGTAGGGTGCGATCGGATGACCTGCCGCGTCTCTCAGGTCTGGATAATGCTGCGCTTCGAGCAAGGCTTTGGCGAAAGCTCCATATGGTTGATTCATGCGAATCACTTCCGTGCCCTCGGGATATGGTTTCCCATTGATTACCAGACGGCGGGCCGGTTCGACTTCAACATCTGCCATCTCAAGTATTCCCAACAACTCATCAGAAGCTTTTGAGCCAAGCGTAGCTGTGTATCTTTGCTCAGAAGCGGACGGTAACACCAGGATCGCATTCAACTCGGCTGGCTTTCTTGGTCGCACAGCTTCTTTCCCGATGGCATAAAAGCGTTGCAGCCAGGCTTCACGATGCTGAGCTGCGTGCTTCAGCAAAAAGAAAGCAGCTGTAGTCATGTTGCTGGTAATGTCTCGCAAGCGCCATTCTCCACCTCGCCAAACGGGTCCAAAGTTTGGCGTTTCCTTCCTGGGGTCATAGCCTTCACGAGAGGTCAATTCGTCGAACTTGATTTTGATTGGCGTGGCCAGCCGACACGACGCCGTTTCCGACAGGATGCGCACGCCTCCGTGATAGTGAGAATACGCGCGCGCTGGTGTCCACGCGTCGTAAGTCGAATCGGTGGTGATGCCCTGAAATCCTGTGGCCCTCATTTCGCGAGCCATGTAGTTTCCCAGTTCTGTGTAGCCCTCGACGATCTGTCTTGGGACGTTGGGCTCGACTGGCTTCATGTAAGGCGGCAAAAACAGTCTCGAGCCGAACGCGCCTTGCTGATGAATGTCGTGCACGATTTGTGGATGCCACGCGTTATGAAGCTTCTCGACCGTCAACCGCGTTTCGACTTGAGAGAACGCGTACCAGTCGCGATTGTTATCGTGACCCGTGTATTTGTGATAGAGCTCCGGTGGATCAGTACCTTCGTATGGCGTGTTCAGGGTTTTGTCGTACCAGTTCTTAACGATGTCGACGCCGTCGGGATTAAGCGAGGGCACCAACAAGATGATGGTGTGGCGCAGAATCTCCTGAATCTCAGGTTCGTTTGATGAAGCCAGCCTGTGCGCGATCAAAGTGCTGGAAAGAGTCGAGCCGACTTCGGTTGAGTGAATGCCGCAGGTGATTAGCACAACGGTCTTACCTCGCGAGATCAGCTGCGCGATTCTCTTCGCAGAGTAGCCGGCCAGTTTTCTCGGGTCGGCTAGTTGCGACTGGATTCGTTGATACTCGTCGAGATGAGCCAGATTTTCGGGCGCGCTGATCGTTGCTGCCACGAACGGGCGACCCATCGTGGTTTTTCCCAGTTCAGTAAAAGTCACTCTGTCGCTGGCTGACGCAAGCTTCTTGAAATAGTCGACAATGCTGCTCCAGCTGGCGAGCTTACGATCGTCGCCTGGTCGAAACCCGAGCACATCTTCAGGCGCAGGGATCGATGCCTGCACAATCGGCGCGCGAGTAGCGTCCGTTTCTGGTCGCGCATTAACGAGTGAAGTTGACTGACAAAGCTGAGCCAACAAAACGACAATAAGCAAGTTGGTTAGACGTGATGTTCTCATTAATTTAGCTTTGGCTTAGTTGAGCCGGCAGTAGCAATCAATTCTTCACTGCTATCAATGGTGTGTAACCGCTGACTGACATAGCCCAGTTTATGTCGGTAGCTACAACGATGATGTTAGGAATGGCGTCGCTCATACTTATGCCGGAACGTCTCACTAACGCTGGGACCGTTTGAAAGGTTGGTTCAGTGCCAGCCTTAAAATGATAGATTCCGCGGCCGGTGACAGCCCAATAATCTTCGCTCCCAGCGACCAAATCAAAAATGGCCTCAGTTCCCATGACCTCCTTTTTAGTGTTCACCGATTCGTCGTCGTAAGACTTCTCAAAAACTACCGAGACCGTCTTGTCACAGACGCGAAGAAGCCTGCCCCTTTCAAGAAAATGACGGAGGCCAATGCTCGCTAATACACAAGCGGAGTTTTCGGGGTCTCGAATTACTCCGGTCACCGGATCGCAATCAGAATTCAAGGGTCCGTCACATAACTTCGGTGTATCTCGCCGCTCTATTTTTGTCACCAGACCGGTCTCGATACTGGCTTGTAAGAGCCCACCGCCCCACTCGCCAAGATTGACTCCAACATAAACGAGACCGGTGTCGGTTACTGCAAAGGGAGTTTGGTATGAAGCCTTCAATTCTCCTTTGAGAGCTACCGAGCGCCAGTCGGCGAGCCCTTTCTGAATGTAGATTCTATTCTGAGTCAGAATCAACAAGCTGTCGCGATATTCTCTTAAGCCCAAAACCCAGTTCTGCCGGCCTCTTTCGATCTTTCCGATCGGAGACCAGGCGTTATCAGTTTTTTGCCAAACACTCAATTGAGTTGAGGCCTCGCTCACGGAGCCAAGGCAGTACAGTTGGTTTGCGAAACTCCGATAGATATCGAAGACGAACTTGTCGGGGGCAACCTCTTGCGGGTCGCCACCCTTCAAATCGAGCGAGCTAAGCTTTCCGTTCAGGTACAGAATCCAAAGACGGTTGGAAGCAATCAGTACTTTTTTGATTCTTTGGTTTGTTTCTGTGGCTGAGGCTACGGGTATCGCAACGGCAATGTTCGCCGGTTTCGTTAGACTCTGCTGACCTGCTACCAGGCAGCCAAAAAAAACGAGTGAAGTAATCAGCGGACGCATTGGGCCAAGTGATTGATTTACGAAAAAGTGGAACGGCAGCTTAGTTTAAGGCGCAGAAAAGTGATCTGGAAAGCCCTGAGAGATTGCTTGCCCTGTTTAGGCTCGCCCGTGTAAAGTAAGCGACGATTACGCAACCCCGCGCTCTCCCTGTATAAAACATTCTGTCGGAGGTCACCAGATGTCTTCTGAAAGCATCCCTGCGGTCGAGTATCCGGACAAAGTCGGATTCAAACCTGACAATCCATATTTGGAGGATTTTCGTCCTTACATTCCGCCGGAAGCGAATTTGAGGGAGTTGACGGTGTTGCCTTTGATCGTAGGCACGCTACTGGGGATAGTTTTTGGAGCTTCATCTCTTTACCTGGTTCTCAAAGTTGGACTAACTGTTAGCGCCTCCATTCCGGTTGCGGTTATTTCAATCACCATCTTTCGAGTTCTCTCTAAGTTTGGTCTGCGCGATGCAACCATCCTCGAGAACAATATCGTGCAGACAGCCGGCTCGGCAGGCGAGTCAATTGCCTTCGGTCTGGGCGTAACGATGCCCGCGATCATGATCCTTGGTTTTGATTTGGATTTCGCCCGCGTCATGTTGGTGGCTGTATTGGGCGGCCTGCTGGGAATTCTGATGATGATTCCGCTGCGCCGCGCTCTGATCGTGGCCCAGCATGGATACTTGAAGTACCCCGAGGGAACAGCCTGTGCAGAGGTATTGAAAGCCGGAGCTTCTGATGAATCCCGAGCAGCGGCGAGGCTGGGCAACGAATCGGCCAGATCCGATGAAGCGACGACCGGCGGCAAAACTATCATTGCCGGATTTGGTCTGGGCTTTATTTATTACGGCTTAGAACTAGTTTGGAAAACCTGGAAAGAATATCCCACCAAGGAATTTGGAAAGCCTTTCGAAGCGGCATCGGTCTCAATTGAGAATAATCCGGCCTTGCTCGGAGTAGGTTACATCATCGGGCCTCGAATCGCCGGGATCATGTTCGGTGGAGGTGTGTTGTCGTTCCTGGTTCTGATTCCGGCAATCAAATATTTCGGTGGCGGCTGGATGACTCCACTCGCTCCTGAGACGACGCATTTGATCAAGGACATGACCGTCTCACAGATTCAGAAAGGATACGTCCTTTACATAGGCGCCGGCGCTGTAGCGGCTGGTGGCATTATCAGCCTCTTTAGATCTCTGCCAGTAATTTGGAGCGGGTTAAAGGGTGGCCTTGCTGATCTGGTTGGCAGCAAAGCTGCAGCTGCTAATGCTCCGCGTACAGATCAGGATTTGTCGATGAAGTGGGTCATCGGCGGCATCGTCGCTTTGCTGATCGCGATCATGATGGCTCCCCAACTGAATCTTCGCTTCAACATTTTGGGTGCGCTCTTAATCGTGGTGTTCGGGTTCTTGTTCGTCACTGTGTCATCGCGGCTTACTGGCGAAGTTGGTTCTTCGTCAAATCCAATTTCGGGTATGACGGTCGCTACATTACTGCTTACCTGCCTGGCTTTTCTTCTGATTGGTTGGACTGCGCCGCCTTATTTTGTAACGGCGCTTTCGATTGGCGGCATCGTTTGTATCGCCGCTTCGAATGGTGGCACCACTTCACAGGATCTGAAGACGGGGTTTCTGGTAGGTTCGACACCCAAGTATCAACAGATAGCAATCCTGGTCGGCGCCCTCGCTTCGGCACTCGTACTTGGACCAATCCTGCTCCAGCTTAATCAGTCAGGGACTGTCTATGTGCCCGTGGCTCAGAACAAGGATTTCAAGTTTGGAGACTTCAAGGCTAACCCGCTGGACTATGAAAAATCCGGCAGCCAGCCCAAGCGAGAAAGTGCTCTAGGTACTCCGGACACGACCCAGTATTTCGTTTGGCACAAGACGACGACTGAATTCGGACCGGCGGGCAGATACCTTGTGAATGATCAAGGTGTTCCTGTTTACCTGTCCGATCCCGGCATCAACGGTGTCTACGATAAGCGTCCGGACACCGGGCAGAGCGTGGCGAAGTTTACCGCTCCTAAAGCCACCCTGATGTCTTACATCATTAAGGGAATTCTGAGTCGCGAGTTGCCCTGGGGCCTGGTCTTATTGGGTGTAATGATCGCTATTGTGTTGGAGTTGAGCGGCATCCCCTCGCTGGCCTTCGCAGTCGGAGTGTATCTGGCGATCTCGACTTCCGCTCCCATCTTCGTAGGCGGAATGATACGTTGGCTGATCGACAAATACACGAAGAGCCGGCCTGAGAATCAGGGCCTGACGGAAGAGAAATTGGCCGCTGAAGGCGATAAGAGTCCGGGTGTATTGCTCGCTTCAGGCTACATTGCCGGAGCCACGCTGGCCGGCGTGGTCTACGCTTTTCTGAATTTGCGAGAGGGGATCAAAGCCAAATTGAATGGGTGGGAACACTGGGCTAATGAGCACAACCCATTCTTTAACGGCGCCTATTCTGATTTGTTGGGCCTGATTCCATTCATACTCATTACTATTCTGTTGTATGTGGTTGGCAGAGAGCTGTTGCTCAAACCCACTACTTACATACCAAAGAGGGAATAGCCTCTTCATCTCTGCGGAGACGACTTCGCACGCGGTAATTAATGGTTGTAAGATTATGAGGCGCGCCGCTCAGGTTGGGACGCGCCTCAGCATTTTTACTGGAGGATTTCCCGTGGTTGTTTGTTCAAGGTTATTTGCGCGTTTGCTTCTTATCATGATTTTAGCGAGCTTCGGAGGCGCCATTGCGTTTGCACAAACCCCCGCTCGCACGCCTTCAGATACCGTGCGCGAGTTTTACAAAGCCATGCGCGATAAGAGATTTCGCGAGGCTTTTGCACTTTCGATTTACAAAGCCGCGATCGACGGCTTGAAGCCCGAGCAACTCGAAGACTTGCGGCCTGACTTTGACAACATGGCTGCGGCCATCCCCGACAATGTTGAGATTAACGGTGAACAAGTTAGTGGCGACACTGCTTCAGTCTTTGTCAAAGTTCCCGGGGCTGATGGCACCGAAGGGCAGCTCGAACCCGTGCCATTGCTGCGCGTCAATGGCGTTTGGATCGTTGGCGACAAGGAAAATCAGGACGCTGTAAAGAAGAGCGGCAACAACTTCTTTTTCAAAGCGCGCATCGATACTCACCATCAGGAAGTGACCACGATGCTGCAGCGAATCAGCGTTGCGGAATTGATTTATGCGCAGCAGCACAGCGGACTTTACGGCGAGTTGACGGCGCTGACCGGAGCCGGGTTAGTGCCGAAAGATGTTGAAGGAACCGAGTCGACGGGCTACCGCTTTCGCGTTAATCTCGGCAAGGACGCAAAGTCGTTTACGGCGAACGCTGAACCGGCCCAATACGGCCGCACCGGAACGTTGTCTTTTTTTATGGATCAGACAGGGATTCGCAGCGGCGACAACGGAGGTAAGCCGCTCAGCGTCAAATCGTCGCAGTAACTAAATCTTATCGTCGCGAGTGCACCGCCAGGACACTCGTTAGGAGCACTCGTTAGGAGCACTCGTTATGTGCTGCTCTCAATTGGCCAAGCTAGCCTTTCCGATGCTATTCGTTGCCGCATCGGTCCTGTCTTCACACGCTCAGACTACTCCGAATCCAAAGCCAGCCACTGGCAGCGGGGTTATTGAACCTTTCGTTCAGAGTAAATCAAGAGTCAGGGGCCGCGCAGTTTTCGAAGATACCGGCCTGCCTGCGGTTGACGCTTTGGTACATCTGCTCGAGCCAAATAGTGTCAGGCCGAAGATCGCTATGACCACAAATGAACGCGGCGGCTTCAGCTTTGGCGGAATACCGGCAGGCGAGTATTACGTCGTAGTTCAACCGGTATATGAATTCACACCCGGCCATCCGTCATTTCCTTATCCGTTTCACATGGGCGATGCGGAATTTGATGCTGCCCGCGTCGAAGCGTTCACTCGTGGCTTTCCTAAGATTACGATCGACGGGAACAACTCAATTCAAATCGAAGTGCGGGTCCCGCGTCATCGCGGCAATATGATCTCGGGTCAAGTCACTGGTCCAAACTCCACTCCAGTGCCGGATGCTTCTGTCAGCATCCTGAGGCATCTGCATAAAGGACTTACCGTGGTTCAGTCCATCCGCACTGGTCCCGATGGCGGATTCCGAGTGGGACCGTTGCCCGTTGGTGATTATTTTGTTCGGGCCATTGGCCTGGACAAGAAAGAATTACTGGATGATGTTCGCGAGGTCGAACTACCAAACGCCGTCTTCTACATATCAGCTACTGACGTTAAGGATGCTGTGCCCGTCAGCGTGCTCCAGGGACAAGACACTGCGTCGATCAACATCTCACTCGACGTGCACAAGCTGGCGACAGTTTCCGGTCAATTAAGAATGCGAGAAAGCGGAAAGCCGCTGGCGAATGTGTTGGTCAATCTACGAGGGGCAGGACACGACCATATTATGAGCTCCGACGATAATGGTCATTGGTCCTTCTCCCATGTCGCCAGCGGGACATACACCTTACAAGTTGGAACTAGCGGATTTTCATTTCCTCCTAATGCTCCGCCGGCGCCACAACCGTTCATCCATAAATATCAGGAATTGACGGTTGGCGAAACTGACATTAAGGATGTGGTAGTTGAGCTTTCCCGAGGGGGCCGAATTTCGGGAACGGTAACGCTCGAAGGCGACGGGGTCCACAAGCCCAACGCAATTATGATCACCGCAATTACCCAAAAGAGGGATGGTCAGAATCCGGCTGGCGCGCGCGTTAACAACGATGGGAGTTTCAGCATGTTGGGCGTTCCGCTCGGGGAGCTTACGGTTCAAGTTAGCACCTCGCCTCTGAAAGCGTACGTGGCTAAATCGATCCGGTGGAATGGAGTCGATCTGATGAAAGAAAAGCTCACCGTAGCTGAGGAATCAGACATTCAGAACGTCGTCGTCGTAATTGCTCCAGCCGACCCGCCGCAGTAAGTATCACGCGCGAGACGCACGTGCCGCCTCACGCGTCGAAACCAGTACGGCAAGAAAAAGTAGGTAGTCGCTAAAACTGAGGCCACGGCCTGGCGCCGTGGTCACTCACGTTGGTCGCTAACAGAGGCGGGCCGAGATTTTCGGTGATGCCACGGGCTCGTCCCGTGGAGTGTTCAGGCTTCAGGTTGGCGGCAGCGGCAACCGTGAAACACCACGGGGCGAGCCCGCAGCCTCTTGCGAACCGATGGATCAGCCTGTTTTTGTAGCGGTGAACATGAAACACCACAGGGCCAGCCTGTGGTATCGGCTACGGCTTCAGTTCACCATTTTTGCCTTACCTACCTTTTCTTGGCGCACTGCGTCGAAACTTAATCATTGCGCAGTCCGACATTACTTCTCTAGAATGGGTTGACAGTTCATTCCCCGACTTTGCCCTCCTCAATAACGAAGCGTTCAGCCCGGGTTCCCGATCCAGCGCGGTGCAAATGTCTGAACTCGCACGCAACATCGCATCAAGACTTCGCCATTTCATTGGCGACCGCAGACGCGCGGAACGCTGTCAGGCAAATTTGCCGGTCGTGGTTACGTTGCTTGAGGAGTCTCACAGCCACACGGTAAATCGCGGACAATCCACCAGCGGCCACACTCTCGACATTAGTACAACCGGGCTTGCTGTAGTGGTCCCCGTCATTCGGATCGGCGATCATTACCTGGCCGGCGAAAATCGCACGTTGATCCTGGACGTCGAGTTGCCTGACGGAACGATTGAAGTTCAGGTGACTCCAGTCCGCTACGAACGGCTCGATGAAGAAGGGGCGGAGCACGGATATCTAATTGGCGTTTCGATTGCAGCGATGAGCGATAAGGATCGCAGCCGCTACGACGAGTTTGTCACGGGCCTTTTGCAAAAGTAGAGCCGGCTGTCAGTCTGCTCAGCGCGCCATGAGTTGAGTTGCGACAGGCTGGCAGCCTGTCGCACTTAGGCAAATCGAAGCCAACCAAAAGCTGAAGGAACGTGGAAGGCAGGTTCAGGGGCGAGCGTAGGTCGCCACGCTAAATATCCTCTAGTCTCTCCTTTTCCCACACAGCGAAATAAATTCACTCGCCAGCGTTCGCCATGTTGAGGTTTATGAATCCAGTGATCCCAGGGAATTCTCATGGCGATGATCACTCGTTCTTTTTCTACGCGAGCTGCCGCGCTCATGCTTGAGTGAAAGTCCCAGTCGGTGTCGCGCTTCTCAGGCGTCGTATGAATCGCCAGGTCAATCCACTCTCCAGTGGGTGCTGCTTCAAATTCGAAATATCGTTCCGGCACGCTTGGGTCAGGGGCAAGAAAAATCTCACAGACGTCTCGATCCCATAACCCTCTGGTCTTTTTGTCCCTGACAGGATTCTCGCTGATAACTAACGGTTCAGTTTGATTGCAAACATAACGAACATGAATGGCCTTGTCAGACCATAAAAGTTTCGCTTCGGCAGTTCGTCCTTGCGGTGCTTCGACGCCAGACCAGTAGCGATTGATCTTTATTGGCTGTGGTTTTTTCCAGGAAGGATGGTCCAGTTCTGTGACCGCGAAATCAGTCGCGACGTGAGTGGCCGTAGCCATCGCTTCCACAGGTTTGTCTTGGTCGTCGATCATGTTGGATTTAATGCGCCGCGAGTTTAGCTGGCGCTCTTTGGCAACGCAAACCAGATGTTAAGGGTGTGTCTGCTGACGAGAATCGCGTAATCCCTTTGCAGCTTTGCGCCATTGCGGGAAACTGATCTGTGGATTTAGATCGATAAACCGGTTCCGCAAGACGCAAAGGCGCAAAGACGCAAAGACGCAAAGGAAGACCAGAATTGGTGGTTAAAGATTGATGGAGTCAAGGCAGGCGGCGAGTAGTTGCTCCGGCTCGGAATGGAGGAAGACCTGCGCGCCGGTTGGCTTCGAAAACTTCTCCAGAAGATATTCGACTTCATCAGCTACGCCACCGGTGTTGGTAAGACAGCCGATTATTTTGGCTTCGTCGTGAGCGATCGTGAACTCATTCAACGATCCCATAGCTCCGGCAATGAAGAGCACGATGTCGCACGACCTTACGAGCACTACATTGCGCCCTTTCAAGCCAAAGCCCGTGTAGATCAACACATCGCAAGCATCAATTGGGAGTTTGTAGCTCTCGATGTGTTCGAGTTGATCGCCTGCGGGAGAAATCCCAACATGAAAAGCTCCGTCATCGTGTGCTTGTTTGCCGACCTCATAAACGACGCCGGTGGTCGCCCCGGTCAGCAGAATGACGTTACGCGCCGCGATGGCGCGCGCCAGTGACTCCGCTTTAGTTCGCAAACCGTCGCTGGCTTCACCAGCCGAGCCCATAACTCCAACTTTGATTTTCATGACTTAAAAGGTTTTGGTCTTGGGCCTTTGGTCTTTGTAGCGAGGTAACTAAGCGTTGACTTTCTAAATCTGAACCGGTTTTCGTATTTACCAAAGACCAAAGACCTAAATAGTTTCGAGCTTTTGATCGACCGCCACTGCCGGCTCAACACTGGCTTGTCCTCTATCCCACCATCTTTCCGTAATGAACCATAAGATTCCTGGAATGATAAAGAAAATACCTATGCCGGCTGTCACCCATCTCGGCGACAAGTGCCAGCGATCAAGCAGCTCGCCAGTCACATAGTTCGAAGCAGCCATCGTCAAAGTCAACAGCGCCAGTTCGGCAGCGAATACTCGCCCACGGAACCCATCCTCCACGTCACGCTGTAACAGCACCGTTGAGAACACCCAAAGGATACTACCGCCCGTATGCGCAACGCCAAGGACCAGCAGCGCGAACAGGAAACTCGAGCTGGTCCCGAACAGGATATAGAACACGCCTCCAATTAAAAAGGAAATCCCGATTGCTGACTGCATTCGCTGGCGACTCTCACCGGCGATGCGCCGCGCCACGATGGGGCCGACTGCGGTCCCAATCCCTCTCGCTGCGAAAAGTACTCCGATGCCGGTAGCGGTACTGCGACCGACAGGGAAGATCTTTTCGCCAAACACTGCGAGGAGAGTAAGGATGCCTCCGCCCAGTCCCCAGGCGGGCTTCACCAGTAGAAATGCGAGCACGCGCCGGCGATTCTTTACGTAACGCGCGCCTTCCAATGTTTGGGTAACACCCAGAACCTTACCAACCGTCAATTCTGTCTTCACTCGAGGAGGACGTTTGGGGAAACGAATACTCGCAATGAATACGGCTGACAACACGTATGACAACGAATCAAGAATGAACGCGGCATTCGTTCCGAACCAACCTGTAACCACGCCGCCAATGGCAGCGCCAATCGTCAACATCGCCGACCACGTAACCGACGAAATGGCGTTAGCCGGTAACAATTCTCGTTCGGAAACAATCGAAGGCACAGCGGCGGTGCGGGCCGGCTCGAAGAAGGTGGAAAAAACCAGTTGCAGCACTGTGAGAACATAAATCAGCCACAATTGATCCGGGCGGCGCACAAAAAGAAAGCCAAGCACGACGAAAGCGCGCAGCACATCGGACAGAATCATGATCGTTTTGCGACTGAAACGGTCCGCAATCACACCGGACACCGGGCCGAACACAAAACTCGGCACGAAGCGCGCGACCATGAGAAGGCCGACGTTTCGTCCCGAGCCGGTGAGGTTCAGAATGATGGTGTAAAGCGCGATGGTGTCGAACCAGTCACCCATCTGACTGACGACCTGGCCCAACCAGAGATTACGAAAGGCAGGGTTGCTTCGCAGCAGCTCGATGTAACCGACCGAACCTCGCGCCTCAAGATTCTTGATTGATTTCCCCAACGACTTGTCCAGTCATGCGTGCTGTTCTTTCAAAGAGAGGTTGCCACAATGTACGGCAGGCTGCCAGCCTGTCGAGCGGAGAAACCATTTTGCAGGCTGGCAGCCTACTACCTTCACCAAACTGACCGAACCCTCAATCTGATTTATCAATCTGACTTAAAGAATCGCCAGACGTCAGTCACACCACTCAAACTGCGAGCAAATCCTGCTTTTCAGCGACCTAAAGTCTTCGGCACATCAATTGAAATAGGAATGGCGCGGCCCGGAAGCAATAGCTTCAAAATGGGTTATCCGCACGAAGCCCTGATGGCCGCACAATTTTTCAGCGTTACTCGCAACATGGATCGCCAAAGGAAGAAATGCGTGAACGCGCCCGGCATGGATGAACTCGCTGGGCCACCAACAGAACATAACCGGTCGCTCTTGCCTCGTACCCCGCCGGAAGCGATAGCTGAATTGACCCCGGCCTTCGCTTTCGGCGGGGACGAATTGCGATCTTGCCGAAAGTGCCCGGCACGACTGCTGAACGGATGCAATAAGAAGTCAAGCGCTCATTAAAGGAGCAGGATGCAAACCCCCGATGTGTCTGGTTACAACCGAGCCATCAGACTCTACTGGGCAGTACTGATTTTCTCTGTCTCGATTGTAGGTGTGTGGATCGCTTACGAATCACAAACCTTTACCTACGTTCGTGTCGCGCGCGCGCTGATGCCGGTAATAGTTTTGGCGGGCATCTCTTACTTCATGCGCAAGATGCTTCTCGATCGACTGAGTACGAAAGCAAACGAGGCTGAGGCGATGAGTCGTTTGCATTTGGCTACTGCCGAAGCCCTCGCCACCGCGATCGATGCGAAGGACCAGACTACGCATTGCCACGTTCGCCGCGTGCAACTTTACGCTGAAGGAATGGGCGAGGCCTTTGGACTTTCCAGTTCTGAAATTGCCGCGTTGAAGAGCGGCGCGTTGCTGCACGACGTCGGGAAGCTGGCAGTGCCGGCCCATATTTTGAATAAGCCAGGCAGGCTCACCGCGGCTGAATTCGAAAAGATGAAAATTCACACGACCGTGGGCGCGCAGATGTTGAGTCGCGTCGATTTTCCGTTTCCGGTCGTTCCCATTGTCAGACATCACCACGAGCAATGGGATGGCCAGGGCTATCCCGACGGTTTGGCCGGCGAACAGATTCCGCTGACCGCGCGCATCTTCTCGGTCATCGACTGCTTTGATTCAGTGCGCGAGGATCGGCCGTTCCGTCCGAGCATGACCCGTGATGAAGCGATTGCGATGTTGCGCCGCGGTTCTGGAAATCATTTCGATCCGAGAGTGGTGGACGCATTCATCGAGAGCCTGCCTCGCTTTGAAGCAGCGATCGCAGCGCAGGATTTGCAGGCGCAGGACCATGGCCACAGCTGGCGCGAGCCGCTCAAGATGACGAACGTCGACCTGGCGCAAACACGCGAGCGTGGCTGCTACCAGGCCTACAACCAAATCAAAGACGCCGATCGCGAAGGCTACGCGCTCTATGAGATTGCGCGCACGTTTGGATCATCGCTGGAATTGAAGGAAACGTTGACGGTGCTCGTCGACAAGGTCGGTCACCTGGTGCCCTGGGATACGTGCGCGGTCTACCTGTACGACGAGCTGAAGGGTCACGCGAATGCCGCCCACGTTGTCGGCCAATACGCTGACTTGATTAAGACTCGCTGCATAGCGCCGGGCGAAGGCGTCACGGGCTTCGCGCTTGCGAACCGCAGTCCGGTGAACAAGCTGCACCCGAATCTCGACTTTCTTGACTTTGGTTTGCCGGCTTCGACATTTCGATCGATGGCGTCGCTGCCGTTGTTCAAGAATGAAGTTTTGATTGGCGCGCTTTCGGTGTACTCAGTCGAGCTGGAGCAGTACACCGACGATCACATGCGCATGCTCGAGACGGTGACGCGTCTGGCTTCGGATGCGCTCACGAATGCGATGCATCACGCTGAGGCTGAATCGCACGCGCTGACGGATGCGCTGACGGGCTTGCCCAATCCGCGTTACATGGCGCTGCGGTTCGAGCAGGAAGTCTCGCGCGCGCGGCGCACGGGACGGCCTTTCCAGGTGGTGATGCTGGACCTCGATGACTTCAAGACGGTGAACGATACGTTTGGTCACAAGGTCGGCGACAAGATGCTGCGCGAGGTGGCGCATCTGATTCAGGAGCAGCTGCGCGAGTACGATTTCCTGGCGCGCTACGCCGGCGATGAGTTTGTAGCGATTGTGCAGGAAGTCGGAGACGGTCAGGTTGAGGACTTGCGCTCGCGCATCGAGAATGCGATCGCGCATTTTGCGATGCGCGTGAGCGGTGACAAGTATGCGCGCGTTGGTATCAGCGTCGGCACGGCTACGTTCGATATCGACGGCGAGAGTCTTGATCAGCTGTTGATTGTCGCCGACCAGGCGATGTACCGCGTCAAGTCCGATCACAAGCGCGCCGCAGTTGATGGTGCCGCGAATGTCTCACCGCTTCGCCCAATCTCCCGTGTTCCTGCGGACGTCTCGAGGCCTTTGAACGCCGCAATTCTCTCGAGCCCCACAGCTCTCTCGAACCAGTCAGTTCTGTCAAACCCGTCAATTATGTCTAACCAGTTAGATCTTGCGAACATTTCGCTGATGGACGACACGATTCCCACTGCCCCAATCAGTGCTCACCCTGACGACGAGCTTGCCTCTATCTCAGTGAATTAGTCTCCTTGAATTAACGATCCGGGAGCCCTTGCGGGGTTGCGTGAAAACAGGCACGCAACCCCGCGTTGGGTTTTATGTGCCTGTCAGGTTCAAACTCTGCATGGTTTCGTCCATCGCGTCGAATGAAGCCAAAAAATGGCATCGCTGTCTACCCTTCACTCCAGCAACAGGTTTGCCTCTGAGGCTCTCTTTCGCTTCGTCAACGACGCATTGAGCCGATTCATTTAGGAGATGCGTCAGACTAACAGCTTCATTCAGAGAGATCTTTCTCCTGCCGGTTGGAGTATCTATGGTCAACTTCTGTAGTTTGGCCTGGACATTTGCCACCACGGATCCGAAGGTCTCTCGCTCCCTGATTCTGGTTTCGAGGTCATGAACTTCGAACGTACTCAGGTAGAAGAAAGTGAGTTCAGCATGCCAGCATTCCGTCAGTGGCTTCTTTGCTTCTTCTGGCAATTTCACAATCACCTTGGCATCCCGTTTGTCGCGCAAGACGAAAACGAGGGTTGCCTCGGGAATCGGGTGAGACAACACTGAAGCCTTGAGATCAGACCGCGTTCGCTTAAACGACTTCACATCGCCGACCGCCTTCGCCTCCAACGCCGGCGCTGGCGGATAAATCGATACCGGCGCAGGTACAACTATATTTCCGTTTTGCGCGAGGCAGCGGAAGTCGATCGATTGAAAACAGAGATTCAAAGAGATAAGAGCAAAGAGAACAGGTTTGCGTAGGGTCATAGCACTCCTTCCTTGGACTGAATCAGATTTGGTGAACATCGCTACGATCTTCCGTTTTTCTAATGCGGCACATACTCCGAGGATGGGTTAGCACTGTAGTCCTGTTGATACCTGGCTAGCGCGACCTCCTGGGCAGTGTCACGAGCCTGTTGGCCAAAGATTGATGCCAGATTTGCACCCCCAATGGTTGCGACGTCACCTAGTCGCCTGGGGCAGTTTCCGCCAGCAGCAACTAAGCTTTCAGTTTTAGACAACTTCTCTGCTACTCCTCCCTGGATGGTGCGGTTCGCGATTCCGGTTTGGAGCAACACCTCCTCCGGCGAGCGTACGTAAAAAGTCTTGTTTAGAGTCCAGTTGATGTTCGGGGCGACACCCGTACCCAAAGAGAGTGAAAGAGATACCGCGCCGCCTGTACCTGGGTGCAATAGCAGTTCGGTAATGGCGATCATGCCATTCAAATCATTATTCGCCATAGCCGTCGTTCCTTGGTTCATTATCAAATTTGGCTGACTATCCAAGGGTACAGGAGGGCCTGCGAAAATGGGCGACGCTCCATTAACTTCCACCGTTCCGAAGGAAAATGTCGTCAGGTCTATCTTGGGTGCGAACACCTGTCCATTTTCACCTGTCCCGCTTTGCTGGGTAGTTGGCGGCGTCGGTAGTGGCTGTTGTGGGGTATTTCCTTGTTGAAAATCAACGAAGCCGGTGCTTTCATTAGCAGCCAGACCGTCGGGATCGGTGAACCGCAGCGGATTATTCAAAGCATACGCATAGCGATTCCAGGTTTGAGGGTTGCCGGGGCGGCCACTCGCGAGGAGCGGGTCGGGACTTATGAATCTTCCCTGAGAACTGTGATAGTAACGCGCCAGAAAATAGTCGAGACCCGTTTCGCTGTCTCGCTCTTTTGAGGTGAACTTTTGGCGGACGCCGTCGCTTAGGCTGTATCCAAGCGAATTGCTCCGGATGCCAACGCCTGCGCCGATCTCCTCGCCGAAAGGCAGATAGTCATGGCGCTTTACAGATGCAAGACTTCCCGACTTATCGAAGACCATTCGTGGCGTTCCGAGTTGGTCCGCGAGTAACCAATTTATGTTTGCCTCACTGGAGCTTGAGCTCGCCGTCCACGCTTCCACTTCAACCAGCCGGCTATAGCCATCTGCGGTTGCATTTGTTAGCACTCGAATCTTCGTGGTTGTCACCGCAGGGAAAGTAATCTTGCGCCAGACTCTGTTGTTACCTGTGACTGCGCCCCCCGGCACTGCCGCGAACGAACTTCCATTCCAGTACTGCACTTCATACCCAGTGGTGCCATAGGTAGTGAACGTCATGTTCTCGGTTGGTTCCGACGGGTTGGCGTAATTGTCCTGAATCGTAAATACATCGACTTCATCGATGGTCTTGCTGCCGTTGAACTCCACCTGCAGCCAATCCGGAAAACTGTTTCGCGGTTCAGCATCACGCCAGCCGCCACCGTTTTCCCAGCTCAGCCCTTTCCGATCGCCGTTAATCGTTCCGCTCGCCGGAAATGATGCAGACAATTGCGAGGAAGCGCTCGCCACGCCACCATTACCGGCGAGCGCTACATTCGTGCGCGGTGCTGCTCCAGACGTAGTGCCCCAGGCTTCAACTTCCACCAAACGACTGTAGCCATCGATGGACGCATTCGTTCGCACTCTGACCTTCGCTGTAGTGAGCGCCGTAAAAGTGATCTTGCGCCAGATCTTATTGCTACCGGTAACGCTGCCACCGGAGACTGTTGCCCAACTGCTCCCGTTCCAGTACTGCACCTCGTAACCCGTCAGCCCATAAACGCCGAAGGTCATTGCCTCAGTCGGTTCTGCGGGGTTCGCGTAGTTGTCCTGGACAGTGAAGACGTCAACTTCATCAATCGTCTTCGCGCTCGGAAAAGTTATCTCGACCCAATCCGGAAAAGTGTTACCTGGCTCGGCATCTCGCCAACCTCCGCCATTGCCCCAGTTCAATCCTTTTCGATCGCCGTTGTTAATCCCGCTAGCGGGAAACGCGTTTGACAAAATCGATGAGGCGGTCGCGATTGCTCCATTGCTCGCCAAGGCATAGTTAGTGCGCGCCGCTTGAGCGGGTTCTGCTGTCACAAGCAACTGCCCATTCCGATAGCCATACTCTTTCCTGACCATTGTCGGCGCGCTGTTGGCGGCGTATTCAGCCAATAGCTCTCCCGAGAAACCATAGATCTGCCAGGTTTCGGTTCCCGACACGCTGCGTTTGGTGCGTTGACCCATCGCGTCGTACGTGTAGGTCTGCCATTGGCCGTTGGCCCAGGCTTTGATCAGGCGATTCTCGGCGTCATAAACACGTTGACCTTCTCCGGTGAAGTTATCAGAGATGAGATTGCCGGAAGGGTCATAGCTTAGGTTGAAACCAGCGGGGGCGGCCAGCCTGTTGTTACTGTCTACGGTGAAGTCCGGCTTGGGAATCGAAGGCCCGTAAGTTAGCGCTTGATTGATGCGCCGGTTACTCCACTGGTCGTAGACGAAAGATTGCTGCCAATCAAGCGAGGGATTGTCAGTGTACTCATGGACCTGTGTGAGCCGGTTGAGATTATCATAAGTGTAGCCGTCCGCCCAAGTTGTATAACTCGAAACCTGTTCGTTCTGTGGAATGTAAACATCTTGCCGTTTTAGATTGCCATTATTGTCGGTCATGCTAGTGGCGGAGTTAGCGCCTCCACACATACCCCAGCAGGAGTTACTGAAATGATTAATGATGGCGCCGCGATTCCAACTGGTGTTGTTCCCACTGGTGCCGGCTCGAATTTCGGCTAGCTGTCCGCGAGAGTTGTAGAAGAGCTTGTTGTAAATCGCAGTGTCGGTGCCGAGTTTTTCCTGAGCCAGTCCGTTCCGATTACTGTAGGTAATGCCGCTCGAGTAGGTGCGTACTAAACCGTCTCCGAGATTGCCGACCATCGCCAGGTTCTGTCCATCTCGATCAGCGAGCCGGCCCGCCGAGTCGTAGTTGTACGAGACAGTGTGACCGGAAGGGTACATTAGCGAAATAGTGCGGCTTGAGGCGTTGTAGTCGGTGTTAATCTCATAGTTGCTGTTACCCGTGCGCTGCACCTTCATAACCGGACGGCCCAGCAGGTCATAACCGTAATAATCGCCTTCACTCGTACTGCCGCCGTTCACCACAGCGACCAGATGTCCGACGGAGGCGCCCCTGGAAAAGTTCGGAGGCGCTCCGCCAGGTAGCGCTTGTCCGTCATAGAAGAAGTTAACTGGCGGCGTAGCGGCGAGATCGTTTTGATAAGTTTTCGAGATGGGCCGATTCAGCGCATCGTAAACGGCAGTTGTGATTATGCCGCGGGCGTCAGCGCTCGTAAGGATATTGCCATTCTGGTCATAGGTGTTGGACCGAGTGCCGGTTTCTGGTTGCGTCGATGAGGTTAAGCGTGACAGCGCGTCGTACTGGAAGGTTCGAGTCCGGTTCCCCTGGATGACAGTGGTTAGATTCCCAAGAGTGTCGTAAAGGTACTCGGTCAGCCAATTGACTCCATCCGGATCTTCGTAGACTTTTGTGATCCTTCCGAGAGCATCGGTAATAGTCTTTCTTTTCTGGCCGACCTGGTCGATGGCAAGCAATTCGTTGCCGGAGTACTCGATTCTTGAAGTAGCGCCGTCGGCCGTCCTGGATAACTCTATTCGTCCCAATCCGTCAAATTGAGTCGTATTCCAAAGAGGGCCTTCGTTTTTCCAGGGACGGAAAGGATTCGAAGACTGCTCGACTCGATTCAAGGCATCGTACATTCGACGTTCCGCTATGAAGTTACCGTTTCCTTCGTACTTACGAGTCTCAACAGTCCTTCCCAGTCCATCAAAAAGAATCTGGTCACTTAATGCCTGGTCCCCGTATGAGCGCAGATCACCTGCAGTAGTAACCGTATGAGCAGTGTCGTCGTACGAAAACGTAGTCAGGCTCTGGAATTTAAGCTCGCGATTCACGGCTTTGGTAACCTGCTTCGGTCTATCCAAAGCATCGTTATACCCGGCACTGAAGACCGTACCGTTGGCATCTTCGACATTCACAACGCGGCCAAGGAAGTAGTCGAATTGCGAATAGGTTTTGTGACCAAGCGCATTGGTAGCGCTGGTAGCAAAGGCATAGGTGCGCCGCGCGGGTGACGCCAGCTCGATTGGAACATTATTTGTGCGAGCTTCGGCGTCCGGATTGCCGAAACAATCGTCGTAGCTGATAGTGGTTGCGATGATGTTCTGTGCGGTGCTGCGAGGGTCGATGCTTTTGACCGCGTTGCCGGCTAGATCGTATTGGATGTAGGAAGTGATTGGTTGTGAAGGCTGGCCATTAACAAACAAGTACCGGTTGGTGGCCGTGACATTTCCTCGAGAAGTTTGTGAGGCGGTAAACGAAGAATCAAGACCACTGATCGGAACGCCAGTTAGCGCCGGCCAGTCTTTTAGTCCCGCATGAAAATTGTCAACGGCATAGTTGTCATACTCGAAAGTTGTTCGCGCTTTTTCAATTTCGAGTTTGTCATAGACAGATTGCCGAGTCACAAGGCTTAACAAGTGGGGACTCGAAGGAGAGGTCCGGTTGGAATAATCGACGCCATTGTTAATCGTCAAATAGTCGATGTGAGTGTGGTTGAGCAAATCGCCAGGAGCTTCTTTCCCGTAATCATAGACCCAGGTGTCAGTGATGTTGTTGAACTGATCGATCATCGGCTGACCGCTTTGCGGGTTGAGGTGCGATGTTTTCGTTACTTGTCCGGTAGCGGGGAGGGTCGTAATGGTTTCAGTCACGAACGGATTGTTCGGAGGTGCGGCATCGGCACTGAAAGTCCACCAACTCACACTACGTTGTCCCCACGTGTTCGTGACCCGTTTCAGGAGAGTAGAACCATTCGCTCCGAAATATTCCGTCTTGTATTCCTTGCCGTCTCGCCAGGATGAATAGTCAAGTGAGCTTTGATCGAATGACGATGAGGCAATCCCGTAAAAGTGATGACGCTCTCGTGCGAGTATGGTTGTCTGATCGGCCTTGAGATGGTTGATTTCAACGTAGCCGGGCGTCTCCACTTCAGGCCTACTGTACGTCGACAACCCGACCAGAGTGAGACCCTGATCGATGTACACACGGCGCCGCAACACGCGTCGATAAATTTCAGGCAATCCCACTCCACTCCAAATAACGCCGGTAGCGTCACCGTACGCAGAACCAGTGCCGAAATCATACTCATAGGCTCCGCCGGTCGGTAGTGATACGCGTGCTAATTCGCCGTAAACGTTATATAGAAACTGATACTGGAGCACGCCATCGGGCAAAACCACCGAGGAAACCACGTTCGGGTTCGAGGGCGTAGGAGCGCCTGTTAATTGCGGGAAGAGGGCAGCCGATGTTTGGATTGTACCTATGTCTCCGGGGCGATTGGTCCGCAGGGCGGATTGAAGCGGTGCATAGTTCACACGAATCGTTCGCTGAGCGCCGGCGAAACCCTTGTGAGTGATTTCGTCGTAGAAACGACCAACCGAAAAGTCGGCATATTTCACGTTCACTTTTCGATTTAATGAGTCTGTTACGGTCATTTCCTTGTCGCCGTAGGAGAAGGTCACCTGGTTTCCATTTCGATCTCGCATCCAGATCACGTCACTGTTGACAATTCTGAATCGGGTGCCATCACGAAGCGAGAGGTAACCGGTCGGGTTTATGACCGAGCCGTCGTCTCGGATAACCGTGTCCGAAATGAAGGTCGCGGCAGTGCCATCCGCCGTCGCGAAGACGGTCCCACGTGAAGGGTACGCGTTGCCACCGCAGAAGTAGGATTGCGGCTGACCGCCTGTTAATTGATCTCGTAGTTCGTACTCCGTGCCGTCAGGTGCTGTGAACGTGAGACGACTCAAGACCAAGGTATTGTGAAATAGCGGCGGACAAGGGTGATCCGGATCAGTTCCGAGACGGCCTTCTAACTGACCCGCGCCGTAGCCGCGTCTGTGAAAAGCCCACGAGTTCGAAGACGGTAGTTCAATCATTTGATTGTCATTACTCCGATGGACCGTGCGCCAATGCGTTTCAATTGGAAGGCTCAGGACATAACCCGCACTCCCGCGACCGCCGATTTCGACCAAGGGCAAGCGAAAGTTCAAACTGCCGTTGTAAGCATTTATGGATTCAAGCTTGCTTAATTCGTATGAACCTGCTGGGGCTCCCGGCGTCAGCGCCAGCGGTGTCGATCCGTCAGTTATGCTTCTCTGAGCCGTAGCCGTACTTGCGGTCAGACTCAGAATTGAAAGAACAAACAGGAAAAAGGAAACGCGCGAAATGAAAGCCTTGCGAAGCGAAGCGGTGCTGTTGGTCACGGGTTAGACTCCTCTCAAAGTTCATCCAACAGCGAGCCAGCAATGGGCGAGCAAGAGTCATACGAGTGTTATGAATAGCAATTGCGTGCGTGGACCATCCCACGCTAAGTGGAATCCGGCTGCAGTTACTTAGGGTTGGCCGTCAACGTAAGTGGAATCCGTGTTCGTTCAATTCAGGGTTGGGCGTCCAACGCTAAGTGGAATATCGATTCTGACTTTGTTACGAGTTTCCCTCCTTCGTAGCTCAATGTGTACTGCAAGAAAGTTGTTGAAGCTCAGAATTTCAGTGGCTCAAATCTTAGGTATCGATCATCGATCATCGATCATCGATCTCAGATCTCAGATCTGAGATCAGAACTAATCATCGTTTCCAGATTCTGATTCGGAAGACCGGCACGGGTGAGAGGCCTGTGCCGGTCCCCTGCGCCACGTAATGCTCAGTTGCGTGGCGGCTTCGCGGCGCATTCGTTCCCACCATAAACGAACGTGCCAGCGCAAGAGATGCACGGCTCGCTATCGGTGCATCTCGAGTTGGAGCTCCATCCGAACTACTCAAAAGCGGCGTGTCTTTCACCGACACTGATACCGTTAAGCGAAAGAGACTTTCGCCCCGGCTGGCCGCAAGTTATTGGTGGTTTCGTGGTGTCTGAGGCGCCGCCAGTGCGCCCGGTGAGCTACCACAGTGTGAGGGGTAAAGACCGACTTCCTTGCCGTCGAACTGTATGTACGACCTATCGATCAATGAAAAATCTGGTTAATAGTCTCCGTTATCCGGTTAGGTTCCTCGCTACTCAGCCAAAAGAGATTTGAATCATTAGATTGAATCTGATCGTCAGCGTTCGCCGAAAGCACCACTATGGGCGTCTTTCGATACTGAGATAAGCTGCGCGCGAGACGTGCAAGATTCTTTCCACTCACGCCGGGAATCTCATTTTTTAGAACCAGCAGATCGAAATGGACACCTGAAGCTAGCAGTTCCATCCCGGACGCGCCATCTGCAATTTCCTCGACCTCAGCGCCCAGGCCATCGATGTTCTCCTGGATTAGACTTGAGACAGAAGCATCGTCTTCGATAAGCAGTATCCTGAGCGTTCGTTTGCGGCCGCGTTTGCCAGGCGGTGAGCCGTTCTCGCCACTGCGAATGATGCTGCGACGCCGTGGCAGAATTGGCGTGCTGCGGTGGCGAAGGACTTCATGTCGTCCATTCAACATCGAAAGCAAACTCTGATGATGATTGAATCCCAACAATCGCGCCGCTTTGCTAACCACTCCGCCTGCATCTTCAAGCGCAAGATTGATAAGGTGAGCTTCGTACTCCAGTAATGTTCCCCTGAAGGAAAAGTTGGTCCAATCGACCTTTCCCGGAAAGCGAGGTGAGGCATGCACCTTAGCGAGGACGCGATTTGAACAGTTTGCGAGCCGTTTCAGCGCTGACAGGTCCTGCGTTTTGGCGAGCAGTTCAGAGGCTCGATCTACAGTGAGCTTGAGTTCATCATTCGGAACATAGTCGATTAACTCTTCGACGATTACGAGCGCAGCGTTGCCGGCGCTTTCGAGATCTCCCGCTCGCTCTGCTACATCAAGAGCTCGTTGCAGACTAACCTTTGCCTGGTCAGGGTGCTTCAATCGTGCTTGTGCGATTCCGTGGGTCGTTAACGCTTCTGCGAGCAGCGACTGCTCATCGCCCTTTTCCAGCGTGCGTACCGATGCCCTGACAGTCTTCTCCGCCTCAACCAATCGCCCTTCCGCCAACAACACTCGCGCCCGAGTTTCATCCACCTGCGCCAGGTGCACCGAGTCCTTCAGACTGGTGAAAAGTGTTTGGGCGAGGTCGAGGTGTTCATGTGCGTCGCCAAACCTTCCGATCGTTCCGAATAGAAACCCGAGATTGTTTTCCACACAAGCTCGATGACGGATGAGTCCGGCTTCCTCGAAGTAGTAACTTGCAGCCGCGTATTCGATCAGAGCTTGGTCAATGTAATCTCGGCGAAGCTCAACTTCCGAAAGTTTCCGGAGGATAAAGCCAAATAAGTGATGAAATTTGCCTCTAAGTGTGAAATTCGGAGTCTGTTCAAATAATAGAGACGCCTCTTTTTGTATTCGCAAGGCATCATGATAGCGACCAGCCGACTCCTCGTTTATTGCCGTTCGCAGCAAGGTCACCAGTTTCGCCTCACTGTGCGATTCTTTAAGGACACCAAAGGCTTGATGCAAAATCACTCTAGCTTCCTGAAAGGCTCCTGCGCGCCAATAGCAGACAGCAAGTTCTGTTTGTGCTTCAGCGACTTTCATAGGCTCGTTCAGCAGTTCGAATGATCGTATTCCTTCACTTATGAAATCTTTGGCGATTTCTTGGGCACCATCGAGTTGGTTAGCACTGCCAATCCAGCCAGTCAGCGCACCAACTCGTATTAAGGTGTCAGCCCTGCTTTGTTCAGACAATCCTTCAACCTGAGGCCTCTCGTCGAATTCAGGCCAGACCTCTAGCATCGCCTCACGAGCTGCATCGTATTTACCCTCCTCCTCCAAGGTCCTAGCAAGTTTGCACCGCAACTCAACGCGGTCGTCGAATGAGAGATTTGGGTTCTCTAATTGGTGAACTAAGACCTTCCCTAAAGTCATGTGAGTATTCCTTTTCTAGCACGTTTGCAAAAAAATTTGCATCTGTGCTTTGAGCTTGTTCGTGACGCCACTAACGGATGCTAGGATAGCCTCATCTCGGGATCTGTTCGGTTCCTTTCCGAGGATTTCTAATTCCCTCATTTAGGAGAACACGAATGCAAAAACTTAAAGAACTCACCGCTGCGCTAATGCTCCTTGCGGTCCTGGCTCTTCCGGTAGTAGCAGGTGAAATCCATATTCCGGGTCCTCCACCTCCGCCAGCAGCAACGGAACCGGGTGACATTCGGCTTCCCGGCGTCACCCAAGGGCCCAGTGCGGCGGTGACGGAGGCAGCCTTGAACCTGCTGCAAGAACTGCTGTTAGTGTTCTAAAGAGTACTAATTCGTTTTGCCGTTTTTGAGTTGCTTCGATCCGGCTGCAGGTTGATCTTCCGGCGGCCCAGGCTTGATCTGTCCGGGCGCGCGAGAAGCCAGCGGTGCTGGCGGAGTAAAGAAATAACGAAGCGGCGTGAGATTAAACCCGCAGTTAACAGGAAATCAACATATTTCTTCAAAGTCGAAGTGCAAATCTAAAGGAGTTGCGCGGATATGCAATCCCCCTTACCAGAAACCAACGAGAAATGGTTAAGAACAGCCCTCACCTACGGTCATTTGTCTGTATTCCCTCCTAGGTTGCTGAGCTCGGTTTCGTTGATTTTGCCTTAGGCGCGGCCTGTATTGAGGCCCGTCGACAGAACGTTTTGGAATCTTAAGCCCAAGCGTGATGTGTAAGCTTGTGGGCCTTTCCGGCCTTAAAGTGCTTTGGGTGGCATTACTCCGCGACGACCTAACTGACTGCCGAACCCTCCGAACTCATCGACCTTGGCAATCGGAATTCAACCTGCGCCAGACGAAGCGGAGATCAATCTTCTTGACAGATCTGGCCGCATGCTTTTCAATCAATACCAGCCAGTTGACCCGCACAGCGGCAACCCCTGGCCGAGCCTTTGGGTCTCACTCCTCGTCTTGGAACCTAATGTCCGCTTCTGCTCCCGAAATCAGCCACAACGCAACGCTCCTGATTGTCGATGACGACGCGATGGTGCGCGTGAACCTGCGCCGTGTCTTCGAGGACGCGGGCTATCGAGCCCTGACCGCCGAAGACGCTCCATCAGCACTGCGTCTGCTCCATCGAGAACAGTGCGACCTCCTCATGCTCGATCTCGAGATGCCCGGCGTGGATGGCTTTGCTTTGTGCCGCCTGCTGCGAGCCCAAAGCGCTACCAGCAAACTGCCCATTATCGCTTTTTCCGCCAGTGACGATGAGAAGCGCAAAGTCGAAGCCTTCTCAGCCGGCGCGGATGATTACATCACCAAGCCTTCCTCAGCCGGCGAGCTCGTTTCGCGCGTGAGCTCGCATCTTCGAGCCGCGCAACGTGAATGGGCGCTGCTCGGCAGCAATCGCGAGCTGCGCTTTCTCGCCGATCTTGGCCGAGGCCTGCTGCGTACGCTCGAGCCCGAGCAACTGGTGCGGCGAGTGGCAGGCGCAACCTTCGATGGCACGGGCGCCGCACTTTGCGCAGCCTTTGTCGGTTTGAATGAACAGACCCAAGCAGGCTGTGTCTTCGACCGCGAAGGCAGCGCGGAAGACGAATCACTCCTGCATCTCGATCGCATGCAGCGTTGGTTAACCTCCGCGGGCAACATGACGTCCGTGCTGTTGACCAACCCCAAAGATTTTCTGCTTCGCGATGAAACTCACGTGGTGGAGTTTGCCGCGCCGCTGCGCTTTGGCGGCCGCACGAAAGGCGTCCTGGTCATAGCCTTCGACAACGCCGAGGACTGTGGCGAGACGGAGTGCCGCCTTGTCGAAGCCGCAGTGCAACAAGCCGCGCTTGCAGCGCACATCTCGTCGCTCTATCTCGAAGTGCGCAACGCGTCTGAAAGCCTGGCTAAGGAAGTCGATCAGCGTACCGCTGAAGCAGAAGCGCAGCGACGCTTTACCGACGCGATACTCGACAGCTTGCCGCTCTCGCTTTACGCCATCGATCGCGACTATCGCATCGCCGCCTGGAACCGCAATCGCGAACTGGGCGAGTTGGGCATGCCGCGCGAGGACGTGATGGGCAAAGATGTCCACGAAGTACTGACGCGTCAGAAGCGCGAGATGCTGGACCAGGAATTCGCGCATGTTTTCAAGACCGGCGGCATCAAGCGAGTCGAGCAGGAGACCTTGACTGCTGAAGGCGAGACTCGTCATTGGCTGGTCAGTAAGATTCCGATGTGGGCCGACGGCGGTACTGACGTCACGCACGTGATTGCGGTTGGCGAAGATATCACTGCGCGCGTCGAAGCCAATCGCGCCGTAGCTCGCGCCGAAAAGCTGGCGGCGGTGGGACGATTAGCGTCGGGTGTGGTCCACGAAATCAATAATCCGCTGGCGACGATCTCGGCTTGCGCAGAGGCGTTGGAATCACGAGTGAAGGAAGGCGCTTTCGCCGGCTCGGAAGCGCTCGACGATCTGCGCGAGTATCTCGGTTTGATTCGCAGTGAAGCTTTTCGCTGCAAGAGCATCACGACCGGTCTGCTCAACTTCAGCCGCACACGCGCAGCGAGAAGACGCCCGGTCGATCTCTCCGAGGTGATCTCTTCAGCAGCGCGTCTCGTCGCTCATCAAAAACGAGGCGAGGGAATCGAGATCCAGTTGAAAATAGCGGACGAGCTGGCGCCAGTCTCGGGCGACGCGGGTCAGTTGCAGCAAGCAGTCATCGCTCTCTCAACCAACGCCATCGATGCGATGCCCGACGGAGGAACGCTGACTATCGCAGCGCGCAATCGAGACGATCTGGTTCTCGTCGAAGTCACTGACACTGGAGTCGGCATTTCTCCGGAGAATCTCCAGAAGATTTTCGAGCCGTTCTTTACAACGAAGGAAGTTGGGCACGGAACGGGTCTTGGCCTCGCGGTCTGTTATGGTATCTTAACTGAGCATGGTGGTGGACTTGATGTGCAGTCCACGGTGGGTGCGGGCACGACGTTTACCATAACACTTCCGGCCATCAATCAATCAACTTCAGAGGGATAGTTTTGGCAGAATCACAAGCAGCACGAATATTGGTAGCCGAAGACGAAGCCAACCTGCGCATGGTGTTGCAGAAGGAGTTGGAACGCCACGGTTATCGTGTTCAGGTCGCGCCCGATGGCGAGGCTGCGCTGCGCCGGCTCGAAGAGACGAATGTCGATGTGTTGCTGTGCGACATCAACATGCCGCGCATGGACGGAATGGAGTTACTGCGTCGCGTGCACGAACGCCCGAATCCGCCCGAAGTGATTATGCTGACTGGGCAGGCTACGGTTGAGACTGCAGTCGAAGCGATGAAGCTTGGCGCTTATGACTATCTCACCAAGCCGTACAGCATTGGCGAGCTTGATGTGCGCGTGCGTCAGGCTGCTGAGAAGCGGCAACTGCGGGTTGATAATCAGCGCCTACGCGAGCAGCTTGCAAGACAGTCGGCGTTGCCGGAAATTGTTTCCGTTTCCGATGCGATGAAAGAAGCGGTGCGATTAGTATCGCGCGTCGCTCCTTCGGATACGTCGGTGCTGATTACAGGCGAGTCGGGCACTGGAAAAGAGTTGATCGCCCAGGCTATTCACCGGCTGTCGTCTCGCGCGCAAGGATCGTTTATCGATCTCAACTGCGCGGCGTTTCAGGAGTCGCTGCTCGAATCAGAATTGTTTGGCTACGAAGCCGGAGCGTTTTCAGGCGCGAAGGCACGCAAGCTAGGTTTAGTAGAGCTCGCCGATGGCGGCTCGTTGTTTCTGGATGAAGTTACTGAACTGCCGGCCCAGTTACAGGCAAAGCTCTTGCGAGCGATCGAGACGCGGACCTTCTTCCGCGTCGGTGGCGTGCGCAAAGTCGAAGTCAACGTGCGCATCATTGCCGCGACGAATCGAAATCTCGACACGGTTGTGAGTGATGGAGCTTTCCGAGCCGACCTGCTTTATCGAATCAATGGATTTCAAATCGATCTGAAGGCGCTGCGTGAGCGCTCTGAAGACGTCGAGCCTTTGGCGCGACATCTTCTCAAGATTGTCGGTGGAACCAATCCGCCTGAGATTGCGCCGGAAGCGTTGGCCGCGATGCGCGCGTATCACTGGCCCGGCAATGTTCGGCAGCTGCGCAACTGTCTCGAGCGCGCGGTCATACTTGCGAACAATGGAATGATTACCGTGAGTGAGTTGCCGCCGGAAGTTGTGCGTGCGCCTTTTCTGGCGCCACCGCAACCAAGCGCGGCTGCGCCGAGCTCGGCGGTTGTCGACAACACCGCAGCCGCGGCAACGGGTCCGTTGTCATTGCGTGAAGTTGAGCGTCAGCAAATTCTCGCGGCACTGGAGCAGACTGGCTGGCATCGTGGTAAGACTGCTGAGCTGCTCGGCATTTCACCTTCGACTTTGTATCGAAGGTTGCGCGATTACAATTTGGAACATCGCACAGCGTAGGAAGAAGATTGAGCTACGGATGAACAGGCGTTTAGAGTTCAAACTTCAGTTTGTGGTTTCACCGCCACGCAATCTAAAGATTGAACTCTAAGCACCTGTTATCCGCGGCTAAGAAAAGAAAAATCGGCGCGAGTGTGGAGCAACCCACTCGCGCCGATTCTTTTGTGCGAATACCCTGACTTTAGTTTTCGCTGGGTTGGGTTTGTTTGCGCCGGCGTTTCAAATAGAGTCCGGCAATTCCGGATCCGAGCAGCAACATCGTAGTCGGCTCAGGTACTCCGGTCGTGGGTTGCGTCGTGAAATTGAAGGTGATGCCGTTGTTCCAGAAGTGGCAGTCAGGGTCAAAACCAAACGCCACGTTGTTGCCATTCTGCAGATACGCGGTGAGCGCTGCCAGCTGCGCCGCATTGAACGTTATGGTCCAATCGCTCCCAGTGGTGCCGAAGCTGTGTTGACCCAGAAACGTATTCCCGGTGCCGGCATTCACGAGCGGGTTATTGACATAAAGGCTTCCAGCGAAGTTATCCCTAATTTGATCCCCTAGTACCGGTGAGCCGCTAGCGTCAACAAACGAACCGACTGAGGCAGCGCGTGCTGAGTCCAGCAAGTGGACGAACAACATGTTCGCGTTTGAGTCCCAGTTGCGAATGTTGTGGAACGTGATCGTCGCCCCGGTGATGGTTTGGCCGGCCGGCAAGTTCACATTACTAATTTGCCAGGTGTAGGCGTAGTGATGGTCGAGGTTGAATTGATTGGGTCCACCGCTCCCTTGATTGGCGCCCGTTGCCGGGGGCCTGAAGGTAAAGGTGTCGGCAAAGGCACTGGCTGGAATTCCCAAAACCACAAGGGCTGCAAGAGTTATTAGGGTCTTCTTCATTTCGTTTAGCACTCCCGTTTGCTAGTGAATCTCTCACGTAAAGTAGAGTGCCGATGGGCTTGAGTTTCCAGAAAAAGTGGAAACTCAGGTAACACTTTCAGGGCAAGTGTTGAACGACGTAAAACCACGCTCGTTCAGTAGCCTGGACTTCAGTCTGGGGGAAACTGAAATACTTGCAGCGGTGGGTAAGACAGAAGTTGTAAGAAGCTCAAGACGAGTCCACTCAAGATGAAGGTAACTGGCCTGGACTTGAGGCTGGGTGATCTTGAGAGAAGAGCGGGTAAGTGAGTGGTATAGGCAGTTTGAACAGACTGAAGTCCGTTCTACTTTTTGAGGAGCTTGCGATCGACTTTGCCGCGGTCGTTCTTTGGGAGGGAATCGATGAATTCAATCCATCGTGGGTACTTGTAGAGGGCGAGCTTGGACTTAACGAACTCTTTGATCTTTTCTGCAAGCACGTCATCAGCTTCCAAGCCGGGGCGGGCGACAATGAAGGCCTTGGCCTTGATCAGGCCGTCGCCGCCATCGCGGCCGACGACCGCAGCCTCAAGCACGGCCTCGTGCTGAAGCAGGCAATTCTCAATTTCCGCCGGAGCAACAAACACGCCCGAGACTTTGAGCATGTCATCGGTACGGCCGTGGTACCAGTAGTAGCCTTTTTCATCGATATGGAATTGATCACCAGTGGTGCACCAGTCACCGGCAAATGTCTCTTTGGATTTTTCATGAGCATTCCAATAACAAAGCGCCGCTGAGTCGCCTTTGATCTTGAGCGTGCCCATCTCTCCAGCGGGCAGTTCGTTTCCACTTCCGTCGACGATTTTTGCTTCGTAACCTTCGACGATGCGGCCGAGGCTGCCAAGCTTCACGTCACCGGGCCGATTCGTGATGTAGATGTGGAACATCTCGGCGGAGCCAATGCCGTCGTAAATCTCAACGCCGCACGTGTCTTTCCAGCGAGTATAGAGTTCCGGCGGCAGAGCCTCGCCGGCTGAATAACAGAAGCGCAGACTAGACAGATCTCTTGACGATGCACCTTCGAGATTCAGCATCGAGTTAATCATCGTCGGCACGGTCGTCAGGATGGTGGGACGATATTGCTCGATCACCGAAAATAGTTTTTCTGGAGTCGACCGTTCCGAGAACAAAGCTGTGGCGCCGCCTACTGCAAACGGAAACAAAAGGTTGGTTCCAGTCGCGTAACCAAAGAACAGCTTCGGCACTGACACCGTCAGATCATTCTCGTTCACGCCGAGCGTGTGTTTCGCGTAGACCTCGGTGTTGAAGGGCAGATCGTGTTGCAGGTGGACCGCGCCTTTCGGGTGTCCGGTCGATCCCGAAGTAAACAACCAGATAGCAATGTCGTCGCGATGAGTGTCAGCCGCGCGACAAACGCTTCGTTGAGCTGAGACTATTTCCTGAAACGAGACAAACGCAGCTTTCGTGTGATGTGGATCGACCAGATCCTCGTCGACCGCGTTTTCGTTCCGCACGACGAGCGTGGCCCGCAGATAATTTGCGTCCTCAGCGGCTTCAGCGAATGTCTTAATCAATGACTCATGAACTACCGCGACTCGAGCTCGGGTGTATTCCAGGTAGTAACGATAGTCGTCCGCAGGCAGCAAAGGATTGACCATCGTAATCACCGCGCCGATGCGAGCGGCGCCGAACCACGTCCACACAAACTCCGGGCAATCGGGAAGGACAATAAGAACGCGTTCTTCGGCTTCAAGCCCAAGCTCACGTAGCGCATTTCCCGTACGATTCGCCATCCGCGCGACATCGCCGTAGGTCCACGAGTCAAACTCGTAATACAGGCACGTCTTGTTTTCTCGGCCTACCTCCAAATTGTGATAGAGGAAGTAGTCTGCCATGTTGAAGCGCTCTGGAAATTCAACTCGCATTTTTTGAAACTAATCGTCTTGTTCCTAAGCTTTTGTTCTTAGCCTCACGAGCATCACGTTCGATATTCATCATTCGTAGAATTCACTCCGATGGCCGACAGTCAGAATGGTGACTTCTCGTTGCTTCATCGTTGATCTGGTATCCGATTCGCCAATCGCCTACACGAATCCGCCACAATCCTTCTTGCGTTTTCACTTGCAGACATCCGGGAGGCCGAGGGTTGGTTTCGAGGCTGTCGATAGATCGAGCTATCCGAGCGAGAATGTGGCGGTCGAATTTGTGAGTTTCTTTTCGAGCACGCTTGGTAAGTAGGACAGTGAAAACCTTAGGATTCGGCATCCAGCTTTCCCTCAGATATTAATTCTGCTCGGACCTGCGTCCAGGGAATGCGAGGTTCAGGTTGTGTTTCGTCGGCTGCATGCGTGACGTGTAAGTCTTCCAAAAGGTCTTCGTATTCTTCGATGGGGAGAATTACAGCGGTTCTTTCACCCTGTTCATCGGTGACATATCGAACACTTCGTGGCATAACAACATTCCCCTCGGCTAATAAATTAGCAAGTATTCTACACAAGTCTATCGCGAGATGCTTCAATCCTGCGAGTCCTGACCCTCGAGGCCGCGGGTTATGAATCTCAATAGTCGGGCTTGATCTTCATCATCGGATGGTGACGTGAACTTTGCGGCAAAGCCAATCTCATAAGCCTGGTCTACTACCTCGCCCCAAACGTTTACCGGGTCGTCGTTCGGAAGTTGAATTTCGAGACGGACCAACTCTTTCGGATTAACCCGGCCACCGCTGAGGACAAAGCAGCCGTTAAGACTGAGGCTGGTGATGCTGGCCTCGCAGCGTTCGAAGGCTCCTTCCCAGGTCACAGGCATGTTGACGTCAATTCGTGGCGCCTGGCGTCGATCGTAGTTCATTTGGCCACCTCCTCTAGAGCTTTAGCGCGGCGGGTTTGTCTCAAGTTTAGGCGGACCGCTCGAATCACTCAGCCATATCGCTGCCGAAAGGCTCAACATCGGTCCGAGAACGCTGAAAAGTGGACGGGCACCGTTACCACCGATGTCTCGGAAGATTCCCAAAGCGAGCACTACCATCGCGGTTACGATTGAGGCGATCACCCATGGCCTTGGCAGCCTGTTAAGCCGCGTGGCCCCAAGCGGCAAGAGCCAAATGAAAACATACCAGACGGTGGGGCTAAAAAATACTGAAAATCGTCCGCTCAGGGCGTTGCCGCTGGCGTGGGTGGCTTCCAGAATTCCCGCAGGCTCTATCGAGCTCGCCAGAACTAATCGCAACGCGAAGGCAGTGGCCACCATCGCTACGGTCATTACCAACACTGGATAAAGCTTGCGCCAACGATCAGTGCCCTTGCCGTGCGCGACGAACCACCAGGTCAACGTAAGTACAACAGCGAGCGGGACAAAAGTCTCCTTCGCAAGTGTTCCAACAATTCCCCAAATAGGTAACAACCACCACCGTCGTCCGAGCAAAACTAAAGTGACCGCGAGCAACGCGAAGGCTTCGCCCGCATCAATCATCGCCGGGAGAAACAAATTCATGACCGCAAAGTTGAGCAGGTAAAGCAGGGCGGCTAACAGGCCTGTCGGTGTCTCCGGCGCGAGCTGGAATCCGATCAGGACGATTAAGCATGCGGTCGTCGCGCAGAAAATTGAGTTAGCGACAAGCAGTGCAAGGTAAACGGATTTTGGAGGCGAGAAGAGTTTTCCAGTCAAAGCTCGTATGGGCCGCGCCAGGTAAGGCACCAATACGCGGAATCGCATTTCGCGAGCTTCGACGGGTTCACCCGCCACCATTCGATAATACAGAGCTGAGTCGCTGAGGCCGTCAGTCTGTCGAGGATCATAGCGCTGGACCGCAGCGTAACCGAGTCCGAGAGAGATCAGAAAGAATAAAACCCAGCGAACAAGCCAGACTCGCAGCGGCAACCGGAACAATTGAGGCGGGATAACGCACACTGTAGATTACGCCGAGGGCGGTCGCCAATTTCAGCCTGGGGCAGCGCCCCAGGGCAAGCGATAGAAAAATCTTTCCGAACGCTGAAAGCGTCTGCGAAATCGGAGAGCGCCACTTATCTCGCCAACGCTTTCAGCGTTGAGGATAATAATCTCTTCCTTCACCTGGGGCGCTGCCCCAGGCTGAAATTGGCGACCGCCTTCGGCGTAAACCGAAAGACCAAATACTCTCAATCGTGGCTCGGCGACGAAAACAATCTAATCACCAGTTGGAGCCGCACCGGTAAAAGGACAACCAGCATCACCGTGCTTTAGATCGAGATAAGTACGCGCTTCCCAGAGCTCGGGAAAGAATTTCTTGTTGAGCGTCGTGCGTAAGTAGCCGATTCCTTCCGAGCCTCCGGTGCCGCGTTTGGCGCCGACCATACGCTCGACCATCTTGATGTGATGTGACCGCCACAAAGAAAAATATTCATCGTGCTCGAGCAAAGCTTCGGCGAGACGAAATTCTTCATAGCGCTCTTCAAAATGAGTCAGCAGCTCGAGCACCGCGCGCGTTCGTTTGCCGTAACGGCGTTTCCGCTCGTCGTCGTTCAGATTCGTGTCATCATTCGGCGCATCGAGACCTCGACGCTGCAGTAGTTCATAAAAAGCCTCGCCGAGCGTGGACTTCCGTAATCTTGCCGCCAGACGCTCATTCGCGAAGGTATCTTCTCGAAAAGAGTGCAGGATGGATTCGTCTTTCAGTCCCGATGAGAATTCGATTTCACGAAACTGCATTGATTGAAAGCCACTCGCCGGATTCAACTGGTCGCGGAATTGTAGGAAGCTAATGGGCGACATGGTCTCGAGAATATGAATCTGGTTTACCAGAAGTTTCTCGATCTCGATGATGCGGCGCAGAGCTCGCTCGGCTGCAGCCGGTCGATCCTGCGACATCAAATCAATCGCGACGTCGATTTCCTGGAGGATGACCTTGAACCAAAGCTCGTACGCCTGATGAATGGTGATGAAGAGCAGTTCGTCGTCGTGGGCAGGATCTGACAGGCATTCCTGCAGCCCGATCAAGTCCTGAACGCGAAGATATTTGTTGTAGGAAAGTAAAGGGTTGGTTCCGTAATCGGCCATTGGTTCTTTGTACTTAGTTCTTTGTTCTTTGTTTTGTGATTCCTAAGGTTCTTGTTGACGGAAGCTACTCAGCTGGCGAAAGCGAGCAAAGAACAAAAAACCAAGAACAAAGAACGTTTTTAGAATGCCGCCCCGACGCGCTCGTGCTTGGCGAAAGAAACTGTGTCGCGAATCTTTTTCATCTCTTCTATCACCAGATGCAGTTCTTCGTCGGTGGTGTAGAAGTGTGGCGAGATGCGCACACCAGCGCCTGGTCGATAATCGACGATGAACTCCCGGCGTACAAGTTCTTTCGTGATCGCAGCCGCTTGTTCGTGAGCGACCGTGACAGTGCCGCCGCGCTGTTCAGGATCCCTGGGACTTGTAACTTCAAAGCCCGCTTCCTCAGCTAAATCAATTATTAGTGAAGTCTGTCTCGTGCTCTTTCGTCTGATCGCTTCAACGCCGATGCTGTTGATGATTTCATAGCCTGACTGCGCCGCGTACAAAGCCGGGATAGCAGGCGACCCATGCAGGAATCGATTCACGCTGCGCGCATACTTCATTTCCGTGTCGAACGCGAAAGGTGATTCATGGGCCATCCAGCCCGTGGTTTTGGGCTCGAGCTTGTCATGCAAGTCCGGTCGCACGTAAAGATATCCCGCTCCTGGACCGCCACACAGCCACTTCACTGAACCTCCCGTAGCGAAATCCACATTCAAGTCTTTGACGCTGAAAGGAACTGTTCCCGCGGATTGATAAGTATCGAGCACAACCATGGCGCCGACTTCGTGAGCTCGTTCCGTGATTGCCAGGGCATCTTGCAGAAAAGCGCTCTTGAAGAGGACATGCGAGAAGGGAACGAGCAGAGTCTCTTCGTCGATTGCCGCGAGCATTCGCTCAAGCGGGATCGTGATGCCGTCGTCAGATTTGACGGTCTCGATGCGGATCCGGCCGTCGCGAGCGTGAGCTTCGTACACGTACATCACCGACGGAAAATTCAATTCCGAGTAGACAATCTTGTTTCGTTTCCGAGTCGGTTCGAAGCAGGAGAGCACCAGCGACTGGCAAATCGAGACGTTCTGGTGCATTACCACGGTGCCCGGATCGGCGCCAATGATGCGCCCAAGCTGGTCACCGACCGTTGCGGGCATATCCCACCAACCCTCGGCCCAGGCCCGCACGCCTCGCGTCGCCCACATGTCGGCGTAATCGTGGAGCCGGTCAAAAGTTTTCCTGGGCATTGCGCCGAGGCTGTGCGAGATCAGATAGACGGTCTCACCCAGAATGGGAAACTCGTTTCGCCAAGCTAACAACTCATCGATCAACTGATGAACTCCAATTTCGTGGACTAAAAAGCTGACTTCAATTTATCACAAACGGCCGCCTATCCGCAGATACCACCATAGACGGCTTGAGAAGAACCCTGTTGACGGGCTTGAATTGTTCTTTGTTCTTAGTTCTTTGTTCTTTGTAGTTGAAGCTTTGGATTCTGACGCTCTCCTAAACCTCTCCCGAGAAAACTGAGAACAGACCTATAACTCAACCACAAAGAACCAAGAACTAAGAACAAAGAACCAAGCTTAGGCCCCTTGCCGAAGCCGCAGGTAGTGGGTACAGTCACGAATGAATGTGGAAATTTAAGAATCCCATTAAACATCCGATTCCGGAGACCGTATGGCCCACTGCTGACGAGGCTGCCAGGTCACTCTTATTCCAGCCAATTCAGTTCCAGAATTTGTCCTTGTCGAGCCGGACGTGGGTTCCCGCAATGGTGCCCTGGCGAGCTACCGATGAAGGTTTTGTAACTCAGGACAACCTCGATTGGTATCGACGGTTCGCGCAAGGTCGTCCGGGCGCTCTTGTGGTCGAGGCCACCGGTGTCCGCGATATTCCCAGCGGCCCATTGTTGCGCATTGGCCACGATCGCTTTCTGCCGGGATTGAAGAAGTTGGTGGAGACTGTTCGCTGGGCGAGCGATGGTGAAACGAAACTCTTTATCCAGATCATCGACTTTCTTTCGGTCAAGCGCAGGCCGGAGCGGACCAAGTTCTTTGAGCGCTTCCTGAAGTTAAGCGCTGCTCATCGAGTGTCGCTGTTGACTTTCACCGCAGACTACCGTTGGCTGGACGCCGCTGAAGCGGAAGTGCGAAGCTTTTTGAATTCAGCTCCGGATAATGTTCTTGACGCCGTGCTTGACGAACGGGAACTGGAATCGCTGCGCTTTGGGTTTCGCGAACGAGTGACTGACGTTGAGCATGAGCACATTCGCAGCTTGCCGGAGGTCTTACCGGGAATTTTCGCGGATGCAGCCGGACGCGCTCAGGAAGCTGGATTCGACGGCGTCGAGCTTCATTACGCGCACGCGTACACGATGGCTTCGTTTCTCAGCGCGCTAAACAATCGCACCGACGGCTATGGTGGACGCTGCGAAAACCGAGTTCGCCTTCCGCTCGAGGTCTACAACGCCGTGCGTGCTCGGGTTGGCGACGATTACGTGGTCGGAGTCAGATTTCTTGGCGATGAAGTCATCGAGGGCGGGAATCGGATCGATGATGCAGTTTATTTTGGGATTCAGTTTGCGCGTGCCGGATTTGATTTTCTTTCAATCTCGAAAGGTGGAAAGTTCGAGGACGCCCAGCAGCCGAAAGTTGGCCAAGCGGTCTATCCTTACACCGGGCAAAGCGGATACGAGTGCATGCCGACGACACTTTCAGACGAGGTGGGACCGTTTGGTCGCAGCGTACCGTTGAGCTCAGCCATAAAACGCGGAGTCACTGCAGCCGGCTTCGCCACGCCGATTGTGACGACGGGCGGACTCACGACATTTGAGCAGGCCGAGAAAATTTTGCGAGCTGGCCAGGCGGATATTGCCGGGTTTGCTCGACAGGCGCTGGCCGATCCGGATTGGTTCTTGAAAGTCAGGCTGGGACGTGGCGAAGAGATTCGACGCTGCACTTATACGAATTACTGCGAGGCGCTCGATCAGGCGCATCGACCGGTTACTTGTAAGTTATGGGATCGAGTTGGACTCGATGAACGTGGTATTGCGCTCGTCGATGAGGGACGGCGCCGCCTCCTGCCACCCGAGTGGAAGTAAACTCAAATTATTTAGGCATGATTAACTGAATTTTCCATGAGGGGGAGGCAAATTGCTTCCAACTCTTGTTTTGTAAATCTTGTTAATTCTGTCCAATTACTTATCGTCTTGCTTCCACGGCAGCCATAAAGGCGGGATCTCGGCGACGCAAGCTTTCATCATCGACGCGGCCGCTTCTCGTCATGATTACGTAGGCGAGTTCGATGGGACTCAAATGCATGTATTGCCGCGCGTTCTCGAACCAGATGCAGCTTTCGAGCGCGGCCGCCTGATATTCCTCAATCACGGGCTTGCGTACCTTTTCAAACTCTCGCAAGACAGTCTTCACATCCGGTGTCTTATCGAAACACTGCTTCAGAGCAATCGAATCTTCAAGCGCGAGCTTGGTGCCGGAGCCGATCGAAAAGTGCGCGGTGTGAAGAGCATCGCCCAGCATGACGATATTCTCGTAGCACCAGTTCGCGTTCTTCACGTTCAGAAAGTTAATCCACTTTGAATTGTTTGATAGCAGCGGGTGTCCATCCAGGTCCTGGGCAAAAACTTTCTCGAGATATTCACGCGTCTCTGCGTCTGCCATCGTCTCAAACCCCGCCTTGGTCCACGTCTCCGGATCGCATTCGATGATGAAGGTGCTGGTGTTCTGATTGAACTTGTAGGAGTGCGCCGCGAATACTCCGCCGGCTCGTTCTCGAAAAGTAAGCGTCAACCCGTGAAACAGTTGGTTCGTGCCGTACCAGATGTACTTGTTTGGGCGAACGTTTAGCGTAGGCTGAAAATGCGGCTCGTAGAGGGAGCGAATCGTGCTGTTGACACCGTCTGCGCCGATTAACAGGTCACACGCTGCAGCCAGCTCGGCAACATTGTTGACTTCTGTTTTGAAGTGAAGCTCGACTCCAAGCTCAGTGCAGCGGTCTTGCAGCAGTTTGAGAAGTTGGAGACGCGAGATACCTGAAAAGCTGTTTCCATGAATCGAAATCTTCTCGTCACGGTGAACGACATCAACGTTGTCCCAAGCTGCAAATGCTGTCGTGATGCGCTGGTGAGTAACGTCGTCTGCTTCTTTGAGATGAGCGAGCGTCTTTCCTGAAAACACCACACCCCAGCCGAAGGTATCGTCCGGCCCGTTGCGTTCGTAAACGTCGATTTCATGCGAAGCGTCAGCGCGCTTCATCAGGATGGCAAAGTAGAGTCCCGCCGGCCCTCCCCCGATGATGTTGATTTTCATTTCACATTTGTATGGAGAAGATTCAACGGCGTCTATAGAGTTCGAGTACCGCTGCCCAACCTATCGGCAGTTGCGTTGGCGCGGAGGCTAATTCAGTTCCGTACTTAAGCATCATGTCCAGGAAGTATTTCGAGTGAAGAAAGGCCTCAACGATCGGTCGCGTGTGATGTAGCCAATTGAGATTATGTCCACCCTCCCACGTCGAGCCGGTACCCAATCGCTTCATACCAGTCGCAGAGTTGGGTATCGTTAGCTGTCGCCACCTCTTGGAATAGTTCGTACGCCCTCAGAGTAAAATCTTGCAGCGAGTAAACCTTGAATGAATGATGATAAAATCGGTAAACACCATCCTCGTACATGCAGTCGAAAGGTCTGCGAAGTTTCTCAAGCTCCAGAAGCTTCGCCTTTATTGCGTCCAACAACAATTGATCATTTTGAAGCTCCGTGAATAGTGTCGCAGATGGCTGTTGGTTAAGCACACCAATCATTCCTTCAGAAGTTGGCTGGCAATAACCAGCTTTTGAATCTCACTTGTACCTTCATAAATCCTTAACGCGCGTATGTCGCGATAAAGTCGTTCAACCACGCTGCCTCGAACCAGACCAGTGGCGCCGTGTATTTGCACGGCACTATCGATGATGCGGCTTGCAGCTTCGGTAGCGAAAAGCTTCGCCTCGCTGGCTTCGCGAGTGATGCGTTCGGCTCCGTTGTCTTTCGCGTAGGCCGCTCGATAAACCAGCAATCGAGCTGCATCCAACTCAGTCGACATATCCGCTAATTTTTCCTGCACCAGCTGATGCTCGGCCAGTAAGCGTCCGAATTGTTTTCGCGATGAGGCATAACGGAGTGATTCATCGAGCGCTCGTAGGGCCATTCCACAAGCAGCGGCGCCAACACTGGGGCGAAAGACGTCGAGAGTCTGCATGGCGAGCTTAAATCCATCGCCTTCAGCCCCGACCATGTCCTCAGCGTGAACCCGACATCCGGAAAACTTTATTTCGCCAATTGGATGCGGTGACATCAAGGCCGTACGTTCGACCACACTGAAGCCCGGCACTTTTGATCCAACCACAAACGCGGATAGCTCAGGCCGCCCGTCTTCCCGTGTATTTGTTTTTGCGAACACAGTGTAAAAGTCCGCGATGCCGGCATTTGAGATAAAGCGCTTGGTGCCATTGATGACGTACGCATCACCATCTCGCTGGGCGGTGGTTTGGATGGCGGCGACGTCGGATCCAGCCTCTGGTTCAGTCAAGGCGAAGGCTGCGATGGCCTTTCCTTCGGCGGCGCGGGCCAACCAAAAATCGCGAACATGTTCGGGCGCCGCTTTCGCGATCGCGTAAGTTCCCAGACCCTGCATTACAAACGCGCTGTCCGCGAGTGACGACGAATAGGCGAGTGATTCGCGAACCAGGCACAGCGCGCGAGCTTCCAAGGGAGCATCCGGTGAGGCGACTGCATAGCGAAGAATTCCAGCTGACGCCAACAGCGCGACGTATTCTTTCGTACGCTCATCAGCATCTCGTTCTTCAATCGAGCGTGGCTCAATCTCGCGCTGAACGAAACTGACGAGGCTCTGAGCTAACGCGTGGTGCCCGGGCGAAATAAAGAACGGATTAAGGTCCATGAAGGTATCGCGCATATTTTTTGGATCACTCAAAGTTCGGCTTTCGCTTTTCAACAAACGCAGTATACGCCTCCCGAAAATCCGGATGTTGTGAACAAATAGCCTGCGCCTGAGCCTCGCACTCCAGCGCCGTATCCAGGTCCATGTTCAGCTCGCGGTTCAGCATCTCTTTAGTCTTGGCGATTGCGAACGCAGGGCCCGCTGCGAGTCGTTCAGCAAATTCACGAGTGACCGCAGGCAGTTCGTCTGAACTCACGACACGATTATAGAGTCCAAGCGCCTGGGCCTCAGTTGCTGATACGAAGTCTCCCGTGTAAAGCAGTTCGGTGGCTTTGGCGAGGCCGATCACTCTCGGCAGGAGAAAGGCTGCTCCCATATCCGCGCCTGAGAGTCCCACACGAACGAATAGAAATGCGATCTTCGCGTCTGTGCTGGCGAGACGAATGTCGGAAGCGAGGGCGATACACGCGCCGGCGCCTGCCACAGTTCCGTTCAGGCTGGCGATGATCGGCTTTGGCAACGCGCGCATGCTGCGAATCAAATCACAGGTCATGCGGGTAAATTCCAGCAGACCTTCCATGTCGCGTTTGAACAGCTGCGCAATGATGTCATTGACATCGCCGCCGGAACAGAAAGCGCGGCCCGCACCGGTGATGACCACGGCGCGGACGTCCTTTTGATCTCGCAACGCGTAAAAGGTGTCGGTCAACTCACGATAGATTTCGAAAGTAAGCGCGTTAAGACGTTCCGGGCGGTTCAAGGTAATGGTTGCTACCGACCCGGTCTGCTCGTAAAGAAAGGTTGTTGGTGAAATCATTTGTATCGCTTCCGGTTAAAGCCTCAGCGGTTCAAAGTTTCAGCGTTTCAAGTTTCAAAATCACAAACCTGAAACTTTGAACCTTGAACCTGAAACCTTGAACCTGAAACCTCGCTTCCGGTTTAAAGTCTCAGCGTTTCAAGTTTCAAGTTAAAAATCACAAACCTGAAACTTTGAACCTTGAACCTGAAACCTTGTACCTGAAACCTTGTACCGCTATAGCACGGCGATCGCCTCGATTTCTACCATGGCGGCGTCGTCAAGCAAACTTTTGACTTCAACCAGCACCATGGCTGGAAAGTGGCGATCCATGTAGCGTCGATAACGTGCACCGACATCATTGGTACGGGCCAGGTACTCCTGCTTATCGGTAACGTAAATCACGAGTCTGGCAATCTGGGCAGGCGTGCCACCAGCTTCGTTGACAACTGCCACCACATTCGCCAGCGCTTTATCGAACTGCTCAACAAAGTCAGCGCTAACAATTTTCTGTTCGGCATTCCAGGCAATCTGTCCGGCCACAAACAGCAGTCGGCCCCCAGCGTCCGCGAGCACACCATTTGAATACCCGCGCGGGAAGCCTAATGATGCAGGGTTTATTAAGTCGAAAGGTGTATCCATGGGCATTCGATTTTGTGTTCTTAGTTCTTTGTACTTTGTTCTTGGTGCGCAGTGGCTACGCACCGCAGTGATTGTGTGGTGTCTTGAAATCCCTTACGAGATGTCACGGCTCGTTTCCAACCACGAACTCGCAAACCCACGGGCGGGACGCTCGTGCCACAACTACAGAGAACAAAGGACCAAGATCCAAGTACGTTTTTCATTTAGAACATTACCGTACCGCCATCGATGTTGATGGCCTGGCCGGTAATTCCTCGTCCGTCTTCGGAGGCGAGTAGCACCGCCAGCGCGGCCACTTCTTCGGAAGTGACGAGGCGATGTTGTGGACTCATCGTCTTCAATAGTTCCAGAGATTCCTCGGCAGACTTACCCGTGCGCGCCGTAATATTTTCAATGCCGCGACTGACCATGTCGGTATCGACGTAGCCGGGGCAGATAGCGTTGACGGTAATTCCCCTGGTTGCGACTTCATGTGCGAGCGAGCGCGTTAACCCCAACACTCCATGTTTAGAAGCTGAATAGGCTGCGATATAAGGCGCTCCCGTCCTGCCGGCAATCGAGGCAATGTTTATGATGCGACCCCACTCACGCTCAAGCATCGATGGCAACGCCGCTTGCGAACAATAGAAAGTGCCGGAAAGGTTGGTGGCCAAATGTCTCTGCCACAGCTCGCTGTCGGTTTTCAAGAAAGCTGCGCTTATCGCTATGCCTGCGTTGTTGACCAGCATGTCAGGTCCGCGCCCAAATCTTGAACTCAGATCGGCGAAAGCCTTTTGCACGCTCTCCTGGCTTGAAACATCACAGACCAGCGCCATGGCCTCGACGCGATGCTCGTATTCAATCGCCCGCGCCACCGCGTCAACCTGTTCCTGTGTTCGGGCAGCGACAGCGATATTCGCGCCCTCTCGAGCGAAAGCAAAAGCGATAGCGCTGCCTATCCCGCGGCCACCACCGGTTATGAAAGCTAATCGATCTTTAAGTTTCATTTTCTTATAGGGTTTCAGGTTTCAAGTTTCAGGTTTCAGGTTTCAGGTTTCACGGTTCAAGGTTCGCGGACACAAAGTTGAAACCTGGAACCTCGATGCGTCAAAGGTTTCAAGTTTCAGGTTCCACGGTTCAAGGTTCGCGGACACAAACTTGAAACTTGAAACCTCGACTCGTCTAAGCTTTCAAGTTTTAGTTTTCAGGTTCAAGGCTCGCGGTCACAAACTTGAAACTTGAAACTTGAAACTTGAAACTTGAAACTTGAAACTTGAAACTTGAAACTTGAAACTTGAAACCTGAAACCTGAAACCTGGAACCTGGAACTTGAAACCTGGAACCGATCTAATGTCCGGTAAAGTCGGGCTTTCGCTTTTCGAGAAAGGCGCGAACGCCCTCTTTCCCATCCCGAGATTCAAAGCAACGCATCTGCGCCTCGACTTCGTAGCGCAGCATACCTTCGAGTTCCTCACGTCCGCTGAGATACACAGCTTGCTTCGCTGCTGCGACGGAGATTGGCGGCGCATCGCGGAGGCGCTCGGCTAACTTGCGCGTCTCTTCCTCCAAAGTCTCATCCGGGACGACCCAGTTAACGAGCCCAAGACGTAACGCTTCCTCAGCGTCGACAGGATCGCCGAGAAAGAACATCTCACAGGCCTTGTTCGCGGTCACCAGACGAGGCAGGAAATACGTGCCGCCCCAGTCAGGATGAAAGCCAATCTTTACGAACGACTGTGTGAAGGTCGCGCTCGCTGCCGCAATTCGCAGATCGCATGCTAGCGCGAGATTGCAACCGGCCCCGGCAGCAATTCCGTTGATGGAAGCCACGACGGGTTTCGTCATATGCCTGATGGCAGTAACGACTCGACGCGCTGCCCCCAGCAGGCGCGCGAATTCTTCGGAATCGTTCTGGTCCATCAGCTCTGACGCGCGCTCGAGATCGCCGCCGGCACAAAAGCCTCGGCCCGCGCCGGTAATCACCACGACGCGCACCAGTCGATCGCTGCCGGCCTGCTCCAGGGCTTCAGCTAAATCACGCCGCATGTGTCCGACCAGCGCATTCAGCTTGTCGGGCCGGTTAAGCGTGATGGTTACGATTCCTTCTGCTTCGCTAATGTTAATGTCTGACATTGTTAGTACTTTGTTTTTTGTTCCTGGTTCTTTGCTCGCTTGCGGAAGGTGAATCGTGAACACTCAACCTTCACTAGGGTCCTGTCTCTCAAGTTCGCAGAATAAATGAGCGGCGTAGGCGCTCCGCTCTTCAGTCCCAGAGGGACGAAATGTCTATAGAACCACGCAGTATAGAAACCCTTTTCGCTCCGAAGGAGCGAGATATTCGGTTGGCCGGCGGCACCTTACGCTCCTAACGGAGCTAAGGAAGTAACTTTTGCGAACGTGAACTATAAACATTTCGTCCCTCCGGGACTGGAAACCATGACGCCGAACGGGAAGGTGACGCAGTTCTATTTGTTGCGTGAACTTTAGAGACAGGACACTAGACTCAATCTCAAAGAACAAAGAACTAAGAACAGAAAAAGTTACTTTCCTTTGAATGCGGCCTTTCGTTTCTCAACATACGCGTTCATGCCTTCTTTGGCGTCTTCTGATTGAAAGAGCTGTTGTTGGAGCTCGCGTTCGAGCGCGAGTCCATATTCCAACGGGAGCTCGCCGCCGGTCTGGACGCTGCGCTTGATACGACCGACAGCGCGCGCAGCTTTATTAGGAGTAGTGAACTGCTTCGCGTAGGTCATAACCTGCTCCATAAAAGCGTCGCCTGAATCGGCCTCGAAGACTTTATCGACCAGCCCAAGCTCCTTGCCGGCTTCAAACGTAAGCAGCTCGCCCGTTGCCATCAATTCGATAGCGCGTGACTTTCCGACGATGCGCACCAGTCTTTGGGTTCCTCCGGTTCCAGGCAGCACTCCGAGACTGACTTCAGGCAAGCCAATCTTGCCGGCGCCTTGCCGGGCAATGCGAAGGTCAGCAGCCATTGCCACCTCAAGACCGCCGCCTACGCAGTGGCCATTGATAGCGGCTATGACAAGCTTGGGAGTCTGTTCAAGACGCGACAATGTCTCGTTCGCGTGTAGACAAAAGTAATATTTGTACTCTGGTGTGACGTTCGCCAGCATGTTGATGTTCGCGCCGGCGCAGAAGAACTTTTCACCCTTGCCCGTAATTACAATGACGTGTACGGACTCGTCCATACGCGCTTTGAGAATCGCTGCGTCCAGCTCCTGCATCATCTCGTGCGTGTAAGTGTTTGCCGGCGGATCGTTAAGCGTGAATATCGCGACGCCGTCCCCAACGTTGTATTCGATGAGCATAACTAAACCCGTTCTTTGTTCTTTGTACTTTGTTCTTTGCTCGCTGGCTCGACTTGCGCAGTTTCATTCAAGTTCACCAAAACAAGCAAAGAACAAAGAACAAAGGACTAAGGGCCAAAGTTTATTTTGCACCAGCCTTCTTCAGGAGTTCTTCAATCTCCTTGTTGCCTTTGCCGACGGCGATGACAAGTGGAGCAAGACCGTCATTCTTTTTCAGATTGGGATCGGCGCCCTTCTCAAGCAGCAGCTTGACCGTCTCGGCATGACCTTCCCATGTTGCTTCGGTCAGCGGCGTGCGGCCGTCAGAGTCTCGCGAATTCACATATGCGCCTTTATCCAGAAGACTCTGTACGGCTTTGTTGTCGCCGGCGCGCGCGGCGTCAATTAAATCGAGGTTGGTCTTCAGCAACTGCACGATATCAGCATGTCCTGCCGCCATCGTGACTGGCGTCTCGCCGTCTCGTTTCTTGGCCCAGACATCGGCGCCTTTGCCGATTAGCATTTTTACGATTTGCGTGTGTCCGTAATAAGCAGCCTCAGTCAGCGGCGTGCGTCCATCGCTGTCTTTAGTGTTTGGAGATACGCCCTTGTCCAGCAGAGCTTGAACAGCCGCAGCATCGCCCTTGATGCTGGCATCGAGCAGTGCGACCTCATCGGGTGATCGACTGGCGGGATCTTTAGTTGCTGAGCTTACTGGGGCGTTATTTGTTGTCGGCGCGCTTTGCTTCGGCTTGCAGCCAAGAGCTAAACCAACCGCGGTGATTAGCGATGCTAAGCAAAGAAGACGAATTAGATTCATGTCTATGTGATGCGAACTGCCAACTTGCACTTGATTGAATGCCACACAACGATGTGCAAGCTGGCAGCATGCACTACTGTCCGCCTAGTTGTCAGGATCACGCCAGACGCTAAACCCTTCGGCACGCGTCGTAGCAGGCCAATCGAAGGCGGCATCCTGCGTTTCGTTGACAAAGCCGGTCAAATACAGCCGCGTCACGTTCTCGACGAGTTCAGTGACAGCCAACTTTCCATTCGGGTTATACCAATTGTAAATCCAGTTCATCATACCGAATAAGGCATAAGTTGCCACGGTTAAATCGATGGGCCGGTTAGGTGACGGGCGAGATTGCTGAACCTCAGTCAGGATTTCACGGGCGACTCGAGTATAGCTTTCCTTTCGATCCGACACGCGCAGATGCAAGTCTCCTGCGAGCGAGTCAGCCTCGTGCGAAAGCACCTTCATCTCCGCCATGTTGGCTGCGAAGAAGGCCAGGTGGTTATCAATAAAAATCCGCAATTTGTCGACCGGGTCGGCTACGTCCGCCAGCCGCGTTTCGAGACGTTCGATTACTCGCCCGAAACAATTGTCCTGAATTAAAAAAAGCAGTTCCTCTTTCGATTTGCAGTAGTGATAAAGGCCCGCGAGACTGACTCCCGTCGCCCTCGAGATATCGCGCATCGAGGTCGAGTGGTAACTCTTCTCCGCAAAGATACGCGCCGCATTCCGCAGAATGAATTCTAGTTTTTGATCGTAGCGCGAAAAGTCTTCCATTGAATCAACTGCTCTTTGTCCTTTGTTCTTTGCATCGCCGGCTTAACTTGACGGGTGCTCATTCAACTGACGCGAAACAAACAAAGAACAAAGCACTGAGAACAAAGAACGTTTTACAGTCTGACGTATTCAAACTCGAACGGCTTGCCTTTAACTCCGGCGGCGGGCGGCGCGATCCAGTTGGCGATCTTTCCAATCTCAGTTACTGGGTGCATGAGACTGCGCACGTACTCGCGATCCTCAATGGTAGGCAGCCATTCAGACTTGCGGCGCTCGAACTCCTCACTGCTGATCTGATTCCCGTGGATATCGAATGAATGGCCCGCGTATTCACCAACGTGTCGATGAAAACGCGTGTTCGGTAGGAAAAGCCGCTCGCTCAAACCTTCGTCCGCGAGAGCCTTGTTCCAGCGCGAGAGTCCCTTCTCGCAATCCTTGACGTACTCGGTTCGCAGCACTTCGTTCAGAGCATTTCGCAAGGGAACCTCGCGCGGCTTTAGCTCGCCACTTTCAATGCTCTGCAACGTCAACATCTCATTGTTAGCAGTGTGCTCGGTGTAAAGCTCCTGTTCTTTGTAACGGCCTTTCAAACCGGCGGCAAAAAAGTCGGCTGAGTTGGAACTAATCTCACCGCCAAAGAGATCGAGCGAATAGCTAAACCAGAAGTTGATGTACTTCTGAATGATGTCGAGCGGAATGCCGGCGAGTTCGCGAACATCGCCCTCTTTCATCAACTGCGCGGTGCGCTTCACCACGCGCGACAAGCCGGTGTCGCCAACAAACATGTGATGCGCTTCTTCAGTGAGCATGAACTGGCAAGTGCGAGCGAGCGGCTCGAATCCAGATTCCGCGAGCGCTGAAAGCTGATACTTGCCATCACGATCCGTAAACATCGTGAAAGCAAAAAAGTTAAGCCAGTCATCGCAAGGTTGGTTGAAAGCCTCCAGGATGCGAGGTTTGTCCGGATTGCCGCTACGGCGCTCGAGCAGCGCGTCCGCTTCGTCGCGACCATCGCGGCCGAAGTACCCGTGCAGCAGATACACCATGGCCCAGAGATGTCGACCTTCTTCGACATTCACCTGGAAAAGATTGCGCATGTCGTAGAGGGAAGGACAGGTTTGTCCCAGCAGTCGCTGCTGCTCAACAGAAGCGGGCTCGGTATCGCCTTGCGTGACAATGATGCGGCGAAGTGCGTTACGAAATTCTCCCGGCACTTCCTGATAAGCCGGCTGACCGAGGTTGTCTCCAAATCCAACCTTCGCATCAGGCTCGGCTGGCTTGAGAAAGATTCCCCAGCGGTAGTCGGGCATCTTCACATAATCGAAGTTGGCCCAGCCGTCAGGCTCAACGCTGATCGCAGTGCGAAGATAGACATCCTTTTCCTGAAAGCCTTCAGGACCCATCTCGCGCCACCAATCGAGGTAATTGGGCAGCCACTTTTCCAAAGCTCGCTGCAGTCTCTTGTCTTCCGAAAGATTTACGTTGTTAGGAATGCGATCGTATAGGTTCATAAGACTGCCTCAAACAAAAACTGTTCTTGGTTCTTGGTGCTTTGTTCTTTGTTTGTGTATGGATTCATGACTTTCTCACTTATCCCGATTCCCATACTTTAGCCGCGCTGGAAACCACAAACTGTCGCTTCGCTCAAGCACAAAGAACTAAGAACCAAGAACAAAGTACTATGTTCTCTTAAAATCAAACTGTGCCTGCGTGGGCTTGCCGTAATTAGTTAAGGCTCCGTTCGGTCCCACCGCATTTGGTCTTTGAAAGATCCAGTTCTGCCACGCGGTAAGCCGTCCGTAAATCTTCGTGTCCATGGTCTCGGGTCCGGCAAATCGCAGTGACGCTTCCATGCCCGTTAATGCGTCGGGTGATAACGACGTTCGTTCTTCAATTGCGAGACGAATCTCATCTTCCCAATCGAGATCATCCGGCGCGAAAGTAGTCAAACCGTTTTCTTCCGCCGCTTCAGTGTCCATGGGCCCGTCGTGCTTGAGGACTGCTTCGACTTGCTCGGGAGTAGCAAGGAAGCGGGACTGCAAACGAGTCAGGCCATTACTCATCGGCAAAGCCTGTTCATTGATCTCGCTGAAAGCGACGGCAACAGGCTTGGCCGGATCATTCAGCATGTAGCTGCGATCTGACGCCAGCGCGAGCTCAAGCAAGTTACCGGCAAAACAACTGCCGGGCTCGATCAATGCAAAGAAGCTCTTTGCTGTTAGATCTAGTCTTCTCAAAACTCGCGCCATGTGGGCCACGATCTCTTTTACCAGCCAATTGTCGCTGAGTGCCATCAACGTTTTGTCGACCGCAAGAACGTTTTCGATCGCGCCTTCAGTACGCAGACATACGAGTCCAATCTCTGGCTCATTCACGCGCAGGTGCAGCAACGCGTCGTCGAGCTCGCGATATGCCTGCAACGGCCAGTACGCGTCCCCCTGTTTGTGAATTTCATCAGCAGTGGTCGGGAGGTCAGCGTCAGGCCCCAGCATGGTGAGATCTGCATAGCGTCCTTCGCGATTCAAGTTGAGTCGAACGTATTTGTAGTTGCGAGAGGTTTCAGTGGCTTCGAATTGCAATGGTGTCAGGTTGATTCCGGATTGAGTGCCGACAGAGTTGTGCAGGCTGGCAGCCTGCACTACAGCGGCGACGCGTTTCTTAATCGATTCGTCAAACTTGCTGGTCGGAAAGCTATCGTCGATGAGACCCCACTCCTTGGCGCGCTTGCCTTTTAATCCTTCGGCGAGGGTGGAGAAAACATCGGCGCGGTCGCGACGTATTTTGCGCTTATCCACGAGGCGGGTCAGTCCACCCGTGCCAGGTAAGACTCCGAGCAACGGAACTTCCGGAAGCGAGACTGCTGAGTTGCCGTCATCAACCAGATAAATCTCATCGCACGCGATTGCGAGCTCGTAACCGCCACCGGATGCAGTGCCATTCAAGGCTGCCAAATACTTTCTTCCTGAATGCGCGGAATCATCTTCAATCGAGCAGCGCGTCTCGTTGGTGAATTTGCAGAAGTTAACTTTGAACGCGTGGCTCGAAGTGCCGAGCATGTAGATATTGGCGCCGGCGCAGAAGATGCGCGGCTTAAGGCTGGTGACGACGACGGCCTTCACCTCGGGATGCTCAAAGCGCAATCGCTGAATCGCGTCTGCGAGCTCGATATCCACGCCCAGATCATAGGAATTGAGCTTGAGTTTGTAGCCTTCGGCCATCGTCTGATCTTCCGAGACATCCATGGAAAGGGTAGCCACCTGGCCGTCGATATTGAGTTTCCAATGGCGGTACCGCTCCGGTGTCGTCTGAAAATTAATCATCAAAACCTCAGCTTAGTAGAGTTTTGGCCTGCTCGTTCGAACGTTCGTTCGACTCGTCATAATAGAAGATTGACGGAGAAACGGTCAACTCGTCGCGAAGTTTGGCAGTGCCCTTATTTGGAGTGCGCCGACCTGTCGGCGCTTTCGTCGCTGCGACCTGTCGCAGCAAGTTGTCGAAAAGGGCACATTACCAAGCAGCGCGGCGTCAAGCCGCCGCGGGCGAAAGCGATGACAGGTCATCGCACTCCAAATTAAGGCACTACCCAATTGACTCCCAACCATTCCCGTTGTTCTTTGGTATCGGGGACGGAACATCCTCTGGCTTCCTCGATTCTTTCAAAAGCTTGTTCGGGCGAAAGACCAAGCACTACCAGGACACAGGCCGCGAGAAGAGAAGATCGTCCAATTCCTTGTCGACAGTGGATGACAATGCTTTGCCCGTGGGCCAGAGCAGCTGCGAATTGAGTAGCCAGGTTTATGAAGTCTCTTCTTGATGACGGAACACTCCGGTCCTTGATGGGAAAGTTCACGAAGCGCATTTCCTTCGCTTCACAAAATGCGCCTTCTTCACCAAGTTCGAGTTCTCGGGTTTCCGCATCTTCGAGTAACGAAACGACGACATCGACACCAGACCTCCGCAATGAATCGATCTCGTCTTCCAGCCAGTCACCACCTCGAGGCCGAGGCATGATACCGAGTCTCCCTGATTGAATTGGACCGATCCAATAGATTTGTACGAACATGAATTTTACTCCTTTGTGAAAGTGGAATTGGTCTTGACAGCTTTGGGTGAGGGCGAGTAGGTTGTGGGCTCCCGCCAGAAATCCTCGGTTCCGGACTGCTCAGCCGGACCCTCTAAAGCTCCTGCTCAGGGCTTCGTTCTTTCAAAGGCATGGAGGCGAATCTGTTCTGGTGAACGGCGCGGTCTTCAAAACCGTTAGTGAGACTGTGAGAACAGGCTCAGGTAGGTTCGATTCCTACACGCCTCCGCCAAAGAGATTGCGGATTGCTGATTGCAGAATGCTGATTTGTTCGTGTCCACCAATGACATTCAGATGACAGTCTCGAGGAGGCACTTCATGAACCCTGAGGATATGAAGGCGAGGACGCGGGCCTTTGCATTGCGAATCATTCGTTTAGCGGAGAGCCTACCAAATACACCAACTGCTAACACAATTCGTAATCAGATGTTGCGGTGTGGGCCGTCCGTCGGAGCAAATTATCGAGCGGCATGCAGAGCAAAATCGAAGGCGGACTTTGCGGCCAAAATGGGAATCGTGGAGGAAGAAGCTGACGAAAGTCTGTTTTGGATCGAACTCTTAATCGACGCGGAAATAATCAAACGCGCACGGGTTGAAGACCTGATGAGCGAAGGAGACGAGATTCTCGCAATCACAGTTTCTTCGATTAAAACGGCGCGAGGATTTTCAAAAGCAGGTTAACACTTCGCCAATCAGCAATCAGCAATCCGCATTCAGCAATCAGCAATCGTATGCGTGACTACGTAGCGCTCAACATGACTATCGGGATTGGGCCGAGGGCGGCGGCCAAACTTCTGGAGAGGTTTGGTTCGGCGGGGGCTGTGTACGCGGCGACACGAGCCGAGCTCGATCAATTGCGTATTTTGCCGGAATCAATAGACAGCATCATCGCCAGGGATCTCCATCACAAAGCCGAGCTTGAAATCCTGCGGGTGCGCAAGTTGGGTGACGATATTCTCGTTCTTGACGACGGTGTCTACCCGCCGTTGCTCCGAGAGATTTACGATCCGCCGATCGTGCTTTACGTGAAGGGCGCGTGGAGCCAGTGTCTGGACCAGCCTTGCGTAGCGATTGTTGGTTCGCGTCGTTGCTCGACTTATGGCCAGAACGCAGCGCTGATGCTGGCGCGTGATCTGGCGCAACGCGGGGTCACGATCGTCTCAGGATTCGCTCGCGGGATTGATGCGGCCGCACATCGCGGCGCGCTCGAAGCCGGTGGCCGAACTATTGCCGTCCTGGGTACTGGCGTTGACGAATGCTATCCACGTGATCATCGAAAGTTGGGCCAGGAGATTCTCGAAAGTGGCGGGGCGATGGTTTCGCAGTTTCCGTTGGGTACGCCGCCGGTCTCTGAAAACTTTCCTTATCGCAATCGAATTATCAGCGGCTTAAGTTTGGGAGTTGTTGTTGTCGAGGCTGCTGAAAACTCAGGGTCTTTGATAACTGCTCGGCTGGCGATTGAGCAGAATCGCGAGGTTTGGGCAGTGCCTGGAAACATCACTTCACGAAATTCTTTTGGCACTAACTATCTAATTAAAGGCGCTGGCGCCAAGCTCGTACAACAGTGGCAGGATATCGCGACCGAATTACCACCGCAGATTGCTGCGTCGCTCTTACCGCCGCCTTTTGGCGAGCAGAAGCGACGGACACTCGCTGATCAATTGACGCTGATGCCGGGGAATTTGTCAGGTTCTGAACGCACGGTGTTGAAGCTGTTGTCGCCAGATAGTCCGGCTCACATCGACGCCTTGTTGGACAAGACCAGGTTATCGATGCCCGACTTAACTGCAGCACTCCTGGCTTTGGAAATGAATGAACTTATTCGACAGTTGCCGGGTCGCTGCTTCGTACGAAAGTTGTGAGGTGTTGGTTCGATAAGCGGAAAAGCATTAGCCAGATTTCGCAGATTCCACCGATGTTAAGAGACGGTCTTAGGCCTTTGGGCTTTGATGCCGGATCGCAGTGTTCACAAATTCTCAAGAGGCTCGATGACCGAGAAGTCAAAGCCGCAGTCCAAAGCCCAAAAACCTTACCGTTATCGGCGTAATCCGCGCAATCTGCGGCTAAAGCTTTTGATTTGCACTTTCTCGCCTATTTGACTTCTCAAGGGTTATTGTGATGTTAATGTCTGGCGAAACCAGCAAGCTATGGCAAAGAATTTAGTCATCGTTGAGTCGCCCGCAAAGGCGAAAACAATCAATAAATACCTGGGTAAGGACTATCTTGTTAAAGCCTCGATAGGCCACATCAAAGATCTGCCTTCAAAAACGTTGGGCGTTGATATCGCCAACAATTTCGAGCCCACTTACGAAGTTATTCCCGATACGCGAAAGCGCAATAACAAGAAGATTGTCGCCGAATTAAAGAAGGCTGCGAAGGACGCTGAAGCGATCTATTTGGCCGCTGACCCTGATCGTGAGGGCGAAGCTATCTGCCAACATTTGGCTGAGGAGATCGTGCCGAAGCGGCCCGCTAAGCCCACCTATCGGGTGATGTTCAATGAAATCACGAAGCGCGCCGTCAACGAAGCTTTCGATCATCCACGGCAAATCGACGGCAATCTCGTTGATGCTCAACAAGCGCGGCGTGTGCTCGACAGGTTGGTTGGTTATCAGGTCTCGCCGTTACTTTGTCGCGCGGTTGGCGGACGTTTGAGTGCTGGTCGCGTTCAGTCAGTGGCTCTGCGCATGGTCGTTGAGCGTGAACGCGAGATCGAACAGTTCATCAAGACTGAATACTGGACTATCGCGGCTAACCTCGGAGCAACAACGCCGCCGGCGTTTGATGCCCGACTCTTCAAAGTCGAAGACAAAACCGTTAAGACCAGCGGCTTTGATGAAGACATAAAGAAGAACGAAATCCTGATCGGTAATGAAGCTCAGGCGGGAGACATTGCTGCCGAGGCAGAAAAGCAGGCGTTCGTTGTCAGCGACGTTACCACCAAAGAACGCAAGCGCAACCCGGTACCGGCTTTCATCACTTCAAAGCTGCAACAGGAAGCATCGCGCAAGCTCGGCTTTGCCGTGAAGAAGACGATGATGCTGGCCCAGAAACTTTATGAGGGTGTTGAGCTGGGTCCCGAAGGCGCGGTGGGCTTGATTACTTACATGCGTACCGACTCGACACGCGTTTCGGATGCAGCCCTTCAGGAGGCTCGAGCTTTCATCGGAACGCATTACGGCCCTAATTATCTTCCCGAGAAACCAATTCATTATCGTTCCAAGAAAGACGCGCAGGACGCTCACGAAGCTATCCGGCCGACTGACGTCAAGCACACGCCCGATTCGCTGGCGAAGTATCTCAACAAGGAAGAGCTGAAACTCTACCGGCTCATCTGGCAGCGCTTCGTTGCGTCGCAGATGATGCCGGCGCTGTTTGATCAGACGACTATCGATATTCAAGCTGGTCGTTTCTTGTTCCGGGCGACGGGTTCCGTGCAAAAGTTCGATGGCTTTCTAAAAGTCTACCAGGAAGGCCGCGATGAAAAGTCTGAAGAAGATGAGGATGCCGAGCGCACCTTGCCGCTCGTAAGCAAGGGCGAAACGCTCAATCTGAACAAGATTACACCCGAGCAACATTTCACCGAGCCACCGCCCCGTTACACGGAAGCAACGCTGGTGAAGGCGCTGGAAGAGAAGGGCATTGGCCGGCCGTCCACCTACGCGGCCATCATGTCGACGATTCTAGAGCGCGAGTACGTCGAAAAGCTCGAGGGACGTTTTCATCCCACCGGCCTGGGGACGACGGTTAATGACGTTTTGATTGAAGGCGGATTTGACGACCTCTTCAACGTCACGTACACGGCGCGAATGGAAGAAGAGCTGGACCAGATCGAGGAAGGCCAGCTTAAGTGGACGGAAGCACTGCGCGAGTTTTATGAAAAGTTTTCTCTCGATCTGAAGGCCTTTGGAGTTTACACGAAAGATCGAAAGGGCAAACAGATCCCGACCGATGAAGTTTGCTTGAAATGTAATACTCCGGGGATGGTCAAGATGGCAGGTCGCTTCGGCCAATACCTGAAATGTTTGGCCTGCGACGCGACCAGAGACGCTCATGTCAAACCCGCCGCCAATGGTGAAGAATCGGTCGCTGGTGGTGAAGAAAACGCCGAGCCCGAAGCTTGTGAGCTTTGCGGCAAACCCATGCAGATGAAGCGCGGCCGCTTTGGACCGTTCCTGGGCTGCACCGGTTATCCTGAATGTCGCAACATTCGGAAGATCTCGAAGTCAGGCGTGGTGGCGCCAGCGCCAGTGCCGCTCGATGAGACTTGTCCAGTGGACGGCGCGCAACTCGTTAAGCGCTTTGGTCGCTTTGGCGAGTTCATATCGTGCTCGAATTATCCGAAGTGCAAGTACATCAAACAGGAAACGACCGGCGTGAAGTGTCCGCGACCCGGTTGCAAAGGCGAGCTCGTGGTTAAGAAGTCTCGTCGTGGAAAAGTCTTCTACGGCTGTTCACAATATCCTGACTGCGAAAGTGTGTACTGGGACAAGCCCGTGATCGAATCCTGTCCGAAGTGTAACGCGCCGTTCCTGCTGGAGAAGACCACGAAGAAACTCGGTACATTCCGTTACTGTGCTAAGGAAGACTGCGGCTACAGCTCTAATGAGCTCGCGACCGTGAACAAGACACCTTCCGAGAAACGCCCCACCGCTCGCTAACAGGCGCTTAGAGTTCAATCAGCTTTGCCCGAAAAGTCTTAAATCCCACCTGCGGCAGCCGGTGGATCGTTCAAGTTCGACCTACAAAGAGAAGTTGGGATTGGTCCTTTGAATCCCCTCAGCGGCAGCTGAGGGATGTTTCAAGTGCAGCCTCGCTCGCAAGGGTTCAACGGAATAGGCAGGACTTGAACCATCCACCTGCTCCCGCAGGTGGGATTCAATAAACAACGACATCAAATATTGGTAGGCTGGACCTGAAGTAACCACCAGCTGCCGCAGGTGGGATTTGAGACTTTTCGGGCAAAGCTAGTTCAATCTTTAGATTGTGTGCTTGGGATTCCACAAACTAAAGTTTGAACTCTAAACGCCTGTTTCCTTGAATCCTTGCCCGTTCTCGGTATATAACGTGACTTCTTTCCTGTCCGATTTTTCGGATTAATATTCAATCTAGGAGACACAATCATGATGTTGCGACGCACTGCGGCCGTCGGACTGCTAATAATTTCCCTGCTTGCGCCATATGCTCTCGCGCAGCAACCTACGCCATCTCCGGCTCCAACTCCGGATCCAAACGATCCTATCGTTCGCATCAAGGACGAAGGAATGACTCGATCACAGGTGATGGACACCTTAAGTTACCTGAGCGATGTAATTGGTCCGCGTTTGACCGCATCGCCAAACATGAAACGCGCGAACGAGTGGACCCGCGATCAGTTAACGAAGTGGGGACTTCAAAACGCGCACCTCGAAGCCTGGGGGCCGTTCGGTCGCGGCTGGACCTTGAAGCGATTCAGCGCTCAGGTAGTCGAACCGCAAGCCATTCCCCTTATCGCTTATCCAAAAGCCTGGTCGCCTTCGCTGGCAGGACCGCTGACCGCCGAGGTTGTTTACGTCGACGCTCAAAATGAAGCCGACCTGCAGAAGTTTGCCGGCCAATTGAAAGGCAAGATCGTGCTGACCTCGCCAATGCGCGAAGTAAAAGCCCGCTTCGAAGCGCCCGGCACTCGTCTGAATGAAAAGGAACTATTGACTTTGGCAGATGCCCTCGAGCCTCGGCCAGCGCAGCGAGGCGGACAAGGCGGCGGCGATGCTTTCCGAAATGCGCAACGTCTGGTTTCAGCCAAGTACCTGTTCTTCCAGAAAGAGGGCGCGGCCTTGCTAATTGATCCCAGCCGTATTGGTGATGGCGGGACGTTGTTCGTGCAATCGGCAACGGTGCCGCAACCGCCGGCACAGGGACCGCCGGGAGCCGGTAATCGAGGCATTCAGTCATATGACAAAAGCGCGCCGGAGATTACGCCGCAACTGGTGATGTCGATCGAGCACTACAACCGCATTGTGCGCATGCTCAAGGCGAATGAAAAAGTGAAGATGACCGTAGATCTTCAGGTTGAGTTTCAGGATGCCGACTTGATGGGTTACAACACCATCGCCGAGATTCCCGGCTCAGATCTCAAAGACGAAGTGGTGATGCTCGGCGGTCACATGGACTCATGGCACTCGGGCACGGGCGCTACCGACAATGGCGCGGGTGTGTCAGTGGCTATGGAAGCCGTGCGCATTATTCAAACGCTCGGTCTAAAGCCGCGCCGCACGATTCGCATTGGACTATGGACAGGAGAAGAGCAGGGCTTGCTCGGCTCGGCTGCTTATGTGGCAGCACACTTTGGCAAGCTCGAGCCCGGCAATACTGGAGTCGTTCCTCCGGGAACCCCGAACAGTCAGCCGGCAGCTCCGCAGAAACTGACGACACTGCCTGACTACGACAAGTTTGCGGGCTACTTCAATCTGGATAACGGCACCGGCAAGATTCGCGGCGTGTACCTGCAAGGCAACGAAGCTGTGCGGCCGATTTTCCGGCAGTGGCTGGCGCCGTTCCGGGACATGGGCGCTGCTACGCTTTCAATTGCTAACACTGGTGGTACCGACCATCTTTCGTTCGATCGAATTGGCTTGCCGGGATTTCAGTTCATTCAGGATGAGATTGAATACGACACTCGTACGCATCACTCGAACCAGGATGTCTTCGATCGGATTCAGGGTGATGACATGAAAGAGGCGGCGACGATCATGGCAGCGTTTGTTTACGCAACCGCGATGCGTGATGACAAGTTGCCCCGCAAACCCCGGTAGGATTGCTGATTGCTGATTGCTGAATTTTGGATCTGTGATCTCAAATCTGAGATCTGAGATCTGAGGATCTGAGATCTGAGAGATCTGAGATCGTTTCTTTCTACTAAAGTATCAGATCTCAGATCTCAGGATCACAGATCAGCAATTCCGCATTCCGCATTCAGCATTCAGCAATCGGTTCGGTTCAGCTAGTGCGTTTCTGGGGAATCAAGCCCTCGAGCCAATGGCGTACCCAGCCAATAGCCGCAGGTAGAAGAATGTCCTGCGCGCTCTTAGATACTTCCGTAACCAATTTCCCGCCAAAGTTTGAGGCTTCACTCTTGATTCGATCGTAGGCCGGGGTCTCCTGAATTCGGGTCAGCAAACCGGGCCCTTCATGCTTTTCAGGCTCCGATTGCGCGACGAAGCCGGCGGCCGCAGGCCGGACGGCGTACCGCGGCTCGATGCCTGGTTGGAAGTCCAATCGCCCTTGTTCATAGCCTTCGCCGAATCGATCATCGCGCGCATCACCTTTGATCATCGACGTCACGCAGTAGCCGGTCAGAAAACCGGCGCTAACCGCGCCAGCCGTCCAGGCGACCGGCCGCTTTTTGAATTGCTCACGCCAGTCGAGCGTTTCGGAAATAGTGTCCTTAACAGCTTCATACTGGTGCACTACGGAGTCCTTGATCTCGGTCACTGTATTCGAGATGGATTCGCGCGCCTCGTCCATGCGACGCTGCAGGAGTTCCTTGGAGAAATCCTCCGACGTCGACTCAACGGCTCGCGCCAATCCTAAAGTTCCTTCTTCAGCCATAGCGCATCCTTTCTAATTTCTTCTACGGTTCTTGGCGGCACCAATTTCTGCCGCGCGAGGCGTGATTTCATCACCATCACAGTGATGCCTCCAATGAACAGGTATAGAGCTCCAGTTACCACAAATCCCAGAGCGTACTGCGCGGATTGGCTTAGATTGGTAGTTGAAAATAGCGTGGCCACACCGAGAGCGACGGCTATGTTCAGGAGCGCAAAACCGATCCATGCGACCATCGCACCGACAACGATTGTCACACCGCGGCGGAGAAAAGTATTCGCCTCTTCTTTAAGTTCGACTTTGAGCAAGCTGATCTTGGTGTCGAACAGCTGCATTACATCGTCACCGAGTCGAGTGACGAGAGCTGGTAGATGATCAGTATCGTCCGGCGCTGCCGGGACTCGCGCTGGCGCCACCGCCATTCTGCTGGTAGCCATTTCAATACCTCCCTTTAGACTTTGAAATGAGCACTGCGTAACTTAACGACGTCCGCGCACAAGAATCCCCAAAAGGAGGCCGACGCCCGCGGAAATCAACATTGCCTGCCCTGGGTTTTTCCGCGCGTAGTCTTTGCAGTTCTCGGTCAGTTCATTGAAATCAATGTCCTTGATCTTTTCGCCAACTATGTTGACCTTGTCAGTTACGTAGTCTTTGGCCTGCACTGCTGCTTCACTGACTTTGCCCGCATATTCCTGCGCCGTTTGCGACAAACTCGTTGCGGTGGCGCCGCCAAAGCCGCCGTTACCGGGCGAAGAAATCGAGCTTGAATCTGTCTGGCTGCCTATTGATGTGACGTTGTCTGCCATTGCTTTAATCTCCTTCACAAATCTGAATGAATAGTATTTCGAGCGTAGCTTTACCGCGTTACGAAGCTCAGCCAGCAACCACTGTGCCCATTGCATTCATGAAAGATTCGCTAGCGAAGCCGTACATGAATTGTTATTGCGTGTGAGCTTTGTGATGAAAGAGTACGCGCGAAATTTATTTTGAGATCGAGATCGATACGGAGTCACTGGGAGCGCAGGCATCCCTGCCTGCATAGGTTTCTTAACTATCATCTCTATTCGAAAGCGGAGTCTTGTGGTAGGCATGCAGGCAAGGATGCCTGCGCTCCCAGGCGAGCACACTTGACGCGACCCGTGTCCAGGTGGTAAGTAAGTACTTACTTTGGGCGCCTGGGCCCTCTGAGGAGTCAGTAAAGAACCTAATTGAGCAAGCAAATTAATCCCCCGGAACTTAACGGCCACGTCGCTGGAGCCTCGCGTATGGCGGGCGAAGAGCGGCGCATGCAAATCCTTCAAATCGCGGTAAATCTTTTCTCCAGGAAAGGATTTAACGGAACGACAACACGCGAAATCGCCCATGCAGCCGGTGTGTCTGAAGCGATGGTGTTTCGACACTTCGCCACCAAGGAAGAGTTGTATGCAGCGATTCTCGATCACAAAGCCTGTAGCGATTCCGGCTTCGATCCAATCGTGGCCGTCGCGGACGCGGTAGCACGCAAGGACGATCACGCGGTCTTCGCTGATCTCGCCTATCGAGCGCTCGAGCATCACGAACGCGATCCTGAATTCCATCGGCTCTTGTTGCATGCGGCGCTTGAGAAGCACGAGCTCGCTGACATGTTCTGGGAGCGCAACGTCCGGCGTGTTTATGAGTTTCTTGGTGACTATGTCCGGCAACGCCAGCTCGACGGCGCTTTGGTTGAGCTTGAACCGGCGGTAGTGGTACGAGCCTTTATCGGAATGGTCATTCATCATTCACTGAACAACACATTATGGGATCCAAAGCGCACCTTGCTGGATATTTCAAACCAGGATGCAGCGCGCTCATTCGCCGACATTTTGCTCGGCGGCATAACTAAAAGGTGAGAAGTAAAAGTCCACGGGCGGGAGGCCCGTGCCACAAAGTCCACGGGCGGGACGCGCGTGCCACGCAGGAAAAAGCAGAAGATGTTCCCGGCGATCATGAAAGCAATTGAAATGACCCCCAATAAGCAATTCAAAATTTGGCTGCTTCTGTTGAGCCTGTTCACGATGTCGGCGATTGCCATGTCGTGCGGCGGCTCCAAGGCAAATGTGCGCGTAAATGCCAGCGCTTCTCCATCACCTGCGGCAATCGACGTGACTACGGCATCAGCTATTCAGCGTGAGTTGCCTCGATACTTCGAAGCGACGGGCAGTCTGGCGGGAGACATGCAGAGCGATGTGCAACCGCAGACGTCCGGCAAAGTTGTGGCGCTTGGTGTTGACCTTGGCAGTTATGTGAAACGCGGACAAATGATCGTGAAGCTCGAGTCAGAAGACAGCAAGCTGCGTTTGGATCAGGCGATCGCACAACTCGAAAGTGCAAAAGCAGCGACAAGGCAGGCAGAAGAGAAAATCGGTGTGCGTCCGAATCAACCCTTCGATCCGGAAAGAGTTCCCGAAGTCGCAGCTGCGCGAGCGAATTATGAACTTGCTGAAAAGAACCTGCAGCGGGCTGTGAAGCTGATCGAGTCCGGCGACGTCTCGCGCGCCAGTTTCGATCAACAAAAAGCCCAACGTGATGCGCTGAAGGAAACTTATCAAGCAGCCCTCGCACAAGCTCGGCAGAACTTTGCCGCAGTCGCGGTGGCGCGCTCGAATGTGGCGAACGCTCAAAGTCAGGTAGACCTGGCACGAAGAGCGCTTGCATACACAGTCATCACCTCGCCGATTGACGGCTTTGTGGCTGAGCGGCCGGTCGATCTCGGCGAGTACGTCACGACAACCACCAAAGTGGCGACGGTAGTGCGCACCGATCCTTTGCGAGTGCGGATAGACATACCTGAGCAAGCCATCCCTCAAGTCAAAACTGGAGAGTCAGTTTCGGTAACGACAAGCGCCTGGCCCGATCGCTCGTTCAGCGGGCGAATCGCGCGCATCTCTCCAAATGTGACGCCGAACTCGCGCACGTTGACCGTCGAAGCGGAAATTGAAAATGGCAGTGGAGCTCTAAAGCCTGGACAGTTCGCAACCGTTCGCATCCTCCTGCCTCGAACGGAGCCGGCGGTGCTGGTGCCGGCGCGCGCAGTTAAAACAGAAGCGGGCGTCAGCCGCGTGTTCGTAATCAAAGACGGGCATGCGCAGCAGCGGCTCGTGCAGCTTGGCCAGACTGAAGGCGACCTCGTTGAAATCAAACAAGGCGTTGCCGCCGACGAAATCGTCGCCACCAGCAATACTGAATTGTTGAGTGATGGAATAACTGTAAAACAGTGATCTTCGTACTTGGTTCTTTGATCTTTGTTCGCTGATCCAGCGACGCGTTCCAGAAAACAAGTCAAGCATCGGTAACAGAACAAAGAACCAAGGACAAAGTACAAAGAACGTTTTTCTAAAATGCAAAAACTTGCTGAAATTTGTGTGCGTCGTCCGGTGTTCGCGACGATGATTATTTTGAGTCTGACGGTGGTTGGGCTCTTCTCTTACAAGTCGCTGGGCGTTGATTTGTTTCCGAAGATTGACCTGCCAACGATCACGGTCACCGTTATTAACCCGGGCGCTTCTCCGCAGGAAATAGAAACCGAGATCACTGACAAGGTAGAAGGTGTCGTCAACACCATCAGCGGTATTGACGAACTCAGATCAACCTCTGTCGAAGGCGCATCGCAGATCTTCATCACGTTCTTACTCGAGAAGAATGCTGACGTGGCCGCCCAGGAAGTGCGTAATAAGATTGATCTGATTGTTAACGACCTGCCCGTAACCGCAGAGAAGCCAACTGTTCAAAAGCTTGATACCGATGCGACTCCAGTGGTTCGTATCGCAGTCTCAGCACCCAGGTCTTTGAAAGAAGTCACGGACATTGCCGACAAGCAAATTAAACAAAACATCGAGTCCATCAACGGAGTTGGCGACGTCCAAATCATTGGCGGACGCACTCGCGAGATCGCGATTTGGGTTGATCCAGACAAGCTTCGCGCCTTCAACGTCACCGTCGCGGAAGTCGCGAATGCGGTAAAGCTGCAAAACATTGAGTTGCCGGGTGGACGCGTCGATGAAGGCACGCGGGAGTTGACGGTCCGCACGATGGGTCGTGTCATCGACCCAAAGGATTTCAATAATCTCGTTATCGCGAATCGCGGTAACTATTCAGTCAAGCTCAGTGATCTCGGCTACGCGGAAGATAGTTTTGAGGAGCCGCGCACCGAAGCTCGTCTGAATGGCGAGCCCGCGGTGACGTTGGTTGTTTCGAAACAATCAGGACAGAACACAGTCGCAATTGCCGATGCCGTCAAGCAGCGCCTCGTAGAACTTCAGGCTACTTTGCCGCCGGGCTTTCGCACGCAGGTAGTCGGCGACCAATCAATATTCATCAAGGCTTCGATCGAATCGATTCAGAAGCACCTGATAGAAGGCAGCATTTTGGCGGCAATCGTCGTGTTCCTGTTTCTCTGGAGCTTCCGCTCGACGTTGATTGCCGGCATTGCGATTCCGACTTCGCTCATCGCCACCTTTGGCTTGATGAGCGCGATGAACTTCACACTGAATCAGATCACCATGCTCGCGCTGACGCTCATGGTCGGCATCGTCATTGATGACGCGATCGTCGTGCTGGAAAACATCTTTCGCTTCATCGAGGAAAAAGGGGTACCTCCGTTTCAAGCAGCCATCGAAGGCACGCGGGAAATCGGACTCGCAGTTATGGCGACGACGATGTCGTTGCTGGCGGTCTTTTTGCCGGTCGGATTTATGGGCGGAATTGTGGGCCGGTTCATGTCATCGTTCGGGTTCACAGCCTCGTTTGCGATTTTCGTATCGTTGGTTGTGTCTTTCACGCTGACGCCGACTCTCGCAGCTCGTCTAATCAAGCGCAGTGACGACGCCGAAGAAGGCCCTCTTGATCGAGCTCTTGAACCAGCCGACCACGGATCCAAGCAGTCTCGATTCTATCGACCAATCGATCGCGCCTACACACGCATGCTCCAGTGGTCGATGGCTCATCGTTGGATCATTGTGCTGGCGTGCTTCCTTGTCATCGTCAGCATCGTGCCGTTGTTCATGTTTGTGGGAAAGAACTTCCTCCCCGTCGATGACCAATCGCAGTTTGAAATCAACCTTCGAGCTCCTGAGGGTTACACGATTGCAGCCACCTCTGCGTTAGCCGAAAAGATTGCCCAGGATGTGCGCCAGCTTCCCGGTGTGACCGACACCTTGACCACGATTGGAGCCGGACAACAACAGCAGGTAAACCTGGCCAGCGTCTACGTAAAGCTGGCTCCACTCGAGGAGCGCAAGAACTCGCAGGATGCGCTGATGCTGCGCGCGCGTTCAGAGATTCTGGGCAAATATCAGAAGTTGTATCCCGATCAGCTCCGCACCTCGGTGCAGCAGGTCGCTGCATTTTCAGGCGGCGGTTTTCGTAACGCCGACATTCAATACGTTATCAATGGTCCCGATCTGGACAAGCTGGCGAAGTACACCGACGACTTCCTCAAGAAGATGAAGACGATTCCTGATCTCGTTGATGTGGACTCGACACTCATCCTCGGCAAACCGGAATTACGTCTCATCATTGATCGGCCGCGCGCCGCTGATTTAGGTGTGCGGGTGGGTGACATCGCGCAAGCAGTAAACACGCTCGTGTCGGGCGAAAAAGTTTCGACCTTCAATGCCGGCAAGGACCAATACTCGGTGCGCGTGCGCGCGACGGGAGAATATCGGGCCAGCGTCGAAGGCTTGCAGCGCATGATTGTCTCGTCTGCAAAGATTGGCTGGGTGAGTCTCGACAATCTCGTCCATATTGAAAACGGAACCGGGCCTTCCGCGATTGATCGCTTGAATCGTCAGCGCCAGGTGACTTTGCTTGCCAATGTTAAGCCGGGTGGCTCGCAAGCCGCGGTGTTGGCGACGCTCGACAAATTCAGACAGGAATTGAAAGTCGATCCAGCGTACAAGACTGGTCTTGCGGGGCGCTCGAAGGAGCTTGGCCGCGCCGGTTATTACTTCATGCTGGCGATCATTCTGTCGTTCATCTTCATGTACATGGTTTTGGCGGCGCAGTTTGAATCGTTTATTCACCCGATCACGATTCTGCTGACTTTGCCGCTCGCGATTCCGTTCGGGATTGTTTCGCTGCTGATCACCGGCCAAACGGTGAACATCTTTTCCGGGTTGGGATTGTTGCTGCTGTTTGGCGTGGTCAAGAAGAACGCCATTCTGCAGATCGATCACACGAACCAGCTGCGCGAGCGGGGCATGGAGCGTCTCGACGCAATTATTCGCGGCAACCGTGATCGTCTGCGACCAATCTTGATGACCACGATCGCGCTCGTGGCCGGCATGTTGCCGCTCACAATTTCGAGTGGCCCGGGATCTGGTACTAACCGCTCGATTGGTGTGCTCGTGGTTGGAGGACAGTCGCTGTGCCTGCTGCTGACTCTGTTGGCAGTGCCAGTCTTCTATTCTCTGTTCGACGATCTCGCGAAGAGTAAAGTTTGGAGTCGCATGTCTGCGGGTTTCACTGGCGCCTTCGCATGGGCCAGACGCAAGACGGCAACGGCGGCCACTTCGATTTTGGGAATGTTTGGAAAGCAGTAAAGACCTATCCGCAGATTGCGCAGATTTCACAGATGGTTTGGTTGTGTTTATTTGAGAGTTGACTATGAAATCTTACCGGCAAAGCATCCGGGGAATCTGCGTAATCTGCGGATAGGAGTAGCTGGATTGGAATCAAAAGGATTAGTTTTCATGATCGAGAGTTATAGAAGCTTAGAGTCGCCTCGAAAGCTGCGAGGTGCAGCCTCGCTAATAAATAAAGGCGCGATGCCGGAAAGACAGAGCCTTTCCGCACTGTGCGGCGGCAAAGCCGCATCTTTCATTGCAATTCTTGGGATGATCTTGCTAACGACATTCGGAGTGTCAGCGCAACAGCCAACCGCAACCCCAGCGCCGACACCGACGACTGCTGAGCAGACTATTAACGTGCCGGCAATTGCTCCAAACTATCGTTCCGACAAGGTCACGCTGCCCGAGCTCGGTCGCGTGGGCGTAAACATGGATCAGCAGCAGCCGCTTTCATTACGCGACGCCCTCAAGCTCGCGCTTGAAAACAACAAAGACATCGAAGTTGCGCGCGAGAACGTGAAGATCGCTGAGTTCGATCTGCTCGGCGCTCGCGGCGCTTACGACCCGCGCCTGTCGAGTCAGTCGTACTTCGAACGCGTCAAGACCCCAATTTCCAGTTTCTTGAGCGGCAGCGCTAATGCTGTCGTTCAAAGTGATTACACTGGCACAGCGCGGCTGGAAGGACTCGCTCCGAACGGTGGTGGTAATTATCGCATCGACTTTTCGTCGATTCGACTGAACACCAATAATGCCTTTGCAGTGCTCAATCCCCAGTATCCAACCGCGCTGACTTTTACTTTTGCGCAACCGCTCGCGCGTGGATTGCGAACGGACAACGCGCGTCGCCAAATCGAGATTCTGAAACACAACCTGACGCTCACAGACGTTCAATTTCGGCAGCGTGCAATCGACACGATTACGAACGTCCAGCGAGCATACTGGGACCTCGCGTTCGCACTGCGCAATCTGCAGGTGCAGCGAGATGCAGTCCGGGATGCGCGCGCACAGCTGGAACACAACAAGCGCCTGGTGAGTGAAGGTCAGCTTGCTCCTATCGATATCGTAGCTGCAGACGCTCAGGTAACTGGATTCGAGCAGTCGTTATACACGGCTTTGGAAGACGTCTCGCGATCGGAAAACAACCTCAAGATGCTGATCGCCGAGAATCGCCAAGCCTCAATTTGGAACTCTTCGATTATTCCCGGTGATGCGGTTGATTTGACGGCCCCGGAAATTTCGCTTTCTGAGGCGATGAAGCTGGCGATTGATAACCGGCCGGAGCTACAGCAATCGAATCTGGCTCGCGAGATCAATCAAGTCGATCAGAAGTTCTATCGCGATCAAACGAAACCGCAAGTCGATTTGGTTGGCAGCTACGGCATGGTCGGCCTGGCCGGAACGTCAACAGGTGGCAATGGTCCCTTAGCGAGCTCGTCGATCGAACTGCGGGATAGAGTCAATCAATTGTCGGTCCTCAACGGGCTGCAACCCTTGCCGGCCCAACCGGTGCAATCAGTCTCGCCGGCATTGCTGGGGGGATATCCTCAGTCATTTGAGAACTTGTTGCTGAATCGCTACAACAACTTCCGCGTGGGCGTATCGGTTAGTTTGCCGCTGCGAAACCGGACTGCGGAAGGTCAGCTGGGCAGATCATTGGTTGAAGGTCAGCGGCTAACCACGCAACGCGAGCAGCTTGAACAAGCGATTCAGGTGGAAGTGCGAAATGCGCTGCAGGTGGTGAGAAGTTCGGAAGCTCGATTGCGCGCGGCGGCTGCTAATCGGGCTGCGAGTGAGCAGCAGTACGAAAGCGAGAAGCGAAAACTCGACGCGGGGCAATCGACGGTGTTTCTCGTCCTTGAGCGTCAGACGGCTTTGACTACGGCTCGCGGAAACGAGCTCAGGGCGCAGACTGATCTGAACAAAGCGATCGCTGAGCTGCAACGAGCTACGGGCAATGCGCTGACGGTGAACAGTATCGTTGTGCGCGCGCACTGAGCTGCGGTCAGGCCCATCTCATTCACGCCCGGTTGCAACGGCATTAATATACTTGACGCAGCAAAGATCGCACCGCCCGGGCGTAGTTCATTCTCGGCCACAGATGAACACGGAGTAACACAGATCTAAAACTCGGATTTTATTCAGATCCCTTAAATC
>DATNBH010000069.1:0-8008 GCA_035572035.1 Pyrinomonadaceae bacterium | reverse complement strand
AATGACGGGACTCGTTACATGGGCGCAAACGGTGACCATTACTGGCGAGACGAGCACGGCGTGCCGACCTGGATTGAAGTCGCTTTCAGCGGCCCGAAAACGATTGACGAGATCGACGTTTTCACTTGTCGGGACGACTATACGACGCAGTCAGATCCGAGCGCGACGCAAACTTTTTCCAATTACGGGACCACCTCATTCCAGGTGCAGTACTGGAATCCCGACACGTCGGGATGGACGGCGGTGACGGGCGGGAGTATTACCGGAAATAACTTAGTGTGGCGCAAAATACCTTTCAGCGCGGTGACCACGACCAAGATCAGAGTGACTGTAAATGCGACGCCAGACAACGTGGCGCGGTTGATGGAAGTTGAGGCGTGGGGTTACGAGACCGCGAATGTTCGCTGGCTGGTGCCGGATCACCTGGGCACTCCGCGCCTGGTGGTAGATCAGAGTGGAGCACTATCCGGCATCTCGCGGCACGATTACCACCCGTTCGGCGAAGAGTTGGCCAACGTCGGCGGTCGCACCGCCACGCAAGGTGATGTTGGTGATTCGGTGAGACAAAGATCGCGGGCAGCGAGCGCGATGGTGAGACTGGAATGGACTATATGAAAGCTCGCTACCCTTTCAGCGCGTAGATAAATCCGCAATCGTTGCAGCTCAAAGTGGTTGAGAGTTACGACCCTTGATGACGCGCTCGTAAGTAGCTTCATACCGGGCTACCGCGGCGTTGAGCGAGAACTGGTCGATGATTCGATTTCGGGCAGCGAGTCCAAGCCTCTTCCTACCCTCGACACCCAGGCCGATCAATTCCCGTAGCCCGGCTGCGAGCGCTTCAGCATTTCGCGGGGGCACCGCGCGTCCCGTTGTGCCGATGACGAGTGGCAGGTCGCTGACAGAAGTTACTACGCAAGGAACACCGGACGACATGGCTTCTCCGATCACGTTTGGAAAGCCTTCGGTATTGGACGATGAAGCCGCGATATCCAACGAGGCAATGATGCGAGCTATGTCACGGCGATCACCCAGCAAATGGGTACACTCGCTCAGGCCCAGTTCTCGCACCAGGCTAGTGATAACGTCGTTGCTGCTATCGACTCCACTTCCGCACAAAACGAATCTCACGCCGGCGTGATTGTTTTTTACAAGCGCTGCGGCGCGCAGGAAATTAGCGTGGTCTTTAGCTGGATGATAGCGTCCTGCCAAACCGATTAGGATTGCATCCTGAGGAGCGCCGAGCTCCGCGCGCACGCTGCGCCGGGCTTCGTCCGAAGGCGCAAACAAGTTCGTATCAAATCCGTAGCCCAACACTATGCGCTTGTCTGATCGATAGCCAATGGCCTCGTGCTGTTGGGCGCTCGTGTTTGAGTTGTAAATAATCTTGTCCGGCAAATGGGACCAACGCGCGCCTAGCCGTATGATTCGAGCGGTCAGCCATTTTTCGTAGTCGAAGCTATAAAGTGATTGATGGACACTCCAAACGACCGCCGGCTTTTCAGTCATCACCCCGGCCGCGAATTGAGCCGCCAGATTGCCGTGATACATCCAGCCGTGGATCAAAGCCGGCCTGAAATTTCGGGCAATGCGAGTGAGCTGCGACACAGAAATCGGACCCGGCACTGAACCGCGAATCCCGAGGTTGAATACCTCAATATCCAGGTTTTCGATGAGTTGGCGAAGGTCTCCTTGATTCCTCATCGAGACCACGGCCGGCTCGAAGCGACTGCGATCGCACGCAGCGAGCACCTTGTAGAGCTTCATTTCTGCCCCAGCAACATTGAGATCGGAAATGATGTGCAGGACTCGTGTTCGTTGCTTTGCTGGAACTTGTGCTACTGAGACGTGAAGGTGCGGGCGCGCTGGCGCCGATTCGACAACGCCGCTCAAACCCACCGTCGTTTCATCGGGCGCGGCGTCGATGGTGGGAGTATCCAGAAGTTGTTGACTCATTTACGTACCTGTCGTGGGGAAGGACAGATTAGCACAGCACTTTAAGGTACGCGACTAAGAGGGTATGGGAGTACTAAATGCCGGTAGAGGATGCCACGGGCTTGCACCGTGGTTATGCTCACGTTGAGTGCTACAAAAATGACCAGAAGCACTCCTGGATGCCACCGGCTTGCACGGTGGAGGTTCACGCTGACGGCAACGTATCGGAATTCTTCAAAAAGCTACGCAACGTAACGTAACACTCCACGGGACAAGCCCGTGGCATCAAGTTATTTCTCCCTAGCTGGGTGGTAGCGGCGAGCGTGAAATCGACCACGGGACAAGCCCGTGGCATCAAGTTATTTCTCCCTAGCTGGGTGGTAGCGGCGAGCGTGAAATCGACCACGGTGCAAGCCCGTGGCATCAACTCAGATATCATCGTTACCGTGTTGTTCAAAGGTTCCTCAATCTCATTCGGCGACCTCGCGAATCACGGCGGCAAGTTTGGGGGCGTTGCTATGAACCGAGAACTCTTCTTCAACCAACCTCCGTCCACTGGCGGCGAGACGCGAGGAAAGCTCGCGGTTGTTGTAGAGACGGGTCAAGCTCTCATACCAGTCATTATCATCGCTCGCTGATAAGCCGACTTCACCGGCAGCGAGTATTTCCTTCGCTACTCCCACCGGACTCACGATTGCCGGAACGCCCGCAGCCAGATACATAATCATCTTCAAGGCACATTTGCCGCGCGTCCACTCGGTATCAGGCAGTGGCATCAGTCCGACGTCCATGCTCTGAACTGATTCAACTTCGGTGTCCGGAGTCCAGCGAACGAAACGCCAACTTTGCGGCGGAAGTTTTTTGAAGGCGGGCTGTCGATCACATACCACCAATAGTTCAGTATCCTGATGTTCGTTGAGGAACGCTGCTAAAGGTTCTTCAATCGCAGAGAGATATTTGAGATTTGAGGAAGTTCCCGTCCACCCGATGGACCAACGATCTTTGGCTCGTGAATTTGCCGGCCGCCACTTGTCTGTATCAATGGACGTGGGAACAACCCAGACGCGCGCGCCGGCATGCTGGTAATGTTGAGCGATGTAGCGATTTCCAGCAATGACACCGTCGCAGAGCCTCGCTAACTTTTCCGAGAACCTGTCCGCGTTCAGCCATAGCGCGTCATCGATATCGACCAGGCGCTTTGTGCCCGCAAAGCGCTCCAGCGTGAATCTTCCCGGCAACAGCTCGCGCTCGAACAAAGTTACATCAGCCTGACGCGAAGCCAGAACGCCGGGCAAGCGCGCCAGCATGCCGACCGGCACGAGTCTTTTAGTGTGGTACTTGTTGGCAAACGGATAGTGTTCGGAAATCTCGATTCCGAACGATTGAAGCGGGACGATGAACTGCCGAATACGAAAGCGACTCGAAGGAAAGTGCTTCCCGGAAGTGAGAGCCGCGACTTTGATCATTTTTCGTAGCCGAGCTCTTGCAGCATTTGGCCGGCGACACGGTTGAAGCGTGATAACTCATCAGCAGACATAGCTGTCTTCCAGCGCCCAATGCGAGCAGGCTCCGGAGGTTTGGACGTTAGCTGGTGCCTCAACAGTCGATCATCCTTTCGAACCACGACATTTCCCCGGTCATCATAAGTATTCTCAAGCTCGTTCATGCGCTCAGAAGCACGGAGATGGTAACTTTCCATGTCTGGCTCGTAGCGAAGCTTGATAAAGTCACAAATCTCTTTGAGAACGTTCGTCGTGTTCAGGATGAGATCTTCGTATCTAATTTCCAGGTAATGGCGACAAGCCCCTGACTGACCGCGAGTCTTGCGAATTTGCCGCGACCAATTCGCGCCAATTCGCTCGATATCGCCGCCAACGAACGGCAGACCCTTTCCCGAGACCGCCGCATCCCGACCATCTCGAATGATGTGAATGAAGTGAGCTTCAGGTAGTATTCGCTCAACAGTTTCGAGATGCTGAGTGTAAAAAGGAGTTTTGTCGCCCCAGCGAGATTTGCCAAACCGCGCCGCGTAAAGGCGAAAGAATACACGAACTCCGCCCGCAACCGAGAAGGGCTCGAGCTGCATCAGGGCTTGTTTGAACTCTTCCCGCGGTATGTGAAAATCGTTCCAGGTTTTCAAAGCAGTGACGACGCTATAAAGATCTTCCCGTATATTGTTTTTGCGCGACAGTGCGGGCCAACGGCCGTTTTTGAAACTGCTCGAGAATCTCTGATAAAACACTCGGCTAAGCGGATTGCTGAGATTCGCGACCAGAGGAATGAAGCCAGCCTCATGAGTCACAGCCAATTCTGAGTGAGCGTCCAACATTAACCTTAGTAGAGTGGTTCCCGAGCGCGGCACGCCTACGATGATCGGCATCGGAATTTCGGATTGAATGGTTGGCATCGTAAGACTCAATGGAATCTTCGGAAATAATAACTGACGGCGTAGAAGCGAAAAACCTGGCGGCTGAAATTCGCGCCGTGCCGAGCCCGCCTCGTCTCACCCGCAGAGTTCTCTCCGGGGTCAGTTGGAACGCCTCGTCATCTCTCATCGGGCAAGTGATTAGCTTCTTTCGTTCAGTCGTGATCGCGCGGCTGCTGCTGCCTGAGGAATTTGGTCTCTTCAGCATGGCGTTGACGATCGTGCTGGGTTTGAATGCGCTGACTACACTCGGCCTCGACCAGACCATCCTGGCGAGAAAATTCAATAACGACACAGAACTACATGCGCAGCTCAACACCGTGTGGTCAGCAGAACTGGTGCGCAGCCTTTTGCTCGCATTGTTGGTGCTGGCGAGCGCCTACCCGGTGGCGCATTTTTATGGTCAGCCGAAGTTATTGAGCTTGATCCCGATTCTTAGTCTAACAACATTATTTGATGGAATGCAGAACATCGGGCTGGCAATTCTCCGCAAGCAGATTAGCTTTGCCCGAATTTTCTGGTACGAGCTGACAACTAACATAGTGGCAGCATTCCTGACAATCGTTCTTGTGGTGCGCTTACGAAGCGTCATGGCGCTCGTTTTAGGCCAATTGGCTACAGCGTTGTTCGGAATGATCTTCTCCTACGTGTTTCACCCGTATCGGCCACGGTTCGCCTTTGACAAGCTGGCGCTGCAACGAGTGATCAGTTTTGGGAAGTTTGGCCTTGTGATCGCAGTTGCTTCTTATATCACCACGACAGCAGACAACGTGGTGGTAGGACGGCTGCTCGGCGCGAGCGCGCTAGGAAATTACGCCCTCGCTTACACGCTGGCAAGTTTTCCGATTAGTGTTCTTGTTTATGGCCTAGGCAAAGCTACCTTGCCCGCTTTTGCGGAGCTGGCGGCCTCGGCCCCCTCGCGGCTTGGTATCGCGTTCACCAGAGTTTTTACGATCAGTTCGCTGCTGCTAATCTGCATGCTGGCGCCGATGTTCACTCTTTCAAATGAGATCATTCAGTTTCTTTACGGCAATACGTGGGCCAACGCGGCTCCGGTTTTGAAAGTCCTTTCTTTACTTATTCCAATGCGCGGCCTAACGCTGATCATCACCTCATTGCTGTTTGGCTTGAATCGTCCGCGACCGGTAGCCAGCGGTAAGACCTTTGAGGCCGTGATATTCCTGCTGCTGCTTTATCCGTTCACACGGGTCCTGGGCTTGACGGGCGCTGCATGGGCAGGAGTCGCAGTCTACGCGTTAGCGCTGGTCAATCGTTTTGTGATTTTGAAACGCGAAATTCCAGGTCTCGAAACCAAACTCATTTGGATTTCATTGTCAGCCCTGGCAGCGGCGGTGGCGGGGTTGTTCATCGCCGCGTTCGGCTTGAGTTTCATCGAGTCGATGTGGCCGCGAATAATAGTTGGCGGGTTGCTCGCGACCACGGTTCCCGCAACTTTGTTGTTGCTGATGCGAGCTGATTTACGAAAATGGATTGTTGAGACGGCACACTAAACGAACATGGGCTTTCACGAACCAAAGGCAGCATTGGTAATAGCACATCCCGGGCACGAGTTGCGTGTGTATCACTGGCTCGAAACCACCCGGCCTTTAGTTTTTGTCCTGACCGATGGCTCAGGTCGATCGGGGATTTCTCGTTTGTCTTCGACAACGCGGTTGCTTGATCGAGTGGGGGCACGAGCAGGTTCAATTTATGGACGAATTACCGACGCCGACGCTTACAGCGCCCTGCTTGAGCGAGACTTTGAAAAGTTTACCTCACTCGCTCGCGAGCTGGCGTCACAGCTGCGTGATCGGGAAATTGAGCTCGTCGCGGGTGACGCGCTCGAAGGCTACAACCCGACTCATGATGTTTGTCGATTGATTATCAATACGGCGGTTAACCTCGCCAATAAATCGGGTGGGCGCCAGATCGGCAATTTTGATTTTCCGCTGACAGGCGCGCCGGATGTAGCCGACCAGAATGGCTGCGTAAAACTGCAACTTGACGATGAAGCTTTTCAACGCAAGATGTCTGCGGCTCGTGGTTATGCTGAGCTGGATGCTGAAGTTGATGCGGCCATTCGCAAGAATCGTCTCGAGGCTTTCAAGTCGGAATGTTTGCGCCCGGTCATAGCGACTGAAGCTGTTGACCTCAACGAGAAGCCTTATTACGAGCGTTACGGCGAGGAGCAGGTAGCCGCCGGACATTATTCGCACGTGATTCGTTATCGCGAGCACTTCGGTCCTCTGGTCGAGGCCATGGCTCAAATTGATCGCGAAGTGGCACGGGCATCCTGCCCGTGAAGAAGCAGTGGCACTGCCCTGCCCGTGAAGAAACAGTGGCACGGGCATCCTGCCCGTGAAGAAGCAGTGGCACTGCCCTGCCTTGGATTCAAAAACTGTGGGATTGCGAATACTCATCACGAATAATGCTCTTGCCGCCCGAGGCGGATCAGAGTTGTACGTCCGGGATGTCGCTCTTGGCCTGATGAAGCTGGGGCATGTTCCCTTCGTCTACAGCTCGAAACTCGGCGAAGTAGCCGCCGAACTGCAATCAGCAAATGTTCAGGTCTTTGATGACCTGAACCAGATGGATGAAACGCCCGATCTGATCCATGGACATCACCACATGGACACGATGACCGCGCTGCTACATTTTCCGCGCGTTCCCGCAATTAATTTCTGTCATGGTTGGAGCAACTGGTACGAGACGCCGGTCACGTTTCCCCGCGTGCGGCGCTACGTCGCGGTGGACCACGCCTGTCGAGATCGACTGATTCATCGTCACGACATTCCAGAGGCCAGCATTCGAGTGCTGCTCAATTTTGTTGACCTGGCTAGATTCAACCAGCGAGCCGCGCCATTGCCTCCACGTCCTCGCCGCGCGCTGTTGTTTAGCAATTATGCGAATGAAGAAACTCATTTGCCGGTCGTTCGCGAAGCGTGCGCAGAAGCCAATCTCGAGCTTGATGTGGTTGGAAGTGGTCGTCAAAGTGCTACGGGTGAGCCTGAGAAAATTCTGGGCCAGTACGATCTGGTGTTTGCCAAAGCTCGCTGCGCGTTAGAGGCGTTGGCAGTGGGCTCAGCAGTGATACTGTGTGATGCCGGCGGCGTGGGACCAATGGTGACGGCTGCCGAGCTGGATCAGCTCAGGCCTCTCAATTTTGGAATTCGTACGCTTCGTGATCCGTTAGACTCGAAAACCTTGGTTCGCGAGATCAACAGATACGACAGCAAGGACGCAGCTGAAGTCTCGCGACGCATTCGAGCTGAGGCCGGCATCGACTTTGTTCTCGATGAGTTGGTTGCTCTTTACCACGAGGTAATTGAAGAATACGCCAACTGCAAACACGATGAAGTGGCCGAAGGCCGAGCGGCGGCAGCGTACTTGAGACAGTTGAAGATAGATCTTGCGAGGCAAGGCGCCGTGTCAATGCGAGTGCAGGAAAGAATGCGGAAGATTCCTGTGGTTGGCCGTTGGGGTATCAAGCTCGTCCGCAAGCTGGTCCCGTGACGAAGACGCGAACCTTAGCCGCAGATTACGCCGATTCCACAGATGTTTTGTTGAGTGTAATCGAATAGCCGCTCAAATCTGATGCAAAGAGGAGATTTACGTTTCAACTTCAACTCCACTCAATCAAACATCTGTGGA
>DATNBH010000068.1:0-39847 GCA_035572035.1 Pyrinomonadaceae bacterium | reverse complement strand
CGCCTGCCACCAGCCTGAAGCGTGAACACTCCACGGGACGAGCCCGTGGCATCACCAAAAATCTCGGCCCGCCTCTGTTAGCGACCAACGTGAGTGACCACGGCGCCAGGCCGTGGCCTCAGTTTTAGCGACTACCTACTTCTGCTTGCCGCACTGCTACCCCACTACTCTATTGACTTTCCTCAGGTTTTCGTCTAGAAGCACAAGACGAAAAAGAACTTAAGTCCTTCCGTCGCAGGTTTCAGGGCAGCTTTAGAACTCGTGCCCATGCCACTTAAGACTTGGTCAAGCGAAACTCTACAACCCATATTAGAACTCTTCCAAGGAGCCGCCGTCATGCGTAGAACCCTCGTCGCCTTGCTAGCTATCTCAGTTTCAACTGGCGCGTTACTTTTTGTTCCCCTTAATCGCGGCTCAATTGCAAGAGCTGAAGTATCTGAGGGCGAGCGCTTGGCAATGTACAGCAAGCCTGCGGTCGTGCGTCTGATTGTCGGCCCCGAAGGAAACTTTACCTATCAGGATCCGCGCTGGCCCTCCGCGCGAAATTTACCATACAACTACGTGGTCTCCGGTTCCGGTTTTTTCATCAGTCCAAACGGTTACATCGCGACCAACGCCCACGTAACGCAGATGTGGCACGACGGCGAAGACAAGGCCAAGAACCTCCTGATAACTCGATTCATCCTCGCCGTTGGAAAAGCTTTCTACAGTATCGACCCCAACAATATGAAGCAGTCGGAATACGATTTCATTCGCAGTCATAGTACGTTGAATAGCTTCAATATGTACCACCTCGTTGTAATTCCTGACGGTACCGCAATGCCGTTCGAAGACAAGCCTTCAGGCTACGGCGCCCCTACGGGCGAGAGTGAAAGCGCCAAAGACGTCGCCATCGTCAAGATCGAAGTTAAGAATGCCCCGGTATTGTTATTCGGCGATTCTGATGCAGTTAAGGTCTCCGATTCAGATACGGTAATTGGTTATCCCGGTGTCGCTGATATGGGCGAGTTCAAGAATATCCTGGCACCCAAAGCGGCGCTCGAAGCGACTTTCACGTACGGTCACATCTCAGCGAACAAACCCTCCGCGAGCGGTGCTACCGTTCTGCAAACTGACGCCAACATCGATCACGGAAATTCCGGCGGCCCGGTCTTGAATGCGAAAGGCCAGGTTATCGGACTGGCTACGTTCGGCAAAGACTCGCAACATAACTTTGTCGTTACTTCCAACACTGCGCAAGAGTTCGTCAAAGCGGTTGGTGTAGCGAATGAGCTGGGATTAACCGACAAGCTTTATCGGGAAGGGCTCGACCTTTACTGGCAAGATCAGTTCAAGGACGCAAAGCCAAAGTTTGAACAAGTGAAGCGGCTTTTCCCGCAGCATTCTGAAATCGACCGACTGCTACAGACAAGCGAGCAGGCGATCATTGATGGGAAAGACAAATCCGGATTTGGAATGGGCTGGTTAGTGGGCGGCGTCCTGGTGGTTCTGTTCCTGATCATTGCCGTGATCATCATCGCTGTAGTTGTATTCCTCCTGCTGCGCCGGCGAGGAAAAGGTCAACCTGGAAAAGCTGCAGGTCCGTCGACCAAGCCTACCGCCGGGCCAACGCCGCCTACACAGAAACCTGAGCCGGCTAAAGCTACTCCTCCTCCGACTCATTCACCGACGCCTGCGTCAGCGCCACCTCCCATCGTCCCGATAGTCGCGCCCGGAATGCATGATCGGACGGTTGATTTATCTGCAACGGTGGCGATTGTCAGACCGTCTGACACGGCTCCAATTAGTTATGGTTCGATCAAGTTTGTCTCGGGCATCCTGACGGGACAAACCTTCGACGTGAAGCCGGAAGGGGTTTGTGTAGGCCGCGATAGCAATCTGGCACAAATTGTGATTGCGGATCCTCGCATCTCTAAGCGTCACGTTTGGGTTGGAGTGCGTGATGGAAAGGTTGCGGTCACAGATCAAGGTTCGCGCAATGGAACATTTTTGAATGATCCGAAGTCCGAGCGGATTACTGATGTGACATTAAGTCCGGGTGACACGGTAATCCTGGGCGAGTCGGATGTAGCTCGTTTCGAATATCAGAAGTAGTAGAGCAGGGTTTCTCAAAAGAAAGCGAGCGCGACTCTTGATTAGTGTCGCGCTCGCTCTTGTGTTTGAGAGATTGAAAAGCCTGCAACTGATCAGGAGCCAGTCAAGTCTGTCCAGCTCAGGGTTGGGAAGGGTAGCTTGCGCCCGCTGAAGGTGGAATGGCATTCAAGTTACAAGATAATCACTGACTTGAGCCGCAGTGAAACTTCAGCGGGCGCAAGCGACCCTTCCTGACCCCGAGCTGATCAAAGTTGTTTCCTGACGTCTACAGCTAGTCCCATTTGATCTCCTTCAGTCCGGCAGCCTGCAACTCCTTATTCAGGGCGGGAATGTCCTGGGTTTGAATCGCCTGCCATTTCTGAGCCAGGGTCTCGGCTTCCTTCGCCACCTCTGCAACTGCCGCTTCAACTTGCGGCGTTGGAGCCAGATCGACCGCTTGCATCACCGTGAATAACGTACGCAGCCGAGGCGTGGTGCTTTGGATCGTTGGCTGTGCCGACGCTGCAGGTGCTGGGCCAAGTGTCTCCGGGCCAATCAATTCGCCAAGCTTCTGATTCACGCGCTCGATTTTGGTCTTCAGTTCTACGTTCTGAGATTGCCCTTGCAAATCCGCCAATTGCTTTCTGAGTGCTCGTACTACCTCCGTCGAGACCGTGAATGAGCGCCAATACTCGTAAACCTGGCTCGAGAGTTTGAATTGCTTTGCCAGATCCGCAGCCGGAGCTTTAACACGCGGATCCATCTCCACCAGGAGTGGCTGAGTTTGCGATTTTCCATTTGCTGTTAAGACGACTGTGTATTTGCCTGGGAGCACCCAGGGTGAAGTCGCATCAGCTGGCGTGTTCCGATAAACAGCAGCGATTGGATATGTCGGTCGCAAACCTGGTATGGGAGCAAGATGGAGATCCCACAAAAAGCGGTGCATGCCCGGCCCTCCGGAGAAACCCTTTACTGGCCGTATCCAGTAGGTAGGAACTGCAACGCTCGGATCGATGCCCGGCACAGGATCGTTGCTTGAATAGCGCCGGATAGTCTTTCCCGATTCATCTCTTATCTCAAGCGAAACTTCACCCTTCACCGAAGAGTCGAGATAGTAATCAATCATCGCCCCATCCGGTGGGTTTTCGCCGCCCGGCTCGTCAGGAGGCAAAGGAGTGTCTGTATTTAAGTTCCAACGGACTCGGGTCGCCGTTTGCGGACGGAACAGGTTCGTCGTCAACTCGCGGCCGGCAGCGAACTGTCGCAACGGAGTGATGTTGTCCAGAATCCAGAAGCCTCGACCATGAGTGCCGATACAGAGATCGTCATTCTTGATAATCACATCCCGAACGGAAGTCGCTGGCAGATCGAGGCGTAGCGACTGCCAGTGATCACCATCGTCAAAGGACACATGCACGGTTCGCTCCGTGCCGGCAAACAGCAGACCCTTTCGTACCGGATCTTCTCGAACTGCATTCACATTTTCATTCGCAGGAATGCCGTTCGTGATTTCAGTCCACGTCGCTCCGGAATCGTGGGTGCGGTAGATATGTGGTCTCAAGTCATCGAGCCGCAGCGTATTAATCGCAGCGTAAGCCGTTCCAGCGTCGAAGTGCCCGGCGTCGATGATCGAGATCTTTTCCCAAGGCTTGAGCTGCTTCGGAGTCACATCAGTCCAATGTTCACCGCCATCGGTCGTAAGATGGATCAACCCGTCATCCGTTCCAGCCCAAATCCTCTTAACGTCAAGCGGCGACGGCGCCACCGTGTAAATGACGCCTCGCTGCGTGGGTTGGGCAGTTTGCTGCGCGCGATATTTGCCGACTGACGCCGGAACTTCGAAGGTCTTGCGAGTCAGGTCCGGACTAATCTGCTGCCAGTTGCGTCCACCATCGCGAGTCTTCCAGAGCGTGTTGGCAGAGAAAAACAGCGTATGTGGATCGACAGGCGAAAAGATCACCGGCTGCGTTCGCACGACGCGAAAGTCTGCCGAGCGGAATGGTTTGGGGAGAATACTTTGAGCCTGACCGGTACGCCGATCGTACCTTGAAAGCTTACCGCCGTAGACGATATCCGGATCGAGAGGGTCCGCAGCAACGTAGCCATATTCTTCGGCTCCAACCGGGCGCCAATCACGAAAAGTTACCTGCCCATCGTTTCCCCGGCTCGAGACACAGGCCGATCCGCTCTCCTGCTGGCCGCTGCACAAGCGATAAGGAAACGCGTTGTCAGCGCTCACGTGATAAAGCTGAGCCGTGGATTGGTTGTACCAGCTACTCCACGTTCGTCCGCCGTTGACTGTGATAATTGCACCCTGGTCGTAACCGAGCAGCATCACGTCAGAATTATTCGGACTGATCCAAATGCCTTGCGTATCGTCACCTCCGGGCGCGCCGCGAAAGCCTGTCCACGTCTTACCTCCGTCGGTTGATTTCCAGCACACAGTGCTCGCGACGTAGATCACATCCGGATTCTTTGGGTCGATGCGTGGCACCGAGAGGTCGCCGCCGCCAATTCTTCCAGCCGGACGTGAGTCTGTTGTTGCTACTGTCCAACTTTCACCCGCGTCGTCGGACCGATAAAGATTCACCTGGCCCTGCGAAGCTACTGAACCAAATAGTCGGTTAGGCGAGCCCGCTGAAATCGTTAGATTGGCTTGAATGATGCCTTGAGGCAATCCACCACCAAGCTGTCGCCAGCTCTTGCCGCCGTCGGTGGATTTGAAGATTCCCCCGCCGGCGCCGTTCCAGGCTGCGTTCTCCCAGGGACCTTGACGTGCTTCCCATAACGCCGCGTAAGCAATCGACGAATTAGAAGGATCGAAGAGAACGTCGGCGCCGCCGGTGTTTTCGTCTTTGTACAAAACTTTTTCGAACGTCTTGCCGCCATCAACTGAGCGAAAGATGCCTCGTTCTTCATTTGGCCCATAAGGATGCCCAACAACAGCTACCAATACTCGGTCTGCATCACGGGGATCGACCGCTACTTGCGCGATCTGCTGACCGTCTCGAAGTCCGAGATGCGTCCAGGTCTTGCCGGCGTCCGTAGACTTGTAAATACCATCTCCAACAGACAGGTCCGGGCGTTGTAAGCCTTCGCCGCTGCCAACGTAAATCACGTTTGGGTTCGAAATCGACACGGCAATAGCGCCGACTGAGCCGGTAGGCTGATCGTCGAAGATTGGCGCCCAGGTGCGACCATAGTCATCGGTCTTCCACACTCCGCCGTTCACTTGTGCCATGTAGAAAACGTTTGGTTGAGATGGCACGCCTGCAACCGCTCGCGTGCGTCCGCCGCGATGAGGGCCGATATTGCGCCAATGCAGCGAACTGAGAAGTCCCGGATCGACCTGCGCGAATGTGGAAGTCTCAATTCCGGCTGAAAACAGAATTGCGATGATGACCAGGACAGGCGCCATCATGTTCTTAACAACTGGAACTACAGGGTGATTAATAGAGTAATTTTGCATGTGACAACGTTAGTATCTAAGGATTTAACTACGACGGCGCGCCAACTATATCTCCACGTCCGTGACTATGTCGATCTACTGTGCTCACCGTCAGCTCTGATCGCGTTAGCGGGACACTCCTCCACCGCGCGTCTACACTGCGGCCCTTCGTCAGAAGTAGTAGGCCAGCTGCGCTTGATACCACAGGCTGGCCCTGTGGTATTTCATGTTCGCAGCTACAAAAACAGGCAGATCCGTCGGCTCGCAAAATGCCACGGGCTGGCCCCGTGGTGTTTCACGTTGCCGCCTGCCAGCAGCATGAAGCGTGAACACTCCACGGGACGAGCCCGTGGCATCACCAAAAATCTCGGCCCGCCTCGGTTAGCGACCAACGTGAATTACCACGGCGCAAGGCCGTGGCCTCAGTTTTAGCGACTACCTACTTTTTCTTGCCGCACTGTTCAAAAACTATGCTCTTGACTGAGGGGAAGGCTTGCCCTTAAAGTCTGATTGTTTCCTGCTGAAAACTTGTTCCAGATTGAATGCGCCTCCCCGTTCTGCCCAGCGTTCAGGCCTTCGACTTTTTTCGCAGAAAGCATATCCCCTCTTAATATAATTGCGGGAGGCGGCACTTGGTTGTGCTGCGAAGGTCGTCTTGGGATCGAAAGAAGTAACATTCATTCTCGTCGTCGAGGACTCCGAAGACAATCGCGAAATTCTAAGATACGTCTTACGAGCCAGCGGGTACGGCGTTTTGGAAGCAACCAATGGTGAGCAAGCGGTAAGGCTCTGCCAGGAAAAGCACCCCGATCTTATTCTGATGGACTTGAGCATGCCGGTACTTGACGGATACGGTGCGGCTCAGCAGATTCGCCAACTCCTCCACTTCAACGATGTCCCGATCATCGCCGTCTCCGCGCACGCTACGATGGATTACCGTGCAAAGGCTTTGGCGGGTGGTTTCAACGATTACCTCACGAAGCCCATCGACTTTTCACAGCTCGAGACCCTTCTTCATCGTTACCTGGCCGCTTAGAACTAAACTTCTCGACACTTTTGAGCAAACCGTGATAAAAGGCGCTCGCAGTGTGGCACGCGTCCCGCCCGTGATGCATCGCGAGCGCTTTTCACGAGGTCCACGGCCGAGATGCCCGCGCCACTAACAATTCGACTGAGGCACAAACTCCATGAACGACAGCACCAGCGCGTCACGCACTCCTGAACTTACTGTTCGCTCGATCGTTGTCGGTCTGGTCGTGGCCTTAATTATTGGCAGCGCCTACCCGTACTGTGTTTTGAAGTTAGGTTTTGGACCCAACCTGTCAGTCGTCTCAGCCTTCTTTGGTTTCATCGCTTTGGTTCTGATCCTGCGCGCCTCGAACACCAATGCGCGCGAAAACAATATCGTCCAGACGATGGGCACCAGCGCGGGCCAGACTTCATTCATGTGTGTGTTGCTGGCCGCGTTCGACTTGTTGAATGCGAAGGGAATCATTTCCATCCACCTAGGAACGTGGCAGATCTTTTTCTGGCTTTGCAGCGCCAGTCTTCTCGGAATCCTCCTTGCCGTTCCCATGCGCCGTCACTACATCGACGAGGAAAACCTCACGTATGCAGACGGGTTGGCTGCTGGTGAGACTATCAAGGTGCTTCATGACGGACGTGCAAAAGGAGCTGGTATTGGAACCGTCAAAGCGCTCGGGATTGGCACCGTTGCGTCAGGCGCTCTGATGATGGCAACTACTTTCTTCAAATGGATTCGAGATACGTGGTTCTTTCCCGGTATGGAACCGATGCGAATCGGATTGAACATAAGTCTGCTGGGCTTCGGTTCTGGCCTGCTGGTTGGTTTTCGCATCTGTCTTTCCATGGCCATCGGTACTGCAATTAGCTGGTTCATACTGCCCTCATATTTAGCCAGGCACGGAATGGTTCCGTGGACGACGGGTCCTGATGGTTCGCAGTACACCACTTTCGCGGACACGCTACGTTGGGTGATGTGGCCGGCGACTGGTCTGATGGTAGCGGGCGGTCTGACGTCGCTCGCTTTGAAGTGGAAGCTGATCGTCAAGACTTTCCGTGGTCTGCGAGGAAGTCAGATGGCCCAGAATGATTTTCCGATGAAGTTTGTCGGAATCGGCTCGCTGATTATGACCGTTGTAATTTGTTTGGTTCAGTATTTCAGCATGGGTATTCCTGTTTATCTTTCCTTCATAGCCATCCTGCTTACACTGCCGCTGATGTTGGTTGGGCTTCGTGTGCTGGGCGAAACAAACTGGGGCCCCATCAGTGCGATGTCGAACATGATGCAAGCCGTCTTCGCCTTCATCTCGCCCGGTAACGTGCCGGTCAACATGTCTTCAAGCGGCCTTACGGGCACTATTGCAGTTACTTCAGAAGCTTTGATGCAGGACTTCAAAGCAGGACAGCTGCTCAAGTCCAATCCGCGCAGCCTGACAATAGCGCAGTTGATTGCAGCGCCGGTGGGCTCAATCGCCACCGCCATCGTTTATCCGGTGCTGCGCGACAAGTTTGGAATCGGAGGTGACGCCGGGCTATCGACTCCGATCAGTGTTAAATGGGCAGGTTTCGCTGAGCTCCTTACCAAAGGCTTCAGCGCTTTGCCGCCAGGATGTTTGATTGGATTGGCGATCGGAATAGGTGTCGGGATCATCCTTACGCTGATGGCTGAGAAGTGGGGCGAAAAGGTCCCGGCATCTTCGGCCATCGGCATCGGCATGCTGATCAACGCATCTGTATTGATCACGTTTATTCTCGGCGGTGTGATTCAACTTATTTGGGCGCGGGTGTCACCTCAGACAGAAGAGGAATATCGAATCCCGCTTGCCTCGGGCTTGATTGCAGGCGAAGCCATCATAGCCGTAGTCCTGGCCATCCTGGCTGCGACCGGCGTTAACTTTTGACCCGGTGACAAAAGCTTGATCCGCGGATTGCGCAGATTTCACGTGAGAGCATTGGGCCGGCAGCATGATTTCACCTTGCTTGTGTTGCCGGAATTCTTATTCAGCGGTCTCCCCAACGCAAATACCTCTCTATTTGCGCAATCAAAACGATGCGTGGAATCTGCGTAATCCATGGATAGAGTTTTTCAACCTCGCGTGCGCGGCTACACACCCTTATACTTCCTTCCATGGACTGGAAGAACAACTTAATCGATCAACGCGCGCAACTGGTCGAACTACTCGGAAGCACAAAGACTATTGCTGTGCTCGGCATTAAGACCGAAGCGCAATCAGCTCAGCCGGCGTTCTACGTGCCTCGCTATTTGGAGTCCGCTGGCTTTCAAATAATTCCTGTCCCCGTCTATTACCCTCAAGTCACAGAGATTCTCGGGCACAAAGTTTATCGGAAGCTAATCGATGTCCCTGATGAGATCGACATGGTAAATGTCTTTCGGCGCGCAGAAGACGTACCCGCCCACCTCGACGATCTTCTTGCCAAGAAACCGAAGGCTGTGTGGATGCAGTCAGGCATCAGGAACGATAGCGTCGCCGAGGCCCTTGCCAAAGCCGGCATCAAAGTCGTTCAGGACCGGTGCCTGATGGTTGATCATCGTTATCTCGGTCGCCCGTAGCCTGTACTGCAGGCTGCCAGCCTGCAGCTGCTCTCTCCAAAGAAGCTGGCCTGTTCGGCAACGAACGACAGGCTGGCAGCCTGTCGTACATCCCGGATGATAGCTGTGCCAGCGAAACGTCGCGTTAACTAACAGACCTCGTGAAGAAACGACGGCTAGCACTTCGCTTTCAACAAAAAGGAGATTTCAATGCTCTCTCTAAAAAGGAATTCAATCGTGCCTTTAGCGCTACTGGCATCAATACTGTTGTCGCCCATCAACTTGTTTGCACAGGACTTGAGAAACTCGTCGACCGGAGATTGGTCGAGACTCAATTCACTCGACCTTGGTTCGAAACTGTCGATAAGAACGAAAATTGGGGAAGCAATTGACGGAAAGCTGATTAGCGTCTCCGACACATCACTCTCACTCACAGTGAAAACGAAGACTGTTAACCTGAATCGCGACGATATCTTCAGCGTCTACCACGTCACCAAAAAGTCGGCTGCCAAGGCGACGTTGATTGGCCTGGGCGTGGGAGCGGGAGGTGGCCTTGCGCTTGGACTCGCCGGGCGAGGTGACGACGGCTTTGTAAAACTCGAGCGTGCATTTACCGCTGGGTTTACTGTGATCGGTGCTGGCGCCGGCGCAGCGACTGGATGGCTTATTGGTAGAGGCGGCAAGAAAAAGGTACTTGTTTACCAGGCGCCATAGTTTCAATTTGTATTCTTCGTGAGCGCTCCATCGGCCTTCAAACAAACTTGAAAGTCTCACGCCTCCCCGTCTCAGGGTCAGGAAGGGTTGCTCCAAGTTTCATTGGCACTCAAACCAGCAGACAGTTAGAAAGCTTAGAATGAAAGATGAGTGCCAATGAAAGTTGCGGCGGGCGCAAGCAACCCTTCCTGACCCTGAGCTGATCTGAGTTGAGCTTGATCGTTCACCTTGAAAGCCTTACATCCCAGCCTTACAGACCACCTCGCAGCGCAGCTTTAATGATCCAGTTTCGTGTCCAACTTCTAATCCGCACTCCGCATTCAGCAATCGCCAATTCCTCACGATCTGTGTAAGCTTATTGTTTCTTAAATCTGCAATCCGAATTCAGCATTCAGCAATCAACTTATGTCTACTGAACCAAACAAAGTCATCTACTCGATGGTCGGCGTCAGCAAGTACTACGACAAGAAAGCCGTCCTCAAAGATATCTACCTCTCCTACTTTTACGGCGCCAAGATAGGCGTCATCGGTCTGAACGGCTCCGGCAAGTCATCGCTCCTGCGAGTGCTCGCCGGCGTGGACAAGGAATTTATCGGCGAGACCGTTATCTCGCCGGGCTACACCGTCGGCTACCTTGAACAGGAACCGCTCATCGACGACTCGCGCACCGTTCGAGGTGTCGTCGAAGAAGCAGTCCAGGAAACAGTAAACCTGTTGAAAGAGTTCGAGGACATCAACGCGAAGTTTGGCGAAGAGATGTCCGACGACGAGATGGACAAGCTCCTCGCGCGCCAGGGCGAAGTTCAGGAAAAGCTGGATCATCAGGATGCCTGGGACCTCGATGCGCGTTTGGAGATGGCGATGGACGCGCTGCGCTGCCCGCCGCCCGAAACGCCCGTCAAAGTTCTTTCCGGTGGCGAGCGTCGTCGCGTAGCCTTGTGCCGACTCCTCCTGCAAAAGCCTGACATTCTTTTACTTGATGAGCCCACCAACCACCTCGACGCTGAGTCAGTCGCCTGGCTTGAGCATCATCTGCAAAGTTATCCGGGAACGGTCATCGCTGTAACTCACGATCGGTACTTTCTCGATAACGTAGCCGGCTGGATTCTCGAGTTGGACCGAGGCGCTGGCATTCCGTGGAAGGGGAATTACACATCCTGGCTCGAGCAGAAGCAGGAACGTTTACGGCGCGAAGAAAAATCTGAAAGCGAGCGACAGAAAACTTTGCAGCGCGAGCTGGAGTGGATACGGATGTCACCGAAAGCTCGACACGCCAAAGGCAAGGCTCGTGTGAATGCATACGAAGCGTTGTTGGAAAACGATGCCGAGAAACGACGCGAGGATCTCGAAATTCACATCCCACCCGGCCCACGGCTTGGAAGTGTGGTGATTGAGGCTGACAAAGTAAGCAAAGCATACGGCGATAATCTCCTGGTTGAGGACATGACCTTCAAACTTCCGCCCGGAGGCATTGTCGGTGTGATTGGTCCAAATGGCGCGGGCAAGACGACGTTGTTCCGCATGATTACTGGCCAGGAACAGCCTGACAGTGGTGACATTCGCGTCGGCGAGACTGTGTCCTTAGCGTATGTCGATCAAAGTCGCACGCTTGATCCCGACAAATCAATCTGGGAAGAAATTTCCGGAGGGACCGATCTGCTCAAGCTTGGGACACGCGAAGTGAATTCTCGAGCCTACGTTGGGCGCTTCAACTTTTCCGGTCAGGATCAGCAGAAGAAGGTCAGCATGATCTCCGGAGGCGAGCGAAATCGCGTGCACCTCGCCAAGATGCTAAAGGAAGGCGCGAATGTGTTGTTGCTGGACGAGCCGACGAATGATTTGGATGTAAACACATTGCGCGCGTTAGAAGAGGCGTTGGAGAGCTTTGCGGGTTGCGCAGTAGTGATCTCGCACGACCGCTGGTTTCTCGATCGGATCGCCACTCACATTCTCGCCTTTGAGGGCGACAGCAAAGTGATGTGGTTTGAAGGTAATTACTCGGATTATGAGGCTGATCGAAAAGCGAGGCTCGGTGCCGCCGCCGAACAGCCCCATCGAATTAAGTACCGACATTTGACCCGTGGGTAACCGAAGAAGTAATCAGCAATCAGTAATCAGTAATCAGCCGTCAGCCATCAGCAATCAAACGTCTCTCATTCACACCCGGTTTGAACCGGGTGACAAACGTAGGAATCTGGATCCTTGTAACCGTTTCAACGGTTTCTTATTGTTTCGGTGGGACGAAAACCGTTGAAACGGTTAGCGGGTTCGTGGGGTTCTTCGACACCCGGTTGAAACCGGGTGTGAATGAGAGACGCTTGATTGCTTATTGCTGATTACTGACGGCTGATTACTGCCGGCTGATTACTGACAGCTGATTACTGACAGCTGATTACTTCTTTTATGTGCGGACGATTCACACTTCGGCATCCGAAACGCGTCCGGCTTTGGGCCCCGACTGTGGACCTTTTCGAAACGACGCCGCGTTTCAATATTGCTCCGAGCCAAAAAGTCCTCGCCGTTACTGAGACCGAAGCTGGTCGTGAGTTGACGACGCTTGATTGGGGATTGATTCCCTCGTGGAGCAAAGAGCCCGCGGGAATCATCAATGCTCGCGCCGAAACTCTCGAAGATAGGCACAGCTTTGCCGAATCCTTTCTGCGCAGACGATGCTTGATTCCAGCCGATGGCTTTTACGAATGGAAGAAGCGAGGCAAAGAAAGATTACCGTATTACTTCCAGCTCAAAGATGAAGAAGTTTTTGCGTTCGCGGGAATCTGGGACACCTGGCGAGGTAGTGGAGTTAAGGTCACTTCGTGCGCGATCGTCACGACAACTCCGAACGAGCTCTTAAGTTCTATACATGACCGCATGCCGGTAATGCTACAACCCGAATCGCATGATGCGTGGTTAGATTCTCGTACTCCTGTCGAAGAGTTAAAGCGAATGCTGAATCCGTATCCTGCTGAAGAGATGAAGAGCTGCCCCGTCAGCCCTGACGTAAATCAACCAGCCAACGACGACGAACATCTCGTCGAACCGGTCGAGGAACCTCCAGAATTGCAGCCCAGTCTGTTTTAAGTTTTCAAAACCTGGCCGCAGATTTCACAGATTCCGCTGATTGTTTGGACCCTCATTTTAAGTTGCAAGTTACCTTCGAGAGTGCGCGCGTCCGAAATCAAACAAAACATCCGTGTAATCTGATGCGGATAAGTATTTACGCTTCCGCCGCCGCCGTAAAGAAGCCGCGATCCAGAACGGCATGAAGGTTTCTTTCGTGGAAGATCTTTTCAAATGGCATACCTTCGACGCCTTCGGGCAAACATGATTGCAGCGAAGTATTCAACAAGGACCGTTCAACGTCATTAGAAGCCCGAGCTTCGCTAGCATGTTCACCCAAACTACTGAGGTAGTGCTTCGCGTTCGAGATTGCCGCGCTGCTGCGAACGTTGCCGTGACTCGAAAGCACAAATCCTCGAGCTCGAGATTTAAGCCGCTCCAGCGCCGGCGCAAAACTTTCTGGAGTCGAGTAATTGAGATAGACGATGTTGCCAACCAGCGTGTCGCCTACCATCAACAAATCAGCTTGCTGAATATCTATGCCAAGCGTGCTTGTCGTATGGCCGGGATTGTGAAAGATATCGAGCGTGTGACTTCCCCATCTAAACTGCAGCTGGTCAGAGATCAAAATGTCAGGCTCACGAAAATGCGCCAGTTCCTCGTTCGCCCGATAAAGCTCTGAGTCAAACGTATCTTTGTAGTTTTTATGAGCGACGACCTTGGCCTGCGGGAAGACGTTCAGAGCCGCCATGTGATCGGCAAAATAATGCGTTGAGATAATAAAGCGAACTTCTTTGCGCATTTTCTGCTCAACCCAATCTCGAAGTTTTTCAGCGTCAGCTCGGCTGCCCATGCCATCAACGAGCAAGACCTCATCGCCTGAAATGAAGGCGGTAGAGTTTGATTGATAGGCGTCGCCGATTAAGACATAAAGATCATCGTCAAGTTTACTTACCTGCATCTCAGTTCCTCATGAACGTCCAATCCCACGTAAGAACCGCCGGGATCGATCTCAAAGATAATGGCTCGCGCCCCGTTCTCACCAGCCCACAGGTGGCGAATTCTGACGCCCGGAAATAATTCCGTCACTTCGGCGTCTTTAACCTGTTGCCAAACCACCTCGTCCAAGTGATTGTCCCCTCTTCTTGAATAACATCGGGCCCGCCAAAAGTATTTAGTCAGAATCAGGAATTGTTATTGTTTCTTAAGTGGTAAAAGAAACGAGGATTAGGTTGGACTCGCCACGATCGTCTTCATCGTTACCGGAGTTTGGCTAGTGGTCCGCTTGGAATTTCCCGATCTCATTCACACCGCGGCTTTAGCCCGGTGACTTAAACGATTTATTGAAAATCAGAACCGTTTCAACGATTTCTTGCTCGCTGTTCGAGCTTTGCGTCTTTGCGGGCAAACTGCCGGGAGGATTTCCCGCGAAGGTGCAAAGCTCGCAAAGGAAGAGCGCCGCCTGCCCTTAGTTTCCTTTTCTGCTAAGAATGAATTTGAATGTTCTTCAGGTGTGCTCGAGTAGCTTCCGAGAACCAAATATCCACCATCTCCTCGACTGAGTCCGCGTCGCGACGCTTCATTGACTCACCAACTTCTTTTCGCAACAACGACTTTATGCTGGCGAAAGCGGTTGGATCCTTAGCCGCAAGAGCGGAAGCGATCCGTTTCGTATCTTCTCGAAGTGTTTCCTCGGTTGAGACCGTTTCCACGAGCCCAAGCCCGTGCGCCTCTTCCGCGGAATACATCGCGCCGGAATAAAGAATCTCGGCCGCGTGTGAGGTCCCAACGAGAGAGCGCAGCATTTCAGTGCTACCCGCAAACACAGATGACCCGAAGGTGATTTCGTTAAGAGAGATTTTGGCATTGCCGCTCACCATGATCCGGGTATCGCAGGTAAGCGCGAGCATGCAGCCGCCAGCTACAGTGTGGCCGTTCAACGAGGCAATCACAGGTTTCGGAAAAAGGAACAGCTTTCGATAGAGCCTGGTAAAGTCGGTAGCGTACTTCACGAAGTCTTGCCTGGTAAATTTCAGGATTTCGGGAACATCAAATCCAAAAGAGAAAAACTTGTCTCGGCCAGTCAGGACAATGGCCCTGATTGCTGACTTGTTCGCCAACTCACTCAGACACAGGTCCAACTCCTCCATTAATGCGCCGCTAATGGCATTCACTTTTCCTCTATTAAGTGTCAGAGTCGCGATCTCTTCAGCTGTTTCAATCTCGATAAAAGTCATGGCCGCCTCCGCAAAAGATTCACTGACCTGAACTGTAGTACTCATCTCGCAAGATTGACATTATCACGAGCGACTCGAAGCCGGCGTTTGTCTTAGTGCAATCGCGCAATGTCCCTTCGAAAATGAAGCCTTCAGACTCATAAAGGCGACGCGCGCGTTGATTGTGCTCTTTTACATCGAGCCACAACCGGTGTGCGTTTAGCTCTTCGAAAGCCATGCTCTTAACAAGTCGTAAGGCTTCCCTTCCATAGCCGTGGTTCTTTTCAGTGATGACTATGCGGCCAAGTTCAATGCTTGCGTGAGGATTTTCCAACCCAGCCATAATGACATAGCCGACTCGTTGTCCCTCGGGTTGATTTTCAATTATGAGGTGGGCGCCATCAGGGGCTGCGAATACTGAAGCATGTTGCTCGCGCGACCAACATGCGACGAAGGGATTATTCTCCGGATTCCACTCTGCAGACAGGACAAAATCGAGATCGTCCTCGGTGGTACATCGCAATCGAATGCTCATGACATGGTTGGGTTACATCATTGAGGAAAAACCGTTGGATCGATTCCCGGGATGATGCGCAAAGCGTTTTTGTAATAGAGCTTTTTCAACACGTCGTCGGGCAGTGCCAGGCCATACATCTTCCAGAACGCATGCCGGCGGCGGTAATAGTCAAAATACTCATCGGATGTTTCGAGCACTCGAAAATAGACGTGATACTCCGAAAACGAGTCCGTTATGTCCTTCCCGAAAAGCACGCGGTCCTGATACCGAATAAACCATTCTCGAGCAAAACGCGGCTGACGCCCCAGCTCGGCTAACACGGCTGCGATATCCACATTCATGTTGGGATGTGTGTCGAGGATTTGGCCCAAGCTCGCTAAATCCCCGCCGTGCCAGCTGAGATGGGCAGCGATAAAAGTTGTCCGCGGATGTTTAGCGAACAACGCATACTGCTCGCCCATGATCTTTTCCCAGGAAGGATACCGGCTGGGAGGGCGAGCACGATTGGGAAATTGCTTCAGTTCCAACCAACGCTCGTTGTATCGATCCTGGGGCTCAAAGAACTGCCGCGGCTCACCAGTGTGAATTAGAACCGGAATATGCAGCTCCGCGCATTTTGCCCAAATCGGATCGAACCGTGGATCGTTTGTAGGTATACGCTGCCCGGCCCCATCCTTGATCGTTAGACCGTGCTCCTTGAAAATCTTCAAGCCCTGCGCTCCATTTTTCACGTCTTGTTCCAAACGAGCGGCAGCCTTCCTACCATAATCAGGATCGTCAACATCCTGATAACTAAGGTTGGCAAACAGCACGAACCGTTTCGGGTAAGCGCCTTTCATATTCTTGACGCCCGCAGCGAGGTCGGCGCCGGTTTTTCCACTGAGGTCGACTGCGACGCTTAGGTTAATTTGATCAAGTTCATGGACCAATTCGGCAAGCTTGTCGCGAGACATCAACGTGTTGAAATGGGTGTGAACGTCGATGAACGGATACTTTGCGCGGGTCACCGGATGCTGAGGCACGACCAACGTCGAACGCGGTTCGTACTCGTCAACAGTCATCGTCGGCTCGGGTGTAGGCGCTGGTGTTTGCCCAAAGGCTGGCACGCCGATGAATACGAGACCGATAGTTAACAGAAAGATAGCTTTCATAAATTGATCGATTCTAAGACTTAAGATCTTTGCGTTCTTAGCGCCTTTGCGGGATAAACTCCAGTTTCCCCGCAAAGGCGCAAAGCTGCAAAGGTAAATCAGTGGACTACCGCATTCGATCTAAGCGATTCAGGAAGCCTTCGGCTCTGTTTCAACCTGACCCCATCACCACGAAGCCTGAGCGCGTCCCATTATCTCGCTAATAGCCTTAACAAGTCGTCGAGCTAACGAACCATCCAAATCGCGGTCCGAATTGAATTCAGTAATTACCAGGCCCGCGAATTTCGGACTCCCGACGAACACTGACAGAGCAGCCATGGCGTCGTCAAAGGAAAGTCCATGCTCATGAAGAACGTCGGCTGCGGGAAAGTCATTCGAATCGATAACGTCAACATCAAAGTGGACGAGAATATTCTCGACCTTTGCCTCCAACTTACCGTTTGCCTCCAACCTACATAGGGCAACTGTAGCTGCTTCAACCACTCTACCGCGAACCTCCGTCAACGAGTATCTTCCCATCGACGAGTTCCGCAGCTGTTCCAGTTCAGCGGGATCAATCCAACCGGACTCCGAGTTATAGCCGAACAGAACAATGTTCCTCTCGTCCATTAAAGGATAACGCGAGCCAATGCGCGCCAGCTGGTCTGCACCGCGACCGATGATGTGCGACATCACCATCCCGTCGAAAATCCCTGAGGTCGTTGTCTCAGGCGTGTTCAAATCGACATCGCCGTCAAAGTAAATCAAACCAAGCTGTGGAAGGTAGTCAACCAAGCCTGCAAGCACGCCGAGAGTAACAGTACAGTCTCCTCCCAGGATTATGACCTTCGCGCGGGATTTAACTGCGCCGGACACTTTCTCCGCAACCTTCTTGCAGGTGTCACGCACGAGCGAAAGGTTTTGTTGATGTGAATTATCCGGATCGGCCCGAAAGACAATGTGTTCCAGATCGACTACGTCCGTTAGCTCAAAGCCTCCGGAACGAAGATGCTCGATGATGCCAGCTTCACGAAATGAATCCGGCGCGCGGTCCTGGCCCACGCGCCGAGCACCCGCACTTGAAGGAACATTGATAAGGGTCAGCTTCTTCACTTGGAGTAATAGCAGCCTAAAGACAACGAGGCTCACAAGTCTTTAGAAGCGACCTCAATACTTTTCACAAGTTCTTAAGTGATGCTGTCGAGTTTCGTTAGCTCGACTATTCACGAGCGGGACGCCGGTGCCGCAAACTTACTTCAACGTTGCGTACTCTTGCTTTGCCTCGACCAAGACCGGCAAATCGGCGTCTGCCTGCCTCCAGGATTGGAAAAACTCTTCGTAGGCTTGGCGTGCTTTGACTGTATCACCTTCCAGGACTGCGGCTCGTGCCAAACCAAGTTGCGCCATCGGCCACAAGGGTGAAAGCACATCCCAGCCTCGGTGCTCAATAATCTTATTGAACTCCGCCTCAGCCTGCGGGCCATCTTTCGACTGAAGGTATGCAAGACCCCGCACCCACGTAGGTCTGAAATTGAGTGCCGGCTCGTATTGTCTTGATACTGGCAAAAGTTGAATCGCTGCCGAGCTCCGCTTCAACTGGTCACGCTTCAGCTCGACAGTTGCTCGCACCACCGGCAACCAGACTGCATTGTGAATGGTGTCGAGCGGAAATTTATTTGCGAAATCTTCGCTGAGAGAGTCGGCCTTATTCAGATCGCCACACAAAGCCATCGTCCATGCCAAAGGCTGTGAATCCAATTGCTGAATTAACGAGGGCTGCAACTCTTGCGGGCTAATTCCCTTTTTGTTAAGCAGCTGCAAAAGTTCCGCGATTTCTTGTTGGGCCAGTCTCCTCATACCAAAGCTGGCGCTCATGTTCGCTTCGTTGGAAAGAATCCGAGCCTTCTCAGCCGGTAGACCTTGAGCTTCAGCCAACGCCGCAGCCTGCGCAAAACTTCTACTCGCCTCAAGCCGCCGTCCCTGAAAGGCGAGCGCGCGCGCCTGCATTTCTCGGATTTGATATTCGTCCGGTCGTGCGGTGAACCACTTGATCTGATTCTCCATCAGCTGCTGATCATTCTTGAGAAAGCCAATCAAGTAGAGGCGATTGTGAAAGCCGCTTGAGTCCTGCCCGCGGTTGATACCCTGTTGAATAACGTCGAGCGCCTCATCAAAACGATTGAGGCCAATCAATGCCAGCGCTAAATTCGCTCGCGCAAGCGAATAATCGACGTCCAGACGAAGCGCCGCGCGATAAGCCTCTGCCGCCTGTTCAAACTCTCCCGCAATCATCAACGAGTTCCCGTGAAGATGAAAACCGTAGGGATCCTGCGGATAAGTTTGCGTTAACAGCGAGGTCATCTCGGTTCGCTTGTCGAGCTCGCCGGTAATATGCCTGAAATAGGTCGCGGAGATCTCAATTCGTTCCCGTTCACTGACGCGACTGCGGAGCTCAAATGCCCGTTCCAGATGCTTGTTGCCGAGCGCCAGATTTCGAAGATCGCGGTAAGAAGTTCCGAGCTGCAGGTGAGCCAAAGCAAACTCGGGATCTAACTCGACAGCCCGTTTGAACGGTGGCACTGACTCGGCGTATTTGCCTCTACGTCTCAATTCAGCGCCGATCGTGAAATCCTTGAATGCTCCCAGCGAGGTGGTAGTCGCTTGTTCGATCGGAACGTCGAACTTGCTTATTGAAGCTAATGACTCGCCGAGCTTTTTTCGAATCTCGGTGGCGGCGTTACCCAAAGCTTTGAGCACCTGCTCTTTCCCCTCAGCCTCGGTTTGCTGTTGAGCCACAGTCTCGCCACTCTGACTATTGACTGCTTCAAGTGTAATGACGTAGTTGCGTCCAAGCCTGGCGATTGAGCTGACTATCAGCACCTTGATGCCACGACGCTGGCAGATCTCACGTCCCAGTTCGCGTGTGATCTTTTCGTCGCGAGAACGTTCCATCAGACCCAGTGTTTCTCGAGCTCGATCTTCAGGATAGATATTGATAAATGGCGACTGTTTCAGCTGAACCGTCAGTCCTTGTTTCAAAGTGCCGTCGAAGTCTGTGTCGCCTGTTGTATTGACAAAGTCAGCCAGCAGAATCGTGTCCCTGGAAGTGATAGCCGGAACCTTGGAACGAACGACGCGGAAGTAAAGCAAGAAGGCAGCTGTAAGAATTATTCCGAGCGCGATAACCACATTTACCCAGCGCCGCTTACCAGATGACGTGACGGGCGCCGCCTTATGCTTCCTGAGCTTCTTCGAGATTGCGACCCCTTCACTCATCAATGGCGTCGTCTGTTCACTAATTCTGTTTATTCTTTGGGGGTCTTCAGCATCGCGTTCAATATGAGTGTTCGGCCCTAGCTCGTCTTGCAGCTTCTCAAGATCGGACAGTAATTCGGACGCGCTTTGATAGCGTTGCTCGCGATCCTTGTTTAAGACTCGATTGATGATGGATTGCAAAAAGGCGGGCACGCTTTCCAGGTAAAGCCCGAGCGGCATCGGTTCGGAGTCAGTAATTGCCACCATCGTGTGATGCCAGGTCTCGCCACTAAACGGACGATGCCCGGTGAGCAGCTCATAAAAAACAACTCCGAGACTAAAAAGATCGCTGCGTCCATCCAACTTCTCACCCCGCACTTGCTCGGGTGACATATAGTTCACGGTTCCCAAGAGCGTTCCCGTCCTCGTCTCGAACACCGACGTTCTTCCCGAGTCAGTCTTCTTCGAATCGCGGCTGCCAAAGTCAGTCTCGGTCAGCTTAGCCAATCCAAAGTCGAGCACCTTGGAGTAGCCATCAGGCCGCAACATGATGTTTTCCGGTTTGATGTCGCGATGAATGATGCCCGCGTTGTGCGCCGTTTCTAGTGCGCTCGCGACCTGGCTGATAACTTCGACTATTTGATTGAAGGTCAAGTCGTCTGTGCCGACGTGCTCGCGCAGCGTGCGACCTTCGACAAATTCAGAAGCGATGAAGTCACGACCATTCGCCTGTCCAAAATCGTAGATTGTGATGATGTGTGGGTGATTGAGCGCACTCGCCGCGCGCGCCTCACGTTCAAGACGCCGGACACGCTCAGGGCTATTGAATACCGAAGGCAGAAGTTTCAACGCGGCCTGGCGACCGAGACGGGTGTCATAGGCGAGATAAACAGTGCCCATTCCACCTCTGCCGAGCTCCCTGACGAGCCGATAGTCGCCGATCATCTCGCCAGTTAGATTTAGTGAATCACCGGAGCTAACCGATGATGTGACAAAAGTGCTGACAGCGTTGTAAGCCGGACTATCGAGCAGGAGGCCTCGTCGCTCATCGGCGGCCAACATCGCCTCCACCGCGTGTTGGACTTCCTGCTCACCTGCCGCCGCATTTTTAAGAAAGGTCGTGCGCTGGTCAGCAGAGCAGTCTAACGCCGCGTCGAAGAGGTCGTTAATCTTCTGCCACTTTTCGAGATTCATTTGTGCGACTCAGACCAAGACTGCTTGTAACCACGCGCGAGCCGCGCGCCAACCGCGCTCGATCGTGGGGGTTGAAACATTCATTACCTGTGCGGTTTCTTCAATCGTCAGTCCGCCAAAAAAGCGAAGCTCAACAATCTGGCCTTTTTGGGGATCAACTTCAGTCAGACTTTCAAGCGCCTCATTGAGTGCTACCAGGTCAGCACCCTGTTCCAGTTCATCTTCGGCTGACGTTAGCGAGACATGATGCGGGTTTTCACCACGCTTGAGTCGCTGACGCGATCGAGCATGGTCCACAAGAATCTGTCGCATTAGCCGCGCGGCGATGCCGAAGAAATGATTTCGGCTTTGCCACGAGACGGACTGCTCAATCAGCCTGAGGTAGGCTTCGTTTATCAATGCCGTCGTTTGCAGCGTATGCCCGGCACGTTCGCGCCGAAAATACTGGCGAGCTATGCGGTGCAGTTGGTCGTAGACCACCGGAATTAACTCGTCGCGGGCAATTTCGTCGCCTTTGCCCCATGCGAGGAGCATTTGGGTCAAGTTTTGTGAAGCAGATACTGTCATGCGCCCTCCCGACATCGCCGAACCGGCGCGCCAAGCTTTAGCCCAGAAAAGGTGGGCCTGATTGAGGTTTCAACTGAAGATCGAATTAGCACGATCGAGCAAGAATTCCTTGTACTGCAGGCTGCCAGCCTGCAGCCCCGTTCCTAAGACTAAATGCCTTCGAAACCGCGACAGGCTGGCAGCCTGCAGCCTCGTTCCTAAGACTAAATGCCTTCGAAACCGCGACAGGCTGGCAGCCTGTCGTACACGCCTAACGATCCAATTTCTTTCACAAGAGTTTCCTCCACAGGGCTAACGCGCACTCGATCAGCAAAAAGGACCAGGCGTGATGGAATCTTTTTTCAGATGACGCATCAGCAGGTGTGTGGGCTGAACTGAACAGCCCCGCAGGAAGGTGGCAAAGCTGATGAGCGCGTGCAGGCAAATTATCGGACGAAAGCTATTTAGCTTCAGTGCGCTCAACACTTTCTGGTCTCAGCTCGGCTCGAGTCGCAGTGCAGTTCTTCGAGAAGCAAGCGGAGGCCGTCCTTTTTTGAAACGGATAACTTGAATCAATTTGATTGGAACCAATAAGGAGGTATTCCAAAAGTGAACCACGGATATTCATATCAAACGACCCTGGCCCAATCGGAAGCGGTTGGCTGGCGCATTGAAGACATTATCGGAGGCAAGCATCGCCTCGATTTTACGAAGCCGTTCATGCCCGAGGCACTGGCCTGGGTCGATCGACTCCCGTTCTTAACGTCCGAAGAGAAGCTCATTCTCAACCACGTACGCGGCAATACGTATCTCTGCATTTTTGGACTCGTCGAAGAGTTCATTCTGCCCTTTGTGCTGGACCACACGCGTTCGCAGTTGCGCGACGATGACTGGCGAGTGCGAGCCATGCTCCAGTTTGCCGGCGAAGAAGCCAAGCACATCCAGCTCTTCAAAACTTTTCAGGCGGAATTCAACGAAGGATTTGGAATCGACTGTCCCGTAATTGGACCACCGGACCAGATAGCAAAAGCCGTGCTCGCGCACGAGCCGCTGGCGGTTGCGCTCGCGATTCTGCAGATCGAGTGGATGTCGCAGCGTCACTACGTCGAAAGCATTAAGGACGATCAGGAACTCGATCCGCAATTCACGAGCTTGCTGAAGCACCACTGGCTCGAGGAAGCACAGCACGCCAAGCTCGACACCTTGATGGTTGAGGCGCTGGCTGATGGAAAGAGTGAAGAAGAGATTCTGAAAGGCGTCGAAGGCTTGCTTGCCATCGGCGGATTTCTCGATGAAGGCCTGGGCCAGCAAGTGGAATTCGACATGGACAGCTTCATGCGTGCTTCCGGCCGCAAGTTGTCGGACACCGAGAAAGAAGAGTTTCGACGAGTTCAGCGCCAGGCAAATCGTTGGACTTACCTAGGCTCCGGCCTGACGCATCCGAAAGTGCTCGAGACGCTCGAAGGCCTGACGCCGAAGGCCAGACAACGAATTGAAGGTGTAGCGCCGGCGTTTTGCTAAGTCGGCAAACCAAGAGGGTGGATGTTTCCGCCCCCAACTTTGAATCGCGTTAGCGGCCACCGCTCGGATTAGCGGCGAGATCAGTATCAGGCGCAAGGCGAAATCCGCTTGAGCTTTGCGCCACCACAACTTCGAGGAGGAAGAAATGTCCCGACTATCAAAACTATTTTTGACGTTGACTACTTTGGTCGTTATCAGTTTCACAGCTCCGTTGGCTTCGGCTGCGACGCTTACGATTGGCAGTAATGCCAGCGGCAGTCGATATCCCTACGGGTTGGATCCGGCGTCAGCCACCAGCGCGTTCCCGGATTTTGCCGCGGGCGGCGTCTATCAACAAGTCTACGCCGCCAGCTCCTTTACCGGACCTATGACGATTACTCAATTGGCCTTCGCCTCCAGCTCGCAATTTACTTCGGGGCCCGGGACGGCCAACTACAACTTCAACTTGTCTTTGGGTCACACACCCGCGGTGCCGAACGCCTTGAGCACAGATTTGGCGCTCAATCGGGGGACTGACCTGACGCAGGTATTCACCGGCGCAGTGCCCGCGTCCGTTACGGGCAACGATCAGTTTGACCTGATCGTTAACATCACCCCGTTCAATTACGATCCGGCTAACGGAAACCTGGTGCTGGAGATTACTGTTAATTCTCCGACGCAATATCCAGGCGCTGCGCTTTACTTTGTCGCGGGATCGGATTCACGCACGAACCGAGCAGCAAACCCGACCGGGGCCGTGGGCGGAGGCTTTACTGACAGCTTTGGCTTGCTAACCAGATTTACCACGGGTGCGCCGACAGCAGCTTCTGCCACAATCAGTGGTGAAGTGGTTGATGCCAACGGCGCCCCGCTCGAGGGTGTGACTATGAAGCTCTTGGGCGGAGCCACGTTGACCAAGGTGACGGACGAAGGCGGCAGATTTCGATTTAGCAATCTCGATACAAACACCTTCTATACGATCACACCTGAGCTGGCTAATTATCACTTTGCTCCGAGAAGCCGATCATTCTCGCTGCTAGGCAACAAAACGGATGCTGTCTTTACCGCAGCCGGAAATACCGATCTTGCTATGAACGTGATCGACTCAAACGACTTCTTCGTTCGGCAACAGTATCTCGACTTCCTGAATCGCGAGCCTGACCGGCAAGGGCTTCAATTCTGGAGCGCGAAGCTGAATGAGTGTAATGGGGACACAGCTTGTTTGCGCGAGCGCCGGATCGACGTTTCTGCTGCGTTCTTTCAATCGCTCGAGTTCCAGCAGAGCGGCTCGTACATTTATCGTTTGTATGAAGCCGCGCTGGGCCGACGACCCAAGTACGCTGAGTTCACCGTCGACAAACCACAGATCGTTGGTGGGGCTAGTCTCGACGCGGATAAGATTGCTTTCATTCGCGAGTTCGTGACTCGACCGGGGTTCATCGAGAAGTATGCCGCAAACACCACTGCCGAATCTTTTGTGGAGGCTGTTTTGCAAACACAACTGGTCGCTACCGGAGTGGATAGCTCAAGTGAACGAAGCGAGCTCGTTAGACGCTACAACTCCGGCCACACGTTGAGCGAAAGTCGAGCTCGAGCGCTCTTTAATGTTGCTGAGAACCAGGAGTTTGTTAAGGCTGTCTACAATCCAGCTTTCGTTCAGATGGAGTATTTTGGATATCTGAAACGCGAGATTGACGGCGCCGGATACTCATTCTGGTTGAACGTATTGAACGATCGCGATGCCGGGAACTATCGCCGCATGGTCTGTTCATTCATTACTTCCGCCGAGTACCAGCGACGGTTTGGCGACGTCGTAACCCACGACAATTCGGATTGCGGCGACTAAGCAATTTGCGGCAGCCCGCGGTAGCGGGGTTGGTAATGCGTCTTTCATCAGCGCGCTGCCAACCACCGCTACCGCCGGCGGGGGTTGACACTGGTACTTGCGAGTCTTTTTCAAAATCGCAGTTGCAAAGGTTGTTAGGCGTTCGCTAAAGGAGACTGGAGCGGCCGGGTTGGACAGACGCAATGCTCTTGTTTTTCAACCCGTGCCGAAACACTCCTAGCACTCGGAAACTAGAGACTTAAGCATCAATATCTTTGTCCGGAGACGAGCAGCCGCGTAGAATTAGTGCGAGGTACGATATGACAAATACCAAGACTAACCCGACGGACTGGCGTCGCCACATCGTAAGCACACCTGCCGTTTTGAGTGGTAAGCCTCGTATTGACGGTACGCGTATTCCCGTGGCGCTGATTCTCGGGTATCTGGCCGCCGGGAACACGCACGATGAGATCATCAAAGAGTTTCCGGACCTAACGCAGGGAGACATCGCGGCGTGCCTGGACTATGCACGTGACCTCGCTGAGCATCAGGTTGTATGAGCCTTCGCCTCTTCATGGATCAATGCGTGCCGAGGTCCGTAAACAACTCAATGGCAGACGCCGGGTATGCCGTTGAGTTGCTCCGTAGCCATCTGCCAGTCAATGCTCAGGACCCCGAAGTGATCGCATGCGCACAGAATCTTGATGCACTCCTGATCAGTCTCAACGGTGATTTTGCAGACATCATCAACTATCCACCGGCGAGGTACGGCGGGATCATCGCGTTGCAGATTCGAAATCACCCCGAGTCACTACCTGCGATTATCATGCGACTGCTTACCTATTTCGGCGAACACAGTACGCGGGCTCACTACACGGGAAAGCTGTTCTTAGTTGAACCGCATCGCATTAGAATCAAAGAATAGAAACTAAATTGCCAATAGCCAAGGTCCACTACACGCGTGTTGATGAGTTATGGCGCGAAGGGACAAGCGCAGCGGCATCACCAACGATCCCAAATCGGTCCGTAATACATCGTGCGCCTAATTGGACAGGTGGTCGTCACCATCAGTATGGAAACAGTTAAGCTCGTCAACTCGTTGCCGATGCTCCAAGCTGAGGGGCTTGAGTCGAAAGCTAAGATTTCTAATGCATATTGAACGGGCCGCCGCGCGGCTCGGGCGGTAGATCGGGGCGAGAGGAGTCCTGCAGAACCTCGTGCAACTCCAGGACGTTCGACTTGAAGTAGGCGTCTTTCGGAAGTGTGCCAGACTGAGCATGACCCTTCACAAAGGCGTCGGAGCGCACCCAGTTTAGAAAATCTGTCCTGCTCTTCCACATCGTGAAGACAACGTAAGGATCGCCATCGTTGACCGGGCGTAGGATCTGATTCGAAATGAACCCTTCCATCTTGTCGACCAGACCTGCTCGCTCTCGGAATACCTTCTCAAATGCGTCTGCGTACTCGGTCTTCACATAAAGTCGGTTTGCAACAGTTATCATTCACGTCTCCCATAACTAGCGATCAACCAACTTTGAAGTCGTTGGCCAGGATAAGTCCAGCTGCAGAAGCTCTAAAGAAGTTTCGCTGTCATATGAATTTCAGTACCCGCGAGAGCCTTCGATAGAGGACAGTTTTCCTTGGCTCCAAGCGCGTATTGTTGAAATGCAGCATCATCGACGCCCGGCGCCTCAGCTTCCGTCTCAAGATCTATTCGCGTGATGGAAAATGCCTCGCCGATTTTTTCGAGCTTGACCTTGGCCAGCGTGTGAATGCGAGTAGGCTTGATGCCGGCCCGAGAAAGTTGAGCAGTCAAGGCCATTGTGAAACAACCAGCATGCGCGGCGCCGAGTAGCTCTTCCGGGTTAGTGGCTGCCTCTCCCTCTTCAAAGCGGGATTTGAACGAGTAGGGACCATCAAACGCGCCGCTCCCGACTTTTAGCCTCCCACTTCCCTCAGCCAAATTTCCTTTCCATTCCGCTTCCGCATTACGTGTGGGCATGAATCCCCCTCAGCTATTGGTGAGCCACTTCGCGGCATTGCTCACGAAGGTTTTCACGTCGTTAAGTTTCTCCGGCTCTCGCTGGATTTGGTCGCCAGGCGGCTCTGTCAGAAAACTCGGGCAGCCTTTCGAGATGTCCCAGTTATAGTCAACCAGGTGATGAAAGCTAGCGTCTGCGATAGCGCGGCCGAGTTGGTTACCGTGATCATCGGTGCTGCTCTCAAACGCAACGAGCAAGTTGAAAGGTCGCTGCGTGACCTGGCTTACTCCGGTGGCAACTACGCGAACATTAGCTTCGCCGGCAGGGACTCCGACGGCGCCTTCATGCGGGTGCGCGGGAAAGTACTCGATGACACCAGGCTCAGACTTTGGGTTTCTTAAGAGAGCGTGAACCGGCTGTACGACGGTCACCTGCTGATAATCACCGTTGCTTCCGGAATGATAATTCGGCCACGAGATTGTCGGGCTGTCGCGATCGTCGCGCGCGTGCCTCGTCTCATCGGGCTCGAGATGTTTGGTGTGAAAGAAATGCGCGCGACCTACTCCACCCAGTGTACAGAGCGACGATCCCAGGTCCTGATGATCGCGCGTCGTGAACATGCCGCCGCCTCTTTGTCGAAACCGGGTGATGCCCTCGCAGTCCGCGACGGTCAATCCATCACCCAAATCCACGGCAAAGAGCCAGAGTTGATCGAAGTCAGTCTCGTCAAGTTTGCTCAAGACTGGATCGTTAAGGTCCGCGCCGGCTTCGCGATTGCGAGCAGTCACGTTGTAGAGTTGCTCACCAGCTTCGTCCGTGAGCGATGTCAAATGCTCGCGCAACAAAGAAAATCGATCGATGTTCCAATCATTTTCGATTGACGGAATTGTCGTTTGCAACAATATGTTAACTGGTTTGCTCATGACAGAACCCTCTAACGCCCCGGTTGAACTGCGTACTTGAAATCCTGAGCTTAACACTCTGCTCACGGCTCCGCCGAACGCAGGTTGGCTCTAAGTTGAGTAGTCCAATCCGCCCGTGAACTCAAGGGTTGACGCGGCCCGTCTCGTTATTGTTGCAGTGAATTGCCGTTTCTCTAACTTTATAGCGAAGAGATTGAGGAAAAATGGAGCGGGCGACGAGGCTCGAACTCGCAACTTTCAGCTTGGGAAGCTGACACTCTACCATTGAGTTACGCCCGCTAAGGCAAAGGCTTGAGCCGGAAGGATGAGGGATTACGGGTCTTACTGTCAATCTTGCAAGCGTGCGTCCAAGTGCTATTACAAAGTTTCAACGTGCTGAAAAGTGTCTCTCTAAGTTCTTAAATTCCATTTGGCCAAACTATTAGAAAACCGTTGAAACGGTTTAGAGTTTCAGATGCGTCCATCACCACCGGGCTGAAGCCACGGTGTGAATGAGATTACAGTCCCACCGTGCCGCCGCGGCTCCCGTTCTCCCCATCTCACTGTTCCTGCCTTACGTCCCAACATACCGCTCCATTAGCCTGCTCCAGTGGCCCTGCGCTTTGAGGATGATTTCGCAGACTTCGCGAATGGCGCCATGCCCGCCTCTCGCTTGAGTCACATAATGTGCGGCTGCAAGAGTTTCGGGGACGGCGTCAGCGACTGCGATGGCAAACTCGGCACGATGCATAAGCGGGATGTCGGTAACGTCATCTCCAACAAATGCAATTTCATCGTCACTAACGCCAGCCTTAGCCAGCAAAGTCTCGAAGTCCTTAATCTTGTCCCATGAACCCTGACTAACGAGATCCAAATTCATTCCCAGCTCAGACGCGCGGCGCGTAACCAGGCTGGAGGTTCGGCCAGATATTATTCCTGATTGAAGGCCGGCACGATGAAGCAAGACAAGTCCATGTCCATCTCGCACGTTGAAAGTTTTCTGCTCGTCGCCGTTTTCCAGCAACATCAGACCGCCATCGGTGAGCACACCATCACAGTCCATCAATAATAGCTTGATGCGCGCTGCCCGTCGCTCTATCTCAGCCAGATTTTCCATTATCAGTAAGACCTATCCGCAGATTACGCAGATTCCACAGATGTTTTGTTGTTGCTCGTTAGGCGAACTTTTGGAGTTGGAAACATAACTTAAATGAACGGCGCAGAAGTCTTCCTGTCCTATCTCAAGAAAGCTCTGAAAATGAAAACGGATCTCATGTGGTCGTCTTTACATCTGTGTAATCTGCGTAATCTGTGGCCAGGTTCTTTTAGGTCTTAGCTGCAGGCTGGCAGCCTGCAGTACATTTACCGGACTTCGAAGAGTTCGATGCCGGCCAACTTCCACGTATTACCCGAACGAACCAATAACAAGAGTGCGGTCCCTGAAGCTTCCTTGCCCAGAACTTTCGAATTGATTGTCACATCCGCTGCCGAAAGATTTGGGTCCCACTGTTCCGTTCTCAACACTCGCGTTTGCCAAACTTCAGGCTTGGTCCCAACGATGCCATTCACGAATCTAATCAATTCGCCTGGGACGACTTTGCTTTCGACATCGGCCTTGGTTCCATTCGTGATGTCCTTATCGAGCTGAGCCAAAAAGGTTCGAATTGAGTCATCTACCGCCGGCGAAGCCTCAGCTCTGATTCGAGCGGCCCGCGCCGCCAGCGCCGATCCATATTCACCTTCCGCTTTGATTGCGTCCGTGTAGCGACGTCCCGCGTCAGCTCCTTGTCCCTTCTTCGCAGCGATCTCCGCGAGGCCAATATTTGCCCAAGCCAAAGTATTTGAGAGCGGCAGCGGGTCCTCCAGCAGCGCTCGAAATATTGTCTCCGCCTCATCAGTTTTGTTCTGGCCAAGCAAAGCACGCGCTAACATCACCCGGGCCTCCTGCATCTTTGGCGCTGCAGCGAGAACCTCACGAGCGGTCGACTCAGCTCGAGCAAATTCCTGCCCATTGAAGTAGCGCAAGGCGTCCGCCAACGCTCCGGCAATATCGGGCGCGCGTGGGGCCACATCGTTGGAGTAATCGATCTGAGGAAAGAGCTTGTCCGGATCGACTTCGACGCGCGTTATCTTCGCCGAGGTTTTGAACACAGCCTCAGCGAAATTCTGCGCCGGAACGGTTGCTTCGACTTTGAGCCGCTCGCCTGATGCCGTGAGGGCGGTGACTGTGACCTGCGCATCGAGTGAACCCAGATTCCGGAGCGCCGCCACTGACTCTGCGCCTCGTAATTGTGGAACCCCGACCATCAAATCCATTTCCGTAGGCTGATCCAATTCATATTCGAGCAACTTCTTGAGCGGCTCTCCACCTTGCGCAGTCAATGCAGCACGGACCGCAGTCAGAGTTAGGTCATTGCTCTGCAGGAGCGAGCGCATGCTCGTCATGAACGCATCCTTACCAAGCTTTCGCTCGACCAAACGCCACACCATCGCACCTTTGTTTGGCACTGAACTGAAGTAAGTATCGTCGAGTTGCGTCGTGCGAGAGATTGGCGCATCACGCTTTGCAACAATGGCGTAGCTCATGCGTTCGCGCAGCAGCTCAGCTTCGCTGGCATCGCGGCCGAACTGCTTTTCCAAAAACAAAGCAGCGAGATATCGGGTAAAGCCTTCCCGCAAGACTGACGATCCTTCACCCCTGATGGGAGCTTGAGCGCCTACCCACAAACGAGCGATGGATTCCGCGATTGACATTGTCGTTGCGGCATCAAGCTTTGAACGTCGAAAGGCTGCTCGTTCAATCAGGATAGTTCCCGTATCGCCAAAGCCCGCGCCACGCCGCACCGACACCAAACGAAGAGGTATCGCGGGAGCCGATCCTAAGAGCGACGCATAAAACGATCGAGCTGCAGCGGCTACGGCCAGCATCACCTCAGCTTGCTTTCGTTCCTCCGCCGGCGCCCCGCTTGTTAAGTACGCCGTGACTCCTTTCGCGTCCGCTGATCCTTCCACACGATCCCAGGCGCCCTGCAGGAAGAAGGGTTGGCCATAAAGCGGCTGCTCGAAGCTCGCCCCATTATCTTTCTCAGTTCCTGAGCTCAGCACGTTACCGCCCTCGATACGAAGTTTGTAGGGAGCGGTATCAATCCCGCGAACTGTGAATGAAGTGTTTAGTACGGGATACCAAAACGACTCGGGTCGAAATTGAGAGCCGAGGGCGGAAATCGTTTCCAACCCAGTGTTGTTCTCCACGGGTAAGCGGTAATCAAACACGAGACTGACGCTGTTACCTGCTTCCAGAGGAGTTGTTAAAGTGATGTTTACTCGCTGCAGACCCGCGTTCGCGTCAGCCAGTGGATGAAAAGTGACGCTGGCGCCGTTTGCGGTAACACTCTTCAGTTTTGCTTTTGAGTTCAACCGCAGCGTGAGATTTGAGCCAGCGGCCTTACCGGTATTCTTGATTACAACGGTAGTGATTGCGGCCAGGGCTCGCTCGGACTGGACCACGTTCGCCCCGATGTCATAACTGGCAATCTGGTAGGAGGCTCGCGCAGCATCCTGAGCATTCGCCGAATACGAGAAAGTTGTCAGAAGAACAACGACAAAGCTAGTGACGAGACATCGTTTCATAAATAATCTTACTCTTCAGCTGAACACAAAGATTTGCGGAACTCAGTAACTTTCTGCAAGCACACGCTAATTACAGGCTGGCTGAGCCTACAAGTCGATGAATCTCGCTCAACATATTTAGCAACGCTTGCATTCTCGAAAGGGGCAGCGCGTTTGGACCGTCGGAAAGCGCCCGCTCGGGCTCTTCATGAACTTCCATGAACACCGCATCGACACCGCAGGCTACACCGGCACGAGCAAGCGGTTCGATGTATTCCGATTGTCCACCCGTTGCATGGCCGAGCCCACCGGGAAGTTGCAGAGAATGAGTGACATCAAAAACGACCGGGACGTCAAAGCTGCGCATAATTGGAAAGGAACGCATGTCCACTACGAGATTGTTGTAGCCAAAGCTGACTCCGCGCTCGGTCAACAGGAGCTTCTCGCAACCCGCTGCGCGCGCCTTGTCGACTATGTTCCGCGCGTCTTGCGGCGCCAGGAACTGTCCTTTCTTAACATTCACAGCGCGACCTGAGCGTGCTGCTTCAAGCACAAGATCTGTTTGTCGTGATAGGAACGCAGGGATTTGCAGAATATCGACGACTTCGGCAACTGGTCCAACCTGCGAGACATCGTGAACGTCAGTCAGCAATGGAAGACCCAGTTCTTGCTTTACCTGGCGCAGGACTTCAAGTCCAGCTTCCATTCCAAGACCTCGAAAACTCCTTACCGACGATCTATTTGCCTTATCGAACGAGGCTTTGAACACCAGATCGAGGCCCGCGTTTTGGGCGCGCTCGGCGCAAGCTCGCGCCATCATCATCGTGTGTTCGGGCGATTCAATGACACAGGGACCGGCGATGATCGTTAACCCACCGCCACCAAAAGTCGCATTGCCAACCTGGAAAGAGTTCATATACAAGCCACCGAACTGGTGCTTAGAGTTCAACCTTCAGGTTGGGGCTTCACAAAACACAAACTAAAGTTTGAACTCTTAGCACCTGTAGTCCACGTTCAATCAAAACCGTTTCTTCAAAATCTTCTTGAACTTATTCAATACCGAGCCAACTTTTGATTCCTTCTTCTGCGGTTTCTTCGCCGCATCCTGTCGGCGCGGTGATGGACTGGGCGACGCTGATGGAGACGGTGAAGGTGTTGGGCTTGTTTCCGGCGACGGGCTAGCCACGACAACAGCTCCCGCGTCAGTTGCAGCCTGGCGCGAGCGACTGACCATCCATGCTATCCCCGTCACCACGAGTAGCACCAACAGTGCAGAGATTATTGCAAGAGACTTTTTGTTCAGCCAATGAGGCGGGGGGACAACTTGAATAGGAACATCGATACGACGGATTTCTCGCACCTCATTAGCTGAGGGAACTTCCGCAGCGGCCGGAGCAGTTGCAGCCAGAATTCGTTCTGCGTCAGTTTTGAGAATTGTCGGAAATTCCCCGGCGCCGGAAGTCGCGGCGCGATGCTCGCGCAACCGGCTCAGGTCAACAACGAGTCTTCCCGAAGGCGATTCTGTTCCGGCATTGCGAAGCGCCTCCATGCTAGGCGCCGTCGAAGCAGCCGCGTGCTCGAGCCCGAGCCGTTCCGCCGTGTCGAGCAATTCCTCTCGAAACGCTCCCGCATTTTGCGGTCGGTCTTGAGGCTTCTTCTCGAGCGCGTGCAGCACCACCTGCTCGAGTTGCTCCGGAATGGTAGTCACCACTTCGCGAGGAGGCCGTGGCAATTCAGTTGAGTGCCGCATCGCAATCGCCAACGGTGTCATGCCACTGAAAGGGACGGTGCCGGTCAGCATCTCGTACAGAATTACACCGAGACTGTAAACATCCGCGGCCGGAGTTAGCGGGTCGCCATTGCATTGCTCGGGAGACATGTACCGAGGCGTACCGATCATCACGCCTACTTGAGTCAGCGTCATGCGGTCCTCGTCATCCACGGAATCTGCGGCGAGTTTTGCGATGCCGAAATCGAGCACCTTTACCACGCTCGGAACATCGGAGCGATGGACGATAAATATGTTCGCTGGTTTCAGGTCTCGGTGAATGACTCCAGCCTCGTGGGCAGCGGCTACGGCTGAAGAGACCTGCAATACGATCGAGACGGCATGCGCAAGATCCAAGGGGCCGTTCCTGGCCAACAAGCTCTGCAAGGTCTTCCCTTCCAGCAACTCCATAACCAGGTAAACGTAACCATCACTCGTCTCGCCAAAGTCTGTCACGCCAACAGCGTTGGTGTGTTGCAGACGCCCGGCGGCTTTAGCTTCACGACGAAAACGGGCCTTCGCCGCTTCGTCTTCTACGAAACGCTGATTCAAAACTTTGACGGCGACGGCTCGATCGATAAGCAAGTGGCGAGCACGATAGACGGTGCCCATCCCCCCGATGCCGAGCTTCTCTTCCAGCAGGTACTTCTCATCGAGGGTCCGTCCCAGCAGCGGATCTACTGGCGCTTCTGAAGCATTGGTGGCATCAGCCTGCAATAGCGAGCTATCGTGCGGACAGAACTTGAGGTCCTCGGAGTATTCCTTACCGCATGTGGGGCAATGAAGCATGAAGTTTGTGATCGCTAATGGGAGCTGGAGCCCTTGGGGATTATCTCGCAAAAGTAGCGCGGATGCACTTTCAGAAAAAGGTCTTGGGTCTTTCGGTAGTGTCCTATTTTGGAGTGCGATGAACTGTCATCGCTTTCGCCCGCGGCGGCTCGACGCTGCGGGCTTTGATAATAGGCTGTTTTCGACAACTTGCTGCGACAGGTCGCAGCGACGAAAGCGCCGACAGGTCGGCGCACTCCAAATTAGGGCACTACCGGTCTTTCAGTGTTGGTCTTGGTCGTGAGTGATGTGCGTGGTTCTTTGTACTTTGTACTTTGTTCTTTGCGCTTACGCCGTCCTGCTTTACTCCTTTTTGGAAATAACCCGAGTCGACAAAGATTCAAGCACAAAGGACAAAGGACCAAGAGCAAAGAACCAAGAAGTGCAAGCTGTTGACAGGTCCCTTCGCTCAGTTTTAGTCAGCACCGGTTGCGCTGGCGCGCTCGTGCGGCACCAGGTCAACTTCTTCGACCTTCTCCATTGAATTCTCGTTTTGCAGGCGATTGGCGTAAGCAGCGGCTACAAATGAAGCGAAGATGGGGTGGGCGCTGAGAGGCTTTGATTTGTATTCAGGATGAAACTGACAAGCAAGAAACCAGGGATGAACTTCGCGAGGCAGCTCGACAATCTCGACAAACCTTTCATCCGGAGAGACGCCGCTGAAAATCAGTCCGGCTTCCGCCAGTCGTTCCCGATATTCAGGATTAAACTCGTAGCGATGCCGATGTCGTTCGCTTATTTCCGCGGCTCCGTGATAGATCTCGCGAGCCAGCGAATCCGGCGCCAGCCGGCAGGGACAAGCTCCCAGTCTCATCGTTCCGCCGAATTCTTCCACCCCAACCAAGTCCCTCAATTTGAAGATAACCGGGTCAGGAGTGTCCACATCAAACTCAGTCGAGTCGGCGTCCTTAACTCCGCAGACATTCCGAGCGAATTCGAGGCAAGCGGTCTGCATCCCGAGACAGATGCCGAAGTATGGCGTCTTGCTTCGCCGGGCATAGGCGATGGCGCGAATCATCCCGGCAGTGCCGCGCTTGCCAAATCCACCGGGCACCAGGATCGCGTCAAAGTCTCGAAGCCGTGATTCGTAGTGGTCGTCTTCCATCAACTCTTCAGACTCGATCCAACGCACGTCGACTCGCACGTTATTGGCTACGCCGCCGTGCGTGAGTGCTTCGCGTAATGACTTGTAAGAATCTTCAAGCTCAACATACTTGCCGACGATTGCAATGGAAGCCGTGCCCCCCGATGGCTCACGAATAGTCGAGACAAGCTGGCGCCAGCTTGAAAGATCCGAATGAGATCCAACTTCTGCCAATCCGAGTTGAGTGACAATGAGCTCATCGAGACCTTGCTCGTAAAAAGCGAGTGGAACGTCGTAGATCGTATCGACATCGTAGGCGCTGATTACCGCTGATTCTTTCACGTTGCAGAAGCCCGCGATCTTTAGCCTTAGTTCGCGCGCCAGGGGCTTTTCGGACCGGCATAGCAGCACGTCCGGCGCGATGCCGATTTCCCGAAGGTCTCGGACTGAATGCTGAGTTGGTTTAGTTTTCAATTCGCCGGCTGCAGCGATGTAAGGAACGAGGGTGACGTGAATGAAAAGCGCATTTTGCTGGCCTTCCTCATTTCCCATTTGCCTGATGGCCTCGAGAAAAGGAAGTGACTCGATGTCACCGACCGTGCCGCCAATTTCGACAATTATTACGTCAACGTTATTCTTGCTTGCGACCGCGCGGACGGCTTCCTTAATCTCGTTGGTGATGTGCGGTATTACTTGAATGGTCTTCCCGAGATAGTCTCCGCGACGCTCCTTTTCGATCACCGAGAGATAAATCCTGCCGGTGGTCCAGTTGTTAGCTTGAGAGAAATGCGCGTGCGTGAATCGCTCGTAGTGGCCGAGATCCAGATCCGTTTCCGCACCATCGTCAGTGACAAAGACTTCACCATGCTGAAATGGCGACATCGTTCCCGGATCGACGTTGATGTAGGGATCGAGCTTGATAAAAGTGACGCGCAAGCCGCGGGCTTCAAGCAAGCAACCAATCGAAGAAGCTGCCAAACCCTTTCCAAGGCTTGAAACCACCCCGCCCGTTACGAATATGTATTTCGGCATAAGCTCTCCTGGGAAAGTAAAAAGTTAAAGTAAAAAGGCAAAGTTCGAACGCCGTACGAGTTCAGTTTTGTCTTGCCATCATGCCAGCTCTCCAGCGGCGAGCAGTCTCTAATCAGCCAGCCGAAGCTCCGTCCGCACTTTTGCCTTTTTACTTTTCACTTTTTACTTCTTCTTCCTCTTCTCCTGCTTCGGGAGGATCGCCGGATTGATCCTTCTTATTGTAGCGACCAGCGCGTAAATCCTCCTGGACTTCGATGGCCTTCTTGGCGCCCGGCTCCAGCATCTTTTGAAGACCAATCATGCCGGCATTAATTAGACCCGGGCCTTCCTGCGCGCGCTTTTCAAACTCTTCCGGCGTTACGGTGTATGGCCTGCTCAGGTAAATCAGAAAAAAGATCGCTAGCAACACGATCGCTCCGATTATTCCTAATCCAATCCAGTCGTTCATATGAAGTAGACTGCGACTAATAACAATTAACTGCTAGCCCTCTTACTAGGCGGACTAGTCTGTGTTCCAACCAACTGCCTCACTCGTTCAAGATCTTCGGCAGTATCAACACCGATTGAGGCGCTACAGCTTTCGACGACTTTAATCTTAACTCCACGTTCCAATGCGCGTAGCTGCTCCAGGGACTCTAATTGCTCCAGAGCCGACGGCGGCCAGCTCGCGAACTGAAGAAGAAACTCTCGCCGGTAAACATACAGGCCCGTGTGCTTCTTGAATCGAGCTTTTAGCCCCGGTTCATTTGCAAACGCCGCTTCGAGCGAACCGTGCTGTCGCACTATCTCGCGAGGATACGGAATTGGCGAGCGCGAGAAATACAGCGCGTGTTCATCTTCATCGATGACCACTTTGACAACATCCGGACTGAGGACATCGTGACTGTTCTCGATTGGCTCCCAGGTACTCGACATTGGGCACAGCTCGTCGTCGAGCAGCGCTCGGACCGCTCGATCTATGGTCTCGGGCGCGATTAACGGTTCGTCACCCTGCACGTTAACAATAATTTCTGCATCGAGCGAGCCGGCGACTTCTGCCAAACGATCGGTTCCGCTGGTATGATCGGGACTCGTCATGGCTGCGTCGTAACCCGCGCTCTTGACTGCCTCGAACACACGAATGTCGTCCGTCGCTACAATAACTTTCGCGACAGATTCTGCCGATAGAGCTCGCTCAACGACCCAACAAATCATGGGAATGCCGGCGATCTCGAGAAGCGGTTTTCCAGGGAGCCGATTAGAGGCGAAACGCGCGGGGACGATTGCGACTGCGATTTTTTTGGGATTGAGACCCGTGTGATTCACGGGACAACAGATTAACTTGCGCCGACTAACAGTGTCAATGTGAGGTTAGTGCTCCGTTACCGTGTCGCCGCAATCAGAATCAACTTTAGCCACAGATTACGCAGATTACACTGATTCAGTAAGATAAAAATGCGTCAGGATAACTTGATTCAAACTAACGTCCGTGGAATCTGTGGCCGGGTTTTGAAACAGGAACACCAACACACGTTGAATCGGTTAAAGAGTTCCTGGCCTTAACCGGCAGGCAACGGCTTTAGCTTTGGGGCTTTTCGGGCGGGAAAACTGCGGCCACGTTGTGCCAACCTTCCTCATAAAGTAGAAAGGCGGGCAGCTTTTGTGGCTATCCGCGTCCTCCCTGACAACGATCGTGCCATCGAAGAATCTTTCCAGAACACACCAGGTTTTCGCTGCGATTGATTGCGTTTCAAATCAAACAAGAACTTGATTGATTATCGGGCACGAGAAGTGCTATATCTAGAAACGAAGCGCATCGCCCTTGGCGTGCGCCCCACACGATAATCCGCCGCAAGCGCGATTCTCAAACCGCTCTCCTGTCCAATTTCTCTCCCCTGACTCAAGCAGACCGCAGATCCAGTCACCGTTCGAGAGATTCGGGAAATGAATTCCATAATGAACTCTAAATACACTCTAGCCGTTCTCCTCCTCTTCACACTGATTTTGACTTCGGCCACGACGTCACTCGGCGCCAAAAAAGCTCAACGCACGAAAACTGAAAAGACTGATCGACGTAGTCGAGCTGTATCAAACGTGCAGCGACCACTTTCGTTGAAGAGGCAACGCGCGCTCGAGCTTCAGCGCCAACAAGCAAGGCGTCGAGCCGAAGCAGCCAGACTTGCGGCCATCGCTCGACAGCGAGCTATTGACAATGCCATGCGCGCTGACGTCCAGGCCCTGATAAGCCGCGATAACACGACCGGCGAAGACCCTGAAGTGCGGCGAGTGGCACTGAACGCGCTGGGCGAGCACGCAGGAACAGTCGTTGTTATGGATCCAAACAGCGGCCGCGTCTATGCAATTGTTAATCAGGAATGGGCTCTACGGCGTGGCTTCAAACCTTGTTCGACGATTAAGCTCGTCACCGGTCTGGCTGGACTGAACGAACAAGTGATCGATCCGACGAATACGGTGAACATCTCTGACTCGAACCGGATCAATCTCACCAATGCTCTCGCCTATTCCAACAACACTTATTTCCAGGAAGTTGGCGGACAGGTTGGCTTCAGCAAGATGATTTCGTACGCCCGCCGCTTAGGTCTTGGTGAAAAGACAGGCATTAATGGCGTGAGCGAGTCTGCCGGACAACTTCCCAATATGAAGACTGGATACGCCGTAAATCACATGTCATCGCATGGTGATGATTTCAAAGTTACCGCAATTCAGCTGGCAACTTTGGTGTCGGCAATGGCTAATGGCGGCAAGTTGATATCACCTCGCATCCTGCGAACGCCACAGGAGCTTGCGAAATTCAAACCTGGCATTCGACGAAACATCAACATGGATCTCGATCTGCTTCGCTACATGGTTCCAGGGATGGTTGGCGCCGTGAATTACGGCTCGGGCAGGCGTGCAAAAGATCCGCAAGCCACTGTGGCCGGCAAGACCGGCACATGCATCGAAAATGGAACCTGGGTCGGACTATTCACTTCGTATGCACCGCTGGCAAATCCTCGGCTCGCTGTAGTCGTCATCGCCAGAGGAGCAGACGCACACAGCCACTTCCCCGCTGCTGTTGCAGGACGAATCTATCGCGAACTGAACGGCCGATTCGGAACACCGACAGATCTGCAGATTGCTGCCAAGCGACCCGCCGCTAACGAACTGAATTCGTTAGACGAGGAGGACGTCGAAAGTGAAGACGAGCAGGAAGAGAATGAGCAGGTTACCAGGCCAACTTCAGCTTCGGCTGGCCGGCTGGAAACCAGCGTCAGTGCGGCTCAGGCAACGCCGCAGCCATTGCTACGAAACTCGACGCCCAGCAACGTGCGACGAGTGCTGATGCCCATTCCTCGTAAAATTGAACCAACGAATTCTAAGCCCCTCCCAAAGCCTCTCGAACAACAGCAAACGCGCCCACGCCGAGTGAATCCCGTCGTTAATTAGATTGTGATGAGCCCGGGAGCGCAGGCATCCTGCCTGCCTCAACTTTTCCAACTCGCTACTAGTCTGATCGCAGGCTTGTGTCTTGAGCAGGAGCAGATCGAGAGGCGAGTTAATCCTCTTATTGATTACTTGCGCATTTGGAAAGTTAGGCAGGCAGGGATGCC
>DATNBH010000067.1:0-6593 GCA_035572035.1 Pyrinomonadaceae bacterium | reverse complement strand
CCTGGGCGGGGGGAAACAGTTTCTCAAGCGGGTCACTGCGCCCCTTCGTTTTAGGCTTCTTCTCTTTTCCATTTTGCGACATTGGACGACTAATGGAGAGCGGCTAGGGTTCTCCTCCTGAGCCGTTTCCAGTTGGCGGCCGCTGAACTTGGAAATGCCTGGAGCCCGAAGAAAAGCCCCGCCATTGAGGCTGAGTTGGTCAATATGAGGACGGACCTGCTGGGCCCGGCAGCCCCGAGCTGCTAGCGATCACTCACCCCACCAAGGGTGTAAAGGAGCAGTGTCGTGTCATTGTCGGCTTTCTGGTCGTCCGGAATGGCGAGTGCAAGAATGCGGTCACAAGAATCAATCCAAAGATAGGTAGGATTCGCGAAAGGCGGCCACCCGCCTTTTGTCAAATGTTGATTAGACGACCATCGAAGGGATGCCTTGAGCGCCCAGGTCGTGATATCGACAACATCGAGACCGAAATGCTCCATCCCTCCAGCTGTAACTCCGGTTGCCAACATTAGTGTTTCTCTTTCAGGCCCGACGGCCCCGAGCTTCTCGGGGTTGACCTTACCTAGGCGTTTTATCCTTCCCGTTATCAGCTGAGCGTCCTGATGCTCGAGCCCATCGGGGGATGGAGTCGGTCGTTTTTCCTTAATATGACCCTCTAGGTCTGTACAGTAATAGTCGCGGGATCCCCACGTTCCGAGAAAAAGCTCGTCCCCGTCCAAATTGGGTACGACCAAACCCACGTGGTCTGGAATACTGAACAGCTTTTCGTACGTCCACTTTTTGAGGTTAAATTTAATGATTGTGGCAGACGTTTCTGGTCCATACTGAGATAAAGCGATGAACATTACGCCGTCGATGAGTACCATCCCGCTAGGGTGGTATTCGTTTTCATTTTCGCTTCTAAGATTGACTGATCGTACGGTCTCTCCTTCAATGTTGCATTCGAAGAGATGTGCCCTGCCCGCACCCCAATATTGGCGAGTTTTGTCTCTATTTTCGATGATTTCAACCGCGGTTACGTAGAGAAGACCGGTTTCTCTATCGATCTCCATGCCCTGAGGATGAATCCGGAATCGAGAACGTGACTTCCCGGCTTCGCAGAGGCGCAACTGAGTTTCCCCAAGTTCGGTGATTTCAACATCACGAGACGAGAGGCTCAAAAGCCCGTCTACAAGTCGATATGATGCCCCCGCTTCATCCTTGATGAGATCTTGGATTGCCTGGCGGATGTGCGACGGGAGCTTCTTCACTGTGGACCTAGGGTGGTCTGCTATTCCCCGAGCTCAAGTTCAGAGCGACGCTTCTGACCTACTAATAGCGCTGCCATCTACCTCGCCTTAGCCGCGTAATACCAATGGCATTGATTCCACTTGTACTCGAGCTGCGATTGCCAAATTATGCGTATTGCGACGTGGAGGCCTCTACAAAATATCTGAGTTGAAAGCTAGACCATGAAAAGCATTGACGAGCATTTCTCAGAATTAGCAGTCAATTACAATGAGATTCGCACGACTGACACCCAACCGCTCGAGTACATCAAGACCTTGCTTTCCAATTATGAGAGTTGCGTCGCCGTAGACGTTGGCTGCGGTCCGGGCCGATATTCCCTTCTCCTACTGCAGACGATGCCGCAGCTTCATCTGACCTGCCTCGATAGAAATCAGAATATGCTTGCAGAGACCACTCGTCTCTTGCAAGTCGCCAACATATCCCGATTCAAGTGCGTCCTGGCTGATGCTAGCGAGTTCCCTCTGGAATCGAGCTCGATCGATGTGGTGTTCACCTTCAATGCAATCCATCATTTTATTATTCCTGCCTTTTTGCAGGAGGCCCAACGTGTTCTGAAAAAGGACGGTACAATCGTAATTTATACCCGCCTTCCCTCTCAGAACGCGGCAAGCATTTGGGGAAAGTACTTTCCAGACTTCACCACACTGGAACGTCGACTCCGGTCACTTGACAGCATGGAGGCGGCCATTCGGAATATCCCGCGCCTTCGGCTTGACTCGATCAAGCTCTTCCAATTCGATCGAGTCAGTTCCCTCGAATGTCTCACCGAAAAGGCCCGCGCTAGGCACTATTCCACCTTCAATCTCTACGAGAAACAACGTCTCGAAAGTAGCATTGCAAATTTTCGAGATCGCATAATTAGCAACTTTTCGGACTTAGACCGAATCCATTGGACTGACGGAAACGTCCTCTTGGTCGTAAAGACTCGTGATCCGGGGGCGAGATCGATTGTTGAGTCCAGAAAAAATAAAGAATGAAAAAGGTTGCTCCGGCGTCGGGACAGCTCGGCGTGCTGCTGCCGGGAATGGGTTCAGTAGCCACCACCTTTATGGCCGGTGTTGAAATGGTGAGGAAAGGGTGGGAAGTGCCGATCGGATCTGTAACTCAGTTAGGCCTAATGAGATGGGGAAAAGCTGCAAAACAGCAAAAAATCCGGGACCTTATTCCCCTTGCGAACCTCTCCGATTTAATCTTTGCGGGATGGGACGTATTTTCCGACGATTGCTACACCGCAGCTTTGAAGGCAAGAGTGTTGAACGAGACTCATCTGGAGTCGGTGAAGGAATTCCTTCAAGGAATCCAGCCTATGGCGGCAGTGTTCGACCCCGCCTACGTGCCAAAGCTCCGCGGTGGAACAAATATCAAGTCGGAAACGAACAAGATGGATTTGGCCCAAGGCCTTATCAACGACATCGAGCGTTTCCGAATCGAAAGGGGCGTCGAACGCATGGTCATGATCTGGTGTGGGTCAACAGAGGTCTTCATCGAAAAAGCTAAAGTGCACAGGGGAATACAAGAGTTCGAAGCCGGCCTCCAGAGAAACGATTTAGCGATAGCCCCGAGTATGGTATACGCGTACGCCGCCTTGAAATGCGATGTTCCCTTCGTCAACGCGACACCCAACCTATGCGCGGATATTCCGGCCCTTCTTCAACTCGCAGAAGCTAAGCGGATACCGGTAGCGGGAAAAGATCTCAAGACTGGTCAGAGCTTCGTCAAGTCGGTGCTGGCTTCAGGCCTGAAGGCGCGCCTTCTAGGCCTGAGAGGTTGGTTCTCAACGAACATCCTCGGCAATCTGGATGGCGAAGTTCTCGATCATCCGATGTCATTCAAGACCAAGCAAGCGAGCAAGCTCTCGGTGCTCAATCATATTGTCCAGCCAGAACTATATCCAGAACTATTTCGGGATTTCCATCACTTGGTGAGCGTCAGTTATTATCCACCGCGTGGCGATAACAAAGAGAGTTGGGATAGCATAGACATTACGGGCTGGCTCAACTATTCGATGCAAATCAAAGTAGATTTCCTGTGCAGGGATTCAATTTTAGCCGCCCCCCTTATCCTTGATCTGGCGTTATTCATCGATCTCGCGAAGCGCGCGGGAATGAAAGGAATCCAAGATTGGTTGTCATTCTACTTCAAGAGCCCGATGTGGGCTCCGGCGGTCAAATTAGATAACGACCTGTTTAATCAACTGGCAAAAATGAACCGTACACTTAGACGCCTCGTGCATTAACACGCTCGATGCGGTGTGCTCTGGCCCCAGCCTGTCTTGGCCAGATACTCCACGGCGGTGTGCTGCGCATCGTGGATTAATAGATCTGCGCCACGGACAACTCTGCATGTCGCAGATCTTGTCCGGCAAATGCGGCTACCGCGGTGTGAATGGGGTCCCTTGTAGCTGGGCTCTGTGCGGTCTGAGAAGCTCGGCGACCAGAGCTTCTGCGGCATCAGAAATGCTGTCAGCCCGATGGTGCAGACAATAGTCGTCTATCCATCGCGCAACACCTTGGGAATCAGTCTCTTTAGTGATATTAGAGGTTCCAGGAACGTAGAAATTGTAAGCACTCAAAAATCCCTGGACCCAACCAAGGATAAGCGTCTTCCACCAAACAGCATTCACATCGCCAATTTGTTGCGCTTGTGTCCATAGACCGCACTCAAGATTCCCGACGCCCAATTTCGTGTATTCCCCTGTTTCGTCGGGGAGTGCCTGAGCTACGTTGGGCGAAATCAAAATCGCGAGCGCCATAAACACAAAAGAACATATTTCCTTCTTCATGTCCGTGCACCCTTAAAACACAAGTCTTCGGCCGCCCCTCATCACGGCAGGTGACTATCGCGCCGGTGGAAGCATGGCGAAGTAGGCGGAGACGGCCCTGATGTCGTCATCGTTAAGCCGCTGAGCGATCGGTGTCATTGGGGCGGAAGCATCAGTGGAGGGACCGAGTCCTGCTTTCCGAAGCCGCAACTGCCCCACCATATGAGCCTCGTGCTGACTGGCGAGCCTGGTTTCGATCCTTCTGAATTGTGGCAAGTCGTGCCTGGTGGAACGCCAGCCTCTGGCAGGCTTTCGACAGCCAGTTTTCGTTGTTTGCCATGGCTCAGCCCTTGCAATACCTACTCTCGAATCTCGGTGGACAACAATCTGAAATTCCCAACCTCGCTGCCGCTACTTATCTGAACGCGCTAAATCCGGTTAGGAGCATACAGTATGTCAAACATGATTTATTCGCCAACTGCGTCGTGAACTATCAATTCCAAGCGGTCGACATCCTTGACCACTAGAACGTGGCCCTGGCGCTCGAGAATGCCCAGGCGGGTGAGGCGGGTAAGTTCGCGGGTAACTGCCTCTCGATGTGTACTAACCCGGCTAGCGATCTCAACATGTGTAGGCGCGGGGACAATTTGTGCGCACTTGCCTTTGCGTGGCGACAAATTAGCAATTCGCAATAATTCCGCTCGAATGCGGCTATTCACGGCCAGGGTACTAAACTCGTACACGCGTCTGTCGAGCATACGAATAGTCTTCACCAACTTGCGTAGCAGCTCGTTCAGGACACGCTCATTGCCCAGTAACTTTAGAAAGCTGGCTGCCGACAGGGAAGCGATTTCACAGCTCGAACGAGCCTGCACACTCGCGGACCTGGATTGTCCGTCAATGGCTGCGTACTCGCCGAACACCTCTCCAGTGCCCAGGTCGCAAAAGCTCACTGCTTTCCCCGAAACCGAGTAGATCGTGACGCGAACTTCCCCATTGGCAATGAAAAACACATCATTGGAATTATCAAGGTAATTGACGATCCAGTCTCCCGGCTCGTAGGAACGCCAGGCACAGTTCTTGTGAATCTGCTCAAGAACGTGAGATTCGAGACCCGCAAATAGCGAAATCCCCTGAAGGGAGGTCTTGAATTTTGTCGTTTGGTAACGTTCCATTAGCGTGCCGAAAGGCTAGTCTATCTCAAAATAAACCCAACTGCATCTGAAACGGGCGTGCTAGCGGAACGGAACCTTCAACGTGAAAGCTGGAGTGTTTTTGCGGCGCGAATGACAGTAAACTGAGTCAGTTCATGAGAAATCTGACTCGAGCAGCCATCTTTTTGAGCTCAGCGAGACTGGCGCCGTAGCGTGGTTGTCGCCCAAAAGAGCACGCTATGACGGTATCGCATCCTTATCAATCGCTACTTCTACGCCGACCACACTCCCACCGGTGACGTTCTTTCATCGTTGGCTTTCGCACTCGTTCCGCAAGGATTTCGCTTCGAGGTCATCACCAGCAGACTCAGTTACGATGAGGCAAAGGTTTTCCTCCGTCCGCGCGCCGACGCCGACCCCGATACCCACGGTGCCGATCGATGTCGGGCCGAACCTCAGGTGACGATGTTTCATTGTCATTGCCGGGCTTGACCCGGCAATCCATTTCACTCGCGCCGCGTTATCCCGATCAGCCCTATTACGATGGCGTGGCGGGCGATATTGCCAAGGCCGGGCTCAAAGCAGTGCCGGTGCCCGTGGTCACGCCGGCGCCGATAGTCGTTCCAACGCCGACGCCGGTCGTGGTGCAGCCCCTGCCGCCCCCTACGCCCGCCTGCGCCGACACCAGCTCCGACGCCAATACCGACGGTACCGATCGATGTGGGCCCCAACCTAAGGTGAGCCGCCCCTCCTGGGCGCCCTTGTCAGAGGCGACGTGACCACCCAGATAGGGTGTCCGCCCGTCAAGCCTGCGCCATATCTGCCATTCGCTTTATCGACCTCAATCGTTTCACCGCTGCTTGCCGAGCGCTAAGATTGGCCTGCTCAAATTCTCGCAGGCACCGTTAAAGGTTGGCGTGATGCGTGATCCGAAAAACCACATGTGGGCGGAAGCGTGCACCCTGCTCAAGCAGGCCGAGCAGCTTCATCGCCAATTCTTCGAGCCCGCGCGCGGCGGAACGCGGACCGCCCGATGGGAGCCGCCTATCGATGTGTTCGAGACCGAGCGGCAGGTTTGGATCATCGCCGCGCTTCCCGGCGTCGCACCCGAGGCGGTATGCGTCGAGGTCGAAGGGCAGACGCTGCTCATCGCCGGCACCCGCCCCCTGCCGTCGCCCGGCAGGAATGCCAATATACTGAGGTTGGAGATCCCATACGGCCGCTTCGAGCGGCGCATCAAGCTGTTATCCAGCTTACGCCTCGCCGAACGGGAGCTCCGGCATGGTTGTCTCGTGCTCACCTTCACCAAGCTTGGTTGAGCCGAAATCCGAGTCCTAAGTCATGAACGATAGAGAACCAGTCCCGCATTCAGCGGAAGCCCCGCAGCA
>DATNBH010000066.1:0-23911 GCA_035572035.1 Pyrinomonadaceae bacterium | reverse complement strand
GGGGCTGCGGTTCGCGATCCGCGAAGGCGGACGCACGGTGGGCGCCGGCACGATTACTGAAATTATTCAGTAGTTTTGAATCTGTGATCTGAGATCTTGTCGATTTGAGATCTTGAATCTGAGATCTGAAATTTGAGATCTGAGATCGGGTTTTTGTTCTTGGTTCTTAGTCCTTTGTTCTTTGCAGTTGAGTGCGGGTGATCTTGAATGACTCAAGGTTAAGTCGGCACATCAAAAGCCAAAAGCCAAAGCCCAAAGACCAGAAGCAAAGAACAAAGTACAAAGAACAAAGTACTAAGAACGGTTTACTAGAGGTACGTTATGCCGCGCGATAACATTGTCCTTCAGTGTGGTGACTGCAAAAGTCGCAACTACACGACGACAAAGAACAAGAAAACCACGACCGAACGTCTTGAATTCAAGAAGTTCTGCCGGCGGTGCCGCAAGCACACAGGTCACAAGGAAACGAAGTGAGCGAGACACGGAGAAAGGGAGACGCGGCGACGCGGCGAAAAGATCTTTTCTCCGTTTCCCTTGTCTCCCAATCCCCGCGTCCGGTTTGACGAAGGGGTATAGTGTCAACGGTTAGCACGTCGGTCTCCAAAACCGAAAGTCCGGGTTCGAATCCTGGTACCCCTGCCAGCATAAATCCAAAGGGATGCGTTAGGTGAAAAGAGTTAACGAAGTTATGGCAGACACGGACAATCAAGAAGCCCTCCCAGCGCCGCGGACGACGTCCTTTGGTGAAGGCGCCGAGGGCCGCGGCGCCCGCCGCGAGCGTGGGCTTTCCGGTCCACGTATAGGACCGCTTGGACGTCTCTCGCAGTTCATCAAAGACGTGCGCGGTGAAATGCGCCGTGTTTCCTGGCCGACGTTTAAAGAAGTAAAGAACACCACGTTGATTACCCTCGTCGCGGTAATCTTTTTCGCGGCCTACCTGTTCCTGATCGATCAGGCCCTGGCGCGCACGCTAAACGGATTGACCTGGCTAGTTAACAAGTTTTTAGGATCGGCTTAGGAAAAGAGTGTCAATGCAGCAGTGGTTCATCCTACATACATACTCAGGTCATGAGAAGAAAGTGCGCGACAGTCTGAAGGCGCGTATTCGGGACACCGATCTGCAGACGGAGGTCGCGGAGGTTCTCGTTCCGACCGAGACCGTGGTGGAAATGCGTGGGAATAAGCGAGTTGAGTCTTCGCGCATGTTCTATCCCGGCTACGTGCTGGTCCAGATTGAGTGTGATGACCGCGGACACATTCCTGACAACGTGTTCCACTTAATTAAGTCCACACCCAAGGTGACCGGCTTCGTCGGTGGACATAATCCGACGCCGCTGACGCCGCAGGAAGTTGATCAGATTGTTCACAACGTTACCGAGGCTGCGGAGAAACCCAAGCCGAAGTTTTCGTACGCGCCCGGCGAGACGGTGCGCATCAAGTCCGGTCCGTTCCAGAGTTTTACCGGCAAGGTTGAAGAGGTTAACGAAGATAAGTCGACATTGAAGGTGACGGTGACGATTTTTGGACGTTCGACTCCCGTTGAGCTGAACTTCCTGGATGTCGAGAAGGTTACCTTCGCTGAAGAAGAATAGAAAGGCCGTAAACCATAAACCGAAAACCGGAAACTGTAAGGCACTGACGTCTACGGTTCACGGTTCACAGTTCACGGTTCACGAGTAAAGAGATGGCGAAGAAGATTACTGGATATGTGAAGTTGCAGGTGCCAGCGGGTAAAGCCAATCCCGCTCCGCCGATTGGTCCCGCGCTGGGCCAGCACGGCGTGAACATCATGGAGTTCTGCAAAGCTTTCAATGCCAAGACGGCACAGTTGGACCCCGACCTGAAGATCCCGGTCGTGATTACGGTTTACGCGGATCGCTCGTTTACGTTTGAAACGAAGACGCCTCCGGCGGCCGACTTGTTAAAGAAGGCTGCGGGCATTCCAAAGGGATCAAGTACCCCTAACAAGGACAAGGTAGGCAAGATCTCTCGTGCCAAGATCGAAGAGATTGCCAAGACTAAGATGCCGGATCTCAATACCAAGAGTTTGGAATCGGCGATTCGCACCATTGAAGGAACGGCCCGCCAGATGGGGCTTACTGTGGAATGAGGATTGATGATTGCGGATTGCTGATTTGAAGCCATCCGCATAGTCAGATTTAAAGGGGGATTAAAGAAGCTGTTGTGGGTCGTCGCTAATCAGCAGTCCGCATTCAGCATTCCGAAATCCGTTGAGAGGGAGAGATAGAAGGGGCTCTTGTGGGTCGTCGCTAATCAGCAATCCGCATTCAGCATTCCGAAATCTCGCGCGCACCTCAGAGGTAAGAAATGAAGAAGCACGGAAAGAAGTACCGCGCCGCGGCTGAAAAGATCGAGCTCGGTCGCAAATACAATTTGGACGAGGCGGTTTCCAAGCTAAAAGAAATTGCCTTCGCTAAGTTCGATGAGACAGTTGAGCTCACAGTTTGGTTAGGCGTTGACCCCCGCAAAGCGGACCAGCTTGTCCGCGGCACCATCGTCCTTCCCCACGGAATCGGAAAAAGCAAAACCGTTCTGGTAATCGCCCAGGGCGACAAGCTCAAGGAAGCTGAAGAGGCAGGAGCTGATCTCGTCGGCGGGCAGGACATGGTCGATAAGATCAAAGGCGGCTGGCTTGATTTCGATGCCGTAATCGCTACGCCGGACATGATGCGTCTGGTTGGCGGACTCGGAAAAGTGCTCGGCCCCCGCGGCTTGATGCCGAATCCGAAGACCGGCACCGTCACGCTCGATGTTAGGACCGCCGTTCAGGAAACCAAGGCCGGTAAGGTCGAGTATCGCGTCGACAAAACTGGCGTTATCCACGTCGGTGTCGGCAAGGTTTCATTCGACGCCGACAAGCTTCGCGATAACGCGAAGGCTTTGCTGGAAGCTGTAGTAAAGGCCAAGCCCTCGACCGCGAAAGGTAAATACGTCAAGAAGGTCAACCTTGCAGCGACGATGAGTCCGGGCGTGCTGATCGATGAAGCCGCTTACGTGAAATAAGGTGAGGAGTAATCAGCAATGAAAACAAGAAAACAAAAGCAGGAGAGTCTGGACAAACTCACCGAGCAATTCAAAGCCGCCAACGCGGCGATGGTGGTTGGCTTCAAGGGTATGACCGTTTCCAAGGACCAGGAGCTTCGCAATCAGTTGCGCGAAGCTGGCATTGAGTACGCAGTCGTGAAGAACACCCTTGCTCGTAAAGCTGCCGCGGGAACGGCGCTCGAGGCCGCAACCGATCAATTCAAGGGCGTGACCGCCGTGGCGCTGAGCGCCGGCGACCCGGTGAGCCTTTCGAAAGCAATCACGAAGTTCACGAAGGCTAATCCCGATGTGTTCACCTTCAAGGCCGGTATCGTTGAGGGTAAGGTCGTTGCTCTGCGAGACGTTGAGGCGATCGCGAGCTTGCCATCGCGCGAAGAGCTGCTTTCCAAGGTGATGTTCCTGGTGAACTGCCAGGCGCAGCGACTCGCCACGGTTACGAACGCCGTTGCTCGCAACCTCGTGGTCGTGTTGGATCAGATTCGAGCTCAGAAAGAAGCTGCGTAAGAATTAAGAATTGCGAATTTTCCGCAGCTGTTCAGAGTTGAAAATTGAAGTGGATGCTTGGATTGCGAGAACCATCAGCAAATCCGAAATCTGCAATCAGCATTTTGTACGGGCCGTTTGCTAGTCAGTGAGTCGGCCAGGCAGGTTAGCGTAGCGGGTGATGCAAACCAGCAACGCAACCAACAATCGCTACGGGGGCATCCAAGCCGCCCGTCGCCAGTCAGGGATCTCAGGAGTGAATAATAAGTCATGTCTACAGATAAGATTCAATCAATTGTTGACCAGGTAAAAGAATTGACCTTGCTCGAGGCTTCGCAGCTCGTGAAGGCGATGGAAGAGACATTTGGTGTCTCAGCGGCTGCGGCTGCTGTGGCGGCGGCTCCAGCAGCAGCGGGTGGCGGTGAAGCGGCGGCTGCGGCAGAAGAGAAGACCGAATTTGATGTGGTCTTGCAGGCCATCGGCGCCAATAAGATCAATGTCATCAAAGTTGTTCGCGAAGTGACGGCGCTCGGTCTTAAGGAAGCTAAAGACCTCGTCGAAGCTGCTCCGAAGGCGGTGAAGGAAGGCGTCTCGAAAGAGGAAGCCGAGACCATCAAGCAGAAGCTTTCGGACGCGGGCGCGACCGTCGAAGTTAAGTAGTTGTTTTGGAGTGCGGTGACCCGTCACCGCTTTGGCACAAAGCGACGACAGGTCGTCGCACTCCAAGCGTGGTTTCTTCACGTGGCTTGACAGTCACATCGTTACTGGCTAAGTTAAGGGAGTATTGAGGGCGCTGGCGTTACTCCCGGAAAATTTTAAGGATGGAATTAGCTGCTTTTTGGTTCTGAAGCGGTCAGGGCATCTTATGCTTTGACCGCGCTTTGTCGTGTTTACTGGTTTGCATGTTCTGATCTTCTGACTTCGCGCAGCGTGAAACGGCGAGATCACTGGATTGGCAGTCGGTAATACCCACTTTTAATAAGGAACTTTCAATGTCTGCAAATTTGCTTCAAACCGAAAATACAGGGTTGGGTCGGCGCACCAGCAAGGCGCCCGATCGGGTCGACTTCTCAAAAATCAAGACTGCGGTACAGATTCCGAATCTGATCGAGATTCAGCGGGAATCTTACAATCGATTTCTGCAAATGGATTTGCTCACTGAGGAGCGCGAGAACACCGGCTTGCAGGCTGTGTTTCGCTCGGTCTTTCCGATCTCAGATTTCCGCGGTACTGCCACCCTCGACTTCGTCGAATACCAGATCGGTAACTGGCAGTGTAAGTGCGGCCGTCTCGAAGGATTGAATTACCTGCGCGCGAACTGCAAATCCTGCGGCTCGACCATCAAAGTAAACCCGCTGGCTGCCGGGGAAACGCTCTGTCACAAGTGCGGCACTTTTAATAATGTCCGGCCCCAGCTTTGCGAAAACTGCGGCGAGCCCGTCGGCCTCAAGCACAAACACGATCAGCAGGAGTGTCAGGAGCGCGGCATGAGCTACAGCGTGCCGCTCAAAGTGAAGATTCGCTTGACGGTCTACGACAAAGATCAGGAAACCGAAACTTTGTCGATCCGCGATATCAAGGAAGAGGAAGTCTTCTTTGGTGAAATTCCTTTGATGACCGACAACGGTACTTTCATTATCAATGGTACCGAGCGTGTCATCGTCTCTCAGTTGCATCGCTCGCCCGGCGTGTTCTTTAAGAAGGGCCCCGTGTATGTCGCGAAGATTATTCCTTATCGCGGCTCGTGGGTTGAGTTTGAGTACGACCAGAAGAACCTCTTGTACGTCCGCGTCGGGAAGCGGAAGTTCCTGGCGACGATCTTCCTGCGCGCGCTTGGCCTTTGGTTCAATCGCGAGCTGGAAGCGAAATCGGCTCGCAACGATTCGCAGCTTGAAGATGCAGTTAAGAACGCAGCCTTTACCGACGAGGATTTGCTGCGCGCGCTGTATGTCACCGATGAGATTCGCGTCGGCAAGAACCAGCTGAAGATTCGAGTGCCTGAAACCGATCAGACCAACCTGATTGGAATGAAGGTTGACTTCGATATCAAGGTCAAAGGCGAGTCAGTAGTCCGCGCCGGCAAGAAAGTCACGCATGGCGCGTTCGATGCCATCCACAAGGCAAAGATCGAAGAAATCGAGATTGATACGCAGCAGCTTGAAGGCGCCTACGCCATCGCCGACGTCGTGAACACCGAGAGCGGCGAAGTCCTGCTCGAAGCAAATAACGAAATCACGCCTGCCAAGCTCGCGGAAATCATGGAAGCCGGCGTGAACAGCTTCTCCGTCTTCTTCCCTGAGCGTGATGATGTTGGCCCGATTCTTTCGCTGACGCTGAAGAAAGACGTAATCACGAAGCCTGTTGACGCGCTGCTTGAAATCTATCGCAAGATGCGTCCCGGCGATCCACCGACCGTGCAGACTGCCTACCGTTTGCTCGAAGCCATGTTCTTCGATCCGCGCAAGTTTGATTTCTCGCGCGTGGGCCGGTTGAAGTTCAACATCAAGATGGGCAAGCCTGAGCGTGACCGGATCGACGATCCATTGCTTTCAGCACATGATTTCTTCGAGGTCGTTGCTTACGTCCTCAAGATGCGCAAGAACCCGTCTGAGTTCCAGTCTGACGACATCGATCACCTCGGCAATCGCCGCGTCCGCGCCGTGGGCGAGCTGCTCGAGAACCAGTTCCGCATCGGTCTCGAGCGCATGGAGCGGGCTATCAAGGAAAAGATGTCGATCCACCAGGAAATGCAGACCACGATGCCTCGCGACTTGATTAATGCGAAGCCCGTGACCGCTGCTGTGCGAGAGTTTTTCGGCTCCAGCCAGCTCTCGCAGTTCATGGATCAGACCAATCCGCTTTCAGAGATTACGCACAAACGCAGACTGTCGGCGCTGGGACCGGGTGGTCTGTCGCGTGAGCGCGCTGGATTCGAAGTGCGCGACGTGCACCCAACTCACTACGGTCGCATTTGTCCGATTGAGACGCCTGAAGGTCCGAACATCGGATTGATCTCGAGCTTGTCGTGCTTCGCTCGTATCAATGAGTTCGGCTTCATCGAAGCGCCTTATCGCAAGGTGATCGAAGGTAAAGTCGTTGAGTTCGTGCGCATCGTCAATGGTGGTGACACGAAACTGAAGCCGGGTCAACACATCTCGCAGGAGGAGCTTGAAAAGGCTAACCGGAAGGTGGCTGGAGATGGCCGAAAGGCTGACTTCGAGCCGTGGCCTTTCTATCTGACTGCCTGGGAAGAGGACAAGCACGTCGTCGGTCAGGCCAACATCGAGCTGGACGAAACCGGCTATATCGTCAATGAACGCAATGCTGCCCGTAAAGCCGGCGAGTTTATTCTGGCTTTGCGCAAAGACATTGAATACGTCGACGTATCGCCGAAGCAGCTTGTTTCGGTGGCTGCATCCCTGATTCCGTTCCTCGAGAACGACGACGCGAACCGCGCGTTGATGGGATCGAACATGCAACGCCAGTCGGTACCGTTGCTGCGCGCGGAAGCGCCGTACATCGGCACCGGTATGGAGAAGACTACCGCGCGCGATTCGGGCGCCGTCGTGGTTGCTCGTCGAGACGGTGTGGTCGATTACGTCGATTCGGAACGAATTATCGTCAAGGCCGATCACAACGTTGACGGCACGATTTCACGCGAAGTGACTGCGGACATCTACACGCTGATCAAGTTCAAGCGTTCCAACCAGAACACCTGTATTAATCAGCGCGCCATCGTTCACGTGGGTGAGCGAGTCGCGAAAGGACAGGTCATCGCTGATGGTCCTTGTACCGATCGCGGCGAGTTGGCGCTTGGTCGTAACGTGCTCGTCGCCTTCATGCCGTGGCGCGGTTACAACTTCGAGGACGCGATCCTGGTTTCCGAGCGTCTCGTGAAAGAGGACTACTACACCTCGATTCACATCGAAGAGCTCGAGATCGAAGCTCGCGACACCAAGCTGGGACCCGAGGAAATCACGCGTGATATTCCGAACGTCGGCGAGAACATGCTTCGCGATCTCGACGAAAGCGGCATCATCCGCATCGGCGCTCAAGTCAAACCAGGCTCGATCCTGGTCGGCAAAGTGACGCCAAAGGGCGAGACTCAGCTTACCGCTGAAGAAAAGCTGCTGCGGGCAATCTTCGGTGAAAAAGCTGGTGACGTTAAGGACGCATCGCTCGTTAGCCCGCCGGGAATCGACGGCACCGTGGTCGACGTCCAGGTGTTCACGCGCAAAGGTCAGGAAAAGGACGCGCGATCGCTGGCTATCGAGGAAGAAGAAGAAAGCCGCTTGCGACGCGACCTCGAGGACGAGATTCGAATCCTTCAGGAGCAACGCGACGCGCGCATTTACGAGCTGTTGGAAGGACGCAAGCTCTCGGCTGATCTAACGGTCAATCGCGAGATCGTCATTCCGAAGAACGAGCCGATCACTCGCGAGATGCTGCGGAGCGTTGAGTCTAAAGCTTTGCGCAAAGTTCAGCTCGCTTCGTCTCGCGTCGATGTTCCGGGCGAGATTAAGGAATACGAGGATCGCACCGAGCGTCAGATTAAGATCCTCTCGGACATTTACGAAGAGAAGATCGCGAAACTGCGTCAGGGCGACGAACTTTCACCGGGCGTGATCAAGATGGTCAAAGTCTTTATCGCCATGAAGCGCAAGCTTTCAGTAGGCGACAAGATGGCCGGCCGTCACGGTAACAAGGGCGTCATCGCTCGCATCCTGCCCGAAGAAGATATGCCGTATCTTCCGGACGGCACTCCAGTCGAAATTGTTTTGAATCCGCTCGGCGTGCCTTCGCGAATGAACGTTGGGCAGATTCTCGAAACACACCTTGGCTGGGCGGCGCGAGTACTCGGATTGCACTTTGCCACGCCAGTATTCGACGGCGCCACTGAGACCGAAATAAAGAATAAGCTGCGTGAATCGGGCGCTCGCGCTCGCGAATTGGGTCTGCCTGAAATCGTGAACGAGTCCGGCAAAGCGGTCCTTTACGACGGGCTTTCCGGCGATCCATTCGAGCAGAAGGTCACGGTCGGCTACATCTACATGCTGAAGCTTTCGCACCTCGTTGACGACAAGATTCACGCGCGTTCGATTGGACCGTACAGCTTGATCACACAGCAGCCGCTCGGTGGTAAAGCGCAGTTCGGTGGACAGAGATTCGGAGAAATGGAGGTGTGGGCTCTCGAAGCTTACGGAGCTGCACACATTCTTCAGGAGCTGCTGACCGCAAAGTCTGACGACGTCGCGGGAAGATCGAAGATTTATGAAGCGATTGTTAAAGGCGAAGCCGATTTCGATCCAGGTCTGCCTGAATCCTTCAACGTTCTCGTGCGCGAGCTGCAGTCGCTGTGCTTGGACGTTGAACTGATCGACAAAAAAGCGGCCACTAACGGTACCGGCAAAGAAGAGGGAGTTGGTGAGGCACTCATCAGCAGCACTGCCGAATGAGAATGCAGAATGAGGAATGCAGAATGCGGAATGCAGAATGCGGAATGCAGATTCGATGGTGCTGCATTCCGAATGCGAAAGTTTGAAGGTCTTCGGAGTTCGTTCTTAGTCTTTTACAAAGAACAAAGATCTAAGACCTAAGACCAAAAAGGGTAACCTGGTTGGTACTGCACAACGGAGAATAAAAAGTGTTTCGATTCCAACAAGAAAAACAGCAACTGGCGCCTGATTTTGAAGCGATTCGTATCTCACTGGCTTCGCCGGAAAAAATCCGGCACTGGTCACACGGGGAAGTGACCAAGCCGGAGACGATTAACTATCGCACGTTCAAGCCCGAACGCGACGGGTTGTTCTGCGCTCGCATTTTTGGTCCGGTGGCGGACTGGGAATGTCTGTGCGGAAAATACAAACGAATGAAACACCGCGGCGTGATCTGCGACAAGTGCGGTGTGGAAGTCACTCAAGCCAAGGTTCGTCGCGAGCGTTTGGGCCACATCGACCTGGCCAGCCCGTGTTCCCACGTGTGGTTCTTTAAAGGACTGCCGTCGCGAATCGGCCACTTGCTCGACATCCCCCTGCGCGAGCTCGAGAAGGTTCTTTACTTCGAGTCTTACATCGTCATCGATCCGGGTGACGTGTCGAGCTTGAAGGAGCGCGAGCTTCTCTCCGACGAACGGTATCGTGAGCTTGTCCGCGACAACCCGGGTCAATTCGTGGCCAAGATGGGCGCTGAAGCCATCAAGGAATTGTTGGCTGCCGTCAACGTCGAAGAGCTGGCCACGGAGCTGCGCAAGAAGATGCGCGAAGAGACCTCTCAGCAGAAAAAGCTGAAGTACTCGAAGCGTCTTAAGGTTGCGACGAGCTTCCTGAAGTCAGGCAATCGTCCCGAGTGGATGATTCTCGACGTAATTCCGGTTATTCCACCTGAGTTGCGACCACTCGTGCCACTCGATGGCGGACGTTTCGCTACTTCAGATTTGAACGATCTCTATCGTCGCGTCATCAACCGCAATAACCGTTTGAAGAAGCTGATGGAGCTGCGCGCTCCTGAAGTCATCGTGCGCAACGAAAAGCGCATGCTTCAGGAAGCAGTGGACGCGTTGTTCGACAATGGCCGGCGCGGTCGCGTTTTGCGCGGCGTCAACAACCGCCCGCTGAAGTCCCTGAGCGGCACGCTCAAGGGCAAGCAAGGTCGTTTCCGTCAAAACCTGCTTGGCAAGCGCGTCGACTACTCGGGTCGTTCCGTAATCGTGGTTGGTCCCGAGTTGAAGCTGCACCAATGCGGCTTGCCCAAGAAGATGGCGCTCGAGCTGTTCAAGCCATTCATTTACAACCAACTCGAAAAGCAGGGTCACGCTGCCACCATTAAACAGGCACGCGAGATGGTCGAACGTCAGGAGCCGGTAGTCTGGGACATTCTCGAGGAAGTTATTCGCGAACACCCGGTGTTGCTGAATCGCGCTCCGACGCTGCACCGTCTGGGTATTCAGGCCTTTGAGCCCGTGTTAGTAGAAGGCAAAGCGATCAAGATTCACCCGCTCGTCTGTACAGCTTTCAACGCTGACTTCGACGGTGACCAGATGGCGGTCCACATTCCGCTCAGTCCCGAAGCGCAAATTGAAGCTGCGGTGTTGATGCTTTCGAGCAACAACATTCTCAGCCCGGCGAGCGGTCAGCCAATCGCGGTGCCTTCGCAGGACATCGTGCTCGGTATCTATTACCTGACGCGAGACAAGCCGGGCGCTAAAGGTGAAGGTCGCGTGTTCGCCTCGCTTGAAGAAGTGTTGCTGGCTTTGGATGCGAAGGAAGTTACGACGCAAACACCCATCAAGCTTCGCATTCAAGGCGACTTGATCGACCTGACTCAGGAACATGATCCGCAGGACATTCTCCGCGCTACGGCGCAGGAAGATGTCCGCCGCGTGATTAACACGACCGTCGGCCGTGTGATTTTCAACGACTCGATTCCGCCCGGCCTGCCATTCATCAACGGCACGCTCAAGAAGAAGGGCCTGCAATCGCTCGTTAACTATTCGCACATTCGCCTCGGTCACGAAATGACCGTCAAGATGCTGGACGATCTCAAGAACCTTGGTTTCCTTTACGCAACCAAGGCCGGTATTTCGATCGGCATCGACGATCTGGTGACGCCGGATGCGAAGAAGCCGCTCGTGGCAAAAGCTGATAAAGACGTCATTGCCGTTGAGCAGCAATATCTCGACGGTGTGATCACCAACGGTGAACGCTACAACAAGGTCATCGCCATCTGGTCCGAAGTGACTGACAAAGTCGCAAAGGAAATGTTCAAGGCGATGGACGATCGCGAGAAAGCGACTGGCGAGCTGAATCCAATCCTCGTCATGAGCGACTCGGGGGCGCGAGGCAGCGCTCAGCAGATCCGGCAGCTTGCAGGTATGCGCGGCTTGATGGCTCGTCCTTCGGGCGAAATCATCGAGACCCCGATTCAGGCTAACTTTCGCGAAGGTCTGAACGTGTTGCAGTACTTCATCTCGACACACGGCGCTCGCAAAGGTCTGGCGGATACGGCGCTGAAGACGGCCGACTCGGGTTACCTGACTCGTCGTCTTGTCGACGTGGCCCAGGACGTGATCATTAGCGAGCCTGACTGCGGCACGCTGCGTGGTATCTCTGCCAGCGCCATCGTTGAAGGCGGCGAGGAAATCGAATCGTTGCGCGACCGCATCGTCGGTCGTACCGCGCTCGAGGAAGTCATCGACCCGGTCGAAGGTTCGGTGATAGTCGACGCCAACCAGGAAATCGACGAAGACCTGGCGGCTGAGATTCAACGTTCCGGTGTGCAACGCGTTCGCATTCGCTCGGTGTTGACCTGCGAATCGCGACGTGGCTGCTGCATCAAGTGCTACGGTCGCAATTTGGCAACCGGTCGTCCCGTTGACATCGGCGAAGCGGTCGGAGTTATTGCCGCTCAGTCGATCGGCGAGCCGGGCACGCAGTTGACGATGCGCACGTTCCACATCGGTGGTACCGCGCGCCTTGAAGAGTCTTCGAAACACGAAGCTCGTCAGGACGGCACCATCAAATACGTGGAGCTGCAAACCGTCAAGAGTCGTAAAGGCGAGCGCATCGCCATGAATCGCAACGGCGCGTTAACGATTATCGATGACCGCGGTCGTGAGGCGGCGCGTTATCAAATTGTTTACGGAGCGCACATTCACGTCGAAGACGGCGCCCGCGTGGTCCAGGATCAAATGCTGGCTACGTGGGATCCGTTCACCTTCGCCATCCTGACTGAAGTCGCCGGGCACGTTAAGTACCAGGACTTGAAAGAGGGCGTGACGTTCGACGAAGAAGTCGACGAAGTTACCGGTCAGTCACGCATGGTGGTAAAGGACTCGCCCGACGAAAAGAAACAGCCGCGCTTTGAAATCCGCAGCTCGGGTCACAAGATCCTGAAGACTTACCAGATGCCGGTACGCGCGAATCTAATGGTGAACGACGGCGAAGAAGTCGAGCCGGGTGACATCATTGCAAAGATTCCTCGCGAGACGACCAAGACCAAGGACATCACGGGCGGTTTGCCGCGCGTAGTGGAATTGTTCGAAGCTCGTCGTCCCGGCGAGACGGCGGTCATGTCTGAAATCGACGGAGTCGTTAAGCTCGGTCCGATTGCCAAGGGCAAACGGAAACTCATCATCGTCGGCGACGACGGCGAAGAGCGCGAGTACGATATCCCCCGCGGTACGCACATCAACGTGCAGGAAGGCGATCGCGTTAGAGCCGGTGAGGCTTTGATGGATGGTCCGTTGAACCCGCACGACATTCTTCGAGTCCTGGGTATGAACCGCTTGCAGGAATACCTCGTAAACGAAATTCAAGAGGTCTATCGTCTGCAGGGCGTGAACATCAACGACAAGCACATTGAGGTGATTGTTCGTCAGATGCTCCGCTGGGTGAAGATCAAGGAAGTCGGCGACACCGAATTCCTGCTCGAAGAGCAGGTCGATCGGTTCCGCTTCCAGGACGAGAACGATCGTGTCAGCGGCATCGACGGCGAAGTCTCGCAGGCTGAGCCGTTGCTGCTGGGTATCACGAAGGCTTCGCTTTCGACTGACTCGTTTATCTCGGCGGCTTCGTTCCAGGAGACGACGCGAGTGCTAACTGAAGCAGCTATCTCCGGACGCATCGACTACCTGCGCGGGCTGAAAGAGAACGTGATTATGGGTCGCTTGATTCCCGCCGGCACCGGTATGGAGTATTACCGGAATGTCGATGTGGAGCGTGACGACTCAATCGATCAGGTGCGTGAGCGTGATCTCGATGAGTTTCCCGAGATCGTTGGCGGTGTAGATATTCCCACACCCACGAGCCACAGCACTGTGCCCGCGACGGGCGACGGTGATCTGGTCGAAGAGGAATAACGAGCAGAGGGCAAAAGGTCGCTAAGCTATCACGTGTTGGAATGAGCCGGCTGGATTAACTTCGAGCCGGCTCTTTCTTTTTAACGTGCACCGCCAAAGTGCAGTGTGCCAAAGACGAGCCGTAAACGCGACGAACGCTTGCCCTCTATTCTTTGCGCTATGCACAGCATACGCACGCGTATGACAAGGATACTAAACCGTGTCCTTTGCGTTCATTTTGGCAGTCGCCGCGCATTATTACGCGAGTTTTCGTTGAGGCACGGTCATTGCTGAGTATCTCCGCGGAGGGTATGCACAAAATGAAAACAAGTCAGCTAACAAAAAGAATCAGCACGGCAATCTTGGGATTATTCTTATTGGTGGGCGTAGGTATCGCAACGAGCAGCACTGCTCAAGCCCAGGACCCGTGGGGTCGCTGGCAGCAGGATCGTCGCGATCGCGACCGTGACTATCGTAATCGTAATCGTGGCCGCCGTAACGGTGATGATTATCCGAACTACGGAGGTTCGTTCCAGCTTCGCCAAACGGCCTTGAATGCTGGCTACAACGAAGGCATCAAGGAAGGTCGCAAGGACAGGAACCGGAATCGTGGTTACAACGGACGAAGTTTCCGCGAGTTCAATGCCTATCAGAAGGCAACGAAGGACTATGATTCACGCTACGGTGACCGCAGCTTGTACCAACAATACTTCCGCTTGGCATTCGAGCGCGGCTACGACGCCGGAGTTCAGGGTTACTAAGAATAGTTAACCCGCAAAGTCGAATGACGGGAGTGGAGAGCAATCTCCGCTCCCGTTTTGTTTTGGCTGTCGACTGGCTGATCGCTCATCATTGAAGAGATCACTCACCGTCGATCAGCTCAGGGTCAGGAAGGGTTGCTTGCGCCCGCCTGGCTGCATAGCCTTTCAATCTGATTCTTAGTGCTAAACTTTCCAGACTTCAATCGTGAATGCCAAGACTACTTGAGGCGGGCGCAAGCAACCCTTCCTGACCCTGAGACTTTCCGAGTTGCGCTGGTAATAATTAGTTATGGCTTTTAAGCAGCTTCGACGAACCGAGAACTCCCTGGAGCTTATTGCGCAGTGTATACTGCCCGGGATCTTCCAGCCCATTAATCTAATTTTCAGATCTCAGCTATGAGTACCGACGCGAAGCCGGCCACAGGATTAGCACGACGTCTAGGTCTGTTTGACGCGGCTATGATTGTAATGGGCGGCATTATTGGCTCCGGTATCTTCATGAACCCCTACGTCGTGGCGCGACGCGTTCACACTGTGCCGCTCATCCTCGCCTGCTGGTTCCTTGGAGGTCTCGTGGCCCTGGCTGGCGCTTTCATTTATGCCGAGCTCGCTGCGCAACGACCAAATCTCATCGGAGGTCAGTACGCTTACCTGCGCGAGGCTTATCATCCAGCGGTTGGATTCTTGTACGGCTGGGCTCTGCTGTTGGTCGTACAGACGGGCGGAATGGCCGCGGTGGCTGTTACCTCGACCAGATATATTCTCGAGCTCACTCATCTGCCGGTTGATGCTTCCATCGTAACGGCGCTAATCCTGATCCTGCTGACCATAATTAATTGCGTGGGTGTCAAAGCCGGCACGACCGTTCAGAATGTGCTAATGGTGATTAAGATCCTGGCACTCGTGATGCTAGTTGTTTGCGCACTCTGGTTCGTGGGAACGCCCGCATTGACCTTCAAGCCGTTGCTGACCGAGCCGGCCTCGGCCAACCTCATTGTAATTTTCGCAGCCGCCATGGGACCGGTGATGTTCTCATACGGCGGATGGCACACCGCCAGCTTCATCGCCGGCGAGATGCGCCGGCCTGAGCGAGATCTTTCGCGCGGTTTACTGATCGGTGTCGTCGGCGTGGTCGTGTTGTATTTGACCGCTAATGTGATTTATTTGGGAGCCCTTGGCGCCGAGGGGCTCGCTCAGAATACCGCTCCTGCCTCGTCCGTGATGAAATTGGCTTTGGGAGAAACGGGCGTGAAGTTGATCGCCATCGGCATCGCTATCTCAACCTTGGGATTTCTAAGCCAAAGCATGTTGACGGCGCCTCGGGTTTACTTCGCTATGGCCGAAGATCGAGTTTTCTTCAAAGGTGTAGCTTATGTGAGTCCTCGGTCGCGCGTTCCCGTTGTGGCCATCGCCCTGCAAGGCATAACGGCAATCGTGATCGCGCTATCGGGAACTTTCGAACAGATTCTAAACTATGTAGTGTCGGTCGACTTCATAGCCTACGGCCTGACGGCTACCTGTTTGTTTGTGTTTCGGCGGCGCGCTCAAGCCGCGACCGGCTATCGAGTTCCGGGCCATCCGGTAACTACCATCTTTTTCATTCTCGTGTGTTGGGGCGTCGTAGCGGGCACAGTGTATTCATTTCCAAAGAACACTTTGATAGGATTAGCGATCGTGCTGGCGGGACTGCCAGTGTATTTCCTGTGGAGAAGAAATCGTTGAGTTCAATGACTACGCGGGTAATGAGTTCCGAATACATGTATTGGGCCAAAACTCAGTCGCAGGCGACGTTTGATTTGGCCAATAGCGGAATGGCCGGCTATTCGCTCGCGGATCTGCCGGTGAAGATTGAAGACCTCGAAATCAATGGGCCCAGCTACTACGGTTACGAGCCGCTGCTGCAAGCCCTGGCCGCAAAGTGCGAGGTGACGACCGGCAATGTAGTCGCTGCGAATGGCGCCTCGATGGTGAACTTTTTCGTCATGGCTGCGACTCTCGAGCCAGGCGATGAAGTCTTAATTGAGCATCCGACTTATGAGTTACTGGTAAGCACTGCTCAGTACGTGGGCGCTGAGGTGAAGCGTTTCTCGCGACGGTTTGAAAACAGATTTCGGATCGACGTCGATGAAGTAGCTGCGGCGATCTCTTCAAAGACCCGCTTAATTGTCCTGACCAATCTTCATAACCCCTCCGGTGCGCAGGTGGATCAAGCGACGCTCAGCGCCATTGGCGATATTGCTCGCGACGCAAAGGCGCGCGTGCTCGTTGGCGAGATCTATTTGGACGCTCTATTCGAAGAAACACCACGCTCAGCCTTCCACCTTGGTCCGCAGTTCGTGGTTACGAACAGTTTGACGAAAGTGTACGGCCTGAGTGGTCTTCGTTGTGGCTGGGTTGTCGCTGAACCGGACCTTGCGCAGAAGATCTGGCGCTTAAATGATTTGATAGCTAACAGCCCCGCGCATGTGGCCGAGCGGCTAAGCTGCATTGCGCTTGCGAGCCTCGACCATATCCGCCAGCGCTCGAAACGAATTCTCACGGCGAATCACGAGCTGCTCGCCTCGTTTATGGCTGGCAGAGACGATCTTGAAGCGGTCGTGTTTCCACGAGGCACGGTCTGCTTCCCACGCTTGCGCCAGGACTCGGTTGATCAGCTTTGTGCACGGCTGCGTGAAAAGTACGAAACGGCGGTGGTTCCGGGGAAATTTTTTGGCATGCCAGATCACTGTCGAATTGGCCTTGGTTGTAAGACCGACACCTTTGCGGAGGGTATTCGTCGACTTGGCCTTGCTCTTGATGAATCGCGAGAGCAGAACGGCAAGAAAAAGTAGGTAGTCGCTAAAACTGAGACCACGGCCTGGCGCCGTGCTCACTCACGTTGGTCGCTAACAGAGGCGGGCCGAGACTTTGGTGATGCCACGGGCTCGTCCCGTGGAGTGTTCACGCTTCATGCTAGTGGCAGGCGGCAACGTGAACACCACGGAGCCCCCGTGGCCTCTTGCGAACCGATGGATCAGCCTGTTTTTGTAGCTGTGAACATGAAACACCATAGGGCCAGCCTGTGGTATCGGCTACTCAGTTCACCATTTATGCTTTACCTGCTTTTTCTTGGCGCACTGTCGCGGGAGCAGGGGATTGACGCAAGCTCAACCGTTGTGTAAATTTGAACCCTCATTTTGTGGTGGGGACGTTCGCCCAGACCATGTCTTTCCCCACTGCATCTACGGAATATCTAAGCCGTAGAAACGTCTCGACACGAGGGTATGATCATGCCAGAACTCCGAGGTATACAGGCAACCGAAGATATTAAGTTAGAGTGGAAGCGAGCTTACAATCTTTATCTCCAGGCCCCGGGCGATCCTTATGACAAGAAGAACGACCGTACGGAACGAATCGGGTATGTAGCGAACGCTATGCAGCTGACACGTAAACAAGCAAAGCGGCGCATCAGAAACTTCGAAGCCTGGCAACGAAATGTCAAAAAGGGTTTAGTAACCTAGAAAGCGCGATCAACCCCGCACCTCAAATCAGGACGCGGCCACAATGCATGAGTCCTCTGTCATGTAATGGCTCGAAGCTTGTGTGTGTTTTGACTTTTCCCGCCATCCTGAATAAAGTCCGCCTTCAGCTCTATCATCACCAACTGTGAGGGGCCGCGTGGTTCGCATTGGATTTCTCTCCACTGCTTTATTCGCTTCAGTCGCACTTATTACGATCGCCAGTCCGTTAGCCGCGCAACGAAAAGTTGATATGACCGCGAAAACCAGCCTCGCGTTAACGTCAGCCAATGCGTCGCACTTTGCTCAGCTCGCGCTGAAATGCGTGAGTCGCGAGTTTCCCAACAAGCTCGATCATGTAATTAACGACGCTAACGACAACAAAAATCCGCGCTCAATGCATCCGGCTTTTTATGGATGTTTTGACTGGCACTCGTCAGTGCATGGGCATTGGATGCTGGTGAGGTTGTTGAGACTCTTTCCGGCTTTGCCGGAAGCGAGTCGAATTCGGGAAGCCCTCAACTCAAATCTGTCGGCGGAGAACATTGCCGTCGAAGTGACTTACCTGGGCCAGCCTAACCGGCAATCGTTTGAACGAACCTATGGTTGGGCGTGGCTACTGAAACTCGCGGAAGAGCTGCACGATTGGAAGGATGAAGATGGCATTCGCTGGTCGCGGAATCTCAAGCCATTGGCGGACGCCCTCGTAGCGCGCTACGAAGCCTTCTTACCGAAGCAAACCTATCCGATCAGAACTGGAGTGCATCCGAACACGTCGTTCGGTTTGGCATTCGCGCTTGATTACGCTCGCGCCGCTGGTGATCAGAAATTTGCAAGTCTGCTCGAGGAGCGTAGTCGAACTTACTTTGGGAAGGACATGAATTATCCGGGAAGTTGGGAGCCCGGCGGAGAAGATTTCTTTTCACCGGCCATGATGGAAGCTGACTTGATGCGGCGAGTCTTGAAGCCAGCAGCTTTCTCTCGCTGGTTTCATCGATTTCTTCCTGAACTCGATCGCGGCAAGCCCAAGAGATTGCTCGCTCCCGCGATTGTTTCCGATCGCAGCGATCCTAAACTGGTCCATCTCGATGGCTTGAACCTGACTCGGGCCTGGTGCATGCGCAATATAGTCAACGCGCTGCCTGCTAATGATGCTGCGCGAAACGTCCTGGCAAAGGCGGCGCGGGCGCATGCTGAGGATGCCCTGGCGCACGTGGCGAGTGGTGATTACGCCGGCGAGCATTGGTTGGCATCTTTTGCCGTCTACATGCTCTCGACGCCCCAGCCATGAACCTGGAAGCGATCTGAATTGCAGGCGTTTAGAGTTCAATCTTTAGATTGTGTGCGTACGAAACCACAAACCAAAGTTTGAACTCTTAACACCTGTCGTTACGTTGAGTCTGCCAAATGAAAATACAGCTAACACTTTTGCTCTTGATGATCGTGTTTTCGGTGTCGACTGCCGCAGCGGCGGACACTTCCTATCTCTACAAGGCGACACTTGTACAGGCGGCGCCGGGACGAATACTCGAAGCGATCGATCTCTACAAAGCGGCGATCGCGCAATCGAAGGACGAACCACCGCTATGGATGCGTCATAGCCAGGGAGATCACTGGGACCTTCTGCTTTTGTTTCCGGTGAAATCCTATGACGAGTACTACAGCCGTGAGCTCATTGCTCGAAGGAAGCCGGAACAAGCCGCATGGTCCAAAATCAACGACGCAATCGCCTGGCAGGAAGACGTGTTTGTATACGGCCCGTCGCCAGATGAGTTGAGGAAAGCGTTCGCGGCCTCGAGCTTCTTTCACGTGGAGATGTTCCATGCGCTCGCCGGTAAGCAATCCGAACTTATCAAAGAGCGCGAGATGGAGAACGCCTACCTGAAAGTTCTCAAACGGCCGGAGAACTTTATCTTTGTGCGCGACCAGGGTGCAGCCTGGGAGGTGTTCACGATTGGAGCCTATCGCGACCTCAAGCACTTTGCGGAAAGTGCAAACATTCCCGAAGCTGATCAGGAAGCAGCCGCAAAAGCCGCCGGCTTTCCTGCTGCCAATCGAATTGGCCCTTACCTGCGCACCCTAATCGCTTCGCATCACGATACGCTTGCGGTGGCTGTGAAGTAACCACTAGCAACCATGAAACTCTTGATTCTTTCACAGTCGGAAGTTGAACAGTTGCTGCCGATGGCAGAGTGCATCACCGTTATGGAAGAGGCGCTAAGTTCTTTGGCGCGCGGCGAGATGCACCAGCCGCTGCGGCAAGTGGTTCATCCGCCCGGTGCGGACGGCGTGATCGCTATGATGCCGTCATTTCGCTCGAGTGGTGATGCCGTCTTTGGCTTAAAAGCGATTTGCGTATTTCCAAAGAATGCGGAGCTTGGTAAAGATGCGCATCAAGGCGGTGTGTTGCTGTTTCGTGGAGATACCGGCGAACCTATGGCTTTCATGAATGCTTCTGCAATCACGGCGATTCGCACCGCCGCTGTGAGCGCGGTTGCCACTCAAGTCTTGTCACGCGAGGATGCCAGCGAACTCGCCATTATCGGCGCCGGTGTCCAGGCGCGTTCTCATCTCGAAGCGATGGCGTGTGTGCGCAAGCTTAAGAAGGTTCGAGTAACGAGTCGAAATCCCGAACATGCCAAAGCGTTTGCGGCAGAAATGGGCGCGCGCTTCGAGTTTCCCATTGAGCCAGTAACCAGCGCTGAGGAGGCCATCACTGGCGCGGACATCATCGTTACGGTCACTACGTCGAAGGAACCCGTAGTGCACCGGGAATGGCTGGGGCCGGGAAGTCACATTAATGCAATTGGGACTTATTCGCCTCGCGCTCGTGAAATTGATACCGCCACGATGGTTGATGCTACTTTGTTTGTGGATCGCCGGGAATCGGCGCTGAATGAGGCTGGCGACTATCTGATCGCAGCCGCAGTTGGTGCGATTACTCCCGATCATATTCACGCCGAGTTGGGTGAAGTCCTGATTGGCTCAGCCTCCGGACGCAGCTCTGATGATGAGATCACTTTATTCAAGTCATTGGGTTTGGCGATCGAGGACCTGGCCGCCGCCGACTACGTCTTTAGAAAAGCACGACATCAACAGGTCGGCGCCTGGGTTGAGTTTTGATTAAGCCTTACGCGATTCGCAGTTTTGCTGCTGCGTCTGCAGACACTGCGACCACTGCAACGAATGCGACTCAGTTGGGTGGGGTTGCCGCCAGTCAATATGTGCAAACGAACTATGCGCGCTTGAGTGATGCTCGAACTCCGGCACCAGGCAGCAGCAACTACATTCAAAACACCAACAATCAACAGTCAGCCCAACTTCAATATCAGCGGTACTGACAGCGCTGCCGGCATCCTTTCTGCGAGCACAGTTAGTGCCGCGAATCAGTTCAACATTGGCGCCCTAAGGCCGCCAAGCGCTAGGCTCAAAACCTATCCGCAGATTACGCCGATTACACAGATAGTGTCATAGAATGTTTGCTCAAGTTCGATTCTTATCAACTAAACATCTGTGTAATCAGTGTAATCTGCGGATAGTCTTAACTCTTTGCAGGTGAAACACCGATAACACGGACAAGAAAATCTCTTAGTCAGATCCGTTCAATCCGTGTTTATTTGTGGCTCATCGTTTCTGGTTCATATCCGCGACTATCAGCGTTCATCCGCGGCTAAACTCCTACTGTCCGATCCGCACTGACATTGATTTATCAAACACATTCTTGCGATTGTACTCGCGGCTGAACTCTTCCCACTCACGTCGCTCTGCTTCCCAATCCTCCTTCGTCTTGTGAAATGAAAACTCAAATTCGTCATCCATGGCACTTCCATCGAGATGCCAGAAGTACGGGCCCAAATCTTCAGCCATTGCCTGACAGACAGGGCAATCATCATCGACCATCGCATCTTTGCCCGACATTGCCAAAGGGATGCGTTTGCGCTCCCACTCGATAACGAGGCCCGGCGCTTTGTGCTGGTACTCATCACTAACCGCTTCAAGCCAGGCGTTCGCGATTTTGGCCAGCCGGGCTGACTCGTCACTGACGCTTACATCTTTTTCCAGGCGCATCCGTTCTCGACATGAGGACAGCAGCAATCTGATCAGGTCGTAATAGATGACAACCTCATGCGTGCCAAAGCCTCCGTACCGGTACGCGTGGGATGTGGGCAGAAGTGACGGTGGACACTCGCCGGTGAACGACCACTGCAGCTGGCGCGAATGCAGATCAAAGTCGATGAAGTCCATCTTCTCGAGCAGGACTTCTCGCGGCGTTCGGCCTTGCAAGTCGGACCGGGTTGTTACCAACCAGCGCGCGTGTATCTCAGTGAACAAATCAGTTGCTTCTGGATTTGCCGCTGTCAGCAGTTCCCGAGCGAGAAAAGTGAAAAGTGGTTCACCGAACAACACGCTGCGGTGATCGCGCCATTCAATAGTTTTCCTTTCAGCGCGACGATCGATGCAGGCGCCTTCATACTCGGGCACTCCTCGGAGAAACTTCCAATCCTCTGGCAAACGATAAGGCAAATAGATATCGGTGAGATGTTCCCCATTGTGGTAGCGGATTCCATAAGTCGGGGGTGTCCGCCGCTGCCACAACTTTCGAGCCGGTCCGGCAGTATCATCATCGTCGTCGTCAGCCAGGTTGGACGCGGACTGGTCCATCTGCAAGTCAGCTTCGTCAATGGGCGAGTCACTGATGGGCTCCGGTCCGGCGGAATAAGTTGAATCGATCATTACGATGCGAGCAGCCAGGTCTACAATGACGATACCGGCATCATATGGCTCAAAGTTTTCGCCAGCGTGTAGCCACTTTAACAAGGACGACGTTTCGTCCCGCTTTATGAATCGAGCAACCGCCAGATCAAGCTCGGCAATCGTCTCCGGTTCCGCACTAAGCGCGGCGATAACTGAGTCCGCCACGCCGCCGTGGACTTCTCCGCTAACAGTTTCATTGAAATCGATGAGGTTAAGTCTGACACAACTCATTTTCCAATCTCCATTGTTGTTTTTGATTGATGTTCAACTCGATCTGTTTGTTCGCATCACGGTTCCCAGCCGCTACCAACGGTTGATACTGAGCAGAAGTTTTAGCGGTCCGCGATGGCTCGCGGCTTACAGATACGGAAAGCTAAGTTCCCGCCGCCTTGGCCAAGAAATTGTCTTTGACTTGTTCAGGCAAAGCCGCCGGTGATGCTGAGTCGCCGTCTTGATGATCGGACTTCTCGCAATTCGCCGCGGCTCCCATAGTCGCCACGTCCCCAACGGTTGCTGAGCATTCAAAAGTAATTGGGCACTCTTCTGCTGACATCAAAAGATCCCACTTCAGCTGCCAGTTCATTGTGTTCATTAGCCGGCATCGAATTGTTTATGACGAAACAGGCCAATACCTTGTAAAGATCCTGGGTAAAAAGTTAGGCGGGAATGTGAGCGCCGCGGACTCTATCACACGGGATGCGGAAGTCTACAAAATTCTTAGCAAGGTGAAATGCAATCTGAAAGAGTTATGGTTCTTCGCAAAACTTCACACGAAAAAGTAGATGAGAGTTCAGTCTGATCACCGGGTTTATTGGCGCCAGGAAACGTGGCACGGGCGTCCCGCCCGTGGGTTCGTGGGGTTCGTGACGCGAGTACACGAGGGTTTCCTCCTCAGTCTGTTCACGGGAAGGATGCCCGTGCCACGCGCCGATTCAGGCAGCGACCGAAGTCAACAAAGTGGAGCTCCGACTGAAGTCCAATCTACCAGCACCTCTTCTTGACCAACGACGCCTCGTCCCTATAATGGACACTCGTGCCGAAGGCACATTCGCACCGAAGGCACATTCGCACAACGCATTAAGCCAAGCGTTCCAATACGGCGGGGTAGCTCAGATGGTTAGAGCGTGGGATTCATAATCCGAAAACACGCGAATTCTCAAATTTAATAACTAAAACAGGTTGCAGCCATAGCGGTTTTATTGGGGTTTTTTGATGATCCTTTATGCAGCCATCTCGCCTGCGCGTGCCTTTATCTGAATTCCCGTCACAATACCGTCACAAGTTTTAGTAACAACTGATTTGCGGATGAGAAAATTCTATTCAGGAGCAGTATCTTGCCATATTAACCATCGGCAATTTGCATGGATCGAAACGCCCCCAAGCCGAAACGATTCGACAATTCGGAACCAAGCGAAGAGGCCATTTCAAGATTTGACATCTGCTTACGCACTTCCTCTGATACAAATCTATCGTGCCCACCCTTTTCCGAAAGCCTGAGCATCGACATGATCATA
>DATNBH010000065.1:0-69775 GCA_035572035.1 Pyrinomonadaceae bacterium | reverse complement strand
CTTTGCTACAGATTTTCAGTCTCACTCTTTTCGAGAAAACCCCCATTTTAGGCTTGCTTCAGCAATCCCAATACAATTTGGCAATGCTTGATGATCCTAAACAGTTACAACTATTGGACATCTAACCGGACAGTACTGTTGAAAAATGGTAAATGAGATATGGGAACTGGGTTTATCCAGATCTTTTTACATTTCTCACGACGCCTCTGCAGGCTGGCAGCCTGCAGTACTAACCTTTCGCGGACGCTTTTCTCAATACGTTTTCGATGTCAGGACGATTGACACGACGGGCCCAGTCGACGGGTTTGCGTCCAGCCAAGTCCTGCTCGTTCACTTTCGCGCCGTTGTCGACCAGGATCTGCACAATCTCGATGTAGCCGCGGACGACCGCATCAATCAAAGCCGTTTGCCCGGTCTCAGTGTGATGAAAGTTCGGATTCGCGCCGGCCTTCAGTAGCACACCCACGGTTTGAGTTCGTCCTCGTGAAACCGCGAAGTTCAATGGCGAGCCCCCGTTTTGATCGCGCGAGTTCACTTCCGCTCCCGCATCCAGTAAGGCTTGCACTGTGTCAGTAAAGCCTCGCCACGCAGCCCAGGTCAGAGCGGTGCGTCCCAACTTTGTTTTGTCGTTAACACGAGCGCCATTGGCGATTAGTAACTTAGTTGTATCCGTCTTGCCCGCCATCGCAGCAACCATCAGGATTGTCGACAGCTCATTGTCGCGCTTATCAAGCAAATTTACGTTCAACCCAGCGGCGAGAAAACGTTTGACGGTCTCGTTATCTCCCGAGCGCGCGGCTTCGATGAACGTCACCTCGTCATCCGTCAAACCTTTATTCTTTTTAGACTTTTGCGACTGGGCTGAGGAGTCTTGAAACGGGGTCGATGTTATTGCTACTGGGAAACCAATCGCCAGCGCGAGCGCAATCATACAAATCATAGTTCTTCCCTCCTTGCCGTGGTCAAACTTTCGGGCATTTGTCGGTACCACCTTTGCGGCTTGGCGGCTTGGCGGGAATCTTCCCGGAAATTTCCCGCAGAGGCGCAAAGCTCGCAAAGAAAAAGGGGGCGGACTTGCAACTAACAATCATCCAGCGTGGCTGGAGCAACGTTAGAAATCATGGTGCCTTCGGGCGTGATGATCACTTTATGATCCGCCGTTACATGCTCGCCTTCGATCGTGATTTCTTCACCAGTCGGCATCGCGACGGGAAGGTGATCGAGAAAACGCTCGGCGTCTATCGCTGACATGCAGCCCGTTCCTGCGGCTGTGACTGCCTGCCGATAAACAGAGTCCTGCACGTCGCCGCACGCAAACACCCCGGGAATATTCGTTGCTGTCGAATGGCCGGATGTTTTGATGTAGCCGACTTCGTCAGTGTCGATCTTGCCTTTGAACAAATCGGTGTTCGGCTTATGCCCGATCGCGATGAAGACGCCCGAGCACGGGAATACCGACTCTTCATTCGTCTGCAGGTTACGCAGCCTGACTCCGGTCACGCCTTCTTCCTGAGTTCCGAGAATCTCTTCCATGCCGCTGTTCCAAATGAATTCAATCTTTTGGTTCGCGAATGCTTTGTCCTGCATGATCTTTGACGCGCGCAGCTTGTCTCGTCGATGTACGACATAAACCTTGCTCGCATAGCGCGTCAAGAACGTTGCCTCTTCCATGGCGGTGTCTCCGCCGCCAACCACCACCAAAACCTTGTTTCGGAAAGCAGGCAACGGACCGTCGCACGTCGCGCACGCCGACACTCCATTTCCACCCAATCCCATTGGAGTCTTAGCCTCGCCCGGAATCCCAAGCCACTTGGCTGACGCTCCCGACGCGATGATCAGCGTCTGAGCTTTAATGGTTCGAGTATCTGTATGAAGTGTAAACGGCCGTTCGGAAAGATCGACGTCCGTGATCCAGTCCTCGAGGAACTCTGTACCGAATCGCTCAGCTTGTTCCCTGAACTGAACCATGAGCTCGGGCCCCTGGATTCCATGAGCAAAGCCGGGATAATTCTCGACTTCAGTGGTTATCATCAGCTGGCCGCCGGGGGTGGTCTGTTTTTCCGCATCTGCCGGTGCATCCACCAGCAAAGGCGCCAGATTCGCCCTGCCTGTGTAAATTGCCGCAGTCAATCCTGCTGGGCCTGAACCTATGATTACGACTTCTCGTTCAAGTGTCTCTTTCTCCATCTAATTTGAGTCCGCCTCCCTGCTTTCAGAACTGAAAATATTGGCGCCTAAATGCTCGCTAGTATAGCCTTTTGGGTAATGCGTATAGTATAACTACTGATATTGAGGTAGTCGAACCACCGCTTTGGACACATTCAAAGCCGCGTCCTGAAGGAGAATCGTCCGCATATCCTTGAAAGATACTGTCGCCCCGACAATTGAGAGCATCGCCGTGATTGGCGCTGGGACGATGGGCCACGGCATCGCACAAGTTGCCGCAGCGGCGGGTTATCGTGTCATTCTAAGGGACGTTGATCTGGATTCCCTGGCCCGCGGCGTCAAGGCCATCGAGCGAAATCTCGACAAAGGGATCAAGTTAGCCAAGCTGACCGAAGACGATAGAGATCAAACGCTGCAGCGCATCCGCGGCACCACCCAGTTGAAAGATGCGGCTCAAGCGGACTTGATTATCGAGGCTGCTCCTGAAAAGCTGCCTTTGAAGCAGCAGATTCTGCAGGAATTGGAGTCGCTGGCCGAAAGACCGTTCTTCTTTGCCACCAACACTTCATCGCTTTCGATTACTGAAATCGCGAAAGCTTCAGAACGACCGGATCGCGTGGTGGGAATGCACTTCTTTAACCCGGTGCATGTCATGCGGCTGCTCGAAATAGTTGTAGGAAAGACTACTGACGCAGAAACTGTCGACGCAGTGCGTGAGGTGGGTCTCCGAATGAGGAAGGAATGCATCGTGGTTCAGGACGTCCCCGGCTTTGCGTCAAGCCGACTGGGCGTGGCCCTTGGACTCGAAGCGATGCGCATGTTCGAACAGGGAGTGGCGAGTGCGCCTGACATCGATAAAGCTATGGAATTAGGTTACAACCACCCGATGGGTCCGCTGAGACTCACCGATCTGGTTGGCCTCGATGTGCGCTTAAGTATCGCCGAGTACTTGCATCGCGAGCTTGGTTCCGAGACATTTCGTCCGCCGCAGATCCTGCGCAAACTCGTTGATGAAGGAAAGCTGGGCAAGAAAACTGGACAGGGCTTTTATGCCTGGGGCGATGAGACTGGAGAGGCGCGCCGAGCACACTTAACCTAGAAGCCTGGAGCGACTGTGTTGCAAACGATGAGCACTCCTTATAACAACGAAGAGAAAAGATTCGCGCTGCGCATGGCCCTGCGCCTGGCAATCGTGGTTTCGGGACGCGCTGAGGATGGATCGGCGTGGAGTGAGCCCACTGAAACTGACGACATTTCCACTTCCGGCGCTCTCTTCCATCTCAATCAAAAAGTTACTCGCGGTGAGCGGCTTTATATTCGCGCTCATCGTCCTGATGGCGGACCAATTGAAGTGACCGCGGTCGTCGTGCGGGTAGCGCCGGCAGTTTATGGCACGGCTCGCATCGGCGTACAGATTGCGGAGCCCACTGAGAATTGGCTGCGACTGTTTGTTTCCTGGGTCGCTGATGAGCAAGCCTCCGCGCCCGACCCCGATCTTCCTCCCTCCGCATAGACTCCAACTCGAATCTCAAATCTGATTATCTGAGATCTCCGATCTGTGATCTCCGATCTGAGATCTGTCTCCCGCCTCCCACCTCCCGTCTCCTGCCTCCTGCCTCCTGCCTCCTGGTTAACATATCGGCGCCGGGCCGCGTCTTTATCCTGGATCAAAGACTAAGACGGCGGAGAAAGCTATGGAAGGTTTAATAAGAGAAATACGCTACGCAATTCGCGGCTTGCTGAAGCAACCGGTCTTCACAGCGATAGCAGTAATCACGCTGGCATTAGGTATCGGCGCCAACACGGCAATGTTCAGTGTCATAAATGCGGTGCTACTGCGCCCGCTCCCCTACCATGAGCCCCATCGACTGGTAACCATCTGGGAAGAAAGTCCGCAGCGTGGCATGTATGAAGTACCCGTGTCCTTTGCCAACTTGCGCGACTGGGTAGATCAAAATCATACCTTCGACCAGATCTCGGCATATACCTTCACCAATCTAAATCTCACTGGTGCTGGAGAGCCCGCCCGGCTCAGCACAGTCAGGTCTTCCGCGAATCTTTTTTCGCTTGTCGGCGCCACGCCATTGCTCGGCCGAGCATTTCTGCCCGAAGAGGACAAAGAAGGAGCCAACCGAGTTGTAATTCTGGGCCATGGTCTATGGCAGAGTCGCTTCGGATCTGATACCCGAATCATAGGTCAGTCGCTGACACTCAATAACCAAAGCTACACCGTCGTCGGCGTCATGTCGCCGGGGTTTCAGTTTCCCGTTGGGTTCGGATATATGGGAAAAGTCCTGAATGAATCCATCGATTTATATGTTCCCATAGCCGCCACTAGCCAGGAGTCGGCTCGCGGCAGCTATTCATTTTTCAGCCTCGGCAGACTTAAGCCCGGCGTAACGATCGATCAGGCGCGCGCGGACATGACTGCCATCGAAAGCCGTCTCGAGCAGCAGTACCCCGACGGCAACTCTGGAGTCGGCATAAGCCTGGTGCCAACGCAGGAGCAAACCGTAAAAGAGATCCGCCCGGCATTGCTCGTGTTGCTGGGAGCAGTTGCCTTTCTGCTGCTGATCGCGTGCGCCAACATCGCGAACCTTCTGCTCGCGCGGGCAGCCTCGAGACAAAAAGAAATGTCGATTCGCGCAGCACTTGGCGCCAGCCGCCGGCGCGTCTTACGCATGTTGCTGACCGAGAGCTTGATCCTTTCTCTGGCTGGCGGTTGCCTGGGATTGTTACTTGCTTTCTGGGGAACTCAGGCGCTGATGGCGCTCGCGCCGGACAATATCCCCCGGATGAACGAGGTTGGAGTTGATGCGCGCGTGTTTGGCTTCACGCTCGCGGTCTCACTGATAACCGGAATAGTATTTGGATTGATACCAGCACTGCACGCCGCGAAACCCGATCTGAACGCAGCGCTCAAAGAAGGTTCGAAAGGCTCCATGGGAAGCCCCGCCGGCAAGCGCACTCGCAGCCTTCTGGTAACAGTAGAGGTTGCGCTCTCGCTGGTGCTGCTGATCGGCGCGGGCCTCATGATCAAAAGTTTCTTACGCCTCCAGCAGATGAATCTGGGATTTAATCCCGACCATGTACTTTCGGTGAGCTTGTCACTTTCGAGGTCCCGGTATTCCGAGGATCGTCAGCAGGCCGCTTTTTTCCAAGAAGCGCTCGAGCGGCTTAAATCGCTGCCCGGCATTCGGTCGGCCGGCGCCACCACTGGACTCCCACTGACCCTGCAGCTTTCCGGTTCTGACTTCCGCATCGAAGGACAACCCGAGCCGGAAGCGGGAAAAGAGATGATCATTAACACGCGGAGCGTTAGTCCAGGTTATTTCGAGACGCTTGGTATCAGCTTGATCAAAGGACGCGATTTTGACAATCGAGACAAAAGCGATGCGCCTGGGGCTGCCATCATCAACCACGACCTTGCCCGCATCTACTTTAGCAATGAAGATCCGATCGGCAAGCGAATCACGTTCGATGACGGCCAATCGTGGATGTCAATCGTCGGGATAATCGGAGATGTGAAGCAGCTTGGCCTGGATTCAAGTGCGAAACCGGAGGTCTACTTTCCTTATCTTCAAGTGGCGTCACCCTCGATGAGCATTGTCGTCCGCACCGCCTCGGATCCTTTGGGTCTGGCCGCTGCGGTCAAAAGTCAGATTCGAATGGTGGACAAAGACCTGCCCATCAATGAAGCCAAGACCATGCAACAGCTGCTGGCTGACTCGCTCTCGGGACGACGCTTCAACATGCTGTTGTTGACTGTCTTCGCGATGGTAGCCCTGGTGTTGGCCATTGTGGGGATTTACGGAGTGATGTCGTACACGGTCACCCAGCGCACGCACGAGATAGGTCTTCGCGTCGCCATCGGAGCGCAGCCTGGCGACGTGTTCCGGATGGTGATTGGACAGGGAATGAAGTTGGCACTGATTGGCGTTGCTTTCGGCCTGGTTGGCGCCTTCGGTCTTACCCGATTAATGACCACCATGCTCTTCGGCGTGGAACCTACCGATCCGGTAACGTTCGCGGGTATCGCGGTGCTGCTCACGAGCGTGGCACTGGTTGCTTGTTACCTACCTGGCCGCAGAGCCATGAAAGTTGATCCACTGGTGGCGTTGAGATACGAATGAGTTGCAAGATAGTCTTCAGTTTTGGTGTCACCACTCAGGCTGAGATCAGCTCAAGGTTGGAAAGAGGAGCTTGCTCCCGCCTCAAGCTTGAGTAGCACTCGAGTTTAAGTGGCATCACTTGCCTTGAAGGACTAGCAAAGTTGAGCGGGAGTAAACTGCCCTTCCCAACCTTGAGCTGATCACTCTCGGATGATTCCAAGATTATTGTTGGTACTTTTGCCTTTTTCCTTTTTACTTTTTACTTACTACCCCGTAGGATTTCTCTTCTCTTAAATCCAACCATTTTGGGAGCCAAGCTATGTCGCAATCTTACGAGACACTTCTGCTCGATCGCCGCGATCGCGTCGCCATCATCACCGTCAATCGTCCTGAGAAGCGCAACGCGCTAAACATCAAGACTCGCGAAGAAGGCGCTGCCTTGATTGAAGAACTGCGCAACGATGACTCAGTCAATGTCGTGGTTATTACCGGCGCGGGCGATAAAGCCTTCATCGCCGGCGCTGACATTGCCGAGTTCGCCGGTCGAACAGCTCATATGCAGCGCGACGTGATGGTCCAGCGCTCGCTCTTCAACGCCATCGACACTTTCCCCAAGCCGGTTATCGCAATGGTCAATGGCTACTGTCTCGGCGGCGGATGCGAAATTGCTTTGGCTTGCGACATTCGCGTTGCGAGCGAGAACGCATCGTTTGGCCAACCCGAGATCAATCTCGGCATTATTCCCGGTGGCGGCGGCACGCAGCGCCTGACGCGCTTAGTCGGCGAAGGCAAGGCCATGGAGATGATTCTTTCCGGACAAATCATCGATGCCCGAACTGCATTCGAGATTGGCTTAGTCAATCATGTTTACCCCGCCGATCAGCTGGAAGCAAAGACTCTCGAGCTCGCAAACACGATCGCAGAGAAAGGTCCCATCGCAGTTCGTTTGGCAAAAGAAGCTGTCAAGATCGCTTCACGTTCCAGCCTGGACGAAGGTCTTCGTCGCGAAGTCGATTTGTTCGCGCTGTGCTTTGCGACTGAAGACAAAGATGAGGGTGTGGCCGCTTTCCTTGAAAAGCGGAAGCCCGTCTTCAAGGGCAAGTAATTCAAAGGTTTGTTAATGGAATTTGAAATTAAGGAATGGCCGCACACCGCTCTCGAGCAGTATGCGGCCATTCCTATCTCCTTCGAGGTTCGTAGTATTTTCGACGTTGAATTGAGCGGCGCGAACTTCACTTTGAGCGGCGCGAACTTCACGTTAAGCGGCGCGAACTTCACGTTGAGCGAGCGGCGCCTCGACCAGCCCTACACCAAAGACTACGACGCGATCAAAGGTAATAACCTGTTGGAGTGGACCACACATTTCGATCTTTCGAATTGGGGTTTGCTGGTCGCTGAAGACAAGGGGCAACTGCTGGGCGGCGTTCTTCTCTCTTTCGATGTTCCTGAAGTGGAAATGTTCGAAGGCCGGCGGGATCTCGCGGTGTTGTGGGACATCCGCGTTCATCCTGACTCGCGTGGCTATGGCGTTGGCTCTGCTTTGCTTCGCGCTGCAGAGGCTTGGGCGCGGGCTCGTGGATGCTGCCAGCTCAAAATTGAAACGCAAAACATCAATGTTCCAGCCTGCAGATTCTACGAGCAGAATGGCTACGTCCTGACTTTCGTAACTCCCGATGCCTATCCAGACTTGCCGGAAGAGACCCAAATGCTCTGGTACAAGACGCTTCGAATGTAGGACAGGCTGCCAGCCTGTCCAGTGCTGACACGGATAGCTGTGAGGTAACACTCAACTCGGATCAGACTTAGCGCTTCAGCGCCGATTGAGTGCCTTGCGCACACCATTAGCCCGCAACTACCGGACGTATTCCCACACAAACAAATTGAGCTATAATCAAAGCCCCTAAACTTCTCATGTCGCTAACGTCGAAAAAACCGATGACTGATCCCGAGTTGGTTAAGCAACTCGATCAAGCCGACGTTGACGAGAAACCTGTCGAAGCTGTGATTAGGCTAAAGCCGGACAAGGCTGCGGACATTGTCCCCAGTGCTGAACGCACGGAAGAGATAACGAAACAATTGTTGGCTCGCGCAAAAAAGCAGTCTGGGAAGACCGCCGGTCAGTACAACGTGTTTAGGAATTTGGGGTCGTTCGTCGTTTCAGCTCACCCCACGTTTATTCGTGAGCTGATCTCGCTGCCTGAGGTAGCCGCGGTCACAGCTAACCAGCAACCAGGAAGTGCCTACATCGAGCCGATAAGAGGGGCTCCGGTAGCAGACTTAGCTCAGCCTGCAAAACCTTCCCGGCGTAAGAGCACTAAGCAAGCCTCAAAAAAGTCCACGCACAGGGCTAAACGAAAATCTCGCGCGTGATTGGCGCCCCGAGAAATCTCGAAGCGCCAACCACGGCTCCCCCGCTACCTCTTCTTTGCTGCCTTTGTTGCCTTCTTCGCGGCTTTTTTGGCTGGCTTCTTCGCTGCCTTCTTTCCAGTCAGCGGCGTGCCTTTCGTAGGTGCGCCGAGGGTCGTGCCAGTCAGAAGTTGAAAAGCCAGTGCACCATCCGGCATTCCGCGATTGCCTCGAGACTTCGGAATCGAGCCCAGCCTCGCAGAACCAAAAAGCGCTTTCTCCACCTCAGCAGCAGTTGCACTTGGTTTGGCTTCAAACAACAGCGCCGCTAATCCGGCGATGTGAGGCGTGGCCATCGAGGTTCCACTTAACGATTGAAATCCGCCGCCGGGCTTCGCCGAAATGACCTCGACGCCGGGTCCCACGATATCAGGCACCAACGGATCGGCTGGTCGCAAGAATTTCTGACTGGAAGAAAAGTTTGCGATGGCGCCGTTTTCGTCGTGCGCTCCAATCGAAGTGCATTCAGCATAGTTGCCCGGAGAACGGCTTGTGCCCGGACCTTCGTTGCCGACTGCGAACACCGGCAAAATATTTTTGGCCCGCAGAATTTGCGTCACGGCAACAAAGTCGTTGACGAAACCACGCAAACCCAGTGACATACTCAGCACCCGGACATTTTGAGAGATGGACCAATCCATGCCGCCGAGAATTCGCGCAATGACATTCCCGCCTTCAATAACAATTGCGCTTGCGAGCATCGCCTTTGGAGCTACGCCAACAGAGCGTCCTGCAACTGCCCTGCCCGCGATAGTCGCGGCGGTGTGCGTGCCGTGCTCTCCAGTGTCGTGAGGCTTTGGTGTTGGCGTCACTTTGATTCCAAACGAATTGAATTCCGCAAAAGAGGCGAACGCCGTTTTCAAAGCTGGATGGTTCCCATCAGCCCCGGTGTCGAGATGGCCCACGCGCACGCCATTTCCGGATAGACCCTGGCTCCAGAGCTTTGGCACCTTCAAGAATTTGATTCCCCAGGTAACCTGCGTCGCCAGCGCTGCGGGGGCAGACGCCACCGGCTTGATAAGACTGAATTGAGGCGCGCCCACAACTTTCTTGACTCGCGGGTCGGCTTTCAATCCCTGCAGTCCTTCGGGTGTCACCGTGCCCAGCATCACGCCAAGGTTCGGATAGTAGAGAACACTGGGCGCGCGCTGGGGCGCGCGAGTGCGTGTTGAGCGAGTGCTCGCCAGAGCTGCAACGCTGGTCATTCCCGCCAGTGCGAGGTCATGGTTTTGACCCTCCTGACGCACAAAATACGATTCCAGTCCGGCGAGGTGAGTGGAAGTTGAACCTGTCAATGAAAGCGCCCCGGCGCCAGCGGCAGCCGGCGGCGCGGCTCCCAGAATGGCGATCACTTGCGCGGTTCCGGTTGCGGTGAGTTCGTCCTTGGTGATTGATGACATCAGTGGTCTCCTTTAGAGGTTATGTATGGGATACGAAACTTGGCCCAGAGTGGCGAAGGCTGTTAAGCCTGGTTTAAGTTTGATCTGCGAGGAACCGGGGCCCCGAGAGTTTGTCCGAGTAAACGCCGCGAACGATATTCCTGAAGCACCCAAAAGTCAATGATTAGAAAGTCAGATCTATTTCGCCCGAACTGTCGTCCAACGAATTATCGAGGGGCCGCGTATCAGTCGCTCGCCCCACGAAAGCTGGCTATTTAGATGGGTGATCGTAAAGCGGAGCAAAAACTTTATCCGCAGATTACGCAGATTTCACAGATGTTTGGTCGATGCTTAGGAAAGTTTGTTTTTAGCAATTACATCTTTCTTGCTGTTCAAGTGGAGCCGCCCGCTACCGCAGCTGATTTGTTGTGTCTCCCGCCTCCTGCTTCCTGTCTCCCGCTCCTGCCTCCCGCCGCTTTGTCTGTGGAATCTGCGCAATCTGTGGATGCTTTATCAATGAGGAGTTAGCTAGCCTGGGATGATTCGAATTCCAACTGTGCGTCGCGACGCTTTTCACCTTCCAACACTTTAACTCGCGTGTAAGTGCCATCGGAATGCAGCACTCGAGCATTGACGTTGTCCTTCAAATAGGTTTCCAGCACGCCCTTCAGATAATCGCGCACTTTCGAATCCTTGATCGGAACCACAATCTCCACACGACGGCTGAGATTGCGGTACATCCAGTCCGCACTGCCGATATAGAGCTCCGGTTTCCCACTATTCTCGAAATAAAAAGCCCGGCTGTGCTCGAGAAAACGTCCCACAACGCTGCGGACGCGAATGTTGCTCGAGACCGAATCCAAACCTGGACGCAGCATGCAGATTCCGCGAACGATTAGATCGATAGAGACTCCAGCCTGAGACGCGTTGTAGAGAGCTCGCACAATCGCCACATCGGTTAGGCTATTTACTTTGGCAATGATTCGAGCTGGACGGCCAGCCTTCGCGTGAGCCGTTTCGCGCTTGATGAGTTTGATGAAACCTTTGCGCAGGTTCAGAGGCGCCACCAGCAGAGAGTAGTATTCATTGAACTGCGAAAAGCCGGTTAGCGAATTGAATAAGTTAGTGGCGTCCGACGCAATTTCCTCATTCGCCGTCAGGATTGCTACATCGGTGTAGATTCGCGAAGTCGTGGGGTTGTAGTTTCCGGTGGCCAGATGGACGTAGCGCTGCAAACGTGTTCCTTCTCGACGAACTACGAGCGTAAGCTTGCAGTGTGTCTTCAATCCAACGATGCCGTAGACGACATGCACGCCAGCCTGCTCCAGGCGTCTCGCCCATTCAATGTTGCTCTCTTCGTCGAAGCGCGCTTTCAACTCAACCAGCGCTGCTACCTGCTTTCCTCGTTCCGCAGCCTCAATCAGCGCCTTCACGATGGGTGAATTCTTGCCGGTACGATAAAGACAGATCTTTATCGCCACCACGCCCGGATCAGAAGCGGCGGCGTTAATAAAATTGGTGACCGCGTTGTAAGCCGTGTAAGGGTGGTGCAACACGACGTCGTTGCGCTTTATTGCTCCGAAAATATTGGCCGGGTCGCGCAGCGCCGGCGGCGTCACGAGCTGAAGCGGCCGATCCTTCAGATCCGCATTTTCTAACTCATAAAGTTGCATCAAGTCCGGAACATTGAGCGGCCCATCGATGGTGTAAACATCTTCTTTGGTCAGCTGCAGGGCTTCGGTCAGGTAGGCGACCATCTCGGCCGGCATAGTTGCAGTGACTTCGAGACGCACTGCATCGCCGAACCGCATGCGTCTCACATGCTGCTGCATCGTCCGGAGCAGATCGCTGGCTTCGTCTTCCTTAATGTCATGATCGGCATCGCGCGTGACCCGAAACAAGTAACACTTGTTGGTCTTCATGTGAGGAAAGAGCGCGGCGATGTTCGCGGAAATTAAGCTGCCCAGATAAGTAAAGTTTGTTCCTTCGTTATCAATCGGTATCAGCCGCGGCACTTTCGGAGGAAGCTTGATGCGCGCGAATCTGACGCCGTCGCTCCCGGACACACTTTTCTTCGTTTGCTTCACCGGCGGCGAGACCATCACCGCGAGATTTAGACTGAGGTTCGAGACATAAGGAAAAGGATGACCCGGATCCACAGCTTGCGGAGTCAGTATCGGGAAGACATTGTCCAGGAAGTATGCGTTTGCGATCTTCTTCTCGCGCCGATTGAGAGTTTCATAAGGACGAATGACTATGCCGTTATCTGCCAGCGCGGGCAGCACGTCCTGAGTGAGACATCGCATTTGCGTCTCGAGCATGGGTCGAAGCCGTTCGCGAATCGCTCGCAACTGTTCGATTGCGCTCATGCCGTCAGGCGAAGTTTCCGTGATGCCCGCCTCCAGGGTTTCCTGGAGACCCGAAACCCTTACCATGAAGAACTCGTCGAGGTTTGAAGAAAAGATAGCCAGAAACTTCAAGCGCTCGAGCAACGGATGCCGGTGATCGAGGCCTTCTTCCAATACGCGCCGGTTAAACTCCAGCCAACTCAGCTCGCGGTTAATGAGGAGCTGTTTTTGATTGCGCAGACTTCGCAGCGACGCTACTCGCCTTCGCTTAAGTGGGCGCTCCGTGGGCTCTGGTTTTGTAGCTGGCGCACTCATCAAAGAATGTTTCTTTCTATTGGTTTTGGTGCAAACAAAGAATGCGGCTCGATTAGATAAGACCGAAGTCTGCAAGTCTGCGGGAGAATGATAACCCAATCCCTGGAGAAAGCCCGAAACGCCGCGAAACCCGTCGCGCCCTGATTTGGAGTGCGCCGACCTGCCGGCGCTTTGGTCGCTGCGACCTGTCGCAGCAGAGGTCTGGCCTGACTTTAAGGATTCCTAATCAAAAAGCCCCGGGCTTTGGACCAGGGCTCCTTGATTTCCGTGGTGGTCGTGGTAGGACACCCGCACCGCACCCTGCCGATTCGAATTCCACCCCATTTCGGAATCCTGCACTGAATACGCTGCAAGTGTTGGTCAAATGAAATAACCGAGCCATGCTAACAATGGATTACGTTCTTCTTAAGGATAGGTTAACTTTTGGCGCTCTCGGATTGGATTCTTCGCCTTTACCCGCCCCGAAGATTTAACACATTAATTAACTTCCTTGTAACAGAGAGCTAATAACCTGCCGGGACTTCAAAGATTTAGTTTTGTTCGTCAGAAAGTCCTAAACCCAAAACTGTGTGTGCGGAGGTGTCCGATGCTTTGGTGGCTTAAACGAAAGCGGTAACTGATCCTTGGTATTCACGAGTTGAATGCAGTGGCATCGGCATCTTGCCGATGTTGCTTACCTGAGGGCTAGATGCCCGTGCCACATCGGAACCACGGGCGGGACGCCCGTGCCACGGCGAATCTTTGCGCTCCATCCTTCTTTTTCCCATTCCTGCCATTGCCGCAGCGCCGCGCTAATGTGCTTTCCGCGAACCTCAACGAAGTGTCTGAGGAGCCATAGCGTCGTAGCGAAGTGGTCAAAGTCGACGACGACTTTGGTCCGATCACGGGCTTCTTCACCAAATTCATCGATCCAGACGTCGCAATCGTGGACCTTGCCGAGTGAACCCTGCATTGCCGCTACCTTTTTCGAAAAAGCCTTGAACGAGGAACCGTCAGTCTGCATCCAGATGGGCTCAAAAAGATCCATCGCGTAGCGTAGATTTTTCGCTGCCAGCCTTAGTTTATGCAACGGCTTCACTTTCAGCGGTCGATATAAAGAGCTACTGAGATCTTCAAAAGCTGTGAGGCGATCTGCGATTGTCGCGCTCGCCACTTGACGATAAGTTGTTTCTACATTTTTCGTGGCCGGCCTTCCGCTATGGAGAGCCTGTTCGAGGCGCACCTGCAATTGCGCGAGATTCTCGCTGCTCAACACTGGCGCTAACTTAATCCGCGCCTCCTCCAATGGTGCTTTCCGGTAAGCGGCAAAGCATCTGATACCCGGCGCCACTTCAACCGGAGCCTCGTCGGCGAGCTCATGCAATGCCAATATCGCCACGTCATGATCGCGAACGCGACCCAGAGCGCGAGCGATAAGTTTGATCTCACGAGCACTACTACGCACCCGTCGCGTATCAAGGTAAGGCGTGAAATCTTTCAAGGCGCTCCGGAACCGCCGCGAAGCCACGCGCATGTCATGCACGCCCGCCGGATCGTCAAAGTTAAGCGCCTGTTCCCTCAAGTCACACATCTCTTTCAGGCGTGTCCTGAGTACCAACGCGATGCTATCCAGCGCTGATCCGTCCGGTTCGATGTCAGTAATTGGCTTAGCCTTGGCCATGGCTCATCACGCGGGCTCCTTCTTTGCTTTAACCGGTCGGAGCGTGATTTCAACTTCTCGATTGAAGGCTGATTGAAGCATCTCGCTTTTGCGTTCAGCCTCCATCAATTCGCTTTCACAATCGTAGTCGCTTCGGATCTGAATTCTCACCTGTTCATCGGTGACTGTGGTGCGCAGTGTGCTGACGCGATTCTCATGACTGCGGTCTAAAGCATCCGCCACGCGAAGAATGGCTCCCAGCTTTTCCACCGTGTCTCGATCCGCGGCATTCAAAGCCGCGAACTCAAGGTGCTTTTCTTTTGGCAATGGGCCGCGGTGATAACGCGCCACGTTCGCTATCACGTCACGCTCAGCTTCCGAAAAGCCCGTTAACTCCGAGTTCTTAATCAGGTAGAGAGAATGTTTGTGGTGAGACTCATGAGCAATGTGATAGCCGACATCATGAAGTAGAGCTGCGGCTGACAACAGCATTCGCTGATGCCGGGTTAGATTCTCGCTGGCAGCCAGACCATCGAAAATTTGCTCTGCTAAAGCGGCGACCTGGTGCGCGTGCTGCTCTTCGTATCCGAAGCGCAACCCCACGGCATGGACGGCAAGGAGTTTCTGATCTCTGAAATCCGGCAAAGGCGGGCGGGACTCAGCTTCTAACTCTCGCAGACTGTCGATAATGACACCTTCGCGAAGCGACCACTCGCAAGTCCGCAAGGTAGCAATACCAAGCGCGCGCATCGCGCCCTCGAGAATCTGGCAGCCGGCGACGATGATCTCAGCCCGCTGGGCGCTGATACGCTCGAGACCTTTTCGTTCTTCAGCGTTCATAGCTGCCAAACTGCTGTTCAATCTGGCCAGCTTACTCAAAATAATTTCCTGTCCGATCGGCTGTGCGGCCTGATTCTTTGGATCAGCCACGCGCAGCTGCGAATCAAGCATGGCTCCGAGTGCAAGGATGGTGCCGGAGGTGCCGGTAGCTTGCTGCCACTTCTTCCCGCGAAGCTCACGCACCGGCCGCTCAAAGGCAGCTCGAATTTCACTGCGAAGATTGCTGAGCTCTTTCGGTTTGGGTGGATCGGTGTGAAGAAATTTTTCAGTGCAAAGCACGGCGCCCAGCTTCACAGAAAAGAGCGCGACTGGATTACCGTCGCTGAAAAGCGAGATCTCCGTTGAGCCGCCGCCAATATCGACATTGAGTGAAGTCTGTCCACGAGTAGCGCAGCCCTGTGACGCGGCGAGCCCAATGAGCCGCGCTTCTTCAATGCTCGACAGGATGTCGATTCTAACGCCCGCTTCTCGTTCGACGTGACGCACGAAACTGGCCGCGTTGTCGGCTCCACGTACCGAAGCAGTAGCTACGGCTACGACTTTTTCGGCGCCGCGTGCTTCGGCAATTGAGCGAAAGCGCTTGATGGTCTCGGTCGCTCTTTCAATGGCTTGTGAAGAAAGGTGGCCTTCCTGAAGTGTTTCATGTCCCAACCGCACGAAATCTTTTTCACGGGCAAGGACAGCAAAAGAATCACTGGCCGCGGCGTCCACGACCGCCAGCTTAATTGAGTTCGAACCGATGTCTATGGTTGCGAGTTTCACCGAGACTCTGAGTTGCGCCTGTCAGGACTCTTACCCCTTTGGCGCGAGCACTCGGCGTGAGCCAGTCGGCGCGGCAGGGTCGGATTCCTTGTCAATTACCTGGGCGACTGCGCGCCGCAGATTAGCCGCCACACGGTTGATAGATCTCGAAGCATCCAGTACATGGAAACCATATTCGTCGGCCATCCTATCAAAAACATTCAGAAGCCGCGTTTGGTATTCAATAAAACTGTCGTAAAAATCCTCACCGAGATGAAGATCACCGCCGGACTCCCAGAAATCGAATCGCCTTCCGGAATCGAGCAGGCGCGCGACGAGTTCCCTGGCTGAAGGAATTCGCAAGTAGAACACTGCGTCGGGAACCAATGCCAGCCCGTAGATTGAACGAATCCAGGTCGGATCGATGCCTCGCACTTCAGCTCGTGCAATCGCGGAGTAAATATAGCGATCCGTCAGCACGATAAAACCCGCTCGTAAAGCGGGCAGCATCTCGTTTTCAAATCGATCTACAAAGTCAGTCGCATAATACAACTGCAGCGTCAGACGTCCCAACGTGTGACCTGTCTTTGCTTCTTTGATTCCGCGGCCGGCGAGTACCGAACGAGTCATGCCAGTATCCAGAACGGCGTGACCGCGAGACTCGAGCCAACTTCGCAAGAGAGCGATGTGCGTTGAGCGGCCTACGCCATCGGTGCCCTCGACCACGATGAGCTTGCCGCTATATTCCTCTGGACCGGTGTCCGGGAGTGGCGTGCCGTAGAAAAATTTGTTCTTAATCAGCCTTCGCCCGCCGTTTCTTCAACTGCGCGCTTATTATCCTTCTCATCTCGCGCTGCTGAGTCTCAATCGATCGGGTTGCATCTAACAGCGTCAGTCCGAATTCGTCTACCATCTGATCGTATTCTTCAAGAATCTTCCCTTGAAATACTTCAAAGCTCTCCTCAACATCGTCCGCCCAACCCATATCGAGGCCCGCCTCGTAATACTTGAACGCCGGGCGGCCGGACATGATGCGGTTAACAGCCACCTTGAGCGGAGCTCGAAAGAAGAAAGCAACATCGGGTTTCACCGCGAAGCGATAAACTTCTCGAACCCAGGCTCGATCGCAACCGCGCGCGACGTCGCGTGCAAAAGCCGTGTAGATATACCTGTCCGCCAGTACGATCGCTCCAGCCTTGAGCGGAGGTATGATGTCTCGCTCAGTGCGATCGGCAAAATCCGTGGCGTGTAGTAAAGAAAAGGTCGCGGGAGTGAACAGATGTCGTTTTTTAGCGCGCCTGGTTGTTTCTCTTACGAGTGAAGAGGAGTTCCATTCGGAGAAGATAACCGGGTAGCCTTCTGCTTTGAGCCATTGATGCAGCAGCGACAACTGGGTTGACTTGCCACTGCCATCTGTTCCCTCGACGACAAATAATTTGCCTGGGAAATGGTGATGTCCGTATGAGATCATCCGCGGGATTCTATGTCCATCTTGTTACAGGGATGTGAATTGGCCTTAAATATGAAAACTCTCTGGCTCCTTAGACACGCTAAATCCAGCTGGTCCGACTCGACTCTCGAGGACCACGAGCGACCATTGAACGACCGCGGCCATCGAGGCGCGTTGGCTGTGGGCAAATTTATTAAGAAAAACAAAATCTCTCCGGAGCTCATTCTATGCTCAACGGCTACTCGAGCGCAGCAAACCCTGGAGATCATTGTCGACGTCAGCGGGTTCTCGAATGAGGTCCAAAACCTTAACAGTCTCTATTTGTGTAGTACGCAAGGCCTGATCGATCACGTCACTTCACTTGCTGAATCATTAAGCTCGGTAATGATGATTGGCCACAATCCCGGCATGGAATCCTTCCTCACACACTTGAGCGGCGTAGAGAAGCATATGCCGACGGCGGCTCTGGCCGAAATCAAAGTTGAGTCGGAGAGTTGGCAGGACGTTCAGAAAAGAAATTCAGCAAGACTTCAGTGGTTGATTACCCCAAAAGATCTTCAGGAAAAATGAGTTCAACCAGCTTCACCCGAGAAGCCTTAAATCCCACCTGCGGCAGCTGGTTGATAGTTCAAGTTCGGCCGACAAAGAGAGGTTGGGATTGGTCCTTTGAATCCCCTCTGCGGCAGCTGAGGGATGTTTCAAGTGCAGCCTCGCTCGCAAGTTTTCAACCGAAATAGCCAGGACTTGAACCATCCACCCGCTCCGGCAGGTGGAATTCAGTAACCACGACATCGAACATTGGTAGGCTGGACCTGAAGTAACCACCAGCTGCCGCAGGTGGAATCTAAGACTTTTCGGGCAAAGCTAAATCCAGCAATCAGGCCCTAACTCGTAAACCTTTTGCCGTCAGTTAACAATTTCTCCAGCTAACGAGGCTGGTGTTAGGATCAAGCAAATGGCGGCTGTCAGAGAACCATGTGACGCGGGAGTAATCCTCTCCGGAAAAGGAACTCGGCCTTGCGCTGAGACGAGCGGTCGTTGGGTGCTTGCCGCCACGATCCTTGCCTCAAGCATGGCCTTCATCGACGGCACAGCTGTAAACGTCGCGTTGCCCTACCTGCAAAAGAGTTTGAATGCTACCGCCATCGGCGTGCAGTGGGTTGTCGAAGGCTACTCCCTTTTCCTTTCAGCGTTGTTATTGGTCGGAGGATCTCTCGGAGATCGGTTCGGGCGGCGGCGGATCTTTTGTATCGGTGTCGCCATCTTCGCTTTAGCCTCAGCCGGCTGCGGACTTTCCGCAAGTATCGAACAACTAATTATCACGCGAGCGCTGCAGGGAGTTGGTGGAGCTCTTCTGGTTCCCGGCAGCCTGGCGATTATCAGCGCTTCATTTGATGAGAAGAGGCGCGGTCGAGCCATCGGCACCTGGTCCGGCTTCTCTGCTATCACAACTGCGTTTGGTCCAGTGCTGGGTGGCTGGCTCATCGAACATGTGTCATGGCGCGCAGTGTTTTTTATCAACGTGCCGATCGCTGTGGCAGTGATAGTCCTCTCAATCTGGCATGTGCCCGAAAGCCGCGACGAGACCGAGACAGGCTCGCTTGATTGGAGCGGAGCTTTGTTGGCGACCGTTGGCCTGGGCGGCGTAGTCTTCGGACTTATCGAATCATCTCGCGTGGGATTTGCGCAGCCGTCTGTAATCGGATCGCTGGCAGTGGGCTTGCTTGCTGTAGGGGCTTTCTTATTCAACGAACGACGGGCCCGAAATCCTATGGTCCCGTTGCGGCTATTTCGGCGTCTGGATTTTGCCGGAGCGAACATTCTCACGTTGTTATTGTATGCAGCGTTGAGTGGCGCGTTTTTCTTCGTCCCCTTGAATTTGATTCAGATACAAGGCTACTCGGCGACAGCAGCGGGGGCGGCGATCTTGCCGTTCGTATTGATCATGTTCTTGTTATCTCGTTGGTCGGGCGGATTAGTTGATAGGCTTGGCGCTCGACTACCCCTCGTTGTTGGTCCATTGATAGCAGCTGGCGGTTTCGCGCTATTCGCCTGGCCCGCGGTGAGCTCGAATTATTGGACGAGTTTCTTTCCGCCCATGATCGTCATGGGCTTGGGAATGGCTATCAGCGTAGCTCCGCTGACTACGACGGTGATGGGATCGGTACCAACTGAACAGTCAGGGGTAGCGTCAGGAATCAATAACACCGTCGCGCGCGCTGCAGGCTTGTTGGCGATTGCGATATTGGGTGTTGTCATGTTGCAAACATTTGGAACGAACCTCGAGCGGCGGCTCGCGCAGATTCCGGTTAGCGATGAGGTGCGGAAAGCAATTACCGATCAACGAATGCGACTGGCTGCCGTGGAACTTCCCGCAAATGTTGATGCCACTCAGAAGGCTGCGGTCCAGCAAGTCGTCACCGACTCCTTCATATCCGGTTTTCGCTTGATTGTTTTGATCGGTGCGGCGCTGGCAGCTATGAGTGCGTTCAGCAGTTGGCTACTGATCGGGCGAAAAAAGGTTCAGCGATCAGCCAGGTGAACCGAGCGGCATTTACTTCTTAGTTTTGCGGCCTGCAGCGGCGGCCTCGTGATACTTCTTTTGAATCGAGGCTATGTCGACGGTCGGCAGTGGAAGTTTCATACCCAGGCTTTCCAGTGTATCGACAATGATGTGTGAAATCGCCAGATCACGGAACCATTTGTGGTTGGCTGGAATTACAAACCAGGGCGCGTGCTTTGTGCTGCATTGACTGAACACGTCTTCGAAAGCAGCTTGGTAATCATTCCAGTAATTCCGCTCAGAATAATCGGACTCGGCAATCTTCCAACGCTTCGCCGGGTCTTCAAGCCGCTGCTTGAAACGCTCCAATTGTTCTTCCTTACTGATATGCAAAAAGAACTTCAAAATGTGCGTGTTGTTAGCAGCCAGTCGCTCTTCGAAATCGTTAATCTGCTCGTAACGCCTGGTCCAAACCTCCTTTGGGACGATGTTATGGACACGCACGACAAGTACGTCTTCATAGTGTGAGCGATTGAAGATCACCACCTCACCTCGTCTCGGAGTCTGGTGTTCTATACGCCATAAGAAGTCGTGAGCGAGCTCCTCGCTCGATGGTTGTTTGAAGCTGACGACACGACAACTCTGCGGATTCAAAGCATCAAAGACGTGACGGACCACGCCATCCTTGCCACCAGCATCGAGCGCCTGAAGGCAAATCAACAGAGACTGTTTCCCTTCGGCATAAAGTTGGCCCTGTAACTCCTCGATTCGAGCTTCGAGTTTGTCAGCCTCCCGTTTGCCGGACTTCTTGTCGTGATTTTTTTCGCAGAAGTCCGGATCGATATCTTTGAGTTGAATCTTCTGTCCGGGCTTGACGATAAATTTCTCAAGATAGTTCATTGATTTTCCTTATGCGTGAAGGCAGTCACACAAACCAGGGTCCAACCGGTTTCCGGACTAGCTCCGGCTGGAAGTGCGCAGATGTTTGGTCGTGTTCTCCGTCACGCTGTATCCGACGGGAATGACCTCATTGGGATCGGCGGCTGGAAGCTCGAGCGGGTTCGTACCTTTTTCGGGAAGGCTTGACGTTGGATTTGACGCGTCACGCACAATTTGGGCGAGCTTCTTACTCACGAAAACTCCATTAACGATCAAAGCCAAGCCAACCATGATTGGGATTATGCTGATTAACCAAACACGGCTGAGGATCTCAGCGGTATCTTCCGGAATTTTCCCGCCGAGAATTATTCCCTGCATGAAGACGGCTAGAAAAATGGCAGCGGCGATTCCCACACTGGCAGTAATCACGCCGCCTTTGATTTCGTTGTAACGCCTGACTTCGGGCGCGATCCCGCGGCGGTGGTCCAGTTCCTCCTGGCGTCTTCTACTTTCCGCATCAGCCGTAGCCAACTCCGCAAACCAAGGCTTGCCTGCTGGAGAATTCTGAGTCGCCCCTGGATTCGGCTCCGTAACTCGGGTCTCGACCGCCAGTCGCACGGCTGACAAATTCGCCCCGCACACTTTGCAGAACTTCAACTGATCATCCTGATTCGACCCACACCTCGGGCAAAACATAAGACGTTCCCCCCTCTATTCTTCGAAAAGGATACGCGCATTATAAGTGATGTGTTCTAAGATTCTAATGCGCACCGGGAGTCTGAACGATACTGGATCTGGAAAAGGTTCCTGGCATTAATAGGGATGGTCAGATCAATCAACGTACGGTATGAAAGGTAATTTGGAGTGCGCCGACCTGTCGGCGCTTTCGTCGCTGCGACCTGTCGCAGCAAGTTGTCGAAAACAGCCTATTATCAAAGCCGCGGCGTCGAGCCGCCGCGGGCGAAAGCGATAGCAGGTCATCGCACTCCAAATTAGCCGAAATTCTTTTGAATCGCGACTTCTGCGCAAACTTGCCCAAAGAATTGCGGGAAAGATCGCACCTTCATGACGAGCCATAGCCTATTTGATATGCCTTCCTTCGCTTAATCCTAGTGATAGTGAGCTTCTGACTTTTGTTGGCGCACTCGGCATGGATGTTGCCATTCGTGAACGTGAGGGAGCGTTTTGGTCGCTTACCGGAATGAGCGTTGGGTGAAATTTGGAGGGCCTATGACTAAGGACGATCGTGACATTCTCGAGCTGCTAAAAGAGGAACTGGCTTTCATCGAACAAGGCGGGTACGGTCGCTCAGTGCGCACGCCCTGGCTGCCTAAGTCGGCCTTCCAGGATTCCGTGACCTGTATTAACTACGCTGATTCGAATCGAACCCATCCCTGCAGCGACTGCCACTTGATTGATTTCGTCGGTACTGAACATCTTTCTGAAGACATTCCCTGTCACTACATTCCTTTGAACGAAGCCGGCGAAACCATTGAGGACCTCGAGGCTGAAGGTAACCAAGCCAAGTTGGAATCGACGTTGAAGCAGTGGATGAAAACGAAGATAAAACAGATTGAAGAGCGGAGAGCCGCTATAGTGACAGCCTAATAATCAGTCCCGGAACGTCTCTTGCCAATCTGTCAGGTGACGACGCTCAACGTGTGTTGATGAGGCGATCAAAGATTCATCGATGTTGCTGACGGATTCTCGGAGGCGTTGCTCTACGAAATAAGAACGAAAGAAGGAAAAATGAAAGCCAATGTTTTTCGCGGCAAGAATGATATTCGAATCGAAGAAGTAGAAAAGCCTCGCGCGGGCGTGGGTGAAGCTGTGATCCGCATTACCTTGACGACAATCTGCGGAACAGATCTGCACATCGTCCGCGGAGAATATCCGGTTACTCCTGGTCTTGTAATCGGGCACGAGCCAGTCGGTGTTATTGAGGAACTCGGTGCCGGCGTGACTGGATATGAAATTGGCGAACGAGTGCTGGTTGGCGCCATCACACCTTGCGGTCAATGCGGCGGATGCCTGTCGGGACACGCTTCGCAATGCGGCCACGGCAAGCAATACGAAGCACTAGGTGGCTGGCGTTTTGGAAACACGATCAACGGCGCTCAAGCTGAGTATCTTCGCGTGCCTTACGCTCAGGCTAATCTGGCAAAGATTCCTGATGAGCTCACGGATGAACAAGTCGTGCTGCTGGCAGACATCGCCTCGACCGGATTCAGCGGCGCTGAAGCGGCAAAGATTAAGATTGGCGACTCGGTGGTGATCTTTGCTCAGGGACCGATCGGCTTATGTGCCACGGCCGGAGCAAAACTCATGGGAGCTGCGCTGATCATCGGCGTAGATGGCGACGAGAATCGACTTGCGATGTCGAAGCGAATGGGCGCAGACGTCACGCTCGACTATCGAGCGGTTGATGTGCTCTCGGAAGTGCAACGTTTGACGGGCGGTGGCGCCGATGTCGCGATCGAAGCGCTCGGGACCCAGGAAACTTTCGAGAGTTCGCTGCGAACTCTGCGCCCCGCTGGGACTCTTTCAAGCCTCGGCGTTTATTCGGGCAAGTTGCAAATTCCCTATGAAGCTTTTGCTGCCGGTCTCGGCGATTACAAGATCGTGACCTCGCTTTGTCCTGGAGGCAAAGAACGAATGCGGCGCTTGATGGAAGTCGTGCGCCACGGCCGTGTAGATCTCACGCCGCTGCTCACTCACACGTTCTCGCTCGACCAGATCGACGAAGCGTACAGTCTCTTCGCCGACCGCCGCGACGCAGTGATGAAGGTCGCCATCCGGCCTTAACACGTCTTCTACTTGTCGTCGGCGAACTCCGAAATCGTGATTTGAGCCGCGCTGCTTGGCTTGAACTTACCACTTGAAAGAAATAATGAAGGACACGGTTCCAGCCAGCGAGCAGAAAGTAAACGTTGTGCGAATTGAATAAGTGGCTTAATAATGTCGAGGAGGAGTTGATCGAGCTTTTGCCCGAAAAGTCTTAAATCCCACCTGCGGCAGCTGGTGGATAGCTCAAGTTAGACCTACAAAAGAGAGGTTAGGATTGGTTCTTTGAATCCCCTCAGCGGCAGCTGAGGGATGTTTCAAGTGCAGCCTCGCTCGCAAGGGTTCAACGGAAATAGAACCATCCACCTGCTGCGCGCAGGTGGGATTTAGTAAACAACGACATCAAACATTGGTAGGCTGGACCTGAACTAACCACCAGCTGCCGCAGGTGGGATCTAAAACTTTCGGGCAAAGCTGGTTAATCACTATCAGTGGGCGACGAAAGTATCAGAAAGCAACCTTAGCAGACCAAACATTACCGACCTCCAATGCCTACTTCAAAGTGTCCCCAGTGCGGTTTGGTTAATCCTTTGAGCGCCTCGACGTGCAAGCGTTGCGGCACCGAGTTAACACCTCAATCCAGCACCGACGAACCAACTGCTGCGCCGTCGACCGAGAATCAAGCAGAAGCAGAAAAAGAGAAAGAAAAGGAGCCGCTCGGGGCCTGGGGCTGTATCCAGCTAATTATCCTGTTCGTGATAGCCAGCGTTATCACCGGCTATCTTGGAATATACATTCGCGAGTATCTGCCGTCCGGAACTTATCCTGTGGTTGTTTTGATCGCAATATTTATCCCGGCTGCCGTGGTGGGCCTGATCGTTGGCGGCCTGGTCGTCTACATCCTGAATATTCCAGTCAAACTACTCCGCAAGGAATCCTCAGGCGCAAAAGGGTTGTTCGAGTAAGGATCAATGGTCAATGCATGTCCTCATCAAAAGGTGCTGAGACAGTTTTGAGGCTCGGATTTTCAGCACCAAGGTTACATCAAGGAGACAAAATCGGTCCGGATCGATAACCAGCAATGAGTTTCGATCCAATGAAAGCGCTGACATCCACTATCTGAAACTATTGAGGTCGGGAACCCTTGCCTAATCTTTGACCTGTAGGAAAACTTGTTCCTCGCGAGGTTTCATATCCCAGCTATTTAAGATAACATCTCGCCAGTCGTCCTCTGTAAGCGTTTGCCCGACAGACATTTCATAGTTTTACTGATACCGGGTTCTATCCTCTTTCTGTATTCTACGGTTCGTAATAGCAGCATTTTCTAACAACAGAACAATTTGGTGTATTGCTGCTCACAAGGGAATCCGACTGTTAGAGGAGAGGTACCTGGTGGCCCTTTTTTCCCACCATGACGGAACGCAGAGTAATCTTGCTCGTCGAAGATAGTGCACGAGACCAGGCGCTCGTTCTGCGAGCTCTAAATAACACTAAAATCGTCAACGAAGTGATTACCGCCCCCACCGGTGAGGAGGCACTCGACTATCTCTTCGGGACTGGAAAGTACCTTGACCGCGACGCGGATGTCTTACCTCAATTTGTTCTTCTCGATTTGAAGTTACCAGGTATTGACGGTCTGCAAGTTCTGCAGAAGATTAGAGGTGACAAGCGCACTCACCTGTTACCGGTGGTAATTTTTACTTCTTCAACTGAAGAGGAAGATCTGATCAACGGCTATAGCCTGGGCGCAAATAGTTACGTTCGCAAACCTGTCGATGCAAAGCAGTTGCTCGAAGCGACACAGCAGTTGGGATTGTATTGGCTGGCCCTCAACCAGGTCGCCAAGATTTTGATCGTCGACGATCAGGAAATGATCCGCGATGGCGTCAAGCGAATACTCGAGGAGCAGCCGGGCGCGACGACATTCGGCGAAGCCAGTAATGGTCATGAAGCGTTGCGGCTTGTCCGCGAGCAGGATTGGCATGTGGCCGTGGTAGACCTTTCGCTCGGCGGCCGCAGCGGTTTGGATTTACTCAAAGAAATCAAACATATTCGCCCTAATCTCCCGGTGTTGATACTGAGCATGCATTCGGAAGAACACCATGCGAGGCGAGCCTTTAAGGCAGGCGCGTCTGGCTACATCACCAAAGATAGTCCACGAGCTGAGGTTGTCAAGGCGGTCAACAAGGTGATGAAGGGTGAGCGATATGTCAGCGCCGCGATAGCTGAAAAACTGGTGCTGGACATTGCGGGCGAGCTCGAACATGCGCCTCATGAAGCTTTGTCTGATCGGGAGTTTGAAGTGATGAGACTAATTGCGTCGGGCAAAACAGTGGGACAAATTGCCGTCGTGCTCTCGCTCAGTGACCGCACCATCAGCACCTACCGTGCTCGTATCCTCGAAAAGATGCATATGAGAACGAATGCCGAGATCACTCACTACGCGATTCGTAACGACTTAGTTGATTAGCGACAGCTTAGGTTTGAGTTGAGTGCGCCAATTGATGTTCCAATAGGTCCATTGTAGGGCGCACACGGACACATGTTGACCGTCAGCCGGCGACATCAGAATCGTTGTAAGACGGATACTAAAGTTTAAGACAGGTTGGTACCATTGCTCAAAGCCCAGCGTAGATAAGGTGACTGGTCAAAGCTGCCGCCCCCGGGTAAGTGACCATTGCCTTTAGATTGCACGCGTCCGCGCAAGCACAGTCGAGGTCCGTCAAGTAATTCTTACCAGCTCAGAGAGACGGTAGACGCGATTAGACGGGCGCGCCATCTCAAATGAGCGTGTAAAGCAAGCTTGTCTTTGCCACCCGTCGGCAGATCGCCAGGCAAGCAGTCTTTCGATACACAAAAACGGAATTCTTGGCGGTAACTCACAGCAAGAGTTCGGCATGAAATCACCCTCAACGACGCCCGACAGATCTGCAAACACAGAGCATCAGCAGCCATCCTCGACCAGTGGCTCTGCGTTAGACAGTCAAATCGAGCTCAGCTTAATTGTCGAGGCCTCGCCCACCGCGATTGTCGTCGTTAATCAATCAGGCCAAATTACTCTCTTCAGCGCGCAAAGCGAGAAGCTCTTTGGTTACCCACGCGCTGAAGTGCTGGGTCACCCGGTCGAGATTCTGCTGCCGGAACGCTATCGCTCTGCTCATCCGGGGCACCGCACCGGGTTTTTTGCTGACCCAGCCACGCGCGCCATGGGCGCCGGTCGGGATTTGTTCGGACGCCGCAAGAACGGTAGCGAAGTCCCAATTGAGATTGGACTGAGTTCCGTGAACACCGGTGACGGCACGTTTGTCCTCGCGAGCATCATCGACATTACTGAACGCAAACGAGCTGAAGAGCGCTTTCGTCTGGTTGTCGAAGCCGCCCCGAATGCGATGCTCATGATCGACAGTCAAGGTCTGATAAGCCTCGTCAACCGAGCTGCGGAGGAGCTGTTTGCTTACAGCCGCGAGGAACTGATTGGTCAGCCCGTCGAGAGACTCGTGCCTGAGCGCTTCCGTCCCGCTCATCCTGATCACCGTCACTCATTTTCACAGAATCCTTCGACCCGGGCGATGGGCGCCGGCCGGGAACTTTATGGCCTGCTCAAGGATGGCAGCGAGGTCCCCGTCGAGATCGGACTCAACCCGATTAAGACAAATGAAGGCGTGTTTGTTTTAGCCAGCATAATCGACATCACCGAACGCAAGCGTGTCGAGCAAGTTGCCCGGGAAAGCGAGGAGCGGCTGCAGACGGTAATTGAAAACCTTGGCGAGGGTTTGGTTATTTCCGAGCTCGACGGGCAATTGATTCATTGGAATCGGGCTGGGCTCGAAATGCACGGCTTTACCAGCCTTGAAGAATGTCTGGTCAAACTTTCCACATTTGAAGAGATCTTTGAGCTGTCGACATTGGATGGTGCGATTCTGCCGGTCGATCAATGGCCGCTGCCACGGGTGATCGCCGGCGAACCGTTGATGGACTATGAGGTATGTCTGCGGCGGCTTGATCGTGACTGGAAGCGAATCTTCAGCTTCGGGGGCGCCATCGTCAAAGAGCCTAATGGCCGGCCCCTGGCGTTCGTCACGATCATGGATATTACTGAGCGGAAGCAGGCCGAGGCTGACATGCGGCGCAGCGAGGAGCAGCTGTCCGGCATTATTGGGTCCGCCATGGACGCGATCGTGTCCATCAATGATGAGCAGCGCATCGTCCTCTTCAACTCTGCTGCGGAGCGAATGTTTCTTTATGCCGCCGAAGAAGCGATTGGTCAGCCTCTCGATCGGTTCATACCAAAACGCTTCCGCTCCAGCCACCAGCAACACATCGAAGATTTCGGCAGGACCAGTATCACCAGACGCTCGATGGGTTCGCTGGGCGCGATCTTTGGTTTGAGGGCAGACGGAACTGAGTTCCCGATTGAAGCTTCGATCTCGCAACTCGAAATCGAAGGCCGGCAGTTTTACACAGTCATCCTCCGCGACATCACCGAGCGCAAAGCAACGGAAGAGGCGCTCAAGGAGCAAACCCGTATTCTCGATCTGGCTCCGGTACTCATTCGCGATCTGAACGATCGGATCATTTTCTGGAATACCGGCGCCGAACAGATGTACGGCTGGAGCGCTCGCGAAGCCATCGGTCAGGTTTCACAGACTCTCTTACAAACGGAGGGAGAGCAGTCTATTGAAGAAATCAAAGCGCGCCTTTTTGCCTACGGACATTGGGAAGGCGAGGTGGTCCATCGGCGCAAGGATGGCGAGCGCATCGTGGTGGCAAGTCACTGGGTCGTCCATAAGAACGAGCACGACGAACCGCGCGCGATTCTCGAGGTCAACAACGACATCACTCAACGCAAGGAGGCGGAACAGGAAGTTCTCAGATTGAATGAGGAGCTCGAACAGCGAGTTGCCGACCGAACGGCCCAGATGCAAGCCGTCAACAAGGAACTGGAGGCATTTTCTTATTCCGTCTCGCACGACTTGCGCGCCCCGCTGCGACATATCAACGGTTTTAGCCAGGCCTTGCTGGAAGACTATTCCGATCAACTTGATGAAGCCGGAAAGGCCTATCTCAACGAGGTGCGAAATGCCAGTCAGGAAATGGCACAACTCATTGACGACGTTTTGCAGTTAGCTCGAGTTACCCGAAGCGAGATGCGACGCGAAGAAGTCAACCTAAGTGAGCTGGCGCGCAGCGTGATTAGCGAACTGAAGAAGACTGATAGTGACCGAATAGTCGCAATTGATATCGAAGATGGACTAAATGTGCGCGGCGATAAGCGGCTGTTGCGCATTGTGCTCACCAACCTCCTCGGAAATGCCTGGAAGTTCACGTCAAAAGTGAAAGACGCCGAAATCAAATTCGGTGTGCAAAAGCAGAACGGCGAGCATTCATATTTTGTGCGCGACAACGGCGCCGGATTTGACATGTCGTATACCGCCAAATTGTTTGGCGCGTTTCAACGCTTACACACGGCAGCTGAATTCGAAGGGACCGGTATCGGGTTAGCTACCGTGCAACGCATCGTCAACCGGCATGGCGGGCGCGTCTGGGCCGATGCAGCGGTCAATCAAGGGGCCACCTTTTATTTCACGCTCACAGGCGCGAAGGAGTCGCACGATGAATGACAAATTGATCTTATTGGTCGAGGACAATCCGCGTGACGAAGCCTTGACTCTTCGAGCTTTGCGGAAGAGCAACATCGTTAACGATGTGATCGTCGCGCATGATGGGGCGGAGGCGCTGGATTTTTTCGCGGGCACTGGCGTCTACGAAGGACGCGATACTTCCGTGATGCCGCAGTTGGTTTTGTTGGACCTGAAGCTACCGAAGATTGACGGCCTCGAGGTGTTGCGTCGTTTGCGAGCCAATGTCCAAACGCGGACGCTTCCCGTAGTCGTATTCACTTCATCAAGTGAAGAGGAAGATGTCATTAGCAGTTATAGCCTCGGCGCGAACAGTTATGTTCGCAAACCCGTCGAGTTCGAAAAATTTCTCGAAGCCACCAAACAACTCGGCCTCTACTGGCTGGTCTTGAACGAAGCACCCCCGACAGATTAGGACAATCGATGACGCCCCTACGAGTGCTTAATATAGAAGACTCTGAACGTGATGTACTCTTAATTACTCGCCACTTGGCTAATGCCGGGTATGACCTCACCTCGCAGCGGGTCGACACGCCCGCGGATATGAAAGTCGCCCTGGAATCTTCCGCATGGGACGTGATTCTCTGCGACTACTCAATGCCTCAATTCGACGCCATCCGAGCGCTCGAGTTACTGAAAAGGCTGAAGCTGGACATTCCTTTCATCATCATTTCGGGCACCGTGGGAGAGGCAGTGGCCGTCGCCGCCATGCGCGCGGGAGCCAGCGACTATTTGATGAAAGATAATCTGGTACGCCTCGGGCCAACGATCGAGCGCGAGTTGCAAGAAGCGAGCAACCGTCGCGCCCGGCAGCTCGCTGAATCCCAGCTTCGATACAGTGAAGAGCGCTACCGGCGCCTGCTGGAAACGAGCAATGAAGGGGTGTGGGTCGTCGATGCCAAATTGCGGACCACGTATGTCAACGAGCGTTTGGCTGAGATGCTCGGCGTCAAGGTCGCGGAAATGATCGGGCACTCAGCTCTGGAGTTCCTGAACGAGCAAGCAAAAGTTGATGTCCTAAACCGCTGGCACCATCGCACCCTGGGACTGAGGGAGCAATACGACCTTCATTTCGTGCGCCGCGATGGTTCTGAAGCCTGGGCCATCGTCTGCGCCACGCCAATCTTCGACGAGCACGACAAGTTTTCCGGCGCGCTTTCAATGTTGACTGACATTACTAAGCGCAAGCGCGCAGAAGAAGAAGAAGAGCGACTGACGGCCGAGGTTGCCAACCAACGTCAGCGTCTGGATAACATCATTTCGACAGTGCCGGGTGTTGTCTGGGAAGCGTGGGGTCAGCCCGATGCCGCGAACCAGCAGATCAACTTTGTCAATGCTTACGTCGAGAAGATGTTGGGTTACTCCGTCGAGGAATGGCTGTCAGGGCCAAACTTTTGGCTTTCCATTGTTCATCCTGAAGACAAGGAAAGGGCAGCGCAGGAGGCGGCCGCGAATTTCCGCGTTGGTAAGAGTAGCACCAGCGAGTTCCGTTGGGTTGCTAAAGACGGACGCGCCATCTGGGTCGAATCGAATTACATCGTCATTGGCGACGATCAGGGTAACCCGATTGGTGTGCGTGGCGTCACCATCGACATCACCGAACGACGACGGACCGAAGAGGCCTTGCGCCAAAGCGAAGAGCGTTACCGGGACCTGGTAGAGAACGCTCACGACATCATCTATTCCCATGATCTCGACGGTAACTACACTTCCGTGAACGCCGCGGTTGAACGGATTACCGGCTACACCGTGATTGAGTCCCTCTCTTTGAATCTCAGCCAAACAATCGCATCCAGCGATATCCCGAAAGCTCGCGAGATGCTGCGGCGCAAACTCGCCGGAGAAAAGGTAACCGCCTATGAACTAGACATCATTGCAAAGGACGGGCACCGGGTGTCAGTCGAAGTAAATACGAAGTTGGTTTTCGAAAATGGAGTCCCCGTCGCAGTTCAGGGAATTGCGCGAGATGTTACCGAGCGGAAGCAGCTTGAAGAGCAATTGAGACAATCGCAAAAGATGGAGGCAATCGGCCAATTAGCCGGAGGCGTGGCGCACGATTTCAACAACCTTCTCACTGCGATCAACGGTTACAGCAGCCTGGCGTTGCTTCGTATGAAGGAAGACAACGACACCGTCAGGGGATACCTCGAAGAAGTCCGAAAGGCCGGTGATCGAGCCGCAAATCTGACTCGGCAATTACTTGCGTTCGGTCGCAAGCAGATGCTGCAGCCCGTACCAATCAACCTTAATGACGTTGTGGCCGACCTCAACAAGATGTTGCGACGATTGATCGGCGAAGACATCGAACTGACTGCGAAATTTGAGCCGGAGCTGGGCCGGATCAAAGCCGATCCGGGACAAATCGAGCAGGTCCTGGTCAATCTTGTCGTTAATGCTCGTGATGCCATGCCGAAAGGTGGAACCCTCACGATTGAAACCAGCAACTTTGAAGTGGACAACGAATACGCAGGTAAGCATGTCGGTGTCGACCGCGGCAAATACATCATGCTGGCAGTCAGCGATACCGGTACTGGCATCGACGAAAAAACGCGCGTTCGCATTTTCGAACCGTTCTTCACGACCAAGGAAAAGGGAAAGGGAACCGGACTGGGACTCTCGACGGTTTATGGCATCGTAAAACAAAGCGGCGGAAATATATGGGTCTACAGCGAGCCTGGCCAGGGCACCGTTTTCAAAATCTATCTGCCTCAAATCGAAACTGATGTTGTCGTACCTGAGAAAAAACCGGTTGAGTTGGCAGCGCCGACCGGCTCTGAAACGATTCTGCTGGTGGAAGATGAACAAACGGTGCGATGGCTTGCTCGCGAGATCCTGGAAGCAGCTGGTTACACAGTGCTGGACACCGGAAGCGGTAAAGAGGCATTTCGCCTTATCAGGGAACGGGCCGAGCCCATTCATCTCTTGCTTACCGATGTGGTGATGCCGGAAACGAGCGGTAAAGAAATCGCAGAGCGTTTGCGGGCGGAACGGCCCCAGGTCCGGGTGTTGTTTATGTCGGGATACACAGATGAGGCCATCGTGAATCACGGCATTCTCGATGCGGCCGTCCAGTTTATTCAAAAGCCTTTTACTCCAGTTGCTCTCACCAGAAAAGTGCGAGAGGTCCTGGATTCAGACGAGAATGGATCGACGTGAAAGTTGTGGCGCACGGGTGTGCTATCGAACCGTTGAGCTGACAGGTACTGCCAATTCAAGGTCGTGGGTTGATCGATATGACGGCAATTTTGCTCGAGCGGCCAATCATCCTGATAGTCGACGATGATGAACAGGTTCGTAGTCTCTTAACGGAGATGCTGGGCAGTGAATACAAATGTGCGACCGCCAGCTCCGTGGACGAAGCCTTCGCCTTGCTGCAGGTGCTCAGCTTCAACGTCGTTCTGACAGACATAAATCTCGGCTCGGATAGTGGCTTGGATCTCGTACCACGGATTCTCAGTCAATCTCCGGACACGGTTGTGATTGTAATTAGTGGTCAACAATCAATTGATTTCGCAATCGAGGCGATGCGTGCCGGAGCTTTTGATTACGTTGTCAAGCCGCTCGACCATCGTCACTTGCGTGTGGCCGTCGACCGGGCCCTAAAGCAACACACGCTCATCAAAGAAAAGCTGCAATACGAGAATAATCTCGAGGACCTGGTACAGCAGCGCACGGCTGAGATTGAACATCTTGCCTATCACGATCGTCTGACTGATCTTCCCAATCGCATGCTCTTTGCTGACCGCTGCACGCAGTCAATCTCGATCGCTCAACGGGATCACCTGGAACTCGCCGTGCTTTTGATTTCTTTGGACAACTTAAGTCGCGTTACGGATACCCTCGGGCACTCCGCCGGGGACATGGTTGTTATCGAGTGCGCGATGCGACTGCGAAACTGCATCGGCGAGGGCAACACGCTGGCGCGCATCGATGATGAGTTCGCGGTCCTCTTGACGAATACCAGTCAGGGAAGTGACGTCGCGGAAGTTTCAAAGCTAATTGGACTGGCCTTCAAGCCGCCCGTTCGGCTGGAGTCGCAGGATGTCTACATGACGGCCAGCATAGGCATCAGCGTCTTCCCCTCAAATGGTGATGACCCCGCGACCATGCTGAAGAACGCGAGAGCGGCCTTGTATCGCGCCCGAAAGAATGGTGGAAACACCTATCAGTTTTACGAAGGGGAGATGACCGCGCTCGCGACCAAACGTTTGGCACTGGAGACTGACCTGCGTCGCGCCGTTGAGAACGAGGAGTTCATCGTCTACTACCAGCCTGTTATCAGCCTCTTCTCCGGCCAGGTGGTCGGCGGTGAAGCCCTGGTCCGCTGGCGTCATCCGGAACTCGGTATCCTGGCGCCCGCGAGCTTTATTGGCTTGGCGGAAGCTAATGGGCTGATTCTTGATATCGGCGAAATGGTGCTGCGCGCCGCGTGCGCGCAAGCGCGCGACTGGATTGAACGCGGTGCTGCAGACTTTCGCATCGCGGTCAATATCTCTGCTCGTCAGCTGCGACAAAAGTCTTTTTGCACTCAAGTAATCTCCATCCTTCATGAAACCGTTCTGGATCCGGCGCATCTCGAGCTTGAGCTGACTGAAACAACGATGCTAGAGAACACGGATTCGACCATAGAGTTTCTTAATGAGCTTCGCACTCTCGGCGTGAGAGTAGCGATCGATGATTTCGGCACTGGTTACTCATCCCTGAGTTATCTGAAGCAGTTACCCATTGACGCTTTGAAGCTTGATCGATCTTTCGTTAGTGAGGCCACCACCGACCCGAAAGGTGCGGCCATGGTGATGGCCATTATTACTCTCGCCCACAATCTCGATCTTGAAGTGATAGCAGAAGGCATTGAGACGGAAGAGGAGAAAGGCTTCCTCAGGCTCATGAGGTGTGACGAAGGGCAGGGTTATCTGTTCGGCAAGCCGATGCCGGCAGCTGTCTTTGCCGAGCAATTTATTGCCGCGCGCTAGCTGGTGACCGCCGGCGCAGATGGTTCCAAAAATGAACGCTCAACTTAAAGCGCTTGTAATCGACGACGAAGCCCAGGTGCGGGAGTTTGTTAGCGTGGTCCTGCAGAACGAGGGCTGGACAGTCTCACAATCACCCTCAGCCGAGGATGCGGTTTCTCGCATCGACGAAGCCGATTGGGCAGTAGTCTTTTGTGATGTCAAACTGGGCGGCGCCGACGGCTATACCGTGCTCCGTCACTTCAAAGAGCACCTGCCGCAAACAAAAGTGGTGTTGATGACTGGCCATGGAAGCGCAGTCGGTGCTTTGGATGCCACGGCGTTCGGAGCCTATGACTATTTGCTCAAGCCCTTCGGACCAGATGAACTCGAATCTCTTTCGCAAACATTGCGAGCGCAGCTCACCGAGCGACCTCATCGATCCATGCCCGGGCAACGCTCGGCGGTTTATGACTCTGACATCGAGCTCGTAGGTCGGAGCCAATCGTTTATCGAGGTTATGAAACACGTTGGGCGCGTCGCCGCCACCAACCTGCCGGTCCTGCTAACGGGAGAATCTGGCACTGGCAAAGAGTTAGTCGCTTCAGCTATTCATCGTCGTAGTGGGCGAGCTGGCAAGTCTTTCGTCGGCTTTAACTGTGGCGCCATCCCGGCGGAGCTAATCGAAGCCGAATTATTCGGACACGTGAAGGGATCGTTCACGGGCGCTGAACGTGATCGTCGTGGTCTTTGGGAGGAAGCTGATGGTGGAACGATTTTTCTCGACGAGATTACCGAGACCAGTCCCTCGTTCCAGGTAAAACTTTTGCGCGTGTTGCAGGAAGGCGAGATACGACGAGTCGGTTCCAACCAAACGCTGCGAGTAGATGCTCGCGTGGTCGCTGCATGCAATCGTGATGTTGAAAAAGAGGTTGCGGACGGCAGGTTCCGGAAGGATTTGTTTTATCGCCTGAACGCCGTGTCGATCGTTTTGCCGCCGTTGCGCGAGCGCCCGGAAGACATTCCGCCGCTGGCCCAAAGCTTTGCTGACCGCGTTTACAAGCTTAGCCCGTCAGTTAGTTTTACTGCTGAGGCACTGAGCTTACTGCAAAAATACAATTGGCCCGGGAACATTCGTGAGCTTGAGAACGCAGTGGTTCGCGCCGCAGCCATTTGCGACGGCACCATCCGTGTGAAGGATCTGCCGGAAAGCGTTCGCAGCTATCGCAGGCAATTCACAGTCAATGGTTTCGACAGTTCTAACGACTTTCCTGCCGGGCCGGACGCCGCAAAATCCGCCCGCGCCCCTGAGCTCATAGCCAGAGACGAATGGCCGGAATTATCGATCGTCGAAGGCCGCTATGTTGCTCTTGTCCTTGTGCAAACCGGCGGCAACAAGCAAGCCGCAGCCCGACTTCTCGGCATCGATCGCAAAACACTCGACCGCATGATCAAGCGCCACAGTATTAACGTCAAAGATTCCGCGAACCCTCACTAACTACTTATTGATTCACGAGAAAGGTCGCTTTACCGTGTCTCGAAATTGTTTATTCGACTTTGAAGCGTTCCGGATTGCAGAATCGTCACGGAGCGGAACAACGCACCAGGATCTTGCTTAGAAGCTGAATCTAATTTGAGCGTCGATGCGACGATCGTAGGCGCTCGAGCCTGGGGCGCCGCCAAAGCCGCCAAAATTTCCGGCGCTCGAAGTCGATAGTCCGAAGGAGGGACTGCTGAGGTTGCCGTCAGGCCTTCCCAGATTTGCGTGATTCAAGGGATTCTGAATGTTGATTGAAAAAGTCAGGTTGTAGCGTTTTCCGGTTTCGCCGCCGGCGGATCCTCCTCCGCCTCTGGCTCCGCCTCCTCGTAGACCACGTCCGCCAACACCGCCCAAGCCAATTGGCCCACGCGAACCGCTGCCGTCAGCGCCGCGCCGGTTGCCGTGCCCTGAAGACGCGCTGCTTTCTTTGCCGAATCCGAATGTTTTGCTGATTCCCAACCTCGTGGTGAGCGAGCCGGGACCCGTTCCAAAATTACGCGGGATGATCTGTTCGTCAGCCGTTGGGTTTGGATCGAATGCGCCCCAGTGAGTGATCAAGACACCTGGCTTAGTAAGATCGGTCGCAAAACCAGGCCGTTCGGTGAATAGTGAGTCGCCGTTCAGGTCTCGTCCAATCGTAATGTTGAACGGCGCGCCAGACGCGGCAATGATCATCGGACTCAAGCTCAATCCCCAGGGCCCTCGGAAGTTGCCGATCAGTACGAATCGATGACGGATGTCGAGCGATGAGCGGCCATACTCCGTGCTCAAGTCGTATGAGTTCGCGGGGAAAGTGCCGGCGCCGTCCGTATCGCTGTTTGCCTTGGCCAGAACGTAATAAGCGATCAAACTCGAGTTCCGCTTGAAACTCCTGGTGACATTGACGATGAACTGGTTTTGATTAAAGCGGCCGTTCGATTCGTATTCAAAGATATTGTCATTAGTGGCCAATGGTCTTAACCCGCTATCCGGCGTGCCCGGCAAAAAGGTCCCCGGCAAAGGCGCGTTAACATCGCGCGTTCGCAGCAGGTGAAGGGTGCGGGCGTTAATGTAACTGAGCGAGACTTTCAGATTGCGTGGCAATTGATGCTCTACACTGATTACCGATTGCATGGTGTACGGCGCCCGAAGGTCTTTGGACAATTGATAAATTGTGATCGGAGTCGCGAAGGAAGTGAGCGTTGTTATCGAAGGCGCCTGCGGGAACAGATCCAATACGTTGTTGTCGGCGACGATGAACTGTTGTTGGTTCACTCCGTTAAGGCGGTCCGCCGTCAACGTCAGGCTCTCGCTGATACGATCGTAAAAAATTCCGAAGCCACCGCGCACGACCGTCTTAGGTTGGCGCTGCTTGCCTGCTCCGGGTGACCAGGCAAATCCAAGGCGTGGAGCAAAGTTAAGATTGCTGCTGACGTTGTCCTGATTCTCGTAGCGCAACCCAAGGTTGAGCATCAGGTTGGGTCGCACCTTCCAGTCGTCCTGCACAAAGGCGCCAAAGTCAATTTGGCCTACCGTGACATTGGGGTTACCGGCAGCAATGGAGAACTGCGTGGCGCCACCACCCAGGGCCCGGATCTGCCCGGCGCTCAAACCCTGTTGCTGAAAGAGCAAGGTGCGACGGTAGCGCTCAATACTCGAAATGTTCTCGAGCACAGGCAGACCCGTGTTCGGATCAATGACTACCTGATTGTTGCCATCAAGCTCAGGAGCAAAGCCGCCGCCAAACGTCCACGTACCGCCAAAGTTCTGCGGCGAGACGTCCGTGATTCGGACGTAACGCAAGCGCGCGCCGAACTTCAGCGTCTGTGGTCCCACTACTACGGAGGTATTGTTCTGCAGCTCGAAGTGATTCTGGCTATTCGTTGCCAGCCCGACTCCGGCGCCGCCGCCTTGAAACGCGTCAAGAACATTGATAGTGGGAATCGAGTCGTCGCCAATCTGGCTTGATGACTGGTGAATGAACTGAAAGCGGATCTCATTGATCATCGTCTTACTGAGGATCGCGGTTTCGGTCAATTGCGCTGATTGTTCGGTGTTCGCCGTGTTGAAAGCGCGGGATGCCAGCGAGAAGGTGTTCACGCCTGCGTTCATCTGGCTTGAATGCGTGTACGTGTAACGTCCCACCAGGGTGTTGCTGGGATTGATCTGATAGTCAATTCGTGGACTGAACGTCGTTCGTCGATTGGGTGTTTGCACCGACTCGCTGAACGGAGTGATGTTCAAATCTGGATCGAGAATCATGGCATTGATCAGCGCGTCGTCGTTAATATCGCGCTTCTCGAAGTCGACAAAGAATGATGCTTTCTTCTTCGAGATTGGTCCACTCAGATTGCCCCCGTATTGTCGCGATAGAAACGGCGGGCGGCTCGGTGCAAACGGATTGCGTGAATTGAGAGCATTGTCGTTAAAGCTAAAAGATGCCTGGCCGCGAAGCTTGTCAGTTCCCGGTTTGGTCAGGATCTCAATGCGGCCAAAACCCATCCGGTCATACTCCGCTGAAAACGGATTGGCATTGATGCGAACCTCGCGAATAGAGGATAACGGTGGCAAGCGCCCGCCGGTGAAACCGTCGATGAAAATCTGTCCGCCATTCGGGCCGGCTGATGGACCCGCTAAGGCCTGAAGCGCGGCCGCGAGGTCGTCCGGATCTTCAGGCAGAGCGGCGAGGTCAGAGCCCTTCAGTACGATCGCTCCCAGGTTATTTTCGGGTTCAGCGCCGAGCGTCTGACTATTGCTGTCGACGGTTACCTTCTGCTCCTCGATCGTGACCTTCAAAGTTACGTCGAGCTGCTGTGTCCGTCCGGCGGCTATCTCCAGTGAAGAGTTTTCGTAGGCGGCAAAGCCAACTGACGCGACGGTTATTTTGTATTTGCCGGGCTCCAATCCACTCATAACGAAGAGGCCCTGGTCATTAGTCGTGCCGGTCCGCTGTTTACCAGTCGTATCGGTTGCTACTACCGAGGCGCCGACTATTGCGCCGCCAAGCTCGTCAAGAACCTGTCCCTTAAGTGCCCCGGTTGACTGCTGCGCCATAGCTGCGCCGGCACAAAGCGCGAAGGTCAATAACAATGCTTTCATTTTGTAGAGATCCTTCCGAAAGGCCGTTATCCTCGGCAAGCCTTTAGAGCCACTTGCAAACTCTTCTCATTCACATCCGGTTTCAACCGGGTGGTAAAGGCTAAGAGGATGTTCTTAACCGTTTCAACGGTTTCAGTTTCTTGTTTGCGACCGAAACCGTTGCAACGATTAAGGTGTTTCCCGAACCTTATCATCCGGTTTCAACCGGGTGTGAATGAGAAGAGTCCTGGAAGTTGCCCTTTAGCGTTTGACGCGTCTCACTTCGGTCATCCCCAGAGGATCTTGATAGTGCAAGACGATCTGAGTGCCTGGATTAGCCTCGAACTGTGTGAAGGTCATGACACTATCGCCGGTCTCGATCACGGCATCGCTCTGCACTCGGAAAGTCTCGTCCTTCCCCCTGGCTGTCCTGATAACGAGAGTCATGTTGTCTTTGTCGGCGCTGATCAGCGCTCCCGTAATGGTTTTGCGCATCGCGTGATTTAGCGACTCGACGTCAACCGCGGTTTCGTCGCTGCCTTTGTTGGCGTAGTAAATGACTGCCCGCTCCTGAGGCATTAATCTGGACTCCGCCCGGGTTCTCTTTTCTGCGCGGCCATTTACCATGAGGCGTTTCGATAACTGCATGCTTTTGTCGGTGCCATCGAACAGCCTGACCGTAATCGTATTGGCTGCACTGTCGATGTTTTCAATGGTGCCAAGCACCATGTATTTCTCGCGTGGGTTCGAAGCTGCGCTCGCGTTTTGTGACGACAACATGGTCGTCAAACAAACCAGGGCGACGAACATCACGGCGCCGGCTAGCTCACCCAATTTTCTATTCAGTATCGATTTATTGTCTTTCATTACCCTCTCCTCAAGTATCGTTCAGATTGCTTCTGATCCTGAGCGACGCAGGCAGCAAACATCAGCGTGGTCCCGCAGGACCGGCTTTAGTTTTGTCCGCTCGTTGTTGCTCACGCCCCTCAGGACCCACCGCCAGTTGGCAACAAATGTGCCGCGGAAATCCTTATGCTGCGCCGCTTCAGGAGTGTTGCTCCGTGGCTTTTTGTCTCCTGCAACAACAAACGGCCACACGACACGAAACGAAAACGGTATCCGCAGATTACGCAGATTGCACAGATGTTTGGTTGAGTCTTGGCTCCGTTGACACCCACAGGCTTTGAAGAATTGCAGGTCAACCCCGATGAGATTCAACCAAACATCTGTGAAATCTGCGTAATCTGCGGATAACGCTTTTGCCTTGCTTGCTCAAGCAACGCCCAATGGGGCAGCTAGGGAAGCAAACTTGCTTGGCTTTCAGCAGCATCCCGACGAAATATTCGAATAGCTCAGGTACTCAAAAAGAATTTTTGATGCAATGGAGATCGAAGGGGGATGCGACTGACAGGGAGTGGCAATCGCAAGGCTCGCGCAAGGCCAAGTACATCTTCACGGCGGGGGTTTGTTGGTGCGCCGATAATTGCACTGCTGCTACTTGTCATAGCATGGCTCGACAATGCCACGGGTACGGCTCCGATCCAACATTTGTATTACCTGCCTATCATTCTTGCCGCTGTCATATTTGATTATTGGGGCGGGCTGGTTTGCGCGCTGGCCGCGATAGTCACTTACCATTTAGCGAATCAGCATTTACGCGCGCTGAATTATGGTGAGGGCGACTATCTGCAGGTGTCGCTCTTTCTGATTGTGGGTGCTGTCACGGCCAGGCTGGCTGGAGACCGGCGCGCGATGAACAAGCTCGCGGAGACTGACGACCTGACAGGTTTACACAATTTGAGATCGTTTGAGTCAAACCTGCTCGCCACAGTTAGACGGGCGCAGGCGCGACGGACGCCCGTTGTTATGCTGGTTCTCGACCTGGACGGCCTCAAAAAAATTAATGATGCTCACGGGCACCTGGCAGGGGCAGAAGCAGTACGCGAAGTAGGACACATCATTGCCGACATTTTTGTCGGCAGCGCGGTCGCTTGTCGTTATGGCGGCGACGAGTTTGCGATCCTCATGTCTAATACCGACGCGACCTCGTCACTCGCCGCTGCTGAGCATTTACGGAAAGTGGTTGAAACTCATGCGCCTGTACTCGCGGGTCGACCATTTCCCCCTGGTACTTTGACCATAAGCGTAGGAGTCGCGGATTGTTTGCCCGTGGGCACACGCGACCCTGAGTTGGTTGGCGAAGAGTTGTTCCATGCCGCCGACCACGCCCTTTACCAGGCCAAACGCGGTGGCCGCAATCGAGTGCGCCTTAAGTAGAACGGACTTCAGTCTGTTCACACGTCACCATCACGCAACGCGCGAAGAGTGCGAAGCAATACCTGCCAGTCAAGGCCAAGCCACACAACCATCATTTCAAATTTTCTTGAGTGGAATCGACTTGAGTTGGTTCGGAGCTTGTTAGCTACGACTAAGTTTGTGGCGGCGGAAGCTTGCTCAGACTGAAGTCTAAGCTACCAGATCGCCGACCCTGGTAGAACTGACTTCTGTCTGTTCATGGGTTGAGTGGCATTCAACGTTGGGCAACGATTTGCCATTTGTCATCTGCCATTTTTCATTTGTCATTGGAGGCTAAACCGCGCTCGGCTGACCAAAAATGGAAAATGATATATGGTAAATCGTCCCCTTTTCCTTCTCCTTGAATCCCTTCAAGTCATGCGCAGACTGAAGTCTACGTTACACGATCAAGGGCTAGCACTTGGTGCAGGAAGCGGCGGCCTGGTAGTCAAGTCCTTCAGTGTCGGAAGTTGCGACGCGTTCCACCCACCTCCGAGGGCCTTGATCAGTTCAACGCTCGCGGTCATCTGCTGCATGCGCAAGTTCGCCGCAGTTCGCTGATTGGCAAGCAGCGTCGTCTGCGCAGTGATCACATTCAGGTAACTATCAATTCCGGACTTGTAGCGTTCGTTGGCGAGCGAGAGAGTTCGCTCGGATGACTTCACCGCAGTCTCCTGTTGCTCGAGCTCCCGCGAAAGAATGCGCAAGGCGGCGAGATTGTCTTCGACTTCCTGAAAAGCCGTTAACACTGTTTGCCGGTAGTTCGCGACGGTGCCGTCGTATTGCGCTCGAGCTTGTTCGGTCACCGCACTGCGCCTTCCTTTGTCAAAGAGTGTCTGGGTCAGCGTTGGCCCCAGTGAAAAAAAGCGCGCGGGCCAGGTGAACCAACTAGCCAACGAAGTGCTCGCTACTCCCGCCGCCCCGCTCAACGTAAGCGCCGGGAAAAAGGCAGCCTTAGTCACGCCGATCTGCGCGTTAGCTTCGGCCACGCGACGTTCAGACGCAGCGATGTCCGGTCGACGCTCGAGCAGTTGAGACGGAAGACCGATAGGAATCGGCGGTGGCTGGTTCTGCAACGGCGCTCGGGCAAGTGAGAAGGTCGATGCCGGTTGGCCAGTCAGGAGAGCAATCGCGTGTTCGAGTTGAGCGCGCTGGATGCCGAGATCGGTGGCTTGCGCCTGTGTGGTCTCGAGCTGAGTTTCCGCTTGGGCCACGTCTTCGTCCGAAGCGATTCCGGTTTGAAGACGAACTCGCGTCAAGTCGAGCCCTTGTTGATAGGCGGCTACCGTTTCATTCAATAATTGTTTTTGTTCATCGAGCGAACGCACCTCGTAATAGTCAAAAGCGAGTTCCGCTTCGACGCTCAAGCGAACGTTTTCGAGATCAGCGGCGGTGGCTTGGGCTTCGGAGGCGCTAGCCGACACAGTGTTCCGAATGCGTCCCCAAAGATCGGGCTCCCATGATGCATCAAACGGCAGCGTGTAATCAGTGATCACGCGACCCGCTGAAACATTCGCTTGGGTTGTCCGCGACGGCTGTCGCGAGACTATGATTGACGGGCTAGTAGTCACGGTCGGGAAATACTGCGAACGTGATTCCTTCACCACGGCGCGCGCAATACGGAAGTTCGCATCAGCGAGGGCAATGTTCTGATTGGAAATGTTTACCTGCTCTTCGAGCGCATTCAATTGCGAGTCATTGAACATTTCCCACCATTTGCCGCGGATCATATCGTCCTTTGGGCGCGCGAATTTCCAGTCGTCGGTCTCCTTGAAGTTCTCAGGCGTGATTTCTTTATAGGCGGGCGGAGTGGATACCGTGGGCTTCGCATACTTGGGCGCTTTGTCGCAGCCTTTGAACAGGATGAGCCCGATGAGTGAAATTGCCAGAATGTGATAGTGATTAGACATTGTTTTCGGGATCTCAGATATCTCAGATCTCAAATTTCAGATCTCTGATCTGAGATCTCAGATCTCAGATTTCAGATCTCAGATCTCAGATCTCATATCCGGAGTGGCACGGGCGTCCCGCCCGTGAATCACGCCCAGGATGCGCGTGCCACGCTGCCACGACAGGCGCAGTCGATCGAGATAGAGATAAACCACCGGCGTCGTAAAGAGCGTCAGCATCTGGCTCACGATCAACCCGCCGATGATCGAAATACCAAGCGGACGTCTAAGCTCGGAGCCGGTTCCGCTGCCCAGCGCCAACGGCAACGCTCCTAAAAGCGCGGCCATCGTGGTCATCAGGATCGGACGAAACCGCAGCACGCAGGCCTGAAAGATCGCGTCGCGCGAACTCTTCCCTTCGTTACGTTCAGCCGCCAGCGCAAAGTCGATCATCATGATCGCGTTCTTCTTCACAATACCGATCAACAAAATGATTCCAATCAATGCGATCACGCTAAGATCCGAACGCGTGATCAGCAGCGCCAGCACTGCTCCCACACCCGCCGATGGCAACGTCGACAGTATCGTGATCGGGTGAATGTAACTTTCATAGAGAATCCCCAGCACAATGTAGACCGCCACCAGGGCGGCCGCGATCAGGAGCGGTTCGCTCTTCAGCGACGATTGAAACGCCTGCGCTGTTCCGGAAAAGCTGCCATGAATTGTCGACGGCATGCCAATACTTGCTTCTGTTTGATTGATCGCTCGAACCGCGTCGCTGAGAGCGACACCGGGCGCGAGGTTGAATGAGAGCGTCGCCGACGGAAACTGGCCCTGGTGGTTTACTGCCAAAGGCGCGGTCGCGGGCTCGTAATGGGCGATAGCGTTTAAGGGCACAATCCCTCCAGTCGCCGTACGCAAGTAAATATCCTTCAGTCCTTCAGGGCTTTGCCAGAAGCGCGGCTCGGCTTCCATCACGACGTGGTACTGATTCAACTGCGTGTACATAGTCGAGACCTGGCGTTGTCCGAAGGCGTCGTAAAGCGTCGCATCGATCAGCTGCGGCGTGATTCCCAAACGGGCCGCCGTCGCCCGGTCATAGACGAGCGAAGACTGCAGACCGCTATTCTGTTGATCGCTATTGACGTCGGTAAGAACCGGCTCTTTTCTCATTTGCTGAAGCAGCACCGGCGCCCACTTATTCAGCTCTTCCAGGTTCTCGCTTTGAATCGTGTATTGGTATTGCGCGTTACCGCCCCTGCCGCCCACGCGCAGATCCTGGGTGGCCTGTAAGAAGAGCGACGCTCCTTCGACTGATGCGACCTGACGTCGCAAGCGACTGATGATCTTGTCCGCGCTAAGCTTGCGTTCCGCCAGCGGCTTCAACGAGATAAACATGCGGCCGGTATTCGTAGTCGTGCCGCCGCCGCTTCCCGTGAACGCTACAACGTTGGCTACCGCCGGATCGGCCTTCACGATATCTACGAAGCGAGTCAGGCGCTGCTTCATTGCGATGAACGACGAATCCTGCGCCCCTTGAATGCCGCCGGCCAGACGACCGGTGTCCTGCTGTGGAAAGAATCCTTTGGGCACAATTACGAGCAAATAAACATTCAGGCAGATCGTTAGCAGGAGCACTACCAGCGTCGGCGCCGGATGCCGTAACACCCGGGTCAAACTGTGTTCGTACAGGCGCAGGATCCACGCGAACACTTCCTCGCTCACCCGATAGAGTCGTCCGTGATCGTCCGGTCGCTTCGTTTTCAACAACCGCGAACACATCATCGGCGTAGCGGTCAAAGAGACGACGAGTGAGACCAGAATTGCTACCGAAAGAGTCACGGCGAATTCGCGGAACAGGCGGCCGACGATGCCGCCCATCAAGAGCAACGGAATGAACACGGCAACCAATGAGACACTGATCGAGAGCACGGTAAAACCAATCTCTTTGGCGCCGAGCAAAGCAGCCTGCAGGGCTGGCTTGCCCTGTTCGAGGTGTCGCGTCACGTTTTCAACCACCACGATCGCATCGTCTACAACAAAGCCCGTCGAAATCGTCAACGCCATCAACGACAGATTGTCGAGACTGTAGTGACACAAATACATCACGCCGAACGTTCCAATCAGCGACACGGGAACCACCACTCCGGGAATGATGGTGGCGCGCGGGTTTCTCAGAAAAAGAAAGACAACCAATATTACGAGCGCAATCGAGATTACCAGCGTGCGTTCCACGTCACGCACCGACGCCCGGATGGTGGTGGTCTGATCCATTACTACCGTGAGATCGATGGCTGAGGGAATCGATGCCTTCAATTGCGGCAGCGCGGCGCGGACGCCGTCGACCGTGTCGATGATGTTGGCGCCGGGCTGGCGAAAGACTATTACCAACGCGCAAGGCTTTCCGTTTGCCACACCCGCTGACCTCAGGTTTTCGACCGAGTCCTGTACGTTCGCGATATCTGACAATCTGATTGCCGCACCGTTGCTGTAACCGACGATCAAAGGCTGGTAATAAGCGGCTTTTAGTAGTTGATCGTTCGTGGCCAGATCAGAAGTAGTCGAGTTATTGGCGAACTGGCCCTTAGCCTGGTTTGCGTTCTGTTGGCTCAGCATAGCGCGCACGTCTTCGAGGCCGAGCCCGGCGGCGTTCATTTGATTCAGATTCACATCGACGCGCACTGCGGGAAGCGAACTGCCACCAACAACTACCTGGCCAACGCCGCGAACCTGCGAAAGCTTTTGCTGCAGGATGGTCGAGGCCGCATCGTAAAGCCGACCCTGATCGTAGACGTCCGAAGTGAGCGCCACGATCATGATTGGGGCGTCGGCCGGATTCACTTTTCGATAGGTAGGATTGTTGGGCAGATTAGCCGGCAGATATCCACGCGCAGCATTGATGGCTGCCTGAACGTCTCTGGCGGCTGCGTCGATGTCACGATTCAGATCGAACTGCAAGGTTACACTCGTTGAACCGAGATAACTCGCAGACGTCATTTCCGTCACGCCGGCAATGTGACCGAGTTGCCGCTCGAGTGGTGTGGCAACTGACGAAGCCATTATCTGAGGACTCGCGCCCGGCAGGTTTGCCTGCACCGAAACTGTGGGGAAATCGATCTGTGGCAACGGTGATACCGGCAATAATCTGAAGGCCACCGCGCCGGCCAAAGCAATCGCCGCCGTTAGCAGCACAGTGGCTACAGGCCGATGAATGAACGGTGACGAAAGACTCATGCCGGCTCCGCTGAAACTGTGGCGGCGACGTCGCGTCCACGCCAAGTGGAAACTCTGGCGGCGAGGGAGTCGAAGAATAGATAGATGACGGGAGTCGTATAGAGAGTGAGCAACTGGCTCACCATCAAACCGCCAACCAGGGTGATGCCGAGCGGTCGCCGCAATTCCGAACCAGTACCCGAGCCAAGCGCCAGCGGCAAAGCTCCCAACAGCGCCGCCATCGTGGTCATCATGATGGGCCGAAAGCGCAGCAGACAGGCTTCATAGATCGCCTCCTCCGGACTCTTCCCGCGATTGCGCTCGGCCTCGAGCGCAAAATCGATCATCATGATCGCGTTCTTCTTCACGATGCCGATCAGCAGGATGATGCCGATGATGGCGACCACGGTCAGTTCGGCGCGGAAGATCAGGAGTGCGAGAATCGCTCCCACGCCGGCGGAGGGCAACGTTGAAAGAATCGTGAGCGGGTGGATGTAGCTCTCGTAAAGAACGCCGAGCACGATATAGACAGTGATTATCGCCGCCAGAATCAGCAGCGGTTCGTTCGTCAATGAAGCTTTGAAAGCCTGGGCTGTGCCTTGAAATGACGCCTGAACGCTCGGCGGCATATTGAGATCCTTTTGCGCTTGTTCAATCGCGACCGTGGCCTCGCCGAGCGAACTGCCGGGCGCCAGATTGAACGAGATGGTGACCACCGGAAATTGTCCCTGATGGTTTACCGACAACGGCGCGCTTCCTGATTCGAAATGCGTGAACGTGCTCAAGGGCACCGCGCCGCCGCCAACACTCGATGAGCGAACGTAAATGTCTTGCAACTTGGCCGGGTTCTTCTGAAAGTCGGGCATCGTCTCCAGGATGACGTGATATTGATTGGATTGAGTAAAGAGCGTCGAGATCTGGCGTTGACCGAAAGCGTCGTAGAGTGTCTGGTCGATCGCCTGAGGCGTGATCCCCAGCCGCGAAGCCGTGACCCGATCGATTACCAGCGTGCTCTCAGCGCCTCCAGTCTGTTGATCGGTCGCCACGTCCTCGAGTTGCGGCAGCGTCTTCAGCTTGTTCGCGAATTGCGTGGTCCAGGTGCTTAACTCGTCCGCATTGGGATCTTCCAAAGTGTACTGGTACTGCGTGCGGCTCACTCGATCTTCGACGGACAAGTCCTGCACCGGCTGCATGTAAAGAGTGATTCCGTCAACCTGCGCCAGGGCCGGCTGCAAGCGGCTCATCACCTCCGTGGCCGTGAGCTTCCGCGCGCCGAGCGGCTTGAGATTGATGAGCAAGCGACCACTGTTCAGCGTGGTGTTGGCGCCGTCGACACCGATAAACGATGAAAGACTTTCCACCGCCGGATCTTTCAGGATGACTTGCGCGAGCGCCTGCTGCTTTTGGGCCATCGCTGGAAATGAAATTCTCGGTGACGCTTCGGAGATGCCCTGGATTACGCCCGTGTCCTGCACCGGGAAAAATCCTTTCGGCACAATGGTGTAGAGCCAGACTGTCAGGATGAGTGTCGCCGCCGCGACCAGCAGCGTTACCGCGCGATACTTGAGCACCCACCGCAGAGTCCTGCCGTAAAAGTCGATGATTTTCTGAAACACAGCTTCTGACGCGCGGTAAAAGCGTCCCGGCTGCGCTGCGGATTTTTCGCGCAGCAACCTCGAGCACATCATCGGAGTTAGCGTCAGCGAGACTACTGCGGAAACCAGGATGGTTACGCTTAGCGTGACGGCAAACTCGCGGAACAAGCGCCCGACAATATCGCCCATGAACAAGAGCGGAATCAGCACTGCGATCAACGAAATCGTCAACGAGACGATCGTAAAGCCGATTTGCTCGGCGCCTTTCAACGCGGCTTGCATCGGCGTCTCGCCTTCCTCGATATAGCGCACGATGTTTTCGATCATCACGATGGCATCGTCCACCACAAAGCCGGTCGAAATCGTCAGGGCCATCAGCGTCAGGTTGTTGAGGCTGTAGCCAACCAGGTACATCACACCCAGGGTGCCGACCAGCGAAAGCGGCACCGCCACGCTGGGAATGATCGTTGCCGAAAGATTTCGCAGAAAAAGAAAGATCACCATCACCACCAACGCCACGGTCAGCATCAGCGAAAACTGAACGTCTTTTACGGAGGCACGGATGGTGACGGTGCGATCCGTCAGGATTGAAAGCTGCACGGCCGGCGGCAGGGTGGTCTGCAATTGCGGCAAGAGCGTCTTGATGCGATCGACCACCTGGATGATATTTGCTCCCGGTTGCCGTTGGATGTTGACGATAACGGCGGGCACGTTGTTCATCCACGCCGCCTGCTTAACGTTCTCGGCGCCGTCAACAATGGTCGCTACGTCGGACAGCATCACGGGCGCGCCGTTGCGGTACGCGACCACAATCCCCCGGTAGTCTTTGCTCGCCACGATCTGATCGTTGGCATCAATCTGATAGGACTGCTTTGGTCCATCAAAGTTTCCCTTAGCCTGGTTGACGCTGGTTTGCTGCAACGCGGTCCGTACGTCTTCGAGGTTGATGCCATAAGACGAGAGCGCGGTGGGATTGGCCTGGATGCGAACCGCTGGTTTCTGACCGCCGCTGATACTCACCAGGCCGACGCCTGGCAGTTGCGAGATCTTCTGAGCGAGCCGTGTATCCGCCAGGTCTTCAACCTGCGTTAGTGGAATCGACTTTGAGGTGAGGGCCAGAGTCAGCACCGGTGTATCTGCCGGGTTGGTCTTGCTGTAAATCGGTGGCGTGGGCAGATCGCTCGGCAGCACATTCTGAGCGGAATTGATAGCCGCCTGCACTTCTTGTTCGGCAACATCAATGTTCAAGTCGAGCGAGAACTGTAAGGTGATGATCGAGCTGCCGCCCGAACTTGTCGAGGTCATCTGATTCAGACCCGGCACCTGTCCGAACTGTCGTTCGAGCGGCGCCGTAATCGCGGAGGCAACTACATCGGGACTCGCTCCCGGATAAAAAGTTATGACCTGGATCGTGGGATAGTCGACCTCCGGCAACGCAGAAACGGCAAGTTGCCGGTACGCGACGATACCCGTGATCAGAATTGCGGCCATCAACAGCGACGTGGCGACGGGTCTTTGAATAAAGGGGCGCGAAGGACTCACTGGGTTTCCCTCCCCGCATCTCCGTTGCCACTGTCGGGTGCTTTGCGCGCAACGACTTTGACTCCACCCTGTAGCTTGTCGAAACCGTCAATCGCTATCGTGTCGCCAACCTTCAAGCCGTCGACCGCTGTCACGTTGCCTTCGCTTGTGCCTGGTGAAACAGTCTGCGCCGCCACCGTTTGATCTGATTTCACGACGTATACGAATGCTTCCTGTGCGTTGCGTTGAATTGCGGCCGTGGGAATAAGGACCAATCCGCGTTGCGTGCTGACCAACAGCCTCGCGTTCACAAACTGATTTGGGAATAGCGTGTTGTCGCTATTCAGAAAAGTAGCCTTCAGTTTGATCGTGCCCGTGGCAGTATCGATCTCGTTGTCAAAAGTAAGCAGTGTGCCTGAGGAAAGCTTCTTCTGTTGGGCCCGGTCAAAGGCCTCGACGGGAAGCCGGTTGCCGCGGCGCAACTGTTGCTCGATTTGCGGTAGATAGTCTTCAGCGACACTGAAAAGGACATTGATCGGCTGCAGTTGAGTGATTACCAGCATGCCGTTGCTGTCGGCGGCATGCACGATGTTCCCGGGATCGACGAGGCGTAAGCCGACGCGTCCCGAAATAGGTGAGGTGATCTTGCAGTAACCAAGCTGCACGTTGGCGTTGTCGATCTGCCCCTGATCGTTTTTGACTATGCCTTCGTACTGGTGGACCGTCGCCTGTTGCGTATCCAATTGCTGTTTGGGGATTGCGTTCTTGCTATAAGCCGTCTGGTAGCGACTGAGATCGTTGTTCGCATTCTCCAGCAGAGCTTTGTCTCGCTCATATTGGCCCTGCGCTTGTGTCAGCTGCGCTTGAAAAGGGCGCGGATCGATCTCGGCCAGCAGATCGCCCTGATGGACCATCTGTCCTTCGCGATAGTTGACGCGCATGAGTTGGCCATCTACTCGGCTCTTGACCGTCACCGTGTTGAGCGGCGTCACGGAACCCAGGGCGTTCACGTACACTCCAATGTTGCCTTGCCTGGCAATTGCGGTGGTGATTGCGACGGCGCTCGGAGAAAAAGCTGGTTTGTTTGTGTTGGCCTTGCCTGTGTCGAGGCGTTGAAAGAACAAGATGGCGCCGCCGAGCAGCAGCGCGAAGGCAAGCAACGCGATGAAGCGACGAAGTTTGCGGTAGGAACGCGGCCGGCGGCTGGACGGAACTGGTTCGTCGGAAGCTGCGTCTTCGTTTATTTTGTCTTCTTCGATCATTGATTCTACTGGTGCAATAGCGGTGCACAAAAAGTATTTCTCCTGCGCGAAAGAGCGAGGGCAAGCCCACCTTCCTGACCCCGAGACTCCTAAACTTGCTCAATGCTTTCAAGTTGAAAGCCATTCCCAGCTGAGATCACAACTCGACTCTAATCAGCTCAGGGTCGGGAAGGTGGGCTTGCCCCCGCTCTTCCGTGCAGAGTGATACTTTCCGCTCTTCCACGCAGAGTGATACTTTTTGAGCAAAGCCCTGCGCCCGCTAATGTATCGCCGGCAATGCCACTGGAGGAGACGATCCTACCGATGTCGCCCGCCACGCGAGCCGCCGCCACGCGAACCTCCAAAGCTACCGCCGCTGCGCGAGCCGCCGCCGAAAGGTCGTCCGGCACCGAGCCTTGCCCGCCCGGCGCCGGCTCCTCCGCCAAAGCCTGGGCCTCGGCTGACTCCACCCGCGCGAGCGCCGTTGTATGCGCCTGAGCGCGGGCCCGCATTTGCGCGCGGTATGACTGCGCCACGATTCGCCCAACCGTTTCCGAATCGGGAATTGGGCGCGCCCGCAGTGCGATTGTTAAAGCCGCGGTTTACTCGAGCTGAAGGTACAAACCGGCGCGGTCCAACTACGCCGCGGCCGCCGAAGAACGAGCCACGACGCAAGAAAAATCGGCTGCGCGAGACGTAGGTGTTGTGGTTGAAGACTACGACTCGTCGGCCCCAATTAAAGCCCCAGGCCGGCCAGCCCCAACCGAATCCGCCAAAGAAGCGGAGACCAATCGCCGGACCAAAAGAAACAAACGGTGGTCCATACCAGGGATCATAAAAATAGCCTGGATAAACTACGACCGGCGCGCCATACACAATCCACGGGTCATAACTTGGCAGATAACAAATGCCGGGATCGACTGGCTCGATGACAATCGTGGGACCCTGATTCACGACCCTCTCCTGCTGAGTACTCCGCAGATTCCCCGCGTCCTCTGCGCGCCTGCGCATCAGCTGAACCGCGTCGAGCACATCCTGCTGCTGATTGAAATAGGCATTCCCAAGCGCTTCAGTCCAGGACAAATTCTTATCCAAGTTCGCCAGCACTGAAGGGAACGCTGTGAGAGCTTTCACGCTCGGATCCCATGACTGCTGGTCCACAGCGCTCGCAAATTGTTCGCCTTGAAGGTTCTGATGTTGCTGTAGCCAGCGATCCGCATTGACGACCTCAGTCGGATAAGTGGCTGCCGCCAGTATCTGGGCCACAAGGGCGTCAGGGTACAGAGCGATGGGCGCGACCAGTTGCTGCAATTGTTCGGGCGTCTCCGTCGCAGCCGGTGCGGTCTCCTGAGGCAATTGTTGACCGGCGACTGGAACTCGAGGCATCAAAGCGAGGACCAGGACGCCTCCGAGGGCTGAAGTCAGAACTCGCCGCTGCCATCGCATAATGATTCTTCCAGATGTTGTTACTCGCATAACGTGCCTCCCTGGTAACACAAACGAGGAGAGCCGTTGGTTTCAAAAGTTGTCTTGCTGCCGGCAACCCGAAGGCCAACGTTCTTTCGGGTTGCCGCACAGCTCGGATCGATCGCTCTCGCGAAACGGGAACTAAGCCTCAATAAGCCGCCACGGCCACTGTTTCCGTCTCAGTTTTATTACTCGCTAAATCACGTTTAAGACGGCGCTCCTGACGAGAGGGAGGTAGCTCATTTCCCATTTCCTCACCTCCGGTAAAGACCTCAGACAGGAAATAACTTTCCCCATACCGATGGAAGACAATCTCACCCTTCCTGGGAGCTGTCTCTACTTTGACGTTTTCCGTCTCGAACACCGCACGCTCGTGGTCCTTCACGTTGGAGATTACGAGAAGATTGGACGAATCATCAGTGAATCGCTTAATCACATAATCGCCGGCAGGCAATGCTTTCCCCCTCACGGTAAACTCAAAAGGAATTGTCGCGCGCAAGAACGGCTCAGATACGCCTTGCGCGAATGCGGTGGCCGCGGTCACCGTTGCTAGCAAACAAAAGCCAAGCGCGGCGCTGAAAACTTTCTTTCTCATCATCTCTCCTTTGATCGACAACGATCGAAGCCATCGTTCTCGCAGCTCTCGAAAGTGGAGCCGGCGGTGTTCGCCCACTGCTTCGCCACTGTTTAAGCCTTCTAACTATTGCCAGAACTTTCAAACTAGTTCTGAGGTGACACTTGAAATCGCTATGCCACAGCAGACTATTGGCGGGTTTAGAGTTGTGCGGTTCGGCTCGAAGACTTCCTGTGGCTTTCTTTCTACCGCGAAGCAAAAAGGCCACACGCTCTCCTTTTGAACCAGAGAACGGCGCGGTTAAAAATGAAGGAGATTAGCCACAGATGAACACGGATAAGACGGATCTGAACTGATGGAATTTTCAGATCTGTGTTATCCGTGTTTATCTGCGGCTAAATCTCTTTCCTGCGCCTGCCTCCGGTGTTATCGGTGGCTAATTGTTTTGAATCTACCCAACAAAAAAATGGGGGCGGCAACCCAGCCGGGTTGCCGCCCCTTTCAAATCGCGTTGCGATATTACAGCTCAGAACTCAAACCGGCCGGCGACCTGGATGATTCGATTCAATCCAGTGCCGCCGATCGTGTTGGCCTGAGTGATCTGCCCGAAGGTAGTACTATTGACGTTGAAGATCGTGTTGCTGGTTCCACTTAAGCCAAGGCCAGGCGTCAGAACGCCGGTCAGGAAGTTGGTGTGATTCAGGAGATTGAATGCGTCAGCTCGGATCTGGAATCGCATCCTTTCGCTCAGCTTGATGTTCTTGGTCAGGGACAGGTCCAGTTGACTGAACCTTGGCCCGTTGATGGTGCTGCGCGCTAAAGTACCAAACTGGCCCGGACCGTTATCAAAAAACACTTCTCCTGAGAATGCCGGTTGACCGAAGGCTGCAGCCCCGCGACCATCAGCATTAATCACGGACGGGTTTATGTAGTACACGTTCCCATTCTGTTTGAAGATCCCGATCAGGTTGCTGATCTGATCGTTAGTAAGGTTGGTCAACGCAGTTTGATTGGCTGCTCGACCGACTCGGTTCAAGGTGCCGCGGGGATCGACGATGGTCAACGGTGTGCCGCTGTTGATACGCAGGATCCCACCCAGCTGCCAGCCTCCCACGAGTCGATCGACTGCTCCGTGGCTGTCGCGGAAGAAGTGTTTGCCTCTTCCGAACGGCAGATCGTACACGGCGTTGAGGTTGAATACGTGCGTCTGATCATAGTCTGCACGCCCGTAATCGAGGTGCTGATTCTGGTTGTCAAGAAAAGCCGCTACGCGAGTCTGATCCTCGCTATTGATGCCCGGATTGCCGGGGCTGATGTTGTCGAGGGTTTTTTGGAAAGTATAGTTGGCCTGCAAAGACAGCCCTTGCGAAAAGCGCCGGCGCAACTCCACCTGCAGTGCATTGTAGTTGGATTCGCCAAGGTTCCCGAGCAAGTCAAGAATGCCCATGTTCGAGTTGGGTAGTATCTGGACAGTTCCTGTTTGACTGTTCGTTACATATCTTCGCGCCAGGTCCGCTACCGAACCATTGCGCAGCAGGTTTATGACCGCCGAGCTCGTCAAAGAGCCTCCATTCACGAGGTGAGGGAAGACAGTCAGAGTTTGGCATCCAGCATTTTGCGCGGGCGTGCAGGCCGCGTTTCCCGTCAGCAGCAGGTTCGAGCGGGCTCGGTTATAGTCGTCGAGGAACCCGTTGCCGCGGATATCTACCTGGTTAAGATCGACGGTGCGAATGAGTTGATTGCTGCGGTTTCCCACGTACCGAATTTCAAGCACCGACTTAGAGCCTATTTCCCTTTGCAGCCCAAAGGTGTATTGCTCGACACGCGGCATTTGCAGTTTGGGATCGATCAGAAACGCCACGTTCGCTCCTGGAGCCAGCGAATTGATGCTGGAAAAAGTCAGCGGCGGCGGTGTAAACGCCGGCGTTAGCACTGGCGGCGCATTGTCGATCACGGACGTCAGGCCAAAGTTTATCGGCGTCACTGACAGCCCCTGGTTCTGTAAGGCGTTATCCGGGGCTCGCACGAATTCGTCGTTGATGTAACTTTCACTGAAGCCCCCGCGAATCACTGTCTTCCCCTGGCCCGGGAAGATCCTGCTAATGAACTTCGCCTTGAAGTTTGGCGAATAAGCAAAGCCTATGTTGGGAGCAAAGTTGTTCTTGTCGGATTTGAAAAATTGGCCAGTTGATCCGGCATTGGCGCCGACGAAATCAAACGTCCCGTTGGGATTGAGCAGCGCCGCCGTGGGATCCATGCCGCCGGTTACGACTTCCAGCCGCAAACCGCTGGGATCGGTGAGGCCGGTGAAGAGCTCGTAGCGCACGCCAAGATTCAGCGTCAGGTTGGGACGCAAGCGCCATTGGTCTGTTACATAAAACGAGAGATTGTCATAGTTCAGTGTATTGATCACCGGCGCACCGGGTACAAAGCCCGAGGTCCTGCTGGTGACGTTGAACGTGTTCTCAGATTCACCAATCAGCCCGGCCAGTTCAGACTGCAGCGCGTTGGCCGTGCCCACCTGATTGGGGTCGCTTAGTCCGGGTATGATGAACCTGGCCGGAACGCCCGGAGTATCCGCGGGAACAAACCCAAAATTGGGAAAGTTCGAATTATCAAGAAAGTAAGTTGGCAACGAGGCGCCGCCGAACGAAACAATCCGATAAAAGTTTTCCTGGCCGCCAAAGCGGAAGGAATGCGATCCGGTTGAATAAACCGCATTGTCCTGGATGTTATACAGCTTGGTCGTGCGTCCCTGTGGCAGGAAACTGTTTTCCGGGCTGTCAGTAAGCGGCAAGCTTATGAAGAAATCGCCGGGCAAGCCTCCCGTGTTAAAGAATGGATTGCTCTTTTGATAACCGCCACGCACTTCATTGGTCAGCTTTCTGCTGATGGTCCAGTTATACGCGCCGACCAGCTCATTCGTAGTTGAATCCTGGATCCCGAAAGGTGTCGTGTTGAAACCACCGGTGTCTGTATCAGGGCGCAGGAAGTTATCTGTCGTGCGGTGCCACACGAAATTGACGCTGTGCCGATCGTTGAAGTCATAGTCGATACGCGTGGTGGCAAGATTTATTTTTACATCGGAGCGTTGGTTAAAGGTGAAACCGGTGGTATTCAATCTATCGCCCACCTGATCGTTGTTGCCCGCCGCCGGCAGGTTGGCCAGGATGCGGCTGGAGATTAGTGGATTCACACCCAGTCCCTGTGTTCCGAGAACGTCAAACTGGCGAGTTACGCCGTTGTCATCAACGTAAGTGAAAATTCCCTGTCTCGCAGACGGCGTTAGGATCGTGCGCGTGGTTGACGTCGTCTGTGGCAGCCGCAGTCCTTCGTAGGCAAAAAAGAAGAAAGCCTTCTTTATAGGTTTCAGACCCGGGCCTCCCTCGCCAAAGCCCGGCAGAAAGATCGGACCACTGACCTTGCCTCCAAACTGATTCTGATTGAGCGGCGGCTTTGCAATCCCATTGCGATTGTTGAAGAAGCCGTTGGAAGCCAGGGCTGCATTTTGGTTGTAATCGTACAGCGCGCCATGGAACTCGGTACCGCCGCGCGCCGTTACGTACTGGATTTGCGATGAACCGCCGCTACCGAGAGAGGCGTTCGCGTTTTGCGTGATCACGGTAAATTCGGAAACATCGTCAATCCGCGGACGGTCCGGATTGAAATTCCCTTCGCGAATGAAATTGTCCTGGACGTTCAAACCGTCGCGCGTGATGTTTTGAGCAGACGTGCGCATCCCATTGACCTCGCCGCCCTGGCTGACCCCAGGCTGCAACTGAATCAAGGTCGATGGATCACGCCCGTTGATCGGCAAACCCAATAGTTGAGTCTCAGTAACGGTATTGCTCAGCTCGGCGTTGGTGGAATTGACGATGTCCTGCCCTGCGGTGACGGTAACGCTCTCGCGGATCTCGCCCACTTCGAGCGTAGGGTTGAGAGCATACTCTTTGCCAACATCAATTCTTACATCATTAGCGGTAAAGGTCTTGAAGCCGGCCGCTGAGATACTGACGGAATAACTGCCCACATCAAGTTGCGGAAAAATGAAAGCGCCTTGGCCATTCGTCGAGACTGTGTGCGACTGCTTTGTCTGATTATCAGTAACAACAATGCTCGCATTGGCAAGGACGCCGTCCGGACCAGACACGGTGCCTACGAGTCGTCCGCTCGCCGATTGCCCAAAGCTGGTTGGTACGACGGCCAAAAAGGCCAGCAATAATGTTATGCCTATCCCCTTCATGATTACCTCCTTGAACTTGTCTAAAGAATTCTTGCTTGCTTTCAGAATGGGCCGCGCCCCGGGCATTCAGCGACTCGACTCAACCGACCGACCGAAGGATTCTTCAAAAGAAAACGGCGACCAGATCATCCAAATGCGGAGCGAATCGATTGGTCTCAGATGCGGGTAGACTTGACCTTGCATTTGGAAAGTGGAGCGAATGTTGAACCGAATATTTTTTGCGACAACCGTTTCTTAACCGGTCCGACACGAAGAGCGCATTCAAACTCACGGGGAAGAATCCGCCGTTCCCACAGCAACGGAAATGCCACTCGTCATGTGGAGCGACACTGTGTGCGAGGGTATGGATCTGAAGTGATTACCGTGTGGCTCTTTTGCCTTTTCGGGAAATAAAGCCACACCGGAGAAAGTCCGATTGACTTGTGTTCTTTGCGATCTTGGCGCCTTTGCGGGAGACGTTTTATTTTTGCCCGCAAAGGCGCAAAGCTGCAAAGGGAAATTAGTCCACTACGCCCTTTTGTCATCGTGCCGGCGGCGCACAGCAGTTGCTGTGTCTCGAACTACAGATCCTACGAAGCTTGGGCTAATTCTGCTTTTCAGCTCGCTGGTGAGTGAGGCGTACGATGATCGAGTATTTCCCGAAATCTCTAGCCAGGAGGTGGCAGGCTTTGCGTGTCAGATTCAATCTGCAATGGAAGATTCTATTGCTAGTAGCTGTCTCGATGTCGCTGATTCTTTTCACGTCATCCTATTTACACACCGTCAGAACTCGCGCCGTGGTGGCCAGGGACCATTATGAAAATGCGCTCGATCAAACTCTTGTACTTACGAACCGGATCTCGGCGTACGATTACTTTTCCAGTCTCCCCGACTTGCAACAAGAGATGCGGTTGGTGGCAGGTTCACGCCCGGACTTTAAACAGATCGATGTCTATCAGAATTTTCCCGCCGGTCCGCGACTATTAGTCACCACCGCTCCCGGCAAACCTGAGTTGCTGTCATTGAGCCATACTGGAAATAACGCTCCGACTCAGCCGCGAGCCGGCATTACTTCGTCCGAGATCACGCGCAACAACAGCGAATACTGGCTGATACGGACCGACATCACCAGTGCTAACCAGAGCGGGTTTATCGAGGCGCTGGTGCTCAAGAGCGCTCATCATCAGCTGGTTGATAACTTGCATCGTGAATACAACCTGGTTTTATTCGGAGCGCTTTTGGCTTCGGTCGGCTTGCTCTACTTGCTCTTTAATTATTTTTTCCGGCGCCCCGTTAGGGAGATCCTCCAGGCGATGGCCGAAACTCGGGGTGGGTCACTGCTTGTTCGCGCTCCAGTGCGGCGTGATGACGAACTGGGCGCAGTGGCGCGGGGCTTCAACCAACTGATGGACGGAGTCGCCGAGCGCTCACGCGAGCGCGAGGATCTACTGCACCAAATCAGCGACCTGAATGCCGAGCTGCTGAAGAAAGTAGAGATCGCTACGAGTGAGTTGCGGGCCGCGAACGCCGATCTTATTCGCACTCAGCAGCGGTTGGCACGCTCGGAAAGGATGGCGGCAATTGGTCAGGTAACTGCATCGCTGGCACATGAAATAGGAACTCCTCTAAACGCCGTCGCCGGGCATCTGCAATTATTGGATCGCAATCACCGCGACGCGCCCGACACGCAACGCCGCCTCAAGATCATCAACGCTCAGTTAGCCATCATTGTCCAAACCGTGAAGAGTCTGCTCGAACGCACTCATCGCCCCAAGATAGTCTTCGAACCAACCGACATTAACGCCACGGTCCAGCAGTTGTTAATGCTGGTGGGGCCGATGCTTGAATCGCGAAATATCAAGGCCACCATCACTCTCGACCAGAACCTTCCCTGTGTCTCGGCCGATCGCGACAGCCTGCACCAGGTTTTTCTCAATCTGGTAAATAACAGCTGCGATGCAATGCTGAACGGAGGAGAGTTGGAGATCACGACGCGTCATCTCCGTGAGCTCCGGCAGGTCGAGATAATGTTTAGTGACTCCGGAGCCGGGATTGCACCCAGCGTCGCTGAGCATCTCTTCGAGCCGATGTTTACTACGAAACAATCAGGCAGCGGTCTGGGTCTGGTGATCGCGCGTGACATCATTGCGGAACATTGCGGTCGCATTGAATTGGTTTCCGGATCGTCTGGCGCTGTTTTTTTGCTCGCGCTCCCGGTGGCGGAACCGCATGCCGTAGCAGAGTACATTGAGGTAGAAAAAAATGCCGCGTAAACCGCCGCACGTCTTAGTAGTCGATGACGACATCGTAACCTGCGAGCTGCTTTGCGAAGTTTTCACACACGAGGGTTTTGACACTACTTTCCAACACAGTGGAGAGGAGGCGCTTGCTGCTCTCTCCACGTCACAACCAGACCTGCTGCTTAGTGATATTCGCATGAAGACACGTCTGGACGGCCTCTCGCTGCTCGAGTTGGTACGCCGTGATTACTCAGCGATTCCAGTCGTCCTGATGACGGCCTTTGGCTCAATCGAGACGGCCATCCGCGCCGTTAAAGAGGGCGCCTTCGATTACATCAGCAAGCCATTCAACATTGATGAGCTGGTAGCAATCGCCCGGCGCGCCCTCGCCAGTGGATCAGCGAGGCAGCCGTCCGCGGTTCTCGAGGACGAGGGGCGAACATCCGGTCTCATCGGACGCACGCCCTCAATGCTGGAAGTCTACAAAATGATCGCTCGGGTTTCGGATTCGCCCGCCGCGGTCCTGGTAACGGGAGAATCAGGCACGGGCAAAGAACTGGTTGCGCGAGCCATACACACGCATAGTCCGCGCGCCAGCGCGCCCTTCGTTGCCGTCAATTGTGGAGCGCTGACGGAAACGCTGCTGGAGTCGGAATTGTTTGGCCACGTTAAGGGCTCGTTCACTGGAGCGACCGGAACTAAGCGCGGCATCTTTGAACACGCCGGCGAAGGCACTGTTTTTCTGGACGAGGTAAGCGAGACTAGTCCCGGGTTGCAGGTCAAGCTTCTGCGTGTGCTGCAGGAACGCGAAGTGGTGCCGGTCGGCGGGACCGAAGTGATTAAGGTGCGAGCGCGTGTGATTGCTGCCAGCAATGGTGATCTTGAGAAACTTTCCGCTGCGGGTGCTTTCCGTCGAGATCTGCTCTACCGGCTGAATGTGATCCAGCTGCAGTTGCCGCCATTGCGCGAGCGGCGCGAAGACATTCCGCTCCTGGTGGCCCATTTCATACTAAAGCACTCGCTCAACGGCCAACTACCAGCGACGATTGAGGAAGAAGTGATGCGCGGGCTTTGCGCCTACTCCTGGCCTGGTAACGTGCGTGAACTGGAAAATGTTGTCGAGCGTGCCATCACGTTGAGCCAGGGCGGGCGCATCACCTCGAATGACCTTCCGCCCAGGATTTCTCTCGAACACTCCGGCAATGTCACACCGCCACTCTCCGCCGACGATCTTGCCGATCTCTTTTCCGGGCTGCCGAGTCTGGACGAACTGGAGCGGCGCTACATTCTCCACGTTCTCGACGCCACCGGCAGCAATCGAAAGCGCGCTGCAGAAGTTCTCGGCATTAATCGCAAGACTCTCTACCGCATGGCGGCGCGCTTTGAGATCGAACTTGGATTGCAAGCTGCGGCGGGAAATTAGCCACACATGGAAGCAATGCCACACCTGGGCCACGCGTTGTTTGAACGTGGCACGGGCGTCCCGCCCGTATGTCTTTCCGGAATGTGGCACGGGCGTCCCGCCCGTGTGTCTCGCGCCAAAAGACCACGGCGAGACACCCGTCCTACTCCGTCAAAGCGAATTGGCATGTCCGTTGCACTCAACCAGAACGCGTGGCACGGGCGTCCCGCCCGTGTGTCTCTCCGGAATGTGTGGCACGGGCGTCTCGCCCGTGTGTTCTCGCGGAATGTGGCACGGGCGTCTCGCCCGTGTGTCTCGCGCAAAAGGCTACGGGCGAGACGCTGGTGTGTTCTCGCGCAAAAAGCCACGGGCGAGACGCCCGTGCCACGCGCGAGTTGAGCGGGGGAAATCTTACATGCGCAAAGCGACCACAATTCTGATTGCAGTTATTTGTTTTTGGGGTGTATCCGCGTGGGGCTCAAAACGCCCGGCTCCGACGAGTCCACCACCACGGACTGTTGAGCAGGCGCCTCTTGACCAGAGCGCGATCCACTTGGCCATTGCCACAGTTGATCCCATGTTGGCGCCGACCACGCACTACCATGTTGGTGAGCAGGTGATTGTCACACTCGCTATGACAAACACCTCAACTCAACCGGGCTATGTTTGCGACTCGAGCGACTTGTATCAAGATCTCCCAATACTCAAAAAGAATGGCCACTTGTTACCGTACACGAAATGGCAAACTTACTTGTTGGGCAATGTCCAAACGGACCAGACTTGCCGGCATGACGACCTACCGGAAAGGATACTGCTGAAGACAAACGAGCCCACGGTCGTCGATTTTCTCACCGTTGTCGACGACAGCCAGTACCCGACTGGAGCCCAATCATGGTACGACTCATTAACACCGGGAAATTATGAATTGACGATGCAACGACGACTCGGCTGCTGCGATGGCCCAATGATCGAGTCCAACAAGATCAGCTTTGAAGTAACTCCATGAATGATGCAAGTACAGACTCGGTTTGCTTTCCGAACTTTCATTCACACCGTGGCTTTAGCCCGGTGACCACGCACTTTAGAACCATTTCAACGGTTGGTTCTGTCGTGGCAGTTCGAAAATGGCGCTGGGAAACTAGAGTAAATCCGAAATGACAGATGCGAAGTGGAAAATGAAGATTGGCAAATATGGTCGTGGCCTTTTGTGGCTTTGTCTGGTATCGCTGCTCATCTCTCCTCGAGTCTCAGCTCAAACTACCGCCAAGGGAGATCTCGATCCGCTACACCAACTTAACAACTCCGTACGAGCCCTGGTAAAGCGCGTGACGCCGAGCGTGGTCCAGGTGCTGGTAACGGGATATGGACCCGTGGAAGGCGGACGTGGCGACACCAACCTTGTGCTCGGAAAGCAGCAGAGCATGGGCTCAGGCGTAATCATAGATCCTGACGGTTACATCATTACCAATGCGCACGTGCTCCGTGGCGCTCATCGTGTTCAAGTGAGTATCCAGGCAGCGGCTTCCGATGACACTCCGAACGGCTCATTAGTTGCTGGCAGAAGTCGCATCATGGAAGCGCGCATTATTGGATCGGACCCGGAGATTGATCTGGCGCTGCTGAAGATCGAAGCCAGGGGCCTGCCAGCGCTACCGCTGGGCGACTACAACAAGCTGCGGCAAGGTGAAGTAGTTTTTGCCTTCGGAAGCCCCGAGGGTTTGCAGGATTCGGTGACAATGGGTGTGGTCAGTGCGGCGGCCCGCCAACGTGACACCGACAGCCCGATGGTCTACATCCAGACCGACGCACCCATTAATCCCGGCAATAGCGGCGGACCGTTGGTGAACGTTGACGGCGAACTGGTTGGCATTAACACCTTCATCCTGACAGCAGGCGGAGGCAACGAGGGCTTGGGCTTTGCGATACCCAGCGCCACCGTTGCTTTTGCTTACCCTCAGCTGCGCCGGTTCGGCCATGTGCATCGTGGCGAGATCGGTATTACCGTTCAAGCCATTACGCCAGGCCTGGTGACTGGCCTGAAACTTCCGAGCAATTGGGGTGTGATCGTCTCGGATGTTGAGCCGGGTAGCCCAGCCGACGTTGCCGGGCTAAAAGTGCAGGACATCATTACCAACATCGATGGCGGTTCGGCCGACAATTTGCCCTCTATCAGCACTCGGCTTTTCATGCGCCGGGGCGGGGAAAAGATCAAGGTCGGAGTTCTTCGTGGCTCCGAAAAACTAACCTTTGAAGTTGCAGTGGTGGAACCGCCGCACGACTTTGACCGCCTCGCGGATCTTGCCGATCCTGATAAGAGTCTGGTTCCAAAGCTGGGTATCGTCGGAGTTGAATTAGATTCCAAGCTTGCCGCAACCTTACCGGGACTGCGAGTGTCATCCGGAGTGATTGTCGCTGCGAAGGCAGCTGATCCGAGCGTCGATACGTCACTCAACACCGCCGACGTGATCCATGCAATCAACGGTGTTCAGGTCGAGACGATGGCAGCGCTCCGTTCAGCCCTGGACCACCTGGCGCCAAACGCTTCGGTCGTTTTGCAGATCGAGCGTGATGGCAGATTTATGTTCGTTTCATTTGAACTGGACTGATGGAACTAGGGCGTGGGAGTTAGGGGGTAGGGTGTAGAAAGACAAGCAAGTGCGTTGCGATTGGGCAGATGCCTACACCCTACACCCCAACTCCTACACCCTCGCTTGTGAGGAGGATCATGAAATACCTGGACGCGCGCATCCTTTATGCGGAGGACGATGCCGACACTCGAGAACTCGTAACCGTGATCTTCGAAAGCCAAAATTGTCAGGTGATAGCAACTGAAATTTGCGATGAAGCCTTGTGTTTGGCGCGCACAGAACGTTTCGATCTTTACTTAATCGACAACTGGTTGCCCGGCTGCTCGGGTGTCAGCTTATGCGAGCAGTTGCGGGAGTTTGATCAGCACACACCCGTGCTCTTCTATTCTGCCGCGGCCTACGAAGCGGATCGAGAGCGCGCTTTCTTGTCAGGCGCGCAGGGGTATCTCGTGAAGCCGGTTGACGGTGAGGAATTAGTGGCAGCAGTGTTTCGTCTAATCTCAGCCTCACGCGAATCCCTCATGAAAACAGTTTGGCCGCGGATGAACGCGAATAAAAACGGATCAGAAACAAGACAGCAAACCGCAGGAGAGTAGACAGGCTTTTGGCGTCTTCGACTTCTGATTCTCTTTTCCGGATCCGCGTTCTATCCGTTTATCCGCAGCTAAAGATAAGTCGCTTTCAGGGGTTGGCATCGAGGGTCATCACTTCGAGGATGGCGAAGCGGAGTTCTATCGCGTTCATGAATCGAGCTTGGGCAGCGCGTGATAGTGTGACGCTTTTGCCGCACATGCACGCGCGCCACACTCGGACGAGCGGTCTCGATCTCCAACATCATATAAATCTGAGCTTCCCACAAAATCACAGCAAAAACAGGGCGGCACATTCCTTGCCCATTACTCCTTCAGGAAGCTGCGATTCGCTTGGGGCGTTTGAAAGCATCGGGCCCTCGGCGAAGCAGCAAGGATGACTTAAGCAAATTTGCAGAAGGAGTTAACCAGGATGAAATACAGATTCAAGATCATGAGCAGCACACTCGGACTTACCTTTATGCTGCTCTTCGGAGCGGTAGCTTTCGCTCATACGACCAACAAGAGCATGGCAAAACCAGTCATGAGTTCCGCCCGGATGATGCCGGCAAGCAAAGACCGCTGGGACAAACACAAACATCACCGCCATCATCGCCGCCATCACCGTCACTGGCGCCGCTAGGCTCGGCGCGAAGCTCAACAGAGGCAACGCGAGATGATAACGAACTGCTAAAGCGGTGTCCCTGTGAAGACTAGAGCGGGCAAGCAACAGGGCTTGAAGTTGTGCCAGCAACCCTGGCTTGTCCGTTCAACGTCTCGCAGCGCCACCGCATCGCATCTACCAAGCGTCAGTGAACCGAGAACGAAATCGTGAACAGGAAAACCGGGAACCGTGAACCGTGAACCGTGAACCGAGAACCGAGAACCGGACCCGTGGTGATAAGCAAAGTCAGTCAGAACTGAGTTACCTGAGCAGAGATCTCCGGTTCACGGTTCACGCTTTACGGTTTACGGTTCCCGGTTTACGGTTCACGGTTCCCGGTTTACGGTTCCCGGTTCACGGTTCACGGTTCACGGTTTACGGTTCCCGGTTTACGGTTCCCGGTTCCCGGCTCCCAGTTTACCGTTCACGATGACCCACCACTGTGAAGCTGCTGTAGAATGATCGTGATGCGCGCGCTTCGCCTGCACACAAAGACAACATTACTAGCTTCCGGGGTGACGGTTGCCGTTATCGCCGCACTTTTGTTGCTGATAAGCGTTCGTGTCGCCGCCTTCGTACGTGAAGAGCAACGCCAGCTTGCCGAACTGCAAGCGAGCAACTTCGCGGAACACATCGCCAACTCGCTCGCCGGTGCGGATGCTGAAGCCTTGCAGCGTGCGGCGAATCTTCTGCGCGGTTCGCGCCCGAATATTCTGACGGTTCGCGTCTGGCAACGCGCCGGCGGAGTTTTTACGGAACAGGCGGCAGCGACGGGCAGCTTGCCCGCGAGCGAGATTCCCGAGGACACTCGCGCCGCGCTTCGTAGCGAACTCGAGTCGCGCGAACGCCACGCGACTGGACGTGAGGCGGATGACTCGACATATCGCGTGTTCGCCCCCATCGTCATCGGAGGTCGCGTGAGCGGCGCCGTGGAGATTGTCGAACGCCTGGACGACGCGCCGGCCATCGCCGTGCGCTTTGAGCGTACTGCGTTCGGCTTCGCGCTCGCGGCCGTTGCTTTGATTACTATTAGTCTGCTGCTCATGTTCCGCCGCGTTGTCTATCGCCCATTGAATGCCGTGCTCGGCGCTATGCGGCGCGCCGAAGCCGGAGACCTGCAGGCGCGCGCCGACATCCGCGCTGGTGACGAACTCGGCGCGCTCGCCAAAGGCTTTAATCGGATGATCGCGCGCATAAGCGAAATGACAAACGAGCGTGAAGGGCAAGCTCAGGTGTTGGCAGAGCGCATCAGCGAAGCAACCGCTGAACTGGCCGCGCGCAACGCGGAACTGCAAACTGCAAATCGAGAACTGTGGCTGACGACGCAGCGGCTGACGGAACTCGAACGGCTAGCGGCAGCGGGACAGACTGCAGCGCAATTTGCGCATGAAGTAGGGACACCTTTGAACTTGATCGGAGGTCACGTCCAGTTGCTCGAAGCCGGCTCGGACGATGTGGCGAAGCGTCAGGCGCGCCTCTCAGTCATCCGCATTCAGATCGAACGCATCTCTGAGATCGTCCGCCTGATGCTCGACCGCACGCGCCCCCAGGAGGTTGAGATGCAGGAACTCAACTTGAAGATCTTTCTGCGGCGCATCTTTGAAACGATAGCGCCACAGCTTGCCAGTCGCGGCATAAAGTTACGCGAAGAAGTCGAGGAAGGTTTGCCTTTCATTAACGCCAATGCCGATCGTTTACAACAGGCGTTTATCAACCTAATCAACAATGCGCTCGACGCGATGCCGCACGGTGGCGAGTTGACGATTACCGCGGGCGGACGGGCGACTGCCGAGGGCCGCGAGCAGGTCATCGTCGACGTTAAAGATACTGGCGTGGGGATGACCGACGAGGTGCGCACGCGCATCTTTGAGTTGATGTTCACCACGAAGCGCCGCGGACATGGCACGGGCCTCGGTCTGGTGATCGTCCGTCAGGTCATGAGCGAACACAAAGGCTTCATCGAGGTCGCTAGCGTACCAGGAAGCGGAACTCGCTTTCGCCTAATCTTTCCGGCTGCGCTCGATACGTTGATGTCTGACGATGTGGGTAAGCCTGCGCTGGCCACGTCGTTTGAGCATGAAGTAGAGGCGACCGCTGCCCGCCACGGAGGCGAGTGAGTTATGAAGAAGATTCTCGTGGTCGATGATGACGCCGCCTCCGGCGAACTGCTCGAGGAAATCTTCTCCGCGCAGGGCTGGAATACCCTGGCGGCGCAGACTCCCCAACGCGCACGCGAACTCGCGAGCCAACAGAAGTTTGATTTGGTGGTCAGCGACATCAATCTTGAAGCGGACGAAAACGGTTTGGATCTATTGCGCTCTTTGCGCAAAGCGTGCCCGGTAATTCTCGTGACCGGGTTTGGCTCGCTCGAAACCGCGATTGAGGCTACGAGCGAAGGCGCTTACGACTTCATCTCAAAACCGTTTAAGGTCGAAGAAGTCGTCGCCGCCGCGCGGCGGGCCCTGGGCGGATCTAAACAAGCAATTGACGCAGCCGCGGAACAAACTTACGAGGCCGATCAAAACGCCGTCCAGGACGAAATCACCGGACGATCTCCGGCGATGATCAGACTCTATCTGGAGATCGCCCGCATTGCGCGCTCGCGCGTCACTGTGCTGATCACGGGTGAATCCGGCACGGGTAAGGAACTCGTCGCCCGCTCGATACACAAGCACAGCCCGCGCGCTGCCAGCGAATTCGTCCCGGTCAATTGCGGTGCGCTCACTGAGACACTGTTGGAAGCTGAGTTGTTCGGCGCGATGAAAGGTTCTTACACGGGCGCTAACACAGATCGCAAAGGTTTGTGGGAGGAGGCTGACGGCGGCACGCTGTTTTTGGATGAAATCGGCGAGACGAGCCAGGCAATGCAAGTCAAACTTTTGCGCGCGTTGCAGGAAGGTGAGATTCGTCCGGTCGGCGCCACCCGCAGTCGCCAGGTGGACTCGCGCATCATCGCGGCGACGAACAAAGATTTGGAAGCAGAAGTCAAAGCGGGAAGATTTCGCGAAGATCTATTCTATCGGTTGAGTGTCGTTACGCTTCATCTGCCGGCCCTTCGAGAGCGCCGCACGGATATCCCGTTACTTGCGGAGAACTTTCTGCGCCGCGCCGTGCCGGAAGGGGAACGCTCGGTGCGACTCTCCGAGGAAGCCCTGGCCTGTCTGGTCGCGTACGATTGGGCCGGTAATGTTCGCGAGCTGCAATCGGCCATTGAGCACGCTGTCCTGCATGCGCGCGATGGCGAGATCACACCTCATGACCTGCCGCCGAAACTGCAATCGGAAAACGTTCGTCGCCTGGCTCAACGCTCTCCGCTCTCCGCGCTTTACGCTGACTTGCCGACGTTTGATGAGATGGAACGCCGGTACTTGCTTCACGTCATGGAAGTGACGAACGGCAATCGCTCGCGCGCGGCAGAGATCCTGGGCATCAACCGCCGCACTCTCTATCGCATGGTCGAACGTTTCGGGATTAGTTTTGACGGTGAGTGAAACTCGAGTTGAGACGGTCAAGGTCGTTGCTGATCGAGACGAGTTGCGCGGCGCTCTGCGCGTAATCGTTGTGACGCGCGGACCGTTCAGCGGCGTCGAGCTCACGCAAGTCGTTCAGCAGGGATTCGCGAGTGTGATTTGAAATGGCATCCGTTTCCGTGCCAGATCCGTCAAGCCGGTGCCTGAGCCGAATGAGTTGCGTGCGGGCAAGGTTCATGTAGTACAACGACTCCTCGCGGCGCCTTTTTTTTAAGACGACGACGGCGTGTGCGAGGGTGTCCCCAGCAGCTTCCATCTCCGCATCAACCGCTGGCGGCGCGGAACTGTAGTCGGCATCGGCTGTCGCTGGCGACGGCATAGGAGTGGCGCGCGGCGCGACCGTGACGGTTTCCTGCACGTGCGACCTGGAACATCCGGAGACAAACAGCGCCACGCACAAGGCGAAGGCAACCGGCAAAGAAACTCGCTCCGGCATGACTTGCCATCGCGAGCCCACTTTGTCTATGTCTACGCTCATCTTGAGATCTTCTTATCTGAGATCTTCTTATCTGAGATCTTCTATCTGAGATCTTCTATCTGAGATCTGAGATCGTGCTTTTGTTCTTAGTGCTTTGTCGCACATCAACCCTTGTCTCCGAGGGCGACACTCTTTTCCATCCTCTATTTCCGCCCTTCCGAGCCAAACGAATTGGTGCAAGGTGAATGCCAGATACTGATTCGAGTCCTCTTCGCCAAATGCCCGTCATTCTTCACGAAAAGCCCATCATTTCGCGACACGTCAATCAAACAGCGGTCGCATCAGTGTGGCAAAATTGCGACCCTGAACACGTATGCCTCAGCATCAACCCGGAAACAATTATCTTGACGTTCCGTTCGGTACACTGTTCGGTACGAATGATCATTCACCCAAGTCGGTAAGGATGATCGTTTACACAAGGTCTCCTTTCTAACGCGCGAACCTTCACAACCAAGAGTAGTGCCTACCCAACCAATACCCAACCAAGCGGTGGCTTGACTCCGTTCTGAGCGCTCGGCTACTCTGAATCCCTCAGTAATCAGACGCTGTGATGTGATTCTCCTGGGAATCTGTGAATCACGCGTCTGGCCTTCTATCCGTGGGGCCGTAGCTCAGCTGGGAGAGCGCATGACTGGCAGTCATGAGGTCAGGGGTTCGATCCCCCTCGGCTCCACCAATACTTTCAATAAGTTAGCTCCAGCAGTGAACGCAGCCCAGCGGACGGTGGGTGCCAAATGTGGGCCACGGTCAGATACATAACGAACGCATTCCTGTCGGCCGCGGCTCCTTCTCGCGCTTGGCGTGGGTCATCCCAGCGAAAAGGTTTTTCGACCCTTGTCAAAGCCTTAGTGGGGTGACTCATAGCTGGGCGGTTCATCGACAACGCAATGTCCCTTAGGAGGCATTGATCGCAAAACACTCGATCGCATGATCAAAGCGTCACCGTATCAACATCAAAGATGTCGCGAATTCTCACTAACGATTTATTGATTCGCTCGCAAGGCACGGTTTACAACATATCTTGCTTAAACACGAATGAAGATATGGCTCAACGGCAGTCCGTGTTGTTGTGGCTAATGACTGAACTAAACCGGGGTTGACATTCCGCGGAAGTCGATGGGTTCCTTCAACAATTGAAGGTTCTACTTTGAGATTTTTGTTGACAGACAGTGGCATTGGGCGTACATTTCTGCCGCTTTTCGTATCCTCTCGTTCCCTCGTGTGATTCTCAAGAAGCCTTACTTCACACGCGGAACGATCTTCGCAACATCATTTTCGTCGGCAGCAGGACTCAACGCTGCTACAACGGTTACCTCAAACTCGGAACAAAGTTCGTCCCGCGCTCTTCATCTGAACCCTGCTTGTTTGTTGTTTCTCAAGACCACCGGGGGTCCAAACTGACGCTACAGGAGATACTCACATGACGCGACTAACCTCAATCTCGCGTAATACCCTCTCGCTCCAGACATTGACGTCCCTTCTTTGTCTTCTGGCGCGCTCATCTGTTCGGGCGCTGATTTCCTTCAGCGCCGCTTGTCTG
>DATNBH010000064.1:0-10705 GCA_035572035.1 Pyrinomonadaceae bacterium | reverse complement strand
ACTTTGCTACAGATTTTCAGTCTCACTCTTTTCGAGAAAACCCCCATTTTAGGCTTGCTTCAGCAATCCCAATACAATTTGGCAATGCTTGATGATCCTAAACAGTTACAACTATTGGACATCTAACCGGACAGTACTGATCTGAAATGAAGAATAGAGGAGGGGTGAGCCAGAAGCGCCAGCAGTAAAATTCTGTGCTGCTCTTCGTCTGTGAATTCTGGTTTGGATGTGAATTTGAAGCTCCCCATAGTCTGACTTATTCCGACAGAGTCCTTATTCTTCTCGGCATACTCGACGAACTGGCGTCCGAGTTTTTTCTTGGGAACCAAGATAATAATGTCTTGGGGCGACACCTCCGCCTTGAATCTTAACCCGACCTGCTCAAGAACATACGCGAACTCATTATCCTGAGTCTGTTTACGTACGAAATGAATCTCTCCGTCTTCGTTCGTAGGTAAAGCCTCAAGCAATGCTGTCCGCGTAGGGTCGGACTGTTTTAGAAGGTCACGAGCGAAGTCCACTATGATTTTCCCGCACCTTCCTGTCTTTAAGTGCGTATAGCTGTCAACATGAGTTTGACCGGCAAACGCCGTGATACCTTCTGGGTGTGCATACTTAAAACTCAAAATTGATTGGTCGGGATCTCCAACAACAAAGAGAAGCTCCGATTGGGCCGACAGCAAATCAACAAAGGTTTGTTCTAAGACATTAAGGTCTTGGTACTCGTCCACAAAGATATAATGCGCCTCCTCTAGAAGTTTGAGATCGGACACTTTCTGGGCCAGATCCACTGCGTGATACACAATTTCTTCCATCATCGCGGCTTGGTGTTCGTCTAGCCAGTTCACAACAGCCTGCTTGAATGCTCGCTTCTCATCGTTCTCCTCAAAAACTTGGTCGTGAGGTTCGATCGCCCAGCCAGCTGCAAATTTCTCTAATTGTTTCCCCAGTTCTCGCTTAAGAACTGTTGGAAATTTTTCCTTGAGATCGGCGATCAACGTGTCCCGCTCAAAATCAAAGATAATTGAGCCAATGCGCTTTCTAATCTCGTGATTGTCCTCGGAGAGCAATAAGGACAGGCAGAATGAATGCACCGTGGATGCTCGCGCACCGGTTGCACCAATACGTTTTTTAAGGTCTGCGGCTGATAAGCGAGAGAAACTAAGAATCAAGACGTTCTTAGGATCGACGCCAGGCTTCGCAAGTATTTGCTGGACCTTGGGAATTAAGGCGCGGCTTGTCTTTCCACTACCTGGTGCTGCTATGAGGCAAATATGTTTACTATCAGAGCTTAGTATTTGCGAGTAGAGGTCCTCTGTTTTCGACATAGTTTTTTGAGGTCACGGCTAAGATTATTTGTAAGGCAAGGTAATTGTACTCTTCGAAGGTGCCGTGACAAGGCCCTTTCTTAACCTTGGAATAGGGCGAGCAACCTTGAGAGCCCGGCTTCGAAAGCTGGCTTTCAGTTTTTCACGTAACCAGAGGGTGATATAATCCGTCTGTTCTTGCAAAAGAATCGATGGAGGAGGATACAAAATGTTAACCAAACTTTTGAACTCCCCCGCCGCTAATCGTGCGATGAGTGAACGGGGAAACCTGTCGCGTTAGGCTACGATATTCGCTCATTTGCCTAGGCAAACTCTAGAGGCCTTGCACCGAAAAGCTCTAAGTGCCTTTAGCAAGCACTGCTCGTTAGCAGGAACGTCATCCTGTAGAGGCTTTGTAGGGTGATTAGCACACCTAACCGAAGAGGAGGTCGCCTATGGACGGCAGGTACCTCGTGTCATGGGGATTAAAACCTCTACGATAGGCCGGGCGCACTAGTCTGGCCTTAATTTCTCGAAGGGCCGGCTGAAATGCTGGCCCTTCGGTTTTACTTATGTCTGAAACTCTTAAAATTACCCTAACCGCCGTTACCGGCGTAACCGTATTTGTTATTGGGCAGCTAATTCAAAAACTATTCATAGAACCAATACACGAACAGCGAAAATCGATCGGTGAAGTTTTGTATGTTCTCGATTACTATCGAAGCCTTACCTTTATCGAAGGCATCGACTGGGAAACACAAAAAGAGGCACGAAAATATTTGAGAAGAGCTACATCCGACCTTTACCGGAATACAGCAACTATCCCTGCCTATCGAACGCTTGCATTCTTAAGGGTTGTGCCAAAACGACGAGTAATTAGATCCATTCAGGACGAGATGAGCGGTCTCACCAAGGAGGTCAACAACGAAACTTTGGAAGCGGCGCACAAGAAAATCAAGACTGAGCTAAATATGATCTAGCTGTGAAACATGATCTGACAGACATGCGCTCTGCGCAGATGCAAGAAGTCGGGACACCGATATTTCTACCCCCGCTCTCCTAATTGCTTGCCGCACATCACACAAGGCCGATGCTTGCCGGTACTCTTATCAATCACAATTAATTTCTTAACGCCTTGATTGAAGGCCATTATCTCCCTAACTATAGCTAGTCTCAGTTTTTGCCTATTTATGCTTAGCCTCGTTCGGCAACTTTTTTGGCAAATCAAGGCCATCATCAATTAACGCGTCAGTGCAAACACCAGCCGCTTGAGCATAGGCCAACAGTACGAACAGAGGAGGCTCGCGTTGGCCCAACTCATAGTTGGAAATGTTAGTTCTCCCGAGTTCATCTTCTAGTCCTAACTAGAACGGACGCTCGTGACGCGGTGGCTACCTACACATACAACGGAAGACATCTGGTTAACGACATCACGTATGCCGCACCTTCGGGAATCACGCCGACGGATAAAGTCACCTTTGCTTATGACGCGGCCGGAAACCGTTCTTCTATGACCCAGCGCGATGCGGCGAACAACGTGTCTGGCGGCGTGGATTATGGATATGATCAGTTATCGAGTTTACTTTATGAGAATCGGTTGATTGCCGGAATTAGTAACTCTATGGCCGCTGATGGAAAGTACAAGATCAGCTACGAGTACAACTTGCTGGGTCAGTTGAAGAAGCTGACTGATCCATTCAATTCCCGAGTAGACTATGGATACGATGCGGCAGGACGCTTGAACGCCTTAACCGGTGTCAATGCCAGCACAGTGCCGCTGATTACCGGAATTGAATACCGCGCCTTTGGTAGCGCCAGGCAAATTACTTACGCCAACGGCCGGGTTGCTACGTTTAGTTACAACCAGCGTCTTGCGGTGTCCCACTTGGAAATACCGGGCGTCCCCAGTTTCCCCAATATCGTGATGTCCATCGATTATCAGTATTATGATGACGGTCGCCTCAAGTACTCGCACGATACCGAGGATAACCGGCTTGATCGAGGCTATGGATACGATTCAGCGGCACGTCTGACCTTGGGACTTAGCGGTCCGGAAGCGCGGGGTGAGGCGGATACCACTAACCGTCCCTATCGCGAAACGTTTGGGTACGACGCCTTCAATCACCTTACCGATCGAACTACGAAACATTGGAGCAAACCACCGCCGATCTATGGCTCCCACGATACTTACACCAACAATCGGCGGGTCGGGTGGTCCTATGATGCGGATGGCAATCTGGTCAACGACTTCAGACGACAATATAGTTACGATGCCGCGGGTCGCCTGACGGCGCTCACCAGCACCAACTATTCATTTAATCAATATTTTGATGGCGACGGTCGGCAGATAAAAACAGTCGAGCCGAATTATCCGTTGTACTTCGTGCCTTCAACTGTTTTGGGGGGACGAATCATCGCGAATTTAGATCGCTCCGGCAATAAACTCGGTGGGACTGTCTATAGCAGCAGTGGTGAGCACTTGGCCTCACAAGCCGGCAATGGGGCGACAATGAGCGTGGCACATACGGATCCGTCCGGTATTAAGAGTGGTAGTAGCAGCGTTGTGCCCATCGCTGAAGGTTTTGGATATGTATCTGAGGAATTAGATCCAGTCGGAGCGGAGGTTTTCGGTTGGGATCCCTATCCCGAATTCAGTGATCCTGGCGACAGTGGCTTTGGACGCGGAAATGTCACTGACCCTTCGAGGGGTTGCAAGATCTTTGGAATCTCGATTCCCTGCGACTGGCTGATGCCGTTTTCATTTAGTCACATCAGGCGGGTAACCGATATCGAGCAAACACCGCCGGTATTCTCTACCTCGCCGATAACGGTGGGTCAAATCCTTCGAGAAGGAATCAACGGCACGCCATTGGCCCGGTTGTTTCCAACTGTAGAAGGTGTCGGCAGATTTATAACTCCCACGTTTTTCCAGAATCCGCAGAAGTCTGGGGAGCGTCGAGTGAGTAAAGATGAGTACCTGGCGCTACGGAAAGAAATGGCAAAGGCACTACAGTCGGAAAAGTGCAGAGACTTCATCGACAAACTGATAGGATACGACTTTGGCGCGCCCTACGATTCCAGTGAAGACTTTCTTGCCCTGTCTGATTACATCTACAACTCATCGGATGGTGGAGTTTTCTAGGGGCCAGGAAGTGCCATCCAAATTGGGAATAAGGTCCGAATTGGCTCTGGCATTCGCCGGGATCTAAACGTGATGACTGATGCCGCGACTCTTATGCACGAGTTGATCCACCGCATACAAAGACGCGGTGCGTCTGACGATAATTTCGACAGACAAATTAGAGACCTTGGAATCGTTCCAGTGGACAAGAAAGGAAACCCCTTGCCCTTTCCAACGGGAATGCGAGATGGTAAACCTTTCAATGATTGGAGCGCGTATTGGGACACGGCCCTTCGCAATGCTTGTTTTCCGAAGTTACCATATTAAGCTTCTGGGCTGTTTAGCTCTGCTCATGATGGCGCGTTGCATCGCCGATGCTAAACCATGGCGAGGCATCGTACCCTTGCACACAACACGAGTGGCCGTTGAACAGAAATTGGGACCACCGTCAATGGATCGTGGTGATACTGTTGTCTACGATTACCAAAACGAACGAGCATCCATCGAATATTCAAAGGGACCTTGCTCAGTTGAGTTCAGCCAATGGAACGTGCCGCGTGAGACGGTGATCAGTATCTGGATTACACCAAAAACGGACATAAACGCCGCAGATTTGGGTTTGGGCAAGAACTACAAAAGAGTGAGGGATGAGCACCGACCACAACTGGTTCATTACATCGATGAAGAAGTTGGAATCGAATACAACGTTGACGAGGCTAGCGGTTTTGTGGGGCTCGTTAAATACTTGCCATCCGCCGCAGACAAGAACCTCCGTTGCCCTGAACGTGCAAACGGCGTGCCTACGTTCGCCTACCCTTTTGCTAAAGCTTCGTTCGATCCATTTGACTCATATGGAGCGATCTCCTGGGAAGACGAAAAGGCCCACCTCGATAACTTTGCCATTGCGTTGCAGCATGGTCCCGATTCGATCGGGTACATCATCGTCTATGCCGGACGCCGAGCTTGTGTTGGCGAAGCTAACGAACGCGCGCTCCGAGCGAAGAAGTACGTGGTAGAGACTCGTGGCATTCAGGCGAGCCGAATCAAATGGATCGATGGCGGATATCGAGAGGGCCGAAGCGTTATTCTTCAACTCGCCCCGCGCGGAGCGCCCGGAACTACTGCATCTCCCGCTCTCAAACCGAGCGAGGTACAGATCATTAAGAACTGCAAACCAAAGACTCCCAAATCAAGGCAGCGCGGTTCATAAATGTCTTTCATTGTTGCTCTTCTTCGTACTGGCTCGGCTAAAAGAAAAAGACCCACAAATATTATGTGGGTCTTCCTTGTCGTATCACCACTACAAAACAGCGAACTCACCGAGCGTGGGTTCCTCGTTTAAGACTTGTGACGTAGTTGTGACGCGAATTCAGAGAACAGCATTACCAATGCGTAATGGCACATGTAGAAGCGTATAGAAACTGCGGAAACCGCTATGGCTGCAACCTGTGAAAATAGTAATCTTACAAAAGTCACTCGGTACTGATTCGTAATTAGAAGGTCGCCGGTTCAATTCCGGCAGCCGGCTCCAATTTAATCAACGATTTACGGCCACCTGCGTGAGTGGCTTTTTTAGTGTCTGTGACGGGGTTGTGACGCGACTGTTTTGCGCGTACTCAACTTCTTCTTGGAGAGCTTGACCGTATCAGGTGAGGGGGATATTGTGACGAACGAATCGCATCATCACACTTATTAACGATTCATCTTTTCAACTTTCGTACGGAACCTTTCATCCTTTCTGCCGCGCTGGGCTTCAAATCTAGTAGTTGCCGCTGTCCGATTTCTCTCTCTCCTCCAGAGTTTATGAATCGGTTCTCTCAAAAATAGAACTTGTGGCGAATATTGCCATAATTGTCGTCGCCACTATTTTGTGTGTGGTAATTTGTCAAAAACCACTTCCGGGCTAATTCCAATGAAAGTTTGGCCCAGTTTCCTAATACGTCGTTGACGAAGGGACTAAAACTTTGGTTGCCGAACGTAGATTGGTCCAAGCGTTCAAAAACGCTAGTCCTTGCGATCTCTAATCGCTGCCATTTCTGCACGGAGAGCGCTCCGTTCTACAGACGATAGCGGAATCAAGTAATGGGGCTCAACTGATTGCCGTGCTGCCCCAGCCGGTCGCCGAAGGAAAGGCGTACATCACGGATCTCGGATTAGCCGTTGACGGTGTAGTTCAGGCGACTTTGAATTCGATTAACGGTGACCGGCACACCTACACTGATCCTGGTCAGTCAGGATGGTAGCGTATCGAAAGCATGGGTTGGCAAGCTTCAGGATACAGATGAAGCAGACGTTCTGGCGAATCTCAAAAGAACTGCTAGCTTAGACTAGACCTTTTAGTGCGCTTCAATGGAGGAGGCACAGACAATGGTAGGACAATCGAAAACAATTCTCAGAGTTAGCGTTCTTTGCGCACTAATCTGTTGTTTGGTTCTCGTGTCACGAAATGACGGCGATGCTCGCCGACAAGATCCGAAACCGTCATCCCGGCCTTCTGGGCAATCTCAGGCAGCGACAGTTACGGCTGAGAACGGACTGGGTTCTCCTCTAGTGCTATCGGGTGCTCGTCCTGGTTCTGACGATCTGAACAACACCGACGTTATCTTTAGCCTCACCAACGTCAGTGCAAAAAAAATCAGAGCATATGTAATAAGACAAACGGTCGAATCTGCTGGGCAACGACGAGCGATGACTGTCCTTACTAACTTAGAACTGACAAAACCAGCTATGTTGCCCAATCAATCTCAGGTGGAATATTCGAGCTATGAAGTATTGAGCGATCAGCGACATGCCATTACTTTGGCGGTGGAGTATGTGGAGTTCTCAGATGGTACGACGTGGGGGACGGACTCTGGAAAAGCTGCCGAGGTACTCTCGGGCGAGCGCGCCGCTGTCGCCATTTTGAGTGAAAAACTGATCAGTGTACTGAAAGTCCGAAATACCGACGACGTATTTAAGGGGATTGATCTTGTGGCATCTGCAATGGAGGCGCCCGCTGAGCGCTCAGAGATGTGGAAGCGGGGGTTCCAGAAAGGCAGACATTCGGTAGTTGACCGTCTTAAACGTGCCGGAAGAACGGGGGGGTGGATCCAGATCGATGCTGAACTTCACCAGTTGGCCAGGCAATCCAAAGGAGTCCAACAGCCGTGACACGCCTCTTGAACGCGTTATCCAGCATCGCCGTTTTGCTGGCCGTGCTTTTTCCCGTCACGATCTTTTTCACCAAAACCAGTCATGCCGATCCCAGCTATTGTTTAGGCCCAAATCTCTGCGCCGTTTGGCACACGCCTCATAATGCAACCGTTGAAACGGTTTATCAGCAGTGCGCCGAGATTTAGGTTTGTCGGATTGAATGATCACCGGCTCCGGAGAGAGACAAGGTTAAGCTGCCGCCTTTGCAATTATTCTCGGACTGACCATCGCTACAGTCGAGAGTCGACGTTGCGATTGGGAAGTAGGCATTACCGTTATGAGCCGCGTAGCGAAAGTGCGACCAGGAGCATGATACCTCCTACGACTGCGGCGCCGATGGCGGCGAACTTGAGTTGATTTGGTTCGTTGTTCTTCACCTCGTGAACCTTATCGAAGGCGATGGAAGTAACCGTGTGCGTCGCAGGGTCAATTAACGTGAAGCGGTCTTCGCCTATCTCGCCCAGAACCCCCTTCATGGTCTCACGATTGAGGAGTTTCACTTTGATGCGCCGGCCGCGGCCAAGTTTCGAGAGTCGAGTGGCGACTTTCGCCGTCTGCGGATTCTGTGCCGAAGTTTGAGCTTGAGCCACCGTCGAAGGCGCGACGGCCACATTCAACAAGACACACGAGAGCCCGATTGATAGAAGATTTCTTAGCATCGGTTCGCTCCTCTGTGGAAATGAAACTGCGGGGAATCGTGAGTGCAACTTTCACACCGACGCGGAAAACTCAATTAACTTTGAATTTGCGAAGTTGATTTCTTGCTGCAGGCGAGCGCGTTATTGCTCTTGAAAGATAAACACTGCGGCTCTCGCATACTCAGGAAAACAAGCCATCCCACCAACTCTGCCACAAAAGCACTCAAAGCGGTGTTCTCAATTCTTAAGCCTAAATTCGAAGCCATTGAGATGGGAAACTCTTTCATGAAAAAAGTCCTCGCTAACGCTCCTTATTAAAGCGCATCCGATTGATTCTGAAGTCGGCTTGGATGATTCCCTCAATACCTTCAGGACTTTTCAAGCAGGGGGAATTCCCGCCATCTACATCTTCAATGACAAGGGTAAACTCGTAGCCACCGCTCATCCGAAGGATCTCACCGCCGCTGTTCTTAATTCAGCTCTTCGTGGAGAGATGCCTCAAGTGGCTCCCGCTGTCCCGTGGAAAGAACCTGGGAGCTGAGGCCTATTTCCAAAAACTACAAACCGAGCTGAAGGAAAATACAAACAGTAGTTTTCTATTTCAGGTTCAGATCAGATCTCAAGCTCCGACTTTAGATCTTCGGCCACCAGCATCCAACTTGAGCATAATAGTCGGCGTAGTCATCGCCGAAGTTCCGTCGCAACGTGGGCTCTTCGTAGAAAACCACAAAGGCATGCATGGCGAGTAGGAACAAAACTGCGTAGCTGAAAAGTGGGAATGACCAATAATAGAGTGCCGCACCCACGAGTGCCAAAGCAGCGCCCACGTACATTGGATTGCGCAGGAATTTGTAAGGCCCGCGCACCACCAGCTTTCGTGGAGGATCGAATGGCGCCGGCGTGCCTTTGCCGACAAAGACGAATGTGAGTATGCACCAGACCGCGAGTGCTCCGCCTAAAGCTGAGGAGATTATTCCTAGGACCTGAGTAGTACCGATGCCGGCGGTTGGAGTTAGGCCTGACCACGATAGCAATCGCTGTGGAAGGAAGACGAGGAGGAAGCCGATGAAGAGGGCGGAGTAAGTGGCTGCTCGGACTAAAACAAACATGGGAATTTCTCCGTTTGCACTCACGGCGACTCTTGTCACGCAAACACGGGCGGGACGCCCGTGCCACGCTTTCTTTTCACGGGCGGGACGCCCGTGCCACGTCATAAAAGCTTCTCCTCGGGCAGACGACGAAGAGTGACCAGCAAGGCGATCACTGCCAGTGCCAAACCGACTCCCTTGATTACCGCAACCCAAAGTGAAGAGATCGGGGCTGGATCACTGATGCCCAATCGATATCGATGCACTTGTTCAAAGAAGCTTCCATACGCCATGCCACACATGAAAGCCCAACCGGCGGCGAGGAATCGCTGACCGCTTTTGACGTCTTTGCCCACACGCCACGCACCGTAAAGCAGAAAGCCGCCCAAAAGATAGTCGTCGATTATCGCGGGAGGATTGTCCTGCCACGTACTCCAGCGCCGAATCGTCTCGGCGAGGGGAGTCAGGATACCGATTATGATCGCCAGAATACGGCTAGCCCGGATCAGCATGTTATTTCCGACTCCTCAGAGCGATCATCGCTGCGAGCGTCGCGTCCTTTTGATCTTTGGTCCATGGTGGACCGACGGATCTCCCTATCGCAGCCAGTCTCTTGCTTAAACTCTCGGACGATTCGCCGAGCACTAACTCGGCTTTCTCAAGCAACTCCTTTTCGCGAATCTTAACAAGCTTCAGGCCGCACTCGGTTACCGCGCCCGCTAACGCTTCGCGGAACAACACGCCTTCAGCCTTGTGCATGCGGAAGTGAACGGCAAGGATTTGTTCGACGGTCCAGTCTGGCATTGGCTCGCTCATGAGAACGGCGCCGCGTGCCACTTTGTGTCCGGCTTTTTGCAGTCGCTTGACTGCTGTCCGCAACTCGCGCGTCGAGTGAGCCCGCGCAGCTTTGATCGCTTCATAAACTAGTTTCTGTGCCTCTTTAGATTCAAGATTCTCAGCCGCATGAAAAGGCTGCTTCGCCCATTCAGCGCTGCTGTTCTTCACCAACTCGAGCCGGCGCCGATCGAGAATCTCAACGTCGTCGCCTTCAGACCAAAGAGCGACGAGCGCGGCCCAGCCTGAGTGAGCTTTTAGTCCGATGGCAACTTTCATAAGTCTTTTGTACTGCCGGCTGCCAGCCTGCAGCTCATGGTTCAGTAGCACCAGTAGCACCCGACCACGTCTAAGCCTGCGGATAATTTTCCATATTTCATTTGCCAACAGTACTGTCCGGTTAGATGTCCAATAGTTGTAACTGTTTAGGATCATCAAGCATTGCCAAATTGTATTGGGATTGCTGAAGCAAGCCTAAAATGGGGGTTTTCTCGAAAAGAGTGAGACTGAAAATCTGTAGCAAAG
>DATNBH010000063.1:0-101640 GCA_035572035.1 Pyrinomonadaceae bacterium | reverse complement strand
TCCAGCCTGGGGCAGCGCCCCAGGAAAAGGAACCAAGCTAATAGGGAACGCTGTAAGCGTTCGCGAGTTGAGCTTAGGAAGATTCGTGACGACCCACTGCACTACTCGCCAACGCTTTCAGCGTTAGCGAAGCAAACACTTGCGTTATTCCTGGGGCGTTGCCCCAGGCTGGAATTTGCAAGCGCCTTCGGCGTTCATTGGGTTGATTCGTCAAGTATGTTAATGCCGTTAAAACGGTTAGGAGACCAACTCTGTCTGCCTACACCGGGCTGAAGCCCGGTGTGAATGAGATGGCACACTTCAGAGTTTCGCCCGGGGTTCTGCAAAATCAACTTTGCAGCTATAATCCCGGTCATCCTGGAGATTGGCTCGCTCACATCTGCCTCGGCAGATCTTCACATCGTACGGGACTCTGCTCAGCTTCAAACCTACCCACCCCTGGTGAAAACTCATGTATCGACCCAAGTTTTGCGCGGAGTGTGGCGAGAAGATCATCCGGCTGCGTTGGCGTCTTTGGAACAGCCGCAGGTTCTGTGATGTTTGTTCGCCTCGATTTTTCAAAGAACAGTCAATGCAGCTGGGAGCCCTCGTAGTTGGAATCCTGTTGACCGGCATGGCGTTTGGAAGAGCGATGCGACCGCAGCCGCCGCCACTGATCATTCAACGGTCGGAAGCGCGCACCTCGAACGTGGCAGGCTCCAGCAACCCCGGCAACACGGCGCCGTTAGTAACCGAAGAGATTTACATGTGCGGTGCGCGCACAAAGAAGGGAACTCCCTGCAGCCGTCGTGTGCATGGTCCGGTCCGCTGCTGGCAACACAAGGGTGTGCCCGCGATGCGGTCGCAGGAGAAGTTGATAGTTAAGGACTTAGCTCCTTGAGCAGCAGCCACGGTGAATCAAATGTGTGCCCTATGGTGAGAATGTCGGGTTGGAAGTCAGCCGCAAACCAGGTAGCGTCAAGGAGACCTCGGAGTAGCCAGCTATCACCCTGAGATTCCATCTGACGCCACCTACATCAGCTATTTTGAGCAATACGATCACGCTCGCTTCTAACCTCAAGCGCAGAGGATCGATTCACTCCGAGCCAGTCATTGAGTCAAGCGGAGCCGACCCTACGAGTTTGCCGAGCCTCACGAGCTTAGTCTGATCCATGAGCCGATTAATTGGAAACCGCTTCTTCATTCCCACAGACGAGACAACCAGTGTCGAAATGTTTTCAGCTTTGCTGGATCGCTATCCGGTAGTTGTTAGCGAAGAGCAGGCAAACCAGAATGAGGCAGACTTGGGTTGAGATTTGATCGCTCTTGACCGTGATCATCGCGCCACCTCGGCAAATCGTAGACTTCAACGTTATTTAGGGAGCAATTGTCATCGCCTTGTTATACGTTTCGGCCGAGATGAAAAAGATAGGCCCGTTAGCTCGAGAATATTCTGCCACTACTATGTTTAGGCGAGAGGTAGTCGGCGGCCACCTTCTGGAACTCCTGCTCCTGCATTGCATAAACTCTTATCATTTGACGATCCGTACCGTCGTCCCGCGACAAAAATTTTCGCCGACCATGAACACAACGGAAATTGTCCAGCAGAATAATATCGCCACGCTGCGCGTGAATTGTCTTTCGTATTCTTGGATCATTTACGGTCTTGATAAATCGGTCAAAAGCCAATTGAGCCTGGAGATTCTTTGAAGAGATCTTCGCTTGGTTAAATCTGGAAACAAATTGGCCTATTTCATTCTGAACTAGTATTTTTAAGTTTTCAGACACTCTCCCGTCAGAAATCGAATCTGGGCTGCTTACATCAAACAACGGAGCTGATAACCAGCCAATATCCTCTTTGTCCGGATGCAATAAAATCGCGTCTTCCAATCGAACGTATTCGATTGGAACGTCGGGCTCCGCGTTTAGTACCAGCCAAGCCAGGTATCTCGCGCTAGTTTTTGGGCCGCTCTTGATCTCACTATATTCACGGGGAAATAATAAATCGGCATTATCTACATGCATAGGCAACTCTCTTGCCGAGCCTTGCGAGCCGAGTTGCAGAATTCCTTTCACTGTTGGCGCAACGGATCGTAACAAGCGACCATTGTTTTTTCTGGAGTAGCCAACTATCTTTAATTCCAGTGAGCATAAGCAACCTATGAAGGCAATTAATTCCTCCCAAATTAATTCAGCCTTAATAATCCCATCATAAAAAGTCGGGACTTTGCTTCGTTTGCCAATCAGCCCTCTAATGTGCAGCATTTCCGGGAAGTCGTTGGAATAGCTCGCGATTCGTTTTTGCAGGAGAGGTGCTGATCGCGCTAATTGTTGTTGGGCCGCACTTTCAAAATATGGAAAGTTGTTCTCAAGGTCGATCCAATTTCTTGGGTTAGAGATTTCACTAACACTCAAACCTTCTAAAATAGCCAGCATATCTGACACTGGTACTAGCTCTACGTATTCACTCCTTGTTTTCATTAAACGAAAATGTCCCTTTCAAATTCAGGAGTTCGCCCGGTATTGTGAACATAGTTTTGGATGAAATCTTTGACCCCTTTTTCGTTAAGCTGCTCGATCTGAGTAGCAAAAATGTTGATGCAAAACATACCAACCAAGCCATATTTACCATCCCAAATTGGGATCGTGGTGGCTTTTACAAACTTTTCCAATTCAAACTGTTTTCTATAAGCGACCTTGTCGCCACCCTCAATCGACTCTAAAAGTCGGCGCCCCTGCTCCTTGACGTACTGAACAACAAACCGTGTGGATGGATCACCTACTTTCCTCTTTGATAAGTCTTCGGTGTTCCTGCATGCGACAATTGACCTAATTGGGTTTCGCACATCGTGAAGAAGGATTTCGAAAAAAACTCCTTCTAAGGTAGCCCCAATGTCATTCACCAGTCTTATGTAGTTGGAAAAAATCCTTTTATGTTCGGACTCGAACTCATTTAGAAAATGACGAATGTTGTAATGAGTAATGAAGTCATTATATTGGTCGGTTTCAGCTTCAGTGAAAGAGTCCTCAATATGGCCCCGGTTTGCCTCCCAGAGATATACGAGATCGGTAGCCGCCATGTCATCGCGATGTTCTGAAAAATACTTGATAGCCTTAAAAAAGATGTTTTTACTGAAGATAGGATTACGCCCATTAATCAAGTCGATGGGGTAATACCCCTTGTACTCAAATAGTCGCTTTCCAACTATGGTCAAAGGGCGAACGCCGAGAGCGTTAATGCGCTTAGCAAGTAATTCCACTGCGGATAATAGCGATTGTTCCGAATCTCGATATGAAACACGTTGAATAGGAGCGATATCAGTCGGAAACTTGAGATTCCCCTCTGCTGCTGATAACAGAAAGACTCTTTGTCTGCCCACCTTGGCCATGAAAATTCCAGATTCGAAAATTACATTATCCCTCGGGGCGTAATACTGATTTTCCCGATAATGTAACTCGTCGTCGGGGCTCAAAACGAATATTGCAAAATCTACGGATTCCGAAATTTCCAGTAGCCCCTCGACAAGAAACTGGCTGGGTTGTACTGGATTCGTGTCCCAGGCAAATACATCACACGTCTCCGATAACGCCTCCTCCACAATCCTTACTACCGTCAGAGCTTCGCGTGAAGAACCGATAAATACTTTAGGTTTCATAAACGATTCCTTCTTTCGGATTTCATCTGACGTGGTGTCACATCAGACGCATAACCTATCGGGCTTTATCCGCAATGGCTGAGAGAGGCCCGAAAGATCTACAGGACGGCATTGAGGATAAAAGCTGTTGGACTGAACCGCTGGTTGCAAGTGCGAGATTAGCGAATTCTCCGGGAATTATAAGGGGGAATGCGGTGGCGAACAAGGAGGCAACGGAAGCTCAGTGCGCCAAGAAAAAGTAGGTAGTTGCTAAAACTGAGGCCACGGCCTGGCGCCGTGGTCACTCACGTTGGTCGCTAACAGAGGCGGGCCGAGATTTTTCGTGATGCCACGGGCTTGTCCCGTGGAGTGTTCACGCTCATGCTGGTGGCAGGCGGCAACGTGAAACACCACGGGGCTAGCCCGTGGCATCTTGCAAACCAGATGGATCAGCCTGTTTTTGTAGCTGTGAACATGAAACACCACAGGGCAAGCCTGTGGTATCGGCTAAGGCTTCAGTTCACCATTTATGCTTTACCTACTTTTTCTTGCCGCACTGACGGAAGCTTGGTCTTCAGCGATGCTGGCGCAGGAGAAGTTGATGGTAAAGGATTAGAGATGCAAGGCTGGCTGTGCGGGTGCACAGCCAGGTTCCTTGTTAAAGCTCACGCATCGTCAATGACGGTCCTTCTACTGAAGGTGAGCGTTGGCATTTGAGGCGGCGCTACTCAGCACCTGCGAGCAAGTGGCTTGAAGATCTATTTGATGTTAACCAAGCCCTTATTTAGCTGGCCCAATTTCTGGCTACTGGCGATGCCGCGGCCTCGCTTGAGCAACACCCGGTCCCCGTCTTTTGTGAGCGCAAACTCCTCCGGGGTCAGTGTGAAGATCACACTAGTCATCTCGCCGTCTGCAAACCGGCTCGCGAGGAACTCCTCTCGACCGATTTGCAACACCAGGGCGGCATTGGTGGCCTCGAACTTTCCTGTTCCGCCGATAATAATTTCGACGCCAGTAGCCACTTTCCGAAGTTGAACTTCCGCGTTGAGATGAGAACGCTGTAACTGTCCCGGAACGAGGAGAGTTTCCGGCAACACTGCGCGGGGTGCGTGGAGGTCGTCGCTTCCTGTGTGGCGAGACACAGCCAATGTTGCACCCGGTTCAAGGACGCCTCCTTCACCGTAAAGAATGACCATGATCTTGTTTCGACCATAACCCACGGTTCTAAGCGGCACGTCATCAATCCAGAGAATGTAAGCCCCGTTGGGGAAGTCACCGTTGACAGTGAGGCGAAGCACGCTTTCAAGGCGTTGGACATCCCGCTGCTCGTACAACTCCAACGAGCTGGGCTTGCCATTCGGCGCTTCCCGAGTGCTGACTCGCTCCAGCGGTTGAGTAAGCTTGACCTCTTCCAGGCTGTACGATGTTACCTTAAAGTCGCCAGCGCCTACTTGAACTTTATTGTAACTTTCGGCCACGATCTTTCCTGGGGCGCCGTATAGGTCCTCCTGCTGGGCGGTCGCCACCAGGAAGCATGCTGACATCAATGCCACGATCCCAAACGCCGTTCTCAAGCACTTAATGTAACTGTTCGAGTCTTTCATGGTTCCGCCTCCTTTTACTTGGTCAAACGAATATTTGCAAGGTAGATTGCGCCCGTCGGTGTATCGTTAAAAGTGAATCTCACGCCCCGTATTTTGGTCAGGTCCGCGTTCGTAAAATCTGAAAACGGGATGCGCACGCTTTGCAGCGTCGAATGAGGTTCATTGGCCCACTGTAAACAGGCGTTATTTTGAGCCCAGCTAGTGCAGCTGTATCCTCCGACGGGACCACGCAGCTCAGCGTAGTTACACAAACTGACCGCAGAGGAACGGGTACCATCCGCCATAACTAATTCAATTGCGAAATTAGTGAGGTCAGCGCTATTCATGGACACATCCGGCTGACGGGAAAGGCGGAAGTCGAGGAAATTGTAAGCACTCACGTTAGTGCCGTTGCCGGCGGTGGTCCAGTTGGTCTGGAAAAAGTTATTTGGGTCAGCAGTATCCCAGCGGATGTAACCGGTCAGATGGGTTGGATCATGCTCAGGCACGCCTAAGCCGTAATACATCGTAATATTGCTGGCGTCATTCCCAGTGCCGGAGCCCGGCACCTGAGTTCCTTTCCTGAAATCATCGATCACGGTCGTGACCGTCGAGTTTGGAGACGGAGTGTAAGCTCGCTCGACCCGTGTGATCGACGCGACCGCAGCCGGCAATTTGTATTGCGGGTTGAAGTTTTGGTTAAAGTTCGGACTCACTGTGGCGCCGACGTTAGCGCGGAAGAAAGCTACGAAACTGGACAGTCCCATCTGCTGCTGTGACGTTGAACCGGGAAAGGTCGCGAATAAGGGACTGTGGTCCAGACATGGCTGTGGGGCTCGGACCCCGCCAATCAGACTATGGATGAAGTCATCGTCGGTCTGCCATTCCGTGTTGTAGAAATTGTGATTGCCGCCCCATATCACATAGCTTGATTTGGGTTTCGCTTCAGTGGTGTTGTACATCATGCGATCGAGCACCTTGAGACCCGCTAGATCGGAGACATCGCGATCACACATTGACGCCAGCACGTTCCAGGCGACGTTATCGGCCCTGGCGGATTCCGCGTACCCATTGTCAGTCGGAGCAACCTCGAAAATTCCTTTGAAGGTGAGCGGCTGAGGAATTCGTGTCTGCCAGAGGCTACCGGCCGCTTTATAAATATTGTAGGCGGCTAGTACGCCTTCTCCACCCCTCGAATGTCCCATCAGTCCGACGTTAGTGAGATCAAGCTTGCCACTCAACTGCACGCCGACGTCGGCAGGCGTCGCAATGTCGTACTGAAAATCGACTGGCCCATACATCTGGTTAGGAACGCCTCCGCTCGTGGACCACGTTGTGCCATTAGTACTCGACGCGCGTCCGTTCACAGTCGCCGCTGCGGTTGTTGCGACAACGGTGTTGGAGTCGCGCCACGAATCCTGTCCGCTGGTTTCTTGCGTGACGACGTAGTAGCTGGTGTTGGCCGCCAGGGTTGGAGCCGTCGCGAGATTGACGTACTTAAACTGTCCGTTGACGCCGCCGGTCATCGCGATGGAAACGCTCCCTACGGTGACGTTATCGCTCACCCTGACAATCTTGACAGTATGAGTTTTGTTGTTGCCGGTGACGAAGATTCGGCCAAGCGAGCGGACGGTAATAGGCTGAGCGCCAACAGTCATTCTCATTCCTACCCAACTGGTGAGGTTGTTGCGCGAACTACCGAGGGTTTTGCTAATGACCAATGGTCCCACCGGCCTATTCCACTCGCTCAGTCGTTGTAGATGCTTGAGAACCATCTTTCCTCGCGCGAGGATTAGCTGATCATCCACGTGCCCGAGCGGGCTGGCTCCCGAATTGATGCCTCGATTGACATTCACGGAAGCGACGATATAGCCCCAGGATGCGAGCTGGCTGGCTAGATAATCGTAGCCGAGATGATTATTAACTACTGAATAACCTGCCGGACAGGTTCCGGTATTCGTGTAATTGGAATTGTCGTCGACATGAAATCCTCGCGTGTCGGTTCTGCCGCAGGTGCTGTGATTGCCGTGCAGCAAGATCACGACCGGGTAGTTGGCGGCGGACAAAGTCGAGGGCCGGTAGATTTGCGCCCACAACTCCGTCATGCGATCACCGAGCACGTCGGGATCTGTCACCGCTGGAAACTTATAGAAGCCAGTTTTGTTAACAGGGTTTGGACCAGTAAGATTTGCGTCAGCGGCCGGCGGCTGAGTAGGAATCTCCATCTTCGTTACGAAGACATCTGGTCCTCCAGGATTAATAACCGGCTGATAAGCCCCGATAGTAGTCGGGTAGGCGGCATTCGAAGTGTCTCCGGCGATGTACACATTCCCGGCGCATGAAGCCGCGATGCCCTTACCAGCACCCAGACCGAGCGATGTCGAATATAGAAGCGCGGTGCCCGAGGGATTGAACCTCGCGACGTACGTATAACCGGAGGTATTAGGAATCGGGTCTCCACCCGGAGTCGGGAAACTCGTGGAATTGGTGGTGCCGATGAGTATTGCGTTGCCGGATCCATCTGCGGCCACGCCGACGGCTGTCTCATTACCTGCGGTTCCAAGGTAGGTCAGATAAGCTAGCGCGCCGGTCGGCTTGAACTTGCCAAGAACGGCCTCGTTGAGACCCGCGCTTGTCATCTGATAGGCCCCGGTTGTGGTGGGCAAGCCGGTCGCGCTTGTAGTCCCACACACATACGCATTGCCCGAGGCGTCGACGGTAAGCATGCTGAGATCAACAAAATTGCTACCCGACAAATAGGTGCCATAGAGAAGAGCGGTGCCAGTTGCGTTTAGTTTGGCGACGACGGCGTGTTTGGTTATGGTCGCGGTCGTCTGTAGCGCCCCAGGCGTCGTCGGATATTGATCTTCCGGGTAGTAAAGGGTATTGGCCCCGGCAATCCAGGCATTGCCCTGACTATCCACACCGATGTCCTGATCGTAATCGTCACCACTGCTGCCAACGAAAGTTGAGTAAACGAGCGCGCCGGCGGCGGTGAATTTCGCAACAAAGCCATCGCGAACCCAGTAGGCGCGTCCGTTGTTACCGTTGTTGCTATTCATCTGGAAGGCGCCGGGAGTTACTGGAAACAGTGGTCCGCTTGTCCCGCCTCCTTTAGTAGCCTCCCCAGTGATATAAGCGCTGCCGGATCGATCAACGGCAATTGCGTAAGCCCGGTCGTGATAACCGCCTCCAAAGTACGTAGAAAAGAGTAGGGCGTTACCAGTGGCATTGAATTTCGTGACAAAGGTATCCTGAAAAGGACCATATCCATTCCCACAGCCACGCGGATCGGGAGGACCTGCCGCAATCTGAGGTTGGTGAGCGTTAACTGTCGGGAAATCATATGATCGGGTACTGCCGGTAATATAAGCGTTGCCGAATTGATCGACGGCAATCGCGTTTGCAGAATCCTCACAGGTGCTGCCGAAGAAGGTTGAGTACTCGATATCGGTGCCAAGCTCATTGAGCTTGGTCACAAACATGACCATGTAGTAGGTGCTATCGAGAGTACTGCGATAGGCATTCTTGGTCGGAAAATTCGCCGAAGCCGTTGCTCCGGTTATGTATGCCCTGCCAAAGGAATCCACTGCCAGCCCCTTCGCGTAGTCCCAGGAAGTGCCGCCGATGAAAGTGGAGTAGGTCAAGACCGGATCAATAACGAGCGGCTTGCCGCGATCGTAGTTATCCACCTGGACAGCAACCTCGGAACCGTTCCTGATTACATAACGACCCGCAACTTGTTTTTTGCTTTCATTCACTTGCTGGTAAATAAAGGGTGCGTGCTGGCGCACTAACCCATCTCCCAGTTTCAGAATGAGATCTCCAGCCGTATCTACACGCAGTTCTTTGGCGCCTTCGAAAGCGAATTGAATGACACCCGGATCAGCGCCGGGCGCGACAATGAAGTCATATTCGAGTTCGCGCTGGTTACCGTAATAGACCATGTCTATGCCCGGGTAAATGCCCTCTCTTTTGACCTTGCCATAGTTAGGCACATCGGTGAGCCACTTCGTTGAATCTTTCCCCACGAAATAACTGCTTTTGTGTTTGAGCTGATCGATGCCGATGAGTGGGGCAGCAGGATTGGCTTTGAGCAATGCCATTCGCAGGATGGCGTCTCCTCGATTGCGACCAGACTTGGGAGCGGTCTTGCGAGTGGGAAATTGTTCGCTGTCGGAGCCTGACTTTGTAAGCGCAAGCACAGTTTCTGCGGCGGTCAGGAAAATGTTGTAACCCTTGCCTCGCGAAAGAAATTTCACCGGCGCTCCGATTTGTCCTCGATTGATTTCAAAGCTCAACGACAATTTTTCCAGGTTCTTGCCGATCGCACTTCGAGTCGCGCGCTCAATTGGCTGCTGAAAAGGGGATTCAGTGGCTGGAGGCGTTGTCGGCAACGGCGCTGCCGAGTTGGGCGGATCCTGTCGATTCAAAAACGGATAGGCACTGCCCTGAAAGGCAATGGTCATGACCAGTAGCAGTCCAATTAGCGGTCTCTGGATTCCAACCATGATCTGGCTCCTCCTTTTGAAGAAAACGCGCGCATAGTGGGTGAAGAGTTGGTTGTGCCGAGCTACAAAACTCTTCGTTGTTAATCGGTCGAAGTACAAGTAGAATGGCGAACGATCAGCCCGATCTTTGTCCTCGACAATGTCAACTGTGTTCGCATGAGACGTTAGATTAATTTCTCCCGCGAGTCCTCAATCGGACGTCAAATAACTCTCAAATGCATATCAACTAATCGGGAAGAAGATGAGCAAACCAGCAGTATCACTTTACGCATTTGGCCCTTTTCGCCTCGATGTAACAGCGGAACTGTTGCTGCACAACGGCGTCCCGATCCCACTTACTCAAAAGCAGTTTGAGACCCTGCTCGTGCTCGTGCGGAACTCAGGCCGATTGATACATAAGGATGAATTGATGGAGCTGATTTGGTCGGACGCGTGCGTGGAGCCTGCTAATCTGACTCAGACGATCTTTATCTTGAGGAAACTTTTCGCTCAGTACGACCCTGAAAGTCATTTCATCGAAACCGCGCCGCGCCGCGGCTATCGTTTTGTCGCTGCCGTCGAAGAGATCCGCGCGGATAGCGTTCCGCCTGGTGTCGATAAGAATCCCAGCACGAGTGGTTCTGGCGATACCACTCAGTACAACTCACTTGCGGTCTTACCATTTGCAAATGCAACCTCTGATCCCAATGCCGAATATCTTTCCGATGGTCTGACCGAAAGCATCATTAACAGTCTCTCGCAACTCAAGGGTCTGCGAGTTCTGGGACGCAATACCGTCTTCCGCTACAAAGGCGCGACGGTGGATCCTCAGGAGATTGGAGCAGAGCTGGGCGTACGTTCAGTGCTCACGGGAAGGATTCTGCAGTTAGGCGACCGGGTAGTCATCAGAGCCGAGGTGACGGATGTCGTCGGCGGGTGGCAGATATGGGGAGAGCAATATCACCGGAAACCCTCGGACATTTTGGCAGTGCAGGAAGAGATCGCCGAAGAAATATCGGACCGGCTAAAACTCAAGCTTACCCTCAATGAGAAAAAGCAGCTCACCAAGCGCTATACGGATAACTCGGAAGCCTATCATCTCTATCTAAAGGGACGGTATCACTGGAACAAATACGCTGAGAAGGGTCTGGGCAAAGCGATCGAGTACTTTAAGGAAGCGTTGGAAGAGGATCCGATCTACGCCCTTGCTTACGCGGGAATCGCTGACAGCTACTATCGGCTGTCAAATTTTTATTTACCCACCAGAGAGACAATGCCGAAGGCAAAAGTGGCCGCCCTGAAGGCATTGGAAATCGATGAGACTTTAGCGGAGGCGCACGCCGCGCTCGGCCTGGTATTAATGTTCTACGATTGGGACTGGAAGGGCGCCGAGCGAGAATTCACGCGAGCTATTGAACTCAATCCTGGTTACGCTATGGCGCACCAACGACTCGCCTTGTCGTTCATTCTGCGAGACCACTTTGACGAAGCGATGCACGAATTGCAGCTTGCGGTTGAATTAGATCCGCTTTCGCTTCAGATTCCTCAAAGCATGGCCTTCGTATTCTTCTTGAAGGGTGATTACCAACAGGCGATTCAACAATTAGAAAAAACCCTTGAGATGAATGGAAATTATCATCCCTCAATATACCTGCTCGGTTGGGTGTATAAGCGAACCGGCGAGTTAGCGAAAGCTCTGGAATGTTTCGAGAGAGTTGCCGCTTTGGACGATTCGCCGAATCTGCTGGGGGCCCTGGGACACGGTTACGGGATCAACGGAGATCGTGCCAGGGCATTGGAGATTCTGGACCAACTGGAGGAGCAATCGAAACGGCGGTACGTTTCTTCTTATTGCCGCGCTTTAGTGCACCTTGGCCTGGATGAAAACGATAAGGCTTTTTACTGGCTTGATAAGGCTTTCGAGGAAAGGTCCGAGATGCTCCCCTGGCTTAACATCGCCGCTGAATACGACAGCATACGCGCTGATCCGAGGTTCCTTAAATTGATAAGGCGCGTCGGCTTGCCGAGGAATAGTAGCATCAACCTGCAATCCGCCGCTTCGTAGATGAATCGACGTGATGTTGAAAGCATTCACCCGGATGAGCAAGCCGGCAGCTTGCCTTACAAAGAGGACACTTCATGGCGGCTTCCATTGAACTGGAGCGACGTCTGCGCTGGGCAGACTCGGACGCAGCTGGACGACTTCATTTTCCGCGCATCTTCGAATTAGTCGAAGAGGCGGAGAGCGAACTCGTGCGGCGCATTGATTGGCCAATGAATCGCAGTTGCGGTTACGACTTCCCGCGCGTGAATATTGGCTGTGACTTTTTGCGAGTTTTGGATTTGGACGCGGCTTTTCGGCTGGTCCTTTCGGTGGACAAGCTGGGTCGCACGTCTATTCGCTATCGCTTCCAGGTTTACGATGAGGGAAATGAATTGGCTATCGAGGGGACGATGACCGTGGTGACGTTACAGGATGGTCGACCCGCCCAGATACCCGACACCTTGCGAGGCGCCCTCAGCGCCGACGTTAATTACAAAGCATAACGCGGATACAGGCGTTTAGAGTTCAAACTTTAGTTTGTGCTTCATAACCACACAAGCTGAAGCTTGAACTCTAAACGCCTGTATCCGCGGCTAAAATATCCTATGAGTTCTGAGCGCCGACCAATTCGCGGTCGTCGAAGTACTGATACTTCGCAGACATCGCTTCCTGAGCGGGAGCTTCCTTTAACTGCACAGGCGAACCATCCAGCTGCTCATAGAGAGGCGGAGGAATGACGGCGAAGTCGGCCATCGGATCGTAGATGTTATCCACGCCTTCCTTGAACACGTCGCCCATCAGCAACGTGATGATGTTGACCCGCTGCTCGGGGTACTTCTCGAGAAACTTCGAAAAGCTGAAGCCCTCGTTGTAGAAGGCATAGACCAGCTTGCGCATCGACTCGATTCCCTGATCGAGCTTTGCCTGATACTGTCCCAAACGCTCGCCCGAGAAATCGTTGTTTCGAAACGCATCGTGAATGCTGTCGGAGGCGAGCTCAGCCATCTTCAAAGCGAGCAGCACTCCGGACGAGTAGATTGGATCGAGAAAGCCATACGCATCCCCGATCAGAATGAAACCATCGCCGGCATTGCAGCGCGAGCGATATGAGTAATCGACAATCGAGTAGATCTTGTCCACGCGCTCAGCCGAGCCCATGCGGCGGCGAACAGCCTCAACCTTGTTGACCTCTTCCTGAAAGATTTTGGCCAGGTCCTGGCCTCGTCCCTGGACCAGATATTCAGGATCGGCCACGACACCCACACTGGTGATGTCGTTCTCCAAAGGGATATACCAAAACCAGCCGTTGCTGCCGAACGGAGTTCGCAACACGAGCGTGGCGCCGCCGTTGAGATCTTTTTCGCGATGCGCGCCTTTGAAGTAGGAATAAAGCACCGCTTTGCGCAGCTTGGGATCGCGAACTCGCCAGCCGAACTTGTTCGAGAGCATCGCCGACTGGCCGGTCGCATCAACGATGACCGGAGCGCGAAACTCCTGCACAGTTCCGTCTTTGAAGCGGGCTTCGACACCGTAGGCGCGGTTACCGTCAAAAAGAACTCGCTTGATCGAAGTCTCCTGATGAACTGCAGCGCCCTGGCTGGCGGCGTGGTTTATCAGCATGAGATCGAACTCGGAGCGAGTCACCTGCCAGGTGACAGACGATTCATGATGATTGGCTTCGAAGAAATAGAAAGGACGTGATTCCTTACCGGCTGGATTTGCGAACTGAACGCTGTATTTGCGGACGAACGGACTGTCCTTCATCTTTTCCAGCAAGCCCATGCGCTGGAAAGTGAAGTACGTGTCAGTCATCAGCGATTCACCGATGTGATGACGAGGAAAAAGTTCCTTTTCGAAAAGAATGACTTTGCGGCCTTCGCGAGACAGGATGCTGGCGACCGAGCTTCCTGCCGGGCCGCCACCGATTACAATGACGTCGTAGTTATTATTGATTTCCATGTGTTCTATACGTAACGGACAGACTTCAACTCTGGTTCAAAGAATTCGGAAAGAAAATGATCGACTTGTAAAAGTCCACTGCGAGTGAGTGCGATAGTTCCGTTCTCTCGCACCACCAATTTGTCCTGTTCGAGCTGGTTGTAGATCGGCTGGAACTCATTCCACACGTCGGTATCGAACTTGCGCTGAAAATAGTTTCGATCAATCGCGCCAGTCTTTAGCTGTAGGATCATCTCGCGAATGAGCTTCTGCTTTGGCGTCAGCGTCATTGCGCGCAGCAACGGCAGCTCGTTGGTCTCGAGCAGACGCACATACTCTTCAAAGCTATGGACGTTCTGAAAATGAACTCCATCAAAGTGCGAGAAGGAAGACACGCCCAGACCGATCATGTCGCCGCCGTGCCAGAGCGCGTCGGTGTAAACAAACCGGCATGGTTTGGAGGTAGTCGCCAGCGTATAGGCGCTCGCAATGCGATAGCCGCGCGCTTGAAACTCTTCATAAGCGTAATCAAGCCACCGCCGCTTAGTCATCCAGTCGGCCACCGGCGACGACACGCCGTTCTCGATAATCTCGCGCGAGATGACGGTGTTGTAAGGCAACTCCATCTGATAGATAGTGACCGAATCCGGTTTCAGTTCGAGCGCTCGCCGAATTGTGTCCCGCCACTTCGCTTCAGTCTCACCCACCATCCCTGCAATTAAGTCGATATTGATTTGCGGGAAATCAACCTGGCGGGCGAGATCGTAGACTTCGTAGATCTCGGGAGAAAGATGCGCGCGTCCGTTCGTCGCAAGTATCTCGTCATCGAAATGCTCGACGCCGAGACTCAGGCGCGTGACGCCGATGTCCTTCAGAGTCTCGAGTTTTGATCTTCGCAGCGTTCCGGGTTCGCACTCGAAAGTTACTTCTTCAGCGTCGCTCCAGTTCACATGCCGGTTCAAGCCGTCGACGAGGTAATGGAGCTGCTTTTCGCTGATATAGGAAGGGGTGCCGCCGCCAAAGTAAGCAAAACGGAGCTTGCGTCCCTGAATGGCGGGTTGCCGGCTGAAGCACTCCATCTCTTTGATAAGAGCGTCGAGGTAAACTTCAATCTCGTTCGCGTTCTTATCTGTATAGATCTTGAAATAGCAAAACTTGCAACGCTTGCGACAGAACGGAATGTGTAGATAGAGACCGAGCGGGTCTGCGGTGCGCGGTGGTCTGTTCAGGACCTCCATCACTTCCGGGAGGTGCTCGGGTTTCCACTGGGAGAATGGTGGATAATTCGAGACGAAATAATTTCCGACTTCGGTACCTGTTTGAGTCGTCGTGGTCATAAGAGCAGACAAATTAAGACTGTTAGGCTGAAAAACTAAGAAGTACTTACGAAATTGCCTTGATTTTGGTTTTCAGGACTAATGAATGAAACCAGGCCGGAGACTTCGTTTCGTTGCTACTCCCGTCGTAATAATAAGAACCAGCGAGTGTTTGAGCAAACGGGGCGCAGGTAAGTTGCCTTAGACAGCGGCGAGAAAGGGGAATATTGCAGGGAAAGTAACGACCTGCGGTAGCGGGCGGCTAATTACCTGGGCATGATTTGCCACAGATAAACACGGACGACACGGATCTGAACGGTTAGATACCACGAGTTCTCGCCATGAATGCTTATTGATAAATTGAATCTTTTGGAACCAGTCCGCCTGGATCAGCTCAGGGTCAGGAAGGGTCGCTTGCGCCCGCTCTTCCTCTCATTAGCATTCAAGTTTGATTCAAGCTTTAATGACCCCTACTTGAAGGGCCCTGAAACTTGGGCGGGAGTAAACTGCCCTTCCCCACCTTGAGCTGATCGGAGTCGAGTGGCTGCTCAAAGAATTAGCCACCAACGAACTCGGCCCAGGCTCAACCACCAATCTTTCATTTCCTGATCAGTGTGGATCCGTGTTCATCAGTGGCTAATTCATTTCGTCTCTACTTAATCGTCTTCACGGGAGGCGCAGGGCGTGGTGGAATCTTGAAGGTACCAGCCTTGAGCTTCGCCATCACCTCAGCAATGCCACGTTCCAGTTGCGGATCATGACCCGCAAGCACTGACTTAGGATCATTGTCGACTTCGATATCAGGATCGACACCGTAGCCTTCAATCACCCACTGCCCGTTCACCGTCAGCGCCGAGCCGGGAACAAAAATTCCGCCACCATCGATTAGTGGTCCGCGATTATTGATACCGACCACGCCGCCCCACGAACGTTTGCCGATGAGCGGTCCGAGGCCGGCTTGGCGGAACATGAACGGGAAAATATCTCCGTCAGAAGCTGAATTGCCGTCGAGCAGAGCCACCATGGGTCCAAGAAAAACACCATCGGGATAAGTGGCGCCAATATCGTCCACCCGCGAATAGTTGACGCCCAGCACCTTGCGCCGGAGCCGTTCAATCAGCATCCGCGAGACATTGCCGCCGCCGTTGGCGCGCACGTCTACAATCAAGCCTTCCTTATCGAGCTGAGGATAGAACCACTTGATGAACTCTCGAATACCTGGAGCACCCATATCGGGAACGTGCAGGTAACCGACACGTCCGCCGGTGGCCTCCGTAACGCGCCGCCGGTTGCCATCGACCCAATCGAGATAGATAAGTTGGCTCTCATCCGTTATGGGCCGGTAGCTGATGGTGCGAGCGCCAGTCATCGAGGGCGTGCCGTTAACAGTGAGCTGAACCGGATTATCTGCTTTGTTGCGCAGCAGCCGGTAAGGATCATCATTCCCTTTCAGCTCTTCGCCATCGACCGCCAGCACGTAATCACCGACTTTGACATTGACACCGATCTCCCGCAGCGGTGATCGATAAATGTCTTCTTCATTCTCGCCATCAAAGATCTTCGAGATGCGATAGCGTCCGGAAGCTTGATCCAGTTCGAAGCGCGCTCCCGGCAATCCGACTCGCGGACGTGGCGGAATAGTGAAGTCACCACCCTCGACGTACGCGTGCTGGATCGTAAGCTCGGAGATCATCTCGCTGATGACATAGTTCAAGTCTGAACGGTGAGCTACGTATTGCAGCAGCGGTTTGTATTGTTCTCGCAGTGCCACCCAGTCGTAGCCATGCATGTTGGGCACGTAGAAAAAGTCGCGATACCGGCGCCAGACTTCATTGAAGATTTGATTCCACTCTTCGGCCGGTATGCGATCGACAACCAAACCCGCGGTCGAGACTGCCTTCTTCGATTTATCGCCTTGAGGCGTAGCATCGTAAAGATTGAATCCCGGTCCCTGAGCCACCAACAGCTTGGAACCATCGTCAGACAGCGCGTAGCCTCGGCCATCTTCAGTGATGGTCGTTTCCTTTCGATCCTTAAACGCGAAGATACGAAGTTGGCTTGGTCGATCGCCAGGACGCCCGTTGTAAGGCGCCGGTGCGACACCATAGATGATATGACCTGTCTTCGCGCTCAGACCGCCGTAGTTATCAGCGATAAGTGGAAAGCGCGCGACGCGGTCGGAGATGTGATCGAAGTCAATTGTTCCACTCGGCGATGACTTCGCGGCTTCAGCAGCAGGAGCCTTGTCAGCGTCTGGTTTAGATTCCTCGGCTGCCTTCGGTTTCGCGCCTTCTTCCGACTTCATTGTTACTTCGTCGCTCTCCGGAGGAAACGGATGTTTCACGTCTTTCCGTAATGACATCGCGTAGATATAAGTCGGGCGGTTCGTCGCAAAGTTGAATTCGATGTTCGAGATTTGCGGCGCGTATTCGCGGTCGCTCAGGAAGTACAAGTAGTTTCCCTGTGGATCCCAGGCGGGGTTGTACGAGTTGAACAGCGGGTCCGTCACGCGCGTCACTTTGTTGTCGCTCGAGCTCCAAATGTACACGGATGAGAAGCCGCTGGCTGATGTCGCCATGCTGAAGGCGAGATAATTACCTTTCGGCGACCAGGCATAGTCACGAATGAGATTGCGAGGCGTATCGACGATCTCGATCATCTTGCGATCGGCCATTGTTACGACCCAGATCTTTCCATCCTTGTCGCTGAAGGCAATGTACTTTCCGTCAGGTGACCATTCCGGCTGATACCGGAAGGCTTTGCCTCCGCTCGTGACCTTTTCCGCAGGCTTGGAGCCATCCTGAGGAATCACATAAAGCTCTTCTTCTCCAGACATGTCGGACATAAAAGCGATACGAGCACCGTCAGGTGACCATGACGGCCATTTGTCATGAGCGCCAGATGAATGCGTCAAATTTCGAGTAGGACCTTTTTCGATCGGCGCGGTGAAAATATCGCCGCGCGCAGCGAAGACTGCGCGCTCGCCTTTAGGGCTGAGTCCGGCGGATTCGATGTTGTTCGCCGCGGAAATTCGACTGGGCCGGCGAGCTAAGCCGTCGTCTGGAACAGAGATGGAAATGGGAGTGCTTTTGCCAGACTGGGTATTGAGAATCTGAAGCTCGCCATTGAGCTCATAGATAATACGATTCGCATGATCGGAGCTCGGCCAGCGGATATCGTAGGTTTTGTTGTTGGTAACCTGCGCGGTCTTGCCGCTTCCGACACCATAGGAATAAAGGTTGAAATGTCCGTCACGATCCGAGTTGAAGTAAATCGTGTCGGCTATCCACATCGCATCTCGAGTTGCTCGAGGTCCTTCGGTAATTGCCTTGGCATCGTTGGTCTTCAAGTCAAAGATGTAGAGCTTATTTGCCTGACCGCCGCCGTAACGTTTCTCCGGACGGAAGTCGCGAGACTGGGGCGAATAAACCATGCGGTTGCCATCCGGAGAGTAATCACCGGAGCCTGCTTCGGGCATTGGCAATGCCGTAGCTCCGCCACCTTCAACTGCAACTGAATAAAGACGCGCGATCGGTAGCGACCAGGAATCACGCTGTGACTTGAAGAAGATTCTCTTGCCGTCTCTAGACCAGCCATACACCTGATTGTCCCATCCCCAACGCGGTGTGAAGGGGCCCTTGGCTGGATAGAATGTTAGTTGGCGCGGAACGCCACCGCCCACCGGAATCACGTAGACTTGTTCATCGCCGTCGTACTGACCAGTGAACGCGATCCATTTTCCATCCGGCGAAAACTTTCCAAATACTTCAACTCCCGGATGAGCAGTCAAGCGAATGGCCGTGCCGCCACTTGCCGATGCAGTCCAGAGATCGCCTCCATAAGTGAAAACAATTTGGTCGCCGTGAATATCAGGGAATCGCAACAGCTTTGTTTGCGCCGATGCACTACTGACGGCCAAAAAGAGCAGCGCCACAATGAATACAAAAGCGGCGCTACGAGTCGGGACAGACAGATTTCGATTAAACAAGGAAAGATCCTCCTAGAATTAGCGATGAAGTCATGGCGCCGAAGGCGCAGATAAATCAGACCCGGGTAAAAGACCCCGGGAGAGCGGGAGCAGCGCAGAGTCTTGCCGAGCAGTTTTGTGGACAGTGACCTGTCACCGCTTTGGCCCACGGCGGCTTGCCGTGCTCGCGAAAATTGCCGAGTCTCCAAAAACTGGTGCGACAGGTCGCACCGACCAAAGCGACGACAGGGTCGTCGCACTCCAAATTCTTACTTCCGATTCTTGAAAGCGTCGTTCAATTCAGTGTGGCGGCTGACGAGGGGAACACGCCGTCCATCAATAAAGAGGTGCCGCACATGCGTTCTCGCTTCCAGCAGGTCGCCGTCTGCAACCACAAGATTGGCGATCTTGCCCTTCTCAATTGAGCCCAAACGGTCTCCCACATTCATGATTTGAGCTGGATACAGGGTCACCGATTTTAACGCCTCTTCCTTCGGTAGGCCAAAAGCGGCAGCCATGCCTGCGTGGTAAGGCAGGTTGCGAACTTCAGCACCTTGTTCTCCGGTAGAAATACAGAAACGAACGCCGGCCTGCTGAAGTTTCGCCGCATTCTCGTAAAGCGTGTCATAAGCATCGTCTTCACGAATCGGGAGCTTCTGCACTCCAGTAATAATCACCGGAACATTCTTTTCCTTCAAAAGACTGGTGACTTTCCAGGCATCATCACCACCGAGGATGATGGGCTTGAGCTTCATTTCTTCCGCGAACTTAATGGCACCGCGTATTTCGGCTTCGCGATCGGCTCGAAAGATCACGGGCCGCTCGCCGCGAACGTACGAGACCAATGACTCGAGCACTACGTTTCGGTCGGGACGTGGCAGCGAATTATCTTTGGCATAGGCGTCCTGGGCACGACCGTAAGCCTCGCCGTCTCGCAGGAGTTTGCGAATCTGATCGAGTTGTCGTTCGTTGGCTGTCAACGCGGCCGAAACGTCCGGCGCCGGTTGTGGTGGGCCAAAGTCTCCGCCGCGCCCGCCGATACGCGGATAATTGATCACGAGAGCTGCCAGCGGCGCCACCGCCATTTCATTCGGCGTTGTTCCCACCAGATTAATGACTGCTGCTTGACCTGAGATCAGACCGCCCAAAGGCGACGTGACCACATGCGTGATTCCGTCCACGCGCGTAACTGCTACATGCGCGCTGTGTTGATTGACTGCGATGATCGCCTTGGCATTGGGATTCAAGTCACCCGTCTCAGAAGTGTCAACGGTTCCATTCGCGCCTTGTCCAACTTCAACGAGACCCATCGACGTGCCGGCATCCATCATTCCAGGATAGACAGTCAGGCCGCGGCCTTCGATTGTTTGTGCGCCAGCGGGGACATTAACGACTGCACCTACGGCGTCGATCTTGCCATCGCGAATCACGACTGTGCCGTTCTCGATGTCCGGGCCGGCAAGCGTGACGATGCGAGCATTGCGAATCGCATAAATGCCGCGGGGATAATTCACGCCCTGCTGAGTGGTGGGGTTACCGATCTGTTGAGCGACGGTTGGTGATGTGGAAAGCAGCAGCACACTCAAAACTAGCATTAGTTTTTCAAAGCCGAGCGGGAGCAAGCTACCCTTGCTGACCTCGATCTGATCCGACCTTTTCGCTGATTCTGGTTGGCTGTGCCTTTCCATCGTTTTTTCTCCCCGTCGCCGCGTCTCCGTGTCTTCCTGTCGGTTCTTCATGGCTGGTCCCCCTGTTCCATGTCGTCGTCGTGTGCTCCGGGGCGACGGCCGCGCGGGGCTTGAGGAGGACGGCCTCCCGCAGCTGGACGATTGGGCTCGGCCTGTTCCAATTGCGCGCGTTCCCTGGCGATGTCGGCGCGACGAGTAACATCCTTCTCGCGATCAAAGAAAACTTCGCCATCAATGAAAGTCATATCGACGCGAGCATAAACGCTGAGAGGGTGGCCGTTCCAAATAGCTAAATCGGCATCCTTGCCTGTTTCAATCGATCCGACGCGATCCTGAATGCCGAGCTGAATGGCGGGATTGAAGGTAATCAACTTTAGCGCTTCATCTTCGCTGAGGTCGCCGTAATGCATTGCTTTGGCAGCGTCGATGTTCAAGCGTCGAGCACGTTCGTCGGAATCGGAATTAACCGAAACAACAATCCCCGCGCGCGCCATGATGGCGCTGTTATAAGGAATGGCGTCGTAAGCCTCGATCTTGTAAGCCCATGAATCCGCGAAAGTGGAAGCGCCGGCGCCATGCTCAGCTATTTCCTTCGCGACTTTGTAACCTTCGAGGACGTGCTGAAAAGTCTTTATCTTGAAACCGAACTCGTTTGCGATTCCGATCAGCATCAGAATCTCGTCGGCGCGGTAGCAATGCGAGTGGACATAGCGTCTGCCTTCCAGCACTTCGACAAGCGGCTCGAGCTGCAGATCTCGACGCGGCGGGATCAAGTTCTTTTCACCTTTCTTGATCGCAGCGTTGTACTCGTCCCAGGTCTTCTTGTAATCACGCGCGCGAGTGAAGGCATCTCGAATCGTTTCCTCGACGCCCATACGGGTGTTTGGATAGCGTCGCGTGGCGCCCGCGAGATTGGGGCTGCTCGAACGCTTCACATTTTCACCGAGCGCGAACTTGATACCCGGCATCGCGCCGGGAAAGATGAATTCCTCGGCAGGGCGGCCGTACTTAATCTTTACGACAGTGTTGAGTCCGCCGATCGGATTGGCGGAGCCGTGAAGAAGATTCAGAGTAGTAACGCCACCTGCCAGCTCTCGATAAAGATCGATGTCAGTGGGATTCAAGACATCTCGCGTTCGCACCATTGAAGTGACTGCGAGTGTCCCTTCGTTGATGGTGTCCAGCATCGAGTGCGAGTGACAATCGACAATACCCGGCATCACATATTTGCCGGTGGCATCGATCACGCGGGCGTTGGCGGAGCCTTTTAGGTTCTTGCCGATGCTCGCAATCTTGCCATTGCGCAGCAGCACGTCGGTGTTCAGCAGCGTACCGTGCGTCACGGTTAAAACGGTCGCGTTGCGGATGAGCGTTTCCGCCGCGCTACTTGAGCTCGACCGCTGCGCTGACGCCGCGTTCGGCAAGAAAGCCGCGAATAGAGAAAGTAAGAGTAGCTTTGCAATAAAGTTTTTCATCTTCGCTCCAGGTATTGAGAGATGAATCGACAATGCATCAATTCTTATTCACACCTGGTTTCAACCAGGTGGAAGTCGCTTATTAACAGATCTTTGAACCGTTTCAACGGTTTCCATGCTTATCCAGGAACCAAAACCGTTGAAACGGTTTCCGTCTTATTGGCTCCCACGGTCACCCGGTTGAAACCGGGTGAGAATGAAAGTAGCTACACCCCACACCCTAACTCCTACACCCGAGCCCTTACGGAGTACGCGTGCCGGTAATCGACTGAGTACCTAAGGCTGACTGAATACTGCCGCTAAAAGTATCTCCTTGAAGCGTGCCGCTGATCGTCAGCTGTACCGATTGACCTTGAATAGTCGCGTTGGCAACAAAACTAAAGCTGTTTCCACTCAAGGCTCCATTGCTGAATTCAGAAGTTCCCAACTGCGTGGTTACCGTTCCTGAAAGAGTTGTGCCCTCCTGCCGGACGACCATCGTGCCTGGGAGACTTTGACCGCCTACGTCGACATTAATTGTCCAGTTACCGCCCATATTCACACGCGGCTCGCCGCCACCTGCGCCCGCGCCAGCCGGCGGTGTAGTCACCGGACGCAACTCAACCGGCTTGCCATCAATGAAGACGTTCGTAATGCGCGTGCTGCGATCAAAAAGATCACCTTTGGTTAATGTCAGGTTGGCAATCTTGCCGGTCTCAATCGATCCAAGTCGATCGCCCACGCCAAGAATCTCTGCGGCGCGCAAAGTTAGAGCGCGCAGGGCCTCGTCTTGCGAAAGGCCACTCTCGATCGCCTTGGCGGCGTTGGCTCGATAGTCGGCAATATTAGTAAGCCCGCCTGATTGAAAAGCGAATTTGACTTTCGCTGCAGCGAGTTTGGCTGCAGTCTTTTGAGTCTCGACGCGGAATCGGAGAGTTCGCATCGTTTCGGGATCAGCCTCAGGCGCCGCCGAAGTCGTACGCTTGGGAAAATTGAGTGATAACAGCACCGGCACATCACGTTCTCGCAATCGATCAGCAACCATCGCAGCTTCGGAGCCGCCAGCGATGATTGCGCGCAGCTTGAATTCCTGAGCGAGGTCAAGAGCGCGCTCGATCTCACGTTGCTGATCGGCGTGCATAACTACCGGTAACTTTCCCTCAAGCACTGGAATCAAAGCCGCTAGCGATCGATCCAGATCGGGACGGCGAGTGCCTCGCGGCGAGCGCTCATAAATCTCCAAAGACTTTTGATAACGCTGCGCGTCGAGCAGCATTTGGCGCAACGCAGCAAAGACACCCATCAGTGAGCCGGGATAGCCGCCATTACGCAGTGGCGTAAAGCCGACATGCATTGCCACTGGAGATCGCACAATCATCTCTTGCGGCGTTTCACCGGCGAGATTTATCAAAGCCGATTGTCCAAGCCAGATCCCCGAACGCGGCACCGTTAGCGCGGTGGTGATGCCGTTCGTGCGCGCGGACTCGAGGTCAGCTCCAGTGGGCCGGATGGAGTCTTCGACCATTACCTCGGGTTGCAGGCCGGGAGGTTGAGTCGAGTTTGGACCGGAAGGAGCCGTCGTCGTAGCACGCAACTGGGCCTGGCCAAATCCGCCGCCGGCCGGCGATGGCGCTGGAGACGGCGCGGGCAAACCTAAGTTGGTGTTGGTGTCGAAAAGACCCGGATACACACTCAGTCCGGCGCCGTCGATCACGCGCGCGTCGGCCGGAGCGGTGGCCTTGTCGCCAACGGCAACGATCAACCCGTTGCGAATGACGATGGTGCCACGCTCGATGATCGGGCCGGAGACGGGAATAATCTTCGCGTTGGTAATCGCGTATGTGTCGATGGCGCTGCGTTGCGAAGCGACAGGGATTGCCGCTGAAACAGTTAACGCAGCCAGTGTTAACAGAGTAGTGATCAGGCGGATTCTTCGCATAGTGAAAATCCACTTCCCATCTTGAGTTGATTTGGCGACACGCCAGCCGGCAGAACGCACCGGCAAGCTAGCTTGAAAGGAGGCGACAGCTTATCGCAGAACTGGAATTCAGTAAATACGGATGTGCGGATTCAGTGCGCCAAGAAAAAGTAGGTAGTTGCTAAAACTGAGGCCACGGCCTGGCGCCGTGGTCACTCACGTTGGTTGCTAACAGAGGCGGGCCGAGATTTTTGGTGATGCCACGGGCTCGTCCCGTGGAGTGTTCACGCTTCATGCTGGTGGCAGGCGGCCACGTGAAACACCACGGGGCCAGCCCGTGGCCTCTTGCGAACCGATGGATCAGCCTGTTTTTGTAGCTGTGAACATGAAACACCACAGGGCCAGCCTGTGGTATCGGCTAAGGTTTCAGTTCACCATTTATGCTTTACCTACTTTTTCTTTGCCGTACTGGTGCGAATTAGCCGCGTGAACGCGGATAAAACGGATCTAAATAGGAGTGAGCTCGGGAGACATTCCTACTTTCGTTTTCAGATCCGTCTTATCCGCGTTTATCCGCGGCTAATCTTCTTTACCATTTAACGGAGCCTTCTTTTGAGGTGTCGATTTGAGCAAGTTCAGAACTGTCGTCGAACAGGTAGCCCTTGATGTTGTCGAAAAGAAAGTTCTGAGCGTCGGTAGTCGAGAGGTCGAGACCGTAGTGATTGATTATCTGAGATTGCTTTTGAAGCCAAAGGGCCCAGCAAGGCTGGCATATTTCGTTTGCGACTCGTTGTCCGAGTTCATTTGGAAATGGCGCAAACCCAAGCGCCGGACGTTTTTCTCCACAGTGTTTGCACTGAACCATATCTGCCATTGAATTTCTCCTTGCCCGGATTATAGCCGTTCAGCAGGCAAACCAGAATTAGCCGCGGATAAACGCGGATGAAGGGGATCTTAAAAAGCGCGCTGGTTAAGCTCTCGATTGAGAAATTAGGTTGACCTTGGATCAGCTCGAGGTTGGGAAGGTGGGCTTGCCCCCGCTCAGGTTGCATAGCCTCCCAATCAAATTGGAAAAGTTGGGGTTCTAATCCAGTTGAATGCTGATGACAGTCAAGCGGGCGCAAGCAACCCTTCCTTACCTTGAGCTTATCCAGCTCGCGTGAATACCCGTGACTTGACCGGCTGCAAATCTTATTGCCTTTCAGATCCGTCATATCCGCGTTCATCCGCGGCTAAACTCGTATTCCATCAGCCTCCGTGTCAGTTTTTCTGACCTTGAGCTTATCCAGCTCGCGTGATTACCCGTGACTTGACCGCCTGCAAATCTTATTGCCTTTCAGATCCGTCATATCCGCGTTCATCTGCGGCTAAACTCGTATTCCATCAGCCTCTCCGCGTCAGTTTTTCTGGGCATCGCGAATGGCGCGGATGATCTCATCATCCTTGGGGCGAAAGAGTCCCAGCGGGCGAACGTCACGATGGCGAATGACTCCGTTCGAGTCGATGACAAACACTGAGCGCGCCACCTTTCCGGGAATCAGGGAATTGGCGCCGTAAGCGTCCGCGACTTTTCGATCGACATCGGCAAGCAGGCGGAGCGGCAGGTTGTGATGCACCGCGAAATCCTTGTGTGATTGAACGCTGTTGGTTGATATCCCGACGACTTCGGCTCCAGTCGCCTGGTAGTCTTCCCAGTTGTCACGCACGGAGCAGAGTTGGCGCGTACAGATTGGCGTCTCGTCACCCGGATAGAAGAGCAGGACGACTACCTTGCCGCGATGATCGGCGAGACTCCACTGCTTGCCGTCGCCGTCTGAAAGTGTGAAGTCGGGCGCTGGAGTGTTGATGTTTGCAGTGGTTGGTTTCGACATAGTGATTTGTGGCGATCTCAAATTTCAGATCTCAGGATTGCAGATCAGATCTCAGATTGGAGATCTCAAACTCGCTCCGAGCTACTCAAAATCCCGAATATCCTTAAACGGCTTTTCGTTATCGGAAAAATCAGGCCGGTAATAAAACGCGGCGCCATCGTACTCCTGCATCCACCCTTCCGTCATGCCCACTTCGTCAAGCGCAGCCACGGCTCGCATCCATTCACTTTCCCGAATTCGTCGCGACAAGAGCGTGTAACGCGGATTAGTCCCGGCCACGTTCGTTGGATAATACTGGGCCATCAAAGAAATTGTTACCAGCGGACTTAGTTCGCTGCGAATCCACTCCAACGATTCAGTCACTCCGGCAATGTCATTGGGAAGCACCAGCAATCGAATCACCAGGCCTCGCTTCAAAAGTCCATCCTCGCCAAATACCAATGCATCGCCGGTCTGCCGGTACATCTCGGCCAGCGCCAGGCGCGCGTAGTCCTTGTAGCCTTTCACTTTCGAGTAAAGATATCCAGCCTCATTTTCGGCGTACTTCAAGTCGGGGAGGTAGACATCGACGATGCCGTCAAGCAGTCGCAGCACCTCCACCGAATCGTAAGTGTTTGTGTTGTAAACAATCGGCAACCTGAGCCCGCGATCAGCTGCGAGCAGAACAGCGCGCGCCAGTTGCGGCGCAAAGTGTGTCGGCGAAACAAAGTTAATGTTGTGGCAGCCACGCGCTTGCAGCTCGAGCATCATTTCGGCGAGCCGCTCATGCGTCACTTCATTCTTAATCTGTTCCTTGTGAGTTTGCGAGATTTGATAATTCTGGCAGTAGACACAACGAAGATTACAGTTTCCGAAAAAGATGTTCCCGGCGCCGCCTTTGCCTACCAGCGGAGGTTCTTCTCCAAAGTGAGGTGTGTAAGAAGAGACGATCGGTAAGCTCGCCGAGAAACAACGCGCCAGCTCACCCTCCAGTCGATTGTTGCCGCAGTCGAGCGGGCAAACGGTGCAGCGTGCAAGCAATGCCTCGAGCGCTTCAACGCGACGCAGAAGCTCTCCCGAACGCCACAGCGAAATGTATGAAGGCTCAGTAGAATCCATTTGATAACAATTTGGGCTTCGAGCACCTTTGCACGAAAAGTTCTAAATCCCACCTGCGGCAGCTGGTGGTTACTTCAGGTCCAGCCTACCAATATTTGATGTCGTTGTTTACGTAATCCCATCTGCGGCAGCTGGTGGATGGTTCAAGTCCTGCCTATTTCGTTGAAAACTTGCGAGCGAGGCAGCACTTGAAACATCCCTCAGCTGCCGCTGAGGGGATTCAAAGGACCAATTCCAACCTCTCTTTGTAGGTCGAACTTGAACTATCCACCAGCTGCCGCAGGTGGGATTTGAGACTTTTCGGACAAGCAGCTTCAAGCATTACTCTTCGTCGCTCTGCGACGAAGGATTGCCCGTTGTTGACCCAAAACGTCTACAGCCGCCATTCAGTTATGACGGCGGAAGTGGACGAAGTGAGTCTTATGACCCTTCACCAAATCAGGTGGCGTGACTTTCTTCGAAAGATGCCAGACAAAGTCCATCTCAGCGTGGATGGTACTTAATGCGAGTCGCGCTTCAAAAATTAACAGCATGCTGCCATAAAAGAGAAACAGCGCCCCAATTAATCCGCAAATGACAGGCGCCAGTGTGTAGCCCGGCGAGGGCAGCACCGCTACGACTCCAATCGCCACGCTGGTTGCCACAAACGCTCCCAACGACAAGTAAAAAGTCACCATGCAGCGCTGCAGGATCCGCGCTCGACTCGTCAGCTTATCAAGCTGAAGAAAAATTGCTGCTTGCCTCTCTTTGATTAATTCAGTCGGCTGCGAGTGGTGCGAAATCTCTTCAAGTTTCTCCGAAAGCGCGCGCACGCGATCAACAACTCTGCCAAGTCGCGACGACGTTGACAGAATCATGCTGCCGCAAGCAGAGATGAGCACCGCGGGCGTAATCATCGCTGTCAATACGGTAATCGCTGATGACAACGGATTCATCGAGTTCTTGCGTATTTATAGGGATTATTTCTGTCGAGAGCAAATGAGAACGCGATGATTAGTGATGCCACGGCCTGGCGCCGTGGTATTTCACGCTGGCCGCTAACAAGAATCATATTGTTATTTCTCAGGATGCCACGGGCTGGTCCCGTGGAGCCTCACGCTAGTGTCCTGTCTCTAAAGTTCAGGCAACAAATAGAACTGCGGTTTCCAGTCCCGGAGGGACGAAATGTTTATAGTTCACGTTCGCAAAAGTTACTTCCTTAGCTCCGTTAGGAGCGTATGTGCTGCCGCCCAACCCGAATATCTCGCTCCTCCGGAGCGAAAAGGGTTTCTATACTGCGTGGTTCTATAGACATTTCGTCCCTCTGGGACTGAAGAGCGGAGCGCCTACGGCGCTCTCACGTTATGGCCGTAAGTGGATGAATTGACGACTCTCAACATCGGAGGCATCAAACGAATAGCTTTCTGCTGGTCCAAGCGGCAGAACACTGACAGTCCAGCTCATCTTAAGCTCTGATTTGCACTGCCGGTTGGTTGAATCGAGGATCGCGAACAAGCGCTCCGAGATCTTGTCTATCTGCAACGTCGAAGCATCTGTCGCCAGGACGATTAAGGATCTTCGCTGTATTTGTTTTATCAGATCGGAGCGTCTGAAAAACGCGCGGAGCAGGTTGGCGATCATCTCCATCGACTCCGAGTCCAAAGTCAGACCAGGCTTTACATCCTGTTCAAGCAAAAACAACAGCGAGCCGACGCCTTCGTTTCTTCGTTTCGCCGGTTTAGGAAAACCTTCATGACTATCATCTCTCTCCGATCTCACAACAAATCACCAGAACTCTTTCTTGCATCGAGAACATCCCGAACCTTGTTGGTCAATACTTCGCTGGTAAAAGGCTTCTGCAAGAACTCAAGGCCGTCGCAGAGTAGTCCATGGCGAACGATTGCGTCGTCGGTGTAACCAGACATGTAGAGCACCGGCAGTTCTGCTCGAATCAGGCCAATCTTTTCCGCTAAGACTCGTCCGCTCATGCCAGGCATGATGACGTCAGTCAATAGCAGTTCAATTTCATCACGATGTTGGTCAAAGATAGCGAGCGCTTCAGTTGCATCTGCGGCTTGAAGCACACGATACCCATTTGATTCGAGAATCATGGATGACATTCGTCTTACAACCGTCTCATCTTCGACAAGGAGAATCGTCTCCGTTCCACGCGCTTCGCTTCTGGCCACAGTCTTGAGCTTCACCGGTTCTCGATCGCCGGCGATGCGAGGCAGGTACACCTTGAATACTGTGCCTGCTCCAACTTCGCTGTAGGCTGAGATATATCCGCCACTTTGTTTCACGATGCCGTAAACCGTCGATAGGCCGAGACCGGTGCCTTTGCCAGCCTCTTTGGTTGTAAAGAACGGCTCGAAGATGCGAGCGAGAGTCTTCTCGTCCATGCCGCAACCAGTGTCACTCATCGCCAGCATCACGTAGTCGCCCGGTTGCACGGCAGCCTTGCCCAGCATGTACGCCTCGTCCAGTCTTACGTTGCCAGTTTCGATGGTCGCCATTCCTCCGCGAGGCATAGCATCACGAGCATTGACGATCAGATTCATGATGATTTGCTGAACCTGGCCGGGATCCGCCTTCACTTTGCCGATGTTGATGGCGAGTTTGGCGGAGAGCACGATGTCTTCGCCGATAAGACGCTGGAGCATCTTATGCATGTCATGGACGACCAAATTCAGGTCGAGCACTTTCGGCTCCAGAATTTGTTTCCGACTGAAGGCAAGCAATTGGCGAGTCAATGATGCAGCTCGTTCGGAGGCTTTCTTCGTCTCGAGAAGATTCCGTCGCACTGGATCGTCTTCACTCAAGCGTCGCAGCGACAGATCGGTATAGCCGCTGATCGCAGTGAGAAGATTGTTGAAATCATGAGCTACTCCGCCTGCAAGTTGGCCGATTGCTTCGAGTTTTTGTGATTGCTGTAACTGCAACTGACTCGAGTGCAGCGCTTCCTCAGCGCGCTTGCGTTCGGTGATGTCGTGAGCAAGCATCAACCCGGCTTGTCGCTGAGAAAACTGGGTGATGTTAGCGGTTATCACAACATTGATGATGCTTCCGATTGCAGTGCGATGACGCCACTCTCCCAGATCGCTCAGACTTTCGATCCGGTTAAGTCGACTCGCCATTGCTTCAGCTTCTTCCAGTGAAGGATGGAGATCCTGAAGCTTCAAAGAGAGAAACGCCTCGCGCGTGTAGCCATAATGTCGCACGGCCGCTTCATTGAGGGCTAAAAGGGAAAGAGTCTCCAGGTCAAATACCCACATCGGCAGTGGATTGCTTTCAAACAAGATGCGGTATTGTTCTTCAGATCGGCGCAGCGCTTCTTCGGCGCTCTTCCGTTCCGTGATGTCGCGAGCGCTGCCCTGGACGCCGATAACTTTGCCCTCGCGATATCTCGAACGAGAGCTGATTTCGAAGAGCACCCGGCGCCGAGATTTGGTGACTATCTCGAGTTCGTACGTCGTGGCCACGTCAGCCTGCGCTTTGCGGCTCAGCATTTCTTTCGCAATGTGAAGATGTTCGGGAGCAACGACTTGAGCAAAGTTCATCCCAACCGCTTCCTCGCGAGAATATTCGGTCACGATCTCGCCGGCGCGATTCAGCGAAGTGAAATTACCGGAAAGATCACAGGTGAAGAGGACGTCCTTCGCATTTTCAAATAGAGCGCGAAATTGCTCCTCGCTTTCACGCAGTGCCTTTTCGGCACGCTTGCGCTCAGTAATATCGCGGGCTGTCCCTTGCACGCCGACCGGGACGCCACGCTCGTAAATCAAACGGCTGTTTACTTCGATCGGTATCTTCTTACCGTCACGTGTTATCACGTCGACTTCATAAATCGTGGGTTCGTGATTTCTCAGCTTCTGGTCAAAGTTGTGTTTGATCTGCTCGAGAGACTGCTGGGAAACAACGTCGCCGATGTTCATCTCGAGGATTTCCGCCCGGCTATAGCCGATGAGTTTTATGCCGGCATTGTTGATGAGGGTATAGCGCCCGTTGAGATCGTGCACATAGATCGCGTCGGTGGCGTTGTCGAAGAAGTCTCGGTACCGCCGCTCGCTTTCGCGTAAAGCTTTCTGAGTTGGTTCGGTCTGGGATGTGGTCGAGTCCTCGTCACTGGCTCTCAGGCCACGGAGCTTTGATGCTTGGCGCCGAGGTTCGAAGCATTGCGCCGATATGACAGCGGTAATTGACCCATTGTTCAAACGATCAACCATGCAAACTCCTCTTACTGTTTGCCAGTTGTCCGATCACTTCCAGCAATCGCTGCGCATCAGTGGATTTGGAAAAAAAGTAGTCTGCGCCCAGCTCGAGACACTTCTGCCGATATTGTGGATAGGGATGATTAGTCAACATGATCGCGATGGCGGTGTCATGTCTCTGTTTCATTGCTTTCAGAACGTCGATACCACTGCCGCCCGGCATTTGAATGTCGAGAATCACCACGTCGGGTTGTAACCTATTGATGGCTTCGTCGGCCGAAGGCACATCCTTGGCCAGCCCCACAATTTCAACCCCGTCAACTTCCGAGAACATATTTACGAGCCGGTCACAAAGTGTGATCGAATCATCAGCAATCACTAGTTTCAATTGAGTTGCAGCTAGTTGTGCGGAGGAGTTCTCTTTGGGCCACATAAGATGGTTACCTCAGGCTTTAATCAAACCGATTCTGATTGCATATCGTACGAGGCTCGGCAGATCGTGAATATCCAGTCGTTCCATGAGCTGAGCTCGATGCGTCTCAGCTGTTTTCACGCTGATGTTCAGGCTCAGAGCGATACTCTTTGTCGAGTGGCCATCGACTAACATCCGTAGCACCTGACGTTGACGAGGAGTAAGTTCGTGAAGCTGAATTTCTTCACCCCTAGTCGCCTCCCGACTGGACGCCTTGTTCTCGAGTTGACTCGAAACAAACATCTCTTTGAGACCGCGGATCTCTTCGAGCAGAACTCCCATTCCGGCTCGCACTAGCGCTTGATTGTCATCCAGCAAGACACGACTTGTAGGATTGGTAGAACGTGCTGCAAATGCCATCTCAACAGGACTCCTTCGCCGAGATTCATGCGTTCCCTAGTGGGAGAGATTTAAGTGGAGAGGCTTGCCGTAGCTTGACACCGACCTGCCACCTCCCACCTGCAGACAGGACGGTTACGACATAACGACCATGACAGCCGTCGCCTCTCCGCTCTATAAAGTAGAAGGAGAGTCGAAAATGAAACATCGGTCAGCAGCTAATAGTTTCGTAGGGATTTTCCGACAACTGTGTAAGGGTTTGTCCTACAGTTGCGAGGTATGAGGGACACGTTGTGAGCTTGAACAAGCTGGTGGATAGCAGATCAGAACCTTCCGTCCGATTACGCAGATTTCACTGATTAAATCTTCAGCTTCGCCGTTGCAAAAGCCCGTTTTTGTAATCGGTGGAATCTGCGCAATCTGCGGATAGGTTTGTTGCACCTACTCAACTAATCCATTGCGGATCGCATAGTGAGTGAGTTCGGCGTTTGTCTTCAGCTCCATTTTATCGAGAACGCGCCGGCGATAAGTGCTAATCGTCTTTTCGCTGAGGCACAATTGCGCCGCGATTTCACCGACAGTTTTGCCTGAGGCTATTAATCTCAGGACTTCAAATTCACGATCCGATAGAGTCTCATGCGGGTCTTTCGTAGTGTCGCCAACATCGAAGGCGAGGGCTTCCGCGAGCGCCGGGCTGAGATAGCGGCCGCCTTTGATGACTTTGAGGATTGCCTGGCGAAGCTCGTCTCTCGAACTGGCTTTGTTGATGTATCCGTTGGCTCCCGCTTTTAGCGCTCGCCGCGCGTATTGAGTTTCCGCGTGCATACTCAGAATCAGGATCGGGAGTTTTGGCCGCAGCTCTTTTATTTCTCCAAGTACGTCAAGACCGCTACGTCCACCGAGTGAGATATCCAAAACTGCAATGTCCCAATCCTCTTCGCGCACGAGGTTGAGAGCCTCCGCTCCACTGCGCGCCTCGCCAAACGTGGCCGTGCCCGGTGTGAAAAGTTCTTTCACACCCCCACGCACCACCTCGTGATCGTCAATCGTCAGAATTCTTAACATCTGAGTGATAGCCTTCGCCGGCTCCTTAGGTGTGCGCTCGTAGCAAATCAATCAAAGGCTTTGTCAACTCAATTCTAACGGCCTCAGTGATATCTTCGAAGTCAGCTCCTTTATCAACCTCGAATTCCAAACCGCCGTGACTATCGACTTGTCTAACCCTTGCCGTATTGATCTGCGCAACTATGGCTGCCCGTACCGGAAAATCTTCTTCTAACTGTAACCCTCCCCCAAAACTGGGCCATTGAAAAGTAGAGGTTTCCGGGCGAGTATGACGCCAGGAGGCCCGAATGCGAAAGAGCAAATTCAGCGAAAGCACCATCATCACGATCTTGAAAGCGGTCGAAGGTGGACGAGCGGTACGCGATGTTTGTCGCGAGCACGAGATTAGCGAAGCGACATACTACAAGTGGAAGACAAAGTACGGCGGCATGGAGGCGGCTGACATAAGGCGATTGCGTGAGCTGGAAGAACTACCATGGGGAAACCGACAAATACCACCCCAATATCATCCTCATTCCGATTGATCAGTTACGGTTCCCTGAGCCTTCCCCGGCATCGCTGATGCTGACGGATTCATGCCCAGGGTTACGAGCACCTCTGAAGCACGCCTCAGCTTTTGAGGTCAATGCCGAATTCTATAAATGGTTCCCGGCCCCCCTTCGTACATCAAATTAGCAGGGACCCTGGTTTGGCCCAGACATTTCTTACAAATGGGGTGTTCGAATTTATTGAATATGGCCTGACGTCGCAAGGCGGAAAGTTCTTCCGAATGCCATATGTCGTATATGGATTGGGTGGAGACGTTACCGGACACAGATCGTCGCGCCCAATCTGTACAACACAGCAGTAAGTCGCCGTTATTGATAATTGCAGTCGTCTCCAGAGGCAGATAGCATTCCTTCCCTTCGAGGTGTCGTGACGACTTGGCGCGCACTGAAGGGAAATTCGGCACCGTACCAGACATCGTGCCTATACCGTAGGCTCCGCACAGCACACCGCGCTCTGACCAGTAAGCGATAGCTTCTTCAATCTCATGTTCGTTGGTCGCAGTGACCATGAAGGTGAGTGTGATCAAGATGCGCGAGGACGCCTTGTCGAGTAAGCATTCGAAGTTGCTCAGCGTTCGTGCGAATTCAAGTCCGGGCATTACCTTGGCGTAGGTTTCGGCGGTTAAGGCATTGAGACTCACCGAAATGACATCGATGCCGGCATCGAGCAATTCGTCAATGCGCTTGGGAGTGAGGAGATTCCCATTGGTCACTATTCGGGTAGTCAATCTTCCATCACTCAGCTCTTTCGTAAGCCGTACCTTACCGGCCAACTCGGGATCAAGCAAAGGCTCATTTTGAAGATAGAGAGCAATATCCTGACATTCTTCAAACGAGCTGCATTCGGTAATAATCTTGGTAAAAAGTTCGAGAGACATCTTGCCTTTTTGAGCTTGACGGATCTCGGTAGAACTCATCGCGCACATCACACATGAAGCGTTACAGCCGCCGATAGTCTGCACCTGCACATGAGAGGGAAAGCGTGGTGGGACTGATTGGGAGAAATCTATCTTTTGAAAGGCACTGCGCGTCTGCCGAAGCTGTTCGATGGACTCCCGCACCAGGTCGCCGTAGGTTAGGAATTGCGTCAAGTCCGTGCTCTGCTCCTGCGACAAGAACGCCTCGAGTATTTTGTTGACTGAGTCCTGCGAAACACCACTGGCTTCGGAGAGGTGGGCGATCAGTTCTGATTGGTTTTGATCTTCGTGGTAGACATCAGCAGGGCTGGTGGATGGATCTGGCGGGCTCAAGTAATCCATAGATGGCCCCTTCTCGGGTTGCGTCAACCGTTCGGATTTCGTCGCTGAGGAGTGGCTGACTAAACTAACTTAGGCGTAGATCGCCTTTAAAGAGAGCCTGCCAACCGCCCCTCAAGCGAACCGCAAATGCTAAGAGGAGTGGACGAGAAGACTAACCAAGGGCGTGGATCTCGCCTTTGAGAGAGCCTGACAACCGTCCTCGAAGCGAATCTTTTTTGAAAGCCGAAGGGAGTGGATGAGTAAACTATCTAAGGTGTGGATCTCACCTTTGGTAGAGAGCTTGTCAACCGTCCCTAAAGCGCGAAGCTGAGAGGATTAGATAAGAAGACTTTCTAGGGTGTGGATCTCACCTTTTCGGAAGAGAGCCTGCAAACTGTCCCCAAAGCGTGCAACAAGGCCGCGCCATCTAAACTATTATGGCGTTTTTGCCAATACGAACAGCTAGCTTGATACTGTCCGGCTTGATGGCGCGACCCTGATTGGCGGCGATCGCTTGCTGTAAGATACGAGAGATGCCAAGTTGCTCGAGCACCTTGGCAACCTCTGACTCAGCAACACCGCTCTTGCGTGCAAGATCTTTTACGATTTTGCTAGACGCATCGGATCCGGCTGATTTTGTTGCCACGTAATCTTCTCCTTTCTGCTGAGGTCAGCGTAGGATTGAAGAACAAAAGGAGGAAGCTGGTAATTATGCCTGATCTTGATTAGGTCAGTCGCTAATTGAGTCTGCCCATAGCAGAGTAGCGACCGACGAGGCAGTAACACACAGCTTGCCACGGCAATGAGCAAAGACTTCGCTGCGGTGGCGGATTTCAAGATTGATCTGCGCCGCATTATGCACGAAACGCTCTCCTTCAGCAAGACATTTACCGTCTCGAACACGAGAAAAATTGAAGCGCAAACAGTATCTTGCAACTGTTAGAATGCGGGCTTGTGGGTGGTCATGTTTATCGTTTAGGAGCATGCGGCGCAGGCTCTATTTTTAGAACCTACGAAAAGGCTGCGGCGGATCTCGGCACTATAGAGTTTGTGGCGGTTGCCGATCCCTCGGTTGCACAACTTCAGCGAGCAGCGCGACCCGGCCGCTTCCTCACAACAGACATTCAAGAACTGCTAAAAGTGCAATTGGATGCTGTCCTCATCTTATCTCCTAACTCTCTACATGCACGACAAGCCTTGCTCGCCATGGAACGGGGGCTTCCGGTTCTCTGCGAGAAGCCGCTGGCGACGAATCTGGAAGATGCCCGTCAACTGCTTGCTTTCGCAGAGTACCACCAACGGCATTTACAAGTTGCGATGCATTGCCGCTACCGGCCCGAAGTGGAATATCTTTTCGAGCACCTGGATGGTCCGATCACCAGTTTTGACCAGAAGTATTTGGAAAACTGGATGTCTGCCAGCGAGTGGTTTTTTGATCGTCATTTGAGCGGAGGTGGAGTGCTGCTCGATGTAGGCATTAATCAGCTCGACTGGCTGCTGCCCCTCGTGCCCGGCTTGGTACCTCTCAAAGTAACTTATGACATGGGTGAACGTCAGGTAGAAGTTGAGTGTGAGTTGGATTGCACATGGTCAAACGGTCATGGAAGGACTCGTCTCAGCTGGCGTACAAAGGAAGAACAGAAGATGACCACCGTGGTAACAGAGCCGGGAACACATTTTGAATTGGATCATCAGACTCATTCAGTGCGGGTCAACGGTGAGGATAAAGGCTGTTGGCCTTGTGTAGAATACGAACAGGTGCTCACAGTTTTTCTCTCTCAACTAAAGGAGCAGCCCACCGTTGATCGAAGAGCGTTTCGGATACTCGAGTTCTTAAGCCAGTCTTACAAATTGGCGGGTTTGCCGTTCCTCAATGACGCCCAAGCTCATTTATCAACCGGTTCAAAACTTCGGGAGACAATATGAAACCCTCCTTGCTGCCGCTGCTGGAAGAGACCCTGGTCAAACACGTGATGACCAGCAAAGTAGAAAAGGTAGCTGAGTCAGAGTCCATCTTTCGCGCGGTTCAACATATGGTCGAGCAGAACATAGGAAGTCTGGCAGTGGTCTCAGATAACCAGGACGACGGCGGCAAAATCATTGGAATGCTGCCGGTCTATCAGACTTTACAGCATCTTTTAAGGCCGGCTCAGGGGCGTGATGTGCAGGTAAAAGACGTGATGTTCGATGAGTATGTAACAATCAGTGAAAACGCCACTCTTGAGGCGGCGTTGAAACAAGTCACAAGCAATAGAACGTGGCGGCTGATTGTGCTCGATCAGGAGAGAAATCCGGTCGGCGTCATTAGCGCAACCGACATTATCAAATGGTTAGTCAGCGGGCCGACTCGATCGTAACAGCCAGCGGCGGGAAAAACGGCTCGGCTCGCCCCCGCTCTAGACGGACCATCGACTCTGCCCCAGTTTTCGGCGCCACGTCAAAATGTCGTACGCTGATGTTTTCCACATCGTCCATGAACAGCGCTGGACGTGTGTCAAGGTTCTCCAAGCGTAGCTTCACGTCGTCCAGCGTGAGGTCTACCGCATGGCGAATATACACGCCGCACGCAGGCAGGACCCCGAACATAGAAGCGTGGGGATAAGTATCAATCTTTTCGGCTGGCTCCAATTGCGCCGCTTCGCTTTTGCCGCCGCACAGCAGAGAAGTACTTATGTTGTTCAGGCTGAGCCGCGCCACACAATGACCGGGAATTCCAGCAATCAATGCTGCCAGATCCGCCTGTTTAGCGACAACGCGTGAGATTGAGACATTGTGAAGTTGACCGGGCAACGGTGGACCAATTTGCCCAAGCCCGCGATTACCCAAACGGATAAAGATAGGGACACGAACGCCGGTCAAAGAAATATCTGAGATGACGACACCTTCGATATTGCCGCCGTCAACAGCAAGCAATGAAATACCGGCGGCCGGTCTTTCTTGAAATATTTCAGGACGGTGAAGGATTGTGCAGTTTGTCAATGCGATGTTTTTGAAATCACCGGCTGATTCGCTGCCGAGCTTGAAAGCATTGCGCGTTGTCGTAAGAATGCAATCGTTGATTGTGATGTGTTGCGTCGAGTGCCTGGCGCCGAGTGCGAGACTGGTCTTCAGGCAGATCGCGTCATTGCGCGATTCTATGCGGCAATTCGCAATGTTCACATGCCGGCAGCAATCGACATCGATGCCATCGACAAAACCATTGACGATGGTCACGTTTCGAATCTCTGCGTGCGCGCAGCCCAGTAGACTGAGATTATAATTCGGCGCATTCTTCAAAGTGACGTCCGTGATCGAAATTTGCCGGCAGCGTTTGAGTGCAATTGGTTTTGGCCCTCCGCGTTCGGTCCCCCGGCCATCGATGAAGCCGCGCCCCCGAATGCAGATGTTCTGCACCTCCTCTCCGCATAAAAGCGCATAACGAAAAGATGTCGTTTCGTGATCTGCAAACGACTCATAGTCAAGTTTTTCGCAAGCGTCGAAATCGGAGTCCTCCCGGTTCGCAATCAGCACTGCGTCTTCGGAGAGCTCGATAGTTACACCGCTCCTGAGATGCAGCGTGCCGGAGAGATAATTTCCAGCGGGGAAATAGACCACGCCGCCACTTTCACCCGCGCGGTCAATCGCCTTCTGGATGGCGAGAGTATCTTTGCTGCAACCGTCGCCAATCGCACCCTGTTGTCTGACATCGAACACTTGTGGAGAATTCAACTTTCTCTCTATTGGACAAGAGTCAAGTAGCGTTCGAACTTCGAAACACTACGAAAGTCTTTTTCCGCCGCCGTCAGCTTAACCGCAACCGGGATCGATTGCCGGACATGGGCCTCAATCGCCTGGAGGGTTTTCGCGCGATCGTCTGCGTCCGGTTTGAATGCAACAAAGACCTCAAAAACATCAAATTCCTTTTGTGCAATCTGGAACTCGTCGAGCGCAGGGAAGTGGAAAAAGAGATCATTGAAATAAGTAGGTGAGAGTTTTTCGCCAGTGTTCATGACAAAACACCTGATACGGCGACCGTAGAAACCAGCAAGCAGCCGTCCGTGGGTTCCGCAAGTGCAGGTTTCATGCGAAATGCGTCCCTGGTCGCCCGTGCGATAACGCAGCAAAGGCATGGCGAGATTCTCGAGACTGCTCAAAACCAATTCGCCTCCCTCGTGGCTGCCTGGTGGGCGGTTGCTGTCTTCGTAGACTTCCGCGAACAATGCGTGGTCATCTAAATGCAACTGCCCCGAACTGCATTCCGAGGCGATGACGTTGAATTCCGTCATGCCGTAAGTGTTGATGACGGGCGCGCGAAACATCGAAGTTAGTTGCTGCCGCAAGTCTTCGTCGAGCAGGTGGCCGCCGGACACCAGAAAGAGCGGCGCTTCGTCTGTGCCGCCATAGTTCGCACCGTGTTCAACCAGCAACTCGAAGAGACTGGGTTTGGTGCTGATGCACTCAAACCGGCCTACGCGCAGCAACTCGAAGACGCGCGCGAAAGTCTCAGGCCGCGTGGTATCAACCACGACCTGAAGGATAAAGCCGACTTCGTCTGTCGGATCCACGATGATCGAATTCTTCGCCGCGGGGATGTCGCTAATCGAAAGACAGAAGAAAGGGTTTCTTCCTAACTTGGTAATGCCGAAGCGTGCAGCCACCTTGCGGAGCGAGAGGAGCAAAAGTTGAAAGTAGAATTCGGGGCTATACCAAATAGGAATCGGCGGCCCGGTGGTGCCGGAAGTGTGCTTCAGCCAGAGCCGATCGCGCTCGTAATCTTGAGAGAGAAAACTGGAGGGTGACGATCGCAAGTCGTTCTTGGCGATAAAGGGTAGATTCGAATAATCATCAAAGCTCTGGTAATCACGATAGGCGGGCACATTTTGACAGACACCTCCTTTGATTTTTTTGAGCATAGCGCCCGGCGTGTAGCGTGGGACGCTCTCTTCTCCGAGGGCCGCGATAAACAGCTTCATCTGTGATTGAAGGAGCGGAACAAAGGTGGTGGAGATGAGATATTCTTCAAGATCAAAAGTGAAGTCCGGGTTGGCTTGCAGAAAATCTCCGACGCTTATTCTCTCTTTATTCATCAGGGATTCTCCTCCCTCAATCCGGCAGTGCGCCGCAGACGAGTTGGTTATCGGAAAGTGGTTGGCATGTGATGTACGTGAAGTGCTCCGGAGGAGCACGATATTTATAGCTTTGCACCTTTGAATAGCTTTTCGGGCAAAGCTGGTTGCGAGTTGGGGGACTCTAGTAATCAGTTCTTCATAAGAGCGTGTCTTCGAGAGAATTTACAAAATCTCATTAGGGCCTGCTCATCCACGCGCAGACCGATTCCCGGCCCCTTGGGCACAGCGAGCGTTCCATCACGCAACTCCATCCAAGGCCCGCCTAGAATGTCGCGAAGTGGATTGGGCGTGCAATCAAGCTCGATGAGTGGCGAATCCTCGCCCTCCGGGAGACAAGCCGCCAGATGCAGCGAAGCCGCCAGCGCGACAGGCGTTCCCCAGTAATGGAGCGCCACGCGCAGGCCGTTCGCGTGAGCAGCCTGGGACACTGCGAGAGCTTCCGCCAGCCCGCCGGTATTTCCGACGTTCGGCTGCGCGACTTTGAGCAAGTCCTCCGAGAGGAAGACTTCAAAACCCTCTCGCCCGTGCAGGTTCTCGCCCGCTGCCAGTGGAATCTTCGTGCGCGCACTAAGCCGACGGTATCCCGCGATGTCGTCAGCAGGCAGCGGCTCTTCAAACCAAACTACATCTAAATCTCTTAAAGCACTGCTCAAGCCTGCCGCCGCGTCTGCGTCGTAACTCTGATTGCCGTCGACCATCAGAGAGTTACTAGAGCCAATAGCGGCTCGTACGGCAGAGATACGTGCCAACTCCTCCGTCGACCGAAGCCCGCCGATCTTCATCTTGATGCGTGTAAAGCCGCGTTCAAGATAGTTACTCGCTTCAGCGCGTGGGTCTGAATGAGCCTCTTCATAGTAGAGGCCGGAAGCATAGACTGCGACGCGTTTACGCTTCAGCTCGCCGAGCAGCTTATGCAAGGGTTCTCCCGCGGCTCTTGCAGCGATGTCCCAGAGCGCGATCTCGCAAGCTCCTATGGCGGCGAAGTTCACTCCACGCCGCTCGCCGGAACCGCCGGCCGCCAGGTGCATCGAAGCTACCAGAGCCTCGCGGTCCAGAGAATCTCTACCGAGCAGCACCGGGGCTAGAAAATCCGAGATGACGCGTGCCGCTGGAGTTGGCAGGGCCTCGCCCCATCCCGTCAATCCAGCATCCGTCTCAATCTTGACTAAGACTGCTTCTCGCTCTCTGGTACTCCCCGTCGCCCAGCGGAAAGGAGATGCTAAAGGCGCGTTGAGATGAAATACCTCGACGCCAGCAATTCGTATCGACATGCCTTCATTCTCCCAGTTCCGCCGACTCGCCCTCACGGAGTCCTACAAATTCAGGCAGGGGTGTTCCGCGCGCTCCGAGCAATTCGTAAATGCCCGGAGCTAAAGCGATGGCTGGATGTTCTGGATGGATTAGCCGTGACGGCTGATTGACTCTGACGTGATAACGGCCATCGCCAACGAAGAAGTCGCAAGCAGTCACCGGATCGAGCGCATGTCGCTTGCTCAGAATGTGTATAAAAGTCTCAGGATATGCTTTTCTTGCGATTATCCCGGCTGAGGGCGGAAGGGTTGGGCGTTGGTAAATCCCAACATCTCCCTGACGGTGCGTGTAATCGGAGGGGAGTAGCCACGGGAAGACATCAGCCAACCGCTCCAAGTCCGGCGAGACCTCGCGCACGTTGGTTTGCACAGGGTCACTGTCGATGAAGAAAGCACGCGGCCCATCCTGTGTGAATAGCCGTAGAAAAATGATGTCCTGCTCCGACGATGCCATCCACAGGCGTTCCTCAACGATGTCCACGACTTCCCTGACTTCGACTACAAATTCAGCTCCTCGCGTCATGCGCAAAGTCTGTCCACGCCAATGCACGCTGACGTTATGAAAGACCTCCTCCACTCCGATCTTCATTATCCCCTCCGGTATCAGTATGCTCTTCACGAGAAAAACTCTCGCGCAAAGGCACAAAGCGCTACCGCGTTTCCAGGACTTTCTTTGCGCCTTGGCGCGATAAAAATTTTTCCACAGCGGTGCCAGAGCATTTCGTGCAATGCCAGCTTCACTCAGAGTGGCCCACCTAACTCGTTGGCATCGCGAACCGCGTTAATCACATGGCTCACTTCATCCTCCTCTAGTTCCGGGAAGCAAGGAAGCGAAAGTATTTTCGCGTTAAGCCGAGCGGCGACGGGGAAAGCCGCAACCTTGAAACCAAGCCGAACCATCGGCTCCTGTTCTACGATGAGATGAGGGTAGTGAATCGCCGTCGCGACGCCGCGCTCCTGCAATAATCGCCTGAGCTCACAGCGGTTTTTACTCCGAATGACGAACTGATAACGTGCGGAGCAGACTTCCGGTTCGATCCGGACAGGTGAAATACCCTCGAGCTCGTTGAAAGCTGCTTCGTATCGCGCCGCGTGAGCATGGCGGCGACTGTTCCACGCTTCCAGATAGTCCATCTTGAGCGCGAGCACGCTGTCATTGAGTCGATCAAGGCGCGCGTTGAACCCCAAGACAAGATGTTCGTTTTTGCCGCGACGGCCATGATCGCGCAAGAGTTTGGCCTTGCCAGCGACGTGTTCATCATCTGTCACGATCGCACCGCCGTCACCGAGCCCGCCGATGTTCTTGCCAGGATTGAAACTGAAGGCGCCGATGCGGCCGAGCGGGACCGGTTGGCCAGCACGCGTAGCTCCAATAGCGTGCGCGCAGTCTTCGACAATGATGATGTCCTCGCGCCCGCGCTGCGTCAGCATCCGCTGTATGGCCGGTACATCAACGACGTTTCCGAAGAGGTGAACGGGCACGATCGCGCGCGTCCGTTCGTTGATTGCTTCGGCCAGAGCAGGCAACGACATGAGATGCGTGCAAGCATCGACGTCAACAAAGTGCGGTCGCGCTCCGGTCATGAAGATCGCTTCCACGGTGGCAAAGAACGAATTGGGAACGGTGATTACCTCATCGCCGCTTTCCACGCCTGCGGCCAGCAGAGCAATGTGCAGTGCGCTTGTGCCGCTGCTGACTCCAACAGCATGCGGATGCCGGCAGAATGCTGCCAGCCTGGCCTCGAAAGGAGTCGGGTCTTCGACCGAAACATATTTGCCGTCTGCGATCACGGTTGAGACAACACGGTCGAGAGCCTCTCTGTAGGTGGCTTGTTGTCGCACGACATCGAGTATGGGGATTTTCAGAACGACTCCTTCGACTGCTGCCTGACTTTTTCAATTGAACATCGAGAGCAAGGCGCCTGTCAGATGGAAACTTCGAGAGGGAAGACCTTTCAAGTCGTGCCCATCTCCAGCTCACGTTCAGACTGCCGGCGACTTGCGCCATCTTGGGCGAAAAGAGCTCCAAAGTGTTTCCGCAAAGCTTCATCCGAGCTTGAGAAACGAGCGTAGATATCATCTATCAGGGAGACCGCCTTGAGACCATCACATCCTTCGACAGTCTCGACGTCTAGTCCTGTGAGTTGCCGTCCAACACGCTCGAGAAAACCCGCGTGGTCACCAGTGAGCGGTGGTTTGAGGTCTGCTTCTAACCAGGCAAACTCTATCGGCAGAGGGCCGGCAAAGTTCTCACAAGCGTTACCCTCGAGCGTTATTTGCTGACGGGTTCCCTTGACCAACAAACGAGCATGATTGTATTCAGCCGGCGCACCAGTCGTGCACTCAATAGTCGCAGATAGACCGCTGCTGAAGTGAATCGTGCCGAAGGCAGAATCTTCGCACGGCAGCTCATGCTTTATATTTCCAAGATACCCTTCAACCATCTCCGGGTCTCCGAAGAGATAGAGCAGTAGGTCGAGAAAATGGCTGGCTTGATTGAGCATGATGCCGCCGCCTTGACGCTCGGCGCGCCACGGTTTTTCCTTAAAGTAAGCTGGCCCACGATTCCAGCAAAGACTCATTTTGACTTCAATCAAATCACCAAACAGACCGTTGCGCAGAGCAGCGCGAAGCACTTGAACCGTGCGCAGAAAGCGGCGCTGCCGGACAACGAAGAGGTGTCGCCCAGTCTTTCCCGCAGTCTCTAACAACTGCTCGCCCTCGCGTCGATTCATCGCCATCGGATGTTCCAGCACTACGTGTTTGCCGGCTCTCAGACACTGTTGCGCGAGCGGTGCATGGGTCAAGTTTGGCGTACAGATACATACCACCGAAACCGGCTCAGCGAGGAGTTGTTCAACGGACGAAAGAAAAGAGAGCCCAAAGTTCGCGGCGAAAGCTGCACCATTAGCGGCTGAAATGTCCGTCGCGCAAATCAGCTCCAGTCCTACCTCACGATTGTTCGTGAGTATTTGCGCATAGCGAATAGCCACTTCACCACAGCCGATCAGCCCCACGGGAATGTGCGGCCAGGTTGATTGAGCTGTACTGTCCTGTAGCATAAATCTGCCTTTACATGGAGCCGGGAAAATCTACTGCGCCGCGCGCACGCAACTCTGACGGCAGCAAACTCTGATAAATGAACTCGTTCAATGGCGTCGGCACGCCCACCTCTCGACCGAGACGCACAACCGCACCGCTCCACGCGTCTAGTTCGGAAGGCTTACCTGCCATGATGTCTCGTTGCAGCGACGTTATTGAGCTCTGGTCCAGACTATCCAGCAGCGCCATTGATTTTTCAACTATTCCATCTGCTAAGGAAATTTGATGAGCCCGTGCGACCTCCGATATTTCCTGCATGCCTTTTATCAACATTCGCCGTGTTTCAGGTAAGGAGCGAATGACGCCCACAGGCGCGTGAGTCACCGCTCCGACTCCCCCGTAGGACGCGCCGAAAATGAACTTCTCCCAGAGAGCTGCTTGAATGTTCGACGGTATCTCTGCTTTTATTTTCGCTCGCTTGAAGATCTCACAGAGCCGCTCAGTCCGTTCGCTCGCCCTGTTGCCCAACTCGCCGAACTTTACGAAATTTGTTTCTCCGATACTATGAATATGACCCGGCTCAACTATCCAACTGATCGTCCCGCACAAGCCGCCCACGACATGGTTTGCACCCAATACTGTAGCTAACTGAGTTGCCGCTTCAATACCGTTTTGTAAGGGTACGACAAACGTTTGCGAACCAATCATCGGTTGCATGGCTCGCGCCGCATCTATCACTTGCCATGCTTTTACCCCGACTATAACGACGTCAACCGCGCCCACCTGCGTGGGATTATCGGTTGCGGGGGCCCGGACGACGATTTCGCCGGAGGGCTTTTCAAGGCGTAGCCCGGTTTCTTTAATCGCTCGTAAATGAGCGCCGCGAGCGATAAGAATAATATCCTCTCCGGCTTGCGCCAGATGTGCGCCAAAGTAACCACCCGCACCACCCACGCCAAAAATTGCAATGCGCATGTCTCTAATGGGCCATCCGATTCTCGCTTAGCTTAGGCGCTGCTTCGTCGCCTCATCTTCCGGATCAAAAAAATGTACCGGTTAAGGCTGAAGAAGTATGAGCCATGTTCGTTGAGCTGCCGAAGTTCGTCCGCCCAGGCAGCGCGATCCGCCGCAGTAATATTGGCTCTGCCGGCGATGAAAGATTCAATAAACTGAATCAACCAAAAGCTGTAGGTGTCTTCGCTGCACTCGGTGTTCAGCACCGGAAAGAGATGTGTTTCTATAGCTTGAAATCCGACTCTACTCAGAACCGGCAGCAAGGTTGCCGGCAGGTGCGGATCAGCCAAGTGGTCATCCCAAGCGCTAAGAACACGGCACATACGAGTCCGATCGGTCGTATGCCAGACGAGTGAATCCCAATCGGTATCAAGAATCAATGCGCGTCCACCCGGGCGGAGAACACGATAGAGTTCCGAAAGGGCTGTTTCAATATCTGCGACGTACTCATAAATCTGCGTGCACACAGCAACGTCGAATGAGTCGTTCTTAAATGGCAGTTCAACGGCGTCCGCAAGCTGGAAAGTCACGCCGCGTTGTTGGCCGCAACGCTCGCGGGCAATCGCGATCATGCTCTCGCTCCGATCGATTCCGTGAACGCTACCTGAAGCTCCAACGATCCCGGCAATCGCGAAAGTTTGCTGGCCTGTTCCTGCGCCAATGTCCAGGACTCGCTCGCCGGGCTTTGGTGAAAGAAGCTGCATGACCTCTCGTTGTTGACGGATGATGTCCGAAGTTCGATACATCGCTTCGACGCGCCGGGATTGCACATCATCGAATTGGAAGGAGGGGTTCATCTTGTTCTCATGCGAGCAAAATTCACCGGCTTGGACCATCAGGCAATGCCTAACGCTTCGGCATCACGATCACTCAGCCAAACACCTCCCTTGCGTTGTCTCACGTTGCCATCCCGACGCCATGAACGTTGACAACGTGGCTGGTTTCTCAGATCACGAATGTGAACTCCTGCTGGGCCGTTAGAGAATTCAACACGCGATACTCCGAAGAGCGAAGGAAGCTCATCGGTAAACCGGCTAACCACGGGGTCGGCGTTCGAAAGCATCACTCCGGCATCGAGCGGGTTGTCGATCCCACGCTTTCGGACTTTACGAAGTGCTCGAAAGACCAGTGAGCGCAACTTGAGTATTTCCGGCCATCCCTCATCCAACCCGACTTTAATCGCGAACTCCGAAAAGGCGTGAAGGTGTACCGAATCTCCTTTCGTCTTGTTTACGGAGCGAAAGACTTCGTCCGCAGTATGCGGCAAGATCGGCGCAATGAGAGATGCCAGCACATCCGTGAGGTGTCTGATGGCTGTCTGACTGGAGCGTCTGCGGACGCTATCGGCGCGATCACAATAGAGCCGGTCTCTTATCGCAGGAAGATAAAACGACGACAGGGTCTCGTTACAGAAATCGAATATCAGTGTGTGAGCGAGGCGGAAATCCAGTTCTTCGTAGGCTTGGACAACCTTAGTTTGAAGCTCGCCGGCCAGACTCAGAATATAAGCATCCAGGGATGTCGGAGATAATTCATCGAGGGATAGAGATACCTTGTCATTGAAATCAAACAGGTTCGCAATGAGATATCTCAAAGTGGCCCTCACCTTCAAATAAGATGTGCGAGCCCGTTCGAACAGTTTTAGATCGACCACAATATCGTTTTTGAAATCGACCCCACTCACCCACCAACGACAAACATCCGCTCCAAACTTCGTGAGCAAGGTCTCAACCTCAATCACGTTACCCAGCGACTTGCTGATCTTGCGACCGAGTTCGTCAACCGTAAACCCATGGGTGACGACACATTCAAAGGGCGGTACGCCTTTGATCGCGAGGGCGGGCCAAAGCGAATGCTGAAACCACCCACGATGTTGATCGGAACCCTCAAAGTAGAGATGGCTGGGAAAAGATTGGAACCTCTTGCACATCACGGCATACCAGGAAACACCCGACTCAAAAAAGCCATCGATGGTGTCGTACATCTTCTCCAGCGATTTGACATCAAGCGTTATCGGCGCATCAGGGTCCGTTGCCGGGTCGTAATTCTGAAGCAGCTCGGCCGGCTCTCGGGCAAACCAAATGTCACTTCCTTCCCGGCCTATCTCTTTAGCTATGCAACGGATGCTGGCGGCGGTCAGAAAAACCGATCCGTCCGGCAGGCTGAAGCATGGAATCGGCAGTCCCCAGGCACGCTGTCGTGAAATGCACCAGTCCGGACGCGCCGCGATCATGCCCCTGAGCCGCGTTTTTCCCCATTCGGGAACAAAGCGAATCTGGTTTTCACAGGCATTGAGGGCCTGCTCTCTGAGGGAAGTCGAAGCACCGTTAGGGGCGTTATCGAGGTTGATAAACCACTGTTTCGTGCTACGGATTATCACCGGCGTTTTTGAACGCCAGTCGTGGGGGTAGGAATGAACATACAAATGCTCGTGAAAGAGATGGCCGGAGTTTTTCAGTCGCTCAATCAGGATCGGATTCGCATCCCAAACAAACATCCCGCGCAGCCATTCCGGGACAGAGTCATCGAAGGTTCCATCTTCGAGTACCGGAACATAGCATTCACTTCCTTCTTTGAGCCCGACCTCGAAGTCCTCAAAACCCTGACCGGGTGCAATTTGCACGAGTCCAGAGCCTTGGTCCATAGTCACATACTCCGCAGCGACCAGATAACCTTCTCGATCACAGAATGGGTGTCGATAGTTGAGACCCACCAGTGCTAAACCGTTGGTCTCTGCGATTACATCTACGGTCTTGCTTTTGGCCTGTTTCGTAACTTCGGCGAGCCGATCAGAGGCAATGACAGTCAGACGATGATCGATGGCTGCCAGCGCATAACGAGATTCCGGCTGAACTCCGATCAGGAGATTTGCGGGGAGACCCCACGGAAGGGTGGACCAGATCAGGAAGGAGGGTGTCTCCTCTAACGTGATACCAAAGGCTTTGCCCACTCTCTCCGGATTGCTCGCGTCGAAACGCACATAAACGGCGTGGTCCTCACGTTCTCTGTATTCAAGCTCAGCATTAGCTAGTGTCGTGCGATTTGAGGTGGACCAATGGACTGGCTTGAGCCTGCGATAAACAATGCCTGCCGCTAGTAATTCTGCAAATGCCTCAAGCACGGCTTCCTCAAATTCAGGCGCCATGGTCAGGTACGGTTTGTCGAAATCACTGAGCAGAAGAAGGCTCCGCGACTGTTTTTTCTGTATCTCAATGTATTCTTGAGCAAACTTTGCGCAGGCCTGGCGAATGGCCAAACTGCGCAGGCCGACTGAGAGCTTCTCGAGCTCCTGGAATTCTTCCGATTCCATCATGTCGCGAATGACTTTCTGCTCCACAGGTAGTCCGTGGCAATCCCACCCGGGTGTCAATCGACACTGCTGACCAGCCATGTTCCGACTGCGCACGACAAAATCTTTGAGAACTTTATTGAAGAGGTGGCCGACATGGAGCGAGCCATTTGCATACGGCGGACCGTCATGCAGGATAAACGGCCGCGAATCGCCGACAACGTCGAGAACTCTTTGAGGAAAGTTCCAACTTCTCCAACGGTCTGATGATTTCCACTCTGCCGGGCGTAGATCGACATGCAGCGGAAATGGCGGTTGCGGAAGATTCAGATGCCATTCGCTGTCTTTGTCATCGTCTCCGGTATCAAATGAAAGCTTATCTGGATTCATGGAGCTTGTCCGTTAATGTTTGGTTGCGCTTGACGACGCCATACCGTTGCCAGCCACTCCTGTTTTTCTCGGGGTTGTCCCTGAGGGCGATAGTAATAGAAGAGTCGCTCGAAACCTGCGGATTGCAGGTACCGGCTCCATGTCTCAAGATCGTAAAACACAGCGTACCGATCCTGCACCCAGCCCTCCTGATTGTTGCCTATTGGATTGGAGCTAAAAAGAATTCCGCCCGGCTTAAGTGCGCTCCACAGTTGCCGCAATACGCGAGGGAGTTCCTGGGAGGGAACATGGAATAACGATGCGTTAGCAAAGATTCCGTCAAATGACGAGTCGGGCAGAGTCAGGTTCAGGAAATCCTGGTGTTGTACTGCGCACCCGGAGTACGCGGATGCTATGTCCAGCAGTTGTGGCACTCCGTCCAAGCCGACTGCGTTATGCCCTTGCAGACGAAAATATCTGAGGTCGCGGCCAGACCCACATCCGAGATCAAGGATGTCATAAGGAGGATTCGCGTCGATACTACTCAGAAAGGCGTCGTAGTTTTGGCTTACATCATGTTCAAGACTGGCTTCGAAGTAATCCTGTGCAGTCAGGCCATATCTCTCCATGGTGGAGCGCATCGCTATTTCCATCTCCGGAGCAGTGAGGCTCACCGTGCCGGACTCTGACAGGTACCTTGCCGGAGGTCGTCCCAGAAGAATGCCCTCCTTGATCATTTCGGCCAACCGTTCTTCAACAACCGACCATTCGCTGATTCCCGTCATTGTCAACGGCGTTATTGCCTGGTTTTGATGTATCAGCGAAAGTAGTCTCAGGTCCAGGTCATCGATGTTGCGTCGCCACGCATTTGAGTCGACGTCGCGCCAGAAAACTGTCACGGCAGTACGCGGCGTGGGAGACTTCTTCGGGCCATCGTCAGCGCACCACGCAATTAAATCGTGTTCATAGGGTCGCAGTTCGACAGTTGCACCGAGTCGGAGCAATCCCTCGTTAGGCTCTGCATCCGCGGGATCATCCGGGGCCGTCAAAGTCTTCCATTCCCACCACTCGAAATCGGCGAGTTCAGCGAGCCATGATGGCAAGTTGGCTTGGGCCGCGTATTCCTGTAGATAATCCGGCAAATGCATGCCGTTCATATTCAACTCGAAATGGCGCGCCGGATAGATTTCGAAATACCGCCCGGCCAGCGCATCCCAACCGCTCTTCCCCGAACGTTCGGTGACGACAGAATACACACGCGGAAAGACCGCTTTAAGAGCGACGCCGAGGTCAAGGTCGCGATAGGTCGAGAGACGGCGTGCATCTCGACTCGAGTTTGCCTCTGGCCCAAAGAGCGCCTCAGCAGTCTTTTGCAGGTCAGCTTTCCCCTCGAGAAACGGCGAGGCTATTTCGAAAAATCTTTCCAGGTTCATCTTGCTGGACATAATGGTTGGGGAACGCCGCTCAGGATAAAGCGATGCGATCCGCGACGCCGCGAACTCGCTGAACTTCGCTCAATAGAGAATCGAGCGAAGGCAATGATGTCTCCCATTCGATGCACGTCGGAACCAGCTTACCAAGACGCTCCAACGTGAACTGAAACAATTCCAAAACTTCTTCCCAAATCGGACCCGCGTGACTATCGAAGAGTAAGTCGTTCCGCCAGTCGCAGCCACCGAGGTGAAGCTGTTGCACTCGCTCGAGCGGAAGCGATTCGATAAATGTCCTGGGGTCGAAGTCGAAGTTTCGGCTGTTGACATAAACATTGCTCACATCGAGCAGAAATCCAATGTCAGCGCCTTCCAGGATTCGTCGCAGGTATGTTGCCTCGTCAAATTCACCTCCAGGCATGTGGCAATAGAACGCTATGTTTTCCAGCAGGAGAGGCGTTTCACAACAACGCTTCACTTGGTCAATGCGGCGCACGATGTGATCGACAGCTTCTTGGCAGCTCGGTAAAGGGAATAACTCCTGAAGGTATACGCCGCCCGCCAGGGACAGTGCGACGTGGTCACTCCAGTGGGGCGCATCTACACGCTGACACAACTCGCCGACGCCGGTCACGAACGTCAAGTCCAAAGGATCTGAGCCGCCGATAGACAGGCTCACGCCATGGGGAACGATTGGACAGCGTTCTGCCAGGGCATCTAGAAGGCGGCGTCGATGACCACCAAACTGTATGAAGCTCTCGGGTAAGACTTCGACAAAATCAATGCGCTGCGTGGTCTCCAGCAGATCGGGGATGAGATTGATATTCGGCACCCGCAGACCGATTCCTTCTAGTGGACGTGACATACTTACACGCTATGTTTTATACCGAAAGCAGGCAACATATCGTGAGAAACTCACGATCCGAAGCAGGAGTTAGAAAGCGGGTACCGTTATTTGCACACAGATTCCTTCGGGCCTCATTCAGTTTGAATTGCCAGATATGAGGTCAGTGCTTGTTATCTGTGGAAGGAGTGAGTGAAATTAGCCGCAGCCATTCCCGCCCGAGCTGCTGACACATTTTTGTGTCGCACCACGGAGCGGTTTTTCGACCTTGGCAGCGTCCGTTTTTACTAAGCGCTTTAGGTCTTGGCTTTTCAGGACCGATTCAAGTTTTTTCATTTTACCTCCTCTGTGATGGTGCCGAATTGAGATCCGGCTGGTTAAAGGTGGTGCGCCCGACGGGACTCGAACCCGCGACCTATGGATTATCAACCCATTGCTCTAGGCCCCACATAGAATGGTGTCTCACAACACCAGTCCTCATTAGTCGTGGCGGTCTCGGATCCAACGAGTCGTCCGTGCTAGATTGGGCTATACGGTCAAGTGAGAAAGACCTTCCAGGATTGGTGCCATTAACCACTGAGCTACAGGCGCATGTTTTGGGTTGCCATAATACGAGGCACAAGAGAGTCTGTCAATAACCTTGAAGCGTGAGGTAGTGATGCATTTACAATGTTAAACCCTCAAACTATTTTTTCAGGCTGGATCTCACCGTGCTATGATCCTCACATGGCCGCAAGACCACCAAAGGAAACGAATCAGCTTGCCAAGTATATTCTTGAAGTGACTACGGGCGAGACCGAGAAGATCGAACCACCAAAAAAGAACCCTCACATGAAAGCACTGAGCGCAAAGGGATCGAGTAAAGGCGGTAATGCTCGGGCCAAATCTCTCTCCACATCCAAACGATTCGCTATCGCCAAGAAAGCCGCTAAAGCCCGATGGGAGAAAACCTCATAGTACCAACGAGTGTGGTTTAGCTTTTGGAAACTTTCTCGTGATCTCAACAAAATCGCCTTCGGTAATCTGAGCGGGCCATTCTAGGTTGATCTGAATTAAAATCGTAGCATTCGGTTCTTCGCTCATACGCCACACATGAACAGCACCCAGCGACCTCAGATAATTCACGTCGCGCACAAGTGCTTTTAATGGATTACTGAGTGACTTGTGTACGCCGTCTGCTCGCCGAATTAGTTCAGTCCACTGAATTGTTCCCTCTCTTAATAGTAGATTAAGAATCTCCATTTGGCGCTTCGCGATCACTCTCTTCTTTGGTGTCCGCAACCGACCAAAGAGATCGTGCATTAGATTTCGGAACATTTCCTTTGCAATGTTTGTTCGGATGACATCAAATAGCCGATTGCATTGCATTGCTATTCCCTTTAACCCAAAGGCGAGAAATGGAGTCAAGTCGTGCTCATTGGAGCGCACCTCACCAAGCGTTTCCAGATACCGCTTTTTTTCATCATAGTAATAGTTGGACATCGCGATAAATAAAGCATCGCGCAATCCCGCCCGTTGTAATACCAATGCTTCTAAAGCTCGTGCGGTGCGCCCGTTCCCGTCTAAAAACGGATGCATGGCGGCAAAATGGTAGTGCAAAGCAAGCGATTGAATTAGAAGATCATGGTCTTTAAACTCTCGCTGGATCACTTCACTCAGCTTGTTGAAAGCCGCTTCGCATTCCTTACCCCCCTCAACCCCACGATGCTGGGGCAGCCCAAAAAGGACATTCTGATCCTTTCGGCGAATCTCGCCAGGCTCACAATGATCCTCATCAGCTCCGGTAACAATTCGTCTATGAACTTCTCGGATAAGGTTGGCATCTATAGGGCGATCATCCTGCAACCCCGCTATCCATCTGTATGTCTGAACCGCTGCGTGGGCTTGCTTCTGAGACCGCGTGATTAAATCGTGCGCAGTTGGACTCATGGCAAGATCAAGCTCTTTATCGGTAAAGTCTGCTCCCTCAATTCGCGATGTTCCTGCAACTTCAAATTTTAGTTGTACCTGCTGCAAAACTTCGGCCCATGTACGTTGAAAGGGGATAGTTTTAAGGGACATAACTGCCGCTTTAGCGTCCGTTAGGGCGTCAACGAGAGCTAGCTTGTCATAAACCATCCATCTGATAGGTAATTGATAGCGAATCATGCGCACATTATAGAATCGTCATTATTTCTAAGTCAAGTATCGCTTAAATACGTGTCACTACTTGACTTAGTCTTTCATCCGTCCGTATTATTTCACTAATTATTTCTGAAGTATTTCCCGATTTTTACTTGACTTCTATCCGAGCAAGCATGAAATCAGAGCCGGTTAACAAAATGTGGTGGGTACCACTACGTTGACCTGAGACTTCATGGCCTTTGAGCATTCCATCATCGATTTGTAAGCCGCACCAGGCTTGCCCTCAACGTGACGTGCTACTGGCACAGTGGCAGCCTTTTGATAGGGCTAACGTTGTCAATTGCAGATGATTCAGCTAGCATCCCGCATCATGAGCACCACAACCGAATCCTTATCGGGCGAGCAGATCGTCGAACTCTGCCGCCGTCACACTCTCTTCGAATGGTCCGCCCAGGCTGCTGTCGATCCGATTCCCGTGGCGCGTGCGAAGGGCATTTACTTCTGGACACCGGAAGACAAACGCTTCATCGATTTCAACAGCCAGCTAATGTGCGTCAATATCGGTCATGGCGACGAGCGAGTGATCCGGGCGATCAAGGATCAGGCAGAGACGCTTACTTATGCCAATCCATTCATGGCGACGGAAGTGCGCGGCCGTCTGGCTGCAAAGCTTGCTGAATTGACACCAGGCGACATCGACGCATTCTTCTTCACCAACGGCGGCGCTGAGGCAAACGAAAACGCCATTCGCATCGCAAGACTTTACAGCGGTCGACACAAGATCGGTGCACGCTATCGCTCCTATCACGGCGGCACGGCCGGCGCGCTGACACTGACGGGCGATCCACGGCGCTGGGCCGCGGAACCCGGCATTCCCGGAGTGTTTCGCATTCCCGATTACTATCACGGCATTCAAAAAGCTTGCGACACAACTGAAGACGTGCTCGCACGCACTGAAGAGATAATCGAGCTCGAAGGACCAAAGACCATTGCCGCATTGATCGTCGAGCCGGTCGTTGGAACCAACGGCATTCTCATTCCGCCAGACGGCTACATCCAGGGGCTTCGTGATCTCTGCGATAAGCACGGCATTCTTCTAATCGCGGACGAAGTGATGGCGGGTTTTGGACGCACTGGCGAGTGGTTCTCGATTAATCACTGGAAAGTCGTTCCCGATCTGATCTCGATGGCGAAGGGTTTGACGAGCGCGTATGTGCAACTCGGCGCGGTCGGGATGCGACGCCAGATGGCGGACCACTTTGAGAAAAATGTCTTTAACGGTGGCCTGACTTATAGCAGCCATCCGCTTGCTTGTGCCGCGGCGCTGGCGACGATTGCAGTGTATGAAGAGGACCATTTGCTTGAGAACGCACGCCGGATGGGAACTGTTATGCGTGGCTTGCTCAAAGATTTGGAAGGCCGCCACCCCTCAGTTGGAGCCACGCGCAACATCGGGCTCTTCGGAATCGTCGAACTGATCCGCAATCGCGAAACGCGTGAGCCGATGGCGGCCTTCAACTCAGCATCGCCGGAGATGCATGCCTTGGGCAAGTTCTTCCGTCAGGAAGGACTCTACACGGTTGTTCGTTGGAACACTTTCTTTACGAACCCGCCGCTCTGCATTACTGAGGCGGAGTTGCGTGAGGGGTTCGCGATCATCGACAAGGGCCTCGAGATCACGGACGGCGCCATTACTTAAATGACAAGGTGACGCGGCGACACGGAGCAGGTGGTCCATATCTCGGGGTTGGTGCTTATGCTGAAGAAACCATTGTGGCAAATCAATCTGGTCAGGAAATCGGAAGAGACAATCGGAAACATCGCTTCGAATACGTCTCGGGTGCACTGGAGAACACATTTGAGCTAACCAGCACTGAGGAACCCGCCATTCTCTATCGCAAGGGAATCAGACAACATGTTTGCGAAATCCTTGAGGGCGGCAAGGAGGCGCTTCAAAAGCGAGAGCAAAAATACAACTTTCCTCCAGCATAGAACGAATGTGCGTGAAGTACCTATCCTAGAAACAATGAGGTCGCTGCAAAATAAAGACTTGGAAGTGTTGAGGAAGATTGGCTGGGAGGCAGGGACTCGAACCCCGATAGCCAGATCCAGAGTCTAAACCCGCCCGTTTCTCCTCGTTCCTCTTAATTCCTCACCGTACCGATTCCTTCGCGTTTCCGCTCAATCTATAATCTCACAGTGCCGCCTGATACCGCAGTGTTTCGCTGAGTTGGCACACTCGCGGCACACAAGAGAACACCGAGCAGGAGGAGGAGATTGTGGACCAGGAGCAAGCGTTAGAAGAGCGAGCCAATCATCAAAGAGAACGTGCGATTAGATTGCTGAAGGAAGCGGTTGACGAAGCAGGCATCCGAGACTCTTCGGAATACGAAGGGTCTCCCGAGTACTTCGCTCGATACTGGAACATCGACCCAAAATACAAAGATCAGAGAACCAAGTGGCCAGAACGTGCTTGGGAGGTATTTAAGGTTGATTACCCGGATGATGTCATACTCCTCGTTCAAATCAATCGTCACACAGGCGTTTTGTGGATCGAAACTGGACTCTATTTGACTGCTATAGACCTCGTTCGCGGAGCTGAGAGAATCCTCGACGCTCCTGACGCGCATAGAGTATTCAAGATTGAAAGCGACAAAGACCGTAATGAAGCCATCGACTTTAACGTGCGGTCTATGTTGGTGAATTTCATCAACCATCTCCCGCCGACTTTGGTCAAGGCGCTTGAGGCTGCATACGAGGACAGCATACAGCGACAAGTCAAAACATCAGTTGAGCCGTTCATGCGTGACCACTGGCGCTTAATCGGTATTCCTGACGATTTCAATTGTTTGGCCGCATGGGAAAGGCCGAGTAACGCAAGTAAGCTTGAAGAGTTTAGGAATATCTTTGTGGGTGAAACCAAGCCTGAGATTCCTGAGACGTTGCCGCAATTGTACAAAGAGCTTCACCTTGGGTATAAGGCTGCCAGAAAGCACCACAATGAATCGCGAGATGTTTTTCTAGCTTCACACCGACAAGGCGAAGGCGCTTGGCATGATTATTGGGACGACAACTGCTTAAAGATGTTTCCAAACCTCGCCTACTATTGTCTGATGATGCTATGCGACGAAGGGCATCTAGAAAACGGTATTGTGCCCCGTGAGCTTGCCTATAAACACCTCTCGTTCTTATACGCTCGAAGTCCTGAGTATTTGAGAAAGAAAGTTTCAGAATTGCGAGGCGTCGCGAGGGATAAGAAGCGGCGTCAAGCTGGCAAAGTTGAGACATCCAACGACGGACTGTCTCAATTTCCAATCCCGGAATTGACCCACAAAAGTCTCTGACATCCATTCCGCATCGACTGGTTTCTTGGTGTAATCGTGATTGCCGTTAAGTTCTTCAACGGTAATCCTGATTTGAGGTGAAGTGTAAAATGCAGCTAATTGATGCCAAGCAAGCCGCGCAAGTCTTAAACGTTCGCACATCGCGACTTTATGAACTCGTAAGAATGAATCTCGTCCCCCATGTTCGCGTCGGTATCCGTCAGATTCGATTTGATGAGGAAGCGCTAAGCGAATGGTCAAAGCGAGGCGGAGGGATTAAGCAAGGGACTAGCGAGGGTCGAGAAGGGGCGACAACGAAGTGAGCCCGCTTGAACCGACTACATGCGCAGACACTGAAGGTCTCCGCACGGCACACGCGACTACTGATTCGGATGAGGCGACAATCGCACGTCTCGCACGTCTCCCGACTCTCGAATATGAGAGAGTGCGAGAAGCTGAGGCTGAAGCACTTGGTTGCCGAGTATCTACTCTAGATGCGATGGTCGCTGCGGTACGGCAAAGTGCTGGCGTCAAAGACTTGCAAGGGCGGGCGCTGGACGTGCGGATCGTGGAGATTTGGTCGGAGCCCATCAACGCATCCGAGGTGTTGTGTGAAGTATCACAATCGGTTTCGCGTTACGTTTCGCTACCTTTTGGTGCGGCGGATGTGATTGCACTTTGGATAGCGCACACTTATGTGTACGACATATTTGAGCATACGCCACGCCTTAACATCGCGTCGCCGGAAAAGCGCTGCGGCAAAACAACATTGCGCGATGTGATTGCCGAACTGGTCTGTCGTCCCTTGACGGCTGAGAATCTTAGCGTTGCTGTGCTTTTCAGAGCGATTGAAAAAATACAACCTACGTTGCTAATAGATGAGTGTGACTCCTGGCTAAACGAAAAAGACGAACTGCGAGGAGCACTGAATGCCGGCCACAAACGAGGCGGCAAAACGCTGCGCTGTGATGGCGATACTAATGAGATTTGCGGCTTTAGCGTATTTGCACCCGTCGTACTTTGTGGCATCGGCTCATTGCCGGGCACGTTGGCAGATCGGTCGATCAGGATTGAACTCGTTAGGGCCAAACGCGATGAGATTCAATCTCGCTTTGATTCTCGTCGCACCAGCGACCTGAGTCTATTGGCCCGCAAACTGGCGCGTTTTGCCTCTGACTCACGCGAAGCGTTGGAGCAATGCGATCCGGTCCTGCCCGACGCGGCTTACAACCGGATTGCGGATAACTGGCGTCCGCTATTTGCGATTGCTGAAATCGTCGGCGGTAAGTGGACGGAACGAATTGAGGCAGCGTTTATTAGCTTGGTTAGTAAAAACGACCTCGATGACCAAGGCATCGGAGCGATGTTGTTAGCGGACATTCAAAAAGTGTTCGATGCCGAGGCGAAGGATCGGATCGTCTCGCGAGATTTGGTAGGCAAACTAAACGGTATGAAGGATCGGCCTTGGTGCGAGGAGCATAAAGGGAAACCGATTTCTGAGCGTTGGCTAGCCTTACATCTAAGACGTTTTAAGATACATTCACGAACTCTTCGAATTCCCAACCGCGACCGTGCCAAAGGTTATGAACTACCACAATTTGATGATGCCTTCGACCGCTATCTTGATGCTCCTCGTCTTCTATCCGTGACAGCGTGACACCCCCGATAATCATTGATGAAATTGGAAATACGAAGGGTGACAGTGAAGATACTTGTCACGGTTCAGAAAAGCCTGAAACCTGCATAAACGTTGACTTGTCACGGTGTCACGCTTGAACCCGCTACGAACAACACTGTAGACTTTTGAGGTTTGTAATCAGAAGATTTCTGTTTTCGAATTCCGCGCACACGATGGATACAAAAATGATCACCATCCTCACGGATGGCATGCAAGAGTACAGCTCAGCTTCAGAACTTCGCGAACTCTGCGAGGCATGCGAAGTAGATCCCGAGATAGACCCAGTATCAGACAAACTCGTGTACCATCGACTCGCCATCAAACTGATAACAAAAACTGAGCATGGGAACAACCGAGAGCTTCTGGTCGCAATTGTTTCGAGCTTGGTGAATCGAGCCAATGATAACTACGCACACAGTGAGTGGGAGCGCCGTACGTATCACCAGGGAATGTTAGGCAGGCTAGAGACTCTTGAAAAGGCATTGGACGAAGTGGACGACCTACCGGATGAAATTTCTGTTCCTGAAAATCGCCCCTTTTTGGCAAAATCTCAGATGAGGGAATTCCTCGCAGTCGCGGAGACTCCGGTCACTATTGTCGATACCTATGTGGGTTTGGGTACCCTTGATTGCGTGCGCGACGTAACACAGCCGATTCGCTTGCTGACAGGTCGGAACCCCCAATCAATTGAGAACGGTTTTGATAGAGCACTTAAACAATTAGTGGCTGAGGGTCACACCATTGAAGTAAGGCAACATCCAAAACTGCACGATAGATATATTTCCTTTAACGACCGATGTTGGCTTGTTGGATCTTCGCTTAAGGATGCTGGCAAGAAGGCCTTTAACGTAATTGAATTTGTTGATGGCAGGTCTAGCATAACATCGGAAATTGAAACAAAATGGCAGAGCGCACAGCCTTACGTTTATTAGCGCCGCTGGTTAATCGGCCAGCTAAAATGTCCGTTTCGGTAAGGACCCAATAAGGGCTCGCTCATTCCGGGAAATCTTTTCTATCTGCGAAGCCTTTGCGAGAGTCTCTCAGCCCGACTTGCTAGTTTTAAGAGCGAGAGTATATCCATGCTGGCAAGCGTCTCCGATGGGCTTGACCTGATGAAAGACGTTGGACTGATGCCGCAATAACCATCCTCGCTGGCATTCTCCCTTAAGCTGAATGGGAAACTACCCAGTGGCTTGCGAAAGCCCGCCCTAACGCTCTCAGGGGCACGGAAACCGTAATTAGACCAGTCCCAGGACCAGACCACTTGATCGTTTTGTGGATTAAGTTTGCGACCAAACATTCTCGCGAATTGAGAATGAATGCGACGGGCTAGGGTAAGATCACGCGAGGCCGTTGCTCTGCTGGCTTCCATTGCTTGCGCAGTGACTTTGACCCAACCGCGTGCGCTCTCGCATAACTCAGGGACTTTATCCATTGCTCTCAGTAAGCGAAGAATGCGTTCAGCCCTAGCCTTGCGCTTTCTCATGTGTAGTTTTCGACGACCGGCGTTTCGCTTACAAGCTTCGTCGAAGTTTTTCGGTATCCAAGCCATAGAGCAAATTCCTAAGAGTTTCTAAAGGATGCTAATGATAACTCTAATTAGAAAAGTATTAGGATGATTATTAAGATGATTACAAGGGTTGTATTGGGGAGTTTGGACCAGTTACTTTCTGTTTGTGTAAACCGCTTCAAGAAATGCGAAACGTTTTCTCATTACTCACACGCGCGCGCGTTTTTTGTGTAGTAAACTTAGGTTTTCTCAGGTTGTATCTGAAAGCCATTATCAGTCGAAACTGTGTGGTGAACTTCTCGATCCTGCGGTGAAGTAAAGCAGATAAGTCAGAGCTTTCATGCCAAGTCAAAGGGCGCTACCGATCCCACCATAATCGGCAGCGCCCTTGTTCAAGGCGTCGCCTAACTCGCCATGCGACGCCCTACATCGCCCAACATTCTGGGAGGAAGTGTTGGACTATTTGCTAAAGCTCAGTCACGTACAGAGCTTCGGCAATGTGTGGGCCTTATATCTGCCGCTGAATGCTTTCGCAACGAATCAACTTAGGATCGAGTTCCCAAACCTTATGCAAGAATCTTTTATGCTGATAAGACGCACTTCAACTCGCTCGCTGTAACGCGAGTTGCCCTCCCATGTTGCGAAGCCTAATGACGCCTACCTGTAGATCAGGCTAACAATCGTGAGAATGACGGATGTAGTGACTGAGCTAGTGTCAGTGCCGGTTGATGCCGCACCGGGACAATGAATGTCGCCCGCCAACACAGATACAGCAAGTGTCAGGCTGAGGATTGTCGCGGCGCATATTTGGCGTAATTTCTTCACTTTGGTGCCTCCCTGCAAGAGATGCAAAAATTTTGCATCAACCTAGACCAGTGCGACTTTTCTTGCAAGAGCGCCAGTGAAGTGCTTAAGATTTGCTCGCAGTCGCTTTCCTTGCTTTCAATCTGAAATTTCGTTCTCACATGGCTTTACAAGCCTCACGGTTGCGTGAACTGGAAAACCCAAACCTCAGTGTGGGAGGCCGGGCGGAGCTATGCTGTGAGTTGGCCAGAGAATTTGAGAACAAAGGTGAATATGAGGAAGCACGCAAAGTGCTCAGTGATTACTGGCGGCGCGTAGGCGAGCGTCCAAAACTCGCTGGATTGGAACCGAGCACTGGTGCCGAAGTTCTCTTGCGGGTGGGAGTGTTGACTGGATTAGTCGGCAGTCGCAATCGGATCACGGATGCGCAAGAAATAGCGAAAAACCTCATCAGTGAAAGCCTCACCGTATTCGAGTCGCAGAGATACAAAAAGAAGATAGCCGAAGCACAAACCGAACTCGCGCTTTGTTATTGGCGCACTGGAGAACTCAATGAGGCTCGTGATCTTCTTAGTGAAGCACTCTCCGGCTTAACTACGCACAGCGAATTAACTTCAAAGACGGTAGTTCGATTAGCTATCGTCGAATGTGAGGCTGGCAGTTACAGCAAAGCCTTGCGCCTCCTCACTGAGAACGCGCCTCTATTTCAGAAGATTAATAATCAGACGCTCAAAGGTAGTTATCACGTTACCCTCGGCACGGTGTTACGCCATCTTTGGGAATCAAAGAAACGGGGAGATTATCTTGATCGCGCTTTGATAGAGTACGCCGCCGCCAGCTACCACTTCGAGCAGGCCGAACACAGTTGTTACTTAGCCAACGTTGAAAACCAACTCGGCTTGCTCTACTTCACGATCAACCGATGCGACGAAGCACACGAGCATCTGGATCGTGCACGCCGGGTTCTGGTGAGTCTTAAAGACATTGGCACGATAGCGCAAGTTGATGAGACTCGCTCCTGTGCATTTCTCAAACAAGGACGTGTAGTAGAAGCCGAACAGGCCGCAAGTTCGGCGGTGTATGGTCAGGAGAAAACGGACAGACATGCGCTCCTGGCAGAAGCATTAATAACGCACGGCAGAGCGTTGGCCCGCCTGAAAAGATATGGCGCAGCGCTTGCGGCTTTTCGACGGGCGTTCGACTTATCCGAATATACCGAAAATGCCAACAGATCGGCAGAAGCTGCGCTCGCGGCGTTTCACGAGCTTAGGGAACATTTAGCCGTATATGAGGATGGACAAATACTTTCCAGGCGCGGGCTGAGCAAAAAAGAACAACGATCAATGGAGCACGAGGCTATGAAGCTCGCCCTTGAGAACGCAAACGGCAGCGTTGTTCATGCCGCACGTAGTCTTGGTATCTCGTATCAGTCATTGACCTACATGCTAAACACGAGGCACAAAGACTTGCTCAAAGAGCGGAGTCCGGTGCGTCGCCGTCCACGCGCAAAGTGATCACAGAGATCGTTCGCGATAGGGAAGTTATTCCATTCCGAAACTATGCAAAATTTTTTGCATCTTCCCAGACCCTCAAAGGAGAACCGTTCAAAATGAAACGACTCGTGATGACAATAGCCCTGACGTGCTTGCTTTCCGTCTCAGCTTTCGCAGGTCAGATTCCGACCGTTGGTGATGCACCACCAGTGCCGGGGCAGATACCGACCGTTGGATCACCGTCACCTGCGCCGGGTGACAGTCCGTCAGTAGACGTGATGATCATCCTGACTATTATCAATTTAGTTCGTTAGATCACTTGTCGGACAGGTTGTTTTAGAAGTGAGATCGCCTCTCGGCGGCTGCGGTTCAGTGTGTTTTTTTGACGATCACCTTCGCAGTAAAAGCCGGGCATGTGTTTAGCGGATTGTCCCTGTGAGGTTGGCGAAGTTATTGTGTTCTGTGAAACCGGCTTCATGAAATGCGTTTCTTGCTTTCGTATTTTCAATTAGATGCTCTCGTACGCTAACGGTCATCTTATGTACTCACGACTGTCATCAAGATTTCTTTGGTAATGTCTTCGAGCAACTGAATCAAATCTTTTTGTAGTGGATAATGCTTTACCCCTTCTCGAACTATCCTCTCAAGCCGCGTTAGCACGGTTCGTTTATCTTCTCTGCTCAGTACTGCATGACGCACCCACCCTAATCCTTGACTTCCCAAAATATGATACGGATATGGGTCAGTATCGCCACGATTTTCGATAGCTTCTTCCAAGTGCTTAAACGCCTCTTCCGCGCGCGCGGGAGCATCAATTGACGTAGGATTTAATGAAGCGCGTTTTAGCGACATGTAGGCCCATTCTGTCTGTACCTTATAGTCATTGGGAGCCATGGATAGGGCCTGATTCAAGAAGTTCTCAGCTAAATCAATATTCCCAACCTCAACCTCATAACTTCCTCTTTGTAGCCAGTAGTGGTAGTTCCAGTTCAATAACGATTCAACCGATGAATAGGCTCGTCGAGGGGTTTCGGCATCAGCTGTTAGATTAATTAGGAGTTCATGGTTCATCAGTCTCCGCAAAAACTTCGATTCCCGAGAGTACTTTGAAAGTTCTGGATGAACCTTCGTTGACAACATCCAAAACAATCCCTCCAGCGGATCGCTCAATAGTCCCTCCGATTTATAGTAATCAACAACTTTGTCTGCGATTACTCTATGTCTGAGAAGAATATGATTGCCATCAACGGCTATAAAGAGTTGTTGATTTAGGAGGCTCTCAATTCGATTCAGGGCTTTGTTAGAAGAGTCCCCAGCTGCGAGAAGAATTTCATCTCTAGTTAGGTAATTACGTAGATGGGTTGCCACGGCAACAATGCCGTAAATCAAGGCGAGGTCACGTTCCTTGACGAGGTCATCACACTCGCTGGCTATCTTTTCATCGAAACGTTGATTGGAAGTAGCTTCGATCATAGCAACCAATAATTGACGCCCAGCTTTGTCCCGAAAAACATCAATCTGTTTTGAACGATTTAAAGCTTTGAGATAACCAAGTCGATTGGCTTTAGTGAGAGCGTTCAGGAGCAGTTCTATGTCCGAATCTTCCAGAGGTGGGATGCCAAAAACTAGGGACGAGCTTCTGTCTATGCGACTACCAATTTCTAATCTCTCATAGCGATTACTTCGGAGAGCTCCCACAACCTGTAAGGCAGGATTGTCGGAAATGAGTTGATTTATGAAATTTGTGGTGTTGTAGCCAAAGGCATCGATGTCGTCAATCACAAGAACGTCTGCCGCGGCGTCTCTCACTGCGTTGCTGGTGAGGCGAAATACAATATTATTCTGAGAATCTAATGCCAACACTTCCTTCCCTTCAGCGTGGTAGGTCAGCGCCAGGCGCATCAACGTGGTTGACTTTCCGGACCCTGCAGTTCCAGTTAACAAGATAGTTCTTGCTTGGGAGTCCTCAATTAGTGTCTTCAATTTTTCTTCAAATTCTCGAGCGACTGCTGTTCCTTCCACAATGTCATGCCACATGGGCTCTCTGCCTAACAAATACTCTCCGGTTGCTGATTTCAGAGGCTTGGTTAATCTGAGATCAGCTACCTTCTGAAGGGCGTAACCAGTGTTTGATGACGTGCTCTGCGAAGCTAGTTTAGCTAAGCCGGCCTGCTTCTCCGCTTCTAGATTTAGAAGCACTTCGGACGCAAACTCTTCCTGACTCATTCTCACCAAGCTGATGTTGAATTCTTTAAGCATTTCGCCACGCGCCATCGAAATATCTGGCGTCACTAGATAAGATCCAGGACGCAGTTCTCTCATTCCCCGTTCCTTTCCTCTTCTAAGCTCTATGTATTGCCATAGCGGAGATTCATCCAATTCAGTTCCAACAAATACGACCGGATGACCCGCCATGTCAGATACCAAAGTATGGTACCAAGGCTCTGGTCTTGCGGTTCTCTCGCCGTACTGCACTGGAGAAAATGTAACGTGAGGGTAATCGGCAACTTTGCCGTTAAGGTGAATTGACATTAGTTGGCTGATTCCCGGAGGCAACGATTCCGTGATTGCTGAAGCCGACCTAATGCGACGAGGAAGTTCAAATGCTACTTGGACACACTCATCTAAGTCATCGATGTTTAGTGTATAGGCACGATACCAAGGCATTGAATACCAAAGTCGATAACTATCGGGTAGATCGCGACTAGATACGTGCAACGTGTCTTTTAATAAGTTTCCCACTCGCGTACCTGCTGCGTTTCGGGCAACTTCATAAATATCACCTAACCTCGACGCGTCATCTAGCATCTTACCTGGAAAAGCTAGAGGCCAAAGAAGTTCCCGCAGCCTCCAAACTCCAGGGAGTGGCTCGCCATCATCGGATTTTGCAGCCAGTGAGAAACCAGCGCCGGTGAATAGAATGACTTCACCTCGCGCCATTTGATTTGAGAGGCGTTGAAATAGGAATGTGTCCACTGGCTTACATATCCTCCTAGAAGAGGTGCGAATCGACTGGGAGGATACCAAAAGCACAGGGTTAAACGGAACGGCACAGAGGAACGAGAACGTGGAGGAAGAAATCCACACCGAATGATATTTCGCACTCCAACCGCGCCAAAAGACCGAAGTCGGTCCGTCGTGAATGAGTCTCGGGAAAGACAACAAATATCTGATTGACGTATATATCCTTTTATAGTATACACATACTATGATCAGGTTTCGATTGAACGAGGCACTAGAGCGACGCGGCCAGACGCTTTATTGGCTGTGGAAACAGACAGGCGTTCGCTGGGCAACGGTTTGGCAAATAGGCAAGGGCGAGGTTTCGCGGCTGAACGTGGACGCGTTAGACCGCATTTGTGAGGCGCTGGAATGCCAACCAGGGGACTTGCTAATTAGAGTTGACAACCCGAAGGCGACGAAGACAAAGAAGCGAGGTAAATAAGATGGCAGGACAAATCATCAAGCGAGGCGACAAGAATTGGATGGTGCGCATTTTCATGGGACGCGATGGCAAGGGTAAGCGGCGCTATCTCAACAAGACCCTGCGAGGCACGAAGAAGGATGCGGAAACCTATCTGCGCAAGACACTGACAGAAATTAGTGCCGGAACGTTCGTCAAGGCCTCGCCATCCACCGTTGAGGAGTACTTAAAGAAATGGCTAGAAACGGCCGCACGTCCAAGGCTCAGAGAGAATACGTATCGGCAGTATGAAGGGCTGATTGACCGATATATTAAGCCTGCGTTGGGTGACCGGTTGTTGGCGGACGTGCGACCCTTGGATGTTCAATCCTTCTATTCGAGTCTATCTGCCAAAGAACTGTCGCCGCGAACGGTTCGATATACACACTCAGTCTTGGCTTCGGCATTGAAGCAAGCCGTTCGCTGGCGCATGCTCGCGCACAATCCCTGCGATGCTGTTGAGCTACCGCGCAAGGTCGCGAGTGAAATGCAGTCGCTAACACCGGCAGAAGCGGCTAGTTTTCTTGAGGCTGCGGGCAGTGATCGCTGGTACGCGCTTTTCAGTCTGGCATTAGCCACAGGACTGCGCCCTTCCGAGTACTTAGGGTTGAAGTGGGCTGACATTGACCTTGAGCAAGGGGTTCTTAACGTACAGCGCTCTTTGCACTGGAGAACCTTCAAGGCGGGTGACTGGTATTTCGGCGAACCCAAGACGCCGCGCAGCCGTCGCCGTATACCGCTACCTGCCTCAGTAGTTCGCGCCTTAACTGCTCATCGGCTGCGACAAAACGAAGCACGGCTTGAGGCAGGCCCGGAATACAAGAACCTTGACCTTGTTTTCGCCACTCTCGAAGGTCAGCCACTAATCAGGCTGAATGTAGTTCAAAAGCACTTTAAGCCGATACTGGAGCGAGCCAAGCTTCCAACGACACTGCGACTCTACGATTTGCGCCATAGTTGCGCGACGCTCTTGCTCGCGGCCAACGAGAACCCCAAGGTTGTTAGCGAGCGATTAGGACATGCCTCAATCACGCTTACGATGGATACTTACTCGCACGTCTTGCCGGATATGCAGCAAGGTGCTTCGGATAAATTGGAGCGGCTCTTGTTCACTAAGACGGGCACACAATAGCGGCTAATTTAAGAGGCTGGCACACTATAGGCACACAAAACGGGCGAGTCAGAAAATGGCTCGCCCGTAACTTGTTGAAAGCATTTGGCTGGGAGGCAGGGACTCGAACCCCGATAGCCAGATCCAGAGTCTGGAGTCCTACCATTGGACGACCTCCCAGCAGGGAAAGTTAATCTACGAATTTGGTTCGACGATTGTCAACTGAACGAGCAACAAAAAACCTAGCCACAGCTTGCGCAGATTCCACCGATGTCGGTCGGATCCAAGTTATGTTGACGCTGCATTCATTGCTGAGTCTGTGAAGTCTGTGTAATCGGCGTAATCTGCGGCTAGCGTTTTTCGCACTCCAAATAATCTCTATTGCCAGCGACTGATTATCAGGGCACAATACGCGCATCACTCCACCTGTGAAGTTGCGGCCCAGACGAATCCATCCCACAAAACAGCGGAGCCTTCTTCACTAAGTGGAAACGATCAAATGAGCCAACAAAAGACACCCGAACAGGTCGGCGACGAGACGCAGAAGTTACGACAACAGATCACTGAGTACGAAGATCGAATTGATGAAATAGCTGATCTGGTTTCGCGCGTTCGTCACGAAATCAACAATCCACTCACGGGGATTCTTGGTCAGGCGCAGCTGCTGTTGCGGGAGGAACTCAACGATAAAGCGCGCCAGCGAGCAGAGACCATCGAGCAGTTAGCCCGTCGCCTGGCAAAGACCGTTGCGGATTTGCGCCAGGTGCAAAAACCCGTCCGCGCCGCGACACTCGACGGCGGAAAATAAAGTTTATCTCGATCGAATAGTGTTCCAGGGTGCTGAACGCGCGACGGGCGCTGTGTGTTAGAATTCAAGTCAACAAGGCCATGTCTTCAAATATCGAGAAAATCTACGAGCGGCATATTAAACCCTTGCCACGCGAGGAGCAGCGCTTGCTTTTGGACGTGCTTCGCAAGGAGCTGGATGACGACTCCAACGGTGTGAAGAAACGTAGCATTCTTGAACTTCGCGGTCTTGGACAAGAGATTTGGAAAGGGGTTGATCCCCAGGAATACGTTAGAACGCTCCGCGAAGAGTGGGAAGAGCCTCAGTAGATGAAACTCGATGCCGCTCTAAGTGGAATATCGAGACTTGCGTTTGATACCCCGCCAATAATTTATTTAGTAGAAGCCAATCCTGTCTACGACAAGCTCGTGTCGAACATCTTCAAACGCGTCGCGGATGGAGAGATTGAAGGCTGGACATCGGTCATAAACCTTGAGTGAAGTGTTAGTGCAGCCTTTTGTAAAGGGGAGAAAAGATCTGCTAAGTGTTTATCGAGACCTTTTGCTTAATAGCTTCAACTTTCATACTGCGCCCATAACTGCTCAGAGCGCCGAAAGAGCCGCCGAGATCCGCGCTGTTTACGGCTTGCGACTTCCTGATGCCATCCAAGTCGCCTTTGCCTTGGATGTTGGATGCCAAGCCCTGGTCACCAACGACCGCTCAATGGTCCGCGTAAAGGAACTGAGCGTCCTTGTTCTTGATGACCTGGAAACGTAGAACCGCGGCGACTGTTAAGTCGCGAAGTCCCGAAGAGCAACTACTATCAAACTAGTCAGTGCTTCTTTTCGTCGTTTTCGATTTTCTTCTTGAGATACTTGGCCAGCTTCTCGGCTGAGGATCGCAGGCCGCGATTCGCCGACGCACGATCCGAAGAGTCAGCATAGGCCACGACTCCGGTGCGCAAATTGGTGACAGTCATCGAGGCTGAAGTTGAGTTTCGAAAATCACCAAGGAAAATCTTCTTTGCCCAACCTGCACCCTTCTTATCTGCTGAGCCGTCGATAATGAAATCGGCCTGTCCTCGATCCGCGACTATGATCAAAGGCACGCCCTTTTTCCTGAGTGCCGCAGCCACATAACCTTCAAAGCCCTCGGCCGTTGGCTTGTTCGGATCTTCAGCTTTCATCGGCGCGATATAGACTTTTGAGTTTCGAGGTATGAGCTGGGCCTGGAATGGATCGGCCGGCGCCTTTTCAGGATAGCTGGTTGTTGAAGGCGCTGCCGACGCTGCTGTTGATGATTGAGCAGCAATCGCCGAGGCGGAAACGAGCATAAACAGAACGGTTGAAATTGTCAGTGAGTTCAGCCAGCCGAGCCTAGCTCGGCCGTGGGAGGGCCTAATAGTGGATGACATGGTTATTCTCCTTAAATGGAACAGCTGGCGTTGGTTGTTGAGAGAACGAATTCCAAACCCCCGCCCTACAGCGAGGTTTGAAGCGACGTGAATCGTTCGGTGAAAGTTCAGCTCGCGGGAGAGAGGAACCTACTAACTTCTTAGACGCCTACAGTTTCTTCTTCTTCAACCAGGTACGGCGAGACAGTCAAAGGCTTTTCATCGGCATCTTCCGCGAGCACGGCCTGAATGATAGGCAAGCTCAGCGTGTGCTTCTTTGAAATTCCCGGCACGTTGTGGCCGGCGGCGTAAACTGCATGGCGCTCGTTTTGTTCGTACCATTCGGCGAGGTTTGCAGTCTTATGCATGTTCTCGATGATCTGCCGCCAGCCGACTCCGGTATTGTAAGCGCAGAAGCTAATCTCGCCTTCCTGCGTGCCGTAGGGAATCACGCACATCTCAGTGCGGCGGAAATCGTAATTGAACAGATCCTGGAACCACATGCCTTCGACGCAGAGTACGCGCCAGGCGTCGTTAGGATCATCGACGCCCTTGGTCTTCATGCGATCGTTGCGATCTGAGCTCGAGTTCGTCGAAGACGGCTTGAACAGATTGATGATCTGTGAAATCGGAAAGCCTTCGGGCGCGCGTTCAGCGTTAAAGTTCCGCATGATCGCCATTCCCAGCTGCGCGTACGAAAGCTTTTTCCCGCGAGCGGAATCGGTAATCACCGCCACGTCTTTCATGAACTGTTCGTAATCAAAGAAGTCGAACAGGGAACTGTATTGACCCGTCTTCTTGTTTACCACGATCAGCGTGAAGATTCCGCAGTTCGGGTGGCAATTGCATGACGACCAACCCCACGGCGCATCCGCGCCCTGCAGCATATCCATCACGCTCGTGAATGCCGAGTAAGAAGACAGCGGGAACCAGTCGCGCAGTGGCTGCAGTCGTCCGCCGAGCTGGTCCTTCAGATCGTGAGTCATTCCTGCGAGCGTGTAACGCTGCTTGATGCGCACCGGATCGGGAACGTCTTCATCACGGCCGGTGAACGATACCGGCTGGAAAGCAATCGTCTGGACTTTGTCGATGTTCTGCGCCGCGAACTCTACAATCTGGCCAATGCCGTCGTTATTGATTGTGTTGACGATCGTGGTAACGAGAGTCACCTTGATACCAACTGCCGCCAAATTCTCGATCGCGCGCAACTTCACGTCGAACAAATTGCCGACGCCACGATGCTTGTTCTTTTCTTCGCTGACTCCGTCAAACTGGAGATAGACGCCGTGTTGTCCGGCGGCTTTCGCAGCCTTGCAGAACTCAATGTCTTCGGCGAAGCGAATTCCATTGGTGGCTGCGAGGATGCGATAGAAGCCTATCTTCCGAGCGTACTCAACTGCTTCGAGATAATAAGGCGACAGAGTTGGCTCACCGCCAGAGAAAAGGATGATGATTTGACGCTTCGGTTTGAAAGAGACAGCACGATCGAGGATTGCTTTCGTATCTTCAAACGTAGGCTCATGGACATAGCCAACCTGATTTGCATCCATGAAGCATGGATTGCACATCATGTTGCAGCGATTCGTTAGATCGACGGTCAGCACCGCGCCACGCCCGAACTTAATGTTCGAAGTCCCGTGGTGATGGACATGCGAGTCTTCAGCCGCTTTAAAATCACGACCAAAGAACAACGATTCAATCCGCTCGAGGAACGCGGGGTCGGTTGCCATCACGTCAACAAACTCGCCGTGCTTCGGACAAGTCTTGCGCATCACGACCTGTCCATTCTCTTCAATAATTTGGGCTTTGATTTCCCCCGGATGCTCGTTCATCAACGACTCGAGTGTGGTTTCGCCGGTGATGACGGCGTTACGGACTTCTTTAACGCAAGTCGGACAAAGGCTGTCAGTTTCTCGTGGAAATCCAAGTGGCGGCGAGGTGCGTTCGTATGATTTCAATAACGGGCCGGGCGCCCACTTCGGACGGATAGCTTCGCCCTCAGGAAGTCGAGTGTTAACCGATTGAAAAGCCTTCCAGGCGAGATCGGAAAGCCCCGATACCAACTTGGAGCTTTTCACTCCTTTGAGCCTGTCTTTTTCTGACTCGCCCCGACGAAACTGATCACTGAACAATGAAGTCTTCTCCCAACAAATACCTGTAAGCGTCCGTTGACGTGTTTGTGGATGCTTTTCCCAATAAACTGATTGAATCTCGCGCGCACACACCTGCACACAATTCCGCGCGCGGTGATGGCCCATCATAGAGGTCTCATCCGCCTAAGGCAAGGCCAAAAAGCCTGTTTCGAGCCATGTTGGGAATGCAAACGCCCGGGTTTAGGGGGTCGGGTGTGGGGTGTAGGATGTATTTTAAACTCTCGCGTCGGGAGAGTCTGAAAAGGATGGGAAGTTACCCTGAACCGATTAAGGTGGGTCATTCCGGGGTTTGACAAAGCGGCCGGCGTCGCAAGTGAGTCGTGTAGGGACCGAATGTTTATAGACCTTCAGCCCAACAACTGCGTCATGAGCTCCGTAGGAGCGAGATTCCCCTCGTACGGAGCTCAATATTTTTTCAGTATCGGGATTCTATGAACATTCGGTACCTACGGGACAATCTTCGTCAATAATCTTGCTTAAGAAGAAAGGGCTTGGCGGTTTGTCACACAGAGCGAGACCCCTCTCGCGATTGGGGTTCGAGACCCTGCTTATCGGGACATTCGCTGCAAAGACAACAGGCGATGCGGGCCGAGAACAGTTAAGCTTCAACTGAACCTAAGCTGTTGTTGTTACAGGCGGTTCTTGTTGACACCAATGTTCCTGTAAGCGTATAAGCCAGTTTGAGGTTCCGGTCTCGATGCTTTTCAGGAATGGGCGTTGGAGCCGTCGAAGAGACTGAGCCCATGAAATCTTTCTCACGATGCGCGCTTGGGATTCTCATGATCTAAAAGACCGATAGCGACCAATGGAGTTCCAGGGCTCTTCCTTTGCTGCAATTGGTTCTGACGCGTCTTTGGGAGTAGGGATTCACCCCACTGAATTTTTGTCGCGAGTTAACAAAGGAAGAGGTTCTCAGCGCAAGAGGCTGGCTTAACGGAGGCACCATGGCCGAACCACCTTATGGCGAGATTGTAGACTTATTAAGGAACGGGCAGGTCGTACCATTTCTCGGCGCGGGGGTGAATTTTGGCACTCGCGAACCACCGGGGGCGAAGTGGGACGACAAAAGTCCGACCTTCTTGCCAAGTGGCGCCGAGCTCTCGAGATTCCTGGCTGCGAAGAGTAACTTCCCCTCCGCTGATGAACGTGATCGGGCCGATTTGGCCAAGGTCGCTTCGTACTTTGCCGAGACCAGCGCGCGCAGTCGCTTACGGCAAAGGCTGCATGAAGTGTTCGACCGAGACTTTGAACCATGCGGAATCCACTCCTACCTGGCGGACCTACCAAAGCCGTTATTGATCGTTACGACCAACTACGACGATCTGACGGAGCGCGCTTTCACGCGCGCGGGCAAGCCTTACGATTTGGTCATTCACCCGACCGATCGCAAAGATGTAGGCGCTTCCGTGCTTTGGTGGCGCCATCAGGCGAAAGAGCCGGAAGCGATTGCTCCGAACAAACTCTTCATCGACCTCGATCAGACGACGGTGATCTACAAAATGCACGGGACGGTGGACCGTCAATTAAAGCAGTGGGACAGTTACGTCATCACGGAAGAAGATTACGTGGATTTCCTTTCACGCATGATGGGTCAGACCGCCGTGCCGGCGCAGTTCATGCGCCACTTTCGCACTCGCCACTTCCTATTCATGGGTTACGGACTAAACGATTGGAATCTCCGAGTAGTGCTCAACAATCTTCGGGCAGTGCTTCCCGGCGCCGACGAGAAACCTGCTGACGAAGATAATGAAGATGAAGATCTGCGGTCATGGGCCATCCAATTCGGTCCCTCAGATCTCGAAGTCGAACTCTGGAGCGCTCGCAAGGTCAGGATTTATAACGTGGACATCAATGCCTTCGTGAACCGTATGAAAGTGGAAGTTAGTTAACGTGTCAGGATCAGATCGACCTTAACGGACGCGGAGTGACCGCCGTACGAGATGAGCCAACCCTTCCCGCCAGATTTTTGTCCCTACAAAGGCCTGCAGCCTTACACCGAGCAGGACCGCGCTTTCTTCTTTGGCCGCCGTCGCGATCAGCAAATCATCATTTCGAATTTGTACGCTGCGCAATTGACTGTCTTTTACGGAGCGAGCGGAGTCGGAAAGAGTTCGGTGTTACTGGCTGGCGCGGTGCCTCTGCTCAAGCAAGAGCCAAACCTTACCGTGGTGGTTTTTCGGAGTTGGCAGGAGCCCAATTTCGTCTCGCAGTTAAAAAAATGCACGCTTGAGGCTGTGAACGAAAGGCTCGGCAAGCCGCTCGACGCCGATGTATCACTTCCATTGGATGATTTCCTGGCACAAGTCACGCGCGGGTCGCGTGGGTCGATCTTTTTCGTCTTAGACCAGTTCGAAGAGTATTTTCTTTACAATCCGCCCTCTCCTGGTGCTGACGCCTTCGAAGCAGAATTCGCGCGCACAATAAATCGTCGCGACCTCAACGTTAACTTCCTGCTCTCGCTGCGCGAGGACGGTCTGAGCAAGCTCGACCGCTTTCAGGGCCGTATTCCCACGCTGATGAACAACATGTTGCGGCTCGAACACCTGGATCGTGACGGTGCGAAAGACGCGATCACGAGACCGCTGGACGAATACAACCGGCGACTGTCCAATGGGCAAGGAGCGGTAACAATTGAACCGGAGCTGGTGGAATCAGTTCTGGATGATCTGCGAGGCGTAAAGGTAGCGTCCGAACAGACCGGCGAGGGGACCGTCGAGCATATGCCGCTTACGGCGGCGGCGGTCGAGATTGAAACGCCTTTGCTGCAAATGGTCCTAACGCGTCTTTGGGAGGAGGAACGCGCCGCGGGCTCGCAGGTACTGCGACTGAAAACTTTCATAGCGCTGGGGCGCGCGGAGAATATTGCGCGCACACATCTGGACACGATCATGGGCCGGCTGACTGCGAGTGAACGCGACCAAGCCGCGAACATTCTTCGGTATATGGTCACGCCTTCCGGCGCAAAGATCGCCCAGGAGGCGGGCGCTCTGGCTTCCTGGACTGAACAGCCCGAACCGCAAGTGCAGGCGATTCTGACTCGCCTGAGTAGTGCGGATATGCGTATTTTGAGAACCATGCAGGCGCCCGGTGAATTAATGCGTTACGAAATCTTTCATGACGTGTTGGCCCAGGCAATTCTCAACTGGCGACGGCGGTACGTTGCCACGCAGCAGGAAGAGAAAATACGACGGGAGGAGCAGGCTCGCCGAGAAGCAGAACAAGAAGAGGCACAACGGCGTAGCGAACTGGAGCGAAGCCGCCGTTTGCGAAAAACAATTAGTGGTTTGTTAGTGGCGTTATCCATCATGGGAGCTTTACTGGGATTTGCTTTATGGGAGTGGCATCAGGCGACCAGGCAAAGCAAGCGGGCAGATCAGGCGAAAGCAGACGCTGATGATAAGAGTAAGAAAGTTGAGGCCATCGGTCACATAAATCTTGGACATCTTTACCTCCAGAAAAAGAATTTTGCCAGGGCCCTCCAGGAGTATGAGGAAGCAATCAAATTGGATCCCAGTAACCAGACTGCATATAGTGCCAAGGGCTACGTCCAGATCCGCGTTGGAGATAAAACCGGACAATACGATGACGCGATTACTACCCTTGAATACCTGACTTCTAAAGTAGATCCATCATTCACGCTTGGGCACTATAATCTTGCGCTTGCTTATTCGAAAAAAGGTAAGAGCAAAGAGGCCGTTAAGGAAGCCGTAACGGTGCTTAAGAGTGACATAGACTTTTGTAGGACATTCAAGGACGATCCAGCTTACAAGTGGTTGCTGATCACCGAAGAGTATAAGACTCTCTGTAGGGGCCACGAAACGGCTCCTTAATCAACCAAACCGCGCTTTCTTATTCGTAATCAATTCCCAAAGATTGTGTTTTCTCAGGGCACTACCCGGAATTCCATCGGGTTGCGGTGTAAACCTAAGGACAGGTAACATCCGCTCACGCTCGCTGCAGCTCCAATGAAGGCCCATCCCACAGCCATTGTGCATCCGACTTCGATCGTAGGTTCGCAAGCCGCGATTGGGCCGCATGTGCAGGTTGGCCCATACGCGGTAATCGAGGACGAAGTATTTATTGGCGCAGGGTGCAGCATCGGCGCGCATGCCGTCATTAAGCGGGGAACGAAGCTGGGGGAGAGGAATCGCGTGTTTGAGCATGCGGTGCTTGGCGGCGAGCCTCAGGATGTAAAGTTCAAAGGCGAGTCGAGCAGTCTTGTCATCGGCGACGACAACTTGATTCGCGAATTCTGCACTTTCCATCGAGCCAGCGGCGAAGGCGAGGCAACGCGTATTGGCTCACGCAACTTTCTGATGATTGGCGTGCACATTGCGCACAACTGCATCATCGGCGACGACAATGTTTTCGCTAACGAAGTGGCGTTGGCTGGACACATCAGGGTTGAAGACCACGTATTTCTGTCGAACAATGTCGGCGCTCATCAGTTCGTTCGCTTCGGCCGGTATGCGATGGTTGGCGGTAAATCAAAGATTGTGCAGGACGTGCTTCCTTTCTTGCTTATCGACGGAAACCCGCCGCGAGTTCGCGGTCTTAACTCAGTCGGCTTGAGGCGAGGAGGGTTTTCAAGCGAATCGCGCGCCGCGCTAAAGCAAGCCTATCGTCTTTTGTTCAGATCGAACCTTGCGCTAACTGACGCCGTTGCCGGCATCGAAAAATTGAGTGACCAGAATGTGGACCATTTGTTAGCTTTTATTTCTGAGTCTCGGCGAGGGTTTGTGCGTGCAAGAAATCACGAACGTGTAGGCGACGATTCCGACACGCCTGCTATTGAGTAACAACTGCCGACTTATCCAAAGAACACGGGCGGGACGCCCGTGCCACATTCTTCGGGAGGCGAATCATGACCAGATCAGCTCGAATTTTTTGCGCACTCTCCGTGTTTGCATTCTTGTTATTGGGCATAGGCACAGAAACTCGCGCGAAAGAAGCGGCGCGGATTGCTAGGCCGTCTGGCGCCCCAACTGAAATAGCTGCCGCGTGCGAACATTCTCACCCGGCTTTCACTACCTGGGCGCCCCAGGAGTTTGAGTGTCCAGTCTGCCAGACAAAGAACACGTTCATGGTGGTGGTGAGCTATGGCAACTACATCTATCGATGGCCTTCGAAATTCCAATTAATCTTCTGGCCGAATACTGATGGAACGGCCTGGTACAGTTGTAAGAAATGCCGTTACACGCGGTTCATGGGAAGTTTCGAAAAGGTGCCCAAGGAAAAACTAGCGGAGCTGCGAACCATGCTCGAAGGAGTGAAGCTCCCGCCGCAAAAAGAGGTTCCTGACAAAGACGGCTCGCGAAGACCGCCCTACCTGGACATTCCAACTTCCGACAAATTGGTTGTGGTGGAAAAAATCGAACGCCTGCTCGGCGGAAGAGACGATGATGATTGGAGTCACTTCTATCGCGTGCAGGGCTATCATTTCGCCGCTGAGAAGAAACAAACTGAAGCGGACGAAGCGCGAAAGAAAGCACTGGCGATAATTGAGCGACAGTTGCTCGACAAGAGTAAGGATGGGCAACGGAAAGAGTTTTTGTTATTAGCCGGCGCGATGCAATATTTTCTGCGCGACGATGCCAAAGCGAAGGCGAGTTTTGAACAAGCCGCAAAGCTCGAACTTGCCAATCCCGAGCTCAACGCCGAACAAAACAAAAATTATGGCGATTATCTAACGCAGCTGATCAAGGAATATCTGGAGATACTTCAAAAAGGCAAAGGCCCGCGTGATCAGCCGGACGCAAACGACCAATAGAGCCCTAATTTGCCGTGCGGGTGACCTGTCACCGCTTTCGCCCGTGGCGGCTTGACGCCGCGCTGCTTTGGTAATAGGCCTTGGTTCGCCACCCTGCTGCGACAGGTCGCAAAGACCAAAGCGCCGACAAGCCGGCGCACTCCAAAACCGGGGGACTACCGAACGGTTAATAAACTCTGGTATCAATCTGATATGGGCATAGTAAGGACAGTCGCGGAGTTGGCAGCTCATCTTAACGCCGAGTTTACGGGCGACGGTGGTATTGAGATTCACCGCGTCGCCAGTCTTGAAACCGCGGGCGAAGGAGAGATCAGTTACGTCGAGGATGAGAAATTCTTCGAGGCCGCGAATTCGAGCAAGGCTTCGTGCGTGATCGTTCCCGCAGGCGCTGCCGTCTCGAATCCATGTCGTATTGAAGTCAAACGACCAAAGCTTGCATTCGCTCTAGTCGCTGAGCTGTTGCACCCACCGCAAAAACGAGAGCCTCTGATCCATGAAAGTGCTGTAATTGATTCCACTGCGGATTTGGCCCTCGAAATTTACGTTGGTCCGAATGTCATTATTGAAGAACACGCGCGCATAGGAACGGGAACTCGAATCGAAGCGGGAACAGTGATTGGTGCGAATGTCTCAATAGGAATCGATTGTGTGCTCCATCCCAATGTTGTTCTTTACGATGGCGTGACGATTGGCAATCGAGTCATCTTGCACGCGGGTGTTTGTATCGGCGCTGATGGCTTTGGCTATGTTCGCGGCGATATGGGCTATCACAAGTTTCCGCAGATCGGCACCGTGATAATCGAAGACGACGTCGAGCTGGGCGTCTACACGTGTGTTGACAGAGGCGCGCTTGGCCGCACCCGGATAGGTCGGGGAACGAAGCTCGATAATCTTGTGCACGTGGGTCATAACTGTGACATCGGCGCGCACGTAGTGATTGCCGCTCAGACTGGAATCTCGGGAAGCGTCACGATTGAGGATGAATGCGTGATTGGCGGGCAAGTTGGGTTTGGCGATCACATCCACGTGCAAAGCGGCGCTGTCATCGGTTCAAAAGCCGGGGTGCTGCCAGGAAAAATCGTGCGGCCGGGTGTCTGGTGGGGAATACCAATTCAACCTCTCAACGAATACAAACGTTTGAATGCGCACCTCGGTCGTCTGCCTCACCTTCGCGAGGAGGTTAAAGAGCTTCGCGAAAGGCTGCGAACGCTGGAAGAGAAGGTAGCGCAGCGCGAAGAAAAGTAAGTGATAACACTCACGGTTGGTACGTCGCCGGTCGCAAGTGGGAGCGAGCCGAGTTTCTCGCGCTGCGCCGCCAGCAGTGAGTGTCAAGAAACTGTTTTCCAAATCCGTGTTATCCGCGTTCATCGGTGGCTGATTAAGTTTGTAGTTTTTTGACTGGCAGGCAGCGAGAATATGAACCACTGAAACTAGACCAGCTCAGGGTGAGGAAGGAGGGCTTGCCCCCGCCCAAGTTACAAAAGCATTCGATCAAAGTTGAATGCTTGTGAAAGTTGAGGCGGGGGCAAGCCACCCTTCCTTACCTTGGGCTGATCCAGCTTGGGTGATGCAAGGGTTAATCACGCCTGTTAACTCCCAGGAACGACAGCAACCTTTCAGCTGCTTGCCGGGAAGCGTCACGTTCGCCGAGATGGGAACGCACTTCGAGTAACTGAGAGCGCACCAGTCGATTTCGCTCGGGCTCCAGCAGCGATAGCAGTTCGGCCGCCAGACGCTTTCCATTCAAGTCGTTTTGCATCAACTCAGTGACGATCTCACGCCCGGCGATGATGTTGGGCAGTCCAATAAATTCTCCATGAATCAGGCTTCCCAATGTGTGCCAATTGATGAACGACTCCTTGTACACGATCACCATTGGAGTGTTGAGCAGCGCAGCTTCCAGCGTCGCAGTCCCGCTGGTGATCGCCGCCGCATCTACAGCCGCAAGAGCTTCGCGCGTTTGCTGCTCGACAATACAAATGACTGGGGCGGTTAACCCGGACAAGATCTGTTCAACTTCTAAACGAGACCGACTGGGCGCCACCACCAGCACGAATTGAATTTCGGGCCGATTAGCAGAAACTAATGCGGCTGCTTCAATCATTGGGGGCAGGATGCGCGCGAGCTCCTTGGCACGGCTTCCCGGCAACAAAGCAACTATCGGACGAGACGCATCGAGGTTATTGCGGCTGCAAAACTCAACGCGGTCAAAACGAGCAACGACTTTGCCCGCGAGCGGGTGGCCCACGTAATCCACCTGATTCATCCCGCGTTGCTCGAACCAATCTGCTTCAAACGGCAGAATCGATAACAATAAATCCACATCGCGGCGGATTTGTCTCACTCGATATGTACGCCAGGCCCAGACCTGAGGACTGATGTAATAGATGACTCGAGTTCCGCGGCGGTGCAGCGCTTTGGCGAGCCTCAAGTTGAATTCAGGCCAGTCCACGAGGATGACTGCATCGGGTTTGTTTTGGAGTGCTGCATTTTTCAGTTCGCGAAACGCGCGCAGGAATCGAGGCATCGCGCCCGTTACTTCGAGTATGCCCAGAATCGCCAACTCGTCTGAGTTAACGACTGACTCTACACCTGCCGCGCGCATCAATGGTCCAGTCGCGCCGAATAGATGGAAGGGCGTATCGGGAGCAGTCTCACGCAGCGCGTTGACTAACGACGCGGCGTGCGCATCACCCGAAGGCTCGCCGGCAACAATCATTAAATTGATTCCAGATGAAGGTGATGACATCTCTTGAAATGAGTTCATCGATGAACTCTTTGCGAGCTTTGCGCCTTGGCGGGAAATTTTCGCTAAGCGACATTACCAACTGTTTCCCGCCAAGGCGCAAAGCTCGCTAAGGAAGATTCAAAGCTTTTTGATCCAAATACTGCCGCCCGTGTTCTTCTGCACCAGCGGCATCTCACGAAAATATTTTTCCTTGTGGAACCAGTCGATGAACGTGTTGAATAGTTGAATCCGAAATTGCGAGTTGTACTGCAGGAAAGCTCTCAACAAATAGGCTTCATTCCAGGCGCGACCTTCGTACACCCAGTCAAGTGGATATTCGAATGGATAGAAAATGTCGTGGAAGTGAATGTGCACGCCGCTCTTGAGCAAAGGCAAGATACGAAAGAATATGTGATTGACGTCGCTATCCACCTTCGACACATGGCTTGAGTCAACAAACAGAATGTCGTTCTCTTCCAGCTCACCGAAGATCTCCGACGGCACTTCCTGGAGCTTTGTTTTCAACAGCGTGATTCGATCTGCGTCGTCATCTTTCAACAACGACAGAAATAATTGTGGCTCAGGCTCGATGAACGTGCATCGAATCGAGCCTTCAAAAAACAATTCGTTCACATCAAGAATCGCCGCTGAAGAGTAACCTGCGCCGACCTCGACGATCCGTCGCGGGCGTAACTGCCGGATCATGCAGTAAAGCAGAATTGCGTCGGAGTACGAGTAAGCCGGGTTTTCAAACCAGTACCGCAGACCGTCCACGCGCGTGGCTTTGAAAGGCTGATCAGGATAGAAAGCCAGCAGTTTATCGAATAGCTCCAACTGCCCTCCTTCGTTTAAGTCAAGCCCGGCGGACTCACGCGGCACGGCGTAAATTTCTGACTCACGATGCTTGACCTGATCGCGGTCGGGAATTGGAGAAAGCACATGACCCGGAGGGACCCACGCGCGATGCCTTTCCAGCTCGCGTCGAGTCTCCTCGAGCTCGGCTCGTAACTTTTCGATTTCAGTTTCGTCGCTCATTTGGAAGTAGGCTCGAACTCGGCGAACGCTACTCTGACGCCCAGTTGTCTTTGATCCTCACTGACACCGAGTGATGCTGGTGTAGCCGCGCGTGGAACGTAAAACTCGAGAATGTTTTTTGAGCGCAAGTCGTCAGCCGGTAGCTGCAGAGCATAATCGGCCAGCTCAGCATTTCGCAGCAGCAGGGTGGTCAGGTTCTTTCCGTTGAGTCTGATCATGACCTGCTGCTCGTTTAATTTTTCGGGAACGACAAATCCTGCCATCCTAACGTTGAGAGTCCACGGTTTGATTTCATTTAGCGCGAACATCACGGTCGCGGTGCTGCTACTGGTCCAGCGACTTTCCGGTTCAGGAATACTCCAGCCGTACCAAAGATACTTGTCCGCATCGCGACTCGTGAAATCGATGCGAGTCTTTCCCTGCAGGAGCGGAACGTTCGGCGGAAATGGCGGCGGAATCAGACCCGCCAGAAACTGTGGCTGACGCCAATCCCAGATCCTTTCCGGTTTCACATCGACATTTTCCGGAAGTGAGTTCCAGATGGATGTTGCCGGAGACAAAGCGCCGCGTCCGTTGATGAAGACGGCGCCGGCGAGAAGTATCGAGCCAGCGAATGAAATTGTCGCCCACTGAAAGCGACCAACCTTTTCCTGGCGCATGGCACTCAATCCAAGAATGCCCAACGTAACCAGCCACGGCGCCGCTGCCGTCATGAGCCGCGGGCCGTAGCTGTGGCCTCCCCACCAATGATCAAAGCCGGAGATCATGATTAGTTGCGCGGTCATCGCGGTAATGGCCGTCATCACTAGTCGCTTAGCCTGCAGCTTGCGGTGAAATCTAATCAGTAGAAAGGCTACAAAAATCAGAGTCGGCACGAAGATGACAAAGCCGCGCGATGGGCTGATGAGATTTCCGGGCAAGGCAGTCCAGAATTTTCCAAACAGTAGTCGCCCCGGCCGAAAATAATTAGGCAGCAGGGCGCCAAAGTTGTACCACGAATAAATAATCAAGCCCGCTGCCCAGGCCAAGCCCGTGGCCGCGTATGCTATGAACTGACGTTTGGTGAGAATGAAAAACAGATAAATGCTGATGGCGGCGATATGAACTGCGTAACTTGGATATACGAAGTACGTCCAGGCTAATAACGAAGCTGTCAGCACAGGTCGGATGCGGGTTCCTCGCGTTGCATTTGAAAGCAGGAAAAAAATGACGAGGGTAAGCAGCAACACCGCCCAGGTGTCTGTGAACATCGCTCGCGATGCTGTGCTCCAAATTTGCGTTCCTAATGCTCCGCCCATCGTCACCAGGACACTTTCAAAGATCGGAAGCACGAGTCGCGCGGTGTAAAAGAAAATTGCAGCCAGCACTGCCATCAGCAAAGCTGCGAGGAGGGACTCGATCTTTGTTTCACCGGCCAGGCTAAATGAACCATCCGCTTTAACCGCTGAAAGTCCAAACAGATTTCCGATCCCGACAAAGGGAAGGGAAAGCACTGACGACCCGGGCGGGAAGAAGTAATAAAGGTGCGGTCCGATTTGCTCGATTTGATAGAGCTCTCCGTTTTGTATGTAGTCGCCGCGCACCACCGGTTGCAGGCGCGGGATTGCGTAATGATCCAATTTGAAGCTGCGATGATCGATGAGGCACTGCGTGAGCATCATCGAATATTTCGAGTCATTGATTGGATGGATTCTTGATGATTTGAAAACGAGAAAGGCAAGTATGAAAATCAGCAGGGCGATCAGATGGGTCTTACGAAGCAATAGTCGGGCGCTGCTGCTCGTTTCCACGCGCGCCATCATAACAGGTTGGAGCGCAGGCATCCCTGCCTGCATGCGTTCGGAAGTACTACTTTGCATTATTAAGAAGATTCTGGCGGGAGGCATGCAGGCAGGGATGCCTGCGCTCCCATCGTTCCTCTACGTTGTTTCGACATCTTCGTGATAGCATCCACCCGTACTTTGAGAAACAAGGCGCGCCTCGTTGTCGATTTCCAAATTCGCCGACCTATGCCCGCCGATCGATCCCGGAGGTTCGCTCGTTCTTGCGCATTGCTTCTCGCCTCAGCCACCTGCCGCGGCTAATCCTATTCGTGATCGCGTGCGCAGTCGTTGGTCTCATCACGGTTGACACGTGTGGCCAACAAACGAATCCTGTCGATCGGAAAGTTACAAATCCGATGACGGACACGCCTAATGTCAATCCGCTGACACAGGATCAGGCAATTCCTCCCCGGACGCAGGCAAAAAAAGGCGCCACTCCCCAGGTGACGGACACGCTGACGGTCGACGCCCAGAAGTCTACCGAGACCGGAAAAGAAAAGGGCGAGCGCGTTGTTGTTCACGAGGGAAACGTTGACGCTCGCATCGGCACTTATCGGCTACAAGCGGACAAGGTGACCGTTTATGAAGCGCTGAACAAGGTTATCGCGGAAGGCAATGTCGTTTTCGATCAGGGCGACCAGCAGCGCATCACGGGTTCACGCGCGGAGTGGAATTACAAGACCAAGACCGGCTTCTTCATAAACTCCACAGGCTTCACGAATCAAACGCAGGATGGGACGCGTCTTTACTTCACTGCCGATCGAGTTGAGCGAATCAGCCTCGACACTATCGTCGCTGATAATGCTCAAGTCACCGCCTGCGACGAGAACGTTCCGAAGTGGAGCTTTCATGCGAAGCGCGTCAGGATCAAGACAGGCGATCGAGTTCGTCTTGTTTCCACGACGTTGAAGATTAAGAAGATTCCGATCGTCTATTTACCGTTTGCTTCAATCTCGATTAAGAACCGCGATCGGGCCTCAGGCTTTCTTACGCCGAGCCTGGGTGGTTCAGGGTCAAAAGGATTCAGGATTTCGGAAGCCTATTACCAGACACTCGGCCGCTCAGCGGACGTAACGCTTCGCGGCGATGTTTACTTCAAGCGCGGGCTGGGCTTTGGAACCGACTTGCGCACGCGCGCGAACTCTCGGTCGTATCTGAACGCAGGGTTCTATTACGTCAAGGACCGCGTACTTGGGCCGCGTGAAGATTCAGCACATCCCGATCAAGGCGGTTCAAGTATATATGTAGAAGGCGTGCACTATTTTCCTAATGGGTTCACTGCCGCTGCCGATGTGAACGTCACTTCGAATCTTGCTTTTCGTCAGGTCTTCTCCGATTCGATTCAGCAGGCTATCTCTCCCGAAGAGCGCTCCCAGGTCTTTGTTAACAAGGACCACAAAGATTACAGCTTTAATTTTCTGGCGCGCGCTCAAGTGACCTCGCTCGTGAACACTCGCATCCGTATTCGCGAGATGCCCAGCGTTACCATCGATAAGCGGCCGTCGCCTTTGAGTTTTTTCAAGAAGATACCCGTCTACTTCTCTTTCGAGGGTGGGGCTGAAGGCGTCAGCCGGAAGGAAACCACTGACGATTTGACAGCGTTTCGACGTGACGTCGGGCGCGACCCAATCATTTCGCCCTCGATGGTCCAGCGTCTGGATTTTCATCCGCGCGTTGAAGTGCCGTTGAATTTTGCCGGATGGAGTTTGACTGCGGCTGCTGCCGGCAGAGTTACGTTTTACTCGGATTCGATGGATCCGGTTCTGCAACAAGTCGCGAGCCGAAATCTCACGCGAGGTTATGGAGAATTCGAAGTTGATCTGAGGCCGCCACCGCTCGCTCGCGATTATCACCACCAGAGTGGAGCCTTTTTCTTTCGCCATTTGATCGAGCCTTACTTCATTTATCGTCGCATCATTGGTGTGAACGACTTTGATCGAGTGATTCGCTTCGACGACATCGAAGCAGTTGCGGACACGAATGAAATCGAATTTGGAGTTGCGAACCGTTTCTTCACCCGTCGTTCCACTGAGAAAGTAAGCACGGGCGGCAAGAAGAAAGCCACGCCGAATGGAGCTGCAGAATCAAAGAACACTCAGCCTTACGAAGCGCTGACAATCACAGTGCGAGGCAAATACTTTTTTGATCGTTACTTTGGCGGCGCGCTGAAACCAAATCAGCGCAATCAGTTTTATCCGATCGATACGTTCTCAGGATTCAGCTATGGAGGCGTACCGCGCGCTTTCTCTCCTTTGAACCTCGAGGTTCGTTACCGCCCGCGTGCGAATCTGTTTGTGGACTTCCGCACGGATCTCGATACGCGCGGAGGCGGACTGCGCGCGATGTCGGCCACCTTTGGAATTAATCGGTCCCTGGTGCAGGCATTTCAAACTTTCTACTACACGCGCGCCATTTCCCTCGTGCCCAGCCTGACGAGGTTTGCTGATGCCCGCGGATTGGAAGCTGGCACTCTGCGAGGATCGCAATGGAGTCCATCGATATTCCTAGGTAATCGTGACAAGGGTCTTTTTGGTGGAGCATCGTTCTTCTTCGATTTCCAGGATCGACCGGACGAGCGACACAATTCGCTGGTAAGTTCCACAGTTACAGTTGGCTACAGCTGGGATTGCTGTGCGATCACCGCCCAGAATTCCACCTTCGATGTTGGGCTCAGAAAAGAGAATCGCGTGTTGTTTAGTTTTCGCCTAAATGGCATTGGCACCTTCGGTACCGAACAGATTGGCCAGCGTTTCCACTAAACTGCATAAGTCGCGAATTGGATCGGGCTCGACCGCTGTAAACAAAGTGATATTTGGGGTATATTCCTCACGTTCGCCATTACGAGGGGTCGAGAGGTCAAGCCCAGCGTGGGATCGTCTTCATCTCCCCGGCAATAACGATCCAAAAACAAATCCTGAACCGTATAATCTCAGCCAGTTCCGAGGAGATTTGCTTTAGATGTCAATTAGCCGCCGGGCTTTCGAGACAAGTCGTCTTCGTTTCGCCTTTTTCGCAGCCGGATTGGTGTGTCTTGCGTGCGCTCTCGTTTTGCTGCCGTCAAGATCAGGCGCCCGGATAACACGACCTGCTTCTGCGCCAGTTCAGAAGAAGGGAGCCCGTGCTGAGTTTGTTCCGGGTGACGTGCTTGTTCGCTATCGCTCCGAAGGCCTGGCCAGTCGTAGACAGCGAACCGCAAGCAGCCTTCAGTTTGACGGTCGCAGCATTCCTCTCCAGGTGGAACGCTTCAGCGGATCTGAATTAGTCGAAGGACTGAGAATTGCGAAAGTCGCTGCTAAAGACACGCTAAACGCGGTTGCTTTACTGCGAGAAGATCCGGACGTCCTTTACGCAGAGCCAAATTACATTTCTCATCCTGATCTGACTCCGAATGATCCACGCTTCACCTCCGGCGAAATGTTTGGACTGAACAAGATTGGCGCTCCTTCTGCATGGAATACCACGACCGGAAGCAACAATATCGTGGTGGGCGTGCTCGACGAAGGGATCGATATCAACCATCCCGATCTGCAAGCGAACATCTGGACGAATCCAGCTCCGGGATCGATTCCGGGAATCAGCGGCGATCTACACGGGTACGACTTTATTGATAACAGCGGCACGATTTCGCCAGGCGACCATGGCACTCATGTGGCCGGCACCATCGGCGCGGTGGGAAATAATAATGTTGGCGTCACGGGTGTTTGTTGGCAGGTGAAGCTGATGTCGCTTCGGATTTTGGGACAGGGTGGAAACTCTGACACCGACGCTTTGCGCGCCTACACGTATGCGAAGCAGATGCGCGATCTGTTCGTCTCGTCAAGCGGCGCTCAAGGCGCGAACCTCCGAGTACTTAATGGCAGTTACGGCGCCAGTGGCTCAGTCTATTTTTCTCAAGCGATCCTGGATGCCATCAGAGCGCTGGAACCGTCGGGCATCTTAGTCGTCACCTCGGAAGGAAATGAGGGAATCGATACGGACCTCACGCCGCACTATCCCTCGAGCTATGACGCCGCCAACTTATTGTCAGTAGCAGCGACCGACGTCAACGACTCGCTCAGCTTTGTTTCAAGTTTCGGAGCGCAATCAGCTTCATTAGGTGCGCCAGGAGTTGGGATTCTCAGCACGGTCACGGTAGCGACGGGTGGCGGCAATCCGTATCAGCTTTTTAGCGGCACTTCAATGGCTGCCCCACATGTCGCCGGCGCGGCTGCCTTGTTGCTGGCGCAGAATCCGAATCTCACTGTCGCTCAGCTCAGGTCGCTACTGCTTTACAATGGCGACCCGCTGGCGACGCTTACCGACACCACCTTGTCTGGCCGCCGGCTGAATGTTGGCGCCAGTATGCAAGCGCTGCTTGCGAATGACGTCACTCCGCCAGGCACGGTGACTGGTTTGGCTGTTACTTCAGTGAACGGCCGCACGATCAATCTTTCCTGGACTGCATCCGGTGACGATGGGTCTACCGGGACAGCTTCGCTTTATCGGATCAGCTTTGTAGATTCTTTTACCAGTGCAGTCATACCGGTGAAGAATGTGGTGCCCTTGAGCTCTGGCACGCCGCAGACGACCAGCGTCAAGATTCCTTACGGTCATACGCGTGGTTCTATTCGCGTGCGAGAGTTTGATAAAGCAGGAAATGAAGGCGTAACAGCTTCTGTCAATGCGACAGTCAGCTTCGCAGACGGTAATCCGTTTGCTACTACGCTCGGTCCTAACTCGGCGCTTTCGACCGGGGGAACGCATCTCAATCTGAACGCCGATGACGCCTATAAGTCAAACTACGCGCTGCCATTTCCTTTCCCATTCTTCGGCGCCAACTATTCGACGGTTACGATTTCGACGAACGGAAATATCTACTTTGGAGGCACGCCGCTGTCATTGGATTTCACGAGCTCGACGGAAGGCTTGCTTAAGAGTCGCATGATTGCGGGACTCTGGGATGATCTTTATTTAGGCACCGATCAAAGACTTGACGCGGACGTCTACGATGTCCGGCCGGATGCGAACACGATCATTTTCCGCTGGCAAGGCGTTCCCTGTAATTCAGAAAACGGCGGCTGTGCGTTTGGCGGCGGCCCGGTCAATTTCGAGATCGAGTTGAAGAGTAATGGTCAGGTCACGACGCGCTACGGAAGCGGCAACGCTAATTTGTTTCCAGTCGTCGGAGTTTCTGCGGGCGAGCCGGAGACTTATCTAATTGGCACGCATACTTCGACGACCGCTCCGAGATCGCTTACCAATGCTCGCAATGTAACCTTCATCCCGCGCGCTACAGTTAATCCGGCTGACAACGTCAACTATTTTGTCAGCCAGCATTACCGGGACTTCTTGAATCGTGAGCCGGATACAGGTGGGCTCACCTTTTGGAGCGAGCGCATCACTGGTAACGCCGGCAACAATCCGGCGCCCTGTCCCCCGAACGACTCGGTTTGCGTTAACGAGCGACGAATCGGAGTCTCGGACGCATTTTTTGTGGAGCTCGAGTATCAGCAGACCGGCTCGTATGTCTTCAGAATGTATCGAGGCGCATTCGGAAACAATCAACCTTTTCCGAATCCTCGTCCAGATCCGAACTTCCCAGGCGAAGAATTGAAGTTGCCAAGCTTTCAGGTGTTCTCGGCGGACCGCGCCCTCGTGATCGGCGGGTCGAGCCTGGCTCAGCAACAGATGGACTTTGCGAATGCGTTCGTGCTGCGGCCGAGCTTCATTGCGAAGTACCCGTTAAGTCTGGCTACAGCAGACCAGTTTGTGGACGCCGTACTGGCAACACTCAATAACGATATTCATGTAGACCTTTCGTCACAGCGAGCCGGCCTGATTACTCTTTTCAATTCCGGCGGGCGCGGGGCTGTGATGTACCGGTTGGCTGACGACAACATCAATACCAATCCGATCAATAACCGCTCGTTCATAGACGCGGAATACAACCGCGCGTTTGTTTTCGGTGAGTACAGCGGGTACCTGCGAAGAAACGCTGATATTCCAGGATTTCAGTTCTGGTTGGGCCAGGTAAACAGCGGTCCGTTGCGAGATCTAACCAAGCAGCACGCGATGGTCTGCTCGTTTATTACCTCGACTGAGTATCAGCAAAGGTTCTCGGCCCTCGTCACCCACAACAACACCGAATGCAACTAATGGGCGTTGGGCTGCGTCTCAAAGCGTGCCGGTTGAAGCGTAAGACCATCTTTATTACCCTGCGAATGTTCCATCCTCGGGATATTTCCGCGTTCAAACTGACCGATACGAGCGTGAGGCCTGCTTGCGATTGGGCTTGTTCCCGCTTAGAATGACCGTTCTTTTAATCGCTGGGTGTCGCAATACTTTCACCTGCGTCGGGCTACTGCTCAGGCTCCCATGAGCATCAAAATCTGCTCGTATCCGCGTCGTTATTTCCGGAGGCCTTTTGTGAAGCAAGTTTTTCGTACTTGGTGTGCTATTTTCGCGCTTCTTGTAGCTGCCGGCGCAGGCTATTTAGTTTATGCACAAACCGCCAGCCCTACTCCCGATCCTTTCGTCACGCAGTTGACGTCTTCTCCAGCCAGCGGAGCTTTCGTCCAGTTCTCTTCTTTTGCCAGCGATATTTCCGCAAATGGACGTTTTGTTGTATTCGAATCAAACGGAGATGTTGCGACTCAAAAGATCCCTTCAAAGAGACCTGATGGAACGCCAAACACTAACCCTCGAAACAACGAGGATGGTAACCGGGAAATCTTCTTAGCCGATTACGCGCAACGACGCGTTTATCAAATTACCGATACGAAGAACGTTACGATTCCGACTCCGACGCCAAGTCCGACGCCGAGTCCGAGTCCAAGCCCGAGTCCCAGTCCAAGCCCCACGCCGAGTCCCAACGCGAGTCCTACGCCGACTCCGACGCCAACTCCAACACCCGTGCCGACTCCGGCTGATCCGCTATTTATTAAAGTTGAGATCAGCAATAACAGGCCGATGATCAGCCTCGAGCCACAGCTGTTGGACGGCAAGCGTGTTTATGTAATTGTCTTTAGCTCAAATGCTCCGACTCCAGCCAAGTTCGATGGGACCGAAACCCCAACTTTGCTCACCGACGCGAATCAGGAGCTTTGGATTTATCAAGTACCGGCAGTCGCTGATGCGGATTTGACAACCGGAACTGAGCTTGAGGTCGATCTGGTTGATGCGACGCGTTTCAGTCAGGTCACAGATACTCCAGCCAGTCGAGCTCCGCGTCCTGGTGGAAGTTTTGTCTTTCCTTTTGTTGCTGACGACAATCGCGATGCTACGATTTCAGATGACGGGAGCAGAATTGTCTTTACGTCGACTCGCAACCTGGTATCCGGAGTAGGCAACACTGATGGCAATCCAGAGATATTCGCCTATAACCGTTCCGGTACATCAGGCACTTTTGTGCAGTTGACGAAGACACAGGATGTTTTCGATTCCGGAGACCGATTAATCTTCTCGTCCCTTAATCAAAATCCGAGCATGAATGCGAGTGGCTCATCGATTTCTTTCCTGTCAAATGTGAATCTCGTCTTAGGCACGGGCACTAATGCGGGCGTGCTGGTCGAAGGTTCGGGAAGTAACGGTGACAATGCGAACGGGCGAGGCAATGGTGAAGTGTACCTCGCGAGCTTCAGCGGCACCGCTGTGACTGCGATGAAGCAAGTCACAAGGACCAAGGAAGATGCGACGGCAACTACGGTGAACGTGTTCAGCTTTGGACGTCGCATGAGTCGCGATGGCACCCTGCTGCTCGTCGATACGCTTGCCGACGATCCCAAGGCCAACGGAACCAACAAGACATTCTATGCGGTGTTTGTTTACACCGTAGCGACCGACGTCTTTAATCAAGTCGAGACGCGCGCGAATCCTCCGGCGGGAGACTTTGGTTTGTTTCACTTTCCGGTGTTCACAGACTACAACGCGTCGTTAGCGCCGGCCACAATCCTCTTTGCATCGCCGTTAAACTTTAAGGCAGACGGGACATTTCCTGCGTCGGGCGCAACTGATGGACTGAACCCGTTGAACCAGGTTCAGCTTTGGGCAACATCATTGCCGGTAGGCTCGACACCAGGAGCGCTCACGCGGCTCACCAACAATCCGGTCGGTAATTCATTCGCCATGAGACCGCTGGCAAGTAATTCCAGGCGGCGAATAACATTCACTCTGTTTGGTTTTGAGTTAGGCCTCGGCAACCCCGATGCTTCTAACGAAGTTTTCTATTTGCTTTCGCCGCCTAATACAAGTGAATCTACAGCCCCGTTGTCATTCTTTACTGGCGCCAGCGCGTTTCCGGTACCTAATGCTTCGCCGACGCCCACTGGTAGTCCGACTCCATCACCTAGTCCAACGCCGTCTCCAAGTCCGAGTCCAAGTCCGACCGCCAGCCCGACACCTGCGACCATGGGACTTGGTTTGGCTCCGGGTGAACTGGCGCTAATCAGATCTACGTTGCCACTCGCGCCCAGCGCTGCTGTGGGAGTTCCCGGACCTGACGGCAAGCGCAGTCCCATACTGCCGGTTGAATTGAACGGAGTTTCAGTAGCAGTTAACGGAGCCGCCGCCGGACTCTATTCGGTTGGCAACAGTCCGAGTCAAATAAACTTCGTGATTCCAATCGGCCTCGCATCAGGCGCCAGCGGCGCGGATGTAGTCGTAAACAACAACGGCACTGTATTCCGTGGACGGGTTCAGTTGGTCGCTGCACAGCCTGACATCTTTACTACCTCGATGGATGCAGGTGGCCGAGCCTTGATCTGCAACATCACGAACAACATGGCTTTCCCGTGTCTGACTGAACCGTTCAAGGTGATGTCGCTGGATGCGAATGGAGCTACAGCACCAACCAGGTTGTTGATGTACGTAACCGGTGTCCGAGGCATCACTGTCGCGAATCAAATCACCATCACGATAGGTACAACTGACCTCGTTGGGCTGGCGGTGAGACCGAGCACGGAAATGCCGGGATGGGACATCATCGAATTCGTGTTACCGCCGGATCTGATGCCTGGAGATTATCCGGTTGTCGTCAAGGTCAATCCCGGTGGAGCGGTCTTCTCCAGCCGACCGGCGGAGACGGCGCCACACGTGACGATCATTCCGTAGTTTCCGAAGCGAGTGTGATTCCCGTGAAGGAAGCCCGCATGAAATCATTTCATGCGGGTTTCTTGATTATAGGTGCGGTGACTTGCCTTGACACTCCTGACCTTACTTCGTAGCCTCAAGCGCTAACCCGTGAAAGAGCCCGCAAAAATTTCTAATCCTGATTACTCCGTTGACCGGATTGTCGAGCGTATGAAGGCGGCTGCCGCGCGTTCAGGCCAACTGCCGGACAGTGCCTCGCTGGACGTCGTGATGTCAGCCGACTTAAGACCGCTGCGTCGAGGTTCAAATCTACTTTCCGGCCTGGACTTGCAGCCAATTCAATTGCAGCCTCGCTTTCAGCCTAATAGCGATTCCCGATACCACGTCAATGATCTGGTGAAGTATCACGACAGTACCTTCATTCAAAACGCGTATCGAGCAATCTTGAAGCGAGGTCCGGACGCCGTTGGCTATCGTACTTTCCTGGACAGCCTGCGCAACGCTCGCCTGAATAAGATCGACATTTTGGCGCGGCTAAGATATTCCGCTGAAGGTAAAGCCAAGCAGGTCGAGATTGAGGGCCTTTGGCTGCCGGCTACAATTAGAAAGATTTACCGGTTGCCTGTGATTGGCTACTTCGTAAATCTTCTGATTGCGATAGCACGCTTGCCGATGTCAATTCGGAGTCAGCAACAATTCGAAGCGCACATGCTGGCGCAGCAGGAGCTCATCGTTGAGCACCTGAATCATGCCGATAGAACACTCGTGGCTCACGCTGACGAAGTATCGGGCATCCTGCAGTCACAAGCCGAAACAATAAAAAGTTTAATGGAGCAGGCCGAGCAAGCGCGCGCGGGCATTCAAGCGCGGCTTGAACGGGTAGACGCGGAACAGCAAACGATTAGCGCGAATCTGACCCACCAAAACACAGCCATTCGAGCGGACGTTGAAACGTGGATGGGTGACTTGAAGGCTTTTATCGAAAGTACCAGGGTCCAATTCGCTTCGCAATTTGAGCATGAAAGAAACGACCGCTCGGAGAGGATGGCCTCGCTGGGGGCGCAGATCAACGAAACGACGACCCGCCTGGCTGAGAACCTCGCGGCACTTGAAAAGACTCATAAGCAATGGGTCCTTGTGCTCAGGCTGAAAGAAGCTCACCTCGATAAAGCTGACGCAAATCAACGAGAGCAGATAGACCTGCAGCGCGCGGAACTTGAAAAACAACGTGACCAAATCCAGGACGCCTCAAAAGAACTCAATCGCGAAGTGAAGCGTGTCTTCGATAAACAACAGCAGGTAAGTACCGAACTGGTCTTGCAGGGTGAACGTTTGGCTACCGTGCTGGCTGCGGCGCGTAAACGCTTGCCTGCGTTCGATGAAAAACAGCTGCAAGCGCTTGCGAAGGAAGAAGACCACGCACTCGACGCCTTCTATGCTTCGTTCGATGAGCAATTCCGCGGCAGACGCGAGGACATCAAACAGCGCTTGCGGACTTACTTACCAATCATTCGAGAAAACAATATTGGCTCTGAGTTGATGCCGGTGCTTGACGTGGGCTCGGGTCGAGGCGAATGGCTCGAGTTGCTGAAGGAGGAGGATCTCAAAGCCCGCGGTGTCGACTCCAACAGAATCCTGGTCGAGTGGTGTCGCAATCGTGATCTTGAGGTAGTTGAAAGTGATCTGATCAGCTATTTCCATTCGCTGCCGGATGCAAGCCTCGGAGCTGTGACCGGGTTTCATATCATCGAGCATTTGCCGATCGAGACCCTGGTCGAATTTCTGAATCAATCGGTGCGGGTCTTAAAACCGGGCGGCGCGGTCATCTTCGAAACTCCGAATCCTCAGAATGTGCTCGTCGGCAGTTGTAACTTTTATTTTGATCCTACTCACCGAAATCCGTTGCCGAGCCAGGTAACAAGATTTCTGGTGGAATCTCGAGGCTTCAACCGCGTTGAGGTGTTGGATTTGAATCCTTCAGACGATACGCCGCTCGAAGAAAATTCTGAGCTTGCCCGACGCTTCAATCGCTATTTCTACGGCCCCATGGATTATGCGGTCGTAGGTTTTCGGTCTTAGCTCCGCTGGAATCGCGCGGGGCAAGTCGCTTGGGCCGAGATCTTGGTTCTTTGTACTTTGTTCTTTGTAGTTTGTGGCGTCGCGTCGCAGTGGTTGAAACAATGAGCCACCTGTCAGCTGACTGTTAACGTTCCTTGCTACACAAGCACAAAGAACAAAGCACAAAGAACAAAGCACCAGAACTAGCACTAATACGAATGAGGATACTAATCGCCACTGTTCATGTGCCCTTTATTCGAGGAGGAGCCGAGGTACATGCAGAGGGATTGCGCGATGCTTTACGAGCGGCTGGTCACGAAGTTGAAATAATAGCTGTGCCATTTAAGTGGTACCCGCCGGAGCGAATAATCGATCACATGTTGGCTTGCCGCATGCTTGATGTCTCGGAGGTCAATGGCACTAAGGTCGATCTTTTGATTGGCTTGCGATTTCCGGCATATCTGATTCCTCATCCCAACAAAGTTTTGTGGATCCTGCACCAGTTTCGCACCGCTTACGAGCTTTGGGACCATCAGCTGGGCGACTTGATTTATTCTCCAAACGGCGCTGAAGTTCGCGATGCTATTCGTCAGGCGGACAGACACTTCATTGGCCAGACCAGGCTCGTTTACGCAAACTCGGCTAACGTGGCCGCGAGGCTGAAATACTTCTGCGATATCAACGCGGCCCCGCTATATCATCCACCTCCCCACGCTGAAAAATTTCACAGCGCGGACGCCGAAGACTATTTCTTCTTTCCCAGCCGGCTTTGCTTGCCCAAACGTCAATCGCTCGTGCTTGAAGCTTTAGCCCACACCAAAAAGCCGGTTCGAGTCCGTTTCGCAGGCGCGGCCGATCAGCCTGTCTATCAAAACGAACTGAAGTCACTAGCTCGAAAACTCCGCGTTCATGATCGGGTCGAATGGTTGGGCCCCATCGACGAGGAAACGAAGCGCGAGCTCTATGCGCGCTCGTTAGGAGTTATTTATCCGCCGATTGATGAAGATTACGGATACGTCACGCTCGAGGCCATGCTCGCTTCAAAGCCTTTGGTCGTCTGTACGGATTCAGGTGGGCCATTGGAATTTGTTCGAGACGAAGAAACGGGACTAATCTCGGAACCCGACGCGAGTAAACTTGCGAAGGCTCTGGATCGAATCTGGCAGGACCGCAGCGAAGCAAAGAAATGGGGCATGGCAGGTAACAGCTTGTACCGGGAAATGAATATCACCTGGGACAATGTGGTACGGAAGCTGTTGGATGGAAGCAAATGAAGATTAACTGGTTCTCTCCTTTGCCACCGGCCAGAACCGACATCGCGCACTACACTACTCGTGTGCTTCCCGCGCTTTCTGAGTTAGCTGACGTCACGCTCTGGACTGACCAAAGCGATTGGGATCACGAACTCAAGCAGCACGTAAATGTTCGAACTTTTCGGTTGGGGCGGATTCCCTGGGTCGAATTGAATCGAGCCGACGTCAACTTCTACAACATCGGGAACAATCCGCTTTTCCACAGTTCGATTTGGCAGATATCACGATTGCACGCGGGAATTGTCATATTGCACGACCTCCGGCTCCATCATTTTTTCGATGATATCTTCCGGGTTAACTGGCGAGATTTGAATGCATATCTGGCGGTGATGGAAAGTTATTACGGCGAAGAAGGCCGCCGAGACGCCAGCGAATGCTTTCACAGTAATGCGCGCAACATCGATCACATGGCCGCGAACTATCCTTTGACTCAGCTGGCGGTCGAACATCAGCTCGGCATCGTAGTGCACACGCCGGAAGCGCTCGACGTTCTTTCACGCGATCAGAACTGTCCGATCGTGCTGGCGCCTTTGCCTTTCAGCGCACAGCCAGGACATCAACCAGTCGAAAAGAGTGGGCCGCCCTTTCGATTGATTATCTTTGGCTACATCGGTCGCAGCCGCAGGCTTAACTCAGTGCTGCGAGCCCTGGCGGAAATGCCCGAAAAGGATGACTTCCAGCTCGACATTTACGGCGACATTCTTGACGAGGAAGATCAGTTGCGCGCGCAAATTCGCGAGCTGGATTTGAAACAGCAGGTGCATCTGCATGGCTTCGCCTCGGAAGCGAAGCTTGACGAAGCTTTGGCGCATTCACATCTCGCAATCAACCTTCGTTACCCGACAATGGGCGAAGCCTCCGGAAGTCAGCTGCGGATTTGGGCCCATGCTCTGCCTTCGCTCGTGTCGAGAATTGGCTGGTACGAGACATTACCGTCCGATTCGGTCGCGTTTGTTCGCACCGACGAGAACGAGAGATCCGATATTCAGAATCATCTGCGCAGCTTAGCTAAGGATCAGAAAAGTTTTGCAGAAATGGGCGCGCGTGGCCACAAAGTTTTAGTTGAGGAGCATTCGCCGTCGCGCTACGCCCAAACGATGATTGAGATGGCTCGCCTGTCTCAGAATCGCCGCCCGCTTGTTGCTGCCGATCGGCTTGCTGAGCGGGCTGGAGTATTGCTGTCCGAGTGGGGCAATCCAAACGCAGTGGTTGACGCTGCTGAAAACGTGCCGCAGGAAATTTTTGAGCTGAGCCGCTCGACCGGCGTGTAAGTCCTGAGATTCTGAAACGCGAGGACCTGGCTGAAAAAATATGCGCATCGGAATCGATGGCCTTCCGCTCAACGTAGCGCTCACGGGGATTGGACATTACACAAATGAGCTCGCGCTTCATCTGGCCCGAGAGCAATCCTCAGACAAGATAGAAGTAGTTTCGCCACGCACTTTCATTTCCTCGCTCAATAAAGACGTTCCGCTGCCGGCGAACATCGGTTTTGTTCGTGCTCGGTTGGCCTTCATAAACCGGCGTTGGTGGTCGATAGGTTTGCCACGCTTAATTCGCCGCCAGCCGTATGACGTTTTTCACGGCACAAACTTCGAGGTGCCGCTGCAAAACGTCTGCCCCTCGGTCGTCACGATTCATGATTTGTCGATGTTGCTCCATTCGGCAACGCACGAAAAGAGGTTGGTGAGGCGAGCCAGATCTCGCATTCCCATCATGGCGCGAGCTGCGACGATGGTGATTACTCCGACTGAGACTGTGCGCGACGAAGTGCGTCAGCACTTGGGAATTCCGCTTGAGCGCATCGTAGCTTTACCCGAAGCCGCGCGTGACTGTTTTCAACCACTCAACGACGACCAAACGGTTCAGGTAAGAAAACGGCTCGGCATCAACGGCGAGTTCCTCCTTTATGTGGGTACGGTTGAGCCACGAAAGAATCTCGAGACACTGTTGAGAGCATTCGAGGCTGTGTGCTCAACACATGCCCGGCCATTACAACTGGTGTTGGCGGGCCGTAAGGGTTGGCTGATCGACGACTTGCTCAACTCCTTCAAACGCTCTCCCGACGCGAAACAGATCAAGCTCACTGGTTATCTGAGCGATCGAGAACTGTGCGCTCTTTATTCGTCCTGTGCCGCTTTCGTTTATCCGTCAGTGTATGAAGGGTTCGGATTGCCGCCGTTGGAGGCGATGGCTTGTGGCGCGCCGGTGATAGCCAGTCAGATTCCGAGTCTGGCTGAGGTCATCGGTTCCGCGGCTCGCTTGTTCACGCCAGAGAATGCTGAACAACTAGCAGCCTCCATCTTTGATGTCATTCTCTCTGATAAATTACGGAGCGAACTTTCGAAGGCTGGTTTGAAGCACTCAGCGAAGTTCACGTGGGCAGCGACGGCGAAGGCTACTCGCGAGGTTTACGTTGAGGCCATTGAGCGTTACCAACGCGACTAATTTGCCCAAAAATCTGTCTTAATCGCGTCTGCTAACGGGGACTACGGAAAACGAACTTACGCGCAAAGCTAACGCGTCAATTAACCCGCGCCTTAACGAAAAGCAAATGGGCCGGCTCCTTAGCGAAGCCGGCCCATTCTCATTACGAACTTTCAGTTCAGCGTTAGTTACATTCAGCGTTGGAGTGCGTCGCTGTCGAACCAAAGCGGAATTGGTATTCCTGCGAGGTGATGAACGAGCAAACCATTGAGTGCTGTTTACTGACATCACGCAAGGCGCCGCTGTTCACCTGGCCCAGCCAGAACATAAAGCCGGGGACGTCGGAATTACGTCGCAGATAGCCTGAATACTCGCCAAAAACAAACGCGCGATTGTACTCGGCGTCGATAAAGGACCTGTTGTTAACCGGGTTGGTATTGACGTTGTCATCCGCCAACCGGTAAATCACGCCGCCACGTCCGAGTTGGTTGTAGACCGCGATCAGATTATTTCGTTCTGATTGCATATTCACGCCCAGATCGTTTTGTACGGTCGCTAGTACCGCGTCCACGAACTGATCGGCGGTCGCCAGAGTGGCAGGATACTTTGAGACGAACTCAGGACGCGCCACAAACGCGTTCGCGAGATCCAATTGTTTCTGCGCGAGATTCGAGCCGCCTACTACTTGCTGCCGATCAGCTTTGAAAGCAGCGTAGCTCGGCATCTTCAGGTTTTCGCCAGGAAAGTTACTGTTGGCATTCGGATTCGGGAAAGGCTGGTTGTTGCCAAACGACCCGCGGTACAAGCGATAAACGTACGCACCGGTCTGTTGGAACTCCAACTCAAAGAAGAATGCGTTCGAGACGTCAATGCGCTTGGCGTTGATGCAAGCCTGGTTTGAGCCGCAAGCTGCGATCGAGCCAATCCAGAATGCGAAACCACCGCTATCGGGAAAGCGATTCAGGAAATCGACGTAATGCTGGTTAACGAAGAAATCCGTGTCGTCAATGGTGATTACCTGATTTGTTCCCGGACGCAAACGCAGGGGCTTAACCTTCACATTTCCGTAAAAGAGTTCGGCTGGGAGGTTCGGTCCATCGGGAGTCCGGATTTCCAAAGTTGGTGCCTGTCCAACGGCAACGACTGCCGCCAAGGCGAGCGTAACTGTCAGTAATGTCAGCTTAAACATCAGAAGACTCCTCAATTCGTTGGCTAGACCGCGATTGTCATTAGAAAACTAAGTTGCGAGGTAGGTTGCTTGTCTATTTTGATAAGCGCGGGGCCGCGTCCACAAGGACGCAACTCAGTGTAGCTTCTGTCAAACTGTCCTGTCAACGCACTCATTTGCAAAATGGTAGAAAATTAATCATGAAAACCAATCAAACTGACTGAAAAAGGTTTGGTTCCCTTTACCCTAAGCCGGGCTGACCTCAATCGCCTCGCCGGAATGGAAGACTGAGGGCAATCTGCCCCGAATCCTGGTGTCAGAACCTGTAGCCTTAGACGCTCGGCATCGCTGGCTGGTCGAGGTTTAGTTTGGAAAACCCACCTCACAAATCAGGGCGGCTAGTGTCCGGGTTTGGAGTGTAATGACCTGTCATCGCTTTCTCCCGCGGCGGCTCAGACGCCGCGCTGTTTGGCAATGGGCTGTTTTCGACAACCTGCTGCGACGGGTCGCCGCGACCAAAGCGCCGCCGGGACGGCGTACTCCAAGTTAGGGACGTTACTTCAGGGCGGAAATCTGACCTTTTTTCGCTGGAAGCATGCTACCATTGGCGCCTCGGCGGCAAGGCTCCCGTTGCCGCCTCAAACTTCGATTATCGTGCTCCTCTCGGCTTTCAATGCGACGTTACGCTGCCATTGCCGCTCTTTTGTCTCTTGCACTTGGGTCCGTGCTCCAGGTTCGGCCTTACACTGTGCAGTTGGCTGACCCTTCGGGTGAACTCCAGATAAAGTGGTCACGTCGACGCATCCCGGTGGCTTTATCTTCGTCGCTTACTGCGGCCGGCCCAGAGATCAAAGCCGGGAGCGATGTTATTGGCGCGCTTCATCGAGCGATGGGGCGATGGTCGAGTGTCGCTAACATCCAATTTGTCGAGGTCCAATCGAAGGCACAATCAATCAGTCCGGCGGCGGCTGGAGATGGTATCAGCCTGATAACGATGGCGGATACGCCGGAGAACAACGCTTTATTTGCCAGCCAAAGCAACACCGGCCGCACCCGGGTGTTTTACGATCCCACCACCGGAGCCATCAGCGAAGCCGACATTGTTATCAATCCACACCCGCTTTCAGTTGATGGTGCGCCGGTCCAATTCTCGACAGACGAAACTCCCGGGACTTACGACCTCGAGGCAGCGTTTACACACGAGCTGGGCCATCTGCTTGGTCTGGAGCATAGTGGAGTCATTGCCGCTACCATGCAGGCGCGACAGAGGTTGAATGGATCAGATCACTTGACCTCGGCTACGAACCGCACCCTTTCAGAAGATGATCGCGCCGCCGTGCGAGGCATTTACGGTCCACACGAAGGTCTCGGCGCCATTGAAGGAAGAATTCAAGACAGTTCTAACGGCGCCTCGCGCCCGGTGTTTGGCGCGCATGTCTGGGCTGAGAACGCGCAAACAGGCCGCGTGATCGCCAGCAGCGTCACACTTGAAGATGGCCATTACCGCATTGACAGCCTTCCACCGGGGCAGTATCGCGTGATCGCCTCGTATCTCGATGGAGCAGTGCTCACGACAGATATCGCGTCGGCCGGTGGCGCTTACGCGGGCATGACCAGGCAATCTGCTTTTCGGACAGCGGAGCTAGGTAATCAAATCAACGTAACTGTCAGCGGCTCAACCAGCCTGAATTGGAATATCGTCCCTCCACAAAACACTGCTCCGGCTTTGAAACCCAAAGTGCTGGGCTTGAATGCGCAGTTGTCGAGCGTCGCCGTTCCGGTTGAGCCGGGCAGGACCTACACAATTTACGTTGGCGGAGAAGGCGTCGATCAGGTTCCCGGTAGTGCGATCAGCGTAGGCTCGCCGTTCATGACGGTGAATCCATCGACACTGACGTCGCAGCCGTTCGGAGCTTCGGTTCCCGTTATCAGTTTTGAATTGACCGTTGCGCCTAACGCTCCCTTCGGCGACTACAGCCTGCGCTTTCAGGGAAACTCGGGTGAGGTGGCGTATTTGGCGGGAAGCTTGACCGTAGATCCCGGGGTAAACACCGGAAGCCCCAATCCTCTCGATGAGTCTGCCTTTTTTGTGCGGCAGCACTACCGCGATTTTCTCGGTCGCAAAGAGGACGTGAACGGGCTCGATTATTGGACGTCGCAGATCAAGCAATGCGGGGATGATAGTGATTGCATCCGCGACCGACGTATCGATGTCTCTGCGGCTTTCTTTGCTGAGACTGAGTTTCAGGAAACTGGTTCTTACGTTTATCGGCTCTACAAATCAGCCTTGGGCAGGAGACCGGACTTCAGCGAGTTCTTAGCCGGCCGCGGCAGAGTTGTAGCCAACGCGAATCTGCAATCGAACAAGCAGTCGTTCGCCGAAGAGTTTGTGGATCGAGCAGAGTTTACTCGCAAGTATCCTCGCTCAATGAGTGCGGGTCAGTTTGTCGATGCGTTGCTGAGTACAGCCACGAGAAGTTCAGGAATTGAGTTATCGTCGCAGAGAGATTCTTTGCTGGCGCTACATAACGGAGCCGATTCAGGACGAGTAGCGATCATTCGACGGTTGGCTGATAGCGAGGACGTGATCCGAGCTGAATACAATCGCGCGTTTGTTCTGATGCAGTATTTTGGCTATCTCCGGCGCGATCCGGATGAGCGTGGCTTCAACTTCTGGCTGAATGTTCTGCAAAGCAAACCCAATAATGATTCCAGGTCTTACCGGTCGATGGTTTGTTCTTTCCTAAGCTCTGCTGAGTATCAAGCTCGTTTCGGCATGGCCATCACCCACACCAACGCCGAATGCGGCCCGTAAATCCAACTTGCCAACGGGCGTTCAGAGTTCAAACTTCAGAACTTCTTGCAAGCTCCTCTCATTCACACCCGGTTTCAACCGGGTGTGTAGGGTGGGGAAAATCGCTCTAACCGTTTTAACGGTTTCCACCGCCATCGTAAGAGCGGAAACCGTTAAAACGGCATTAACATACTTGACTAATCAACGTCAGTAGTCGAAACGCCGAAGGCGTTGGCAAATCCAGCCTGGGGCAGCGCCCCAGGAAAAGGAACCAAGCTAATAGGGAACGCTGTAAGCGTTCGCGAGTTGAGCTTAGGAAGATTCGTGACGACCCACTGCACTACTCGCCAACGCTTTCAGCGTTAGCGAAGCAAACACTT
>DATNBH010000062.1:0-265790 GCA_035572035.1 Pyrinomonadaceae bacterium | reverse complement strand
GTGTAATCGAATAGCCGCTCAAATCTGATGCAAAGAGGAGATTTACGTTTCAACTTCAACTCCACTCAATCAAACATCTGTGGAATCTGCGTAATCTGCGGCTAGCTCTTTCTCGCGCCAAACAAACCATCCTCCAGTGCCCAGCACAATCAACAACATCCAGAACGGATAACGAAGACGATAAAGAGCGCCGAGATTTGCCGTGACTAGACTTAGAGCCAGAACGCTTCCCACCGAGACCGTCAACAAAAGCCACAAGGGCAACTGACTTCTCCGGCGCCACAAAGCCACGCCAACCAGAACGTAAGCTACATACATAACCATCATCTCGAGTCCGCTGAGAATTCGTCCGCCGCGTCCGACTTTGGCGCCAGTTCCCAACCAGGTTTCCGGGAAAGGCGCGAATAGTCCAATCTCCAATGCGCGCGGAACATACGCTACAACTTGACCCCAGCTTTCGAGTCGCACCTCCGAATCGATCGCAGAAGTGGTTCCCGGATAGTTCGCGTAAAGGTAACGAGCCCAGGCAAGCTTTTCGCGCAGGCGAGACAATCCTCGTGAGGTCCGCGACGGTGGTTGTACGGGCTCCGGCGTCCCGGGAGCGCGGTTGATTGTGATGACCTGATTGGCTCCTGTTCCTGAGACAATTATGAGCGGATGCGGGTTAGGCTTGCGATACTTGCCGAGCAGCTGAGGCGCACCGAACAGAGTAACAATTAGGAAGAAAGCTGCGACGACGTTGCCGGCGGAGACAGTGCGCTCGCGCAAAAATCTAACTGCTAACAAAGCGAACGCCACCACCAGTACTAACAGTAAGAACTCCCAAAAATCAGCTTTGATTATCCAGAGCAACGCGAGCAAGGCTCCGCCGATCAAGCCATGTAAAAGTCCCGACCTCCAATCAAGACTTCTAATCAGCAGTCGAGCGCAAATCAGGATCAGCCCAAGAAAGCCTGAGATGAAAAACTGGTCCTTAAGAACTTGTGTGCTGTGTAGAAGGAATGTCGGCCAGATGGCGACTACGACCGCTGCCGCGAGTCCCACCCGCCTCTCAAAGAGCTCAGTTCCCAGCATGCAGACAACGATAAGGACGGCGAGAAAACCGATCAGATTCAACGGCTCGACGGCGAGTATGTTAGATCCAAGCAACGGACCCAGAGCTGCGATGGAAAGCGAATAGAGTTTTATATGCAGTGGAAATGAATCTGCCCACCAGGCTGCCATCCCGTCGCTTCGTAGCTGGCCCGCCAAAGTCGTCGCATGTCGGAAGTACTGACCACTATCGAGCGCGAACTTGCCGAGACCCTGTGCGTCGAACATTCCACCAAACAGCCCCAGGCGGCCAACAACGACGGCTCCGATCGACGTCATGACGTGGAAAATGGCTGCAACTAGAATCAGGAGTCTGGGCGTCGTCAACTTTGACATGGCTTGGCGGTTGGTTGGGATCATTCGCGAAGTAAGCATGTTCAAACGGGTAGTGACGCAGTTTGAGATTTATGCCATCGGGCTTGTCCCGTGGTGACTAACGCTGGCTGCTACGACTCGGCAATCGATAAGACAAAGGATGCCGCGGGCTCGCCCCGTGGTGACTCGCGCTGGCGCTCACTATCTAAAGAAGCGTTCGCGAAACCGTGAACCTCCACCGGCCAAGCCGGTGGCATCCAAAAAATGTTTTTCGGCATTGGCGTTAGCTGCCAGCGTCAAGTACCACGGGACAAGCCCGTGGTTTGAACGCCAACTGCTTAAGTACCAGTCAAAAGTCACTTTGGACACTGTTTGATACGTTCGCTAATATAGACCTGCTTTTCTCAACGATACCATGTCAAAGGCGAGCCTTCGGATTTCCAGGATCTAAATCTAGTGTGCGGAATTGCAGGAATAGTTCGTAACGAGGGTCGCGACGTTGACCAGGAATTGGTGCGTCGTATGACTAACGCCATCCGGCACCGCGGCCCTGACGAGGACGGATTCTACTTCAACGGCCCCGTTGGGCTGGGAATGCGCCGTCTGTCCATCATCGACCTCAAAGGCGGCCAGCAACCCATTCACAACCAGGACCGCTCAGCCTGGATCATGTTCAACGGCGAGATCTACAACTACCTCGAATTACGAGAAAAGTTGGAGAAGCTCGGACATGTCTTCTACACCAACAGCGACACCGAAGCCATTGTCCACGCCTACGATCAGTACGGTACTGACTGTCCCAATCATTTGCGAGGAATGTTTGCCTTCGCAATTTGGGATCAGCGTACGAACCAGCTTTTCATCGCGCGCGATCGAGTCGGTAAAAAGCCGCTATTGTATGCGCAGGTGAGTGGCGAGTTCGTCTTCGGCTCGGAATTCAGCTCCCTGCTTGTTCACCCGAAGGTGAGTCGCGACGTCGAACCCGAAGCGCTCCACCACTACTTAACGTTCATGTGCGTGCCGGCGCCGCTGACAGCTTACCGCGACATTCGCAAGCTGGAGCCGGGCCACAGTCTGCGTTTAAGCAAAGGCGAGATTCATATTGAACGCTACTGGCAGCCGGATTTTTCTCGCAAGCTGGATATTGACGAGACCGAAGCAGGCGAGCGCGCGATCGAAATCCTCCGAGATGCCGTCAAGGTACGCTTAATGTCTGAAGTTCCACTCGGTGCTTTTCTTTCCGGCGGCATCGACTCGAGCGCTGTGGTTGCTTTGATGAGCGAGGAATCGAGTTCACCGGTCAAGACTTTTTCAATCGGGTTTGAGGAGCAGGACTTCAGCGAGTTACATCACGCGCGCCGCGTCGCTGAGCATGTCGGCGCCGACCATCATGAATTCATCGTCCGGCCCGACGCGATGGAGGTGTTGCCGACTCTGGTCGAACATTACGGCGAACCCTACGCTGACTCTTCAGCTATTCCGACATATTACGTTGCTCGCGAAACTCGAAAACATGTGACAGTGGCTTTGAACGGCGATGGCGGAGACGAATGTTTCGCCGGCTATGAACGCTACGCCGCCATGCGACTCGCCGAACGTTATCATCGTCTGCCGGCCGTGTTACGTAAGGGTGTTATTGATTCGGCTATTGGAATGCTGCCGGCTTCGGAAACCCGCCGCAGCCGCGTTCGTGACGCCAAGCGTTTCATCCAGGCAGCGTCGTTGCCGAAAGTCGATCGCTACATGCGTTGGATCAGCGTCTTCGATACCGACGCGAAAGACGACTTGTATTCAAAAACGTTTCGTCATGAGACTGCTCAGTCACACTCGTCGGCTTTGCTCGAGCCGTGGTTCGCTCATGCGAACGGCGCTGGAGTTGTCGATGCCGCGTTGTTGGCGGACACGATGACCTATTTGCCGAACGATTTGCTGGTTAAGGTTGATATTGCGACTATGGCGGTCTCGCTCGAAGCGCGTTCGCCGTTTCTGGATCACAAGGTGATAGAGTTTGCTGCGAGTTTGCCCGAGAAGATGAAGCTGCGCGGGCTGACGACTAAGTACTTGTTGAAGCGTGTGCTGCGTCAACTATTGCCTTCGGAGAATTTGGGCAGACGCAAGATGGGTTTTGGCGTTCCGATCGGTCACTGGTTTCGCGGAGGAATGGAACGTTTTCTTCGCGAGACGATTCTTTCCGATAGGGCTTTGAACAGAGGCTACTTTAAGCCTGAGATCGTGAAGCAGTTAGTTGAGCTGCATGTGCGCGGCGAGCGCAACTACTCGCATCAACTCTGGACCCTACTGATGCTCGAACTTTGGTTTCTTAAGGATGGGCTTTGATCATTTTAGAAAGACGGTCTTTGTTCTTTGTACTTTGTTCTTTGTAGTTGAGTGACGGACAACTTGACGCTTCCTGATGGAAAGCGACAAACCATCCCAGCTACAACTGCAAAGAACAAAGTACAAAGAACAAAGAACAGCAAAGAATGTCGTTGCCTGATAAATAGATAGCGGAGGAAAACGAATTTGAAAGGTGTCGTGCTAGCTGGGGGATTGGGGTCGCGATTGCGGCCTTTGACTGCGGTCACAAACAAGCACTTGCTGCCGGTTTATGACCAGCCGATGATCTATTACCCGATACAAACCTTGGTAAACGCGGGTATCACTGACATCATGATTGTCACTGGCGGAAACTCAGCCGGGGATTTTCTTAAGCTAATCGGAAACGGAAAAGCTTTCGGGCTCAAACACATCAATTACACTTACCAGGAAGGCGAAGGCGGCATCGCTGAAGCTCTTTCGCTCGTCGAGCATTTTGCCGGCGGTGATGCAGTTTGCGTGGTTCTGGGTGACAACATCATCCAGGGCAACATCCGCGCGGCGGTCACCGCGTACAAAGAACAAGGTCAGGGCGCCAAGATAATTTTGAAGCAGGTACCCGACCCGCAACGCTTTGGTGTCCCGCTCCTCGATGGTCCGCGAGTCGTTCGTATCGAAGAGAAGCCTTCAGATCCCAAGTCCGATTATGCTGTCATCGGAATCTACATGTATGACCGTCATGTTTATGACATCATCAGAACTTTGCGTCCTTCCGGTCGCGGCGAACTCGAAATCACTGACGTCAATAACGCTTACATCGAACGTGACCAGATGACGTGGGACCAGCTCGATGGTTGGTGGACGGACGCGGGAACTTTCGAAAGTCTTTTGCTGGCGTCGAATCTCGTCGCTGAAACAGGCGCGAATAATCAGGAGCTAAAAAGTGAAGCTGGAATCAGCACCACAGTCTAACAATTTCATTACCGGCGAAATCGAAGGCGTGCTTGTGCGCCCACTGCGCGCCTTCGCTGACCAACGCGGCTGGCTCACCGAGCTGTTCCGGAACGACAGCCTCGAACCAGATTTCCATCCAGTGATGGCCTACATCTCCGCGACGAAACCCGGAATTACGCGTGGGCCTCATGAACATGAGGACCAGGCCGACTATTTTTGTTTTCTCGGGCCGTCCAATTTCAGATTGCGGATGTGGGACAACCGGCGGGACTCGCCTACTCGGAATCATGTGATGACGCTCGTTGCCGGGAGCAATAATCCGACAGTGATCCTCGTTCCCGCCGGCGTGGTGCACGCTTATCAGAACCTTGGTGACGTGGATGGGATTGTGATCAACTGTCCGAATCGACTCTACGCTGGTGAAGGCGGGCGCGGCCCCGTCGACGAAATTCGCCACGAAAAGGATCCGAATACGATCTATCGGATGGACTGAGGTTGATCGCAGGTTTGTGGTTTTGTTCTTAGTACTTGGTTCTTAGTTCTTTGTGCTTTGTGGCCGACGAGGTGTCGACCTGCGATTAACATGCAGGAAGTAGTCACGGGATTAGGTAAGCCACGAACTAGGCCAACACTCAAGTACAAAGAACAAAAAACAAAGAACAAAGAACTCCTTACAGAATGAAGATTCTTCGAATCATTGCGAGGCTGAATGTTGGCGGGCCGGCCAAGCACGTCGTTTGGTTGACGGCGGGCCTGGACAATTATGACTGCCAAACTTTGCTCGTGTCGGGCATGGTTCCGCCCGGCGAAGATGACATGGCCTACTTCGCCGAGCAGATGGGAGTCGAGCCGATCTACCTTCGCCAGATGAGTCGCGAGATTTCGATCAAAGACGCGTTCACGGTCTGGAAGCTTTTCCGGCTGTTCCTTCGAGAACGCCCAGACATCGTCCACACTCACACGGCGAAAGCCGGAACGGTTGGGCGCCTCGCCGGTTGGTTCTATCGTTGGGCAACACCGGGCACTCTGGTCGGCAAGCCGCGACGTTGCCATTTCGTGCACACGTATCACGGCCACATCTTTCATAGTTACTATGGCAAACTCAAGACGTCGGTTTTCTTAGCGATTGAGCGAACGCTGGCGCGACTGGTTACTGATCGAATCATTGTCATCAGCGACCAACAACGTCAGGAGATTAATCAGCAGTTTCAGGTTGGACAAGCACACCAATTCAATGTAATCCCACTCGGTCTGGACACGCAGGTCTTTGCAAACTGGGAGAGCCGGCGTCAGCAGTTTCGTGATGATCTGAATGCGAAGGCTGATGATGTTTTGGTTGGCATCGTCGGCCGTCTGACGGAGATTAAGAATCACCATTTGTTTTTGAAAGCAGCAGCTCTGTATAAGCAACTGCCGCAGTCCCGCCGGGTGCGTTTCGTCATCATTGGCGACGGCAATCTGCGCCCTGAGTTAATGGAAGCGACCAGGGCGTTGCGACTTGAAGACGACGTAATTTTCGCAGGAACGCGTCAGGATCCGGAGTACTTTTATCCGGCGCTCGATGTGGTGGCGCTCACTTCGCGTAACGAGGGCACGCCGCTGACTTTGATCGAAGCCATGCTTAACGCCCGCCCGGTGATCGCTACTTCGGTTGGAGGCGTGGTTGACTTGCTGGGCGCGATTCAACAAGAAGAGCCGGGCTTCACGATTTGCGAGCGGGGTATCAGAGTTAATGCAGATGATGCTGATGGCTTTGCTAAAGGTTTGGCGAAGCTGCTTGACGACGGATCCCTCCGCGTGCAGATGGGCGAGCGTGGACGACAGTTTGTCGAGCAGAACTACGCTAAGGAGCGTCTGTTCAAAGACATTTCCGAGCTTTACAGGGAATTGATGCACCAAAAAACTGAACCGGTTACCGCGCCGATGAGGCAACGTTCGGTTTGTTGAGATCCGAGATCTGAGATCTGAAATCTGCGATCTGTGATTCTAAACTTAGGGAGAGCTAAACATTGCGCGTATTGATCACCGGAGGAGCCGGGTTTATTGGCTCGCATCTTTGCGATGCTTATCTAAAACGAGGCGACGAAGTCTTCGTACTCGACGATTTATCCACAGGCAGCATTCGTAATATCGAGCATCTCAAAAACGAACCGCGCTTCCACTACACGATCGATGCGGTGCAGAACCAGCCACTAACCGCGGAGCTGATCGACCAGTGCGATGTGGTTGTTCACCTCGCCGCCGCGGTCGGCGTAAAGCTAATCGTCGAAAGCCCGGTGCGCACCATCGAGACCAACGTCCACGGGACCGAAGTCGTGCTTTCGCTTGCCAACAAGAAAAAGAAGAAAGTGCTGATTGCCTCAACCTCTGAAGTGTACGGTCTCAGCGCCGAGGTTCCATTTCGCGAGGATGGAAACCTGGTCATGGGCGCCACGACAAAGGGGCGCTGGAGCTATGCTTGCTCAAAGGCGATTGATGAGTTTCTCGCCCTTGCTTACTGGCGCGAAAGAAAACTGCCCACAATTGTGGTTCGTCTCTTTAATACCGTCGGCCCGCGCCAAACAGGACAGTACGGCATGGTCATTCCCACGTTTGTGAAACAAGCGCTGGCAGGCCGGCCCATCACGGTTTATGGAGATGGCAAGCAGTCTCGGTGCTTTGGCTATGTCGGTGATGTCGTGGGCGCCCTGGCGAAACTGATCGATCACGATGGCGCAGTCGGCGAGGTCTTCAACATTGGCTCAAACGAAGAGATTTCGATTGTCGAGCTGGCTAAGCGCGTCAAAGAGCTAACAGGTTCTGATTCTGAAATTGTCTTCGTTCCTTATAACGAAGCCTACGAGGAAGGCTTTGAAGACATGCCGCGGCGAATTCCGGATATTTCAAAAGTGAATGCGCTGGTCGGCTTCAAGCCTGAAATGAAGCTCGACGGTATCCTGCGCAGCGTCATTGATTATCAAAGCGGCCGGCCGTCGACTAACACCAAATAAGAACGCTGACCGGTGGTCTCCATTTGGAGTGCGCCGATCTGTCGGCGCTTTGGTCGCTGCGACCTGTCGCAGCAGGACGACGAGAACGGCCAGTAACAAAGCAGCACGGTGTCGAGCCGCCGCGGGCGAAAGCGGTGACAGGTCACCGCACTCCAAAATTAGGACACCAGGACGCTGACGAATTGCATAGCCGCTCGGTAGCCTAATCCTGCTGCGCTGCCAGCACGTCTTTTGAGTTTGGCGAATTGAGAATCCCACGATTGCCGTAATTGCGTGTTCAGCTCGCAATCTCGCTCCACATTAATGTTCTTGACCCCAACTTACATCGCGGCAATTGCCTCTACCTTTATTCTCGCTCTTGCGCTTACGCCTTTGGTGCGCGCTTTCGCGCGCAGTCGAGGCATGGTGGCACAGCCTAAGAGCGATCGGTGGCATAAAAAACCAACGGCGATGTTGGGAGGAGTCGCGATCTGGTTTTCAGTGGTCGCCACCTACGTTGTCTTCACGATGGCCGGTTGGATACCGGAATCGACTTACGGCCGCACGATCATCAATGCCGGCACATTTTTGTTCATCGTCGGTCTGGTTGATGACCTCATTCACACCAAGCCCTATCAAAAACTGATCGGCCAAATCATGGGGGCAGCCCTGGTCATCTACTACGGACTCAGCCTTCCGTGGACCAGATCGATCTCCGTGAATATCGCGTTCACGATCTTTTGGCTAATTGGAATCACGAATGCGATCAATCTGCTCGACAACATGGACGGATTGGCGGCGGGAATCTCTGCTATCGGAGCCTGCTTCCTGACGGTTAGTTTTGTAGCTAATGGCCAGCCCACCGAAGCTTTGATGATGGCTATGTTCGCTGCCGCGCTGTTGGGCTTTCTGGTTTACAACTCGAATCCGGCTTCCATTTTTATGGGTGACTGCGGTTCGCTGTTCATTGGGTTTTTCATGGCGAGTGCCGCGCTGGTTAACGTGTCGGGCGGTCGCACGCGAAGTTTTCTGCCGGTGCTGGTGGTTCCCATCCTGGTTCTCTTCATTCCGATTTTCGACACGACCTTCGTCACGATTCTGCGAAAGCTTTCCGGGCGCGCCGCCTCACAAGGCGGACGAGATCACACGTCGCATCGTTTGGTGGCGTTGGGCATGTCGGAACGTCGAGCCGTGTGGATGTTGTATGGATTCGCGGGTCTCGCCGGAATCCTGGCTTTGTTCGTGCGCCAAATGAAGCTGGATGTCAGTCTCGCAGCCATCGCCGCCTTCACGATTATTTTGACGCTGCTGGGCGTCTACTTAGCGGGAGTTAAGGTTTACGACGAGAGTGAAGCTGCGACTGCTCTCAAAGAAAAGCCGCTGTACACCTTTCTTGTCGATGTGTCTTACAAGCGGCGAGTGTTCGAGGTGATGCTCGACGTCATCCTGATCATTCTCGCCTACTGGAGCGCGTACGCTGTAAAGGTTGGTCCTTTTTCTGACAACCGGGCCTGGACGCTCTTTTTAAAAACGCTGCCCGTGCTGGTGTTCTTCAAGATGGCTAGCTTCCTGGTGCTGGGTGTGTACCGGGGCATCTGGCGCTACACCGGCATGGACGATCTGTTCACGTTCGTGAAAGCGGTCACGGTCGGTTCAATTCTCAGCATCCTCGTCCTTTTGTTTGCGTTTCGATTTCAGGGATACTCGAGAACCGTATTCGCGCTGGACGGTTTGTTTCTGCTGCTGCTGTTGGGGGGAAGTAGGCTCGCTTTCCGCTTCTTCAGAAAGATCTTGCCGGTGGCGCAGGACGGCAGCGGGCGTAGAGTGCTGATTTACGGCGCCGGCGATGGCGGTGAGTTGTTCTTGCGCGAGATTCGGAATAATCGCGACTGGAAGTATGCGGCGATTGGTTTTCTCGACGATGATCCGGGAAAGGCCCGCAAGGTAATTCATGGCCTCAAAGTGTTGGGTGAGGGCAATGATCTCGAGCGGGTTTGTCGAGAACAGAAAATCGATGAAGTATTGATCTCGAGTTCCCACCTGTCCGAAGACCGGCTTCAGGAGATTCTGGCGCGATGCCGCGCAGCAAACATAATCCTGAAGCGCATGCATCTTCGTATTGAAGAGTTGACCGATTAGCGACAACAGACTGTTTGTGAGATGGTCTGATTCGACGTGTGGGACGGGTTCCGATTTGCCATATATCATTTGCCGTTTTCCATTTGTCATTGCGTACACTCCGAACCGTTTGAATCTTTCTTACTCGGGTCAAAGTCACTACCTTGTCCAGCAAATGACAATTGGAAAATCGCAAATGATATATGGCAAATCGACCTTCCCCTTATTCGCTGATTGCCACACAACTTCCAAACAGACTAAGGTCTGCGCTACTTAAGTGACTGATCAACTTGTACATCTCAAAGTGCGCGGACCGGCCAGGTTTGTTCTTACCTTGTTGCCTTTGATTCTGGCGCTCGTAGGAACATGGTTTTCGGTGCGATGGTTTATCGGCAACACGATTGCCGATAATCTCAATCCTAACGATCGCGGGCTTGACAATGCGCAGCTGGCCGCAAGCCTTGCGCCTGCAGATCCATTGGCCCATTGGACGCTTGCTGAGCTGGAGCAAAGCAAACTCTCCGCCGATCAATTCAACCTTGCGCTCGGAGATTTCCAAAAGGCGGTTACGTTAGCGCCGCACGACTATCGCTTCTGGCTTGCCTGGGGTCGCGCGCTCGAGCAATCGGGAGATATCCAGAAAGGCGAATTGGCGATGCGCCGCGCCGTTAGCCTGGCTCCGGCCTACTCATATCCGCATTGGTATCTCGGCAACCTGTTGCTGCGCGAGGATCGCGTCAAAGAGGCTTTTGATGAACTGCGCACCGCGGGCGAAGCTGACCCACAGTTGCGTCCCCAGATCTTCAATCTGCTCTGGCAAGTGTATGGCGACAACCCAACGCAGCTCGGCGAGGCGCTGGGTTCGACGCCGGCGACTCGAGCTGAGTTCGCGAAGTATTTGCTCGAGCGGGGACAAACTGAAGCCGGACTGACTATCTGGCGGGCTTTGAGTCCGGAGCACAAACAAGCAAATCAGGCCATCGGAGAAAGTCTCGTCAAAATGTTAGTGGGCGGGAAGCGGTATTTGCTTGGCCTCGAAGTCTGGAACGACGTCTCGACTACCGATGGCACTCGCGGCAATGTGGGCGAGATTCTCAATGGCGGCTTTGAACGAACGAATACTGAGAGCACCAATCTATTTGATTGGCAGATAAAGTTTGGTCAACAAACGCAAGCCACTCTCGATCAAGGCGTGAAGCATGGCGGCTCTCAGAGTTTGCGGCTCGTATTCAAAGCCCGCTCGAACGTAGATCTCACGCTAACGCAGTTGGTCGTCGTGCAGCCCGGCGCTCAGTACGAGTTTGAAGGGTATCTCAAGACCAATGATCTAAAGAGCGCCGCCACGCCATTCATTGAAATCGTAGACGCAGTTACGGGAACAGTCCTGGGATCTTCAACTCCAGCTCCAACAGGCTTCAATGAATGGCAGCGCTTCGCGATTGCTTTCAAGACCGAGCCCAAAACTGAAGGTGTTCTGGTCCGATTGAATCGCGGAACGTGCACGGATAATTCTACTTGCCCGATCTTCGGCACTCTCTGGTATGACGACTTCGCTATCAAGCGCAGAAGCTAGATCACTAGCGCTCAAGGAGACTGCTGCTATCAGCCAGCCACACAGGTCGGCTGAAGGCCCCCGCATTGTTCCGCACACCATCTACAGTCGCTTTCTGTTTCTAACCATTTGTCTGGCAATCGTAATGTCGGCTTTGGCGTACGGAACTGTTCATTACTGGGCGATGGCTGTGTTTTCGTTGGCAGGATTAGGAATTGTTTTACTTTGGCTCGCAGATGGGTGGCGGTTGGGGATGCTGCGCATTAGTAAGAACGTCTTGCAGCTTCCGCTGCTTGGAGTGATCTTGCTGGGCTTGTTTCAGCTTTTGCCAGTTCGTTCAAGCGGCGATTCAGGTAGCCTGGGTGTCGCGCTACGAACCTTGTCATTCGATCCTTACTCGACTCGATTGGTGATCGTTCAGGTCGCCACGTTGCTGATCTTCTTTGGCGCGGCTTTGGTATTCATCGATACGCCGCACCGGCTGCGGATCATCGTGCGGACGATTGCCATTTTTGGTTTTGTGTTAGCCATTTTCGGCATGACGCAATCCTTCACGAGCCCAACCAAGGTTTATTGGGTTCGCGAGTTGGCGCAGAGCACCGCGTTTGGTCCTTTCATCAATCGCCATCATTTCGCGGGCTACATGGAGCTGGCCGTCGCGATACCACTGGGGCTTTTGTTTTCAGGAGCAATCGAAGGCGAGAAGAAGCTGCTCTACATTTTTTCCGCCGGCTTAATGGGAGTTGCTTTGATTCTCACCAACTCGCGAGGAGGAATCATCAGCTTCATCGCCGAGATATTGTTCCTGGTAGCTATCGTTGGTTTACGCAAGAGGCATCACGCGAGCTCATCAGAAGCAAGACGGCGGCGGATTCGTAGTGGAGCTACTCGTGCCGTGCTCGCCTTGATGCTGATTGTCGGAATTGTTGTCGCGACGGTATGGCTCGGAGGCGAGCAAGCGTTGACTCGCTTTGTCGGCTCAGTGAATACGGAAGACCCGACCACTGGTCGAGCTCATTTCTGGAACGTGACGCTCGATATTATTCACGCCCATCCTTTGATCGGCACCGGATTGGGCGCCTTCGGAATTGTTTACACGCGCTACGACACTCACAATGGATTGTACCGGCTCGAGCAGGCGCACAATGATTATCTGCAAGTGCTATCCGATGGCGGCATCATAGGCGCAGCCTTGGGTCTGTTCTTCATCGTGGCGCTGTTTCGGATGGGTTTGCATCGCCGTGAAAGTGGGGATGACTTTCGGCGAGGAGTGGCTACGGGGGCGCTGGCAGGATGCTTCGCTGTCTTAGTTCACAGCTTTTTTGATTTCACACTGCACACGACCGCCAATGCATTGCTGTTTCTCGTTCTGGCCGCGCTGGCAACGTTGAATGGTCGTGTCGAAGGGCGTAACAGGCGTCACCGCCGCCGCCGTCGTCGCAGTCGCGAATTGAGCGAGGCAGAACCACACCAACCCACTGCGTCTGTAACTTGATCGCTTCAAATTCATAAACGGCGTCGGATAGGCGGCTTGCCGCCGTACAGTGCGGTAAGGCTATGCCTCATCGGTTGGCTTCCAAATAAATTCTCTGGAGGCTTACCAATGGAGGCGTAGCCTCGACGAAAAATAATTTGGCTGCTACGGAAAGGCGAAGCCTTTCCGCACATCAGGCGGCAAAGCCGCTGTTTACGCTTCCAGGATTTTCGCAACAGCTTGAATTACTCGCTCGACATTGGCGTCGGACGTCCGCCAGTTGCAGACACTCACACGCATGGCTCGACGTCCGCGCCAAGTAGTGCCGCCAAAGAATGCTTCACCGCTCGCCAGAATGGCTGAGATGACTTCATCAGTCCGGCGATCGTGATCAGCCTCAATAGCGCCAGCTCGTTGATCGAGAAAGCGCACCAGTCCCTGATTAATCACCGGCTCCCAAACTACTTCCGCGCCCGTTAACTCTCCGATGCCAACCACGATAGCGTTCGCGTGCCGGCAACAGCGCTCGATCACATCAGCCAAACCGTCGCGACCCAACTGCCGCAGTGCTGCATAAGCAGGGAAGCAGCGACTCCGACGCGACCACTCAGGGTTCCACTCAACTTGATCGCGAGCTTCAGTCGCGTGCGTAAGGTACGCCGCGCGAATCGAAAGCGATGCTCGATGAGCCTCCGCATCAGCGACGAATGCAAAGCCGCAATCGAAAGGCACGTTGAGCCATTTGTGACCATCCGTCGCCCACGAGTCTGCCTGCTCCATGCTATTAACCAGATGTCGAAGTTGTTCACTTACAGCAGCCCATAATCCAAACGCGCCGTCGACATGTACCCACGCTCCAAACCGGTGCGCGATAGGAATGAGCTCAGCAAACGAATCGTAAGCGCCGATATTGATGTCGCCTGCTTGCAGCAGAACAATCGTGGGAACAGCGGGATCAGTTTCAAGCTCTCGCTCTAAAGCTTCAGCTACGAGCCGTCCTTCAGAATCGATTGGCAGAGCCTTGATGCACGAGCGTCCCAAGCCGATCAAGCGAACTGCTCGTTCAAATGAACCATGCCACTCAGTGCTGGATAGCACTCGAATTCGAGGCGAGCCGCTTAAGCCTTCCGTTTCTACATCCCAGCCTCGTGCTGCGAGCAACGCATGGCGCGCGGCTGCGAGGCAGGTTACGTGAGCCATCTGACAGCCGCTGAGCAACGCGAAGCTTGCGGATGGCGGAAGCTTCAAAACGTCTTTCAACCAGGCGCCGACAGTTTCCTCGACGACGCTCGCAGCCGGAGAGCATGCGTACATCGCTGCGTTCTGCTGCCACGCTGACGTTAACCAATCGGCGCCGATCGCAGCCGGAAGAACGCCGCCGATTACCCAACCAAAAAAGCGTCCGCCCGCTGAACCAAGCAACCCGCCGGCGACGTCATCGACCAACTCTGCGATGACTTGATCGGGCGGCAAGCCTTCGCGCCCGAGCGGTTTGCCAATGCGCGAGCGGAGCGTTTGTAAATCTGCGGTGGCAGCGACAGAAGTCGCATCAAGGTGCTCGAGATGCGACACCGCGCGAGCATGCGCGAGATCGAGGGCATTCCGAAATTCAGTCGTCAGTTTCTCCATGGCGATAGTTTAGGGGTTATGTTTGATCGAATCTATCCGAATGTTGCTTCTAAAAGATCTTGGATCTTTGGTCTTTGATTTTGTTCTTAGTTCTTTGTTCTTGGTTCTTTGTGCTTGAATCTCTGTTTCATTGTGCTGTCCTCAGGGGGAACAAGGCCGCGCGAAGGGAGAAGGGCCATGGGAAAGAAAAAGTCAGTGTGCCCGTAATTCAACGACAAAGAACAAAGAACCAAGTACCAAGAACAAGACCAAGACCGAAGACCAAAGACCAAAGCCCTTTTTTTGTAGTATCATCTCTCGGCTCGAACCCCCCTTCCTTAATTCTTCTCCCGGCGGGGATCTCAGGACAAGGAGACGTGCACATTTGGCTTCGGCGGCAAGCGCCAAAATCGACTCTACAAATCAGCCCATCGCTCCGGCGCGTTCTTCCGTTCCGAGCTTGTGTCTGACGGCAGCTCTCAAACACAACAAGCAGGACGCACTCAATAACAAAGTCAGCGGTGAATGGGTCAATATTTCAGCCACCGCCTTTGTCGAGCGCGTGCGTCACGTGGCGCTGGGTCTCGCTTCGCTCGGGATCCGAGCCGGCGATCGCGTAGCCCTGCTTTCAGAGAACCGTCCCGAGTGGTCCATCACCGACCTTGCCATTCTCAGTCTCGGCGCCGTCAACGTTCCTATCTATACAACGCAGGCAGTCGATCAAGTCGAATTCATTCTGAGTGATTCGGGCGCGCGTGCCATGTTCGTGTCGGGAAAGAAAGTCTACCGTCACGCAGCAAAGGCGCTCGAGAATCTGTCCATGCCTTTGAAGTTAATCTTTTTTGATGAAGATGCGACCGAAGGCATAGCTCAGGCGATCACGTTGAGTGAACTCGAAAGGAAAGGCGCAGAGCGTGCTCGTGAACATGGCCATGACTTTGATGAGATGCTGAATGCTGTTCACGCGGACGATCTCGCTACCATCATCTACACCTCCGGGACTACCGGCGAGCCCAAGGGGGTGATGCTTTCGCACGAAAGTTTCATCTCAAATGTACTCGCCATTACTGCTGGGCTGCCGATCAACCCCAACGACATTGCGCTTTCAGTCCTGCCGCTTTCGCATATCTTTGAAAGGACTGGTTTCTACATCTTCTGCTACAACGGAGTCTCCGTTTACTACTGCGGTTCGTTCGATCAGGTGGGCGAACACTTGCGCGAAGTTCGCCCCACGATCATGACCGCGGTGCCGCGGCTGTTTGAGAAGGTCTATCACCGCATCATCAAGAAAGGCTCCCAAGCGAAAGGTTGGCGCCGCCGAGTTTTCATGCGAGCGCTCGATGTGGGCCATCGCTACGCGGAGTTGCAGGACAAGCGCCAACGCATTCCCTCGAGTTTGGCGTTGCAGCAAAAGGTCGCCGACAAACTGGTCTTTTCAAAATGGCGGGAGGGCGTCGGGGGCAGATTGCGCTACTTTGTTTCCGGAGGCGCGCCGCTCTCTCCAACTCTTTCATACGCTTTCATGGCGGCCGGCATTCCGGTGCTGCAAGGGTACGGCGCGACGGAAAGCTGCATCGTGTCCGCGAATCGCCCCGCGAATAATTTGGTCGGGTCGGTAGGGCAGCCTTTTGAGGGTATTGAAATCAAGCTCGCTGAAGACGGCGAAATTATCATTCGTGGTCCCAATGTCATGCAGGGCTACTACAATCATCCGGAAGCCTCGGCCCAGGTACTGCAGGATGGTTGGTTTGCCACGGGCGATGTCGGCCACATCGACGATGAAGGCCGGCTTTTCATCACCGACCGCAAGAAGGATTTATTCAAGCTATCAAATGGAAAGTACATCGCTCCTCAGCTGCTCGAAAGCTTGATCAAGGAAAGCGAGTTTGTCAGCCAGGTGGTCGTGGTGGGCGCAGGTCGAAAACAGCCTGCGGCATTAATAGTTCCGGATTGGGAATCCCTGCGTCAAAAACTCACCGACGATGCGGAGCCCTTTCCGAAAAGCCGCGGCGAATTGAGCCGGCATCCGGCTGCAATCAAGTTGGTGCAGAAAGATGTTTCTAAGCTTACTGCCGGACTTGCAGATTACGAGCGAATCCGGCGCGTCGCCTTGCTGCCGGATGAATTGACCATCGACAATGGCGAGCTGACACCCACGCTCAAAGTTAAGCGCCGAGTCATCGACGAAAAGTTTGGCGAGTTGATTGCCGAGATCTACTCTTAAAAGCTTGTGCAGAAAGTCATCTTCATCGGACTGGCAGGTTTGCTTGGCACTGTCGGTAGATATGGTGTCGGCGAATTAGTAGCGCGTCGTTTTGGTAACTCGTTTCCGATTGGAACTCTCGTTGTAAATACCCTCGGCTGTTTTCTGGCAGGCTCTCTTTTTTATCTGCTCGAGCGCGATGCGGTGAGCGACACGCTGCGGGCAGTCGTGATGATCGGTTTCCTGGGCGGCTTTACTACCTTCTCGGCTTACGGACTGCAGACGTTTAATCTCATCCGTGGCGGCGATATCGGCTTGGCGTTATTGAATGTCGTGGGCTCGAATGTCGCCGGCTTATTGATGGCCTGGGCCGGCTACAGTCTCGCCAAAGCAATTTGAACTAAAAGAACTATCCACAGATTACGCCGATTACACAGATGTTTTTGTTTGGCGAGCATAGGAAGGTATCCGGAAAGTCGACGCTTGTGATACCACTGAATTCAACAATCCCTGCAACAAAACTCCAGTTGAATCACGCTACCAGCGTCCGGCTTTTGCATCGGTGAAATCGGTGTAATCTGTGGATGAAATCATTTTGGTTCGATGTTAGTGGGGTTTCATGTCGTCACTGGTGAGCGATTTCAGGAAGTCGATCAAGTCCAGTTGCTCGGATTCGGTTAGATTGACTGACTGGAGTTCCCAGTCACGGCTCGCGTTTTCATTCCCGCCTCGCGCGTAATAACGAACGACATCTGCAAGCGTCGCGGCGCTGCCATCATGAAAATAAGGCGCAGTGAGTTCGATGTTCCTCAGCATTGGCGTCCGAAAACTGCCGATATCGATGGCATTGCCCGTAACCGCAAAACGCCCCAGGGCAGATTTCGCGTCATGATTCGTGAGCGCCCTGGCGTCGGGTGTCGTACCGGTTGCGCTTCGAATCAGAGCGTCGAAGTTGGCGAAGTTTCCAGCCACACCCGTGTTTCTATAATTGCCATCCGTAAAAAAAGGAAATGAGGCATTCAGACTGTGGCAAACACTGCAACGAGCCTTTCCTCGAAACAGTGTCAAGCCACGCTGCGCTCCTTCATTCAAAGCATTGCGATCGCCGGTTAAGAAGCGATCGTACGGCGAGTTGGCTGACACCAGGGTGCGTTCATACGCAGCGATGGCCTTGCTGATCGCGTCGATATTTACGTTCCTGCCAAACACTCGATTGAACTGGAGGTTGTAATCATCAAGAGTCGCGACGCGGCTCACGACGTCGGCGTGCGTGGCGTTTCCCATTTCATCCGGATTAACCAACGGCTCGAGCGCCTGCGCCTCGAGCGAATCAACTCTGCCGTCCCAGAACAAAGTCGAGCTGAACATAGCGTTCAGTACGGTTGGCGTATTTCGACTGCCAAAACGACCGCCGACACCAATTGCCAGACGTCTGCCGTCCGCGAAACCACGATTCGGATCGTGACATGAGGAGCAACTGACTGTGCCGTCGGCGGACAGTCTTGGATCGAAGAAAAGCTTTTTGCCCAACTCGATCTTGGCTGAGGTTAACGGATTGTCCTTCGGAACAAAGTACGACCAGATGTCTGCGGAAATCCCGGTTGGTGGCTTGAACTCTGGTTCGGTAGGCGTTGCCGCGCTAAAGCTTGGAACCCAAATAAGGATCGCGAGAAGTACCAGCAATGCTCGATCAGCTTTCGATCTTGAGCGACAGGCGTCAACTGAGAATGTCTCAGGGTCAGGAAGGGTCGCTTGCGCCCGCTCTCCTTGACAGCCCTTCAATCTGAAGTGAATCCACCTGGCCATTTATCATTGCACCCAATATTGCCCAATATTTAATGACACTGAAACTGAGCGGGGGCAAGCCCACTTCCTGACCCCGAGACATTCAATCTCGAGTCTTACCACATGAAATTGAAGGACTCTTCAGTCTGAATCCCAGCCGTGATATCAAAATACCCTACTGCTCGGCGACGCCGCGGACTACCCAGGCGATCGGCGCTTCAGACTTATCACCTGTTTTCACTTTTGCCGCAAAGACCAGGTGACGATTTTCATCCTGAAAAACTGACGGCCAAGTGGTGATACCCTCGAGTGAAACGAGACTCAATGGAGAAGGGTGATTAGACCCCGTAGTCTTCTTGCTCAACGCCGTCAGATCTTCGAATAGATATTTCACATTTGGATCGGTATCGACGCTGACTGGCGACAGCAACAGAAAGTCGCGAAGGGAGGAAATACCCAGATGATTTCCATCGACGGGATTTAGCGCGGCTCGCAAGGTGTACGAGCCCGCCTTAATCCCTTGTTTGCGATAATCGATTGCGTCCTTTGGAAATTTTATGACCGCGACCAGAGTCGACTCCGTCAACCAGGGATACCCAGTTCCCTGGGCCTCGTTTTTACCTGTTGTGATTGTGGCCCTTAACCAGATCTCGCAAAGAACGCCACCGTCTGACAATGTGACTCGATAGCCTTGAGGCTCGAGCGCCTTTTTCAATTCTGCTGAGGCGTTGGAGTCATCAAAAGCGCCGATGGAGTCGAGTTTGCCATCGTCTGCTGGAGCGGACAATGGAATCAGCAAAACCGAGAGGGCGGAGACAATAGCGAAAAGCCAGTTTCGGTATCGAGACTCTTTCATTCGGTTAGGGCGACGCTGAAAAAATTTACAGGGCGAAGCGACCAACGAACGCGCTTCGCTTACCGTGAAGAGTCCAGACGACACCCAGACCGGGCCCATCGTATTCATCAAGCTCAGCCACTGCCGGCATCGAATGAGCGAGCTTCACGAGCGGCGAGTAGTAAACATTTTCATTGCCGCAGAGATGATCGTTGGCGCCAATCGAACGAGTCTCGACACCGACAAGCGACCCGGCGCGCAGCGAGGTGTTGGCGTCATGCCCGGCGTGATGCCCTTCCATGTTAGGAACTTGCATATCGATGGCGGCGACTTTTACATCGACCACATTCTTGAGCAATTGACCTGACATCGATTGAGCGAGATGTACTAACGCTTTTTTCTGGGCGTCATTCGCTTTGGAGTCGACAATCATGACCGCCTGGGCTGGGTAAGGATTGTTGTATTCATCACCGAGCGTCGCGGCAGCTTTGACGACGCCAACCACGCCAAGTCCGTCGAGCGCCACGCCATCGAACTGTCCTTTGGTCACTCGCCAGGCAAGGATCGCCTGATCGCCCGCAAGGTTTAGCTCGCCATTGGCTACGCACGCCCCCGTCCAAATATCGGCGTTGCGAGTCTCAATATAGTCGCCCGAGATCTGCTGAGCGTGAATCGTAGTGCATAGGACAAAGACGCCGAAGAAGGCGACGGAAACGAAAGCTAATTTACGCATGTCAACTCCCATAACTCTAGAAACTTCTGACCAACATAATAAACGAAATCTTATCCACAGATTACGCAGATTTCGCAGATGTAAACGCAACACGCGCGATGAAGGGTTCCACGTTGCTTGCTCGTCGGGATTCTTGAAGATTCAGCGGTATCCAGGGCATCCCTTTCGCCATATACCTTTCGACCCTCACCAAACAAAAACATCTGTGCAATCTGCGTAATCTGTGGATGTCGTTTTGCTTTACATCACGAGGCCTTGCCCGTGCCGTAGCAGGGGCGGTCGGGTGAATTGCAATTTCCTGGTTCAGCCAGACCACGATCAGGGCCAAGACAGTTGTGCGTGTAGACGCACCAGAAATGTCCGGAGTTCGATGGAGGCACTGTTGGATCGTGATCAGCCTGAATGAACATGCTCTTCCAGCGCAGATGTGGACACAAATCAGGATGGTTGACATCGAATCGTTCGGCTTCTGATGTAATCACTTCGCACCTCCTTCAACTGCCGACATAATCGCGCGCTTCACCGCCACGCGTGCCAACTGTATTTTGTAGCCGTTGTGGCCCAGGCTCTTCGCATGGGCTACCGCTGCGTTCGCCGCCGCCTTGGCTGTTTCCTCGGTAACCGATTTGCCTATCAATGCTGCCTCAGCTTCTGGAGAGCGCCATGGAACTGGAGCGACGGCGCCCATCATGACGCGCGCAGCACTCACGCGACCGCCTTTGAAATTCAACACTACTGCTGCCAAAGCCAACGGCCAATCCATCGTCTCTTTCTGTCGTACTTCATAAGTTGCGGCTTTGGCGCCGGCGAGCGGTGGAATCCGCACTTCCATAACAATCTCATTTGGTTTCAGATCGTGCTCGCGTTCAGTTTCTGACTTGGGAATCAAGTAGAACTTCTCGAGCGGGATTTCACGTTGACCTGCCGGGCCGGCTAGTTGTACCACCGCTCCCAAGGCGATAAAGAGCGGTGCAAGCGTTGAAGGACTGACAAAGTAAGCCGGACCTGAATTACCGAGAATGGCGTGATATCGATTGTCACCATTCGGAATCAGCGACATTCCTTTCTCGTCTTTTGCCAGCAATCCAAAACCACCGCGGTAGTACCAGCAGCGAGGTCGCTGACAAAGATTCCCTCCAATGGTGGCCATGTTTCTAATCTGAGGCCCGGCAATCTCGTTGGCGGTGCGTGTGATCACCGGAAAACTTGCCCGCACTTGAGGACTATCAGCCAACTCTTCGATCGTCGCTAACGATCCGATGCGCAGGCCTTTCTTACTCACCGCGATGCCGCGCAATCCCTTGATGTCCTTGATGTTCACAAGGCGTCGTGGCGAGACAATGTCGTCCTTCATTAGCGCCAGTAAATCAGTGCCGCCAGCCAGAGGCGCAGCGTCCTCCCAAGATTTGCCCAGCAAACTAACGGCCTGATCCAAATTTGAAGGACTCGCATATTCAAATGCTCGCATTGTTGCCTCCTTTCGTTTCCAAAGCAGCCAGTACGCGATCGGGAGTCAGTGGCAGCGTGGGTACTCTGACACCAATCGCGTTGGCAACTGCATTTGAAATCGCAGCGCCAGGGGAAATAACCGGCGGTTCACCCAGACCAATCACGCCGCGCTCGTCATAACCCTTACCAGTCATCATGTGAACGACGAGCTCTCCGATATCGCCGAGACCCGCAAGCTTGTAGAACTCCATATTTGGATTCAGCATGCGACCGATCTGCTGGTCCATAATTTTCTCTTCGTACAAGGAGTACGCGACTCCCATGATTAGCGAGCCGTACACCTGGCTCTCCGCGAGTTTGCGGTTGACGATCAAGCCGCAATCCTGCACGGCAACGATCTTGTTTATCTTCACCACGCCAGTTTCGTAGTCGACCGAGACATCGGCCATCTGACATCCACCCACGCCCTGGTCGTTTAGCTTTTCCGGACCCGGGTTCTTGCCGCGCACCGTGATGGGCATAGCGCCGAGCTTGGAACAGGCCTGGGTCCAGGTCAGACTGCGACTCGGATCAGCTTTCACGCGAATCTTGCCATCCCACGCTTCCAATTCACTCGGCTGCACATTCAAGGCCGGCGCGGCTTTCGCCAGGACCTCTTCGAGCGCGTCAACCGCAGCGCGGCGAGCTGCTGCCGTTATGCCGCCAATCGTCGTACTGCCTCCCGAAGGTCCGGAGACCGGATAGCTGTTGTCGCCAATCGAAACTTTCACAGCGCTAAGCGGCAGGCCAAAAGTTTCGGCAGCGACGATGTTAAGTGCAGTGCGAGTTCCTACACCCAAATCCTGCGTGCCCATCTTCAACTCGACTGAACCGTCGGGCTGAATCGTGATATCGCAATCGCTGTTGTGACCCGCGCCTCCCCAGGTATGAATCGAAAGTCCCAGACCACGTTTGATTGGTCCGGAGGCCTGATCGCCGCGCTGGCGCCAATTCTTTCCCCAATCTATTAAGTCAGCGCAGATTTTTAGTTCGTCGCGATATACCTGCGCTCTGGTCCCGACCAGCTCGATGTTCTTGAGAAAGAAATCGAGCGGATTCATGTTGAGCTTCGCAGCCATGTCATCCAAAGCCGTCATCGTAATGAGACAGCCTTGCGGATGATTCGGCGCGCGCCAGGCTCGCGCTGGTCCGATGTGGTTCACAATCGCGGTGTGCTGTTTACGCTGATTCGGTATGTTGAAAACGTATGGCATTGGCGGAGAGCCGCCGCCTCCCGGTCCTCCGGTTCCCCATGAATCGGACTGCCAGGCAGTGATTTGTCCGTCTTTCTTAGCGCCGATCTTGACGCGCGCAAAAGCTGAAGGACGCGCACCGGCCACTGCCAACTCCGGGTTACGCTCGAGGAATAGTTTGACTGGTTTTCCACCAGCGAGCTTTGAAATCCGAGCGCTCTCAATCCCCCACGAGTCTGGTCCAAACTTGGAGCCGAATCCTCCGCCAATGTGGTCCTGGTGCACTTTGATGTTGGCTGCTGGAATGCCAAGTGGTGTTGCCATCTGGCCGGCAGTGCCGGAGACATTCTGCGTTGACGGATGAACTACCAAATTATTCTCATCACTCCATTCAGAGATCATCCCGTGCGCTTCAAGACAGCAATGCGTAATCACCGAAAGTCCGTACACTGCTTCCGTCACGACTTCGGCTTCGGCAAATGCTTTGTCGGGATCACCCGCTGTTTGCGTGGCCACTCGTCGATAAAAGCCAGGATCGACTTTGCGCGCCTTTTTGATCGCCTCCAGTACTGCTTCCGACGCTCCTGCAGTCTTTGCCGGCGCGAGCATATCGCCGTCCGAGCTGACACCGTCTTTATCGATGCGGGCGATGATTTCGCTGTCGGGAGCCTTGCGCGCCAACATGCCGCGGATGTCGCTCATCATGACAGGCTGAGGTTCGGCTGACTTTGGCGGAGGCGGCTCAGTGTCGAGGACAAGGTGCGGAAGAACTTCGTATTGAATCTTCACCGCGCGCACCGCGTCTTCAGCTGTAGGTTCATCGACCGCCGCAATCACGACGATGTCATCGCCGGCCCACTTGATCTCAGTTCCGGCTGGTTGAATAACTCGGACAGCTTTTACGCCTGGCATCTTCTCGGCAGCGCTGACATCAACGCTGACTACTTTGGCATGCGCATGAGGACAGCGAACCATCTTGGCGTAAAGCATTCCGTCACGCTTGATGTCGTAAGAATATTTGGCGCGGCCAGATACTTTGGTCGGACCGTCGATGCGCGAGATTCGTTTGCCGAGCAAGGCGCGCTTATCAGCTTCAGGCCATGCATACTTAGCCATTGGCTCGCCCTCCTTCCGTTTGGGCGTGATCAGAATCATTGAGAATTGCTGCAATGGTCTCTGGTGAGGGGCGTGACGCTTCCGCTACGCCGACGGCTTGAAGAACAGCTGCGCGCACGCCTACGTAGGTTCCGCAGCGGCAGATGTTTCCTCCCAATCCTGTCTTCAAGTCATCGGGTTTTGGATGTGGATGCTTGTCGAGAAAGGCTTTGCACGCGACGACGAACCCAGGTGTACAGAAGCCACACTGTTGGCCATCGTTATCAATGAAGGCTTGTTGCAGCGGATGGAGTTTGTCGCCATCCATCAAGCCTTCTACTGTTGTGATCTTCTTGTTTTGAGCTTCGATAGCGAGGACGGTGCAGGAATAAACAGCTTTGCCGTCAATGATGACCGTGCACGCGCCGCATGAGGCTCGATCGCAGACTCGTTTAGCGCCGGTGAGCTCCAGTTCGTTGCGCAGCGTGTCCAGCAGCGTCACTCGCGTCTCGACTGCAGCCGAGTAGTTTTTGCCGTTAATACTAAATGAAAGCGGCACCTTGCCCGGGCCGTAGATTTTCACGTCCTGACCGGCCACGCGGATGGTGCGAGTTCCGAGGACCAGCGGAACAGAGAGAGAAATGCCGCCGACTTTTAGAAAGTCTCGACGCGAGAAGCTCGTGCTGGGATTGTTAACTTTTTCATCGTCACGCTTATCATCACCGCCCATAATCAACCTCCTGCTTTTTCACGAAGCCGCAGACTATGCACAATGTTACCGGTAACGAAAGTTCATGAGAACTTCGTCTCCAGTATTAAGACAAATTAAGAACGGAGGAACTAAGATGTGCCAGTATAACCTCAGCGGAAAGAGATTGTGAACGGGAGCGCAGGCATCCCTGCCTGCATAAGCTCCCGCAAGATCTTCTTAAGAATGAACCGAGTGCTTACCCAACCTGTGCAGGCAGGGATGCCTGCGCTCCAGTCACTTCATGACGGGCAGGGAGACATACGAAGCGTAGCGTGACGATTGGTAGACCCTCTGCGTGGCCGGCTGGTAGTCCGAGGGCGCTGCTTTGAAAATGTTCTCCACAAATTTTTGGGGATTGCGATCGTAGAGCGGGAACCAGGTGCTTTGAACCTGCACCATCACGCGATGGCCTTTCTTGAAACTGTGGTTGTTGCCGTAGAGGTCAATCACGTATTCATTCACCTGATCCGGCGCAATCGGTGCCGGGCGTTCGAAGCCTTGTCGATATCTACCACGAAAGATCTCATCAGCCACCATCAACTGGAAACCAGCCATAGCCTTGTCAGCCGGATAATTCGCGGGATAGACATCGATAAGCTTCACCACCCAATCGCTGTCCGACCCAGACGTTGAGGCAAACAGATGCGCGACAATGTCTCCGGTTATGACGAGATCTTCGGTTAGAACTTCGCTCTGCCAACTCAACAGGTCGGCGCGATCTTCCAGAAAACGCTGATCCTGAACCAGCCAGCTCGACCAGGTTGAGCCAGAGCCATACGTCGGCTGAATCGGCCGTTTGCGATAAGGCACCGGCTTGGCCGGATCGGAAACATAAGATTCGAAGTCGGCGTTACGATTGGCCGTAGGCTTTTCAAACGAAAGTTTCTTCCCACTGCGAAGATAAAGATTGCGAGTCGCAGCTTCTTTTGGAGGCCAGCGATCCGAGTTCGTCCACTTGTTCGAGCCGGTTTGGAAAGTCATCGCCTCGGGCTCGACGGCTTTGCCCTTGTCTTTGAGATAGTAGGCAAACCACGGGGCTTGAATTTCTCGACGATAGTATTCGCCTGTGGGTGCGTCAAACTCGATCTTTCCCAGGCTCTTGCCCGGGCCATTCCAGCCGCCGTGATTCCACGGCCCCATCACCAGAAAGTTCTGGTTATTCTGATCTAGTTTTTCCAGAGCTTCATAAGTCGCAAGCGAGCCCCAGAAATCTTCCTGGTCCCACCAGCCGCCAACCACCAGCGTGGCCACGTGAGTCTTCGAGAAATAAAGTTGCGCCGCTCGCGCCTTCCAATAATCGTCGTACGCAGGATGCGCTACGAAAGCGCTCCACGTGGGCAGCTTGCCGGCGGGCAATTCCGTAATCTTCGAAAGTGAGCCGAGTTCGAGATACCAGTCGTAGGCGTCTTTGTCGAAAGTGATGTCGGTATCTTCTTTGTTAGTTTCCATCGAGGTGGCGTATTCGTAGCCGTAACTCTGGCGGAAGGCGCCATTATGAAAAAAGTCGTCGCCCATCCACGTATCGGTCATCGGGGCTTGTGGTGATGAAGCTTTGAGTGCGGGATGGGCATCAACGGTAGCCACCGCTGAAAGCCAACCATCATAGGAAACACCCAGGATTCCGACTCGACCGTTGTTCTTGGGAACGTTCTTGATCAACCAATCAATCGTGTCATAGGTGTCGCTGCTTTCGTCCACGGAGTTCGGCACACTCTTGTCGCGGAGCGGTCGATTCATCATGAACTGTCCTTCAGACGCATAACGGCCGCGGATATCCTGCCGCACGAAAATGTAGCCATCCTTAACAAAGTCTTTGTAGCGGCGGTTAAGTCCACTTCCAGTAGTCTGTCCGATTCCATACGGCGTGCGGTTCATGAGTATCGGCAAGGCGTCGGCCTGGTTTTTCGGGGCGAAGATAAGTGTGTGCAGCTTCACACCGTCTCGCATGGGGATCATCTCTTCGCGTCTCACAAACTCAACTTCAGTCTCGGCGGGCTTGGCCGCCTGAGACGCTCTTGCTTTTGCGAGCACGCGGCTGGTTGTTGCTGCAGTGATCCAACCGGCGCCGCCGATCTGAACGAGCAGCAAGACAAATGCGCCAGTAAGAGTGAACCAGGTAAAAGTACGCTTCATGAATAATCTCCGCGCGATGTAGAACAGGCTGCCAGCCTGTTGTTGGTCCTCGCCTCATACGTGATTTGAAGATCTGGCTGACCGCTCAGATTTTCCATCATTTCTCATTCTTTATTTTCCATTTTGCCTTTATCAAAGTCCGCGCACCCAGCAATGAAAAATGAGAAGCAGCAAATGGAAATTGGAAAATGGCTTTTCATCAACTTGAAGGCCACTCGATCAGAAGCTGCAGGCTGGCAGCCTGCAGTACATTAATTGGGCGGCGTAGCTTCTTTGATGCCCACCAGCTCGACAAGGAAGATGAGCGTAGCGTTTGGCGGGATTACGCCCCCGGCGCCGCGTGCCCCGTAGCCGATACTTGCGGGAATAATCAGCGTGGCTTGATCGCCAACGTGGAGTTTCGCGATGCCTTCGTCCCAGCCTTTGATGACTCGGCCAGCGCCGAGCGGAAATTCAAATGGCTTGCCGTGATCGAGCGAGCTGTCAAACTTCATCCCGCTGCCAAGCAGACCGGTATAGTTGACTATGACAGTTTCGCCCTGCTGCGGCCGCCGGCCGGTTCCATGTTGCGTGATGATGTATGTCAGTCCGGTTGCAGTCGTGATGCCGGCTTGCTCGATTTTTGGTGGCGCCGGTGGCTTGGGCTTCGCGCGACGTCGTGTACGACGACGCCGGCGCGCCGCGCTTGATCGCGTGGTCGATGGCTTGGCGCGGTTGTTTTGATCTGTGTTCTGCGCCAGTGCCTCGACTGACATCTCGCAAAGCAGCAAGGCTATGCACAGGCCAATTAGTTTTAGTCTCATGTGTACCCCGGTTAGCTGATTTGCCAGTGAGGATAACCGGAGATCGCCAGGAAGGTAAAATTGGCGGCGATGGTAACTACCAGAGGCTGCCGTCCATCAAACTTTTATTCACACCCGGTTTCAACCGGGTGATCAGGGTCAGCCTGATTCTTCTGATCTTCAATAGTCTCTCTATTGTCACCGGGCTGAAGCCGCGGTGTGAATGAGAGGTTAGCGAATCACGCTCAAAATCCGCTCCTATCTTTCGCTGACTCCCTCACCGGCCCTGGTCTGACGTTGCGCGCAGAGCCTCTCGTTCAATATCTGGTAAAAACACTTCAAGCAGATGCGCGGTGAATCGGCAACCAGGTCTCGCCGAATCTTCGCGCCACAAGTTACACACAGGATTTCAAATCCACGTTTGGATTCGCGTTGGTTTCTTTTCATAACACTTCCTCAAAACAAATTATTTGATGCGAGGATAGGGCTTGAGGATTACGTGAGCGTGGCAGTCAAATGAATTCTTTATTAAGAATAGCCACTCACACAGAACCGATCTCGACGGAAAGAAGAGCGGCCAACGGAGCTTACCCGAGTGACCTGGTTGAAACGATTCAAGGAAGCTCAGCTCGAGGTCGGGAAGGGTAGTTTACTCCCGCTCAGATTCATTTCCACTCAACTTATGCTGTAACCACACGTGCCTGGAGGCCGATGAATCAGCGGGAGTAAACTGCCCTTCCCGACCTCGAGCTGATCTTACCTGAAGCATCCCTTCCGAAGTTCGAATCAACCGCGACTTATTCGCCAATACAGATTCTGAAATGAGCAGAGAATTCCTTCCAACAATTTAGCGAAGTCTTCACACGCAGTTAATCCAGTCGTAATACTCACCCTTCATTGTTCCTCTGCTCCAATCCACTTGCCTTAGTTGCACTCGTAGCGCGCCGTCAGTTCCGCTAGTTGGCCAGCAGTTAGTTGACTGGCGGCGCGTCCACGGGGTGAGCCAAAGGTGCTCGAAGATATGATCACACCATACCCGACCATCATGATCGCCGACTGCGACGAGGATGAGCGTTGCTTAATTAAATCGATCCTCGAGCTCAAAGGATTCACAGTCATCGAGGCTGGGGACGGGCAGCAGGCGTTCGAGTTAGCTCTGCTGAAACATCCCGATCTGATTCTGATCGATCTAAAGCTGCCGGTGGTCAGCGGGTTCACCGTAATCAGGCGTATTCAGAAGCTTGCCCGGCTCAGACAGACGCCAATCATTGCCGTCTCGCTCAAGCAGCCGATCTCTCACCGGCGGCTTGCGCTTGCAGCTGGGTGCGCAGCTCACCTTGATAAGCCGATTGAGTTTGATGAGCTCACCTCGGTCATTGACCATCTCCTGCCGGGGATGAGCGTCCAGCTGGCATCGACTTTCGTCAACTGAACTCAAGAAGTCCGAGTGAAACTAACCGCAGTTAACAGAGATTTAATGACCAGTTCACAACGTGTTAACTCCCCTCATCTACAGTCGGTTCTTGCATCCGAAGAATTCTCGCAGCGGCAGGGGCAGCTCAGAGCTGTTCAATATAGGGCCTCAGTTTAGCTTGAGGCCTGATAGCAATCTGCAATCATCCCAGCACATTCGTTTAAAAGAAAACAGGAGGAAGTTATGACTCGATTTTTCCCCGAAGTGTATCGCAAAGCGCTTCTTGCGATCTCGTTACTGATCTTGGTGCCGGCCCTCAGCCTGGCACAGGCTGATCGAGGTAGCATCACCGGCACGATCAAGGATCAAAACAATGCGCTCGTGCCCGGAGCCACGGTGGTCGTGAAGAACGATCGAACGGGCGAAGAGCGAACAGCTACCAGTAACGAAGAAGGCAGGTACTCGGTTTCATCGCTCAAGCCTTCCACTTACACGGTCACAGTTAAAGCCACCGGGTTGGCTGCTACTGCGACTGGTATTCAGGTTCTCGTCGGAGATGAATTCAAACTCGATATCGAAGTGAAGCCGGAAGCGGTTAGTGTCGTGATTGACGTTACTGCGAGTGGCGACGCCATACTCGATCAATCTTCAGCGGCCCTTGGCGCTAACGTAAATCAACGCGAAGTTGAAACCTTGCCACTGAATGGTCGACAGCTCTCGCAGCTCTACATGCAAGCCCCCGGTTCGGTAAACACAGGTTCGGGGACATTCGGAGACATAAGATTTTCCGGGCGCGCTGTCGAGCAGAACATCGTGCGCTACGACGGCGTCGAAGGCACGGCCATTATCGATGCTTCACCGGGCAATCTTAACGGTGAAATTCCAACGCCATTCCGTCTGCAGTCCTCGCTCGAAAATGTTCAGGAGTTTCGCGTTGACTCGAACAACTATCCCGCTGAGCAGGGAACCGGCACTGGCGGACAGATCAATGTGGTGACCAAGTCGGGCGGCAACCAGTTCAGTGGATCGCTCTTCGAATACATTCGTAATGACAAGCTTGATGCCGCTAACTTTTTCGACAATCTCAATCCGCTCGTAAAGAAGAGCGCGCTGCGGCTCAATCAGTTTGGCGGATCGCTTGGTGGTCCAGTCAAGAAAGATAAAGCCTTCTTCTTCCTTTCGTATGAAGGTTATCGCTTAAGAGCCGCTGTTAACTCGATCGAAGTTGTTCCCGGGCTGGCCTCTCGTGTTTGTGCGCCTCCGCTGGGAACCGGGACCGTGAACTGCAGTGCGACGACGGCCGCATTGATTCCAGCATTCCGCGCGCCGGGCGCCGTAACGCTGAGCTCGCGTTCAGACAACACGGACACGGTGCTGCTACAGGCTTCGAATATTGTCGACGAGAATTCCTTCGCTTTTCGCTTTGACTACAAATTCAATGCGAAACACTCGGCCTATTTTCGCTTCTTCCGCGATCAGGGAACTAATGATCAGCCAGATGGCGTGACTGGTCGACGGATTCTGATCCGCAGCATTCCGCAGAACGGCGTTTTCGCATTTCAATCGTCATTGACGCCAACGGTGTGGAACGAGTTCAAGGTTGGGTACAACAGCGCGCTTTCACGCATCAACGGCGTGGCTCCGACAATTCCCGGCTTTGACTTGTCTTCAACTACTTTGAACGTCGCTGGAAGCGTGGCGGGATTTGCACTGCCCGGACAAGGAGCGAACGCCGGTGTCGCGGTTCCAGGCGGACTGATTCGTGCTAACAGTACGCAGAACGGACGGGGTCAGCCGTACACGCCTTACTCGTTGTCTTTGATGGATAACCTGAGCTGGATAAAGGGCAATCACAATATCAAGACCGGCGGCGAATTTAGATTCATCAGGCTCTACACTGACAGGCAGGGTGGGACGACATACACCTACGCCAGCACCAACAATTTTCTGCTTGGTACGCTGCAATCGGTTCAGTTTCTCGCGGACGAGTCAGCTCCTTCGCCTTTCAATGGCGGAGCCACGGGTCAGCGCTATGCAAAGCAGGAGTACTACATCGGATATGTTCAGGACGAGTGGAAGATTCGACCCAACCTGACCCTCAATTACGGACTTCGATACGAATACTATACGCCGCTGCGAGAAAGCCGGAATCTCCAGGTCCTCTTCAATATTGATAACGGAACTTTGCGCAATCCTGCAGAGGCGGCCTTCAAAACTTCAAAGAATAATTTCGGCCCTCGAATCTCGCTGGCATGGTCTCCGAACCCCGAAAGTAAAGGTTGGTTTGGCGGCAACAAGACTGTGATTCGCGGCGGCTTCGGTATGTACTACGGGCCGGGCCAAACGGAAGATCAGATTCAGCCAATCGAAAGCGATCGCATCAGCACCACGATCACAAGCGGAGCCTTGCTGGCGTTCCCGCTCGACACGGCAGCCGCGACAGCGTTCTTCTTAAACAACCCGAACACACGCTCGTATCAGCCACGCGCGTACTCGAATGACTACAAGGTGCCGGAAAAGGTCTACCAATACAGCGTGTCGTTGCAGCAACAGTTGCCGTATCAATTGCAGTTGACCGCGGCGTATGTTGGCGCGCAGGGTCGCAATCTTTTCCTGCGTGGGGTTGCTAATCAGATCCGGCCCGGCCAAACCGTGATTGCGGACGGCACAACTTTGCCGCAAGGCTTTGGCGTCATCAATCGCACGAATGCGTCGGGTCAGGTGATCGCAGCTACGACAGTCCGCGAGTTCTCGATCGTTTCAGGGACCTCGACAGTTCAGAATCCGTTTGCTGAAGTGGACTTCAAAACCAGTGGCGGCCACGACAGCTACAATGCTCTTCAGTTTGCATTGGGACGACGCTTTAGCGCCGGTCTGACGCTCAATTCGCAATACACTTTCGCGAAGTCAATTGGTAATACTGCCGGATCGAACGAAGCCCGCACCGTTGGCAATAACTCGCGCGCTTTGGCTGGCTTCGACTACGACAACGGCTACAACAACTTTGATGTGCGTCACAGCTTCAATATCAGCGCGATTTATGACTTGCCCATCGGTTCGAAAAAGAAACACGACCTCGGAAGCATTCGTAACGCCATTCTCGGCAACTGGGAAGTCGGGACGATTGTGAATGCCCGCTCAGGCTTGCCGCTTGAAATCGGTATCGTTAGGCCTGACGTGGTCATGCAGTGCGTGAACAGCGCGGGTTGCGTTGTTCCTGTTCGCGACAGCGCCGGCAACGTCACAAACCAGACCTTTGCAACCGACTACGTTGCGCAATTGCCAGGCACGGTCAGCGGAACCAGTGCATTGCCGCCCGGATTCATCGGTGTCGTGAATACGCCCGGAGGCGGGGCTTCCCGAAACGTACGTCGACCTAACTTAGTCCCGGGTGTGAATCCGTACTTGAGTAACGATCGAAGTATTTTGAACCCGGCGGCCTTTGCGGCTCCGGCCCCCGGAGTTTTTGGTGACGTACCCCGAAACTTTCTTCGCGGACCAGGCTTCGCCCAGTTTGACCTCGTCTTTAATAAGAGGTTCAAGTTCACTGAAAAAACTAACCTGGAATTTAGAACCGAGATCTTCAATGTGCTCAATCACACGAACTTTGATGTTCCGGGTTCGCGTTTGAATCTCGCTCTGCCGACGTTTACTGCAAATGGCAGCGCTCCGAACAACAGTTACACTTTTGGCTCAGGCATTCAGCCGGGGCAGGCTTACACGCCTTCCACGGCGGGTGGATCGTTCGGGCTGCTGACTCGGACGGTTGAAAGAACTGTCGGATTAGGCGCAAACAGACAGATTCAGTTCGCGCTAAGATTGAATTTCTAGGTTTTTGGTAGGGGCGGATCTTTGGGTCCGCCCCTGGACTGGATGAGATTCAGAGGATCTCAGATCTCAGATCTCAGAGTCAAAGATCACGGAGCCAAGGATCTCGGCTATAATCCGCTTTCTACATTCTGAACCATCATGATCGAATCCAACCGGTAGAACCATGGGCCGACCCGTCCTGATCATTGAAGATGACGCGGACATTGCCGAAGGTTTGAAATACAACCTTGAGCGTGAAGGTCTCAGCACGGTCATAGCCTCCACCGGAGAGCAAGGACTGGTGGAGGCGCTGAATCAGCGTAATCCACCGGTCCTTATTCTTCTTGATCTCATGTTGCCGGGGATGAGCGGCACCGAGCTCTGCCGGCGGCTCCGGCGCGAGCCACAAACGCGACGAACCCCAATCCTCATGCTTACGGCCAAGTCGTCGGAATCGGATCGAGTAGCCGGTCTCGATCTTGGAGCCGATGACTACATCACCAAGCCATTTTCCGTCCGAGAACTAATGGCTCGCGTGCGTGCCGTGCTGCGGCGCACTGATGAAGGCGGAGCCAAGACTTACGAAGATGACATGCTGACGATCGACTTCGACGACGTCCGAGTTGTCTGCAATGGAATTCGCATTAAGTTAACGAACAAGGAATTCACTCTCCTCACCGTACTCGCGAAAAATCTTGATCGCGTGATGTCGCGCCAACAGTTGCTGGATAACGTGTGGGGTTACAGCTACTACGGCGATGCGCGAACTCTCGACGTTCACATCCGGCGGCTGCGCCAAAAGCTGACCGACTGTGGCGAGTGCATTGAAACTGTGGTCGGCGTTGGTTATCGGTTCACCGGTTGTGCTAAAACGGCCTCGGAAATTCCGCCCACATGAAGTTCTCGTCTAATTGGCTGCTGTTGATTTCTCTCATCGTGCTCGTTGGCGCTTCGTTCCTGCTGCCCGTTTTCAATCTTTCTCTGACAATCGCTTTGGCGCTGGCCGCCATCTCTGGAATAGGAATCGGTGGCTGGTTCTTCAGCCGGCGCAAATCTGACGGCCTGTTCTCTCGAGAAGACTTTCATGACACGCTGGCGGACCTCGAAGCCCCACAGATTTTCAGGCTGGGCAAACTCTTTGAGGCGTCGCTCGGGGGAATGCGCGAGGGTCTCGTGGTTGTAGATCGCGATCTTCGCGTTGTCGCTTCGAATCCGGCGGCTTATCAATTATTCAAACACTCGGCTGCGTCGCTCCAGTCACAGCGTCTCACGGAGCTGACGCGAAATACGGCGATCTACAGTGCCTTTGCCGATGCTCTGCAGGGAAAAGAGAGGTCAGGCGTGCTGGTCGAAGCTCACGGACCTGAACGCAAAGTTTTTGATTTGCGCGTGGTGCCGCTTCGCTCCGGTGACAAGCAGGTTGTCCAAGGCGCTATCGGCGTCTTTTTTGACGTCACGAAATTGGAGCGACTCGAGCACGTGCGCCAGGAATTCCTTTCAAATGTATCTCACGAGCTTCGCACTCCGCTCACAGCCATCCTCGCGTTTGTTGAAACGCTCGAAGAAGGAGACATTCCCGAGGCAGACCGGCAGCGTTTTCTCTCGATTATCCGGCGCAACGCCAATCGGATGCATGGTCTCATCGACGACATTCTTGAGTTGAGCGCTATTGAAGCCGGAACCATCCAGGTTAAGCCCGAAGAAATTAGACTCCGTCACATTGTCAGCGATGTAATGACTTCGCTAAATGGCGGCGCGACGGCACACCAGGTGGTTTTGGAAAACCAGGTGGGCGGCGAAGTGAAAGTCATCGCTGATCCGCGCCGGCTGGAGCAGATGCTCACCAACCTCGTTGACAACGCCATTAAGTTCAATCGCCAGGGAGGTCGCGTGACGGTTCGTCACGAGAACGGTTCACGGGATCGAATTTTCGTGGAGGACACGGGCGAAGGAATTCCCGCTCAACATCTCGAGCGCTTGTTCGAGAGATTCTACCGAGTAGACCGCGCTCGATCGCGCGAGTTGGGTGGTACTGGATTAGGATTGGCGATTGTAAAGCACCTCGCCCGAGCTCATGGCGGCGAAGTTGCGGTGGAATCAAAGTTGGGCGAGGGAAGCAAATTCACAATCGAACTTCCGAGTAAAGCCGTGAACCGTGAACCGTGAACCGGAAACCGTGAACCGTGAACCGGAAACCGGAAACCGTGAACCGTAAACCGTGAACCGTGAACCGGAAACCGTGAACCGTGGACCGTGAACCAGTGTTCAGTCGACCGTTATCGCCGACTAAAAACGGTTCACGGTTCACGGTTTCCGGTTCACGATTTACGGCTTTGCCATGCGTTTGGGCTTGGGTCTGTGGGACTTGCTGAACAGCAGATCTTCGGCGAGGACTCTTAAGTTTATGGGCATTGCCGGGGCGCGGCTTTCTTCTTTTGAATCTCTTCGCTCACTGTGATGGGTGAGCAGCCTTACTTCCGACCAACAAAAATCGCACTCTTCCAAGTGCCATTCGACCAGCTTTCTGACCTCAGCTGCCAGCCTCGCCAGACGAAAATCGAGCAATAGTTTGGAAGAAGGGCAAGCGGCTTGCTTTGTGAAGGAGCCTACACCTGAAGAGACCATATCTTCCCCTAACGTTTGTGCGCAGAATCTACATTACTGAAGCCCTGGGTTCCGGGCCAAGGCGTCCACGCATTGAGGAACAGGCTAGGGGCAATTCAAACTCTGAGAGCCTCAACGAAAACTAAAACCTCACCAGACGCTTTTCCCTTTGTCATCCCGATCAAAAGTCTAATGGTCGGGCAATTCCACGTTCTGAGAGCCGTTTAACAACTTTTTTTTCGAGTGAAATCAATATGTTGAGCGAAATGTAAAAACTTGTTGCTCAATTCTTGGATAGCGTGGTAACATCCCTTCGTCAGTCAAGGGCTTGCTCCCTTGCTATCCAGGATGGTCCCTCCGGTTTCCCGGTCGGACAACCCCCCAAAAGAAAAATGGCCTCCCGGTGAAGCGACGTAATTTGGTTCGTTCCATCCCGGAAGCCAGCCCCGACGAACCTCGCTAAATGTGAGCTAGACAGCTAGCGCGAAGTTCCTGGCTATTTAGACTTGCCAGCTTCTCACCTTCATAGAAACGATCAATTCGAGAACAATCGGTCCCCGCTGACTTGCCAATACCTCAAAAAGGCAACGATCAAATTCCAAAACGGGCGCTCAGCCTCGTAACGAAGAAAATCCAGTGAAACCCCTAAACCAAGATTCACCAAGCCAATTCGAAGGTGCTCCGCTCACCGCCCAGGCAGAAGAGCAGCCACGCGTCCCCCGCTCAGTTCCCGAGCGATACTCGAAGAGCGGCAAATGGGTGGAAAGCCTGCGTTGCTCGGACGTCAGCCGGTTGTGGATTGAACTACATCGAATCGTTTCCCATCACCCGCTGGTTCGAGCTTCGAGAAATGCCGGACTGCTGGTCGAAGAGGGAGGCGGCAGCGCCCACACTGACCTGACCCAGGAATTGTTTGTCCAGCTGCTGAGCAAGAACCGCTTTGAGCACTATCTCGATACCAGCATGACTGACTACGAGATCGAGTGCGAGATTAGCCAGATCGAGTTAACCAATCTTCTCACCGCCGAGCTGCGCAAGCGTCATCCGGAAAGCTATCGATTGGCCCGACGCATCTCCACCTTGATTCAATCGAGCTCGAACTTTCGTCGCTTCGACACCAGCGGTATCGATGACGAACCTCACCGCCGGCTCGCAGACCGAGTCTATGGCCTGAGTGAGTGGGGCGAGCATAAGCGTCGTCGTGACAGTCATGACCTCGAACAACGAGCCCACCTGGTTCCCGTTCGGCAGCGCGATACGCGTATGGTCGGTTGCACTGGCGACTCCCAAGTCGTTATCAGCAATTCGGATTTGGAAGACTTGATTGTATCGGTTCTCGATGCGGTCGATTCTCCAGTTGATGTCAGATCGCTGCGCAGTCTGGTTATGTCGAGACTGCCGGTGATGGACATCTATCTGGTTCCGCTGGAGACCGACGACAGTGAAAACGACCGGTTCCAATTTGAGCCCGTCGATCGTCGTGACAATCCCGAGCAGGGTCTGCTAAGACGCGAATCGGAAGATGAGGCTGCCGGCTTCGTCGACCAGTTCTTGAAGAACCTGCACGAGACCGTGCGTGGCAAGGTGAAGCAATACAACCGCATCCTGGGAGTGTTGTGGCACTGTTACCTCGCTTCTGAGAATTCCACTCAGCTTGAAGTAGCGGCTGTGCTCGGGGTCTCGGATTCTTTGGTCTCGGATTACCGTCGTCGCATCGAGCAGGAGTTACGCGCGCTTTCATTTGGAGAAGTTGAGGAAGCGCGACGTTTTGAAAGTGCTTTGCGTGACCGCGTACGAGGCCTCGTGCTCGCGAGCGCTCAGGAGCAGATAGTGGCGTAATTGGAGCAGCGACAACTAAAAACGCGCGAATAGGAAATTCCGCGTCCGGCTCCGAATGTCGATCTGGAAGCTGCCGCGCTAATAGCGTTGCAGCTTCTATTTGTTTTGCGGTACTTGTGGCATCGGCATCTTGCCGATGTCCGACACACGGGCGGGACGCCCGTGCCACCCTTCCACGGGCGGGACGCCCGTGCCACTCTTCCACGGGCGGGACGCCCGTGCCACATCCTGGATTCGTTCGGTTATACTGTCGACGACAGGGTCTCTTCCGCTCGGGAATTTTCAAGAATGCCTCTAAAGCCCCACGTCCAGGATTATGAGCCGGTGACAAAGTCTGGCGCTGCCGGCCAGGCCGCTATATCAGCATTCGATCCACCGGAGAATACTGAGGCTCCGCTAATTCCCCAGGCTTCTTCAATCGAAGTCAAACGCGAAGTGACTGAGATCGACAACCTGGCTGCTTCAACGACTAAAGCACGGAGTTTGAGCAAACGTGGACACCTGCTTACCTACGTAGGGCTCTTCATATTCACAGGTCTTGTCTATTTTCGTCCGTACGAAATCTTTCCTTCTTTGAAGTGGGCCGCATCCAGCGCGTTTATTGTGGCCATAGCCACGCTAGCTATCTTTGTTCCTTCTCAACTTGCGCTCGAAGGAAAGATAACGATTAGGCATCGGGAGATTGACCTACTGCTCATACTGCTGGGAACCATGTTGCTCTCGATGCCGCTCGCGCTCAACCGCGCGATGGCGTGGGGAGGCTTCGTCGAATATCTCAAGGTCGTGATCATTTTCATTATTCTGGTGAACGTCCTACGCACTGAGACTCGAATGAGATTGCTTGTGCACCTGGTGCTCGTGGTGAGCTGCTGGATGAGCATCAGTGCGGCGAATGACTATCGTCGCGGCTACTTCGTGCTACCCGGGGCTCGCATTGAAGGAGTCATTGGCGGTCTTTTCGACAATCCCAATGACATGGCGCTCCACCTCGTCATGATGGTTCCGATCACCGCCGCATTCTTTCTGACGTCGCGGCATTTGCTCGGCAAGTTGGTTTATCCGCTTTGCATTGCAGCCATGGTGGCCGGAATCGTAGCTTCGTTTTCGCGAGGCGGCTTCCTGGGATTGATTTGCGCCACCGGCTTCATGATTTGGAGAGTCGCCAGAAAAAACCGCGCTTTATTTCTGGCGATAGCGGTCATGTTTGGCGCAGTCTTCATCGCTCTAGCGCCCGGCGACTTTCGAGAGCGTATCGGAACAACCGGTGATACCTCGATCAACCAGCGCCAGAACGACCTCAAACGATCGATCTATGTGCTGATACATCATCCGATATTCGGTGTTGGCATCAACAACTACGTGCTCTTTTCAAACACCGATCACGCCACTCACAACGCGTACACTCAAGTCGGCGCTGAATTAGGCGTACCCGCGATGGTGATTTACTTAATGTTCCTGTTCGGCGCGCTGAAACCACTGCGAAAAATTGGAATCGAGACCACGCAGAGTGATCCAAAGTCGAGATATCGATATTTAGCCGCGGGCTTTGAGGCTAGTTTGATCGGCTACATGGTGGCCAGCTTTTTCGCGTCGGTAGCATATCTTTGGTATCTCTATTACGTAGTCGCCTACAGCATCTGTTTGACCCGACTCTACCAGGCATCGCAGCAAGAAGCCTTAACTGTAAGGCCCAGTCAACGACAGTCCGACAAGGCCAGCACGCCTGTCGCTCACAAGCCCGAACCAAGTTTGTCGCTTAGTTAGTCAATCCACCCGTCCGTTTTCAACTTAACTATGGTAACGTCAGTCAAGTCTATGGGAATTGATACGCACGCTCGCGCGGGACAGTTGGTGCGCAAGGTTTTCGCGCTGCTGCTCGAACACCCGGAAGGCCTACCTATCAGAGCGATCCTCGATCATGTCGCAGCAAATGATGACGAACTCAGCGAGCGCCCGATCGAACGTTTTGAAGAAGTGATGCGAGGTTGCGTCGCGCCAATAAAAGCAGGGTGGCTGCTTGACGGCAGACAGCGTATCTCGGTTTCCGAGGCAGGCAAGGAAGCGTTTGAGCTCTACCAGGATCCTGCCGAATTCATTCGTGAAGCCGCGCGTCGTTCGACCAGAGGTTGGCTATCAGTCAATTTTCCGAAGCAGTATTACATGGCCGGCAAACTGAAGGATCAGCTCGTCGCCGAGGTGCGGGCCGCAAAGCGCATCGGTCTGAGCGGGTTAATGGGCAAAGCCTTGGGAAGCACAGCTCCCTGGGAGCAGTTGTTGCCTGTGCAAAAGTCGCGACGTTTGACGCTTGAGAATCTGAACATTGATAGCGTCGAGGGGTTGTTGTCTTATCTCGCCACGGATCAAATCAGTCACGACGAGGGCGGTCATGCCGTCTACCTTCCACCGGCAGCGTTTCAAGCAAGCGTCTTTTCGAAACTTAGCCACGGGTATCCCGCCGACGCTGGTTTGAAAATTGTCAAAACCCAGGGCGGCATCGACGACCGCAGCTATGTCGGCGAAGCTACAAAAGGCGACAGCCAGATTCATCTCAAGCTGGTTCATACTCATCGTCACCTGACGCTCGTAGCCAACCTGCTCAAGGCTCGCGGCGTGGGCCCCAGGCTTTATGACTTGATTGAGATAGAAGGCAAGGGAAAACTTTGGACGGCATATGTAATTCAGCATGTCGCGGGTCCTGTGCCAACCATGGCTGAATGCAAGAATGGCTTGTCAAAGCTGCGAGCGCTCGAGGCAGAAGGATTGGTGAAGGTGCTGTTGCCCGAGGGCTTTAACGACGTTGAGTTTGATTGTCCTGATTGCTCACGCAACGCGTTCACGAACGGTGACGGCGAGTTTCAATACATTGATTTTCAGAATTTTGTGCTGACCGGCTACGACTCGTATCTGCGCAATGTGGCTTTGGAAGCGACCGAAGCTTCCCACTTTGGCGACGAAAGCGTGCTGCGAGGCGGCCGCTACCTTTATCAATCCGTTCCCGGCGTGAATCTTCCCAGCAAGCGCAGCATTGACGAGCGCATGAAAGTTTTTCGAGCAACGCTTGAAGCAGCCGGTATGTCAGTCGAAGATCGGCTGGTGCTCGATATCGGCTGCAATATCGGCATGATGATGGGCCAGTACCTCAAATTAGGAGCGCGCTGGTGCCATGGTTGGGATCGAAAGCATCTGGTACCGCATACCGAACGAATGCTGATGGCGCTGGGCTGCACGCGCTTCTCAACCACCGGAACGGATATATCCTCATCGCAACCGCTGAGCGAGGACGTACCGGCGTTCCTGAAGCCATATCTCGATGGATGTGTTGTTTCCTACCTGGCCGTTCGAGGCCATCTGGGTTGGCTGGACGAATTGGCCACCTTGCCGTGGAAGTTTCTTATCTATGAAGGTCATGAAGGTGAAACGCGGCAAGACTTCGAACAGTACGTCAAGGAATTCGCAACCGCCACATCTTTTAGAATAGGACACCAAACTTCGTACTTTGACGGCGACAGTGACGAGCGAACCCTGGCAATACTTGTGAGAGATTGAACCTGTTGAGATGCCGCAGAATTCACAGCCCAATTCACAGCTCAATTCGGAGTCCAATTCTGAGGCGGATGATCGGCATTTCCGCACCGATCACCTGAACGCAAGTATCGGTGGTCGTACCGCTCGCGGCGGGCTGGTGACAATGGTCGCGCACGGCTTGAAGTTCGCCGTTAGCATTATTGCCACGGCAATTTTGGCTCGCCTCTTAACGCCTCAGGATTACGGGCTCATCGGCATGGTGGCCGTAGCCACGCAGTTTGTCGCGATGTTCAAAGATATGGGGCTCTCCCTGGCGACGATACAAAAAGCGGAAATCAACTACGATCAAATCAGCACGCTTTTCTGGGTTAACGTCAGCATCAGCGCCGGCATCATGCTGCTGATGATGTTGGCTTCTCCGGTCGTCTCCTGGTTCTTCGGCGACGGCCGGCTCACCGCAATTACAGTCATCACATCCTTAGGCTTCTTAATCGGGGGTCTGGCAGTTCAGCACGAAGCATTACTTCGTCGCCAGATGAGATTCTTCGTGTTGAGTGTTATCACATTCAGCTCGATTGTAGTTGGTTACGGCGTCGGAATCGTGATGGCCTGGTACGGCTATCGATACTGGGCCCTCGTAGCCAGCCAGTTGTCGTTGCTCGGCGCCAATACCATCGGCGTTTGGGTGGCTTGCCGGTGGCGACCGGGACCGCCAAAGCGAAATGCGGACGTGAAGTCGATGCTCAAGTTCGGCGGAGATGTAACGGGCTATTCGGTTATCAATTACTTCTCGAGAAATACGGACAACTTGTTGATAGGACGTTTTGGTGGCGCGCAGACGCTGGGTCTCTACAACAAAGCTATTCAATTGGTAGGTTTGCCTACGGACCAAATCAATGAGCCTCTGTTTTCAGTTGCGATCCCAGCGCTGAGCAGGCTTACCGATTCTCCCGAGCGTTATCGGGAAGCCTATCTCCGCATGATGGAAAAAGTGATCATGCTGACGATGCCGGTGGTTGCGGTGATGCTGGTAGCTTCAGATTGGCTCGTGCAATTGGTGTTGGGTTCGCAGTGGAGTCAAGCTGCTCCAATTCTTGTTTTCATGTGCATGGCGGGGTTGTTCAATCCCGTCATGAACACGGGCGGATGGCTGTTGGTGACGCAAGGACGGACTCGAGACATGCTCTACTGGTCTGCGATCAACGCGCCGCTCGCAATCATTCCGATTGTTATCGGGTTGCGCTGGGGACCTGTGGGTGTAGCCGCCTCTTATTCCATCGCCAGACTGCTCGTCGCAAATCCGCTTCAATTTTGGTTTGTGGGGCGTAAAGGTCCGGTGAAGACTGCGGACTTCTACAAGCTGTTGGCGCCTTTTGTTTGCGCGGTGGGGAGCGGAATGCTCGCGTGCTTGTTATTTAGAAAGTTCACCGTAATAAACAACGCTTTCGTCGGGTTTGCTTCAAGTGCTGTCGTGATGGGGGCAGTGACGTTACTCGTGCTTTGTGTCTTGCCGCGAGGCCGCTCTGCGTTATTGGATTTGAAGACTTCGCTGCAACTCTTGAAGCCGGCCAATCCAACGCCATTGCAGGTTCACGACTGATTTCTTGGAGTGCGCTGACCTGTCGGCTCCTGACCGTGAAACTGTACTGCGGGCTGCCAGCCTGCAGCCAACGTTGAGTACCACCCAAGTTGAGGGAACCGATTTGCCATACATCATTTGCCAATTTCCAATTTCTGAGAACGGTGAGCCTTGTAACGCATTAACAATGAAAGAATGGCAAATGATATATGGAAAATTTGGCTGAATATGACGAAGCCCTTGCTCAACGTCCGACAGGCTGGCAGCCTGTAGTACATCCAGAAGGTATAATTTCAGCGCCGGACGGGTATTAGTCGTTTAGAAATAGTCGGGCTCCGTCCCAACGAAGTTAGCTCAGGAAGTAAACCAAATGTGCGGCATTGCAGGATTTGTTGATTTGTGGGACCAGCGTTCTGCGCACAGCGCGGAAGAACGACGCCAAATCCTGCAAAACATGACTGACATCATCCGGTATCGCGGCCCCGATGATTCCGGCGCGATGCTGAAGGACGGCGTGGCGTTGGGTATGCGCCGCCTGGCGATTATCGACCTTGCCGGCGGCCATCAACCAATCTCCGGTGAAGACGGGTCGGTATCGGTGATCTTCAACGGCGAGATTTACAACTTCCAGGAACTCCAGCCTCAACTCGAAGCTCACGGCCACAAGTTTCAGACACGCTCAGATACCGAAGCCATAGTCCATGCTTACGAGCAGTATGGAACCACGTGTGTCGATCATCTGCGTGGCATGTTCGCGTTTGCGATTTGGGATGAAAAGCAAAGGAGCCTTTTCATTGCCCGCGATCGAGCTGGAGAAAAACCTCTCTATTACACCGTGACCAGGACCGGCACGCTTGTGTTTGGCTCGGAGCTCAAATCTTTGCTGGAGCATCCTGGTGTATCGCGAGACACCAGTGCTGAGTCGCTCGATGCGTACTTCTCGCTTGGTTATGTTCCGGATCCGCTCAGTATCTTCGGTGACATAAAAAAGCTCCCTCCCGGCCACTTTCTCACTTTCACGGACGGGCGCTTAACAGTGAAGCAGTACTGGGATTTCACGTACGAAAGTAATGGAACCCGTCGTCGTGAAGAAGACTACATTGAAGAGCTGCGCGAATTGCTGGACGAAGCAGTTCGTATTCGCCTTGTATCCGATGTTCCGCTGGGCGCTTTTCTGTCAGGAGGGGTCGATTCCAGCACCGTGGTAGCTTTCATGGCCCGGCACATGAGCCAACCTGTGAAGACATTTTCGATTGGCTTTCTCGAAGACAGTTACAACGAATTGCGTTACGCGCGCCTGGCCGCTAAAAAATACGGCACCGAGCATCATGAGTTTTTTGTAACGCCGGAAATCTGCGATGTGGTCGATGATCTCGCCTGGCATTTCGACGAACCTTTTGCGGACTCTTCGGCAATTCCAACCTACATCGTCTCGAAGCTGGCTCGTGAACATGTCACCGTAGTGCTTTCAGGCGATGGTGGCGACGAGCTCTTTGCCGGATACACGCGCTACGTTACTGAACGTAAGCGCCGAAAGTACGGCATGTTGCCGAGACGAATTCGCCAGGGGTTGATGGAGCCGCTCAGTCGTAATCTTCCGCACGGCGCCTGGGGAAGAAACTTTCTTCATAACGTTGCGCTCGATCCGATTGATCGCTACTTCGACAACGTTTCGATATTTACCGGGCTAAATAAGCGCTCGCTGTACACGTCTGACTTTTATTCCGTGCTCGGCAGCAATGGTGCGGTTGGCATGACCTTCCAGGAGTATGGCGACAAAGTTAAATCCAACGCCCTCCTGGACGCATTGCTCTACATCGACAGCAAGACCTACTTGCCTGGAGATATTCTCACCAAAGTCGATCGCATGAGCATGGCAGTCTCGCTGGAAGCGCGGGTGCCTTTGCTTGACCATAAGCTGATTGATTTTGTGACGCGCATACCCGCTTCGATGAAGATGGCTGGTTTGGAAACCAAGCATCTTTTCAAACGCGCGGTTGCCGACCTCGTTCCCGAGGAAATTCTGGCGCGGCCAAAACAGGGCTTTGGTGTTCCCATTCAGCAATGGATCAACGAGCAGCTGCGCGAACGCATTCGCGATACGCTGACTGATTCTCGTTTCCGTGACCGGGGCATTATTTCCCGACGATACACGGACGTGCTGCTCGACGAGCATGAGCGCGGCCGCCGCGATCACTCAATGGCGCTCTGGTCGTTGCTTATGCTCGAGCTGTGGCACCAGGCGTTCGTTGATGGCGGCGCCAAACGTAAAGGAGTGACGAGTGGCGAGTTTGTTATTGATTCAAGCACTCAAGCCGTTGCCGAACGCAATCACATTCAAAAGTGGGAACGCGAGGAAATCAGCCGCAGCGCCATCGAGTCTGCCTACACCGCCAAGAGCCAGCTGCGTTACAGCGACACTGAGATCAACCGCTTCCTGAATGCTCGTGCCGATACTATTTATCCCCTCGAGTATTCACACTTCCTGCTCGGAGATGTGAGTGGAAAGACCGTGCTCGACTTCGGTTGCGGCGCCGGCAAGAGCAGCGTGCTGCTGGCGAGACGCAACGCAAGAGTCGTCGCCATGGATATCTCTGAACCGATAATGCAGGTAGCTCGTGAGCGTCTAGTCAGAAACGACATCTTTAATAGCGTCAGCTTCATTAACGCGTCGGCGCACAATATTCCTTTGGCTGATGAGACGGTCGATCTGGTCTTCGGCATAGCCATCCTGCATCACTTACACCTGCAGTTGGTCTCGCGCGAAGTATTTCGCATTCTGAAGAAGGGTGGCCGGGCGATTTTTCAGGAGCCGGTGCGCAATTCGAAAGTAATCAAGCTGCTTCGGGGATTAATTCCTTATCAGGCCGAAGACGTGTCTCCGTTCGAGCGTCCGTTGACGGATGAAGAGCTGGAAGACTTTAGTCATGGCTTCTCGAGCTATCGCACCAAAGCTTTTACGTTACCCTACATAAACCTCGCCGGCATTCTGCCCGTCGCGAACAAATTCATGAATCCGCTGCAAAAGTTTGACGGCGCAGTCTTGAAAAAATTCCCGTCGCTTGATTATTACGCCACTGTGCGAGTGATCGAGATGGTAAAATAGCAGCGGCTTATCGCCTGGCTCAGTGCGGAGAGCTTTCGTTTTTGAAACCAGTTGTCCTTCAATTAATTGACAGTTTCCACCAGGGCGGGTCTGAGCGTCAGGCGTTACAGCTCACTCGCCTGCTGCGTGAGAGTGGTCGTTTCGATGTTCGCCTTGCCTGCCTGAATCCCGACGGCGTCCTGCGCGCCGAGATCGAAGACCTACAACTCGGGGATGTTCCTGCTTTCCCACTGACCGCTTTTTACAATCTGAACGCGATGGCCCAGGCGCGGCGATTCCGGCGCTTCCTGAAAAGTAACGAGGTCCAGTTGCTGCACACGCACGATTTTTACACCAATATTTTTGGGATGTTCTCCGGTGCTTTGGCGCGAGTCCCGGCACGGGTGGCTTCGATGCGTGAGACTGGCGGTATGCGAACGGCTGGCCAGCTTCGGCTGCAACGTTATTCCTACTCGTTTGCGCACAAGATTGTTGGTAATTCTGAATCAGTTCGCACCGAACTCGTGAAGCAAGGCATTCCCAAAGAGAAGACTGCTGTGATTTACAACGGCATCGATGTCCAACGAGTTACGCTGGATGAGGGCGCGAGTCGTAGCGATTCCCTGGCGCGCGTCGGTCTGCCGCAGTCCCTGGATTCCAGTAGCCTTTGTGTGACGCTGGTCGCGAACATGAGGCACGAGGTAAAGGACTATCCCATGTTTCTGCGCGCCGCGAAGCGCGTCCATCAGGAAGTACCTAACGCTGTGTTTCTGCTTGCCGGTGAAGGCGAGCTGATGACATCTCTGCAGAGTTTGGCTGCCGAACTTGAGATTGAAGGCTGCACATATTTTCTCGGTCGCTGCGAAGCAATGGCAGAGTTACTGAACATCTCGGACGTTTGTGTGCTGAGCTCAAAGGCCGAAGGCTTTTCCAATTCAATTCTGGAATACATGGCTGCAGGCAAGCCGGTGGTAGCCACCAACGTCGGTGGAGCGCCCGAAGCGATCGTCGAAGGAGTCACAGGCTTTCTGGTGCCGGCGGGTAACGATGAAAACATGGCGGCGCGCATTATCGAACTTTTGGTTAACCACGATCGACGATTCATGGGCGCCAGGGGCCGCCAGATCGTCCTGGAGAAATTTTCGCCGGAAGCACAGCTCGCGAGGACAGAAAGCCTTTACAACGATCTTCTGAGCCAGCCGCTGGTGCTCGATGAGGGGTCGCGAACGGAGGCTAGTGTAAAGCGTCAAGAGATATGAAGCTTGGGGATAATCATGGAGGGGATCTCGAACAAGGCTCGCTAAGGCGCGGCTTTGCCGCCGCACAGTGCGGAAAGGCTTTGCCTTTCCGGGCCGAAACTTCCCCAGGATTGGAGGCTACGCCTCCGACTTTTCGAGGCACAGCCTCGAAAGGCGCTTCTGGCCGCGAAGCCTTTCCGCACTGTGCGGCGCCAAAGCTGCGTGACGATTCCTCGATAGATTCTTCCAAGTCCCCCAAGCTGCGCTTGCTGGTGGTTGGCCCGTCGCTCGACATTCTTGGCGGCCAGGCTGTTCAGGCGGAGCGATTGATCAAACGATTGCAGGAAGAACCTTCGCTTGAAGTCGGCTTTCTGCCCATCAATCCGCGGTTACCGGGTCTGCTCAGGAAACTTCAAGCCATCAAGTATGTGCGTACTCTCGTCACTTCGATCTGGTACGTCGCCTCGTTGCTGAGTCGGGTTCGCCGGTACGACGTCATTCACATTTTTTCGGCTTCATACTTTTCATTCGTCCTGGCCCCAACGCCGGCGATTCTGATAGCCCGGTTGTATGGGAAAAAGATCGTGCTCAACTACCACAGCGGTGAAGCAACCGATCATCTCGAGCGCTGGCCTTCGGCGATCAAGACTCTGAAGTTGGCTGACCAGATTGCGGTGCCATCTGAATATCTCGTGCAAGTCTTTTCGCACTTCGGATTGAGAGCCAAGGCCATTTACAACACCATCGAAACAGGCGTCTTTCATTTTCGAGCCCGGCCACGATTGGACTTGCGCTTTCTTTCGAATCGGAATTTGGAGGCTCACTATGGAGTTGATTGTGTCTTGCGAGCGTTCGCGCTCATTCAGCAACGACATCCTCAGGCGAGCCTGACCGTGGCGGGTGACGGCAGTCAGCGTCGCCGGCTCGAAGAGCTCGCTGCAGAACTTCAACTCAAGAACATTGAATTCAAAGGGCTGGTGAATCACGCTAGCGTGGTCGAGTTATATGACGCGGCTGATATCTACTTGAACGGCTCGTTAATCGATAATCAGCCGCTGTCGCTACTTGAAGCTTTCGCCTGCGGCTTGCCGGTTGTCAGTACCAATGCGGGTGGCATTCCCGACATCGTTAGTCACGAACGTACCGGGTTGTTGGTTGATTGCGGGAACTACCGCGGAATGGCTGAGGCGGCGCTGCGCTTGTTAGCTGATGAAGGTTTGACCCAGCGAATCATCACCCAAGCGCGAGAAGAGTGTCGGAAATACAGTTGGGCTGCCGTCCGCGATCAATGGCTCGAGCTATATGAAGGACCTGGGCTAACAGGTGTTAAGAGTTCAAGCTTCAGCTTGTGTGCTTATGAAGGCACACAATCTAAAGATTGAACTCTAAGCGCCTGTTAGGGCGTCACAAGACAAATGAGTAAGCTGAGTAAACTACGACGATTGAGTGTTGATGAGCTGCGGGTGCGCGGGTCGCAGACACTGCACGCGTTACTCGAGCGTCGCGGGTGGTCCTCACTGACTAAGCTGCCGAGCGATGCCGAACTGCTCAATCTACTGAACACTAAGTTTGGATCAGTCGAGCAGTTCTTTGCGCATTTTCACTCTCGAACGACGCCACGATTTTTTGAAGGCCTTTCGAATCGAGAGCAAACAGCCCAAGCCGCGCGCGTGAACTTTTCCGACTTCGAGCAGCAAACGCTGAAAAAGGCTGAGCGCATTGTTAAGGGACAATTTGATTTGCTGGGCCTGCGCGGACTTAGCTTCGGTGATCCAATCGATTGGCAGCTCGAGCCAGTCTCAGGCAAGCGCAAGCCGCTCGAACACTGGAGCCGGCTGAATTATCTCGACGCAGACTTAATCGGCGACAAGAAGATTGTCTGGGAGCTGAATCGTCACCAGTACTTGGTCACGCTCGGTCAAGCTTACTGGCTAAGCGGCGACGAGCGTTTCGCAGCGACGTTTGTCGAGCATCTGCAGTCATGGATGGATCAGAACCCGCCCAAACTTGGTATCAACTGGGCGAGTAGTCTTGAAGTCTCGTTTCGCTCGATATCCTGGCTGTGGGCGTTCTACTTTTTCAAAGACTCATCACGCGTCAACGCCGAGTTCTTCACCAGCGTGGCCAAGTATCTTTACCTCCACGCGAAGCATCTTGAAACATACCTGTCCACATATTTCAGTCCCAACACTCACCTGACAGGCGAGGCCCTGGGATTGTTTTATCTTGGCACCATGTTGCCCGAGTTTCGAGAGGCGGCGAGATGGCAGGAGATGGGCAGCCGTATTCTTATTGAGCAGCTCTCAATACATGTGCAGGCGGATGGCGTCTACTTCGAGCAGTCAAGTTACTATCATCGTTACACCGCTGATTTCTACACGCACTTTCTGCTTCTTTCGCGCTTGAATGAAGTTAATCTTCCCGCGGAAGTCGAAACCAGGCTGGGGTTGTTGCTCGATCATCTGATGTACATCACTCGACCGGACGGGACGACGCCGTTGTTCGGTGACGATGATGGCGGGCGCCTGCTGATGTTGGACCAGCAGGCTGCGAATGATTTTCGCTCCACGCTGGCAACAGGAGCTGCCCTGTTCAAGCGTGCTGATTACAAGTTCGTCTCGGAGTGGCACGGGCGTCCCGCCCGTGAGGAGGAGTGGCACGGGCGTCCCGCCCGTGAGGAAGAGTGGCACGGGCGTCCCGCCCGTGATGAAGAACACATCGGCAAGATGCCGATGCCACATGCAACAGTTTTGTGGTTGCTGGGACCGCAGGGCCTTTCAGATTACAAAGCACTCGCGGCTGCCGAACCAGCATCGCGGTCGAAAGCATTTTCAAGCGGCGGCTACTACGTGATGCGTGACGGCTGGAATTCTGCAGCGAACTATCTGCTTATCGATTGTGGCCCGCATGGGATGAACAACTGCGGCCACGCGCATGCGGACGCCCTTTCGTTTGACTTAGCGGCGCGCGGCCAGACGCTGTTCGTCGATCCCGGTACGTATACCTACACGGGCTCGAAAGAATTGCGTGACTGGTTCCGCGGTTCTACAGCTCACAACACCTTGACCGTGGATGGTCAGTCGAGCTCTTCGCCCAACGGTCCGTTTTCCTGGAATACCATCGCTCGTTCGCGTGCCTTGTCATGGATTAGTCGCGAACGCTTCGATTATTTTCAGGGTGAGCACGATGGCTACCTGCGACTCGAAAATCCCGTGACTCATGCGCGGGGTGTGTTATTCCTGAAACAGGACTACTGGATTGTGCATGATCGCGTGCGCTCGCCTGGCGATCACAGCTATGAGCTCCGGTTTCATCTGGACTCGGGGCTGAACGCGGAAAGTGAAGACACGGCGAGTCTCCGAATCAAGAGCTCACGGGCGGGACACCCGGGCCACGCGAGCAATTCTCGCGATAATGCCTTGAAAATTGCTTGTTTTGAGGAAAATTCGCGCTGGCAAAGGGAAGAAGGTTTCGTTTCGCACTGTTATGCAGAAAGGGAGGAAGCGCCGATCTTTGTCTTTTCCGGCGCTGCCAGAGCTAACGCCGATTTCCTTACCTTCATGCTACCGTCCGCTGAATCATTTCCGGAGGCTGAATCATTTCCGGAGGTCAGGGAAGTCGAGGCGATTGGCGGCCGCGCTTTTGAAATCGCCGGCAAGTCAGGGTACGACGTCCTGATGGTGAAGATTGAAGAGCGAGCAGAGATGGCCCGGCTCGCGTCGGACTTTGAGTGGACGTGGGCAAGATATGTGGATGAGAGCGCTACTGTTCCGGAAGAGTTGGTGCTAATTGGTGGGCAGCGGCTTGAGCTGGGAGGCAAGGAAGTGTTGCGATCCGGACGACGGATTAACTATTTGGTTGCGAGCCGGGTGGGCGAACAATTTCGAATTGAGACGGATGACGGAGTGTTGCAGCTGCAATTGCCAATCGCCGACTTTGAGTCCGCGATCAAGGAGCATAGGGTGTAGGGGATAGGGTGTGGGGTGTAGGACAAGTCGCGAAAAGCTTACGCCAAACGTACAAACGGAATGCGCTACGTGCCGAGACACAAGTACAAAGAACAAAGGACAAAGAACTAAGAACAAGATCTCAGATCTCAAAATCTCAGATCTCAGATCTCAGATCACAAGACAAGAAACATAGAACATGTGCGGGATTAACGGAATAGCCTTTTCATTACGGTCAGGACGGCGCGTCGAAGCGTCGCTGCTGGCACGAATGCGTGACATCATCACGCATCGTGGTCCTGACGATGAAGGCATGTTCATCGATGGCCCAGTCGGTCTCGGTCACCGTCGCCTCAGCATCGTAGACGTCAAGAGCGGTCATCAGCCGATGACTAACGAAGACGACACTCTGCACATTACCTACAACGGCGAAATCTACAACCACGCTGATTTCCGCGAGCAGCTTGAAGCACGCGGCCACGTTTACAAGACGCACTGCGACACCGAAACCATCCTGCATCTGTACGAAGAGCACGGCGCCGCCTGCGTCCAGCATTTACGCGGCATGTTCGCATTCGCCATCTGGGACCAGCGTCGCCGCGAACTATTCATCGCGCGTGATCGTCTGGGCGTGAAGCCACTTTATTATTTCCACGCTGAGGACGGCTCGCTTTACTTTGGTTCTGAGATCAAAGCAGTCCTCGCAGCAAACGCGGTCAAACCCGAGCTTAACTTTGCGGCGCTACCCGATTATCTCGCTAATCATGCTACCTCCGGCGAAGAGACCTTGTTCCTGGGTATCAAGCGCCTGTTGCCCGGTCACACGCTGGTCTGGCGTGACGGACGCGTCGAGATAAAACGCTACTGGGACGTTAGCTTCGCGAAAGATGAACAGCCCAACCGCAGCGATCAGGATTACATCGCGGAATGGACTGAGCTGTTTCGCCGCGCCGTGCAGTTGCGCCTGATGGCTGATGTGCCGCTCGGCATGTTCCTGTCGGGAGGTATCGACTCGTCAGCTATTGCCGCTGTAATGAGCGGCATGGTGAGCGAACCGATCAAAACTTTCAGCGTTGCGTTCCAGGAACGCGAAGCCAATGAACTCGAGTACGCGCGGCTCGTGGCTGAAGCGTACAAGACCAATCACCACGAGGTGGTGGTTAGTCCTGAAGATTTCTTTGGCGCGCTCCCGAAACTGGTCTGGCACGAAGACGAGCCGCTCGCTCATCCTTCCAGTGTGGCGCTCTATTTTGTTTCCGCCCTCGCAGCAAAGCATGTGAAGGTAGTGCTGACCGGTGAAGGTAGTGACGAATTGCTGGCCGGTTACGCAAGATATCGGAAGACGATTTACAACCTTGCCATCGGCGCTCGCTACCATGGCTCGATGCCCGCGGGAATTCGCAACCTGATTCGAAATCGAATCGATGGCTTGCCGGCAGCTTCGAAGCTTAGACAGAAGCTGGTTCGCACCTTCCTCGCTTTGCAACCCGACATCGAGAGCATTTACTTCGACAACTTCTCGGTCTTTTCGCGTTCACGTCAGGAGCAATTGCTGAGTCCAAATACGCGTGCTCGCACCGGCGCCGTCGATCCTTACGCGAGCGTGCGCGGTCTACTTGATCAAACTGACGCGACGTCTCCGCTTGATCGATTGCTTTACGCGGACATCAAGACTTATCTGCATGAGCTCCTGATGAAGCAGGACCAGATGAGCATGGCTGCTTCGATTGAGAGTCGCGTTCCTTTTCTGGATCACAAGCTGGTTGAATTTACTTCGAGTCTACCGGAGCGGCTCAAGCTGCGAGGCTGGACCACGAAATATGTCTTGCGCGAAAGCATGAAGGGCGTGTTGCCGGAAGCCATCCTTTCACGACCGAAGATGGGATTTCCGGTGCCGGTTGGAAAGTGGTTCCGCGAGCAGTATCACTCAGTAGTCGACGAATACGTGCTCAGCGGCCGCACGCTCGAGCGAGGATATTTTGACGAAGGCTACCTGCGGACGCTCGTTGCAAGACACGATGCCGGCGAGGATCATTCAGAAAGGCTTTGGGCGCTCGTGAATTTTGAGATGTGGCAACGACAGTTTTTGGATGGAGAATCGGCGGCAATCACGCAGGAACCTGAGGAGGCGCTCGCGGTAAGCTGAGAATTACCGTTTTGATTTTCCATATATCAATTGTCAGTTTTCATTTGTCATTTGTCATGGCGCGGATTGTAGCCGCGTAGGTTGTAGCTGGATCAGCGGCAGAAGCCAGAGCGTCAACTACAAAGAACAAAGCACAAAGAACTAAGAACAAAGACAGAAACCAAAAACCAAAGACCAAAAATCGAAAAGAATGCGTATATTGTGGCTAAAAACTGAGCTCCTGCATCCTGTCGATAAGGGCGGCAAGATTCGCACCTATCAAATGCTGAAGGAGCTGAAACAAGATCATCAGATCACGTACCTGACGCTGGACGATGGTACGGCAGCCCCCAACGCGCGCGACCTCGCGACTGAATACTGTCACGAACTAATCTGCATTCCCCACCAGCAACGAAAGAAGTTTACGCCCGGCTTTTACGCGGAACTTGGTCTGAACCTGATTTCCAATCTTCCCTACGCGATTTCGAAATACGAATCCAAAGCTATGCGGTCAAGGATCGCGGAGCTGACGGCGACTCGCGATTACGATGTCGTAATCTGTGACTTCTTAGCGCCGGCGGTTAATCTGCCGCGTCAGCTGCCCTGCCCGACGATTCTTTTCCAGCACAACGTCGAGGCCATGATCTGGAAACGCCATGCCGAGGTCCAAAGCAATCCGCTCAAACGCACCTATCTCTCCGGCCAATGGCGACAGATGCAGGCCTTTGAAAACGTCATGTGCCGTCGTGTCGATCGCGTCATTGCTGTCTCACGCGAAGACAGCGAGATGATGCAGAGTGAGTACAAAGTCACTGCTGTCGACGACGTGCCAACCGGTGTCGATACAACTTTCTTTCGGCCTCGACGCGCGGAAAAGCGAGAGCCTTACAATCTTGTTTTTACCGGCTCAATGGACTGGCTGCCGAATGAAGATGCCATGCAGTACTTCACGTCGGAAATAATGCCGCTCATAAAACAGAAGTTACCGAGCGTCACTCTGACTGTGGTCGGACGGAATCCTTATCCAGCTTTGGTTGAGTTGAGCCGTCGCGATCCATCGATAATCGTTACCGGTCGAGTCGATGACGTGCGTCCCTACATGGAACGCGCGGCTGCTTACATTGTTCCTTTGCGAATCGGCGGCGGCACCCGCTTGAAGATCTACGAAGCCATGGCGATGGAGAAGCCGATCGTTTCAACGACTGTGGGAGCTGAAGGCTTACCTGTACGCGACGAAGCTGAGCTGCTACTGGCAGATTCTCCGCAGGCTTTTGCCAATGCGGTTTTGCGCACCCTGGAAGATCAGGAATTTGCTTTTCATTTAGGGCGACGCGCGGCTACGCTCGTGCGGCAGCAATTCGGTTGGAATCGAGTGGCGCTCCGTTTCGCTGAGATTTGTGAACAAACAGCTGGTAAACAGCTTCCGCCTCTGACGAATCCGGAGGCTGAATTAGAAGTACTCCAAAACTTGTGAGGATGATCAAGTCGAGTAATTGCATATGAAGAAATCAATCAACAACGAACGCTGTCTTTCGGTGGTGATACCGTCTTATAACGAACGGAACACGTTGCCGTTGATCGTGGAAAAGCTGCTCGCGCTGCCGCAGCTACTCGAGATCGTCATCGTCGACGATTGTTCGACTGACGGATCGGACATGGTAGCGAGCAATCTTGCTGAAAAGCATGCGCAAGTCCGTTACACGCGCCATGCAAAGAACTCGGGCAAGACCGAAGCGCTGAAGACCGGATTGCAGCTGACCACCGGCAGCATCGTGATCATTCAGGACGCCGACCTGGAATACGATCCTGAAGAAATACCGCAGGTCATCCAGCCGATCGTCGATGGGCACGCCGATGTTGTGTATGGCTCTCGCTTTTTGGTGCGCAAGGCGTCGCGCGTTTTGTACTTCTACCACTTCATCGCGAACAAGTTCCTGACTTTCCTGTCGAACATGCTGACGAATCTGAACATGACCGACGTGGAAACCGGGTACAAGGCTTTTCGGGGCGAAATCATCCGTAAGATGACAATCGTCTCCAGTGGCTTCGGCTTTGAGATTGAAGTGACAGCCAAGATCGCCAAATTGAAATGCGCGGTGTACGAGACTCCGATTAGTTACTACGGACGAACGTACGAAGAAGGAAAGAAGATCGGGATGATGGACGGCATCGTCGCCATGTGGCTGATCTTGAGATTCAACCTCTTTTGTAGTTTGGGAGATTCATTTACCGAGCCTGTGCAGCTCGAGCGTGCCGGTTCGGGTCGAGCACGAGAGCTGGAGCCGCTCGCGATGGAAAGAATTTGATATTGAATTCAACCTTGAAAGACATCCAAGTAAGCGGAGCGACGCAAATCTAAAAATCTCAGGGTCAGGAAGGGTGGTTTACCCCCGCTCAACGTGAACTAACTAAACTCGAGAGGTAATGAGTCAGCGGGGTAAACCACCCTTCCTGACCCTGAGCTGATCCCAATTGAGTTGCTGTCCCAACAGCAATGACCAAAGCGCCGGCAGGTCGGCGCACTCCAAATCGCTTGAACGCAGCTAATCAAATAAACGCCAAGTCACTTAACGCTCCGAAGGTTGCCTTTCCCCTTCTCATCGGCGCCTTCCTCTGCGCTGTGCTCTATTTCGTAGCCGGTTATTTCACCAGCGCGTACTTCATGGGTGACACCGTCGATTACGCCAACGCGATCCTCGAGCGCGCGGCGGGCAGAGACTATTTCTTTTGGGAATTTGGCCACTTGCTGTGGCGGCCCCTGGGCTTTGTTCTTTTCAAGATATCCTCGCCAATGACCGGACGATTTGTTGGTGGTAGCGCTCAAGCCAGCGCCACGCTCGTTTTGATTGGGCTGAGCTGGCTGAGTGGTCTCGTCAGCGTGCTTTCATTGTATGGAGTGCTGAACCGAATCTGTCGCAGCGGATTACCCGTGATGTTCACGGTACTCGGTTTCATCGGCGCGCAGTCCTTCCTGAATTACTTTCATACCGGCGCTCCTTACATTCCGGGATTGGCTTTGTTGCTGCTCGGCTTGTACCTGCTGGTGGCAAATGGGAGGAAAGACAAACCGTCCCTGCTTTCAGGAATCATTGCGGGAATCTCGTTCGCGGGTTCGGGATTGTTTTGGTTCCCCTTCGTCCTGGCCATTCCCGCGGCACTAATCGCGCCACTGCTTCTGCTCGGATTCAACAAGCAGCGCCTGAAGCTTTCATTGCTGGCAATGATTGTTGGGGCTGTTGTCGGCGTCGGAGTTTATTTCGCCGTGATGGCCCATATCGGCATTCATAACGTCCCGGAATTTCGCGCCTGGATGGAGAAGACGTCACGAACGACCGGCTCATCGAATCGAGGGGTTAGCCGCGCGGTCTTCGGCTTTGCGCGCTCATTCATCAACATGGGCAATGACGGGATGTTATTCAAGCGCTATCTGCTTCATGATCCTCTTAATCCGGTGTCGGTTTTGGATCTGGCGCGATTTAGCCTGTGGAAGTTGCTGGCGTTCTATTTGTTTGTCGCGGCGCTTTTGTTGGGTCTGCTGACTTCGATGAATGGCCGGCGCATGCTCGTGCTGTTCCTGGTGAATGTGTTGCCGGTCATCGGGTTCGCGATCTATTGGCAAGGAGGAGATCCGGAACGATACCTGCCGCTGTTTCCGATGTTCTTCATTGCGCTGGGTTGGGTGCTGGACTCCGGCGAAACCAGGAGACTGTTCAAGTATCCCTTGGTGTTGTTCGTGCTGGCGATGCTCGTAACCAACGGCTTCATGCTGGCGAGGAAGAGGCTCAGTCAACAGCAGGAAGTATCCGCGGCACGAGTCAGAGAGCTGGCGGGAAATCTCAAGCCCAACAGCTGGGTCTTCGCGGCGAATTGGCAGGACGATTTGATAAATTTCAATCGCAGCTTTCCGCTTAATCCGGTGAATCGCAACAGCAACCTGAAACTCGGCGCCCTCATCAGTCCGGGCGAGCCGGAAGTTGCTCGATGGCGACAGGAGTTCGCGACTCGAACGCAATCGGTTTGGGCGAACGGCGGAGACGTTTGGATTTCGCGCCGTTTATTCGTAGAACGCCCGCGTCCGGAATGGAATTGGGTTGAAGGTGACGACCAACGCGTTTCCTGGACTGATCTTTACCGTTATGCTTCTCAGCTTGAGTTGGGTCAGGCAATCGGTGGCGACGATGGCTTTGTAATGATCGTGAACGGTGAACGAAATAGGAAAGTTCTTAGTGGGGAATAGCCCGTCACTCTGTTCTTGGTTCTTTGTACTTTGTTCTTTGTAGTTGAGTTTTGGTGAAATGATTAGCCTTCGATAAAGCACAAGCACAAAGAACTAAGAACAAAGAACCAAGAACAAAAAGCGATCCATTAATGGTAAAAGACTTCGTATGAAGATAAGCATTTTTGGGCTTGGCTATGTGGGATGTGTCTCGGCGGCGTGCTTCGCGAAAGAAGGCCACGACGTTATCGGTGTCGACGTGAATCCCACCAAGGTCGAGATCGTCAATCGTGGTAACAGTCCCATCGTCGAAGCCGGAATGAGTGAGCTCGTCAAGTCGATGGTTGACGAACGGCGCTTGCGCGCCACGACTGATACTCAAGAAGCAGTCAACAACTCGGACATTTCCCTGGTCTGCGTGGGGACGCCGAGTAATGCCAACGGAAGTCTGGATCTCACCTACGTCGAACGTGTATGCCAGGAAATCGGCGCCGCGCTCAAACAGAAAAACAGTCGCCACACAGTCGTAATCCGCAGCACGATGTTGCCTGGCACGATTGAAAGCGTGGTGGTGCCTGCGCTTGAATCCAAGTCCGGCAAGACCGCCGGCGCAGATTTTGGAGTCTGCATAAATCCCGAGTTCCTGCGCGAAGGCACGTCTCTCAAGGATTTCTACGCACCGCCTTTTACGCTAATCGGCGCCGACGATGACCTGACTGCGAGTGCAGTGCGCGAACTTTACTCCGGCATTGAGGCGCCGGTTTTCGTTACGCCGGTAAAAACGGCCGAGATGGTTAAGTACGTCTGCAACTGCTTTCACGCGTTGAAAATCAGCTTTGCGAATGAGGTCGGCAATATCTGCAAGCAGCTTGGAATCGACAGCCATCAAGTGATGGATGTCTTCTGTCAGGACACCAAACTCAACTTATCTTCTTATTACCTGAAGCCGGGGTTTGCGTTTGGCGGCTCGTGCTTGCCGAAAGATCTACGCGCCATGAATTACAAGGCGAGGCAGCTCGACGTAGAGGTGCCCGTGCTTGCTTCGTTGTTGCCCAGCAATCGGTTGCAGATCGAGCGTGCCGTGGAAATGGTTTTGGCCACCGGCAAGAAGCGAATCGGCGTGCTTGGTTTTAGTTTCAAGGCCGGCACGGATGACTTGCGAGAATCACCAATGGTCGCGCTCATCGAGACTTTGATCGGCAAAGGGCTGCAACTCGCAATTTACGATCGCGACGTTTCGCTCGCTCGCTTGTTCGGCGCGAACAAAGAATTCATCGAGAGTGGCATCCCGCACATCTCGCAACTCATGCGCGGAAGTGTCGCTGAAGTCCTCGAGAGTGCGGACGTGATTATCATCGGCAACAAGGCTGATGAGTTTCGTGAGCTTGAGAGCACGCGACGTGACGATCAAGTGGTGATCGATCTGGTTCGGCTGTTTGAAAAAACCTCCGACGAAACCTACCAGGGAATTTGCTGGTAATTCGTTCTTTGTACTTGGTCCTTTGTACTTTGCAGATTCCCTTAGTTGCGAATTAACCATGAAGGTCAAGCACAAAGAACCAAGAACCAAGAACAAAGAACAAAGTAAGCATTGCCCAAGCGACGAAAACTTCTAATCCTCGCGGTCGCGTTACTCCTCGTTTGGCTATTGTCGTGGCTGGCAGCAAAAGCATTAATCGTCGAAGCTCCTCTGCCACACGCCGATGCGATGGTAGTCATGGCCGGCTCAGCCGTATTCAAGGAACGAACTCACCACGCGGCGGAATTGTTTCGCGCCGGTCGCGCCCCGAAAATCCTGGTCACGAATGATAATCAGCAGGCCGGCTGGGCGCAGGACGAACAACGCAATATTCCTTATTGGGAATTGACGGCGCGTTATCTGCGACGCGAAGGCGTGCCTGCCTCGGCTATCGAGATCGTGCCCGAGCCGGTGACGGGCACTTATGAGGAAGCCAGAGTGCTGCGCGGCTACGCCGAGTCTAAAAGCCTGCGTTCGTTGTTGATTGTGACTTCGGCTTATCACACGAGGCGGGCGCGTTGGACTCTAAATCGTACTTTTGCATCGAGTGGCATCGCGGTTGGAATTGACGCGGTGCCTCCCGGATATCAAGCGCCCCGGCCATCCACCTGGTGGCTGCATCTGACTGGTTGGAGATTAGTTCCCGGTGAATACGTGAAGATGATCTACTACAAGTTGTTCTATCGGAGTTGAGACAGCGCCAGCCAAGCCTTCAATTTGAAGAGTTGGCAACAACATCCCATGTCTCGCAGTCAGGAAGGGTGGTTTACCCCCGCCTGAGTTTCATTAGCATTCAAGCTTAGTCGAGTGGCATTCAAAGACTTAGCGGGCGCAAGCGACCCTTCCAGACCCTGAGATCATTGAGCTTGACAGATCTTATGAGCGTAGAGAGTCTGGAAGACGACTCATGTTTGCTATCGAGGCATTTGCTGGCAATCTGAAGTGATTAATCGTTTATCAATCAAACGGTTTAGAGTATCTTCAGCCGAAGTCTGCGTCATGAGCCTGCAGCCGCCTAAGAGGTAATTAACTACGTGCCCCCAATTCGCAATCTCATCTTAACTGTCTCCCTGGTCCTTTTCTTTTTTGCCACCGCTGCAGCCAGCGCTAAAGCTGATCCCATTACGTTCACCAACGTCCGCGCCCTCCAGAACAGTGGCGCCACGCAGGTCGATCTGCTGTCCAAGCCCAACGTGACGTTGATCGGACCGCAAATCACTTTCCTCGTGGACATTCAGGGTAGTCTGCCTCCCGGCGGGACCAACATGCTGCAGATAACTTATGCCGAGGCCGGCAGTGCGCCCATCGTGCAGACATTTGCGATTCCGTTATTCCAGGGGGTGCCGCCGCCATACACGCAGTTGTTCACTATCAATTCGCCGGGCGCCACTTTTCAGGGCGTGCCGGCTACGTTGACGATTAGTGTTATTAACTCTTCCGGTTTTTCGATTAACGGACCGGCTGGGAATTTCGTCACGCACACTTACGTTTTCAACGTAGCGCAACCGGTGCCTGAGCCTACCACCATGCTTTTGTTGGGAACTGGAGTGACGGGATTGGCGACACGCCTGGTGCGCCGGCGGCGCCGACGTCGTCACACCTGAGATCTGTTTTGGGAACGATGAATCCTGATATCATCGGCGACGAGCTACGGAGGCTCTTGCAGTTCCTCTCATTCACACCCGGTTTCAACCGGGTGTGTACGGTACCCTAAAACACCTTAACCGTTTTAGCGGTTTCCGCGGCCAACAGTGGAACGGAAACCCTGGAAACGGTTCGAGCATCCTGGCGGATCCTTACCACCCGGTTGAAACCGGGTGTGAATGAGAGGAGTTTGCAAGAGGTTCTGAACCTTATCGGACTCTCGATGGCGATATCAGAAATCAACAACGTTCCAGTCCAGAAAGCAGCTACGATTCCGCGCGAATTCGTCTCAGTCGTCATCCCCTGCCTCAATGAAGAGCGCTTCATCGGAAAGGCGCTTCGTAATCTCGCCGACCAGTACGATTCGCAGCGCTACGAGATCATCGTCGTTGACGGACTCTCTCAGGATCGCACGCGAGACGTGATCGCAGAATTTTGTCGCGAACGCCCCGATGTGCCAGTAACACTGATCGATAATCCAGCCCGTCGTATTCCCGCGGCGCTGAACCTCGGCATTCGCGCCGCGCGAGGCGACATTATCGCGAGGCTTGATGCACACGCAGTCGCGTCGCCCGGCTACATCCGCCGTTCAGTTGAAGTGCTCCGCCAGCAAGGCGTCGGCGTGGTTGGCATGCCTTGTCAGGTTTGTCCCGGAGCCGACACGCTCACTGCAAAAGCGATCGCGACAGCAGTCTCACATCCATTCGGCATCGGCGATGCGAAGTATCGTCTGGGTCGCGGAACAGGTCAGCAGGCAGTCGACACCGTAGCCTTCGCGTGTTTTCGGAAGACACTGTGGGAAGAGATTGGCGGATTCAATGAAAAGCTGGCAGCGAACGAGGACTATGAATTCAACTACAGAGTTCGCAAACACGGCCAGACAGTCTTGCTTGACCAGACTGAACACTGTGACTATTTCGCGCGGGCGACGCTTAAAGATCTCGCCCAACAGTACTGGCGGTATGGACGATGGAAGGCTCGGATGATTCGTTCGAATCCTGGGTCGATTAAGCTTCGTCAAATTGTCGCGCCAGTCTTTGCAGCTTCCATTCCCGTACTTTTGCTCGCCGGCATATGGCTGCGTCCGGCATGGTGGCTGCTGGCGGTTGAACTGGCAGCTTACTTGCTTTTGGGGATTATGGTTGCGGCAAGATTAGCCGCGAAACGCGAAGGTGGTTTAGGACTTTTGTTTCTGTTACCCCTTATTTTTACGCTCATTCACATCTCATGGGGCACCGGTTTTTGGCTGGGTTTGGTAAAGCCGCCAGTGGTAGACGGTTTTTAGCCGCAGATTACGCAGATTACACTGATTCAGTAAGATTTAATAGCGATCAACATGACTTGATTCAACTAAGGTCTGTGAAATCGGCGTAATCTGCGGCTGGGTTTTGAAACACGACAGCAACACACTAACCGAGCACTACCCAAATTGGAAACCTTTTGCTATTAGCCCTTTCTCCGTTTAAGATTGCGAACAGTTAACCAGCGATTGACGGCTTCCCCGAGCTAAGTCCGTTTTAACTATGCTCGAAATGACCTCGAAAACTAAAAAGCGCATCGGTATCTTCGTTATCGCTTACAACGCGGTCAACAAGCTTGACTGGACGTTGGATCGTATTCCCGAAGACGTATGGGAGAAGGTCGAAGAGGTTTTTCTCTTTGATGACTGCTCCACCGACAACACCTATTACGCCGCCATTGGCTACAAGCACTCCAAGAAACTCGACAAACTAACCGTACACCGCAACACGAAGAACCTTCGTTACGGCGGAAATCAAAAGGCCGGCTATCAATACGCCATCGAGCGTGGCTTCGATATCGTCGTGATGTTGCATGCCGACGGCCAGTACGCTCCGGAAGTGTTACGCGAATTGCTCGAGCCGCTTGAAAACGATGAAGCGGACATGGTGTTTGGTTCGCGTATGGCGGCCGGCGGGAGTCCACTCAAAGGCGGCATGCCGCTCTACAAGTTTGTCGGCAATCGCGTCCTGACAGGCCTCGAGAACCGCATTGTCGGTACGAAGCTTTCGGAGTTTCACTCCGGCTATCGACTCTACAGCTGCGAAGCTCTGAAGAAAGTGCCTTTCCTGCTCAACTCGAATGAATGGCATTTCGATACGAACATTCTGATTCAGTTTCACGAAGCCGGACTACGCATCGTCGAGCGTCCTATCCCGACGTACTATGGCGATGAGATATGCTATGTGAATGGCATGGCCTACGCCTTTAACTGCATTAAGACGGCGCTGCGCTATCGGCTGCACAAGTCACGTCTGGTCCACGAGGAGAAATACGACGTGACCGGCGATCATTACGTCTACAAGAAAAGCGATCCGTACAGCAGTCACGCTCAAATTCTGCAGTGGGTCGAACAAGAGCGACCGGCCGAAGTGTTGGAATTTGGCACTGCGACTGGCTATCTCAGCTCAGAGATGGCGAAGCTTGGTTGCGATGTGACCGGCGTCGAGCAAGACGCCGAGATGGCTGAGCTGGCGAGACCGCACTGCAACAAGCTGATTGTAGGCGACATCGAGAATCTCGAGTTTTCAGAGCTTGGCCAATATGATGCGGTCATCTTTGGTGACGTACTCGAGCATCTGCGGGATCCGCAGATGGTCTTGAAAAATGTAACGAAGGTGTTGAAGCCCGGCGGCAAGGTGCTGATGTCACTGCCGAACGTCGCCAACATTTGGGTCCGGCTCAATTTACTTTTTGGTCGCTTTAACTACAGCCGCGTCGGTATTCTCGATGAGACGCACCTGCGCTTCTTCACGTTACAAACGATGAAGCAATTAGCCTCCGATTCAGGCTTCGATGTAATCAGCGTCAATGTTACTCCGATACCTTTGCCGGTGATGATGCCATCAACTCGCCAGGGACATTCGTTGAGTTTTCTACACTTTCTGAACTGGTGCTTGACCAAACTAAGAAGCACCTTGTTTGGCTACCAGTTCATTCTCGTCTGCCGGCCCAAGGCCTGAGCCCTCCCGCTCAACTGCTGCCACATGGGCGCACTCCAAACCGCAATCAGAGAATTGATAAACCATTATCCGTTCTTTGTGATTGAGTCTGTCTTCATATTGATAGCCGTGGTGCTTGCGTTCGCGCGGCCACGATTTGGTGAACATTGGTTTCGAGCGGCGGAGTTTCGTTTCACAAAGTTTGCCCGCCGTCGCGTGTTGGCCTTTGTCGCAGTGGGCATGTTGGCGTTAGTGGGACGCGTGGCGTTGTTACCACTCATTCCGATCCCCGAGCCAGGGACTCACGACGAGTTTGCCTACCTGCTTGCGGCCGATACGTTTGCCTCGGGACGGCTAACGAATCCGGCTCATCCGATGTGGATGCACTTTGAGAGCATGCACATTCTGCAGCAGCCCACCTACACTTCGATGTACCCGATCGCTTCGAGCGTGATGATGGCGTTGGGCAAAGTCGTCTTCGGTCATCCGTGGTGGGGTGTTTGGCTTAGCGCCGGCATTTTTTGTGCAGCGCTTTGTTGGATGTTGCAGGGCTGGCTGCCTCCACAATGGGCTCTGCTGGGCGGGCTCATTGCAGTCATCAGGATTGGCTGGTTTAGCTTTTGGATGAACAGTTATATGGGCGGGGCACTGGCTGGGATTGGAGGGGTACTCGTTCTGGGTGCGCTGCCTCGCATCATGAGAAGCCGTCGTGCTCGCGACGCAGTAATCATGGGCATCGGCATTATCATCCTGGCCAACAGCCGGCCGAATGAAGGCTTCTTCACGGCAGTTGGTGCGTTCGTAGCGCTCGCGATTTGGTGTGTTCGTTCCCGGCCAAACTTTTCTGAAGTAGTTCGCAAGGTGGCGCTGCCGCTCGGTTTGGTGTTGGTAGCGATGTGTCTCGCCATGGGTTTCTATTTCAAGCGAGTCACTGGCAATCCTTTCCTGATGCCATACAAACTGCAGCGCAGTACTTATGCAACCGCGCCGTTGTTCTTCTTTCAGACGCCCACGCCGGAGCCGCACTACAACCACGCCGTGCTGCGTGACTTCTATCAGAATTGGGAAGAAGCGCTTTACGAGAAGACGATGAGTCCGAAGGGAGTACTGATTCGCACTCTCGGAAAACCACTCACGTTGTGGATGTTTTATTTTGGCCCGGTGCTGACATTGCCGTTGCTGATGTTGCCCTGGGTGTTAAGAGACAAGCGTCTGCGTTGGTTGTGGATTGTGGGCGCAGTCGCTTCGATTGGATTTCTAGCGCCTGCCTGGTTCAATTCTCATTACGCGGCGCCGGTCACGGGCTTGATATACGCATTCATGCTGCAGGGTCTCCGTCATTTGCGACGGTGTCGATGGAAGGGAAGACCGACAGGAATGATGCTCGCTCGGGCAGTGCCCGTCATCTGCATAATGATTGTTCCTTTTCGTCTGCTAGCCCGGCCTCTGCATGTGCCAATGCAAACAGGCTGGCGCATGACCTGGTCACAGTCGGCGCCAGGCTTGCACGACCGTGCAGTTATGCAACGACGTCTCGAAGAACTGCCGGGTAAGCATCTGGTGATTGTTCGTTACAAACCGGATCATGACTATCACACTGAGTGGGTCTATAACGGCGCAAAGATTGATGAGTCCAAAATTGTTTGGGCCCGGGAGATGGACGCGAAGCATAATCGAGAGTTGATGAACTATTTCGTGGGACGAGTGATGTGGTTGCTGGAAGCTGATGAAAAGCCGCCCAAGTTATCAGCCTACCCAGGCGCAGCTATGAAGTGATGCCAGCTTCTCATCGCTCACCTGGTTTTAACCAGGTGAGCGAGAGAAGGAATGAAACGAATAACCGTTTTAACGGTTTGTGGTTTTTCGAGCGTAAACCGTTGAAACGGTTTCGGGAATCAAAGTAGTCACTGATCACCCGGTTGAAACCGGGTGTGAATGAGAGGGCTGGAGTTTTTGAAATTCTTACTAATCATCACTTTACTTGGCTTGAGCGCCTTCGGCGTGGGAGTGCTGCGACATTATCGCGTGCAGGATCGTCTGCGAACAGTTTCAAGTCCCACCAAAGCTGGCAACGTCATCAACGTGGCTGCGAATGGCGATCTGCAACGAGCGCTTGATATGGCGCAATGCGGCGACACGATTGTTCTTGAAGCCGGCGCGAGCTACTTAACATCCAGAGATGAAGGCTTCGTCTTTCCCGCAAAGAATGGAGCTCAATGCACCGGGGCCGCCTCAGCTGTAATCACGGTCCAGAGCAGCAATCTCGCCGCTCTTCCTCCTGCCAACAGGCGCGTGGAAATTAGTGATGCTCGTAACATGCCGAAGCTAATCACTTCGGGTCCAAATCCCGCGATCAGCTTTGCGGCAAACAGCAAGTTCTGGAAACTTACGGGAATCGAAATCACCACGACTGCAAATCCGCAATACGCTTCGTTCCTGGTTTATCTCGGCACCAGTCTTGGCTTTTCAGAGCTTCCTTCCGATGTGACGTTTGACCGCTGTTACATCCACAGTCAGGAGGACGGTACCAACAATCCACACGCGACTTCGCGCGGCGGGGTAGACGTCGAGGCGAGCCGCGTAACGTTTAGTGGTTGTCGTATTGCTTTTCCCGGTGGTTATGCCGGCCCGTCTAAAAACACCGACGCAACCTATGCGATTCTGACAGTCTCAGCTCCGGGACCAATCACGATTGATAACTGTTTTCTTAATTCGTGGTTCGCGAGTCTTTTCATGGGTGGCGGCAACTTGTTCACCAACAACACGGCGACGGTTGCGCCAGGCGCGACGACGTCGCAAGCCACCTTGAGTACTACCGCCAATCTGAAAGTTGGAGACCCAATCGCGCTCGCCAGTGCTCAAGCGCAAGCGCCTTACCAGGGACTTTATTACGAAGTCGCGAAAGTGACTTCAATTTCCGGCAACAACATTCGCTTTACGCCCTGGGTATCAAAGACTGGCGCAGGCTTGCCCCTGACCCGGCCCCCGTTTTCTCCGGGAGGCGCTCGTTGGAACGGAGTCAATCCCAGCAAAGTGAAGATCACGCGCTCAACGTTTTGGATCAATCCTGTAATCGCCAAGCGAATCAAGGATGAAGTCGGTCACTTGCCGAAGGGAGCTTTCGAGATCAAAGCCGCGGACGGCCTCGTGATGGAGGGCAACAGCTTTACCGGTTGGCCAGCCACGCTGGCATTGACACTAAGAAATCAGACTGGACCACAGGGCGCGCCATCGCCGTGGTCAGTGATTCGAAATTTCGTCTTCAGAAATAACCTTTACGATCCGGACCTGCCGAACGGTGCTCAATTGTTCATCTTCCTGCTTGAAGACAACATCGGCAGCAGCGTAACCGGCGGAGACTTCTTAATCGAGAACAATCTTTTTACGACGGGCGGTTGGGTAGCCGATCTCTACGGCGGCTCGAATGTGGTGTTTCGTCATAACACATTCGTGAACAACACTGGTTGGGCAAATGGGCGACTGATCAACGGTCAGTACGGCACGTCAGGATTCGCCTTCAAGGACAACATAGCCTGGAACAACGAGTACGGTGTCAATTGTTTGCCACCTCCTGAACGCAGCAGCTGGGACGTGTGCGTGCCAGGCAGTTCAATCAGCGGCAACATTCTGGTCACCGAACAAAAAGATCCCTATCGGCCAAACTGCGAGAACACGTACACGCAGGGAAACTTTTGTCCACAGGATTTGAAGCAGATTGGCTTTGGACCGAACTACGAATTGGCGGCTAATAGTGCCTTCAAGTGGAAGGCGACGGATGGAAAAGATCCGGGTATTGACTCTGTTGCATTTGGGGCTACAGGTTTGAAACCGGCTAAGCCGTTTGGAGTGCGGTAACCTGTCACCGCTTTGCTCCTAGCCAGCCTGCTGGCGATAGCCGCAAGGTAGCAACTCAAGACCAAAAGCGCCGACAGGTCGGCGCACTCCAAAGAATGAAACGTTGGGCTCGAAGATCGAAGACGCTGATAATCGCGGCCAAGATCTATCAGAATTGGGCGATGCGCAGGCGTTTCGCGTCCGGCGTCATCGAGACCGAACACGGGTCGAGCCACCGGAGCAAGAGCCTCATTGAGAGTTTAAGTTACATTGAGGAACAGTTTGCCGACTACCTCCGCTATTCCGGTTTAACTCCGGAACAGCTTGAGGGAAAACAAATCCTCGAGCTGGGCTTTGGTGACAATGTCGGCGTAGCTTTGAAGTTCAGCGCCGCTGGCGCCGCTCGCGTGGTTTGCGTTGATAAGTTTTATTCAAGCCGTGATGCGCAACGTGAACGCGAGATTTATCAGGCGTTGCGCGAGCGCCTAAGCGAAGTCGAGCGGGAACGATTTGATAAAGCCGTCGACCTTCGTAACGGCATCAAGTTCGATGAAGCCCGGCTGCGAGTCGTCAATGGTCTGGATCTCGAACAAGCAGCAACCGTGCTGAGGAAAGATGGTTTGTCTTTCGACATCGTTATTTCCCGAGCGGTGATTGAAGAGATCTTTGAGCCAAAGAATTTTTTTCAGGCGGCGGACCGCGTGCTGGCCCGTGGCGGCCTATCGCTTCACAAGATCGATCTCAGCGATTACGGAATCTTCGCGGATGGCGGCATGCATCCGCTGACGTTCCTAACGATCCCCGACTGGATTTATGACCGGATGGCGACAGATTCAGGTATACCGAACCGCAAATTGATCGGATACTATAAACAACAGATGAAGGAGTTTGGCTACGCGGCCAGGTTTCTCATCACCGGAATTGTCGGGCGGGGACCGGTGGTTCCACATAGCGAAAAAGTTGAAAAGGGTGTGGACTTCGGAGACGACACGCTGGCGTTGATTGAGGATATTCGTCCGAAGCTTTGCAGCCAGTTTACTGGTTTGACTTCCGAAGAGTTGATGGTTAATGGGATCTTTTTGGTGTCCCAAAAACCATCGAACTGACCTCATTCTGCCGATATGATGAAACAACGCGACTCCCGGGGCGTTGCCCCAGGCTCGAATTCGCGAACGCCTTCGGCGTAGCAGACGATCCAAGAACCAGATGTATTCCGATAGCACCATAGAAAAGTTGCGTTGGTCGTTGCCGTGGCTCTGGCGCTATCCATTCTGGCGAGCTCGCGAGTTCGCCAGCCGCTCTGCTCACAAACCCGTTCACTTGATCATTCTCGTTGCCAACCACTTTGAGCCAGCTGTTACTGATGACGGTCTGGTCCAACTTGAGAAGTGGTGTAAGCTCGCTCGCTCCACGGGCGACGCCGTTCGCGATCACGACGGGACTCCCTTCCGTCACACAAACTTCTTCCCAGCAGAACAATACGAACCGCGGCGACTCGAGATGATTGCTGACCTTCAAGCCGAAGGCTTCGGTGAGGTTGAAGTCCACTTCCACCATGGCGTTGAACGTCCCGATACTGCCGAAAATACTTCGCGAATCCTGCGCGAATTTCGAGACGTGTTGGCTGACGAGCATCGCTGCCTCTCTCGAGCAGCGATCACCGACTTGCCGAAGTACGCATTCGTCCATGGCAATTGGGCGCTGGCGAATTCGGCCGGCGGCAGATTCTGTGGTGTCGATTCGGAGATGCAGATCCTCGCTGACACCGGTTGCTACGCGGATTTCACCTTGCCCTCAGCGCCTGATGAATCTCAAGTGCCGCAGATCAATTCAATCTATACTTGCGGCCATCCCTTGAATGAAGCGAAGCCACATCGTTCCGGTCCCGAATTGAAAGTCGGCGATCCACATCCCAACTCTCCGATCATCATGACAGGCCCGCTCGTGTTTGATTGGACCAGGCGCGTACGCGGTCTTCCCATTCCGCGCCTTGATGATGGAGCGCTGGCTCGAAACTACGCGCTGACTTTGGGACGCTTCAATCGTTGGCGCGGCGCGAACATAGCGATCAAGGGCCGGCCTGACTGGCAATTCATCAAGCTGTATTCACATGGATTCTTTGAAGAAGATCAGGATGCGATGATCGGCGAGCAGATGAAACGCTTCATGAACGAAGTAATAGAGTTTGGTGACCGCACCGGCGAGTTCAAGATTCACTTTGCCAGCGCTCGCGAAGCTTACAATCTGGTCTTAGCCGCTATCGACGGCCATAGCGGAGAGCCAAATGAATTTCGCAATTACCACTTGAAAGAAATAATGAAGGAGACGGTTCCAGCCAGCGAGCTGAAAGAGCCTGACCTAGCCTACCAATGAGTGTTGAGATGGTAAGTACTGCACCACCGCTCGAGATGCGTCCAGTCGATTCGATCATCGACCAAACGACGGTAGACTGTTTGTATCAGGAGCTCGACACTGAAGGCCTCGTAGTTTTGCCGAACCTCCTTTCCGCTACTCAACTCGCCGGAATGCAGAAAGCGTTTGAGTCGAGACTCTCAACTTTGCGCTGGAATAACTTTGAAGGCTACCAGCAAACTGAACTTCACCGGCACATGGTCGAGGATGTTCTGCTCCTGGACCAGGGTTTCGTTGACGTTGGGCTTCATCCGCTTGTCAAAGCAATATTGAATCGGTATCTGGGCTCGTCATACGAGCTGAATGAAGCGAAAGGTTGGAAGTCTATTCCCACCAGGCAGGACTTTCACGGCTGGCATGGCGATGCGTGGTACGAGCAGAGGCCTGGCAGCGCCGAGATTCCAAGGGAAGTAAAGCTCGCCTTCTACCTCAGCGACGTGCGTAGTGGCGCCTTCAATTACATCAAGCGCAGTCACCGAAAGCAGCATCCGCGGCCCGTCCGTAACGCAGAGATACCATCAGGGGAAATTGCTCAGCTAACTGGCAAGGCAGGCACGGCTTTTCTGTTCGACACCTCGGGTATTCATCGACAAGGCGTGCCGATGCTGGAGGCACGCCAGGCGATCTTCTACAACTATCACGATCCATTCGTTCCGCTCCAACAGGAAGACATCGACTACTATCGTTATCATCCTTTGCTTTTGAACGCAGCCTTCCTCGGCAATCTAAGCAGTGAAGACATGCGGATTCTTGGTTTCGGCAACAAGACGAATTTCATTCCTGCTTTTCAGCGCAGCCACCGCCCGACAACTCTCTATAGTATTTTTGGCGCCGCTTTCGGAATTCGGACGCGCTTAGAGAACTTTGGTGTCCGCGTATCGACTCGTCTAAAGAGAGTTTTTGGTAAAGAGAAGAGTTGAACTACAGGCGTTTAGAGTTCAATCTTCAGATTGTGTGTTCTCAAAGGCACAAACTAAAGTTTGAACTCCAAGCGCCTGTCAATTGCGAATCATTTTGATGTCGTTGAAAACAGTCCTGGGCGTCGCTGGCGCCCTCATTATTTGCCTGCTTGCCTTCCTTTTCTTCAAAAGCCGTAATCAGTACCAAACGGTGACGGCCAACGACGGCACGAATCAAATCACCGTTAATGTTGGCGGAGATTTGCAGGCCGCGATCGATGCAGCCAAATTCGGCGATACGATCCTGCTGCAACCGGGCGCTACCTACACCGGCCCATTTCTGCTGCCTGATAAAGGTGCTGGAAAAGGTACTGACGCTGACTACATCACCATTCGTATTGCTGACTTGTCATTGATTCCGTCAGACGGCGAGAGAATCAAACCTAAGATTCACGGGGGTAACTTGCCCAAGATAGTTGCCCCAACCCAACAGGCGGCAATTCGTACCACTGCCAGCGCACATCATTTCCGTTTCGTCGGGATCGAGTTCTCACCGAAAGATGGCTACGTCTATAACCTCATTGATCTGGGAGCCTCAAATTATCGATCGCAAACAGAATTTCCTCATCACCTGGTCTTCGATCGCTGCTACGTGCATACGACCGGACTTAACAAAGCTCGGCGAGGATTTGCTCTGAACAGCATTGAGACTTCTGTGATCAACTCGCACGTGTCGGGATTCGCGGGTGAGGGCGACGAAACTCAGGCCATCGCCGGCTGGAATGGTCCCGGCCCATTCCACATCGTCAATAACTATCTCGAAGCCGGAGCAGAAGTAATTCTGTTCGGAGGAGCCGATCCTTCAATCATCGGGCTGGTTCCCTCCGACATTGAGATACGGCGAAATCATTTGTACCGGCCGCCTGAATGGGCCGGAAAAGTTACGATGAAGGGCAGCTTCGAGCTCAAGAACGCCCGCCGAGTGATTGTCGATGGGAATGTGATTGAGAGCACTGAGCCGCGCCAGGTCGCATTTGTTATCACGGTGCGCAATCAGGATGGCAAAGCTCCCTGGAGCACCATCGAGGATGTTGAGATCACCAACAACATCTCACGACACGCGAGCGGTGGTGTGAATATTCTCGGCAGGGATAATCAGAATCCGAGTCAGCAGGCGAAGCGAATCAGGGTTGCGAATAATCTGTTTACGGATCTGGCTTCGCCGGGAGATACGACTTACTTCCTGCAGGTGAGCGGGACAAGTGGCTTGACTGTAGAACACAATACAGTTCAAAACCTCAGCAACATCATGTCGGGCTACGGCCTGCCAACCAACGCCTTTGTATTTCGCGATAACATCGTCCAGTACAATGAGTATGGTATTGCCTGCTTCATCGAGAACGTCACGTGTTCAGGTCCGGCTTACTGTCGATGTTTTCCAGACGTGACGATGAAAGGTAATGTGATCGCTGATAACGCGAATGTGTCGGCGAATTATCCGATTGACAAAGCCTTCCCGGTGGGCAACTTCATTATCGCGACCTACGATCAAGCGGGCTTCGAAGATTTTGCTCGTGACAAGTGGCAGTTAAAGGGCTCGAGCAGCTTTCACGGTAAAGCGAGTGATGGGAAGGATCCGGGAATAAACTTCGCTGCATTTGAAGCGTCCGGAGTAAGGCTGGCAACTGCCGGTTCGAAGCATTAGACGCGTCTGCTGACTGAGGCCTTGTGTTATACTTCACCCCGTGGAGCGCCAAGAACTCATCGAGAAAATCAAGCGACTTCCTCATGACCAGGTCGCTGCAGTTCAGAATTTTGTAGACTCGCTCATTCGGCGTGACTTAGGGCCAGACCGCGCTCAACTTCATCGGGAATTAACCGATTACGCCAGGAAACACGCCGGAACAAATGCTGATATCGATCTGGAGCTCGAAACCGCCGCAGCTGATCATCTGACTCAACAAGATTCAGAATAATGAAACGTGGAGACGTTTACTGGGCTGACCTTGCTCCTCGTTCAGGATCGGAGCAACGGGGGCGACGCCCCGTCGTCATAATCTCGAATGATGCGCTTAATGCGCCGGGATGGCGATCAATTATCGTTGTTCCGCTTTCTACTTCGGTCTCCCAGGCTGCGCGGGGTCCGTCAGCAGTTTTGTTCACACGGGGGACTGCCGGTCTCAATAAGGACTGTGTCGCGCTCTGCCATCAAGTCACTACATTAGATCGGTCAAAGCTTACCCAACGAATCGGCGCCTTGCATTTGTTAGACCTTCGTTTGGTGGAAAATGGGCTCAAGGTTGCCATGGATTTGCCGTAGCGAGCCGGCCAGTGTATCGATGAAGATATTCTCATGAAAGTCTTGTCCGTATTTGGAGTTGAGCCTCTCCGCATTGGCGGCACGGAAACCTTTGCGCGCGAGCTATCTCTCCAGTTGCGCGATCTCGGCTGGGAAAGCGTTCTTTGCTTTCAATCTGCCCCCGCCGATGATGTGCGTCAGTTTCTCGAAGCTCCAAATGTGAAGTTGGAAGTTCTGGAAGACTCCATTGATCTGAACTGGGGCGCTGTCAGCAAACTTTGGCGAATCCTGCGACGTCATCAGCCTGATATTCTTCACCTTCACTTCACCGGTTTTCTCGGCATCTATCCGTGGTTGGGACGGCTCGCGTCGGTGAAGAAGGTTTTCTTCACTGATCAGACTTCAAGACCGGAAGGCTATGTTCCCGGCACTGCGCCAACATGGAAGAAAGCCGCCGTTAGATTAATCAACCTGCCTCTGGACAAGGTGACCTGCGTCAGTAACTACGGCTACAACTGCATGGTCACGCTGGGAGTATTGCCGAGTAATCGTTACGAAATGATCTACAACAGTGTGGACCTCACGAGAGTTAAGCCCGACGACGCTCGCGCCGCGGACTTTCGTAAGCGCTATTCGATTCCGGATGATCGAGTCGTGGTGGTCCAGGTCAGCTGGATAATTCCAGAGAAGGGAATTACCGACTTGCTGAAGGCCGCTCAGCTTGTAATTTCCAAAAATCCGCAAGTGCACTTTGTATTCGTGGGCGAAGGCGCGTACCGCGCTCAATACACCAAAGACGCCGAAGCGATGGGAATTGCCGATCACGTTACCTGGACAGGGTTGCTCAAAGATCCTTTTGGAGAAGGTGTTTACGATGTCGCCGATATCCTGTGTCAGGTGTCGCGCTGGGAAGAAGTGTTCGGGTGGGTGATCGCGGAAGGCATGGCTTACAGCAAGCCAGTCGTGGGCACGAGAGTCGGCGGCATACCCGAAGTCGTCGCAGATCAGGAAACCGGTTTCATTGTCGATCGCGGCGATGCGACGGCGATTGCCGAGCGTATCCTCACTCTCGCGGGCGATCCAAAGCTACGCGAAAAGATGGGAAACGCCGGCGCCCACCGAGTCAAGAACCTCTTCGAGCTTCGCCCAAACGTAACGAAGCTGATCGAGCTGTACACAAGTAAGTAATAAGGTAAAAGTTCGGCGCGAAGCGAAAGGCTATGACCACTTTGCCCGAAAAGTCCTAAATACCACCTGCGTCAGCTGGTGGATACTTCAAGTCCAGCCTACTAGCAATGTTTGAAGTCGTTGTTATTGAATCCTACCTGCGGGAGCAGGGGGATGGTTCAAGTCCTGCCTATTTCCGTTGAAACAATTTGCGCGCGAGGCAGCACTTGAAAGATCCCTCAGCTGCCGCTGAGGGGATTCAACCCGCCAATCCCAACCTTTCTTTGTAGGTCGAACTTGAAGTATCCACCAGCTGACGCAGGTGGTATTTAGGACTTTTCGGTCAAAGCTTATTTTTAACTTTTTACTTGAGGAACGGCTAGGCGCTGTTTCTGGGCCAATGCTTCGTAAGCACTCAACACAATCTCCAGATCTCTTCTCGCATCCTCAGCCGGTGAGGCCGGCTCGCGATCCTCAGCAACCGCGGCCAGAAACTCGCGCACTTCACCCTGATAACCTGAGGCTTCCTTTCCAGGCAGCGAGACTCGGACACGTGCAAAATGAGGTCGCATGAGTTTTTCCTGCAGCCAATAAGGACGCACCAAAGACAGCATTCGAGGGATCAGAGGCGGATCCTGCGGATAGAGATCGATGTACGAAGTGCCAGGCCAAAGATGAATCGTGCCCTTTTCGCCGGCAACGATGATGTCAGGCAAATGTCCACGCGCCGAAGCCCAACTCAGAATCAAATGTGCGTCCCAGCCAACACTGTTCGAGAAGATCAACTGCACATTATCTTCGCCTGAAATTTTCGTGTCGACTTGCATTGCTCGCGAGGCAATCACACTTTCAGGTTCGCCGAGCAACAGACGCAGGGCCCGCACGTAATGAACGCCCATGTCCATCAGCACGCCGCCGCCCATTCGCTCTGCCTGCGCTGCCCAGCCTCGAGGTCTTCGCACTCCGGCGGCGTGTCCGAAGAAATAGAGCGGCTCGCCAATCTCTCCGGCGAAGATCCTCTTCACAGCTTCGTTGATTGCCGGTCGAAAGTGCATGTCTTCAGCAATCATGAGAATTGTTCCAGCTTGTCGCGCGGCCAGAATCATCGCGTCTGCATCAGCAAGATTCGTCGCGATGGGTTTCTCGATAAGAGCATGTTTGCCGGCCGCTGCGATTTGTTCCGCGGCTGAGCGATGCAGATCGTGCGGCAACGCAACAATCAAAGCCTGCACGCGAGGATCGGCCACTGCCTGGTCGAGGCCGAGAAAAAAGTCGTCGGCTTTCACGGCCTTCGCCAGGCGCGCTGTTTTCTCCGGATTGCGTCCACAGACAAATAACTTTGCCGCGGAGTTAACTTCACGCAGTAGATTGCAGTGGAAAGATCCCCAGCCGGTGCCGACTACGCAAACACCAAGAGACTTCTTAACCAGAGCCGGTGCTGGTGGCGGGCTCAGCTTCTTGCTTTGATCAAGCAGGCCGTAGCTCTCGATCGTGGCAATCTCGCTTTCCGTGGCGCCGGCTTCTTCATAAGTATTCATGGCGATGTCCGGAGGAGCTGGCGGCCGCAAGCGGTGGTAACCCTTCTTCAAGATATCGAGAGCGCCTGATCTCGCCGCTATGCTACGCACTCCCTTTTGAAGTTTGACGTAACGACGCGGACCACCCGACACAGCAGAGAACAATAGAGGCAATTCGCCTGTCGAATTTGAACGCGACTCCAGGATGGTCGCGACGTAAAGCTTGCGGTCTCCGGCGTCGATTGAGCTTTCGACAGCGCAGAACAAAGTCTGCAACGCCCCATCGACGAAAGGAATTTCGTGTTCGTCCGCGCGCATTTGCAACCCGACCACCTCTGCTCGATTTGGCTGGCGCCGGCGTGCTGACATCAAGCGGATGATCTGCTCCTGGCGCGAAGCGGGCATCACGTTGATGGCAAAGCGTCCGGTTCGGCTGATAGCAGAATCAATGCTGTAAGTGCGATTTGGATTAATTACGACTCGTGGCGGGTTCAAACTAACCTGGGCAAAAGTTGCTGACACGAACAGGGCGATTTCGTCCTCGCCTTGCGCGCTCAGGATGCCGCAGATGCCCTGCACCCTTGTGTCCCAGATTGTTCGTCCCGGCCAGTGCATTAGGCTCCTCTCAGATCTGACAACAGCAATTGGCGCAAGTGGGACTTACGCGATTCCATGTCGGAGTGAAGAATGTCGGCGATGAAAAGAGTGTGGTCGCCAATGTCCACTGACTGGCGAACAGAACACGCCGTTGAAGCTAAAGCTCCGTTCAGAAACACATAGCCATCACGACCGGGATATAAACCAGGATATAAACTTAGCGCAGCACACTTGTCCTGATCACGGCCCGAAGTTGAGCCACAGGCAAGCGCAATGTCTCCCTGAGTTTGATTGAGGACCGCCAGCGTAAACCGGCCGGATGCTTCGATTAATGAATGCGTGTAGCTGGACTTGTCTATTGAGACCCAGAGGCTGGTCGGATGATGTGCGACTTCCGAAAAGAAGGAAACGGTCATCGCGTTCGTCTTGTCGCCCGCTTTGACGAGGACAAGGCCGACGATGCTGTCGATTAGCGCACTATTGAGGTAGGGACTGGTCAAAGGGTTGACTTTGCGGCTGCCAGAATCAGGCAAGCGACTTTAGCAGCCCCCGCGATGGGTTTCAATATGTTTCATTTCGCCGCACCAAAGCGCTGCTGCGATCCCAGAAAGTCGCAAAAGTCCCGAGGTCGCAGGCTAAAACCCTCTATTTTGTTGGGCAATTGCCTGAGAATAGTCTTGACAAACATTTGCCAGCATTGTTTAATGACACCCGTGGCTATCGTCTCTTCCGATAGCAAGATCTTTTCATGACATGCGATTGCACCGATAAAGGTAAACCTGCCGTGAGGCAGGGACACAAAGCCGTGAGTCTCGCCGTTCAGCTCTTGAACTGACCGAGATTGTCTGGTTGCCGAAAGCGATCGGAGAGAAGCCAGCTGTGAAACAGGCGTGGCACGGGCGTCCCGCCCGTGAAGACGTGACCTACGGGTGTCCTACCCGTGAAGGCTCATCATCGGCAAGATGCCGATGCCACGATCTACCATCGGCAAGATGCCGATGCCACGATCTAACATCGGCAAGATGCTGATGCCACGATCTAACATGGGCAAGATGCTGATGCCACGATCTAACATCGGCAAGATGCCGATGCCACGCACGCTGGATTTGAACCCATCTTAAGCACTTTTGTCGGTGGGTTTCCTCATTTCCGTTCGTTCTCATTTCTTCATCGATATAGCAACCACTACCTTCCGTCTTTCCGAGACGAGGAGGTTTTGTGCGTTTTCAATCCCTTTATCAAGCCGCCGGTAACTGACCACAGTTACTTCGTCACACCTCTCTGCAATCAACCTCGTAGTGAAACCGCTGCAAACGGTGTCACCACGTGGTCCCTTCGTGTTTTACGTGCACGTTCTTTCCAGCAGGTCGCCTTATTGACGTCGATGCATTCAGCTATCGACGTGGACCTTAACCGATAAATGGCAAACCCGTCGCGAGGCGGGGACGCAAAGCCAGGAGTCTCTTGCCCTGAGATCGTCCGGCTACCGAAGTGAGGACGAAATGTTCTTTGTACCCCAGTCTCTTTGAAAGCTAGTTAAGTATTCAACCGTTTTCAGGAGCTTTTGGGAAAACCGCTGTAATCGTTATTTGAAATATACGCCCCTTGTTGGGCGTGGCCATCACCGCCAAAGGCACTCCCGGAGTAATCCGGGTTCGCAAAGCTTAGGAGTCTCAAATCAACACTGAGATCGTCCGGCCGCCGGAATGCCGTCAGCGCTCAACAAAGCTGACTGAACCTATGACTTACTGCATGCCTGGAAACTTGAGCCCTTGCGTTCAAGATGGTCCACGCTATCAGGAGGGGAAAAGTGGAAAAATCAAAAAGAAGTCTAATGCTAAAGGACGACCAGGCTCGTCTTGAGGCACTCGTAAGAGAAATGATCGTAGGAACACACATTAATGTGGCGCAGGAGGTTGTCATTACTACTGAAGACAAACTCCTGCTTATCCTTAACCAAAACCTACCCAAGATCGGCCGACGCCGTGATTGGCTAGGACCCCTTGCTTGTTTTGCAGCATCAATCGTGCCGGCATTCACTCCTCCTTTTCGCGATTCAGCAATCTCGAACGCCGTTTGGGTGACGTTATTCGCGGTATTTTCCGTGACTTCCCTCGTGTGGTTGATTTTTGAGATCCGTCGTACTCGCACAACTTCTCCAGAGGATGCTTTGACTAAGGAAATTATCGCCCAAATAAAGCGAGGGAATATCATAAGAGACTTGGATCCTAATTGGACTCCGGACGGTACCGATGAGGCATCGGAACACGCTCGATCAGCTGAAAACAAAATCCATGATGTTATGTGACATCGTGCAAGCAGATTTGATCTGTTGAGAAGCCGCTCTTTACAACGCTGAGTTAAGCACGACACCTAGTCGTTAACCTTAACCGATAACGGCACCCCCGTCGCGAGGCGGGTCCGCAAAGCCGGGAGTCTCTTGCCCTAGAGATGGTCCAGCTACCGAAGTGAGGAACCATGTTCTTTCTAACCCCTGCCTTCCAACGCTTAGTCAAGCGTTCCCTCTTTTCATCAACAATTTCAGTTTTGTTTCTGGTCCTTAGCGGGACCTGCAGCGACGCCCAGGCGAGCAGCTATGTCGTGCCTGCTGGCGGCGATCTGCAGTCAGCCCTGAACGTGGCCCAGTGCGGCGACACCGTCATTCTCCAGGCCGGCGCTGTTTATCAAGCAGTCGGCGACAAGGGTTTTGTTTTTCCAGCCAAGGCGTCATGCACCGGCACCGCCGCCGACATGATCACAGTGCGCACTTCTAACCTGTCGGCTTTGCCGTCGGGGCAGCGCGTGCAGATGACCGATGCGGTGAACATGCCGAAGCTCGTGCCCGCAGTCATGTACGGCAGTACCTATTCCGTAATGACGTTTCCTGCCAATTCGAAGTTTTGGCAGTTGATTGGTATTGAAGCTACGACCCTTCCCGGCCAGCCCTACTGCAATGTTTTGATTGACATCGGTCCTTACGTGCCTTGGAATCAAGCGCCCAGCGACTTGGTTTTCGACCGCGTCTACGTGCATTCCCTGGAAGACGGCACGAACAATCCGCACGCTACTTCACGAATTGGCTTTAACGCCTTCGCTCGTCGCTTGAGCCTGGTTAACTCGCGCGTCTCGATGCCGGCGGGTTACGTGATGGAGTCCCAAACGGTCGATAACCAATATGCGTTTCTTTCTACCTCCGGCCCAGGTCCCATCACCATCGACAATTGTTTTATGTCAGCCTGGTACAACGCCTTCTTTACTGGCGGCGTTTCGTTGCCCACTGACAACACGGCTACGGTTCTGCCGGGCGCGACGATGTCTCAGGCTACGCTTTCGAATGTAGCGAATCTGCACGTCGGCGACTTGTTGGCTTTGCAGCAGCGGGATTGCGTTCGCGTGAATGGCTCATGCGACGGCGTGTCTGGACATGACGGTTATTACGGCGCCGTGAAGGTAACCGGGATTAGTGGAAATACAGTCTCTTACACACCGTACAGCACGACTTGGGGTTCACAGGGCAGCCCCTTGACGGCAGCGCCGCTGTCTCCCGGCAATGCACAGTGGAATGGCTATTTGCCTACCGGCTTCACCATCACTCACAACACGTTCTACATCAATCCGGTTATCTCGCAAATCATCTACTCGGAAACCGGAAATTACTCGAAGGGCTTATTTGAGATTAAGGCCGCCGACGGAATGCTTTGGGAAGGTAACGACTTTGTCGGGCAGCCCTCGAATTGGGCGTTTACCGCTCGCAACCAGGGAACGCCAATTGGCGCGCCCTCCGTGTGGTCCACGATCAAGAACGTGACGATGCGCAGCAATCGCTTCATGTCCGGCGTCCCCAGCACCTATCGCGTAATCATCTTCCAGCTCGAAGACAACTACGCTACCAGCACACCCGGCAGCAATATTCTGCTGGAAAATAATCTGGTCACGAACGTGGGCCGAGTCGCCGACATCTCCGGAGGCAATGGGGTTACTTTTCGTCATAACACCTTCGTCTCCAATCTTGGTTCATCGATGCTGGAAAACATTGGTCAGCCAGTACAGAACCTGACCTTTAAGGACAACATCGTCGCCAATAATGAGTACGGAATGCATTGCCAGACTGGCGACATGTCCTGCTTCCCAAATCTCTTCAACGGCAACATGTTGGGCAACACCATTGTTGGTCCAGTATTGCCATATCGACCGACCTGCGGCAGTCCTTATCCGGGTGGAAACAGGTGCACCGATCAGTATTCAGATCTCAGCTTTGTGAATGCCGCGGTTGGAAATTATGCATTGGCTTCCAACAGTTCGTTCAAGAACAGCGGATCCGATGGACGTGACCCGGGCATCGACTCTGCAGCTTTAGCAGCAGCTTTGGGTGGCGCAGTCTCAAACCCCACGCCAACACCGACTCCGACGCCGTCTCCCTCGCCGTCGCCGAGTCCGACTGCAACACCCACACCGACTCCGTCGCCCACACCAACAGCGACGCCGACTCCCACTCCGACACCAACTCCGACCCCTGTTGGTTGGACCAACTTCGCGCTTGCTGCAAATGGTAGCGTTGCCGTTGGCTCCACGAGCTATGACACTCGCTATCCAGTGGCCGCTTCGATCGATGGAGATCGTAAAGGGCAAAACTGGGGCAATGGCGGTGGATGGAATGATGGGACCGTAGCCTCCTTTCCTGATTGGGTGGAAGTGCAGTTCAACGCTGCCAAGACGATCACTGAGGTTGATCTCTACACTTTGCAAGACGACTTCGCGAACGCGGTCGAGCCAAACGATACGCAAGTGTTCAGCATGTATGGTGTTACCGACTTTTCCGTTGAGTATTGGAATGGCAGCAGCTGGGCCAGCGTCGGCACCGTGGCAGGAAATCTCAAGATCAAACGCTCGACTACTTTCAGCCCGGTAACGACAACCAAAGTGCGCGTGGTGATCACGGGTGCATACAACAACTATAGTCGGCTTGTGGAAGTCGAGGCTTGGGGCGTAGCCGCTGCACCGACACCAACACCAACACCGACACCAACTCCGACGCCAACTCCGACGCCAACGCCAACGCCGACACCAACTCCGACACCAACTCCGACACCAACTCCGACACCAACGCCAACTCCGACACCAACTCCGACACCAACGCCGACACCGACACCAACGCCGACACCGACGCCAACTCCGACACCAACGCCAACTCCGACGCCGACACCAACTCCGACGCCGACACCGACGCCGACACCAACACCGACACCAACTCCGACGCCAACACCGACGCCAACTCCGACACCAACACCAACGCCAACGCCGAGGCCAAACGTTGCGCCCAGCGTTAGTCTGTCAGCACCGTCGAATGGAGATAATTTTGTAACCGGCGATAGCGTGACGCTGACTGCAAACGCCGCGGATTCTGATGGACAGGTTGTGCGAGTTGAATTCTTCTCGAATGGGCAACTCTTAGCCAGTGATAATTCAGCGCCTTACAGCTTCGTTTGGGGCAGTGTTCCAGCAGGTGTATTCACGATAACGGCGAAAGCCACTGACAACTCCGGCGCCGGCACCATGTCCTCAGGCGTGTTCTTTACAGTCATGAGGTCGCCCGTTAGTGTGAATCATTCCCGGTCCCTGGCTAACGAAATAGTCGGCGGCTTTGAGTGGTCACAAGCTTCATATCCGGGAGCTAGCGGCGGTTCACCCAACTACACAGCTATCGTAGCCAACCTCGATGCGCTCGCAACCGATATTCAGCAGGCGTACATCGACTTTACGCTCGAGCGAAACCTGTTCGGCTCAACCTCAAATCAAATTGCTAATCAGCTAATGGCTGCTTACTACTTCTCTAAAGCTGATGCAGCGCTGGCCTCCAAGAGCGGTGCGTCACCAAACACCAAGGCGCACCTGCAACGCGTGATTGGCCACTTGGCGGTCACTGAAGATCTCATGCGCTTTGGAAGCATCACACCAAACACGATGCAGTTTGCGATCTTCGTCAATGCTCGCATGGATTTGGTGATTGGAAGTGCTAGCTCAGGCTTAGGCCCGGCGGCTGATGGATTTGTTTCGCCACAAAGCCAGGGCTCGCTCTTTGGTAATCCCACCGTGGCGCCTTTGAGCACGAGCACGTTATTCGCGGATTTTTCCGGCGGCAACTCGCTGCCGTTCGAATTGGACGGCGTCAGCGTTTCGATTGCTGGTCACTCACTGCCATTGATGTTTGTATCGCCGGGTCGAGTTTCATTCTTCGTGCCGGCGGACCTTCCTGCAGGTGAGAACGAAGTGATCGTCGCATCCCAGAACGGTTACGTCTCGAAGGGCATAATTACAGTTGCGCCTAACGTGACGCGAATCATGACCGTGACCGGCGATGAGAGTGGTAGCGCTATTGCACTCAACTCTTCAAGACAGGTGGTCGGGGAGCTCTCAGCCAACACTTCTCAAAACTTCAACACGGACAAGCGGACGCGAGTCACGTTCTTTGCGACTGGCGTCAGCGGTAGCGCTGCCAACTCTGACAGCAGCAACGACGTGACGGTTGATGGCAAAGTCTGGGTGAACGTAGCTGAGTCGGTTACCGTCGAAGCCCGCACTCTGGACAATCGCGTTTATCAACTGCCGGTGGAGTTTGCCGGCGCGAGAGGCGTCCCTGGGCTGGATCAAATCAACGTCGTGATTGTGCCCCAGCTGCAGGATGCAGGAACGGTGAATCTCACGTTGATCGTCAACGGTCGCCGCAGCAACGCTCCTTCAATCAGAGTTAAGTAAATCTAAGCCCGTAACTCGGCTTGGCCTGGGGCGATTCCTTCGGGAATCGCCCCTGTTATTTTGGGCGAGACGGGTTCCGATCAAACCGGCCACAGATCGTCACAGATACCACGGATCTGAATACTTTCTCAGTTAAGATCCGTGGTATCCGTGTTTTATCTGTGGACAATCTAAACGACCCGGTCGCTACCCCGACGTGTCGGGATTCTAACTCGCCTCAAACTACAGTAGTCTCGCGGTTATAACTCGCGTCAGCGGATTCACGCTAATTCTCACTGCAGCCTGCCGAGCCGCTGCTCGAAGGCTAAACCGGGATTTTTCGTTGACAGCCACAAGGACTCGGCGTAAATTTTCGGCGTTTTCCAGTCTCCACAAATCTTCAAGCGCTTAAACAACGGTTAATGTGGGCGAACTAGACAACACACTTAACCGCATCGCAACCTCAAAGCTCCGAAGACTATTTGTGTCCACTAAGAAGCGGGCATAAGAACTCTTTCTCAACCAGGCAGCCTTGCGGCAGTTAGTTGCCCAGTGCCTTCTCACTTCCTTTTGCGCTGTCAAGGACCTCCAGGAGATCCCATGCTCAATCATCGCCCGACACCTCGAGACATAGTTACAGTCAGCTACTTTCTAAAGAGCGGTCTCATGTTCCTAACTGTCGGCGCCGGCTTACTATAAGGACATAACGATGCCGTCAACGATAGTGCTCGAAGAGACGTTTCAAGTTGGAGAAGAAAAAGTATTGCCCGGTGATTCTCCCCAAGCGCCGCACGGAGTCGTGTTTGAGGATGACGGGGATACCGGCTATTTTTACGCACTGGACTTCGAAGGTGATGACGACTACACGATTGTGGACGCGCTGAATATCTACAATGCAAAATCCGTCGTTGATAAAGCCAAGCCCTCCGTTCTTCAAATCTGGTGGACCGATGACGGATTGAAAGCGGCGCTGGTGATTAATAATTATCCTCATGCAGTTTTCGATTTTGAGACGAAACAGGCGTACAGTCGCACGAATTTTCCGCGACCAATATCGACCTGGGTGCATCAGGAATGGAGGGACTCAGCGCTGGAGCCTTTCGACTATGAATCCTGGTCTTGAGCGGGAGACCACCAAGCCGTTCAATGATTCCTGCATTCATTCTTAGGGGTTCTGTGGAATTCATCGGCCATTAGACATTTACCCATTCCGAGGATTTTGATTGTACACCTCGAGGTATTTGAGCTAAGCTTTCACCTGTGATTCCAGCCTAATTGCTGGCTCACCCCGCGGTAAAAGAAAGCCGCCCTTGGTTTTCGTAAGGGAACTTGCCCTTTCCAAGCGAAAACGTCAAAGAAAGAGACATGGGCAGGATGCCCATGCCACGAAATCCACGTAATGAGTGCTATCGCCCCGAAGTATCTTTGGCGAGTTCTCGCCGTCTCTGCTGCCTTGGTGTTTGCTTACGCAACCGTTTTGCGGAAGCTTGGCATCGATTGGTGGACGGATTCTAACTACTCTCACGGCCTCCTGATTCCTTTTGTCATCGGCTATATCCTTTGGTCCAGTCGCGAGCGTTTCAAGCAGACGCCGGTGCGTCCCTCTGGTTTATGGGGAGGCGCAGCGGTCCTTTGTGCTTTGGTCGCTCTGTGGGCGGGAACAGCGGGTGCCGAGCTGTTCACGCAGAGAATTTCACTAGTCTTAATGCTGGCCGGCATCGTGGTTTACTTCTGGGGCTTCCGCATTCTGAGCCTGACGCTCGTGCCGCTGCTATTGCTGGCGCTGGCGATTCCGATTCCGATTATTGTTTGGAACAAGATTGCCTTTCCGCTGCAAATCTTTGCTTCAAAGACGGCGGTCTGGTCCATGCGGCTTTTCGATATCTCGGTGTTGCGAGCGGGTAATGTGATTGAGCTGCTGCCGCGAGGATCCGTCGAAACGAAGAAGCTGGAAGTGGTTGAAGCTTGCAGCGGCATTCGTTCGCTCATGACTTTGGTCACACTCGCCGTAGTCTTCGCTTATGTGACTTATCCCAGCGATTCAGACGCAGGTCCGAAATCCTGGTGGAAAAGTTATGGTTTCTGGCGCTCGGCTTTGCTTGTGATCTCGGCGGTGCCGATTGCGATTCTGACGAATGCTTTGCGAGTCAGCGGCACAGGTGTGTTGGCTCATTACTACGGAACTGGAATAGCAGACGGCTTTTTCCATTCGTTCTCAGGCTGGGCGATCTACATCGCGGCGGCTTTGTTGATGTTCGCAGTCGGCTGGGTGCTGGAGAAATTTGAGCCGAAGGCCAGCAAGGAAAGTAGAAAGCTACGTTCAACTGAGAAAGAAGACATCAGGGCTGACTCGATGTCACAAAAAGCAGACATCAGAAAGGTTCCAGAAAACGGAAACATCGGCAGGATGCCGATGCCACGCCAGGAGAAGGAAGACATCGGCAGGATGCCGATGCCACGCCAGGAGAAGGAAGACATCGGCAAGATGGGGATGCCACGCCCGGAAGACATCGGCAAGATGCCGATGCCACTGACGGTTGAGGAAACAAAGTAATGGCGCCGCTTAACAACTCTCTGCGTTTTGGCCTGTTGCTGGCAATCATCTTGCTGGGCGGCATTGGCGTCAACGCCTGGGAGTACATCGATGAGGCCAAGGCGCCGCGCAGTGTCTTAAGAGAATTCCCAAAGAAGCTAGCTTCATGGGAACAGTTTGGTGGTGACGAGAGATTCGACGTGCAAACGGAATCAGTGCTTCGAGCCGATGATTATCTATTGCGCACGTACAAGTCACGCGATGGAAAAGTGGCGGCTTTCTACGTCGGTTATTACGCGACGCAGCGTAATGGCGCCACCTATCACAGTCCCTTGAATTGTTTGCCGGGAGCCGGGTGGTCCATGTCGTCACCAGCCACGCTGCTCGTCAAACCGTCCAACGGAAGACCTGCGTTTGAGGCTAATCAGTATGTAATTCAAAACGGTCGTGATCGCCAGCTAATGATCTACTGGTACCAGGGCCGCGGTCGAGCGATCGCCAGTGAGTATTGGGGCAAGGTTTATACGGTATGGGACAGTTTGAAGCGTCACCGTTCGGACGGCTCGATGGTCCGCATAACGGTGCCGGTAAACGAGTCGGAAGCGGCTGCTGCCGAAACAGCTGGAAAGTTCGCAGCTGACATCTCGACAGTGCTGCCGGAGTTTGTTCCTGATTGAACGGTTCTGGGGAATGCCCCGTGAATTAGGTCTTTCTAACTGTGTCTGGTTCTGCGTGGACTATCAAAGGCAATGCCCGCCTCGATAGACCAACTGCCGGATGCGCGTAACGAAGTAAATTGGGCCAATGCGCCCAAATCAAAATCGCGGGAGTTGATCTAAAAATGAAGTTTAATGAGTGCCGAGGCAAGTCCTCTCTTTTTATTCTGCTGGCCCTGATGCTGGCATCGCTCTTCCTCCTGAGCGCCTGCACCAGTCCTGAAAAAGCCAAGGCTGAACACGTCAGCCGTGGCGAAGCTCTTCTCAAACAAGAAAAATTCCAGGAAGCGGCCCTTGAGTTTCGCAACTCAGTTCAGATAGACGGCAAGTTCGCTAACGCTCACTGGGGTCTCGCCCGCGCCTACGAAGGTATGCAGCGCTTTCAGGAAGCGTTCGATGAGCTGCGCCAAGTGGTCGGGATGGACAAGAGCAACCTCGAAGCGCGAGTGATGCTCGGCAACTACTACATGGCGACTGCGAGTCCTTCCGGTGAAGCCGTGGCTGAAGCCGAGAAGCTCGTCAAAGAAATATTCCAAAAAGAGCCGAACAACATCGAAGGCCACATTCTGAACGGCAGCGTCTTGTTCGCGCAGAACCAACGCGACCAGGCTTTTGCTGAATTGAATCGCGCCATCGATCTCGATCCCAAACGCGTCAAGTCCTACCTCAGTCTCGCGAAGTTTTATCTGGTTACCAAGGAATTGCCGAAGGCTGAAGAAACCTACAAACGCGCCATCGCGCTGAATAGCAACTCGGCCCTGGCTCACACGGAATTTGGCAAGTTCCTGGTGCAATCAAATCGCCAGTCTGAAGCGGAAGTTGAACTTCGCAAAGGTGTCGAAGTTGAGCCGAACGATCGCAATTCTCAGTTTGTGCTGGCGAGCTTCTACCTGGTGACAAAGCAGCTCGACAAAGCCGAAGCCGCTTACAAAGCGCTGGCTGATCTCGATAAAGACAAGCCGGAGAGTCGCGCCGTGCTCGCTGACTACTACTCGGCGGTGAATCGTCTTGATGATGCGGCGCAGATTTATCAGGAGGTGCTCGCGAAATCACCTGACTATGTTCAGGGCCGGTATCGCCTCGGTGAAATCCTGTTGATGCGGGGCGATGTAAAAGGCACGACTGCTCAAATTGACGAGCTGCTAAAGAAAGATTCCCATGATCGTCAGGCGCTTTTGCTGCGCGCGCGATTGAAATCGCAAAGCGGTCAGACCGGGGATTTGAAAGCGGCAGTCGAAGATTTGAAAGAAGTTCTGAACCAGGAACCGAATTCCCGTCCAGGTCTCTATTTCATGGCGCAGGTGAATTTCAGCCTTGGTCTGACCGATCAGGCGCGCGCCTTTGCTAACGACCTCGAAAGAAACTATCCGGATTATTTGCCTGCCAAGTTGATGCAGGTGCAACTTAATCTCGCTACAGGCGATCCAAAGTCCGCACTCAGACTCTCCTCTGAATTGATCGATCGATTGAGCAAGGCAGCTCCGGACCGTGAAACTTCGCCACAGATGCTCGCGGGCATAGCCTCTCGCGCTTACATCGCGCGCGGGTCAGCCAAAGTGCAGATGGGCGATAAAGAAGGCGCGCGCCTGGACTTCAACGCCGCACGCGATCTCGCTCCGAAGGACACCGATTCTTATGTGAACCTCGCGGTCGTCTCGCTGCTCGATCAGAAGGCTGATGAAGCCGCCGGTTATTACGAGAACGCGCTTGCCGTCGATCCCGTGAATTTCAATGCGCTAAGTGGATTGATGGAGCTTTATGCGCGACAGAATCAGGGCTCTAAGGCTCACGCGCGGATCGATCAGGCGTTACAAGCGAATCCGAACAATGCTTCGCTGCATTTCCTGAAGGCGCAGATTTTTGGTCTCGAGCAGAATACGCAAGGCGCTGAAGCCGAGCTGCGCAAGACGCTTGAGCTGGACGCCAATTACACCGCCGCGTACTCGGCGCTGGGCGCGTTGTTCGTCAACACTCGTCAGGAAGACCGGGCCATTGCTGAGTATCGCAAGATCGTCGAGCTGAGACCCGACAATGCGACTGCATATGTGCTGATTGGGATGTTAGAAGACGCTCGCAAGAATTACGACGCGGCCGTCGAGAACTATCGCAAGGCGCTGCAACTGGATCAAAACTCCTCGATCGCGGCAAACAACCTGGCGTGGCTGTATGCCGATCAAGGGAAGGGCAATCTGGACGAAGCAGTCCGGCTGGCGCAGGGCGCCGTCCAACGAAATCCGAATGTGGCCGGCTTTGCCGACACGCTTGGCTGGATCTACTACAAGAAGGGATTGCACGCTGCTGCAGCCGAACAGATGCAGAAGGCGGTTTCTCTGGATGAAGAAGTAGCTCGCAAGAGCAACACGACGGCCAGCGCGACTTATCACTACCATCTCGGCCTGGCGCTGGGAGCCAAGGGCGACAAGGGTGGTGCGAAACGAGAATTTGAAAAGGCTTTGAATCTCGGCCAGAAGGCTCCATTTGCGGAAGCCGAGGACGCGCGCCGATCGCTATCGACGCTTTAAGTAAATTCGTAGGGGCGGACCTGTGTGTCCGCCCAGGCAACTAAGAGGGCGGACACACAGGTCCGCCCCTACATTGTCGAACTTTAGGAGTGCTCTATGAGTGTTGAGTTTCGCCAACGGACACCGAGTGAATACACGAAGATTGCCTGGAAGCGTAAGTGGTTGATCGTTCTTCCGGCGATTGCTGTAGCTACTTCCGTAGCCTGGGTCGTGCATCGTCTTCCTGACGTCTACGAGTCTTCGACTTTGATCGTCGTCAAGCCTTCGACACTGCCCACCGGCGTAGTGCCGGCGATGAACGACGACAACCTGACCCGCCAACTGACGGCTATTGCTCAGGTCGTTACGAGCCGCAGCTCACTCGAGCCGCTCGTAAAGAAATATGACCTCTATCGCGACGAGCGTCTGCGCGGCGAGCCGATGGAAGTCCTCGTTGATATGGTGCGAAACAGTATCAAGGTTGAAGTCAACACCAGCCGTAATGACATCACCAACGGATTCAATATCAGCTATCGCGGCCGAGATCCGCGTTCGACACAGGCTGTGGCCGCCGATTTGGCCAGCATGTATATCGACGAACAAACAAAGCGGACCGGCAGCTTGAGCATGTCGGCGAAGCAGTTCATGGAATCTCAGGTTAAGCAGGTTAAAGACCAGCTTGATGAGATCGACAAACGCCGATTGAAGTTCATGAACGAGAACCTCGGCAATTTGCCGCAGGAAGAAGTCTCGCTCGTCGGTCAGTTGAATGGACTGCGAGAACAGCAGAAAGCCCTGATCGCAGAAGTAGGTCGCTTGCAGGATCGGCGTTCCGCGCTCGCCAGCCAACTGGCGATAGTTAGGAAACAGACGGAGAGTGACAAGAGCGATCGTGCCGAGAGCATCACCGATCCCAAAACCACTCAGGCCTATGGCAATCTGATTCAACGCAAAGCTCAGCTCGAGTCTGAGCTGCAGCGCCTGCTCGTGGAATTACGGCCCAAGCATCCCGATGTGCAAGCCAAACAAGTCGAGCTCGATTCTGTCAAAAAAGAGATGGAGGGAATGATCTCAGAATGGAAAGACAGAATTAAGGAGAAGCAAGAGAAGCTTGCGAACCGCCCCGACTTGCTGGCTAATGATTTGGAAACTCAGGCCAAGCTGACCGACGGCGAAATCAAGCGTCAGCAAGTCCTACTCGCCACCAACGAAAAACAGATCGGCGAAGTAATGACCCGGCTCAACAGCGTGCCTGGCGCGCAGGTTGAGTTGGGCGCGCTTGATCGCGAGTACGCGACCGCAAAAGCCAACTACGATCAGCTGCTCGTCCAGCAAAACAAGATCGCGTTGGGCGCCGATGCCGATACACAACAGCAAGGCGCAGGCATCGAGGTAATTGATCCCGCGAATCGCCCGGTGGTTCCGGTCGCGCCCAAGCGTTGGACGCTGATGGGATTGGGGCTCGCTTTTGGTCTCGGGCTTGGAGCCTTCCTTGCAGGGCTGTTTGAGGTGCCGAAGTTATTTACGATTCAAACTACTGAAGATGCCGCGCATTACACGGGATTGCCCGTTTTGATCGCGGTGCCTGAGCTGCTGAGTCCTCAGGAAGTTCGCACTCGTCCGATACGTCGCAAGATGTTATTGGCGATGGGTGTGGTGCTTACTGTCGCCAGCATACCGGCGTTGTTCTTTGCCCTGAGGGCCACGCATATTTTCGATCGCTTCGTTTCCTAACGCAGGCTTAGCTGGTTCCCCGCCGGCTGGCAAACATTGGAGGTTCAAAAGAGTGTACGCAGAATTTTACGGATTACGCGAACTACCTTTCGCCCTGACGCCTGACCCGCGTTTCATTTACTTCACGCCGTCGCATACGGAGGTCATGGCGAACCTGCACTACGGAATCGAAAGCGGCAAGGGCTTAATTGTCGTTACCGGCGAGGTCGGCACCGGCAAGACAACCATTCTCCGTTGGATGATGCAGCGCCTGGACCGCACGGTCCTGGTCGCTTACATCTTCAACCCGCGGCTGTCCGTGGCCGAGTTCTATCAGCATGTGGCCACGCTACTCGATGTGCAGAAATGGGAGACCAAGTCTGAACTGCTGATGGAATTGGGTCGCGCGCTCGAGTCGCGTCATTCGCGCGGGTTGCGCACGGTGCTGATTGTTGACGAAGCGCAGGGACTTTCGACTCACGTGCTCGAAGAGATTCGACTGCTATCGAATTTCGAGTCTGACACCGCCAAGCAACTGCAGATCGTGTTAACCGGTCAACCGGAACTGCGCGAGGTCCTGAACCGCCCCGAGCTGCGCCAGCTGAAACAGCGTATCGCGCTGCGCTGCGTGATCAAGCCGCTGCCGAATGTTGAGGAAACAGACCGCTACATCACTTCGCGACTGCTGGTCGCGGGCGCCGAGCGTACCGACATCTTTTCACCGGGCGCCATTGATTACATCTTCCGTTGCTCGGATGGTATTCCGCGTCAGATCAACAACCTTTGCGATAACGCTTTGCTGAGCGGTTATGCGGCAGGTGAAACCACCATTAGCCGTAGCACCATTGAAGAGGTCGCCGAGACTTTCGACATGCTGCCTCGCACTTTGGGAGTTCAGCCTGGCGAAGAACGCGCCGACCCGGCTCGAATTTTTTCGTCAGCGGGAAGAGCTGAGTTATGGGCGGCCGGAACGATGAGCGACAGCGAGTCTGATAGCGTCAAGCCGCTCCCGATAGAAACAGTTTAGGACCAACAGATTACTTTCAACCACGGGCTCAATGCCCTGGCGACAGGTTACCGAGGAGATCTGATGGGTAGAGTTTACGAAGCATTGAAACGCGCTGCTGTTCAGCCCGGCAGCGCCAAATCACAGAAACCTGCAAGTTCACAGCGCCGCAACGGTGGCGCCGGCGGATTGCCGCCGGCGACAAGTGAGATTGAAGAGCAGCTCATTGCGTCATCTTCAATTCTCACGTCACCGCGAGCGGGGCTAGGTTCAGCGTCCACTGCGCACACTGCGGATGCACCCGACGGGTCGGCACTCCCCGGCGGAATGGCTTCGCGTGCTGCTGGGGCAACTTTGGGCGCTGCCGGTGCGGCGCGTGTCGCGGAATTCATGACTTACACGATTTCCGCGGCACGCGTCGAACCTCATTTGGTAGCAGTCACGCAGCCTCGTTCGGCTTACAACGAACAATTCCGTTCGTTGCGAACGCGCGTGCTGCAAGCCGGTGAACATCAGGAAGTAAGAACAATCGTTTTGACCAGCGCTGGAATCGGGGAAGGCAAGACTCTTACATCGTTGAATCTGGCGTGGCTGCTGGCACAAACCGAAGGCATTCGTTGTTTGTTGATCGATAGCGATCTTCGTCAGCCTTGCGCGACTCATTACCTGGGTCTCGATTTGCCGGTCGGATTGTCAGAAGTACTCGGCGGCGATATGACTCTTGAACAAGCCATCGTGAAGTTGGAACCAGCGGGGCTGTATTTGCTTCCCGGCGGCCACGCTCGTGATGACGTTGCGGAATTGCTTTCCGGCCCAACCTACGCTCGAGTTCTAAAGGAAGCGCGTCGTTTGTTTGACTATGTAATCATCGATGCTCCTCCACTCGGTATCTTTACCGACGCTAACGTCCTGATCGACAAAGCTGATGGAGCTTTGTTGGTGGTGCGTTCCGGAAAGACCAAGTATTCGATTGTCGATCGGTTACTCGAACAGTTACCGCGACAACGGATGCTCGGCGTCGTTCTCAATCGCGCTGACGCAGAACTCGATTCGACGTCTCATTATTACCAGCATCGTTATTACGATAACGACCGCCGCAGAGTTAAAGGTTCAGCGCGCAAGGCTATCAAGCCTGATGCCGATCAAGAGGAGGTAGCCTTAATCAATTGAGATCTTCACGCCTCAACATGCGTACAGTGCTATTGCTGCTCGCTGAAGCGACCGTTTTATTCGGCGCGATCGTGGGCGCAGTGTACCTACGCCTGGGGAAGGAAGATGGGCAAATTGAATTAATGCTGCGCTACGGCTTTCTCAAAGCCGGGCTGGCTGCTGCGTTCTGTCTGACAGCCTTTTATTTTTACGACCTATACGACTTCCTGATAATGCACGACCGCCGCGAGCTGGTGTTGAGACTCGTGCAGGCGCTGGGACTCGCCTGGGTAGCGCTCGCGATTACATTTTATGCTTTCCCGTATCTGATGTTAGGCCGCGGTATCTCGCTTTTAGCTTTGCCGCTCGCGCTTAGTCTGATGGTGGGATGGCGTGTCTCGATTCACTGGTTTCTGGGTCACCCGCAATTCGGCGAACGTATTCTTGTGGTCGGCTCGGGCGAGAACGCCGTCGAAGTCGCGCGCGAAGTGGTCAATCGAAAGGATGCGGGCTATCGCATAGTTGGCTTCGTCGATAATGATCCGGACCTGGTTGGCAAGAGCCTCTTTAATCCGCGGGTGCTCGGGTTGGCAGCTGACCTCGAACAAATTGTGAGAAAGGAAAATGTCGATCGCATCGTCGTGGCCATGGGCGAGCGTCGCGGCCAATTTCCCACCGCCGAGCTGCTGCAACTGAGTTTGGGTGGTGAAGTTTCGATCGAAGAAGGCGCGTCTTTCTACGAAAGATTAACCGGACGCGTTTCGCTCGATATGTTGCGCCCGTCCTGGCTGATCTTTTCTGGTCGTGGCCGCCAGGCTCGCATTGCCGGCTTGTTCCGCAACGTCATGCATCGGTTGGTCGCGCTCGTGGGCGGCATCTTGTCACTACCGATCGCGCTGGTGACGGCGATTCTGATCAAGCTTGACTCGCCAGGACCAGTGTTTTACCGGCAGGAGAGAGTTGGCCGAAACGGCAAGCCCTTCACGTTAATGAAATTCCGCTCGATGCGAGTCGACGCCGAAAAAGACGGTCCGGTTTGGGCTGCCAACGGCGACGATAGAGCGACGCGCGTCGGTAAGATCATTCGCAAGATTCGGGTCGATGAAATACCGCAGTTCTGGAGCATTCTCCGTGGTGAGATGAGCTTCGTTGGCCCGCGTCCGGAGCGGCCGCACTTCGTGTCGCAGCTCGCTCAGGAGATTCCGTACTACGAACAGCGACACCTGATTGCGCCGGGGCTAACCGGTTGGGCGCAGATCAAGTATCCCTATGGAGCTTCGGTCGAGGATGCCCGGCAGAAGTTGCAATACGATCTTTACTACATCAAAAACCAGAGCTTGGTGCTGGACGCAATCATTCTTTTCGAGACGATCAAGATCACCATGTTCGGTCGAGGCGCTCATTAGAATTGTGGCACGGGCGTCCCGCCCGTGGATTCGGAGTTTGTGGCACGGGCGTCCCGCCCGTGGGTTCGGAGTTTGTAGCACGGGCGTCCGCCCGTGGATTCGGAGTTTGTAGCACGGGCGTCCCGCCCGTGGGTTCGGAGTTTGTAGCACGGGCGTCCGCCCGTGGGTTCGGAGTTTGTAGCACGGGCGAGACGCCCGTGCCACAGTCGTCTTCTGGAGGTAAGGAAATGAAGTACGTTGAAAACATCAAAAGCTTGCTCTTCGGAGCTGCGTTAATTCTTGCCGCGGTTCTCTCTGTGCCGAGTATTTCGAGTGCGCAAAGCACGGCGCCGGCTATCGATCCGGTAGTGGCTCCAAGTCCAGCGCCGGCGGCGTCGCCGGACCAGGCTAACAAGGACCAGGCTAACAAGGACCAGGCAAGCAAGAACCGCCCGCGCAAGGCTACTGACAAATCGAAAGAGGAGTCAGCCAAGCCAGCTCAGGAAAATCCCGCTGGTACAACGTCTGCGGTCGATATTCCAGCTGACATGCAAGCCAACCGCCTGGAACAAACCTCCGAAGAAAACGCAGTTGTTCCTTACTACAACAACTTCTTTACGACCTATCGATTGGGTCCCGAAGATGTGATTTCAGTTTCGGTCTTCGGACAAGATCGATACTCGCGGTCGGGCATCATCGTTCCGCCGAGCGGCAGGATCTCCCTCGCGCTGGTTCCGGGCGGCTTGTTCGTAAACGGGAAGACCGTCGATGAAGTGGCAGAGATAATCAGAAAGCGCTACGACGAATACATCATCGATCCGGAAGTTACGGTCTCGCTCGACAAGGCCGCTTCGTACCGATACAGCATCGTCGGAGATGTAGCCCAGCCAGGCATCCGCTTGATGAATCGCAGGATGACGGTGACTGAAGCGATCGCAGAAGCAGGTGGGGTGCTCAATACCGGCGACAAGAGCCGCGTCACGGTGCTGCGTCGCAAGCCCGATAACCAGCTTCAACCAATCACCGTGAACGTGTCTGCTATTTACAAGGGCAAGGCGCCTGACTCGACTTACTTGATTCCGGGCGATCAGATTTTTGTTCCCGGTAACAAGATGAAGAAGTTGCAGGGTCTGTTTGGCCTCGTGCAGGTATTGAGTTTCGCGAGAATATTCGCGACCGGCGGATTCTGAGCAGGAAGCAGGAGGCAGGAGGCAGGAAGCGGGAAGCAGGAAGCGGGAAGCAGGAGGCAGGAAGAGGTACGAACGGCTAAGAGTTTTCAAGATCAGGGCTCAAGATTGATCAGCTCGAGGTTGGGAAGGGTTGTTTACGCCCGCTGTTGGTTGAGCACCCAAGTCGAGAAGTCATAACCAATCTTGAAGGCTGATGCCTCTTGAGGCGGGCGCAAGCAACCCTTCCCGACCTTGAGACTTTCGAAGTTGCCGCAGTTCAGGAGACAAAGTTGATTAGTACGAAGCAAAAACGCAGCAGCAAACGAGAAGGGGCCGGTATTTACCTGTCTCCTGCCTCCCGCCACCTGCCACCTGCCTCCAGCCTCCTGCCTCCTGCCTCCCGCCTCCTGCCTGCTGCTGCTGCCTACTGCCTACTCATAATTTTGCTCTTGCCAATCTCCTCCGCAGCCGCCGAGTGGGGCAAGCAAACATCCGGGACGCTCGGTTGGCTACACGCGGTTTTCTTCCTCAATCAAAAAACCGGCTGGGCCGTCGGAAGTAAAGGCGCGTTGCTGTCTACTGTTGATGGCGGCGGTTCCTGGAAGATACATCAGCGACCTACCGACGACTCAATCTCCGACATTTACTTCCGCAATGAACAGGATGGCTGGCTGGTCTGTGAAGCCAACATCTATGAACTCAAGTCCAGAGAAGCACCGCGCACCTACCTGATGCACACCGAAGACGGCGGTCAGAAGTGGGAAAGACTCGACGTCAATGGCGAAGACCCTCGCGGCAACGTCGATACTCGCTTAACTCGAGTAATCTTCTCGCGCACCGGGCGCGGCTGGGTATTCGGTGAAGCAGGCACGGCATATTCGACGATTGACGATGGTGTGACCTGGAAGCGCGTGCAATTGCCAACGCGTTACTTGCTCCTGGGAGGAGCCTTCGTTGATAACGATCGTGGCTGGTTAGTCGGCGCTGGCGGCACGATTTTGCAAACTTCAGATGGCGGCGATACCTGGCACACATCAACACTGAGTGATTTTCGCGGCGTTCGCTTCACCTCAGCGTCATTCGTCGATAATCGATTGGGTTGGGCCGTCGGGACCGGCGGTCGCATTGTGCGCACGATCAATGGAGGTCGAACCTGGCAACCGCAAACATCCGGCGTGACCGTTGATCTGCTGGACGTGAAGTTCCTGAATGACCTCGAAGGCTGGGCCGTGGGGTCCGGTGGCACGATCATACGCACGTATGACGGCGGCTTGCATTGGAGCACTGAATCGAGCGGCACCTCGCACCCACTGGAAAGAATCTTTCTCACTGATCGCGATCACGGCTGGGCCGTCGGCTTCGGCGGGACCATCGTGGCCTACGGTTATCGAACCGCCGCCAAACTGCGATAGACCAGTAGGCAAGCAAAAAGTTAAAAGCCAAAAGTTTAAAGGCGGACTTCGGTCCGTCTTTTGTGTTGTGTGGTTGCAGAAAATTCGAAGATCAAGGGCGCACCAAGAACTAAGAACAAAGTACCAGGAACAAAAACAATTGACTTTAGTCGATCTGGCGTTGTAAACACTGCGGGCAAAACCCCATTCCCCTGGAGGATAAAGATGAAGAAGTATCTCCCGCTTGTTGTGACCGTGCTGTTGACCTTCGCCGGCGCCGCCTTTGGGCAGGACGCAACCAAACCAACCCCTGAACCTTCTCCCAAACCGAAACCCGCGATGAGCAAAGCTCAGATTCAGAGAACTTTGATCAGATCGGAAAAGGCTTTGTGGGAAGGCTGGAAGAACAAGGATGTGAAGCCATTCAAAGCCTGGATAGCAGCAGAAGCTATCGGCATCGGAGAAATGGGTACTCAAGGGAAAGCCGCACTGTTGAAGGACATCGCTGCCGGAGGCTGCGACATCAAGTCGTTTGAGTTGAGCGAATTCAAGCTGACAATGCTGGACAGTGACGCGGTAGTGCTCACCTACAAAGGATCAGCTGATGGCACTTGCGCCGGGAATCCCATTCCCACCGTATGGGCCAGCAGCACCTGGGTTCGTCGCGGCGGTCGTTGGCTCGCGATGACTCACCAGGAAACGCCCACGCACTAGATTATTGACATCCGACTAAAACAGATCAGCCGCGGATAAACGCGGATGACACGGATCTGAAAAGCAAGATCAGTTTCAGATCCGTGTCATCCGTTTTTACCTGTGGCCTATTTCAGATCCGCCGCCTTATCCGCGGCTAATTTTCTTGTTCTTCGCGTTTGCGTTCGGGGCGGAGGTGCGGGAAGAGAATTACGTCGCGGATTGATTGCCGGTTGGTCAATAGCATCGTCAAGCGGTCGATGCCGATGCCGATGCCGGCTGCCGGCGGCATTCCATAGGACAGCGCGCGGATGTAATCTTCGTCCATTACCATCGCCTCTTCATCGCCACGCTCGCGCTCTTTCACCTGATCGTTGAAGCGTTCGAACTGCTCGGCTGGATCATTCAACTCAGAGAAGCCGTTCCCAACTTCCATGCTTGCGATGTAAAGCTCGAAGCGTTCAGCTATCGCCGGATTTGCAGGCGAGGCTTTCGATAACGGCGAGATCACTTTCGGAAAATCAGTTATGAAAGTTGGTTGAATCAAGCCTGACTCAGCTACTTCTTCGAAAACCTGGACCAGCTGATCAGCCGGAATGTCCTCACGTCCCGAGCCAGCGATACTGTCCCGCATGGTCACGCGACGGAACGGCTGCGAGAAATCAAACTCATGATCACCAAACTTCACTTTCGGGTGCCCGACGACTGCTACGACAGTATTCCGCAGCAGCTCCTCGCAGAAATCCATCATCCGGTTCACGTCAGCGTAGGCCCAGTAAAACTCGAGCATCGTGAACTCCGGGTTGTGGCGCGTTGAAATGCCTTCGTTGCGAAAATTTCGATTCAGCTCGTAAACCTTTTCAAAGCCGCCGACCAACAGCCTCTTCAAATAAAGTTCAGGCGCGATGCGCGCGTAGAGCGGTATCCCGAGCGCGTTATGGTAAGTTTCGAAAGGTTTAGCCGCGGCGCCGGTTGCGAGCGGCGTTAACATTGGCGTCTCGACTTCGATATAGCCATGCTCTTCGAGATTGCGGCGCAGTTCTCGCACCACCGCAGCGCGTCGGACGAACACGTCGCGTGAGTTCAGTTCGTCCGGCTCGCGGTCGAGCTTCAGACTGCCGGCAATCAAATCTGCATAACGTTGCCGCTGCCGGATCTCGGGGTCGTTAATTCCGTGCATCTTGTCAGGCAAAGGCAACAGGGCTTTGGACAGAAACTGCAAAGTCCTGACGTGTATCGAAAGCTCGCCGGTCTTGGTGACGAAAAGAAAACCTTCAATGCCGGCGAAATCGCCATGATCGAGCAGACCGAATAATTCCCAACCTTTGTCCTCGCCCGGAATAATGTCGCCGTTGTCGTTGTTTATCGCCGCAACGTCGGCCTTCTTAACGTAGATTTGCAGGCGCTCGGCTCCGTCGGAGAGATGAACGAAGGCTGCTTTGCCCATCACGCGTGGCGGAGCTGCAAGACGGCCTGCCACGCGAACGGTGATCGAGTTTAGTTGTTGATTCGCTTGCTCGATAGCGGCAGGTTCCGGCCGGCTGCCTTCAGGTGCGGCAGGTGCCAACGCTCGAAACTTCTCGACGATTGCGGTGATGGTGTCGTCGCGATCGGAATCGACGACGTGGCTGCGCGCGAATTTATTTGGATAGACGTTGCCGACAAGTTGACGTAGAGCTTCGAGGTGCTCTCGTCGCGCTCGTGTCTGATCGTTATCCGGGATGATGTCCTGTAGTTGCTCTGACAAAATTTGCTCCTGTAAGTAAAACGCGAATTATAGAGAGCGGTGCGAGTCAGAGCAAACATGCGCCGTGAATCCGGCGTAGGACACTCAACGTTCTCATTCACACCCGGTTTCAACCGGGTGATCGGCCTATGTATTTCTTCACAACCGTTTCAACGGTTTACTCGTGCCTCAGCCAAATAAACCGTTGAAACGGTTTCCATATCTATTGAGCCTTTCTGTTCACCGGGCTGAAGCCACGGTGTGAATGAGAGCGAAACCTGGACTGATCACGACTGTGCTAACATCGCCGTCGTGCCAAAGTCAGCTGAAGACATTACTGAGACATGGGAAGAAGAAATTCTCTCCCCGATCAAAGCTGTCGACGACGGTACCGCCGTTGGAGTACCTTACGACGAAGTCATGAGTTCTGCCGAAAGCGTCCTTTGTCAATCAAGGTCACGTCTTGAAGAATTCCCTGGATGATGTGGGCTAAAAAGGTTTTGTCGTTCAACGAACTGGGAGTCGAGCGAGCGCGGTTACGTGCTGACGGGAAGACACTTGTCTTCACCAACGGCGTATTCGATCTGCTGCACGTCGGACACGTGCGTTACCTCGCGGCGGCGCGGGAGCTTGGCGATGCGCTCGTGGTCGCCATTAATAGCGATCGCGCTGTGAAAGAATTGAAGGGTGATGCGCGTCCTATCATCGTCGAAGCCGAACGAGCCGAGGTGCTGGCTGCGTTGCGCCAGGTGAGCTACGTTACCATCTTTGACGACATTTCCCCGCGATCGCTGATCGCAGCCTTGTTACCCGATGTGTTGGTAAAAGGCGGCGACTACGGGCTTGATGAGATTCACGGTCGAGAAGAGGTTGAAGCTGCTGGAGGAAAGGTGATCTCGCTGCCTTTCATTGAAGGCGCGTCAACGACCTCAATGATTGAGAGGATGAAAGAAAGCTGATTAGCCACAGATGAACGCAGATAACACAGATCAGAACTGATTGATTCTCAGATCGGTGTGTCTTCTGCGTTTATCCGTGGCTAATCTGGACCACTCAAGATCGATTAGCTCAAGGTTGGGAAGGGTTGTTTACGCCCGCTCAACTTTCATAAGCACTCAAAATTCTTTTCAGCTCTTGCTTGACGGACTTGGCAAGTTGAGGCGGGCGCAAGCAACCCTTCCTGACCCTGAGATTTTCACAGTCGAGCATTTCATCTTCAAATTGGAAGCCTATTTGTAATCAAAAAAGCTTGGCTGCCAATCGTGTGCTTGAATCGCGATCGCGGCGGCATACTCGCTGCCAACATCGATTGCTCGCAATGACCAGCGTCCGACCTCAGCTTCATCCCAAGCCGTGCGCAATAACAACGCCGGCTTCCCCGGCGTAAGCGTCACATCAAATTGATCGAGTCCCATCGACAAGCCCATACCTTTCGCTTTGATGACAGCTTCCTTGCGAGCCCAACAATTGAAGAACGCCAAAGTTCGATCAGTTTCCGGCAACGCATTCAACGCTTGCAGTTCCGTTGCTGAGAAGTACCTGCGCGCGATGTCATCGCCAGTGAACTCAGGGCGAATAAGCTCGACATCAACGCCAACGTCGCCGACATACGTAAAGGCGTACAGCGCGACCTTACCTGAATGAGCCAGGTTGAATTTCAGTTGCGGAATGTTTGGTGAGATGAGCTCAGGCTTACCGTACTCGGTGTAGCTGAAGCGCAAGTCCGTGGCGGCCACTCCCAGATAGCGCGCGATCAGCTCGCGCAGCACACCACGGGCTACCGAGTAGTGGCGCTGGTCTTTCTCAAAGCGGAAGCGGTCCGCCTTGGTGAGTTCGTCAGTAGCTAAAAGTTTTCGAAACCGAGCTGCCGATTCTGGCGGTGGCTCCAACGAAGTCCTCCAGATATGCACATCGCGTGGACCGAGTATTAATTGGTCGGGTGGCGCTGACCAGATAGATTCGTGTTCCGGCACAGTCTAAGAGGGATTGTCCTTCGCAGCCTCTTCCATTTTCTTGCGCAGACTGAGGGGCCTCATGTCTGTCCACACTTCCTTGATGTACGCGAGACACTCTGCCTTCGACCCGGTTTTGCCGGCATCGTTCCAGCCCAGCGCATTCTCGCGGTCGGCCGGCCAGATTGAGTATTGCTCTTCGTGGTTCATTACAACCTTGTAAATGGTATTGTCCTCTCGCTCGTCTCGATCCATAACTTTGTGCATCCTCTCGTGAGATTTAGGAGTTGTTATTGTACGGACGGCATCTCTTTTTGGGCAAGGATCTAAATCAATAGCAGTGCGGCAAGAAAAAGTAGGTCGCTAAAACTGAGGCCACGGCCTGGCGCCGTGGTCACTCACGTTGGTCGCTAACAGAGGAGGGCCGAGATTTTTGGTGATGCCACGGGCTGGTCCCGTGGAGTGTTCACGCTTCATGCTGCTGGCAGGCGGCAACGTGAAACACCACGGGGCCAGCCCGTGGCATTTTTCGAACCGATGGATCAGCCTGTCTTTGTAGCTGTGAACATGAAATACCACAGGGCCAGCCTGTGGTATCGGCTAACGCTTCAGTTCACCATTTATGCTTTACCTACTTTTTCTTGGCGCACTGAATCAATAGCCTCACCGCGGCTTGGTAGGGCCCTACTTTGGAGTGCGCCGACCGGTCGGCGCTTTCGTCGCTGCGACCTGACGGCGAGCAAGTTGTCGAAAAAGCCTATTATCAAACCCGCGGCGTCAAGCCGCCGCGGGCGAAAGCGATGACAGGTCATCGCACTCCAAATTAGGGCACCACCCGCGGCCACCGCCTTATGTTCTGCAAAAACCGCACTTTTGAGCTTTTTCTTAAGTGTATTAGTCTGAACTTTGGTCTGCTGCCTTTCTGTTAATATTGGTGGCCGGCGGGAGGGCTTTAGCAACACTCGCTTTCAAGATCCGCAATACGAAATGTCGCTTGTTACCCAAGGCCAACAGAAACCAACCACACCTGCTGAGAGCCTCAACAGGTCTATCCACGATCTATTTTCAGAGCAGGTTGCGAGCACTCCCGCTGCCACTGCGGTAATCATCGGCGAGCTGCAGGTTTCCTATGCCGAGCTAGAGCAACGTGCCAATCAATTAGCGCAGTATCTGCGGGCGCGGGGCGTGGGAGTTGAGACTCGCGTTGGTATTTGTCTTGAGCGTTCGCTGGAAATGATCGTTGGACTGCTGGGGATTCTAAAAGCCGGCGGAACCTATGTCCCGCTCGATCCGGCGTACCCACGAGATCGTCTCGCCTATTTGATTGCAGACGCCGGCGTCAGCCTGGTTCTGACTCAGGAAAAGTGGACGAAGTCTTTGTCGTCGATTCAAGCAAACCTGATCGCTCTCGATTCAGCGTGGACAGAAATCAGCGGCTTTCCGGATGAACTGCTTAACGATAACAGCGGCGCGGAATCGCTAGCGTACGTCATGTACACGTCGGGCTCGACCGGCCGGCCCAAAGGCGTTTGTATCCCGCATCGAGCCGTCGTTCGCCTCGTTAAGGAAACAAACTACGCTCAATTCGATCGCGACCAGGTGTTTCTGCATTTTGCGCCGCTTGGGTTCGATGCGTCGACGCTTGAGATTTGGGGCTGCTTGTTGAATGGCGCTCGATTGGTGCTAGCCGAGCCAGGCCAAGCCTCATTGGAAGAGCTCGGCGCAACCATCAAGCGTCACCACGTCACGACGTTGTGGCTGACTGCGGGACTGTTCCATCAGATGGTTGAACAGCAACTCGAAAGTCTTCGCGGCGTCAAGCAGCTACTCGCAGGCGGCGACGTGTTATCGGTTTGGCATGTGCAGAAGGCGATGCGGGAATTGCCGGACTGTCAATTAATCAACGGCTATGGTCCGACTGAGAACACTACCTTTACTTGTTGTCATCAGATTCATCCCCATGACGATTTGTCGAGCTCAGTCCCAATCGGTACGCCAGTCTCTCACACGATCGTTCGCATCCTTGATGAAGACATGAGCGCCGCAGCCCTGGATTCTTCGGGCGAACTTTTCATTGGCGGCGCCGGACTAGCTCGCGGGTATCTCAACGATGCGGCGTTGACTGCTGAAAAGTTTGTGCCGGATGCCAATGCGAATGAGCCAGGCTCGCGTCTTTACCGCACGGGAGATCGAGTTCGTCTGTTGCCCGGCGGAGCAATCGAGTTTCTCGGCAGGATTGATCAGCAGGTAAAACTGCGCGGCTTTCGCATCGAGCCTGGCGAAATTGAGAGCGTCCTGCTCCAGCATCCCGCGGTCAAGGAATGCGTCGTCGTCCCGCGCGAAGATCGCCCGGGTGACAAACGGTTAGTTGCGTACATTGTGCAGGACGCGGATAGCATTGCGAGCGACCTCGAGTCGTCACACGTTGAAGATTGGCAAAAGCTTTACGACGAAGCTTACGCGCAGGACGAAAGAGAAACGGATCCAACGTTCGACGTCACCGGATGGAACAGCAGCTACACGAGCCAGCCAATACCCGCCGGCGAAATGCGCGAATGGATAGACAATACAGTCGACCGCATCCTGTCACTGAGACCAAAACGAATTTTGGAAATCGGCTGCGGCACTGGGCTGCTGCTGTTCCGGCTTGCCCCCCACAGCGAAGAATACCTGGGCACCGACTTCTCGAAGACAGTTGTCGAGAAGGTCCAAAGTCACCTGGACTCGAAACCGAATTTCGACCACGTGAGTCTGCTGCACCGCGAAGCGAACAACTTTGCCGGCTTCGAGCCACACTCATTTGACGTGGTCGTTCTCAATTCGATTGTTCAATACTTTCCCAACATCAACTATCTCGTCGAAATCATAAACAAAGCCGTTGGATTGCTACGGCCGGGTGGATCGATCTTCGTTGGCGATGTTCGCAACCACGCTTTGCTTGAAGCCTTTCATGCGTCAGTTGAATTGTACAAAGCGGCGCCGGCGCTCTCGACAACGATCTTGCGAAACCGAGTGAGCAACGCCTTGAAGTCGGAAGGCGAGCTTGTCATCGACCCGCATTTCTTCACAGCGGTGCAGCAACAAGTCTCCGGAATCAGCAACGTCGCCGTCATGCCAAAGCGAGGCCGGTCCGAAAACGAGCTCACGCGGTTTCGCTATGACGTTGTCCTGAGTACAGGAAGGGTGAATGAAAGCGTAGACGGCGAACGTCTGGGATGGAAAGCTGATTCGCTTAATCTCGATAAACTGCGCGAGCTATTGAAGCAGGGCAAAGCTTCGAGTTTTGTCACGGAGATTCCCAATCGACGAAATGATGAAGCGGTGACGACAGCTAGCCTGCTGAACTCGGACACAGCTCTTGGCACTGTCGAAGAATTACGAGGCGCAGTCGCAATTGGAGCCGGCGTTGATCCTGAAGAGTTGATATCACTGGCGGCTGATGCTGGATACTCAGCGCATCTGAGCTGGGCCGACTGCGACGAACGAGGCAGCCTCGCGGCGTTGTTTGTGAAAGGAACAAGCGAAAGTCCAATCAGTATTCCCACACCGCCGGTTAAGTTCGAACGGTGGGAGCAATTCGCCAACGAGCCTGACCGCGAATCGGCCTTTGTAGGCCTGGTGCCCCGCCTGCGGAGCTATCTGCGTGGGAGGGTGCCTGACTACATGGTCCCGGCTGCGTTCGTCTTGCTCGAGAGGATGCCGCTCACGTCGATCGGCAAAATCGAACGGAGAGAATTACCGCTGCCTGAACGTGCGCGCCCGCCCCTAAGCGAAGAGTTTGTGGCGCCGCGCGACGTGAAAGAAGAAAAGCTGGCGAGCATGTGGGCTGAAGTTCTGGGTATCGATCGCGTCGGCATTAACGATGATTTCTTCGAGCTCGGCGGGCATTCGCTGCTGGCAACGCAGGTTCTCTCGCGCATGCGTGAATCTTTTGGAACCGAGATGTCATTCCAACAGTTCTTTGCCTGCCCGACCATTGCCGGTGTTTCTAAGTTAGGCGGCGAGCCGCATCAAGCGGCTTCGGTCCTGAGCAAGTCCGGAGCGCAATCGGCGCCGCTGTCTTCAGGCCAACTGCGGCTCTGGTTCATGGATCAATTGGTTCCGGGAACCACCATCTACAACGTGCCGGCTGCAATTCGTCTTGTGCGCGGCGTCGATCTTGAAGCCTTACAAAAGAGCCTTAACGAGATTGTGCGCAGGCACGAAGCGCTGCGGACCATCTTCACTGAACATGAAGGGCAGCCCCTTCAGCAGATTCTTCCGGAACTTCATTTATCGCTTCCAGTCATCGACTTATCGGCGCTCGCTGACGCTGAACTCGATACTGAAGTCCGTCGACGGACTAATGAAGAAGCGACTACTGTCTTTGATCTGCATACTGGCCCGCTGCTTCGAGCCACTGTGCTCCGGCTGGCGGACGAGGACCAGGTGCTGCTGCTAACAATGCACCACATCATCGCGGACGGCTGGTCGTGGAAAGTGTTGTTCAGAGAGCTCGGCGCTCTTTACCCTGCTTTTGCCTCGGGTCAATCCTCGCCGGCTTCGCCGCTTCCCGAGCTGCCTATTCAGTACGCGGATTTCGTCGCATGGCAAAACGAATTGCTTGAGGGTCAGATAGTCGCTGGTCAACTTGATTATTGGAAAGCCCAATTGAGCGGAGCGCCCTTTGTGCTCGATCTGCCCACAGATTCGCCTCGTCCTCCGGTTCAGAGTTTTCGTGGAGGCCGCCAGGTTGCAAAGCTGTCTGATGAGCTGACTTCGGAAGTACGAGATTTTGCGAAACGCGAGAAAGTCACGCTGTTCATGACGATGCTGACAGCGTTTAAGGTGTTGCTGCATCGATACACGGGACAGAACGACATCCTGGTTGGATCCCCAATCGCTAATCGCCCACGCACCGAGTACGAGCAACTAATCGGCTTCTTTCTCAATAACGTGGTGATGCGCACGGCGCTTTCGCCGGACCTTACGTTTCGCGAAGTGCTAAAGGAGGTCAGCGAGACTGCGGTTGCCGCTTATGCAAATCAGGACGTTCCTTTCGAGAAAATTGTCGAAGCTTTGAATCCTGAGCGTGATTTGAGCAGGCCCCCAATCTTTCAAGCCTTCTTTAACCTGCTGAATTTTGCCGAGCGCATCGAAATGGCGGGCTTGACCGAGGGTAGTCTGTCGCCGGTGGAAGTTTGGGCGCAGCCAAATGAACCGGGCTCGCAGTTTGATTTGACCTTGTACGTCGGCGAACGAACAGACTCCATTCAACTGGTGCTGCTCTACAACGCGGACATTCTGAAGCAAGAACGGGTCGCGACAATGCTGGGTCAGTTCCGTCACTTGCTCGCACAGGCTGTAGACAGTCCTGACCTACCCCTATCGCGTTACTCATTAGTAAGTCCGGAGACGCGAGCGCTACTTCCCGATCCATCCGTCAGCATCGATGAGTCTCAGATCGAAGCATTCACAGATACCATCCGGTCGCGTGCAGCCGAGCTGCCAAATCATATTGCGATTCGACGAGGCGAGCAGTCCTGGAGCTATGAGCAACTTGTTAGCAGAGCTGAGGACATCGCTCACCATTTGATCGATGAGGGAATAAACCAGGGCGACATCATTGCGATCACCGGCGCTCCCGGTTTTGATTTCATTGCCGCGATGCTGGGAGTGTTTCTGAGCGGCGGAGTGCTGCTAACTCTCGATGAGAATCTTCCTGAACATCGTCGCCGGTTGATGCTGAAGGAAGCAAGAGCCGCTCGCGTGCTAAACGCGGGAGTATTGCGTAGCGAGATTGATGGCTCGCTGCTGGAAAAGCACACGGGCGGGACGCCCGTGCCACTGGAGAAGCACACGGGCGGGACGCCCATGCCACTGGAAAAGCGCACGGGCGGGACGCCCATGCCACTGGAGAAGCACACGGGCGGGACGCCCGTGCCACTGGAAAAGCACACGGGCGGGACGCCCGTGCCACTGGAGAAGCACACGGGCGGGACGCCCGTGCCACGGCCAACGTGCGCAGCTGCGAGGGATCTGCCGAGGCTTAAGGCAGATGATCCGGCGTATTTGTTTTTTACCTCCGGCACCAGCGGAACTCCCAAAGGCGTGCTTGGTTGCCACAAAGGTCTTGGCCATTTTCTGAAATGGCAACGCGAGGAATTTGAAATTGGTCCGAACGATCGCAGCGCTCAACTTACCGGCTTATCTTTCGACGTAGTCTTGAGAGACATCTTCCTGCCACTCACCAGCGGCGCCACGCTTAGTCTGCCCGAGCCTCAAGTCCACGAGTCGGCGAAGCAACTGGCAGAGTGGCTCAAGCGCGAAGAGATTTCGATCCTGCACACCGTTCCTTCGCTGGCGCAAAGCTGGCTGAATGAATTGAAAGATCCAATCGAGCTGCCGTCGCTGCGGCGCGTTTTCTTCGCCGGTGAACCATTGACTGATAGCCTGGTCCAGCGTTGGCGGGAAACATTCGGGCGCGAGGCGAGTCTCGTTAATCTCTATGGACCGACCGAAACGACGCTCGCGAAATGTTTCTTCGTCGTGCCGGATAAACCGCTGTTTGGGATTCAGCCGGTGGGCCAGCCCATGCCTAATACTCAAGCATTGGTTTTGAGTGAAAACAGATTGTGCGGTATTGGAGAGCCAGGTGAAATTGCAATTCGGACTCCGTTCCGCACGCTCGGGTACATGAACTCGGTTGAAGAGCAGAAGCTGCGATTCATCAAGAACCCGTTCACCGGCGAGGACAATGATCTAATCTATCTAACCGGAGATCGCGGCCGCTATCGACCGGACGGTCAGCTCGAAATTCTTGGCAGGCTCGATCAACAAGTGAAGATACGGGGCGTCCGAGTCGAGCCCGAGGAAGTAAACGCAGTGTTGGCTCGACACCCGGCAGTCGGCTCGTCAGTTGTGATTGCTCTCAAAGACGACCGCAACGAGACTGCGCTCGCGGCGTACTTTGTTTATGCCACTCCGGCGACAGACATCGCGGAATTGCGTACCCATCTCGAGCGTCACTTGCCGCCAGCCTTAATTCCCACATACTGGATAGAGCTCGACCGGTTGCCGTTGACTCCGAACGGTAAGGTCGATCGAGCAGCCTTACCGGAGCCCGATCGATCAAGAAGCGATCGCGCCGACCAATTCGTTGCACCAGGAACCCCGACTGAAGAATTAATCGCTGGAATCTGGTCTGAAGTGCTGGGCGTTTCTCAGGTCGGCGTTCGTGATAACTTTTTTGATTTAGGCGGCCACTCGCTGAATGTCATGAGAGTGATGGCGCGAATTCGGTCGGCATTTCAGGTTGATTTGCCGCTGACCACGCTTTTCGAAACCGGCACCGTCGCTGGTCTCGCAAGCGTAGTCGAACAGAAACTGATTGCTGAGTTGGAAATGATGTCTGAAGAGGAAGTGGATCGATTATCCCAGTGAGTGAAGGCGAGCAGAACTTAACCGGCCGGCAATCTCAGCTCTCCGAGGCCAAGCGAGCGCTGTTGGAAGCGCGTCTGCGCGGAAACGCAGCGAGGCGAAACGATGCCATACCGCCAAGACCGCAGCACGAGCCGGCGCCGCTTTCTTTTGCCCAGGAAAGGCTTTGGCTTGTTGAGCAACTTGAACCGGGAAACACTGCCTACAACATTTCGCGCGTCTATCGATTCAGCGGGTCACTAGATCACGCGGCATTAGTCAAAGCTTTGCACGAGATCATCTCGCGGCATGAGTCGTTGCGCACCAGCATTACTGTCGTTGACGGCGAGGCCAGACAGCTTGTTGCGCCGGAAATAAGCGTGAATCTGGTCGCCGAAGATTTCAGCAGCTCGGCCGAGCCGCTCGCCAAATTAACGCGGATCGCAAATGAAGAGGCAGCTCGTGCTTTTGATCTCAGCCAGGCGCCGCTGTTTCGACTGCGGTTATTCAAACTTGCTGAGCACGAGCACGCTTTGCTGCTGACGATTCATCACCTCATCAGTGACTTCTGGTCGCTCGGACTCTTCCACAGCGAGTTGTCTGCGCTTTATGAAAAGTATGCGACGGCAGACGAACGAAAACCCCTGCCGCAACGGCCAATTCAGTACGCGGACTATTCGACGTGGCAGCGCAGCGAGCTTGATGAGAACAACGCCCGTTCAGCTATCAAGTATTGGACGCAGCAGCTATCGCAAACACCGAAAGCTCTGAACCTTCCCACTGACAAACAGCGTCCAATGCGTCTTAGTTTCAAAGGCGGCTTCGAGACCAGGAGTCTCTCAAAAGCGCTTAGTCGACAACTCAGCGCGCTGGCGCGGCAGGAAAACGCAACCCTATTCATGATCATGCTGGCGGCATTCAATGTGCTGCTGTATCGCTACACGAATCAGGAAGACATTCTCGTTGGCGTTCCGATGACGGGCCGCAATCGAGTCGAGACCGAGTCGTTAATTGGTTTCTTTGTGAACACAGTCGTCATGCGCAGTGACTTGTCGGGCGAGCCTACGTTTCGTGAGCTTTTGAAACGGACGAGAGAAATGACGCTGGCCGCATATGAAAATCAACAGCTCCCCTTTGAGCGTCTGGTGCAGGAGCTGCAGCCGGCGCGCGGACTGGGGCATTCACCGTTTTTTCAAGTGATGCTGGATGTGCAATCCACCGGCGAACAGCCTGCGGAGGGTTGGCGAGTTGAGGAAATCGAGATCGATCGCGGTGGAGCGCGCGCCGATCTTTTGTTGTTTGTTACCGACACAGCCAATTCGCTGGATTGCTGGCTTGAATACAGTTCTGACCTTTATCACTCGGAAACAGTTGCCAGAATGCTAAGGCACTTTGAGACGCTGCTGACAAACATCGCCGTTAATCCAGATCAAAACGTTTCAGGACTTGAGTTACTTACCAGTGAAGAGCGCGAGCAGTTGTTGACGTTGAATCAAACCAGACCCGCCTTTGCCGGTAAGACTCTGGCTGAAATGTTTGCTGCGCAAGTTGAGCGTTCACCTGATGCGATCGCGTTAACTTTTGAAAGCGAGAAGCTGACATACAAAGAGCTGGACCAACGATCGAATCAACTCGCCAACCATCTTCTTGGCCACAACCCGGGAACGGAAGCGCTGGTCGCACTTTGCCTGGAAAGATCGATCGACCTGGTTGTTGCCATTCTCGGCGTTCTCAAAGCCGGCTGCGCATACTTGCCATTAGATCCAACCTACCCGGTCGAGCGTCTCAATTTCATGGTGACTGATAGCGACGCTCGGGTTCTCGTAACTCAATCGCAGCACCTGGATAAATTCCAGGAAGCCGGCATGCCCGTGATTTGCGTTGACTCCGATCGTGAGACCATCTCCACCGCCAGTACCGCACAACCGAATATCAAGACTGTTCCCGAGAATCTCGCTTACGTCATTTACACCTCCGGCTCAACTGGAAAACCAAAAGGCGTGGCAGTGACACATGCTAATGTGGCGCGACTCATGGCCGCGACGGAGGCGTCTTTCCACTTCGATGAAAAGGATGTCTGGAGTCTTTTCCATTCGCATGCCTTCGACTTTTCGGTTTGGGAGATATGGGGAGCGCTCTTGTATGGCGGGCGTCTGGTCATCGTGCCTTACTGGATCAGCCGAGCGCCGGAAGAATTCTATCGTCTGATTTGTGAGGAGAAAGTCACTGTCCTCAATCAGACGCCTTCCGCCTTTCGACAATTAATTAAGGTCGACGCTGCTGCGCAATCCGACGACTTATCTTTGCGCTTAGTTATCTTCGGTGGCGAAGCTTTGGAGTTGAGCAGCTTGAGACCCTGGTGGGAACGCCATGATGAAGCCAGGCCGCAGCTAGTCAACATGTACGGCATCACCGAGACAACGGTGCACGTGACTTACCGGCCGCTGACGAAGACGGACTTGGATGAAGCGCGAAGTGTAATTGGAGTTGGTCTGGATGATCTGCAGGTTTATGTTCTCGATCGCCGGCAGCAACTGCTCCCATTGGGCGTTCCGGGAGAAATGTATGTCGGCGGCGCCGGGCTGAGCCGAGGCTATTTGAACCGCCCCGATCTGACTGCTGAGCGATTTGTGCCACATCCTTTCAGCACGACACCGGGCGAGCGACTTTATCGCACGGGTGATGTGGCTCGCTATTTGAGGCCTGGCGAACTTGAGTATCTCGGTCGCAGCGACCGTCAGGTTAAGGTGCGCGGATTTCGCATCGAGCTGGGCGAAATCGAAGCAGTAGTGATGAGACATGACGATGTTCAGGCGTGTGCAGTGCTTCCATTCGCTGATGCGACTGGCGATCAGCAGTTGGTAGCGTACGTTGTGAACAAACCTGGACGAGCGCTTGAACGCGAGGCGTTAAGAGCTTTCTTGAGAGAACGACTGCCTTTTCACATGGCGCCGGCGTTCTTTATCGGGCTCGATGAAATCCCGTTAACTGCAAACGGAAAAATTGATCGCGACGCCTTGCCGGCTCCGGAGAAATCACGGGACGATGCCTCCGCTGCGTTCGTTGCTCCACGAACGGATGCAGAACTCAAGCTGGCGGCATTGTGGAGTGAAATTTTGAAAATCGAGTCGATTGGAATCCACGACAACTTCTTCGATCTGGGAGGGCATTCACTGCTGGCGACGCAGGTGATGTCACGCATTCGTGAAACATTCAACGTGAACTTGCCATTGCAGTATTTTTTTGAAAAACCGACTGTTGCGGGTCTCGCCGAGTTTCTCCGAACTACGCGGGCCGAAGATCAAAGGGTTATGCCCGACATCAAACGACTGCCTCGAGGTTAAGAGGCCTACGCACTTCTTCCTGAACTTAATAAAGTGAGCGAAAAAGAGATCGTTTCCAGCTATACACTGTCGCCTATGCAGCAGGGCATGCTGATGCGAGGCCTGCACGAAAGCGGCACGTACGTTCAGCAACTGGTTTGTGACCTCCGGGAAAACGTAAACGTGCCCGCGCTACATGGCGCCTGGCAGGAAGTAGTTAAGTGTCATGACGTTCTGCGAACAGCGTTTCGTTGGGAAGGTATTCCTGAGCCAGTCCAGGATGTTTACGGAAACATTGAGGTGGTCTGGCGCAATTATGACTGGAGTAACCTGGAGCCGGCGCGACAGGATCAGGGGCTCGATGAATTTCTGCTGAACGATCGCAGTAAGGCTTTTGAAGTCACGAAACCGTTGCTGACGCGTTGGGCTTGTTTCAAACTCAGTGACAAGCACTACCGTCTGGTCTGGACTTTTCATCACGCCTTGCTCGACGGTCGTTCTCACTTCATGGTCTTGCAGGAAGTATTTTCCCTTTATGAGGCGAGACTTCGTGACGTCGCGCCTACACTTCCAGCGCGGCGTCCATACCGCGATTACATCCAATGGTTGAGCCAGGTGGAATCGTCCGAGGCTCGCACTTTTTGGACTCAATATCTGCGCGGGTATACACCACCGCCGGCCTTGCGTCTGCGAGACGACGACTTCCTTGAAAGTAACGAAGACAAACATCGTCAGCCCGCCTATCAACGCCGAACTCTTCCGGGAGAATTAACCAGCGCGCTTAAGCTCACGGCTAAACAAAACGAAATTACGCTCAATACTCTGGTGCAGGGAAGTTGGGCCCTGTTACTAGGTCATTATTATGCGTCTCAGGACATAGTGTTTGGCGCTACCCGAGCGTGCCGGCATGGTTCGATATCGGGATCCGAATCGATCATAGGTCTTTTGATCAATACATTGCCGTTGCGAGTAGACGTTGATCCTCAGCAACCTCTGCGTGAATGGTTACGGGACTTACGCCGTCAGCAACTCGCTTTTCGCGACTATGAACACACTCCTTTGGCAAAAATACAGCAGTGGAGTGGAATACCTCGCGGCGCCTCACTCTTCGAGTCCATTTTCGTTTTTGAGAGCTACGAGCTGAACGAACAGCTCAACAGCTCGGGACGAGATTTTGATTTACGAGAGCAGACAGAATTTCCGCTGGCCCTGGCTGTTTACTCGGGCTCGCAGTTAGCGCTGAAGCTGGAATATGACGAGCGCCGCTTTGACGCAGCAGCTATTCAAGGCATGCTCGGCCACCTCGAAAATCTGCTCACGGCAATGGCGGCCGATCTCAATCTGCGCCTCGGCCAACTACCTTTGCTCTCCGAAGCTGAGCGGCAACAAGTGTTGTTTGATTGGAACCCCGCTCCTGAACGCCGTCTCTCGCAAGATTGTCTGCACCAGCTATTTTCCGAACAGGTGAAGCGTACTCCCGAAGCAACGGCAGTCGTCTTCGAGGAGGAAAGGTTAAGCTTCGCTGAACTCGAGGACAGGTCCACCGACCTGGCCCACCATCTGGAAAAACTTGGAGTTGGCCCGGAAGTACTGGTCGGGATTTGTGTGGAGCGTTCAATTGAAATGGTGGTGGGGATATTGGGAATAATTAAGGCTGGTGGCGCCTATTTGCCGCTGGATCCCGCTTATCCGACAGCTCGTCTATCATTCATGCTCGAGGATTCCGGCGCCGGTATGATCCTGACTGAACCCGCGCTGCGAGATCGTTTTTCGAGTCAGTTGCCGGTGATTTGTCTGGAGAAGAATCGGACGCTGCACAATCTTCAACATTCTCCACACGAGCTGAACACTGCTGCCGCGGTAACTCCGCTTAACCTCGCGTACGTAATCTACACCTCCGGTTCCACGGGCCAACCAAAGGGTGTGATGGTTACTCACGAAAATGTTATTCGACTTTTTGAAACGACTCAATCGCTATTTGGCTTCGACCATACCGACGTATGGACACTCTTTCATTCCTATGCCTTTGATTTCTCTATCTGGGAAATGTGGGGCGCGTTGCTGTATGGCGGCCTGCTCGTAGTGGTTCCTTATTGGATCAGTCGGGCGCCGCGGAACTTCTATCGGTTGTTGCGCGCTGCCGGAGTTACCGTGCTCAATCAGACTCCCTCTGCATTTCGACAATTTGTAGAAGCAGAAGCTGAGGATCGGAAGAATTGCTCAAAAGATGACACGTCACTCAGGTTTGTGATTCTAGGTGGCGAAGCGCTGGACGGTTCTATCGCGAAGCGCTGGTTCAAGAACCATAATGAAAAAAAACCGCAACTCGTCAACATGTATGGCATCACCGAAACTACGGTGCATGTAACCCATCATCCCGTTACACAGACAGGGTCCTCAGGCCAACGTGCCATCGGTCGTCCGCTGCCGGACTTGCAGGTCTATATTCTTGACAGTCAGATGGCGCCGGTTCCCGTTGGAGTGTCCGGTGAAATATATGTTGGTGGTGCAGGCCTTAGTCGCGGATATCTGAAGCGACCGGATCTGACGGCCGAGCGATTTTTGCCGCACCCATTCAGCGAGAAGTTGGGAGCAAGACTTTATCGCACCGGTGATGTCGCGCGCTTCTTACGCGACGGCACTATCGAGTATCTCGGTCGTAGCGACACTCAAGTCAAGCTTCGCGGTTTCCGCATCGAGGTGGGAGAAGTCGAGAAGTGTCTGGCCAACCATCCTGGCATCGTCGACTGTGTGGTCGTTGTCAGAGTCGATCAGCCTGGACTAAAGCAACTGGTAGCCTATGTGGTCACGACTTCAGATCAAATTGCCACAAACGAGCTACGCAGTTACCTCATCGGTAAGCTGCCTGAACATATGGTGCCCGCGGTTTTCATGCGGCTCGATCATTTGCCGCTGACAGAAAACGGTAAATTGGACCGGAGTGCGCTGCCTGCTCCGCTTGACGATAATGCAACTGCGACCTTTGTCGGGCCACGCAATGGTACCGAAGAAACAATTGCCTCCATCTGGCGCGAGGTCCTCTGGCGGAAAACTGTCGGCGTTTTCGAAGATTTCTTTGAATTGGGGGGCGACTCGCTGCTGGCAACACAGGTACTGGTGCGCATTCGTGAAATGTTCAATGTAAACATGCCGTTGCAGTATTTTTTTGATAACTCTACGGTTGCCGGTCAGGCCGAATTCTTACGAGGGGCCAAGCGTCCGGATCAAAAAATTATGCCCGAAATCAGACGATTGCCGCGTGGGTGACGGTAGAAAAGACATTCGACAGGACAGCGGCGGGATGCTCGTCTGTTCCTGGTTCTGAGTGCTTTGTTCTTTGTGCTTGAGTGTTAGGCGGGTCGACTTCTTCCTGCAATAGCAACAAAACAATTCGCTATAGACTCAAGCACAAAGAACCAAAGGAACGAAGGACAAAGAAGCAATTTATATGGACCCTTTCATTTTCCCCACTTCATTTGCCCAGCAAAGACTCTGGTTTTTGGATCAATTCGATCCAGGCAAGAGCGTCTTCCATCTTCTCTATGCGCTGCGTTTTGACGGGTCTCTAAATTTCGATGCCTTGAAAGCTGCCCTCAACGAAGTTGTTAGACGACATGAATCGCTGCGCACTTCTTTCGTTATGGAAGACGGTGAGCCCAGGCAGGCCGTGGCCAGGGAACTATCGCTCGAGGCGCCTGTTATCGACCTGCTTACTTTGGAAAGAGAGGATGCGGAAACTCAAGCGAAGCGCTGGTGGCAAATGGAGGGCGGGCGGCCTTTTGATCTCGCCGTGGGCCCGCTGCTACGAGCTCATCTCCTGCGCATAGCCGTTGACGATAACGTGCTCGTAATTACCATGCACCACATCATCAGTGATGGTTGGTCCATGGGCGTGTTCCTTCGCGAGTTGGCTACTTTGTATGAGGCGTTTGCAGACGGGCGACCTTCTCCTTTGCCGGAGCTCTCACTTCAATACGCGGACTATTCCGTTTGGCAGCGCGAGTGGATGAGCGGCGAAGTTCTCGACGGTGAGTTGGCTTACTGGAGCGAACATCTGGCTGGCGCTCCAGCGTTACTCGAGCTTGCTACGGATCGACCGCGACCGCCCGTGCAGTCGTCCGCCGGAGCGCGGCAGCATACCGAAGTCCCGGGAAGTTTGGCTGACCGGCTGCGAACCTTTAGCAGGCGTGAGGGTGTCACACTCTTTATGACCTTGCTGGCGGCTTTCGATGTTTTGCTGTGGCGCTACAGTGGGCAGGACGATATTGTGGTTGGAGTGCCGTTTGCTGGCCGCAGCAAATCTGAGTTGGAAGATCTGATTGGTCTTTTCGCCAATACGCTCCCGCTTCGAACCCAACTCTCAGGCAGCGATACCTTCCGCGAGTTAGTGCAACGAGTTCGTGGAGCCGCAGTCGGAGCCTATGCCCACCAGGAGATTCCATTCGATAAGCTGGTTGAACGACTGCAACCCGACCGCAGCCTGAGCCACGCGCCGATATTTCAAGTCATCTTCGCGCTCGAAAATACGCCGTCGCCGATGGTCCAAAAAGGAGTGGCTCTGCAGTGGCTGGAGGTTGAACGCGGCACGGCTCGAAATGATTTGTCATTGTTCATGAGCGATAAGGGCGCCGGGCTGAGCGCTATGTGGGAATACAACACCGATCTGTTTGATGGCGAAACAATCAGCGAGATGATGTCGAGTTATCATCTTCTCCTTGAAGGTGTCCTGGAAAATCCCACTGCCCGGATCAGCGATTTGCAGATCAGGAAGCCGGAAGAACTTCAGACTCTCCTTACCAGGTGGAATCCCGAGCACCTAAATGCGGACCAGCCGCTAACGATAGCACAGCGGTTTGAATCTCAGGTCGAACTTAATCCGGGTCAAATCGCGGTGATTTGCGGTGACCTTAGCTTAACGTTCACTGAGTTGAATAACCGGGCCAATCAGTTGGCACACCGGCTTCAACGAATGGGAGTTTGTCCCGAGGCGCCGGTCGGGGTGTTTCTTGAACGCTCGGTGGAAACGGTGATAGCGCTGCTCGCGATTCTGAAGGCAGGCGGCGCTTACGTTCCGATCGATCCGGGCTATCCAGCAGAGCGAGTGGCCTTCATGCTGGAAGACTCGCAGGTGCCTATTCTGCTGACAGCGGAAAAATTCCGAAGCTCATTGCTGCCCCTTTCAGCCCCGGTTCTTTGTCTTGATGATCACGCCGAGTTCAGTGATGAGCCCGCCGGCAATCCGAGCTCGACACCGAATCCGGATCATCTCGCGTACATCATTTACACCTCTGGCTCGACCGGAAAGCCAAAGGGTGTTGAGGTGACCCATCGGAGCGTGGTTCATCTTTTCGACGCCACCAAGGATCGAGTCGGCTTCTTAGCCGGTGACGTTTGGACCGTGGTGCATTCCTACGCGTTCGATTTTTCGGTGTGGGAAATCTGGGGATGCTTGTTGCAAGGCGGAACGCTCGTCGTGGTACCGCTCGAGACCTTGCAGTCGCCGGCCGATCTTTTCGAGCTCATTTGCCGGGAAAAAGTAACGGTGTTGAATCAGACTCCGTCGGCTTTGCGCGAATTGCTCGCTGCTCGCAAGCAGGCACTGGAAAAGTCGAGCGACTGGAAGCTGCGGTTGATTGTTTGTGGCGGCGATGCTTTGGATCAGGAACTGGCGCTTGAGCTCGGGAAGCTTGAGATACCGGTCTGGAATTTCTACGGACCCACCGAAAGTACAGTCTGGACAACCTGCGCCCCGGTAGAACAGACTTCAGTCTGTTCCTCCTTGGGAAAAACTCAATCCGACAATGTCGAGTCCGCTAAAGAACACTCAAGTCCAGAGATTCAAGATACTTCTTCGGACTTGACGCTAGATGACGTTGGCGCTGCGACGAAAAGCTCTCCGTTGGGACAGGCAGAGCAGACTGAAGTCCGCTCAACCTTGGTAGAACAGACTTCAGTCTGTTCCTCCTTGGGGAGTATTCAACCTGAAAGATTAGAGCCTGCGAAAGAACACTCAAGTCCAGAGATTCAAGATGCTTCTTCGGACTTGACGCTAGATGACGTTGCCGCTGCGACACAAAGCTCTCCCTTGGGACGGGCAGAGCAGACTGAAGTCCGCTCAACATTGGTAGAACAGACTTCAGTCTGTTCCTCCTCATCAAAAACTCAACCTGAAAGATCAGAGCCTGCGAAAGAACACTCAAATCCAGAGATTCAAGATGCTTCTTCGGACTTGGTGCTAGATGACGTTGCCGCTGCGACACAAAGCTCTCCCTTTGGACAGGCAGAGCAGACTGAAGTCCGCTCAACGTCGCCGTCCATTGGCGAACCTATTCGGGACCTCCAGGTCTACTTGTTAGACGAATATCTGCAACCTGTTCCTGTCAATGTGCCGGGTGAGCTTTTTATCGGCGGCGCCGGTTTGGCTCGGGGCTACTCTCATCGTCCCGATCTTACCGCCGAGAAATTCATCCCAAACCAGTTTAGTGGCGCGGGAACTCGTCTTTATCGAACCGGCGATCTCGCGCGTCAGCGTCGCGATGGCAGAATTGAATTTGTCGGCCGCATAGACAATCAAGTAAAGCTGCGCGGCTTTCGTGTTGAGCTTGGTGAAATTGAAGTCGCCCTCACGGAACATCCGGGAGTGGGCCAGGCAGTCGTAGTTATTCGAGAGGATCACGCGCGAGACCGCCGGCCGGTTGCATACATCGTTCCGCGCTCCGGCCTCTCGTCGACTGCTAACGATCTGCGCAGCCACCTGCGCACCACGTTGCCGGAATACATGATTCCCTGGGCCTTCGTCACCCTTGACGAAATTCCATTGACGCCAAACAAGAAGGTTGATCGAGCGGCTCTACCGGCCCCCGATCAAACCGGACACACCGTCGGACTCGTAGCGCCACGCACACCGACAGAAGAGTTGCTTGCCGGAATTTGGAGCCAGGTGCTGCGCGTTAATAACGTGGGAGTTCATGATGACTTTTTTGAATTAGGCGGCCACTCCTTGCTGGCGACGCGAGTGACTTCGCGTATCCGCGAAACGTTCAATGTAGATTTGCCGGTGCGAGCGATTTTTGAAAACCTGACCATAGCGAGGGTGGCGAGCCGTATCGACGATTTGGGTTTGGCTGAAGATCTCGAACCTCTGCGGCCGATCGCCAGGATCGCGAGAGACGGTAAGCTCCCGCTGTCATTCGCCCAGCAGCGGCTGTGGTTCCTGGACCAACTCGAGCCGGGCAATCCTTTTTACAATATTGCTCGGGCGCTTCGCTTGCGCGGTCCACTGAATCTTGACGCTTTGACTGCTGCGATTAACGAAATTGTCCGGCGTCATGAGTCGCTTCGTACTGCGTTCGAAGTCGACGAAGAAACTCCGTACCAGCGCATCGTGAGCTACCAGGCGCTGGCCGTTCCGGTTATAGACCTTCGTTCGCTTCCTACGGCTCAGATGGAAGAAGAAAAGAATCGTATTGCGGCTGAGGAAGTAAAACTGCCGTTCGACCTAACGCAGGGTCCATTCTTGAGAGCAAAGCTAGTCCGACTTGACGATGAAGATCAGACGCTAATTCTGACGATGCATCACATCGCCGCGGATGAGTGGTCATTAGCGATTCTCTTTCGCGAGCTCACCACTCTCTACGATGCGTTTGCGAAAGGTGAATCGTCGCCGTTGGCCGAGCTGCCGATTCAATACGCGGACTATGCGGTATGGCAACGGGCGTGGCTGCAAGGCTACAGGTATGAAGTCCTTACCACCTACTGGCGAGATCAACTTGCGAGAGCTCAAACGCTTTTAGATTTGCCGACCGACAAGCCGCGACCAGCTGTGCAAAGTTTTCGCGGCGCGTACGAAGAGTTCGAGATGCCTCGTTCACTGCTCGACCAGCTCAAAGAGCTGTGCCAGCGCGAGGGCGTCACACTTTTTATGACTTGTCTTGCCGGCTTTCAATTGTTGTTGTCACGATTCACCGGGCAATCAGACCTGCTCGTTGGCACGGACGTGGCCAATCGAAATCGCGTTGAAACTGAAAATCTGATCGGCTTCTTCACCAATTTGTTGCCGCTAAGAGCTCGAGTTTCCGGCGACGTGGATTTTGTATCTTTGCTAAAGCAGGTTCGAGAGACCACGCTCGATGCTTACGCGCATCAGGATCTGCCGTTTGAAAAGCTGGTCGAAGAGTTGAGACCTCAGCGAGATCCGGTTCGCAATCCGTTAGTTCAGATTCTAATCGTGATGCAGAATCCGGACGTTCCGATCAAGTTGTCCGGCCTCGAAGTATCGAGATTCGACTTGCCACTCGAGAGCTCTCGCTTTGACGTGGTGCTGTTTTTGTCTGAAGGGGAACGTGGGTTGTCGGGATTCTGGCTGTACAATCCGGATCTGTTTGAGCGGGATACGATCGTAGGTCTCTCGCGGAATTACGAACGATTGCTGGAGCAGATAGTAGTTCAGCCTTCGTCAAGAGTGGATGAGCTGAAAATGTCGTGGCATCGGCATCCTGCCGATGGGATTTCTTTGCCGACACAGCAGGATGCTGAAGCCACGAAAACACATCGGCAAGATGCCGATGCCACGAAAGCACATCGGCAGGATGCCGATGCCACGAAAACACATCGGCAGGATGCCGATGCCACGAAAGCCCATCGGCAGGATGCCGATGCCACGAAAGCACATCGGCAAGATGCCGATGCCACGAAAGCCCATCGGCAAGATGCCGATGCGACGAAAACACATCGGCAAGATGCCGATGCCACGGCTACGGGAAAAATGGATAACAAGGATCTGCAGCAATCGCGGCTGAATCGCTTGAGAAATATTCGTCGCAAAGGCGTTGACCTGGCCCAGGCGGGCAGTGTCAAAACCGGCTTTCTGAATGGGCAAAACACTTTGCCGCTCGTGATTGAGCCTACGGGCAGCGATATCGATCTTCCCGAATGGGCTGCATCCAACCGGGAATTTCTCAACGAGAAGCTACTTCGACATGGCGCGTTGTTGTTTCGCGGTTTCGCCATCGAGACCGTGCCGGAATTTGAGAAACTCGCTGGTGCGATTTGTCCCGAATTATTTGGCGAATACGGCGACCTGCCTCGCGAAGAGCAAGGGGGAAAAGTCTACGGCTCGACGCCTTATCCCTCGGATGAACGGATTCTTTTCCATAACGAAAGCTCCCACATGCATCAGTGGCCGATGTTGATTTGGTTTTATTGCGTGCAGCCTGCTCAACAAGGAGGGGAGTCGCCCATCATCGATTGCCGGAGGATCTACCAGGAACTGGATCCCGAAATCCGCCATGAGTTTGAACGCAAAGGTTTGATGTACGTGCGAAACTTTACTGACGGTCTTGATGTGAGCTGGCAGGACTTCTTTCACACCAGCGATCGCAATGTGGTCGAAGCGTATTGCCGCCGCGCGTCGATTGAGTTCGAATGGAAGGGCGATAACGGTTTGCGAACTCGGCAGGTTGGGCCCGCAGTCGTCAAGCACCCGCAGACTGGCGAGCTGGTCTTCTTTAATCAACTGCAGTTACATCACATTTCTTGTTTGGCGCCGGCTGTGCGCGAGTCTTTGTTGACGATGATGGCTGAAGAAGATTTGCCGCGGAATGTTTACTATGGCGACGGTACATCGATCGACGCCTCCGTGATGGACCACATCGACAAGTTGTATCAGCGGCTGGGTGTCAGCTTCCCCTGGGCCAAACACGATGTGCTGATGCTCAACAACATGCTCGTTGCTCACTCGCGCAATCCTTACGTGGGCCCACGTAAGATCGTAGTCGCACTGGGCAATCTGGTTACCACAGAGTAAAGACTTTATCCGCAGATTACGCAGATTTCACAGATGTTTTCGGATATTCATATTCGGAGATGAAATTGTAAATCTCAACCAAACCTCTGTGTAATCGGCGTAATCTGTGGATAGTGGGTTTCTCGGAATCGCACGAACTCCAGGGCAAATGCAGGACTCTACTCAAGGGTTTCGACTTTCACCGCAGCAGCGGAATCTGTGGCTGCTGCAGGAGACTAATCCGGAACAGCTGTACCGCATCTCCTGCGCGCTGCAGCTTGAAGGCGATCTGCAAGCACGCATACTCGAGCGCGCACTGTATGACGTGGTCGCTCGTCACGAAATACTGCGCACGACTTTTCACCGGCCACCGGGAGTTCGCACTCCTTATCAGGTTATTTCCGACAACGCCCATCCCGCATGGCAAGCGATCGATCTGAGCCAACTGAACTCGGCTAATCAGGAACATCGAATCGAGTCATCGTTAGCCGAAGAACGGGCGCGCCGCTTCGACTTTGAGCGCGGTCCGCTCTTGCGTGTAAGTCTGTTCAAGTTGTCGCCGCATCGTCGAGTCATGACGGTGTCGCTTCCGGCGCTCTGCGCGGACGCGGCGACGGTGCCGAACTTCGTGAGAGAGCTGCACGCTGCTTACCAATCAATCCTTCACGAACAAGACCACGCTCGAGAGGTGATGCAGTACGCGGACTTTTCTGAGTGGCAGAATGAGCTTCGTGAGGCTAACGACGAGCAGGTCAACCAAGGACAGAAGTTTTGGGGTGAACGAGCCGGCTTCCTTGAGACGCCGCCGATATTTCCGCGCGAGCAGAAGAGCGAGGCGGTTCCACCAGCAATCGAATCCGTCCCGCTGAGGTTTACTGCCAGCTTGTGCACGCAGCTTGAAGCTTTGGCAACCGATCCGGACTTCTCGCTAACAACCTTCCTGTTTGCGAATTGGCAAGCGCTGGTCTGGCGTCTCACGGGACAGTCAGAGTTTGTCATCTTCAACCTTTTCGATGGCCGCAAGCTTGCTGATCTCGAAGGAGCGCTGGGTTTATACGATAGTTACCTTCCGGTTTGGTGTCGCGGCGGTGATGTTCCATTCCAGGACTTGCTGGCTGGCGCGCGCCGGGCGATTGGCGAAACGCATGAGTGGCTCGAGTTCTTTGAGCACCGCCCAACCAATGACCAGGTCGGCTTTGAATTCACGGAATGGGCGGACCTTAATGGCGATGGGCTGGCGTTCTCTATTTGTAGGCATGAAGTTTTTCATCAAGCTTTCAAGATCAAGCTGGTAGCCGTGAAGAGCATGAATGGTCTATCAGTCGAACTGCGGTTTGATCGCAATCGATTTGATCGCCCGACGATTGAGCGAATGGCGGGATACTTCGAAAGCCTGGTAGCACAAACTTCAGTTTGTGTTTCCTCTCCAACATCTCAACAAGAAAGTCTCGCTCAACCCGAACATCACTCAAGTCCAGAGATTCAACGTTCTTCCTCGGACTTACTGATTGCCGACGTTTCTGCTACCAGAAGAGCTGGATACTCGGCCACTTGTGAGCAGACTGAAGTCCGCTCTACGTCAATTGGCGCGATCGACATCCTCGGCGCAGCTGAACGACGGCAACTGCTGGTCGATTTCAATCTCACGGAGGCACCGTTCAGTCACGAGAAGTGCATACATCAGCTTTTTGAGGCGCAAGTCGAACGCACTCCAAGCGCTCCGGCGCTGGTGTTCGAGGATACCGAACTCAGTTACACCGAGCTGAATGCGCGCTCGAATCAACTGGCGTACTTGCTCAAAGAACGCGGCGCGAAAGCTAACGATCGAGTTGGTCTCAACTTGCCTCGCAGCGCCGATGTCATCGTTGGCCTACTCGGAACTCTCAAGGCTGGCGCTGCTTACGTCCCGCTGAATCCCGAGCATCCAAAGGAGCGACTCTCATTTCAGCTGGCTGAGAGCCAGGCGTCGCTTCTGATTACCAACACCGGTTCTCTTGATGAGGAACTGAAGTTCGAGGGAGCGACCATTGATCTTCAGCTCGATCGAGAAGCGCTTGCCGCGGCGCCGGATAGCAATCTCGATGAGATCGCGACTCCGGAGAATTTGGCTTACGTCATCTACACTTCCGGCTCGACGGGAGTTGCCAAAGGCGTCGCTATCCAACATCGCAATCTCGTGAATTACACCGAATTCATTCTGGAGTTGTTGAAGATTGATAAGCCACTTCACTTCGCGACGGTAACTACGATCACAGCTGACCTGGGCAATACATGCATCTTTCCCGCATTACTTTCGGGAGGATGTCTGCATGTCCTGAGTTATGACGTTGCGATGGAAGGCGAGCTGTTCAGTGATTACGTGTCTAAACGTCCGATCGATGTCTTGAAGATTGTGCCTTCGCATTTGCAGGCGCTGTTAGCCGCACAACCGAATGGCGGAATGCTGCCTACACGAACGCTGCTGCTCGGCGGCGAAGCGTTGCCGTGGGAGTTGGTCGAGAAGATTTCCAGCCTGAGGCCAGACTGTCAGATCTTCAATCACTATGGTCCGACGGAAACAACTGTAGGCTCGCTAACTTTCAGAGTGGGCGCGGTCCAAACAGATAAGAGTTCAATGACGGTGCCGATCGGCAAACCGATCGCAAATACGCGCGCTTATGTGCTTGACCGCTACCTGCAGCCTCAGCCGAGCGGGGTTGCAGGCGAACTCTTTATTGGCGGCGCGGGCGTCTCGGCTGGATATCTCAATCAGCCGGCTGAAACTTCCGCTCGCTTTGTGGCTGATCCGTTCACGGCCGAAGCCGGTGCGCGTCTTTATCGCACGGGCGATCTCGCGCGCAGCTTGCCTGATGGCAATCTTGAATTTCTCGGTCGTATTGACAACCAAATAAAAGTGCGCGGCTTTCGTGTTGAGCTCGGCGAGGTCGAAGCCGTACTCGCAACTCACGCCGCTGTCCAACAAGCTGTCGTCATCGGTCAAGCTGGAGAGGGAAGCTCTGACAAGCTGACCAGCGCGGAGCGGCTGATTGCGTACATTGTGCCGCAAGGCTCAAAACCACCCACGGCGGACGACCTTCGAAGTTTTCTTACCCAACGACTACCGGACTACATGATCCCGTCGGCCTTCATGTCGCTTAAGACGATTCCACTCACGCCAAATGGAAAAGTCGATCGCGCTGCTTTGCCGAAACCGGATGAGTCTCGACCCGAAATGTTGCGAGTCTTCGTCGCTCCTCGGAATGAAACGGAGCGGGAGTTGGCAGGTATATGGGCCGGGCTGCTGAAGGTGGATGAAGTAGGCGTCCATGACAACTTCTTCGAACTCGGCGGGCATTCGTTACTGGCGACGCAGGTCGTCTCGCGTATGCGCCAGGCATTTCAAACTGAGATTCCTTTGCGCAGTTTGTTTGAAGCTCCAACCGTCGCTGCCCTGGCTGAGCGAATCGATGAAGCTCGCACGGACGACACCACGAGATTGCTGGCTGAGCTGGAACAGATGTCGGACGAAGAAGCCGAGCAGCTCTTGAAAGCTCAAACAGGCGAATAACCAAACCTTAGCCACAGATTACACAGATTTCACAGACGTAAAATCCTAATCTGTGGAATCGGCGTAATCTGCGGCTAAGCTTGTTCTTCACTAGCGGCTGGAGCTGAAGGAGTTGTTGAGGTTGCCAGTTTGTCTTTGAATCGAGAACACGGGCGTCTCCATTGAAGGATGTGTAATCACGAATGGCTGAATGAGCAGGCGTTGCTCCCGCGTCAGGAAGTTGCTCCCGCGAATGAATCTGAAGCAGTTAGGCGACCCGCAGACGCAATTGAACGGAGCAGCCATGACGGATTCAGTCGTGAGGTAGTTGAAAGTGATTTCTTCACCGCGGCGGATCTTGCGCGCGGCACGAAAAGTTCGGCCCACCGTATCCATGTAACCATTGGGCCCGCAACTGTGGTTCAGATACTGCCAACAATAATCGAGGTCATCATGGTCTTGACGCGTTTTGGGGAAGTTCAGATGCTGGTTCCTGCCTAACTCGATCGTGTACATCGTCGGACGTGACGTGATGGCGCCTTTGAGGATGAAGACGACAGAATCTTCGCTGATATCTTCCGTGGCAAACACTCCCTTGAAGCCATCGTTGTCACGAACCTCAATTTGCGAATCGTTCTCGACGTCGAGTTCCAAAACTGCGCTGGTAGACATGCTCATGATGCTCTCCTTCTGAACTTTAGAACTTCTTACATCTACTAAGGCGGAGAACATCGGTGAAAAGTATCATTGCCCTGGTGTGTTTCAAGTTTCAAGTTTTAGGTTTCAAGTTTCAGGTTTCAAGTTTCAAGTTTCAAGTTTCAAGTTTCAGGTTTCACGGTTCAGGGTTCAAGTTTCAAGTTTCAAGGTTTCAGCGTTTCAAGTTTCAGGTTTCACGGTTCACGGCTTCAAGGCTCAGCGTTTCAGGTTCAAGGTCTTCGGGTCGCTGGTTTTGGGCCGCATCTCATTCACACCCGGTTTCAACCGGGTGATGCAATGACCACGATTTACCTCTTAACCGTTTTAACGGTTTCCTTCCAGGCACTGAAGCACAGACGACCGGAAACCGTTGAAACGGTTATTTGTATTGTGGATTGTTTCGTGTCACCCGGTTGAAACCGGGTGTGAATGAGATGCGGCCAAAATGAAACGAGCCAGGGTCTTGGAACTTGAAACCGTGAAACCGTAAACCGTAAACCGTAAACCGTAAACCGTGAACCGTGAACCGTGAACCGTGAAACCTGAAACCGTGAAACTTGAAACCGTGAAACGCTGAAACCTGAAACCTGAAACCTGAAACTTGAAACTGAAACTTTGAACCGTGAAACCTGAAACTAGAGATCTAAGTCAACGCGTAGGTTTGCACGAGCCGTTGTTCCAAAGCCGCGCGCATTTGCGTGGCCAGACCCGCATGCTGTTCGACGAGTTGATTGAGCTGCTCGCGTTGCAGCGTGATGAAGATGCTCGGCGTCAACGTGGTCACCGACGCAGTAGTGGGAATATTCGCCAGCAGGGAAATCTCGCCAAAGTAGTCGCCGTCGTCGAGCGTAGCTATCTGAACCTGATCGTCGGTCACGTTCTTGGCATTTCTCGCGCTGACCGCAACCTGGCCTCGCACAATGATGTAGAACCGGCTGCCTTCATCTCCTTCAGTAATGACGGTGCGGCCTGCCGGCACATGCTCAGTACTAAACATACGAGCAATGCTCTTCAGATAAGACTGATCGAGCTCCTTGAACAAAGGCACATCGCGAAGAATGCTGGTGTCTGTAACTTGAAACTCCCCGTCCGGTGACATGGTCGTTCCGTGTTGCCGCCGCCACATCTCGGCGTAGTTGCCGCCAAACGATATCAGCGTGTCGTGCGAGCCGGATTCGATTACTCGCCCATTCTTGAACACAAAAATCTGATCGTAGTCTTTGACCGACTGCAGCCGGTGAGTCACTGAAATAACTGTCCGGCCCAGCGATACGCGTTCCAGGGTCTCATTGATAGCAGCCTCGGTCGCAGGGTCGAGGGCTGAAGTTGCTTCGTCGAGAATGATCAGCGATGGATTTCGAATCAACGCTCGCGCGATCGCCACGCGTTGTCGCTGACCGCCGGAAAGCCGGCCGCCGCGCTCGCCCACAACTGTGTCGTAGCCTTCGGGCATTTGCACTACCAGCTCATGAAGCTCGGCAGCCTGGGCAGCAGCTTCCACGTCAGCGTCAGACGCGCCCGGTTTTCCAAGTCTTATGTTTTCACGAATGCTGGTATTGAAGAGAAAGCTCTCCTGAAAGACCACGCCGATCTGCTGGTAAAGCGAATCGAGCTGAGCTTCGCGAAGATCAATCCCGTCGAAGGTCAACCTGCCCGACGTCGGATCGTAAAAGCGCATCAGCAGATTGAGATTCGTGCTCTTGCCGCAGCCACTGTGACCTACAAATGCGATCCGCGATCCCGCCGGCAGCTCCATGCCGACATTGCGCAGGTTCTTCTGCTCGGGCGAATATCCGAAGTTCACGTTTTCAAATCGAATGCTCGACAACAATTGTGGAAGGGGCTTGGCGTTTTGCTTTTCGACCACGGTCGGTGCTTCGTTTAGAAGCTCTTCGATGCGCTGCATTCCGCCAGTTGCTTGCAAGAGGGAAGGCGTTACTGCCGTCAATCCCATAACCGCCGTGCTGACGGTGATGAACAGAGCGTTGAAAGCTACGAGAGAACCGATCGACAAGGAGCCGCGAAACGCCAGCAAAGCGCCGCCACTGATTAGCAGCACATTGAAGAACAGCATGGCGATGTTTGGACTTCGTTCGCTCGCGTAGCTGAGAAAGTTAAAACGAATGCCCAGACCCGCCAGCCTGTTTGCCTGTTGCTCGAAGCTGGCCACAACCGAGTCTCGCAGGCTGAAGGCTTTGATCACCGGTTGCGCAGTTAAGTTCTCGTGAATTGTGTTTGAGATTGCCGCTTGTTCAAGTCGCAGGTGATAGCCGGCTTTAAGGGCGCGTGGCGTCAAAATCTTCGGACCAATCAGACAAAGAGGCAGCCCGATGATGGCGGCGAGCGCGAGTCTCCAATCGAGCGCAAACAGGATGCAAGTGCTGAAAGTGATGTTGATGAGACAAAGCAAGGCGCCGGGAATGCCCAGTACGACGGCGTTTTCAACCGCGGTCAAATCGGAAGAGAAGCGGGCCGCGAGGTCTCCTGTTTGCGACCGAGCATAGAACCCAAGCGACAACCGTTGCAGATGCCCAAACATCTTTTTGCGGATGTCGCTCAGTATCCGTGCCCCCAACCATGCATACAGATAATCGCGAACGATCTGCGACGTCGCAGTAAGCAGGAACCCTGCGACCAGGCAGCTAATGATAAAAACCAAAGCTCTCGAGTTGCGCGGCGTGAGCGCGAAATCAATCATGAACTTGAGGTTTAAGGCGAGGAGAATGTTGAAAGCGCCTTCGAGTACGAGCGTCGCCGTGAGCACCAAAGCTCTGGGAGAGTAGGGCTTAAGATAGCCTAGTAAGATTTTTAGCAGCCGACCGGGGCTAACTATCGAGTTTGAGTTGTTTCCCGGCTTGGTGTTCTGGTTAGACATGCTTGGAAATCGCTTTCTACCTGCTAAGGCGGAGAGAAGCTCTGAAAACTATCATTCCCAGCCGGAAATATTTTCGGCGAGCCGTTATCTTCGCTGATGACTCTAGTGTGTTAAATTGACCGGGCCTTTTCCATTTTCGCGTGGTCCGAGGAAATTCATGGACGCGCCCCAGGAACTTACCCAACTGCTCGTAGCTTGGAGTGATGGCGATGAAGGCGCGCTTGATAGACTTGCGCCTCTCGTTCAGGCTGAACTGCATCGCCTCGCCCGGCGCTACATGACCGGCGAACGCGAAGACCACCTTCTACAAACTTCCGCATTGATTAACGAAGCCTACGTCCGCCTGATCGATTGGAAGGCAGTGCGCTGGCAAAACCGAGCTCACTTCTTTGGGGTGGCAGCGCAGATGATGCGTCGAATCCTGGTCGACTTTGCCCGTCAGCGTCCGCGCGCGAACAAGGAACTCGAAGCGCGCCACATTTCTCTGGACGCCGCGATGACAGTCACTGTTGAAAAGGACGCCGACCTGCTGGCGCTCGATGAAGCGCTCAAGAGTCTCGCCGATATTGACGAGCGCAAGAGCCAGATTGTCGAACTACGTTTTTTCGGTGGGCTAAGTGTCGATGAAACCGCCGAGGTCATGAAGCTTGCGCCGATAACGATCATGCGCGAGTGGAATAAAGCCAAAGCCTGGCTGTATCGAGAATTGAGCCGCAACTAGATCGATGCCCCTACAAAAACCTGAAACTTGTTTAAATCCCGGGTTTCAGGTTTCAAGGGTTTAAAGTTTAAGGTTTGAGGTTTCAGGTTTCAGGTTTCAGGTTCAAGGTTTCAAGTTCAAGGTTTCAAGTTCCAAGGCCTTGGGCGGTTGATTTTGGCCGCGTCTCATTCACATCCGGTTTCAACCGGGTGACACGAAACAATTCCAATATACAAATAACCGTTTCAACGGTAATAACATACTTGACTCACAAGGGTTCGGTTGAGCACAACGCCAAACTTGAAACCTGAAACTTGAAACCTGAAACCTGAAACTTGAAACCCTGAAACTTGAAACCTGAAACCTGAAACTTGAAACCTGAAACCGGTCCTTGGTGTGCGCGGTTAGTAAACATGCCCTGCTTAAGTCGAGAATTAATTCGGACCAGATGAACGCTGAACTGTGGAAACGTGTCGACGAGTTGCTTGATGCTGCGCAGGAGGTTCCCGCGGCCGAGCGAGAGTCTTTTGTGCGTTCCGAATGTGGAGACAACCAGGAACTTTGTCGCGAAGTCTTGAGCTTGTTAAGTGCTCAGAATCATGCCGGTACGTTCATGGCGCACTCAGCCATGCGCGTCGCCGCGAAGGCCATGGCCGGGGGCGCGCCTTATGAAGCCAAGCTCATGACACCCGGACAGGAAATCGACAACTACACGATTGAGCGCTTGTTGGGTTCGGGAGGGATGGGCCAGGTGTATTTGGCGACTGAGTCAAAACTGAATCGCAAAGTGGCGCTCAAGATTCTGCCGCCAGAGTTCATTACCGACATTGAACGAGCAGCTCGTTTCGAAAGGGAAGCGCAGGTCCTTTCCGCGCTTAACCATCCCAACCTCGTCACGATTTACGAAGTTGGCAGGTTCGCCGATACCCATTTCATCGCGATGGAATTCATTGAGGGGCGAACTCTCCGCGAAATGGCGAGCGGTGGCTTGAAGTTGAAAGACGCCTTATCGATTGCGGTTCAGGTTGCTGAAGCGCTGAGCGCCGCCCACGCCGCCGGAATAATTCATCGCGACATCAAGCCTGACAACATCATGGTGCGCGGTGACGGCTACGTGAAAGTGCTGGACTTCGGGTTAGCGAAGCTCACCGAAATCGGTCCATCGAGCAGTCATTCCGGACCCGCGCCAACGATGCCCGGCACGGTTATGGGAACGCTCGCTTACATGTCTCCCGAGCAAGCGACGGGCGAGGTGCTCGATCAACGCACCGACATCTGGAGTCTTGGGGTCGTTCTTTATGAGTTGTTAACTGGCGAGTCGCCGTTCAAGCAGGAGGTGCGAGTCGCGACCATCAATGCAATTCTGAACACTAATCCCGACTCGGTGCGAAGCTCGAATGCAGCATTACCTCCCGATCTCGATCACATCATCAGCCGCGCCCTGGAAAAAGATCCGGAGCTTCGTTATCAAACGGCTTCAGATTTTCGAGCTGACCTGCGGCGGGTGCTGCGCGAGATTGATTCGGATGTGTCGGGCTCCGACAGAATAATCGTGGCTCGAAAGCGACGGTCGCGGCGAACCCTGGGCTTGATTGCAGCGATGTTGGGAGTAATTGTGGTGAGTAGTCTGATCACCTGGCAGTTCTTGAAATCGTCGAGCGGAAAGGGACCGGACTGGTCGCGCGGGACACATACTCAGCTTACAGATCACGGTGGCATAGAGCTCTTCCCCAGTCTATCTGTTGACGGAAAGAGTTTTGTTTATGCAGCCCGACACGAAGGAAACTACGATCTGTTTCTACAGAGAGTTGGCGGCAAGAATCCAACGAACCTCACCAGGGATTCAACTCGTGATGACACGCAACCTGCATTCTCACCAGACGGGGACCACATCGCGTTTCGCTCTGAACGCGAGCCGGCCGGCATTTATGTGATGGAGGCAACCGGCGAGAACTTGCGCCGTGTTGCCGACGTCGGCTTTCATCCCGCCTGGTCACCGGACGGTAAGGAAATAGTGTTCAGCCTCGCCGGTCGTGAAATGCCGGATGTCAGGAATACCATTCCGAGCGCGCTTTGGATTGTCAATGTGGCCAGCGGCATAAAACGCTTGCTTTCAAACGAAGACGCGATGCAACCGCAGTGGTCTCCGCATAACCAGCGCATCGCTTACTGGTTTAATCCAATTAATGCCGGCAGACGCGACATAGCTACGATTCCGGTTGGCGGTGGTCCTCCGGTCGTAGTTACGAAGGACGGCGTGTCGAACTGGAACCCCGTCTGGTCGCCGGATGGACGCTATCTCTACTTCGCCAGTGATCGCGGTGGCAACATGAACTTTTGGCGTGTCGCTGTGAATGAGCAAACAGGCGAGGTCCAATCTGAGCCTGAAGCCATCGTGACACCATCTCGATATAGCCGGCATTTGAGTTTTTCCGGCGACGGTACTCGAATGGCCTACGTCCAGACGGATGACCGAGCCAACATTCAGGCGGTTGAATTCGATCAGGCAACTCAGAAGACGATCGGAGTCCCGGTTTCAATCACGCGTGGCGATCATTTGATCATCCGCCCGGAACTCTCGGCTGACGGCAAAAGATTTGTCATTCGCTTGCCCAGACGCACTCAGGACGATCTGGTAGTGATGAACGCAGACGGCTCGAACTGGCGAGACTTGACGAACGATAAGTTTTTCGACCGCTATCCGCGCTGGTCGCCTGACGGGAAGCGAGTAGCCTTTGCTTCGGACCGCAGCGGCAACTACGAGATCTGGACTATTGACGTCGACGGAAACAACCTGCGCCAGCTTACTTTTGCCAGTAGCACGGCTTCTTCGTTTCCGATTTGGAATCCGAATGGTCAGGAAATCATCTGCAATCGCAATCACGCTACGATCTTTCTGGACGTAAACAAAAATTGGAATGAACAGTCTCTGCGACAGCTGCCTTCGATTAATGGTCAAACAGATGTTTTTGTCGCCTGGGACTGGTCACCTGACGGCAAGAAACTCGTCGGTAGTTTCCGCGGCGTCGATACTGGGCTCGGCATCTTTTCATTTGAGACGAAGAGCTATGAGAAGTTGACGGACTGGGATGCGCAACCAGCCTGGCTGCCGGATAGTCGTCACGTGGTTTTCGCGCGCGAAGGGAAAACCTACATTGCCGATGTTGTTAGTAAGAAAATTGAGCCACTAATTTTGCCGGTTGACTTTGTTCGTACCGTCGCCGTCAGCCCCGATGGACACTTGCTTTACTTCACTGCTTATTCTTCCGAGAGCGACATCTGGCTGTTGGATTTGAAGTGATATTACCCTTTCGGCACGTATTGACATTTCCAGGTACCCGGCCTATTTTCTTCACGAAGAGCAACCGCATTTCCGGGCGAGAGCCTTCTGCTCGCCACCCCAAATCGTCTCACTCGGTGTGAAAGGCACCCCGGATAACCACCGTCACTGGCTGTCCGAAACTCAAGGGCTCCTCATGTTCTTCCAAAAATTAAGCCGCCGCATTCTAAATTTCCTGCTCCTTTCTTGTTTGCTATTTGCAATCCTTACGCCGACAGCGAAGTTCACTGCAGCTTATCAGGGTACCGGCGCGGAGCAGGTCTGGGAAGTCTCAATGTCGACCAATGTTAGAGGACCGGCCAACATTTTTATCGAGAATAATTGTAAGCAAGCACAGACCTTCTCAGTTGTTAGCGACCTGCCTTACATGTCATTCCCAGATGGTCGGACAATAGTAGTGCCCGGAAAACAAACCAAACCGATTTCCGTCATCTTTGACACACATGGACTGAGTCCTGGAAAGCATCAAGGCTCCGCAGAAATTAACTGTGATTCGTGCGGACAAAACAACTGTGGAATAAAGCGAACCTTGCCGATCCTTTTGGTACTGACTGAACAAATCCCCGCGCAAATCAGCGTTGAAGACCTGGTGAACGCACTGGGACCACAAGTTTCTGAGACTCACGCACCTGACGCGATTTCTATCCGGGCCTTTGCCACCGGCGGAGCGCCAGGGATCGTTGAGTTCACCTCAATGCCCGGTGACAGTGCGATGCTGACAATTGAAGTCAATGGCGCCCGGCCCTTTACCCAGATTCTCAAAGGACCACGTCAAGTACGAATTGAAGTTAAAGGGGCGTCTAATACCTCCCAAACTGCGGATCAGGGCGTTACGCAGCAGGTGAAGTTCAAACTCCCCGAGGAATTTGGAAAGAAGCCACGGATAGCGAGTATTTCCATTAGTCCGCTTGGAAATTCAACAAACTTTGTCATCGACGGGCTCGGGCTCGGCGATAAAGCAGTTGGTTCTATAACGATCGATCAACTCACCTTTCAACCGGCCGGCAGTCAAAACTATGTCTATAACTTTCGCGCGCTGCGAGATTTTGAAAAATGGGGGGCCGAGATCCTGCTGATGACCCGCGCAGCAGATAACAGATTGTTAGGGAGGCGGGTAAAAACGGTACCGGTGGAACTAAAGATCGATCGCGGTACACAGAAAAACGGACGTTGGAATGGGACCAATGACAGCGGCCAAATCTCCCACGGCCAGCACAAAGTGCAAGTGCGGGTCTGGAGGACAGCAAGTGGGGGCAGCGGCGGCGATTGGGTCGTGCGCATCTCGCAACAGCAAGTGCAGGTTCAATAGCGGTGTCGGGCAAAATAATCCGTATACAACTACGCCTTCTAAGTCGCCAACTTCCGTTGTGGTGGGAGCGACGGATCGTACGTGTCCTGGTGGCCCTGCTGGTAACAATCTGCGTAGCCTATCTCCAATATCGACTAGTGAAGATTCCTCTTCCAATAGACCTTGAGGCCACCAGCCGATTTAACCTGCCGCCACTGCTGCTGGGGCAGTCCGCGCTTATTATCGATGGACCGCTCAAGAATCCGTCTGAGAACACGCTGATCTCACATGACGGCAGACCAAACGAGCTACTCACTATTCGCCTGGACAAGGCCCGCCTGGAGGAAACAACAGTTGAGGATCTCAAGAGCAACGACTCTTACTCACCTGCCGCCGCGGTCGAGGGCCGTATCAGGTACACCGATGAGGGAAGTCGGCCGGAAGACACCAAAAGTGAGCCGTGCCGAACGAATTTCAGGATCGAAACTCCCTCGAATCGTCAGCCCCCACAGCAGATCCGGTTTTTTCAATTGGGCACTCCCGGTTTACAGCGTGAGCGCCAACTTGAAGTGCAGGCTAGTGAGGAGGTTCTGATAAGCATACTCGCGGTGGCGGGAGAAACGGACGATGCTGAAGCACAGGGTTGCCATAAATTGCTCGAAGTTGGAAGTTGGTCGCAGAAGTTTGGACCAGGTACTGAAGTTTCTGCTGTAGCAGCCCCAAACTCCGGCTTCCGTTTTAGCTTCACTCCAATGAAAGAGACCAATAGTCTCTGGTCCAATGCAGCTGACTTTTATGATGCTCTGGACTTGGGCGTTCCCCAGCAACAAATGGGCGATCCACCTCCGGTTGTTCGAGCCGCGGCGATTAGCATTCGCACCACTGACGGACGCATGCTTTTTAGCGCTCGGCGCGCTAATGACACGACCTTCGTCCAGCTTAACAAATTGGAAATTGGGTCCGATCGACTCCGGGTCACGCTGTCGGGCAAGGGATTTGTAACCCTTAATGATGAAGTCATTACATCGGGTCTTTATGAACGGATCAAGGATAACCAGATCCTCGCGGCTCTTGTCGGGTTGGCTAATGCAGCGTTGGTCGGCTGGATCACCAGGATCATTCGCAAACGCCCGGCTTTGGTTAAGCCTTGAAACTTGTCCGCCTACCATAGATCGTAAGTTTACAGGCGTTTAGAGTTCAATCTTCAGATCGTGTGCTTTCGCGAGTAACAAACTGAAGTTTGAACTCTAAACGCCTGTAGTTATTCCTGCCTATTGACGGCAAGACTCACTGGCAGCCCTTTGGGCGCGATGCTAAGATTGGTCGTGCCATTGGTAGCCGCATTTGACGTGGCATGGGCGCGCCCCCCATGCAGTTGCCCACGGGCAAGATGCCCGTGCCACCCAGTCTTGAAACCCTCCACTTATTCGGGGATTTCGCGCATTAGTCGTTTATCTTTTCTATTGGGCGTTTGTGTGTTTGGCGGTTGCGGGGCGCGTCAACCACACGACTGCTGAACCGGTGGGGATGAAGTCCTCAGATTGTCAGCGATTCCGGAACTGGGCACACGGAAAAATCTGCGGAATCTGCGGATAGGTAGTTCTCGTAATGGAAAACCTGGATAAGCGAATCGAGAATCTCTCGTCGGCGAAGCGAGCCCTACTGGAGCTGCGCCTGAAGCAAAGTGCTACCCGGCAATCCGGAGTTGCGCCAATCGTCTCGAGAAAGGATCGTTCGAATGCGCCGGCCTCGTTCGCCCAGGAGCGGCTATGGTTTCTCAATCAGCTGGAACCGAACACAGCGCTGTATAACGTGCCGCGAGCTCTTCGATTGAAGGGCAATCTCGATCTTGCTGCACTTCAACAAGCGTTCGACAAACTCATCGAACGTCACGAAACGTTTCGCACTCGTTTTGAATTTGTTGACGGCGAGGTTCGACAAGTCATCGATGCAACCGGGTCGATTCAAGTGACGTTGACTGACCTTAGTGATTTGACGGCCGCGGAGCAGGAATCGGAAACGCTGCGTTTGATTCAGAGCGAGGCCACCAAGCCCTTCAATCTGGCGACAGGTCCGCTGAAGCGTGTGAGTGTGCTGCGACTAGGCGAGCAAGATCACGTGCTTATGATGACGAATCACCACATCATCAGCGATGCATGGTCCGGTGGCATTCTTTTCCAGGAACTGACTGCACTCTACAACGCGGTCGTTACCGGCACTCCATCAGCGCTGCCGTCGCCGGCGGTTCAGTACGCGGACTTTGCCGCGTGGCAGCGAGAGTGGCTACAAGGCGACGAGTTACAACGCCAGCTCGATTACTGGAAAGAACAGCTCGCGGGAGTTTCCGGCGTACTGGAGCTGCCCACCGACTTTCCTCGAGCGCAAGTTCAGTACTCGCGGGGGGATTACAAGTTCATCACGCTGTCGAAAGAACTTAGTCAGCAATTGCACGAACTGAGCCAACGCAAAGGCGTCACTCTCTTCATGACGCTGCTCGCAGGGTTCCAAATCCTGTTGGCGCGTTACAGCAATCAAACTGATATCGTGGTGGGATCGCCAATCGCCGGACGAAATCGCGCCGAGACTGAAAAGCTGATCGGATTCTTTATCAACACGCTTGTGTTCCGTGCTGGGCTTTCCCGCAAAGCGACCTTCGACTCATTCCTATCGGAGGTCAGGGAAACGGCGCTGCAAGCCTTTGCTCACCAGGATCTTCCGTTCGAGAAGTTGGTAGAAGAGCTCCAACCTGAACGAGACCTCAATCGAAATCCACTGTTCCAGGTCATGTTCCAGTTCCAGAATACCGCGAGCCCAAAGCTGCGACTTGAAGGCGTTGAAGTGACCGCGCTGGATGCTGCGACATCTACTGCGAAGTTTGATCTAATGCTCGCGGCGCGTGAAGAAGACGATGCTTTGACGTGCGTCATGGAATACAACACCGAGCTTTTCAAGGGTCAGACCATCGAGCTGATGCTGAAGCAATACGCCACGCTGTTGTCAAAGGTTGTGGCCAGGCCTGATGAACTCGTGTCGAACTTGTCATTGCTAACTGCTGACGACGAACGAGAAATTCTTCAAAGCTGGAATGACACCGCTGCTGAGTTTCCGCGAGAGAAGACAATTCACCAGTTGTTTGAAGAGCAGGTCAGCCGAACTCCGGATGCGGTGGCTTTGGTAGCTGCGCACGAGCAGGTGAATTTTGCGGAGCTGAACAAACGCGCTAACCAGCTGGCCAACTATCTTGTCCGCGCTGGATTAGCCGCGGAGGATCGCGTCGCGATCTGTCTCGAGCGTTCGGTAGATATGATCGTCGCATTGCTCGCTGTTCTTAAAGGCGGCGGCGCATATGTACCACTGGAGCCAAATTACCCGGCCGAGCGAATCTCGTTCATCGTCGAGAACTCGCAGGCAAAGTTGGTTCTCACTAATGAGAATCTTGAACCGGTCTGGAGCGGTGCGAAGATAGTGCGTCTGAATGAGATCAGTTCTGAGGTGTCTCAGGAAAGGACAGACAATGACATCGGAAACACGGGCGAGGACGCCCGTGCCACGTCAACTGGACACGGACACACGGGCGAGGACGCTAGTGCCACATCGACTGCGCAGGGACACACGGGCGAGGACGCCCGTGCCACGTCAACTGCACAGAATGCGGCACACGTTATTTACACTTCAGGTTCTACCGGCCGTCCGAAGGGTGTAATTAGCTCTCATTCGGCTTCAATCAATCGGTTTGCCTGGATGTGGCAGGAGTATCCCTTCGCTGCGGACGACGTCTGTTGTCAAAAGACCTCGCTGAGCTTTGTCGATTCGATTTGGGAGATCTTTGGTCCGCTGCTGCAAGGCGTGCCGCTCTGCATGATTCCTGACGAGGTGGTCAAAGATCCGGCGCAGTTCGTTGCCGCGCTGGCAAATCAAAGAGTCACGCGCCTCGTCTTAGTGCCGTCGTTGCTGCGAGCGATGTTGGACGACGGTAATGATCTTGCCGCCAGGCTTAGCCACCTTCGCATTTGTGTGTGCAGCGGTGAGACTTTGCCCGCGTCTTTGGCGGCCGAGTTCGGAAAGAGGTTGCCGAACACTCGACTGATCAATCTTTACGGCTCATCAGAAGTAGCCGCCGACGTTACCTGTTTCGAAGTGGCCGCCAACGCGGAAAGTAACGTGCCGATTGGAAAGCCGATCGGAAACACTCAAGTGTTTGTTCTTGACGAGAATCTTCGTCCCGCTGCGGTTAATGTGCCGGGTCAGATCTTTGTTGGTGGTGAAGGGTTGGCGCGCGGATATCTGAATCAACCTGAGATGACAGCGGAAAGGTTTATTCCCAATCCTTTCGCAGCGGGCCAGCGCGTTTTCCGAACTGGAGATATTGGACGCTACCTGCCCGACGGCAACATCGAGTATCGCGGCCGGCGCGACCATCAGGTAAAACTGCGAGGATTCAGAATCGAGCTCGGCGAGATTGAAACAGCGTTGCTCGGAAATGCCGTTGTGAACGACGCTGTCGTGATGCTTCGAGACTTGAAAGGTACACACGACGGCCAACAGCTCGTCGCCTACCTTACCACCAACGGCGAAGCGCCAACGCCCGCAGAGTTGCGCTCGTTTCTCCGCGCGAAACTTCCCGACTACATGGCGCCGGCCCTATTCGTCGTGCTTGAGAAACTGCCGCTGACCGCGAGCGGAAAAATTAATCGTCAGGCTTTGCCCGAACCTGAGCGAATGGACGCAGCCAGCGCTTCAGAATCCCCCCGAACGCAGACCGAAGAAATCCTGGCTTCCATTTGGGCCAGGGAACTCAAGCGAGACACTGTCGGGATAGATGACGACTTTTTCGCGTTGGGTGGACATTCGTTGCTCCAGGCCCGAATCGGCGCGCGCATCTCTGAAACTTTCAAAGTCGAGCTACCGCTGCGCACTTTGTTCGAAGCACCCACCATTCGCGAGCTTGCCCGGCATGTCGAGCTCGCTCGGCATTCAGATGCTGCAAGTGAACCTCCGCTCGTTAAAGTCTCGAGAGAAATTGAGCTGCCGCTTTCCTTCGCGCAGGAACGGCTGTGGTTTTTCGATCAAATCGAGCCAAATAGCGCCGCCTATAACATTCCTCGAGCGCTGCGTCTGTTTGGGCGGCTGGACCGAACCGCGCTGGCGCGCAGTTTGGAAATGCTGGTCCAACGCCATGAAGTGTTGCGCTCGACTTTCCACAGCGATCAGGGCAAGCCGGTTTTGAAAATCGCTGCAACATCGAATTCAGAAATCTCCTGGGTGGACGGTCGTGGCACGGGCGTCCCGCCCGTGAGCTCCCGTGGCACGGGCGTCCCGCCCGTGGGCTCCCGTGGCACGGGCGTCCCGCCCGTGAGCTCCCGAAGCACGAGCGTCCCACCCGTGGCCACTGATCAAGAAGCTCGAATCAAAGCTTTCGTAAAGCAAGAGATAACAAAACCTTTCAATCTAGCGGCGGGTCCACTGTTACGCGTGACTGTGGCCCAGCTTGATGAGCACGACCATGTGCTCGTGCTAACCATGCATCACATTGTGAGCGACGGCTGGTCAGTCGGCATCGCACTCAGCGAGTTGATCGCTGGCTACAACGCGAACATCACAGGCGCGAATTTGTCTTTGCCGAAATTAGCCGTTCAGTATGCTGACTTTGCGGCCTGGCAGCGACGGTCGCTTACCGGTGACTTGCTCCGCAAGAAAGTTGATTTCTGGCGAAGGCAGCTTGATGGCGCACCAGCCTTACTCGAACTGCCACTCGACCGGCCTCGTACCGAGACGCCCAGCTTTCGCGGAGCAAAGCAGACGATAAAGATCTCCAGCGAAGTTGGTCAGGAGCTGAAAAAGCTCGCAGCGTCGGAAAGCAAAACGATTTTCATGACGTTGCTGAGCGCGTACCAGATCTTGCTGGCGTGCATCGCCGGCACTAAAGACATCGTGGTGGGTGCGCCCGCAGCGGGACGTGAACGCGCAGAGACTCAGGACCTAATCGGCTATTTCGTAAACACGATGGTGCTGCGAACCAAAGTCGATGATGATCTAACTTTTAGAGAAGTTCTGAACCGTGTACGCCAAGACGTGTTAAGTGTTCTGGCCCATCAGGACGTGCCTTTCGAAAAGCTAGTCGATGAGTTGGGCGTAAGTCGCACGCTCGCGTTCAATCCAATATTCCAGGTTTGGTTCGTCCTCCAGAACGCGACGATTAATCGCCAGGATTGGCACGAGCTGAGGGTTGAACCGATTAATGTCGATAGCGGCGTCACGCGTCACGACTTGCAGCTATCTTTGTGGGAATCGCGCGACGCGCTTGAGGGCCTGGAAGGCGAGTTCACCTACAGCACCGATCTCTTTGAAGCGAAAACGATCGATCGCATAGCTCAGCAGTTCCTGGTGTTGTTAAGTTCAGTGACAGCTGACCCGGATAGTCGCGTAAGTGAGTTACAACGCAAGCTAGCCGAGGCAGGTCTGGAGATTCAGCAAAGGCAAGCGAACGAATTAGAAGACGCCAGTCGGGACCGCTTGCGCTCGGCGAAGCGTCGCGCCGTCAGCGTTGTTACCGGCAGTGCCGAAAAAGTAGAGACGATCTGAAACATGAGCTCGAACTTTCCAGACTCAATTGATGGTCCGCGAGCGATGAAGCGCAAGACTATCACTCTGTCGCAGCAGAACCTCGTCGGCGAAAGCTATTTTTATAACACATCGCTGCCCGTTGTCCTTAAGCCGACGGTCGAAGGACTGAGTTTGCCACACTGGGCGAAAGACAATATTGAGCTGATTAAGGAGAGATTAGTCACAGTTGGCGCCTTGCTAATGCGAGGCTTCAAAACGCCGACCGTCGCCGAGTTTGAAGAATTTCTGAATATCGTGGCTGGTGATCTGGTTGACTACTCGTACCGATCTACGCCGCGCGAACTGGTCAGCGGAAAGATCTACACTTCTACCGGGTATCCGGCCCACCAAACAATTCCGTTGCACAACGAACTCTCCTACTCGCGACAGTGGCCCATGATGCTCGGATTCTTCTGCGTGCATCCGTCGGAGGACGGCGGTGAAACTCCCCTCGCTGATAGCCGCAAGATTTTTGCTCGCATAGATCCCGAGCTGCGAAATAAGTTCAGTCGTCTTCAGGTTCTCTACGCGCGAAATTACGGCGATGGTCTCGACCTGTCGTGGGAAGACGTTTTTCAAACTACCGAGCGTGCGGAGGTTGAAGAGTTTTGTCGAACTGCGGGGATTGAATGGTCCTGGAAAAGTAACGGCCGTCTAAGCACCGCGCAGATTTGCCAGGCTGTAGCCACGCACCCGCAGACTGGCGAACAAGTTTGGTTCAATCAAGCGCACTTGTTTCATGTTTCCTGTCTGGAGCCCGAGGTGCGTGACGCGTTGCTTGCAGGCGAGGAAGACGAGCTTCCGCGAAATACTTTTTATGGAGACGGTTCGGTGATCGAGGATGCAGATCTTAACGCGATACGCTCAGCGTACGAGCAGGAGAAAGTGGTTTTTCAGTGGGAACGCGGAGATGTGTTGTTAGTCGACAATATGCTCGTAGCTCATGGGCGGCGTCCCTATCGCGGTGAGCGCAAGGTTGTAGTTGGTATGGGACAGATTTATGACGGCGTGAGTTAGTCGCCTTTAGTCAACGAGAAAAAAGTGGCTCAGGAAATCATTCAAGGATATCGACTATCACCTCAGCAGAAGCGGCTCTGGCTGATGCATCAGGCCGGCCAGCCTCTGCATTCCGAAGCGTGCCTGATCGAGATGACCGGCGTTCTGGATGAAGCTGCTTTGCTGCGAGCGATCCAGTCCGTCGTCGAACGTCACGAGATCCTGCGCACGTCCTTCCAATTGCTATCGGGCATGACGATTCCTGTCCAGGTAATTGAAGAGCATGCTGCCGTCTCGCTTGAAACCGAGGATTGGTCCAGTCTCGATGCGGACGAGCAGACTAAGAGAATTGGGAAGCTCTGCGACGAAGCTGAGGAAAGCGACCTGGCTCAGCTGCCGTTGTTTCGCGCGCGTCTGATGCGGATCTCGGCGACGCGAAATCTATTGCTCCTAAGCGCGCCGCCGCTCTGTCTCGATCAGCCGTCGCTGCGGTTTCTCTTCACGGAAATCGCCGGCGGTTACGAGCATACGAACGGCCGGCCTGCGGAAGGCGAGGCAATGCAATACGCGGATTTCGCGGAATGGCAGAACGAGCTGTTGGAGTCTGCTGAAGCATCGTCGGCTCAACAGTATTGGCAAAAGGTTGATCTTAGTCGAGCCGAAAAACTGCCATTTGAAGACCTGGCTGACGGGGAGGAGACCGCAGTTAACATTTCCGCAGCCGCGCTTCAGAAGCTGCTCGCGATTTCGGATAAATTGGGACTGGACGTCGCGACTTTGCTGCTCGCGTGCTGGCATTTGATTCTGCACAAATCCACGGGATGGGATCACACAGTAGTAGCGACAGCCTTTGACGGTCGTAATTTTCCCGAGCTGCAAAATGCCATCGGTCCAATCGAGCGCTATCTTCCGATTTCATTGAGTCATGAAGAAAATCCAACCTTAAGCTCCGCCGCGCAAGCGCTGAACGAAACATTAAGAGACTCAGCGAAGCTGCAGCAGTACTTTCCGCCCGACCATTCGCCGAACCTGGCTGACGTCGTTTCTCAGATCGGCTTTGCATGGGTTGAATCTCCAGCTGACATCACTGCCGGCGACCTAAACGTCCGATTCGTTAGATTTGTTAGATTCGTTAGCCACTCGAATCGCGATGACGGTCGCTTCAAACTCAAGTTGGTTGGTGAGCGCTCCGTCGAAGGCTTGATATCGGCGCGATTGCACTTCGATGGAAAGCGGTTCAGCGCTGAAGTTATTGAACGATTGCGTGAGCGCTTTGAAACCCTGATCGAAGCGATCGGAAACGGCGATGAGCGGCCTGTCTCAGAGCTCGAAGTTATCGGTTCTCAGGAACGGGAACTTTTGTTGGTCGAGTTCAATGGCACCGCACAGCAGTTCCCCGCTGGACGCTGCATTCACGAATTGTTTGCGGAGCAGGCACTCAAAACGCCGGACGCGAGCGCAGTTGTCTTTGAAGAAGAGAAACTCACGTTTGCTGAGCTTAATGCTCGGGCCAATAAGTTTGCGCATGCCCTGCGTCGAGCTGGCGTGCGACCGGACGACGCCGTAGGGCTGTGTCTCGAGCGCTCAGTTGACTTGATTGCAGGCTTGCTCGGAATCATGAAGGCGGGCGGCGCTTACTTACCGCTCGATCCTGGACTTCCAGTTGAGCGCATCAAGGGAATGCTGGCAGACGCCGGCGCGAAGGTTCTGCTAACGCGAAAAGGTCTCGATCATGACTTCGCTAAAAGCATTTTTGTCGACGACGTTCGCGATAACGCGAATGGAACCTTAAACGCGGAACTTGAAACTAAAGACTTTAAGACTGATGTTACCGATCAAAACCTGGCGTACATAATTTTTACCTCCGGCTCAACCGGCAGACCGAAAGGAGTCGCTGTTGAGCACCGGCAGCTCGCAAACTACGTAGGCGCTATCCAGGAACGGTTGCACATTCCCGAAGGCAGCTCGTTCGCATCCGTGTCCACGATAGCGGCTGACTTAGGAAACACGGTTTTGTTTCCCTCGCTCTTGACTGGCGGGACGCTGCATCTTGTTTCGGAAGAGCGAGCCACCAATCCTGACGCACTCGCGGAGTATTTCCTTCGACATCGAATCGATTGTCTCAAGATAGTGCCGTCGCATCTCGCGGCCTTATTGTCGGCTGCGCATCCCGCCGCCGTGTTGCCGGCACGCACCCTGGTGTTAGGTGGCGAAGCCTGTCCGCAGTCATTGCTGGAAAGAGTTAAGGAGCTGGCGCCCGATTGTCAGGTAATCAATCACTATGGGCCGACTGAGACAACGGTCGGAGCTACGACTTTCGCGACCGGCGAAACCGGGACACAGACGAACACGGTGCCGTTGGGTCGGCCACTCGCCAACGTGCAGGCTTATGTTTGCGATCAATCGATGCGGCTGACGCCACTCGGCGTACCCGGCGAACTTTACCTCGGTGGCGCCGGCGTTGCGCGCGGTTATGTCGGAAAGCCCGACGCCACCGCGGAAAAATTTGTCCCGCACCCGTTTGCAAAGATGGGCGGGGAACGTTTGTATCGAACGGGTGATCGAGCGAGGTTTCTCGCGGACGGGCGTCTCGAGTTTTTGGGTCGCGTCGACGATCAGGTGAAGATCCACGGCTATCGCATCGAGCCGAGCGAGATAGCCACAGTACTTCGTGAGCACGACAGTATCAAAGAAGCGATTGTTACTGCTCGCGAAGACCAGCCGGGAGAAAAACGATTAGTTGGCTATATCGTCTGTGAAGATAAAGCAGTCGATGCTGCGTCGCTGCGAAGCTTTCTGCAGGACAAACTTCCGGAATACATGATTCCGAGAAGTCTGGTGTTCCTGGAATTTCTGCCGCTGACTCGGAACGGAAAGATTGATCGGAAGGCTTTGCCCGCGCCGGAAGTGCTGCGCGGCGACACGAGCGGTTTCGTAAAGCCACGCAATCAAGTCGAAGAAACACTGGCCGGGATTTGGTCGACGATCCTCGGCATCGAGCAGCTCAGCATCCACGATAATTTTTTTGAGCTGGGCGGCGATTCGATTCTCAGCATTCAGATTATCGCGAGGGCGAATCAGTCAGGTCTGAAGCTATCCCCGCGTCAGGTCTTTCAACACCAGACGATCGCCGAGCTCGCGGCGGTCGCGGGCACTGAGGATGCAGTTATTGTCGAGCAAGGTCTTGTGACTGGCCCCGTGCCGTTAACGCCGGTGCAGACACGATTCTTCGCTCAGGAGCTGCCGGAACCGCACCACTATAACCAGGCGATGCTGCTGAATCTTGAGGAGCCAATCGACGTTGCACTCCTGGAGCAAGCGTTCGCGCAACTACTAATTCATCACGACGCTTTGCGTTCGCGATTTCAGCGGATTGATGGAAGGTGGCAGCAGGAAATCATCGCGGCAACAGAACCGGTGCAAGTGAGCGAATTCGAGCTGACCGAGCTGCCCGACCACGCTGAGGTAATGCAGTCGTCTTTGAATCTGAAAGATGGCCCTTTGCTGCGCGCCGGGCTTTTCAAATCGAGCGACGGTAAACCAGGGAAGCTTTTGATTGTCATTCATCACCTCGTAGTTGACGGCGTCTCCTGGCGAATCATCCTCGAGGACTTGCAGCGCTCATATTCCGCGCTCACTCACCCGCAGAGCCCGGCCTTGCCGGAAAAGACCACTTCATTTAAGCGTTGGTCGGAGCTCTTGTCAGCGCAGGCAACGTCGGATGAATTAGCTGAAGAGCTGCCGTATTGGCTCGATAGATTTGAGACGTCTTCATTGCCCGTCGATTTCGATAGTCATGACAACATTGCGGCGTCTGCGGACACGATCACAGTCGCGCTTAATCCTCGCGAAACGTTGGCGCTGCTGATGGAGGCTCCGGCTGCCTATCGCACACAAATCAACGAGGTCCTGATTGCGGCTTTGGCGCAAACGTTAAGCAACTGGACGGCATCATCGCATGTTTTGCTCGATCTCGAAGGCCACGGGCGTGAAGATATCTTTCCGTCGATAGACATCACGCGATCAGTCGGTTGGTTCACAACCATCTTTCCGGTAGCGCTCGATTTGCAGGAATCAGACAGCGTCATCAGTAGTCTGCGGCATGTCAAGGAACAGCTGCGCGCCATTCCGAATCGCGGCATTGGTTATGGTCTTTTGCGCTACCTCGGAAACGATGCCGCTCGTGACGCGCTCAATGACCAAACGCAAGCGCAAGTCAGGTTCAACTATCTCGGGCAAACGGATCGCGCGCTTTCAGATGGTGGTCTGTTCAAACCGGCGGGTGAGTCAACGGGTCCGAGCCAGGCTGCGTCGGCGCCCCGCGGCTATTTGCTGAACGTCATCGGCGCTGTCAGCGGAGGTCAATTGCGATTTGAATGGACGTACAGCCGGAACATCCATCGCCGCGAAACGATCGCGCAGTTGGGCGAGAACTATCTCGCTAGACTTCGCGCGTTGATCGCGCAGGCCCGGTCGGCTGACGCTGCGACTCTTTCACCGACAGATTTTTCGAGCTCGAAACTGAGTCGAGAAGATCTCAACAAAGTTCTGGCCAAGCTGCGTGGATAACAGGCGTTTAGAGTTCAAACTTCAGTTTGTGACGTCACAGCCACACAAACTAAAGTTTGAACTCTAAACACCTGCAACGAACATTGAATGTCAATTCGATTGGACAACTCAACCGATATCGCGAGTCGAACACCGTTCGATGCGCAGGCGCAGTCGTGTCCAACTAATCCACCGATTCAAAAACGGCTGGGAAATGGGCCGGCCCAGTTATCGTTTACTCAGGAGCGGATTTGGTTTCTCGATCAGCTAGCGCCCGGCGATGTGCTGTTCAATCTCTCGCAGGGAGTTCGCGTCAGGGGTCCGTTGGATGTCGCTGCTTTGCAGAAGTCATTGTCAGCCGTGATCGAGCGTCATGAGATTTTGCGCACCACGTTCGCCAAGAGTGAGCATCATGCGAACACTGATGGACGGCCCAGGCAATTGATAGCCAGTCGGGGTTACGTTCAGCTCGAGTTGATCGAGCTGCCGGCAAACGTGGGCCGCGAGGAGCAAGCCCGAAACATTGCTCGAGCAGAAGCAAGAAAACCTTTCGATCTTACGCTTGGTCCGTTGCTCCGAGCTTTGCTGGTTCGACTAGATCATGATGATTACGTGTTGTTGCTCAGCACGCACCGGATTGTTGCGGATGAGGTTTCGTTAGGGCTGATATTTCAAGAGTTATGGGACGGCGGTCTTTTTGTAGGACAGGTTGCAGGCCTGTCGGCAGCTGCAGGCTGGCAGCCTGCAGTACAGGAGGAAGAAAGCCAACTTCAGTTTGCTGATTATTCAGAGTGGGAACGAGACCGGTTTCGCGATGAGGCAGGAAAGGAGTGCATTAATTGGTGGCGTGATAATTTATCGGGCGCTCCAGTTGTGCTCGAACTTCCTACCGACAGGCCGCGACCTGCCCTGCAAACGTCAAGTGGCGACTCCTGCGAACTGGAACTGGACGAGCGGGCAACTTGTCTACTCCGAAATCTAAGCACGAATGCTGAAGCTACGATCAGCGACGTCGTTCTTGCTGCTCTGCAAATTCTCCTGGCGCGGTACAGCGGGCAAACAGACATCGTGGTGGGATTAGCTTCTATTAATCGCTCGGCAGAAACTGATGGTCTGATTGGACCACTGGCTGATTCACTTGTCGCGCGCGGCGATCTGTCGGGGAATCCCACCTTTAATGAATTGTTGTCCGATGTGAAGAACGTCGTCCGTGAAGCAGGTGAGCATGACGTGGTTCCGTTTGCGCGTTTGCTTGAAGAGCTCAGCATTGAGAGAAGCCTCAGTCATGCGCCGGTGTTTCAGGTGATGATGAAAGTTGAGAGGGGCACGGGCATGTTGCCCGTGTGGCACGACATGGGCGAGATGCCCATGCCACAGCCGTTCCAGTGTGAGATGGGCATCGCGGCGTATGATCTGAGTCTTCAACTGAACGAGACGCCCGAGCATCTCAAGCTGAAGCTGGAGTACAACACCGACTTATTCGACCGCTCCACGGCCCGGCGAATGTTGGGACATCTCGAGTCGATCCTGATCGCTGCGGTGTCGAACCCAACGACGACAATTCACTCGATCAACTTTCTAACGGCGGACGAGACGCAACAGCTGCTCGATTGGAACCGGACCGCAGTTTCATACGGGCAGGGTTCGGTAATCGACTTGTTCGAGCGTCAGGTCAGAAGGAGCCCGTCGGCAGAAGCTCTGATTTTTGAAACGCAATCCTTAACCTATGAAGAGCTGAACGAACGCGCCAATCGACTGGCGCATCACCTACGCAAACTCGGTGTTGGGCCAGATAGTCGCGTGGCTGTTTGCTTCGAGCGCACCGTCGAAATGGTGATCAGCGTGCTGGCGAGCTTGAAGGCCGGCGGCGCCTACGTGCCATTGGATCCGAAGTATCCCGCGGACAGACTGCGCTTCATGCTTGCAGACGCAAAATGCGCCGTGGTCCTCACCAGCTCAGCGCTCGCAAAACAGTTGCCCGAGACCTCGGTAACCGTGCTGCACGTCGATGCCTTGATCCCAACATTATCAAGTGAGGGCACCGAAAATCTTCACGTTGAAATTCAGCCGGAGAATCTGGCGTATGTGATTTACACGTCCGGCTCGACTGGTTGGCCCAAAGGCGTCGCGATGACTCATGGGGCGCTCGCGAATGTGATCAACTGGCAGCTGGACCAGGCTTTTGTTCCTCGCCGCACTCTGCAATTCTCGAGTTTAAGTTTTGATGTCTCGTTTCAGGAGTTGTTTTCTACCTGGGGTTCAGGCGGAGCGTTGGTCCTGGTTTCGGATGACGTCAGGGCGGATGCGAAGGCGATGCTTCGTTTTCTCAAGGAACAAGAAGTCGGCCGGCTCTTTCTGCCTTTTGTTTATCTCCAGCATTTGGCTGAAGCTGCTGACACAGATGAACTCGTGCCTGCCGATCTGCGAGAAGTGATTACTGCCGGCGAGCAATTGGAAGTAACGCCGCAAATCTCAAAACTTTTTCAGCGACTACCGGAATGCCGGCTGCACAATCACTACGGACCCTCCGAAACGCACGTCGTCACGGCTTATCCGCTGCCGAACGCGATATCGGAATGGCCCACGCTGCCGCCGATTGGACGCGCAGTCGCGAATACTCAGATTCACATCGTAAGCCCCGGAATGAGCCTTCAGCCAATAGGCGTGCCTGGAGAACTTTTGATCGGAGGCGCGAATCTCTCAAGAGGTTACCTCGATCGTCCTGAGGTCACCGCAGAGAAGTTTATTCCCGATCCTTTTGGCAGCGAAGCGGGCGCGCGTTTGTATCGCACTGGCGACCTGGCGCGATATCGAGCTGATGGCGTTATTGAGTTCCTGGGACGCATCGACAATCAAGTTAAAATTCGCGGCTTCAGAATTGAGTTGGGTGAGATTGAATCAGCCTTGCGAACTCACGCAGCAGTTCGCGATGTCGTAGTGAAACCGCGCGACAAGAACGATGCCCTCGTAGCTTTTGTGGTTCCCGATCGAACGCAACTTAATGGCGCAGACACCTTGTCCGGAACCTTGCGCGCTCACCTGGTCAGCAAGCTGCCGGAATACATGGTTCCGGCTGTCGTTGTCGAGCTGGAAAGATTGCCATTGACGCCGAGTGGCAAAGTTGATCGGCGCGCGCTTTCAGTTCCCAGCGATTATCGACTAGAAGCTTCGGAGCGAGTCGCGCCGCGAGATGAGATTGAAGAAGGCCTCGTCCAGTTATGGGAACGAGTGCTTGGCATCAAGTCGATAGGCGTCACCGATAATTTCTTCGAGTTGGGTGGACACTCCTTACTGGCGTCACGGCTATTCGCGCAAATCGAGAATCGTTTCGGGCGGAACCTGCCCCTCGCGACTTTGTTTCAGTCGCCAACGATTGAACAGCTCGCTGACGTGCTGCGAGATCAGGAAACGCAAAAATCCTGGTCGTCACTGGTTGCGATTCAACCGCTCGGCACTCGACCGCCGTTGTTTTGCGTGCACGCCGCGGGCGCGAATGTGCTGATTTATCGGCCGCTTGCTCGTCACCTGGGGCTGGATCAACCAGTCTACGCTTTGCAGGCGCAGGGTCTCGATGGACGGACGCCGCCTTTCACTCGAGTCGAAGACATCGCCGCGCACTACATCAAAGACATTCGCTCGCTACAACCTGAAGGCCCGTACTTTTTGTTGGGTGCTTCATTCGGCGGCATCGTCGTCTATGAAATGGCCCTACAACTTCAGGCGCAGGGGCAGCAGGTCGCTTTACTGGCGATGTTGAATACAGATTGCCCGATCGTTTCGTTAGGAAAAAGGTTGCAGTGTCATGTGGGCAATCTGAAGACGAAGGGCCCGAAGGTTTATTTTCTTGCAGCGCTGGGATCCGTACTTGGTCGAGTGAACGAGAAAGCGGGTGCGGCGCTCGAAACGGCAGCGGCTAATAGCGAGTTGAGAGAAGCGATCGAAACTCGTCCTGATTTGAACGATCCGTTGGTGCAAACGGTGCTCGCAAATCTCGAGGCGGAGAAGAACTATCTGCCCGCGGTAACAGATTATCCGGGACGGATCACTTACTTTTGGGCGCGCGATGCGGAAAGCACCTTCGACGACAACCGGCTGGCGTGGGCCAAGCTCGCTCGCGGCGGGTTTGATTTGTATGAGGTGCCCGGCGATCACGGCACGATGCGTGAAGAGCCTAATGTTGGAACGTTGGCAGAGAAGTTGAAAGTGATACTGTCTCATTCACACCCGGTTTCAACCGGGTGACGCGAGCTCGACCTATCGCTGTTAACCGTTTCAACGGTTTTTATTTGGGCGTGACGACATAAACCGTTGAAACGGTTTCTGAATCTTAACAATACGAGTTCTCACCCGCTTGAAGCCGAGTGAGAATGAGATGTAAGAGTGAACGAAGTAGCGCTGGAAAATCTGGAAGACATTTATCAGCTCTCGCCTATGCAGCAGGGCATGCTCTTCCACACGTTGTACGCGCCGGAGTCAGGCGCGTATTTCGAGCAATCTCTCTTCACGATCAAAGGCGAGTTGGATGCGGCGGCGTTCGAGCGTGCCTGGCAGCAAGTCATTGAACGGCATTCGATCCTGCGTACCTCATTTGTGTGGGAAGAGCTTGAAACTGCACAGCAAGTCGTTCACCGGCACGTGCCGCTCCCGTTCGTTACCCACGACTGGACTGGCCTCAAGGAGTCAGATCGGGACCAACGACTCTCCGAGTTTCTCGCCTCCGATCGAGCCCATGGTTTTGATCTAGCCAAAGCTCCGTTGCTGCGTCTGACGCTGTTTCGTATCTCGCCAACACTGCATCGTTTCGTTTTCAGCCGGCATCACCTGCTGCTCGATCGCTGGTCGCGATCGCTGCTGCTCAAAGAGGTATTTGCGCTTTACGACGCGTTGGCAAGCGGCAGGGAATTCGCGCTCGAGGCGCCGAGTCCGTACGGTGATTACATCACCTGGATCGAAAAACAGGATGCAGAGCAGGCAGCCGACTTTTGGAAGCAGGCGCTGAGTGGCATCATCGCACCCACCGCATTTGCAGTTGACTCAAAACCTGACAAGCAACAAACGGCCACGTATGCCGACGAGCGAATCTTTCTTTCGGAAGCAACGATGGAACGTTTGCGAGCATTTGCTCGCGACGCGAAGGTCACTCTGAATGTTGTAGCTCAAGCAGCCTGGGCTTTGTTGTTGAGCCGTTACAGCGGCGACGATGATGTTGTATTTGGCGTGACAGTCTCAGGCCGGCCGGCTGATCTCCCGAAGGTTGAATCGATAATTGGTCTTTTCATCAACACCTTGCCATTGCGCGTAACGGTGCGGGCGGATTGCTCAATCCACGACTGGTTAAGGAATCTTCAGGACGAGCAGAGTCGTCTGCAACAGTTCGAGCATAGCTCGCTGATCGACATCCAAAGTTGGAGTGAAGTGCCGCGCGGCGTCCCGCTGTTCGAAAGCATTTTTGTCTTCGAGAATGTGCTGGAAGTTGGTTCGCGCGAGCCGGGTGAGACTGCCGTTGAGTTTAATGAAGATCGAGGCTTTGGCTCGACGACCGGATATCCCTTGACGGTGTTGGTGAGTCCTGGTCGAAGGCTGGCGGTGCAGATTGTTTATGACACCACCCGGTTTGCGTCCGAGACGATCACGCGCATGCTCGGCCACTACGAGACGCTGCTGACAAATATCCCGAACGCTGGTGCCGGCTCGGTGGCGGCGGTCGAAATATTGACGGAGTCAGAACGACGGCAGATTCTGTACGAATGGAATGCTGTAGGGGCGGACCTGCGTGTCCGCCCTGATGATGAATCCAGTCAACCAGGGCGGACACACAGGTCCGCCCCTACAGTGATTGACTTGTTTGATGTTCAAGTCGCGAAGACGCCGAACGCAGTTGCAGTCATTGAGGAAAATAAATCGCTCAGCTATCGCGAGTTGGATGATCGCGCCAACCGCTGGGCCCGTCACCTGCGCAGTTTAGGCGTTGGTCCAGACAGTCGCGTCGGCGTTTGTCTCGAGCGTGGAATGGCGATGGTTGTTAGCGTGCTCGCAATCCTGAAAGCAGGAGGGGCTTACGTTCCGCTGGATCCATCCTATCCGCAAGACCGCTTGCGATTCATGCTCGGCGATTCGAAGTGCGTCGTCTTGTTAACCAGCGAGAAGCAGAGTCAAACCATACCTGAGACCTCAACCCGCTTGTTATTCGTTGATGGCGACCAGCTCGACCAGGTTGAAGGACAACCAATTAAATCGGGGGTGAGCGGAGAGAATCTCGCGTTTGTGATTTACACGTCAGGCTCCACTGGTTGGCCCAAAGGCGTGGCGATGCCGCACCGAGCGCTCGCGAATCTCATCAACTGGCAGACAGCGGCGCCTTTTCAGCCACTGCGGACCTTACAATTTGCGAGTCTCAGCTTTGATGTGTCGTTCCAGGAGATTTTTTCCACGTGGTGTTCGGGCGGCACGCTCGTGACAGTTTCAGACGAAGTGAGGCGTGACGCGCCGGCGCTGCTGCGCTTCATGATCGAGCATCGGATCGAAAGAATCTTCGTGCCGTTTGTTTACCTACAACATCTGGCTGAAGTGTCTGAGGTGTCGGGGACGGCGCCCGTGGACTTGAAGGACGTGATCACAGCCGGCGAGCAGCTCGAGACCACGGCTCAAATCGCGAAGTTCTTTCGAGAGATGAAGACCTGCCGCCTTCACAATCACTATGGTCCTTCGGAAACTCACGTGGTTACCAGTTACACGTTGGGCAAGTCGGTCAGTGATTGGCTGGCGCTGCCTCCCGTCGGTCGCCCGATCGCCAATACGCAAACATACATCGTTGACTGCGGGCTCATGCCGTTGCCGGTTGGCGTTCCGGGCGAGCTATTAATCGGCGGCGCGAATGTTTCTCGAGGATATTTGGATCGACCGGAAGTAACAGCTGAAAAGTTTATTCCGGATCCGTTTGGTAGCGAGCACGGAGCAAGGCTTTATCGGACTGGAGATCAGGCGCGTTACCTTCCCGAAGGCAATATCGAGTTTCTGGGACGTATCGATCATCAGGTCAAGATTCGCGGCTTTCGAGTCGAGCTTGGTGAGATTGAGACGGCGTTGACTGAGCACTCTTCCGTAAGAGAGGCCGTTGTGATGGCTCGCTCTGGCCTGGGTGGACGCGAGCTGATCGCTTACGTGGTTACAGACGGCGAGCAACGCGAAGACCTGACTCGAGAACTCCGCAGCCGTCTGAAAGAGAAACTACCTGACTACATGACTCCTGCGGCGTTCGTCTTTCTCGATAGATTGCCTTTGACGCCATCAGGAAAGATCAATCGTCGCGCGTTGCCCGAGCCTGATGACTCGGCGATCACAAGCACGTCCAGTTACGAGCCGGCGCAGACTGACGATGAACAAAAGCTCGTCGAAATCTGGAGCCTGGTGCTGCGCCGCCGGCAGATTGGCCGCAACGATAACTTCTTTGAATTAGGTGGACATTCGCTGCTTGCCACTCAGCTCATATCGCGGGTCAGACAAGCCTTTGAGATAGAATTGCCGTTGCGCGCCTTGTTCGACTCACCCACACTTTCTGAGTTTGCCGCTGCAATCGATCTATTCAAGAGTTACGAACCCAAAGAACGACCGAAGCTAGTCAAACTTGAAGCCGAGAACCGCGCGGAATCGCTTTTGGAAAGAATTGATGAATTGTCGGACGACGACGTCGAGGCGCTTTTGAATGAGGCCCTGGCTGAACAAAACTAAAAAAGTAAAAAGTGGCACGGGCGTCTCGCCCGTGATGAGCGTGAGTGGCACTCAACCCCCCATGAGCAGGATGCTCATGCCACTTCCGAACATGAGCAGGATGCTCATGCAGTAGCCGAAGCGAGTAGAGCGTTAATGAAGTGAGTCATGTCAGACGAACCACAACTGTCAAAAATAGAAAAACGCGCGCTGCTGGCTGAGCTCTTGCGGAAGAAGGCAGCCCGTCCGAAGCAGGCTCCGCTCTCGTTTGCGCAGCAACGCCTTTGGTTTCTCGATGAACTTGAACCTGGGAATGGCCACTACAATATTTCACGAGCTGTTCGTTTAATCGGTCGCCTCGATCGTGCCGCTCTGCAAACGGCGCTGAACACTGTGGTGGCGCGTCACGAAGCGCTTCGCACTAATTTCCAGTCAACTGACGGTGAGCCCCTCCAGATCATTCAGCCGGCGCGCGAGACAGTGCTCGAGCTCGTCGATCTCCGCTCGTTAGCCGACGATCAGACTCATCTCGAAGCTCAAAAGTTGGCGTCGCTCGCCGCAGGCGCTGGTTTTGACCTTGCCGTCGATCACCTCTTGCGCGCAAAGCTGTTTCGCCTCAGTGACGAAGATCAGGTTCTCTTACTAGTGATGCACCATATCATCAGCGATGGCTGGTCAATGGGGATTCTCTTCCGGGAACTCGGGGCAAGTTACGAAGCCCTGGCCAACGGTCAATCTCCGTCATTGCCGGCGCCGCCAATCCAGTACAGCGACTTCGCGTCATGGCAGCGCGAATGGCTTCAAGGAGATGTTCTCGCTGAACAGCTCGGCTATTGGAGAAGTCAGCTGCACGGCGCGCCCGCCTTACTCGAGTTGCCTGCCGACAGACCGCGAAGTGCAATTCAGAGTTCCAAAGGCGCTTATCACCTGGCGTTTGCTCCACCTCAATTAAGAGATGACCTGTTAGACCTGGGCCGGCGCGAAGGAGCAACGCTGTTTATGACGTTGCTCGCCGCATTTCAGACACTTCTTTTTCGCTACACCCATCAGGAGGATGTAGTGGTTGGCACACCTATCGCGAACCGAAACCGGGTCGAGACAGAAGGTGTGGTTGGACTCTTTGTAAACACGCTGGTGATGCGAAGCAATCTCGGCGGCGACCCGACGTTTCGAGAGTTACTGGAACGGGTGAGGACGTTGGCCCTCGATGCCTATGCTCATCAGGATCTGCCGTTCGAAAAACTGGTTGAAGAATTGCAGCCGGAACGCAGTCTGAGCCGGATGCCGTTGTTCCAGGTGTTATTTGCGCTGCAGAATGTTCCCCCGAATCAGCTCGGCCTTCCGGGTCTCGAGCTCCAGGATTTCACTTTAGACAAGAAGTCAGCGAAGCTGGATTTGTCTCTCTACGTCGGCGAAACAGCGACGGGCTTGACGCTGTCATTTGAATACAACACCGACCTTTTCGACGCCGAAACAATCGAGCAGTTGTCCGGCAACTTCTTAATGCTGTTGCGCGAGGTGGTGGCCAACGCCGACAAGCCGATCTCGGAGTTACAGATACTCACCGCAGCTGAGCGTCAGCAAATACTCATTGACTGGAACGCGATTCGGAGTGAAACCCCGCTCGCGGAGTCGATACATCTCGTATTTGAAAGCCAGGCGCAAAAAACTCCTGATGCCGGCGCCGCCGTGTTTCAAGGACAGAGGCTGACTTATGCAGAGTTGAACCGGCGCGCGAACCAACTGGCAAACTACTTGAGAGCTCGTGGCATAACGACAGACAGTCGCGTCGGCCTCCTGTTGCCAAGATCGTTGGACATGGTGGTGGGAATGTTGGCGGTCTTGAAAGCAGGCGCGGCGTATGTGCCGCTCGATCCAGATTACCCGCTCCCGCGGTTGCAGTTCATGGTTAGCGATGCGGGACTGCAGCTCATCGTCTCGCGCGAAGAATATGGCGCGAGCATCAGCACCAGCGAATGTCGCGTTATTAGCCTTGATGCAGAAAGCCACCAGCTTAATCTGGAGAGCGGAGAGAACCTTAACTTACCAGCCAAGCCCGATCTTGCGTATGTGATCTACACGTCTGGCTCAACCGGCCGGCCCAAGGGCGTGATGGTTTCGCATCGAGCGGTCGTGCACTTGTTTACCTCTACAGGATCGAAGCTCGGATTCAGGGAAGGCGACGTCTGGACGGTCGTACATTCGAGCGCGTTCGACTTTTCGGTGTGGGAGATCTGGGGCTGCTTACTGCAAGGCGGCCGTCTGGTAATCGTGCCGCGGGAGGTGGCCCAATCGCCGGTGGAGCTGTGCGCGTTGCTGCAGGAAGAAAGCGTTACCGTACTAAACCAAACTCCTTCCTCACTGCGCCAACTTCTCGATGCCCGGAGCGAGTTGTCTAACGAGCAAGCCCGTGGCATGGGCGTCCCGCCCATGTTCCCTTCCACGGGCAAGATGCCCGTGCCACGGTCAGTCCGGATTATTGTCTGCGGTGGTGACGCGCTCGATGGGGATCTCGCTTTGAGGCTGAGCCAGTTGGGGATTCCGGTGTGGAACTTCTACGGCCCCACCGAAAGTACGGTGTGGTCCACCTGTGCCTTGATTGGCGATGTCGAGCGCGAATTGGGCGCCGTCTCGATCGGCCGGCCGCTACCGGACCTCGAGATTTATTTACTGGACCCACACTTTCAACCGGTGCCTATTGGAGCCACCGGTGAGATCTTTATTGGTGGCGCGGGCCTGGCTCGTGGCTACTTTCAACGTCCCGATCTTACTGCCGAGCGATTCATCCCACATCCGTTCAGCAGGTTGTCAGGTGAACGACTGTATCGAAGCGGAGACCTGGCTCGTTACCACCGCGACGGCAGTCTCGAGTTTCTGGGTCGAGCAGATCATCAGATCAAGTTGCGTGGATTTCGCATTGAGCTGGGCGAGATTGAAGCTGTTCTTAATCGTCATCCTCACGTAAAACACGCGGTGGCGCTGATCCGCGAAGAGCGAGCAGGAGACCAACGATTAGTAGCCTTTGTGGTCGCTGACGATTCGCCTGGAGGCCAGTCAACGTACCTGGACTCAGCTGAGTTGCGCAGTTATCTGCAACGATGGCTACCCGACTACATGGTGCCTTCATCCTTTGTGATGATGGCTGAGCTGCCTCTGACGAGCAATAAGAAGGTTGATCGTCTCGCCCTCGCTTCAAGTGTCATTGCGGGCGAGCCGGACACATCGAGTGGAGTCACGCCCCGGAATGCCACGGAAGAAATCGTAGCTAACATTTGGGCAGCTGTTCTTGGAATTGAGCAAGTCAGTCTCGACGATAACTTTTTTCTGCTAGGCGGGCATTCATTGCTCGCGACCCAGGTAGTTTCGCGACTTCGCAACGTGTTCCACGTTGACGTTCCCCTTCGCCTACTCTTCCAGCATCCGACCGCGGGCGATTTGGCGCGGCAGCTCGACGAAGCGATCAGAACGGGGAAAAACGTAGCCCTGCCGCCGCTCGTTCCGGTTTCTCGAGACGGTGAAGTCCCGGCCTCGTTTGCTCAACAGCGCCTTTGGTTTCTCGATCAGCTTGAGCCCGGAGGATCGTCCTACAACATTGCGCGGTCCGTCAGGCTTCAAGGGCCTCTGCGAATTGCCGAACTCAACCAGGCGCTGCAGGGATTGATAGCACGGCATGAAACTTTGCGGACCAGTTTTCGAGCAGTTGATGGAGAGCCGGTGCAGGTCATCGCACCGAGTGGAACTATCGAGCTCGAGCTGGTCGACCTGAGTAAGCTTACTAGTGATGAAGCCGAACGGCAGGCCAGGGAAATTGCTGCCGAAGCCTCGCGCTTGCCGTTTGATCTCGCTCATGGTCCCTTGCTGCGTGCCTCGTTGTTGAAATTGAGTGCAGAGGATCATGTCCTGCTCCTGGTCACTCACCACATCGTCAGTGACGGTTGGTCCAGTGGAATTCTGTTTCGCGAGTTGGGCACGTCCTACAACGCCCTGGTTAAGGGCGCTGGCGACGCTTTACCCGAACTCACGATACAGTACGCGGACTTTGCTGCGTGGCAACGCGATTGGTTGAAAGACGAAGCCCTCCAGCGGGAATTGAATTACTGGCGAGAGCAGCTCGCCGGAGCGCCTGAACTCCTAGCCTTGCCGGCCGATCGCTTGCGGCCTCGTCATCAGACCTACAACGGTAGCTTTGTTTCCCGGCGCTTGCCCGCGAGCCTCGCGAGCTCGCTCAACGCATTGGCTCGTCGCGAGGAGTGCACACTTTTCATGACGCTGCTGGCTGCGTTTGAGACATTGCTGACGAGATACAGCGGCCAGGAGGATCTCGTTGTTGGCACGCCGATCGCGAATCGAACTGTCAGAGAGACAGAAAGTCTGATCGGCTATTTTGCCAACACGCTGGTGTTGAGAACGGACCTTTCGCGGAATCCCACGTTCCGAGAGTTGTTGAAGCGAGTCAGGACAGTCGCGCTCGACGCTTATTCACACCAGGATGTCCCTTTCGAAAGAATTGTTGAAGAGCTCCAGCCGGCGCGCAGCTTGAGTCACAACCCTTTGGTTCAGGTCTTGTTTGCGCTGCAAAACGTTCCCCTCACTGCCTTCAAGATGGAGGAGCTGACCTCGAGTGATTTTAGTTTTGATCGCAAAACGTCGACCTTGGATCTTTCCCTTTATGTGCGCGAGACGGGTGACGGTCTGAGCACCTGGTTCGAATACAACACGGACCTTTTCGATAAGGCAACGATCGAGCGCATGGCGGATCACTTCGAGACGCTGCTGTCCCACATAGTTGCCGGGCCGGATCAGCGAATACATCAACTGCCCCTCTTAACCGATGCCGAGCAGCAGCAAATACTGGTTAACTCGAGCGGTGGCACGGGCGTCCCGCCCGTGAACGCGGCCCATCGGCAAGATGCCGATGCCACCTCTAGCGGCGGTGGCACGGGCGTCCCGCCCGTGAACGTGGCCCATCGGCAAGATGCCGATGCCACCTCGAGCGGTGGCACGGGCGTCCCGCCCGTGAACGCGGCCCATCGGCAAGATGCCGATGCCACCTCGAGCGGCGGTGGCATGGGCGTCCCGCCCGTGAACGCGGCCCATCGGCAAGATGCCGATGCCACCTCGAGCGGCGGTGGCACGGGCGTCCCGCCCGTGAACGTGGCCCATCGGCAAGATGCCGATGCCACCTCGAGCGGCGGTGGCACGGGCGTCCCGCCCGTGAACGCAGCCCATCGGCAAGATGCCGATGCCACCTCGAGCGGCGGTGGCACGGGCGTCCCGCCCGTGAACGCAGCCCATCGGCAAGATGCCGATGCCACCTCTTACGAGAAGGGCTTGCTTGCGCACCAGATCTTTGAACAACGAGCAATTGAAAATCCTGAAGCAATTGCCGCTGTGTTTGCCGATCAGAAGATCAGTTATGCAAAGCTTAACGGCCTCGCCAACCAGTGGGCCAATTATCTTCGACGACAGGGTGTCGGCCCGGATGACGTTATCGGTGTCTTTGTCGAACGTTCGCTCGACATGATCTTAGCCATGCTCGCGATTCTCAAAGCCGGCGGCGCTTATTTACCAATCGACCGTAGTTATCCGCGAGGACGAGTAACCTTCATGCTGGCGGACGCGAAGGTCAAGTTCGTGCTAAGCCAGACCAGGTTACTGAGTGAGCTCCCGGATCTTGATGCAAAAATATTATTGCTGGATGACGACCGCCTGGTTGCCGAAGAGAGTAAAGCGAATCTAATCAGCTCGATCACTGCCGAGAATCTCGCCTATGTTATCTACACCTCAGGTTCGACCGGCAAACCCAAGGGCGTTGCCGTCACGCATTCAAGTGTCGTTCATCTCTTCGCAGCTACAGCTCCTTTATTTGGATTTGACCGCGAAGATGTTTGGACAAATGCGCACTCATATGCCTTCGATTTTTCTGTCTGGGAGATTTTTGGGGCGCTGTTAAGCGGAGGGCGACTAGTAATCGTGCCCAGGCAAGTGGCCCAGGCTCCCGCTGAATTTCTCAATCTCATTCGCGCGGAAGGCGTGACCATTTTGGGCCAGACTCCCTCGTCGCTGCGACAGCTTGTTGAGGCCAGACGGACTGCGCCGGTTACCGCCTGGAAGTTACGAATGATCACGTGCGGTGGCGAGGCCCTGCCTGCCGATCTAATCGGTGACTTACTTGAATGGCGAGTACCCGTTTGGAATTTCTTTGGACCTACTGAAGCTACGGTATGGGTTTCCGCCAGAGAAGTTAAGTTAGCGGATTCGCAGCATCAATACGCACTGCTCGCCGGACCGTTCGAGAACATGGAGATGTATGTGCTCGACAAGCATCTTGAACTAGTTCCTGTTGGCGTGCCTGGAGAGCTTTTGCTGGGTGGTGAGGGATTGGCTCGCGGCTACCTCAATAATCCGTCACTCACGGCTGAGCGTTTTGTTCCTCATCCTTTTTCCGCGTCGTCCGGCAAACGACTTTATCGAACGGGAGATGTGGGGCGTTACCTGACGAATGGAACCCTGGAATTTATGGGACGATCGGATTCCCAGGTTAAGGTTCGTGGGTTTCGTATTGAGCTGGGCGAAGTCGAAGCAGCACTCGCCAAACATCCCGAAGTGAAACAAAGTGTAGTCGTAGTCCGTGACGACACACAGCAGGGCTTGCTCACAGCCTATATTGTAGCCGGCGACGTTGAGCCAACAGTGTCGGAGCTGCGCAACTTCCTTAAGCAGGAGCTCCCCGACTACATGATTCCGGCGAGCTTCGTCATTCTTGATGCGTTGCCCCTCAATTCAAGCGGGAAACTAGACAAATTGAAATTGCCGCCGCCTGAGCAAGCGGGCCGCCCCACCGACGAGAGTTTGGTTGCGCCCCGGACGCAACTGGAATCAGACCTGGCAAAGATTTGGTCGATGGTCTTGAGGCGAACGGAGATTGGCGTGGCAGACAACTTCTTCGAATTAGGAGGCCATTCGCTCTTGGCGACGCAACTGCTGTCGCGGGTGCGCGCGCAGTTCGATATTGAGCTACCGCTCCGGCTGTTATTCGAGGCGCCGACGATAGAAGGTTTGGCGCAGGCCATCGCAGAGAACAAGCCCGAGAATTCCAGTTCGGCAACGCCGGTAATAAAAAGAAGGGCCCGCAAGAATGCGCTGCTTGCAAGAGTCGATGAGCTTTCAAATGAGGAAGTGGACGCTCGGCTCAGGGAACTACAGAAGTAAGAAGGCAAAAGTAGCTTTGCACGAAAAGTCTTAAATTCCACCTGCGGGAGCTGGTGGATAGTTCAAGTTCGACCTACAAAGAGAGGTTAGGATTGGTCCTTTGAATCCCCTCAGCGGCAGCTGAGGGATGGTTCAAATGCAGCCTCGCTCGCAAGTTTTCAACGGAAATAGGCAGGACTTGAACCATCCACCTGCTCCCGCAGGTGGGATTTAGTAAACAACGACATCAAACATTGGTAGGCTGGACCTTAAGTAACCACCAGCTGCCGCAGGCGGGATTTAAGACTTTTCAGGCAAAGCTGGCAAAAGTAAGAAGGCAAAGTAAAAGTAAAAAGGAAGAAGTTAAGCGAAGAATTGCATGAGTGGTCTGTTGCAAAAGGGAGTCGAGCTTACCGCGGAGGAGAAGCGAGCGCTGCTCGCCGAGTTGCTCAGCCAGCAAGCGCAGGAGAGCGACGTCTTTCCGCTCTCGTTTGCGCAACAGCGTCTTTGGTTCCTCACGCAGATTGAGCCTGACAATCCTTCATACAACATTCCGCAAGTATTGAAGCTGGGAGGTCGGCTCGACGTGACCGCTCTGCAGCAGACGCTGGATTTCATTGTCGATAGACACGAATCGCTGCGGACGACTTTCAAAGTAATCGCCGGAGAGCCTTTTCAGGTTGTCTCGCCCAGTGCGAAGATCAAAATCTCTCTAATCGATCTCGAAGATTCAGCTCCTGAAAAACGTGAAGATGAGGCGCGCCGAATTATCACCGCGGAAGGCGTGCGGCCGTTCGACTTGAGTAAAGACCTGCCGCTTCGGGTCACGCTGCTGCGGCTTGCTGATCGCGATCACTTCCTGTTGCTCACGATGCACCACATCGTTAGCGATGGGTGGTCGATGGGTGTTTTCACTCGTGAATTGTCGACGGTCTACCAAATCATCGTCGACGGTGAGCAGCCTTCGTTACCTGAACTGCCGATTCAATATTCTGATTTTGCAGAATGGCAACGGGACTGGCTGCAGGGCGAGGTTCTCGAGCGACAAATTAACTTTTGGAAAAAGTCACTGGCCAATGCTCCAACTCTTTTGGACTTGCCGGCGGATCATCCCCGACCACCCTTGCAGTCATTCAGCGGAGCGCATCTCACCTTCACTTTGCCCCCCGACTTGAGCGAGAAGATCAACGAGCTCAGCATGCGATCGGGCGTGACGCTTTTCATGCTGCTGCTGGCTGCTTTCAAGACGCTGCTGTCACGTTACACCGGAGAGGAAGACATCGTCGTCGGAACTCCGATCGCCGGGCGTAATCAGATCGAGACCGAGGGTCTGATCGGTTTTTTCGTCAACACGCTGGCGCTAAGAACCGACCTGGGTGGCAATCCGACTTTTCGGGAGTTGTTGCAGCGCGTGCGCGACGTAGCGCTCGGAGCCTTTGCTCATCAGGACCTGCCCTTTGAAAAACTGGTTGAAGAACTCAATCCTGTTCGCGCGGTGAGCCATTCGCCTCTATTTCAGGTGTTATTTATTCTTCAGAATGTGCCGCGCGAGGCCCTGCGACTTGGCGAGCTGAGTGTCCAACGCTTGCCGGCCGCTACTCAGACAGCAAAGTTTGATTTGACGTTTCAAGTCAGTGAAGGCTCGAGCGGTATCAACTGCTGGCTGGAATACAACACGGACCTGTTTGAACGAAGCACCATCGAGCGCTTGCGACAACACCTCGAAGTTCTGCTGGCTGGTATCGTCGCCAATCCTGATTGTCGACTTTCAGAGCTTCCGTTACTGACCACCAACGAGGTTCAGCAACTTCTGATCGATTGGAATCAAACTGAAACCAAGTACTCGAGCGACAAGTTGATACACGAGTTGTTTCAGGAGCAAGCCCGTGAAACTCCCGAGCGCGTCGCACTGTCTTTCAAGGGAAAGTCGATGACCTTCGCCGAGCTCAACAAGCGAAGCAATCAGCTTGCTCACTATCTCAGGAAACAAGGGGTCAGGCCCGAATCGAGAGTGGCTGTCTGCCTTGAACGTTCGATGGAGATGGTGGTAGCCGTCCTGGCTGTGCTTAAAGCAGGAGGCGCGTTTGTTCCGATTGATCCAGCTTACCCCGTTGAGCGAATCGCCTTTCTCCTTGAAGATTCGCAAAGTTCGACGATGATAGTGCGGGCAGCGCAATTGTCGACTCTGCCGGTGACGTCCGCAGTTCCAATTTGCATCGACAAGGATTGGCAGAAAATTGCTTCCGAAAGTTCTTTCGATCCCGACTCCTTAACCTGTTCAGAAAATGCTGCCTTTGTTATCTACACTTCGGGCTCAACCGGGTTACCCAAGGGCGTAGTCAGTCTTCATCACGCTTACATCAATCGCTTCGAATGGATGTGGAAGGAATATCCGTTTACGACTGACGACGTTGGTTCGCAGAAGACGACGCTAGGTTTCGCCGATTCTATCTGGGAAATCTTTGGAGCGTTATTGAAAGGCGTCCCACTTGTAATCATCCCCGATGAAGCGGTGAAGGATCCGCATCTCCTCATAAAGACTTTGAGCGCCAACAAAGTCACGCGCATCGTGCTGGTTCCTTCACTGCTGCAAGTCATACTTGAGCAGAAGCAGGATCTGGCGAGCAAGCTGCCGGCGTTGAAGTACTGGACCTGCAGTGGAGAAAGACTGCCGTTGGATCTGGCGAGGTTGTTCGCGCAAAGGTTACCGGATGCCGTGTTGATTAACCTCTACGGCTCAACTGAGATTGGCGCCGACGCTACCTGCTTTGAGGTTAAGCATCCCACCGACCAGGGAAACATTCCCATAGGCCGGCCCATCGCGAACACGGAAGCCTATGTGCTGGGGCGGTATCTCGAGCCCGTGCCTGTTGGAGTTCATGGCGAACTCTACATCGCCGGCGCCGGCGTTGCCCGCAGCTATCATAATCAGGGTGACTTGACCGCTGAGCGATTCATTCCCTGCCACTTCAATACACCGTCGGGCAAGCGCATGTTCAAAACGGGAGATGTGGTGCGCTACCGCGGCGATGGCCAGATCGAGTTCATCGGCCGTCGAGATCTTCAGGTGAAGTTACGCGGTTTTCGAATTGAACTGGGCGAAATCGAGGCAGTGCTGAAGAGCCACCCGCAGGTGGAAGTAGCGGTTGCCATGCTGATGAAAGTAAGCGCGCATAACGAAGCCATAGTTTGCTATGTGGTTCCCTCTCGAGAGCGATCCGACGACGCCAGTTTCGCAGCCGAGTTGCGACAGTTCTCAAAACAAAAGCTGCCGGAGTACATGGCGCCAACCACTTTCGTTGTGCTCGAGACTTTGCCATTAACACCAAGTGGTAAGATCGACCGTCGCGCCTTGCCGCTACCCGACTCGAATCGAGGGAGCGCGAACGAAGCCCGGCTCGCTTCTCGGGATGATTTCGAGCTTCGCCTGGTGCAGATCTGGGAGCAGCTTCTTGGCGTCAGTCCGGTTGGAGTGAAGGACAATTTCTTTGATCTTGGCGGACACTCACTGCTGGCGGTTCGCCTGGTCGCTCAAATCGAAGCCGAATTTGGCAAGCGTCTGCCGTTGGTAAGTCTCTTCCAGGATGCGACAGTTGAAGGGCTGGCTAATCTGCTCAGGACCGACGTGGCTGGCTTGTCCTGGCCGACTGCGGTGGAAATTCAACCTGAGGGATCGAAGCCGCCACTGTTTTGTGTTTCAACTCCCAACGTGAATGCCCTGGGTTATCGGACGCTCTCGAAATTTCTGGGAGCGGATCAGCCGGTCTACGGCCTGCAGGCGCAGTACCCTGAGGATCTGGATGGCGAACACAGTAACGCTGCGGTTGAAGAACTGGCTACAGAGTACCTCGAGGCAATGAAAGCGATTCGCCCTCATGGTCCTTATCAGATGATCGGCATGTGCCGAGGCGCGCATATCGCTTATGAGATCGCTCGCCGTCTTGTCGCGGATGGAGAGAAAGTCTCTCTTCTTGGCATCCTGGATACGTGGGTGATAGAGAACACGTACAATCGCCTGCTCTATGTTGGGTATTACTATCGTCGCGCAAAAGCGCTGGTCCGTTTGAATAGTCGCCAGATAGGTTCACTTCTCAAGCGCAAGTTAAGAGAAGAAAAAACGAATGACACCAGCTCGCGGGACGTTGCGGTGCGCCAACCGAGGAATCCGATGCATGTCTATTTTCCAGGACCGAATTTTGTTCCGAAGACATACAATGGCGACGTTGCTGTTTTCCGCGTGCGGTGGCAGCCGCTCAATCGGATTCGAGATACGGCGCTCGGATGGCGCCGGTTGACCACGGGGAAAGTAAATGTCTTTGTGATCCCAGGAAAACACGGCACCGTTTTGCAGAAGCAAAGTATTGCCGGTCTGGCGGCGGCATTGAAGAAATGCCTCAGTACTGAAGCAGCCTTGAAGAGCTAGAATGACAGGTACCACGGAAACAACGTCGGCGCCATTAAGCGTCGACGCAACCAAATTTACCAAACCCAGGCAGGTTTCATTCATTCGACCACCCAGCCTCGGTCTTAAGAATCTTCGCACCGACCTAACCAAGCTTTGGCATTATCGAGACTTGCTTTACACGCTCAGCCTTCATCGTGTGAAAGTGCGCTACAAACAGTCAGTGCTGGGAATTCTTTGGGCGCTGCTGCAACCGCTTTCGATGATGCTGATCTTCACCTTTATCTTCTCGATCATCGCTCGCATTTCGCCGGAAGGAGCGCCGTCTTACGCTATCTTTGTTTATGCTGCGCTCCTGCCCTGGAATTATTTCTCCTCGGGCGTTGGCAACGCGACGAATAGCCTGGTAAGCCATTCTCAGTTTGTCACCAAGGTCTATTTCCCGCGCGAGATTTTGCCTGTCACCTATGTCATCGCCGCGCTCTTTGATTTTCTGGTGGCGGCGACGCTGCTGATTGGCTTGATGATTTATTACCAGGTGCGACCCACGGCGAACGCTCTTTATGCGGTTCCGATCATCCTGATCCTGACGATGTTTTCGTTGGCGATGTCGTTCTTCTTTTCAGCGACTCAGGTACGCATTCGCGATGTTGGCGTAGCGGTGCCGTTGCTGCTGCAACTCTGGATGTTTGCGACGCCAATTATTTATCCGTTGAGTGCAGTACCGCGGCGATTGCTCCCAGTCTACGAGCTGAACCCGATGGTTGGCGTGATTGAAAACTTCCGTTCAGTGATCTTGCAGGGCGGACCTCCTGACTTTCAATCGCTGCTGGTTTCAGCGATCGTTTCGATAGGGCTGTTGTTTGCGTCTTACATTTACTTCAAACACGTGGAAGCCACCATGGCTGATGTGATCTGAAAGACGCGGAAACCGTGAACCGGAAACCGGAAACCGAACAGAAGCAAGGAGTCGAAACAAAAGAACTGCGACGAACAACCAAGAACAAAGAACAAAGAACAAAGAACAAAGAACTAAGAACAAAGAACTAAGAACAAAGAACTAAGAACAGTCAAAGACCAAAAACCAAAGGCCAAAGACCTTCTTCTCAATGATCGATCTTGCCTTCGAGCACGTTTCCAAGAAGTACCGCATCTTTCGCGAGTCAGACGACTCCAACGGCGGTCCAGCCGCGCTGCGCAAAGTGACTCGCAGGCTGCGCGGATGGCAGGATTTCTGGGCGTTGAAGGATGTCAGCTTCGCAGTCGAGCGTGGCGAGGCGCTGGGAATCATCGGACAGAATGGCGCCGGCAAAAGCACGATACTCAAGCTGCTTTACAACATCACCACTCCCAGTAAAGGCGAGATCAGGATCAATGGGCGCTTGTCGGCCTTGATCGAAGTCGCGTCCGGCTTTCATCCCGAATTGACCGGGCGCGAGAACGTTTACCTGAACGGATCACTGCTCGGAATGAAGCGGCGAGAGATTAACGCCAAGCTCGATAGCATCGTAGACTTTGCGGGCGTTTCAGCTTTCATCGACACTCCGGTCAAACGATACTCGTCGGGAATGTACCTGCGTTTGGGCTTTGCGATTGCGGCCCACCTTGATCCGGATATTCTTTTGCTGGACGAGGTACTGGCGGTAGGCGACGCGGACTTTCAGGCGAAGTGCATTGCTCGAATTAATCAGCTCAAGCAAATCGGCACGACTATAGTTTTCGTGTCCCACAATCTCGGCGCCGTTGAAAGTCTCTGCGACCGAGTCTTCCTGCTGCGTCAGGGAGAGATTTACAAGAGCGGATCCGCGCGCCAGGTCATTTCAGACTACGAGACGATGCTAACGGAAATGCCGACCAGCGAGGTTTCCCATCTTACCTCTGTGTCGGAAGCTCGCGAGGCCGAGATAGTCTCCGGAGCTTTATTGAATGCTGACGGTCGCAAGACGACCATGTTCTCGGCGGGCGATCCGGTGACGATCGCCGTCGACTACGTTGCGCATGAACCGCTGCAGGACGTGGCTATTGAAGTGTATTTCTATTCCGTGTTCGGGAACTTGCACAGCCATTTTTCTACAAGCTCGAATGGACAGCGACTGGATCTCGAAGCCGGCCCTGGCGTAATCGAATTCACCTGTCCGGAAATTGGCTTGGAAGTCGCGGCCTTCAATGTTGAAGCCAGCATAAAATATCGAAGCGCGGATTTTCGCGATCATATCGACCACAAACACGTAGCCATAATTAATATCGGCAAGGGCAAACCCATCCACGGACTTTTCCACTCGCCCCACACCTGGCAGCAGAAAGCTACCGGTGTTTCTGAAGGAGACAGTCATGCTTGAACTTTATTTCGTGTTCTATCGCATTCCGAAGATCATGACCCAGCTGGCAAGGGAGCGGCATCGCAGCGCGGTGGCCTGGAGTTTGTTCGGCATCTTCGCATGGTTTGGCGCCGAACTGGTCGTGTTTGTTCTCGTTGGACTCGGATATGGGGTTGCTGCTCTTGTCTTTGGATGGAGCGTTGAAGAGGAAGTCCCACCGGGAGTGCTTTTATTGTCGTACATATTGGCACTGGGATCGGCAATTGGCTCGTTCGCAATTGTGCGCAAGATTCTTTCGTCGAGACCAATCGACCAGGTCTTCCCCGCACCTCCACCACCGCCGCAGTTTTCCAGCTGATAATGAGACCAAAACGTTAGCCACAGATTTCACCGATTGCACAGATGTAAAAAAGGTCTTTAGCCTTTGGTCTTTGGTCTTTGTGCTTGCGGGGCATTCCACCCTGACGCGTTTCCAGGACACCTTTCGGGATCACCACCAGGAATGAATGGATTCAACCACAAAGATCTAAGACCAAAGTCCAAAGACCGTTTTACTTCTGTGGCATCTGCGTAATCTGCGGATAGTCCTTCGTCCCCACTGAATCGACTCTTTGGGGCTGATTCGTTATCCTGTTCCCAACTTAATTGATTGCCGCAGGGGGTATCTAACGAACCCTGGTGCGGGGGACTGTCTTTTTGAGCCGAGTCGATCCAAACGTAAATGAGTAGCACGACACTTCAAATACCGATTTTACAAGGCGTTCTCAATCGAATTGATGACGCCCAGCAGCAGAAATTAATCAACGAGATTAGTAGAGGTAGCCGCGTCATCTTCATCAGCGGCCTCGTCTCCGAGCCCGCGCGAGCGCTAGTCCTTACTTCACTGCAGCGAGCTACCGGAAAGCTTTTTGCCATTGTCACTCACGCGAACCAGGACCTTGAAAAATGGGAACGCGATCTACGCTTCTGGTACTGCGCGGTGAATGGTGCTCGAGCCGCTGATGACAAAGTGCTCCTCATGCCGGCTTCGGAAAGCGATCCCTATGCGGGTTCTTCGCCACACGCAGAAACGCTCGAGCAGCGGGCTCTGACCCTTTGGCGAATAACCAGCGGCAAGCCGGACTTTGTAGTACTCACTGCGAGGGCGCTCGCCAGAAAGACAGTTGCACCGCAAGTAATCCAGCGCACCGGGACCATCCTGAAGCGCGATGAAGATCATTCGCCCGAAGCGCTCGTGGAAAAGCTGATCGCTTCAGGTTATGTGCGCGAAGATCCCGTCGGTGACGTCGGCGAGTTTTCAATCCGCGGCGGCATCCTCGACGTTTGGTCGCCCGGGCACAATTCGCCGGTACGCATTGAATTCTTCGGCGACACCGTGGACTCCATTCGCGAGTTTGATCCCGAGACTCAGCTATCGACCACGCAAATGACAGTCGCAGAGATCGCTCCGATGCGCGAGTTGTCAGTTACGAATTCCGACTTTCGACTTTGGGCTGAGTTCGCTCGTGAGCGCTGGAGCGATAGTCGCTTCGCGCGTTCACTACTCGACCGCACTAAATTCGCTGACGAAGGCGAATCATTCTCCGGTTGGGAGTGGCTGATGCCGCTCGTCATCGAAAGAAACTCGAGCTTGTTCGACTATTTGAAAGACACGGTTTTTGTGATCGATGAGCCAGCCGGTATCGAGAACTATCTAGCGGATGCGTATCAAACTTTGGCAGATCGTTATGCAGAGACAGATGCGGCGGACGACCTGGGGCTCGCGCCTGACGAGCTCTATTTATCGCCGGAATCATTGCGCGAACGGCTTGACGCTGTACAGCGTCTCGAATTGCGCACGCTCGGAAGAACAGCAGCGCAAACGGATCAGGCGCTTGCCTTAGACGCGGAGCATCCTCAAGTCCAGATCGGTCGCTCGAAAGCTCCGCGGCGACCTTTGTTTTTGTTTCCAACGGTCGAGAACGCGCCCGAAGTCGAATGGAAATCAACTTCGGTGATGCGCTATCACGGGCGGCTCGCCGATTTGGCTGCGTCAACGTTGAAGGCTGCGAGTGAAGAGAAGAGCACGATTTTCGTAATGCCTAGTCTGGGCGTGGCTGAACGCGTGAGCGAGATGCTAGCGGACTTTAACGTGAATGCTCGACTGACGTTAATCGAAAAGACTGCTGATACGACGATCGCCGATCCGGTAGTAGTCACAGTCGGTCGCCTCACCGGTGGATTTGAGATGCCGGCCGCCGGTTTGATCGTTCACGTCGAAGGTGATCTTTTCGACGAGGCGGCAGACGCGACTTTAGAAAGACGCAGCGACAGCAAACAAAAAGGCGAAGGTCGCCGGCGAAGACTGAAGACGGCTGCTTTTCTTTCTGACTTTCGCGATCTGAAAGTTGGTGATTTTGTCGTTCACATCGATCATGGCATTGGCCGTTTTGGTGGTTTGCAAACGCTGGATCTCGGAACCGCGCGCGGCGAATTCATGCTGCTGTTCTACGCCGACGAAGCCAAGCTTTATGTCCCGGTCGAGCGTTTGGATCTGGTGCAACGCTATTCAAGCGCTGAAGGCAGTCAACCAACTCTCGATCGTTTGGGAGGTATTGGCTGGCAGAAAACAAAAGCCAAAGCCAAGCGGGCGATGCGCGATATGGCTGACGAGCTGCTCCGGCTCTACGCAGAACGAAAGCTCGTCGGTGGCTTTGCTTTCGCAGTTGATACGCCGTGGCAGCGCGAGTTTGAAGATGGCTTTGAATATGTGCTGACCCCGGATCAGGAAACTGCTATCGAAGACGTGAAGCATGACATGGAAGAGGCTGTGCCGATGGACCGGCTGCTCTGCGGCGATGTCGGCTACGGAAAAACTGAAGTGGCGATGCGGGCAGCCTTCAAAGCAGTCATGGAAGGTAAACAGACTGCCGTGCTTACTCCGACTACTGTGCTTGCCTACCAGCACTTCGATACTTTTCGAAAGCGCTTTGTGCCATTCCCGGTAAAGGTGGAGCTGCTCTCCCGTTTTCGCTCGTCCAAGGAACAGAAAGACATTGCGAAGCGAGTCGAGGCAGGTGAGATCGACGTGGTCATTGGAACGCACCGCTTACTTTCAAAGGACGTCCGTTTCAAAGATCTCGGCCTGGTGGTGGTTGACGAAGAGCAGCGCTTTGGCGTGGCGCATAAGGAACGGCTCAAGCATCTGAAGAAGCGCGTTGACGTGCTGACGCTGTCGGCCACGCCGATTCCGCGCACGCTGAACATGTCGCTGACCGGTTTGCGCGATATGTCACTCATCGAAACACCGCCTCGCAATCGTTTAGCTATTCAAACTCAGGTAGTTCAGTTTTCGGAAAATGTCGTCAAGTCAGCTATCGAGTTGGAGCTGGCGCGAGGCGGCCAGGTCTTCTTCATTCACAACCGCGTCGAAACTATCGAGACTATAGCCGCGCTTGTCCAGCGTTTGGTGCCCCAGGCGCGGCTCGTCGTCGGTCACGGTCAAATGAACGAGAAAGACATGGAGCGCGTCATGCTTGAATTCATTGATTACAAGTACGACGTGTTGGTCGCAACTACTATCATCGAAAACGGCATAGACATCCCGCGTGCAAACACAATCATCATAAATCGCGCCGATAATTATGGTCTTTCTCAGCTTTATCAATTGCGTGGCCGTGTGGGCCGCTCCAATCGAAGAGCTTATGCTTACCTGTTGATTCCGAATGAGCAGGAGCTTTCGCCCATTGCGCGGCGGCGGTTAGCTGCGATTCGCGAGTTTTCTGATCTCGGCGCCGGGTTCAGAATCGCAGCCCTGGATTTGGAATTGCGGGGGGCGGGAAACTTTCTCGGCGGCCAGCAATCCGGCCACATGGATGCGCTCGGCTTCGATCTTTACACGCAGATGCTGGAGCGCACCGTGGCTGAATTACGCGGCGAAGCCATTGAAGATGAAGTCTCGGTGTCGATTAATCTGGGCGTCGATGTCGCGATACCTGAAGATTACATTGGCGACATGGGGCAGCGGCTGCGTACTTACAAACGAGTATCCTCAGCCAGAGATCATGAAACGCTCGACGCCATCAAAACTGAGACTGAAGACCGCTACGGGCGTTTACCGCCTCCGGTTGAGCTGTTGTTCGATTACGCGCGCTTGAGGCGATTGGCCGAGCAAATTGGCGTGATTTCGATTGATAAGACAGCCAGTGGCGTGGCCATCAAATTGGCTGAAAAAGCCGCGGTGGCTCCTGAAAAACTGGCGATTTTCCTGCAGTCGCATGAGGCTTCGAGCTTCTCGCCCAGTGGGGTTTTGCGGGTTGAGCTGGGCGAGGAAGAGCGGGACTGGCCGCTCGAGAGAGCGCGTGACGTGTTGCTGGAAATTCGCGTCACAGATTAGAATTAGGCGCCATTTATCAGAGTGCTTGCGTGGCGTCTCCTCGGTCGCTTTCATTCGCCCACGGCGGGCGCGCATTTTGCGGCGAACAAATAACCCGAAATTTGCCGGCAACGTTGATTCGAAACTTAAGGAGTGTTTTTGTGAAATTTAGAATTATCCGTTTAGCCAGCCTGGCAGCGTTTGCTTTATTCATATTGCTGTCGCCTTCACTCGTATTTGCTCAGGAAGGCGAGATGCAAGTTGTCGAGGAGGTTATCGCCCAGGTTAACGAAGACATCATCACGCTTTCAATGCTGAGGCGCGAAATCAAGGATCAGATCGACGCCCTCAAGCAGAGGGGCATGACTGAACAACAGGCTAACGAGGAAGCTGCCAAGAATCGTACCCAACTCCTCTTCACGCTAATTAACGAACAACTGCTGCTGCAAAAAGGCAAAGAGCTGGAGATGAGTCAGAAGGTGGAAGACGAGGTCAACCGCCGCATGCTCGATGTAATGAAAGAACAGGGATTCAAGACGATCACCGAAATGGAAAGGGCGATGAGAGATAGCCAGATCGACCCTGTCACTACTCGCGCCACGATGCGCGCTGAAATCATGAAGCAGGCAGTGCTCCAGGAAGAAGTGGATTCCAAATTGTTTTTCAGTCTCACGCCTACCGAGCTGCATGCCTACTTCGACAAAAACAAAGATAAGTTTAAGAAGCCGGAAAGTGTGACGCTTTCCGAAATCTATCTGGGTCTCGCTGGTAAGAACGAACCGGACGTGAAAGCGCTCGCTGAAAAGCTCGTGGCGCAATTGCGCGCGGGCGGAGACTTCAAAGCGCTTGCGGTGACTTATTCAGAGCGCGAACAGGGAGGAGAGCGCACCGCGATTAAGACCCAGGGCCTGGTGGGAGTGTTTGAAACGCCGCTGCTGCGCGATGATGTTGCCAAAGTGATCAAGAACATTCCGTCAGGTTCCGTTACTGATGCGTTGCGTACTAATGATGGCTATCAGATTTTTCGCGTGGACTCGAGGACGGCGGGCAGCGATGCCGCGACCTTCAATGAGAACCAGGTGCGCGAAGCGATCACGATTGAAAAATCACCTAAAGCGCGCGAGGATTATCTGCAAGACCTGCGGAATGAATCCTACATCAAGGTCTCTGAGAGTTACCGAGCCGACCTGATGCCACTGCTGAAGCTCAAGCCGGAAGCGATTGTAGAGACGACCGCAGACGCGGAATCCCGGCCAGCTCCAAAGAAAAGCAAGGGAAAGTTCCTCAAGATTTTCCCGAAGCCGTAGCGGCAAAGAGCATAGGGCAAAGAGCAAAGCGGCGAGGCTGAGTAGCTAAGCCGCTTCTCTTTGCCCTTTGCGCCTGGCCCTTTGCTCGTATGCGACTCGACCTCTTTCTAAAAGCCAGCCGACTTTGTTCGCGGCGGAGTATTGCGCAGAAGTTGTGTGATGCTGGGTTAGTCTCGGTGAACGGCAGGACTGCAAAATCCTCACACGGCGTGAAACCAGCAGATGAAATTGTGCTTCGAATCAGGAACCGCCGGCTGACCATTCGAGTCACGAAGCTTCCATCCACACGATCAGTATCCAAGTCAGACGCGTCCAGCCTTTATGAACTGCTCGATGAGCAGATTTTGGAAGAAGTTTGATCGGCCTAACAGCGCAGATCTTTGTAAGCTCAGCGCGACTTAGCTCAGCGGCTTAGCTCAGTGGCCTAGCACAGTGGCTTAGCTCAGCGGCTTAGCTCGGTGGCTTAGCTCAGCGGCTTAGATTACTCAAGGTGGATCAGCTCAGGGTCAGGAAGGGTTGCTTGCGCCCGCCCAAGTTGCACTGGCTCTCAACTGGAAAGAAATACTGATGAACTCTTGAATCATTCTTGAAGGCTGATCAAACTTGGGCGGGCGCAAGCAACCCTTCCTGACCCTGAGCTGATCCACCTTGAGCAGTTTCTGTGGGTATTGGTCCTCATTCCTCAACATCAGTGCGGACAGTTAGGTCCGCCACTGCGGGAAGGGCTTGCTGTTTAAGCCTAAACTCAGGCGCGGGTGACATGAGCAGCAGGGCGCAAACATACAACGCTAAAGCTACAAAAGAAATGTAACCTGTCGAGGGCGCAAACGCAGGCCCAGTAATCGAGACTCCCTGAAGCACAGCGCCAGTGAGTCGAGTCAGCCAACCCTTTTCGCCGCCGTACAAACCCGACAACAGCAAATGCTTCAGTACGAAAGCCGTCGCGAAAAGTACGATCAAGCTGCGCAGAAGCCGGCGAGCATCGAAGGCCGAAAACTGGTTAGTCCACAACGTCCACAAAAAGAAAAACGAGAACATCCAGTGCAGCAGTCCATTTTCTGGCAGCACTGAATTGAAGGCTTGAGCCGAGGCGAAGAACAAAGCGAGCAACGTAAGCAAGTGCGCGAGGTTCGTTATCAGCGATTGCTCGATCGCAAGCCAGCGCCGGAGGTCAATTGTTCCCGCTCGAACAAACAGGGAGCCGAGCAATGCGGCCAGTAGCAAAGTGACTAACGGCGGGGGCAGGAAGACCAGTTGCTTGGTGTCCGCATCGACACGCAGGCCGCCAAGCAGGGCCACGGTTAGCAGAAACGTGGGCAGCACGATGAAGTGCAGAACCTGGCGATTGCGTTCCGTGTAATCCTTCATTTTCGTTTGCGGAATATGCCGAGTGGATTTAGATCGCTCCAGGTTTTTTCGGTACCTTCCTCCAACTCTACTTTCAACTCCGCGGCAGTGTGAATTTGGAGATTGGGATCGTCGACCGTCAGCGAGCCGTTTGGTGAGAGACTGATGGCACGGTTCACCGCATTGAGGCCTTCTTTGAAGAGCGCGTCGTCGTAATAAGTCCGTCCCCAGCCCTCGCGGTAAAACGCATAGGCCACGTAGAACTGAGTCCGAGCATCTTTCTGAGCAGGATCGGCTCCGGCCCATTCATCTCGAGCGGCCCGAAACTGTTCTCGCTCAAACAGGGCCATGCCGTTATTAAACTTTTCGAGATTGATCTCGTATACGCCGGCAACGATCTGAGTGTTGGTCGCTACTTCTCTTAATGAACGCGGCTCAGTCGCGTAGATCCAGATGATGGCCGCCGCGTAGACGATGGTCCAGATGAGTCCCACAACTTCGATGAGCTTGCGCGGCATAAGTAGCACAGACTTCAGTCTGTGTATTTCGTCAGAGTAACGCTATCGACTTGGTACCTGACATGTTGCCTTTGTTTCAAATCACTAGTTCCAAGTCACACTGAACACAGACTGAAGTCTGTGCTACAACTCGGATTATAGACCAGTTCCGGTGATCAAAGGACGACTCATCTCAAATCCAGGATGGTGAGTTTCATTGATACCACCGGCTGGCCCGGTGAAGCGTCATGGTGACAGCTAAGAACAAAATGGGAGCAAGAAGCCTTGATGCCACGGGCTCGACCCGTGGTAGTTCACGATTAGGCTGGCTCCAACAGCAGACAGCGTGAAGGACCACGGGCAAGCCCGTGGCATCATCCTTCCAAGGCACAGACCTTTTGTAGCAGCCAAGCGTGATTACCACGGGACAAGCCCGTGGCATCTCAACAGATCAATACGTCGAGCTTGGATAGAAACAAAAGAGAATTAATTATCATGAGTCACTTAACAAAATTGTTCATCGTTTTTTCGATAGCGCTCCTGGTGCTTTGCGGTTGTGGCAAGGCGACCCGTTCGCTTTCCGCAAAGGCAGCGACACCAACTCCAACAAGAACGCAGGCAGACTCAGACAGCAGAGCTCCGCTCAAACTTCCGTTGAAAGATCCTCGTATCGAAGTACACAAGGGCGAGCGGAAATTGCTGCTTTACTCGGACGGCCGTCTGGTGCGCGCGTATCGTGTCGGTCTCGGTCTGAATCCCACCGGCGACAAGGAACGATCTGGCGATCACCGCACTCCTGAAGGTGACTTCTATATTTTCATCAAGAATCCAAAAAGCGCTTTCTACTTGTCGCTGGGAGTCAGCTATCCCAGTCTCGCGCACGCGCAACGAGGCTTGCGGGATGGGAAGATCAGCAAAGCTCAACACGACCAGATTGCTGCGGCTATCAAGCTCAAAAAGACGCCGCCTCAGCACACGCGTCTGGGTGGCGACATCTTCATCCACGGGAATGGCGCGAGCAGCGATTGGACATGGGGTTGTGTGGCATTAGAGAATGAGGACATGAAAGAGTTGTACGACGTAATCGCGGTCGGGACACCGGTAACGATAAAGCCCTGATGTACTGCAGGCTGCCAGCCTGCAGCCCCGTTGATTAGCATTCGTTAAGAAATTAAGCGACAACGCTGGTTCCAAATGCTTGAGTGGGTAAGTAGCGAGCGACAGGCTGGCAGCCTGTCGTACATGAAGATGAAGATCGAGCCATTCAAAATTCGTGATATCGAGATTAGCCCGCCGCTGATCCTCTCGCCGATGGCGGGTGTAACGGACGTGTCTTTTCGAAGGCTGATCAAAAACACGGGCGGTGTCGGCCTCACTGTGTCCGAGTTTATTTCAGTCGAAGGCCTGACACGAAACAATCCCAAGTCAAAACGGCAGATGCGCTTCTATCCGGACGAGCGACCATTTGCGGTGCAGATTTTCGGTGGACAGCCTGAACGTATGCGAATGGCGGCCGAGATGGCTGAGGAGGTAGGCGCCGACATTCTCGATATCAACTGCGGATGTCCCGCGCCAAAAGTGGTTAAGCACGGTGGCGGCTCGGGATTGCTGCGAGACTACCCGCGATTGGAAACGATTCTGAAAGAAGTGAAGAAGGCGATCACGATTCCGCTCACCATTAAGATTCGCGCGGGCTTCTTCGACCACACCATCAATGCCGTTGATACTGCAAAGCTAGCCGAAGACTGCGGAGTGGAACACATTGCTTTGCACGGGAGAACTAAGGAACAGGGCTACCGCGGTCTCGCAAATTGGGATTTGGTGCGGCAAATAAAAGAGACGGTGAAGGTCCCAGTCTCCGGTAGTGGTGACGTGACCTCCATCGAGGGCGCGTTCGGCCGTTTTGCAGAGACAAAGTGCGACGGCGTATTGATTGGACGCGGAGCGATGGCTAATCCGTGGATCTTCAGACAAATCGAAGACACGATGCTTGGACGCGAAGTCTTTCAGCCCACCCTGGAAGATAAACGCAGGCTCCTGCTCGAATACTTTGACATGTTGCGCGAAGACATGCCTGAAGTGCCGGCCATCAATCGCATGAAACAACTTGCAGGCCAGTTCACGCGCGGCTTGCAGGGCGGCGCCCTTTTCCGCACGGCGCTCTATCACTCACACACTGTTGATGAGATTCTCGGTCGTATTTCCGAATACTTTGTAGCGATTGAAAATGGCCGACCTTACTTCGGAGAAGGAGCACGCTCAGAAATTGTCGAAGCTCCCGAACTCGACTCCTGCGAAGCCGCCACCGTCGGTAGTTGAAGTATCTTAACGGTTCAAGTTCAGTTAAGAGTCTTAAGTAGTTAGTCTCAGGGTCAGGAAGGGTGGTTTACCCCGCCTCAAGCTTGTTCCCCGCTCAACTTGAATTAGCCTGACAGATTGATAGCTTAATCACCAAGCGGGGGTAAACCGCCCTTCCTGACCCCGAGCTGATCTAGCTTATCTTTCACCATTTCACATGAATAGTTCATTAACTTCAATCAGGTTTACGGTTGAGGGCTGGGCTTGGGTGTAGTTGCGACTTGGGTCTTAGCGGGGCGGCCGCTGCCGGTATCCAGATCAACTGGAGCGGGGTAGCCCTTGCCCGCCAGCGCAGCAATATCGATCACAGCTTCCTTGGAGTATTTCTTTCGCACCGGCTTTCTGGCTGCGACAGCTTTCTTACCTGCTTTGGCATTTTCGGGAGATGGCGAAGGAGACGGTGAAGGGCTCGCAGTCGCCAGTCCGGCAGGGCGCACAATCTTCTTAGTTGATTTGCCCGCCATCTGCGACAAAGCGTCAAAAATCTGGTTCTGCTCGTCAGCGCTCAAGTCTTCGAGGTTGACTCCATACTTTTCCAGCACTGCGCGAAGCTCGGCTTCATTATTCGTGTCCTGATCGTAAACGTCACGATAGATGTGAAGCTTGCCGTCTTCTACGACTATCGTTTCATAGCGAAGTTCAACCGGAACATCTCTGCTGAGCTTCATGCTTTTCGTTTGCGATTTGTCCTTCGCGTATCGAGCTAGCCCGGCGTCTGTTAATTGCGACCCGCCAATCGCCGCGAGGACTTTAGCGAAGTCCCGCACTTGCGGCGTAGTCAACCCCACACATCCGTGCGAGGCGAACGTTCCAATCTTCGCCAGTGACTTGCCGCCATGAATCAATGATGGCAAGCCAATCGGAATCTTGATCGGGCCAAGCGGATTGAGCGCGCTTCCAGCTTCGACTTTTTCTCCGACTTTAACGCCGCTCATTTTCGACACCCAGGGCTCGTCCGGCGGTGTCCAGGTGGGATTGAAAATGATCGAGTTGGCTTTACGTAATGCGGTCGGCAAGGGGAATTGCGGATATCCAATTCCGATCTTGTAAGACTTGATGATCGTCCCGTTGTCGAAGACATCCATGCGAAATGCCGGCGCGTTCACAACGATTCGCGAGTCGGTTGGCACTGTGTTGGGTGCGAGTGCTGCGAACTCTTCGGGCGTGAGCGGGTTGGTGCTCGGCGCTGTCGACTTTTCAGCTGGAGTCGCACCGGGCGTTGAAGTCTCGTTCCAGCGCTCACGCACTAAGGTGGCGAGTTGTTCAGCTTTTGCGGCGCCGATGAGCGCGCTCACTTTTTCCTGGGCTTCGGTCCGAGCTGTTTCGGTCGCGCCTTCAGCTTGTCCGGCGCTGGACTCGTTTAGCTTCGATGTCTCTGCATGGGCCAACTCCTTCAGCTTTGCGATCTGATCGTCAGTAAGCTGTAACCGCGAACGCAGTACTTCTGAGAACGACTGGTCCGCGAAGAAGGCGTCCAGAACGGGTAAGGTTACTGGCTGGGCCACTGCGACTGCTTGCGGCGACGGTGATTGAGTTGCCACCGTAGCTGTGCTGGGAGAGGGCGAAGCGCCGGCATTGGTTTGGGTGTTCCTGGCTGTGTCGCAACCGGCGATCAGTAACAGCAGGGCGAAGCAAAGAAGGTAGAACAAGCGCAGTTTCATCAGTAGCTCCTGGATTTTAGTAGAACAGGCTGCCAGCCTGTTATGGTTACATTATCACTCAACAATGAGATGTCGTGAATCGCGCCGACTGCAGGCTGGCAGCCTGCAGTACATTTAGCGCTATCTCTTCAGCAACGGGTACGGATTAATATTCACGCCATCCCACCAGCGCTTCGGATCTGACGCAACCGCAATCGAAAAGTGCAAATGATAATTCCCAGCCCCGGCGTTGCCGGTATCGCCGACGTATGCGATCGTCGCGCCCTGTTTGACGACTTGACCCTCCGCTAATCCCTCCGCATAACGGGCGAGATGCGCGTAGTAGTAAAAGAATTTCTGATCGGCGCTCAATTGGTAAATTGTTATACCACCACGGTCGCTTTGAAAGAGTTTTACGATGGTTCCATCAGCAGTGGCGAGCACTGGAGTTCCGGACGGGGCCGGAATGTCGATGGCATCATGCACTCGACCTTCGGTGCGCGCCGCATCGAATGTATCAATCAACTGGTCGGCTCGAACGCCCGCGACTGGAATGATCAGCAAACCCGGATTTGGGGCGGCTACCGCAGTCGGAGGAGATGGACTTGCAAGCGAAGGACTCGGTGAAGTTTCGAGGGAAGTTTCAAGGGAAGTTTCAGGGGAAGCGGTTGGCGTCGGACTCTGCAATCGTGACGGGGTTGTTAATGGTGAGGGCAACGACTCGGGTGAAGCTGCTGAAGTTCTGGCAATGGGTGGCTGATCAGTCTTAGAGAAACGACCAAGTCGAACTACCAATGACACCACAACTGCCACAATTCCGATGAATGCGAGCAGAAATCGAGTGCGTGGATGTCTGGCCCACTTCATCAACTTTACTCAGCGACGATAACCCAACGGTAGCAGTGGCCGAGGCTCGGTGCCTCCAAAAAACCAGCTTGCGCCCACGCGCAACCGGTGATGCCAGGTCGGCAGCCGTCCCGTGTACATCGCAAAGCGCGCCTGACGGGCCAGACTGCCTCCAAAAGCTTTGCCGCCAGCGAGCACCGCAGCGCGTTCGGTGCCAAGGCTGACCGCTTCACCCAATTCTTCGAAATGCCGGGTCTCGAGCTTTTCGCTGCCGTCCAGGTAGGCGGTGAGATTGCGCGCCACGAGACTGGCCTCCTGCAAAGCAAGCTGAGCCGTGCCCGCGAGTGTCGGCGCTGCGTCGGGCACAAAGGCAATGTCGCCGAGCGCGAAAACCGTCTCCTGGGACACGGTCTGCAAAGTTGGATGAACTTTGATTAAACCTCGCTCGGTCTTTTCAAGGTCGAGGTTTTTTACCAGTGGATTTATCTGCACGCCTCCGACCCAAACTACGGCGGCCGTTGGAATTTCAGTTTCTGCGCCGGCGTGCTCAATTATGACCGAGGTCTCGGTGACTTGTACCACTTTGGTAAGGGTGTGGATCTCAACTCTCGATTCTCGCAACGCACCTTCAACATAATCGCGGATTTCCTCGCCCATACCGGGAACCAGCTTGTCCCCCATTTCGATAACCAGGACTCGGGGCTCGCCATGCAAGGCACGTCGCCGGAAAGCATCACGTAGCAAGTCGGCCATCTTGGTCGCCAACTCGACACCACTGGCGCCACCGCCAACGATCACAAACGTCATTGCTTTGCGAACATCCTGGGGCGGAAGGTCCGGAGCCACCTGATCGAGGGCAGTAACCATCCGCTCGCGCAGTTGGTCCGCGTGGGCAAGCTCACGGAAGGGAAGGGCAAACTCGGCCGCGCCCGGGACGCCGGCGTAGTTTGTAATGGCTCCCAAAGCGAGTACGAGCGCGTCGTAATCAAGGGTTGTATTGTCCGCCAGCGTGACCGTCCAATTAGAAAACTCGACAGCTTTGAGGGGGGCGCGGTTGATCCGGACGTGTCGATCGAGCAATTCCTCGTAGGGCGGCGCAATGTGCCAAGCTTCGACTTCACCGCTGAGATACTCGTACAACAAGGGCTTGAAGATGAAGTGATTGGAATCAGTAAGCAGAGTGATGTCGAATGAGTCGTTCAGCTCCAGTGCGGTAAAGAGTCCACCAAAGCCTCCGCCGGCAATAATTATCTTTTTCTTCAATGCTTCCTCGCGTAACTTCGGATTGGTATAGTGAACAGATGGTACCAGAGGCTGTGTACATTTTCGAAAACCAGCGAGTGCTAGAACATTCTAATAACTTGATTGTTAGTGTATTCTAAATGCACCCATCCTAAGAACAAGGATATGATTTCCGCGTGATTCGACGACTCTACGTTCACAACTTTCGGTGTCTCGAAAATTTCGAGCTGTCACTATCGTCACTCTCATCAGTGCTCTTGGTTGGGAAAAATGGCTCCGGTAAGTCAACAGTGGCCTTGGCGCTGAAGATCTTTCAAACTATTGCTAGGGGTACAAGTCGCGTTGGCGATCTAGTGAAACCAAAGGATCTTGCTCGCGGACGCAAAGAAGTGCCAATGCGATTTGAAATCGCGGTTGAATTGGACGATAAAGTCTACGAATACAGCATTGCTTTTGAGTTGCCAGAAGATTTTAAGGAACTACGCGTGCGTGAAGAGAAGTTAATTGCGGATGGCGTTCCCATTTATACGCGCGAACTTGCTCAGGTGCATCTCGTAAGATCTAACCAATCGAAAGAGGCCGAATTCAGGATTGACTGGCACGTAATAGCACTCCCAATAGTTCAGCAACGGTCGGACGGGGACCCGTTAGTGCGTTTCAAGGAATGGCTTGCTCGAATGCTAATTCTTAAGCCGATTCCTAGTCTCATTCGGGGTGAATCAGATCACGAAACTCTGTATCCGAATAATGAGTTAACTAACTTCGGCGCATGGTTCTCACATATTGTGATTTCTTTCCCCCCCACTTACTCGAGAATTGCTGGCTATCTCGAACAGCTGATGCCGGATTTGAAAGCAATCAATAATCCGGGAGTGGGTAAGGACTCCAGAAGCCTTGTGGTCGATTTTTTTGATAATCAACAAAACTCAAACGGACAGAAACCCTTGACTCTTCCTTTCGAGGATCTTTCCGACGGTGAGAAATGCTTCATAATTTGTGCTCTTGTCTTGGCAGCTAATAGCGCCTATGGGCCACTACTCTGTTTTTGGGATGAGCCGGATAATTATCTTGCTTTGTCAGAGGTGGGACACTTTGTTATCACTCTCCGCGCGTCATTTCAACAAGGAGGCCAGTTCATTGCCACATCTCACAACGAACAAGCGATCCGAAGCTTTTCGAAGGATAATACGTTCGTCCTCAGCAGGAGAAGCCATCTTGAACCAACAATCGTGCGTCCGTTAAGCGAAGTCCCGGTAATTGGGGACCTCGTCGACGCTTTGATTCGCGACGACGTATCGTAGTGGTTAACAGGTCGGTTCCCCATCTTCATGTGCTGCCCGAAGATCAAGCCAATGTAGAGTTGGCCAACGGTTTTCGTCTTAATGTTCCCTGGTTAAAGCAACGTCAGATGCGGGTCCTCCCTCCGGCCCGAGGTTGGATGAGAGTGCTCGAACTTTTTCGGGATGTTCACGTGACTGAACTCAGTCGCAATCCGAATCGACTGATGGTTCTTTTGATAGACTTCGACCACGACCTAGGAAGGTTAGATTATGCCCGGAGTTTCATTCCCCCTCATCTTGCGGATCGAGTATTTGTTGTCGGTTCGCTTCGTAACCCGGAACACCTCAGGCGTGAACTGGGATGGAAGTTTGAGGACATCGGTGGGGCTCTGGCTAATGACTGCCGCGACGGGACAAGTAACACATGGGAGCATCCACAACTCAGAATTAACGGTCCAGAGATCGCCCGGTTGCGCGCTCCGATTAGCCAAATCCTATTCTAGCTTTAGTAAGTTTTGTTTACTCACCTTCGACGGCTTTGAACCGAACGCTGGCTGGACACTGCTATGACCGCATGTTAAATTGCACCGTATTTTAACTTTAGCGGTTGTTCTGGATTCACGGATTTACTGCCACCTAGGAGGATCATCGGACAGCAATGGCGTTAGCGAAAGCAGCAAAAGAACAGATAGTGAGTGATTTTCGGACTCATGAGGCGGATACAGGGTCACCTGAGGTTCAGGTAGCTCTGTTGAGCAAGAGAATTAACGACTTGACTGAGCATTTTAAGACACACAAGAAAGACAATCATTCGCGGCGCGGATTGCTGATGATGGTCTCTCAGCGGAGAAGTTTGTTGGATTATTTGAAGCGAATCGATATCGAGCGGTACCACACGGTGGTGAGCAAGCTCGGTCTTCGTCGCTAAAACCCCAGGTCAGATCGAAAGAGATCTTCGAATCTCTTACATAGCCCGCGTCTATCGAAGAGCTTGCAAATGGTGCCGAACGTGACGGCGATACTCCGGAAGCAAGCTGACGCGAATGGCCTTCAGTAGATCAAAGGCGGCATGAGCTTCACGGCAACGAGGCTTGTGCCGCCTTCACTTTTATCAGGTTTCCGACACCCCATCACGTGAGCGTGGTCGAAACGAGTTCAAAACACTTGGAGCGAGCGGATGAGACGCCTCGCGCGCCCAACTCGGGCGTTATCGTACGAAGGAGAAAACTCAAATGGCAGTCAAGAAATATTTGAAAGAATCAATCAAAGTCGGTGATAGAGACCTAACCGTGGAGACTGGAAAGGTCGCGAAACAGGCGGACGGCTCAGTCGTCATTCGTTATGGAGACACGATGGTGTTATGCGCCGCAGTCGGTGCTTTTTCCCCACGGGAAGGCGCAGATTTCTTTCCCTTAACCGTCGAATACCGCGAATCTAACTATGCCGCCGGTCGAATTCCCGGCAATTACTTTCGACGTGAGGGCCGGCCCAACGAAAAGGAAGTTCTTACCAGTCGCTTAATCGATCGTCCTTGCAGACCGTTGTTTGCAGAAGGCTACAAGAACGAAACCCAGGTTATTGCGTCCGTGATTTCTGCCGACCCGGACAATAACCCGGACGTTGTAGCCATCACCGGCGCTTCCTGCGCACTTTACCTTTCTGACATTCCGTTCCTGAATCCAATCGCCGGCGTTCGCATCGGCCTCGTTGACGGCCGCTACATCGTGAACCCAACCTACGACGAAGTTCGCGATTCGAGGCTTAACCTTATTGTCGCCGGAACTGAAGAGGCCATCGTCATGGTCGAAGCCGGGGCTTCGGAGGTTTCCGAAGAAATCATGGTTGAAGCGCTCATGCTGGCGCACAAGGAAATCAATCGCATTTGCCGCTGGCAGAAAGAGCTTTACAAGGCCCTCGAAATCCAAAAACGCGAAGTCACTTCCGAAGCTTACAACGAAGAAATGCTCGGCGAGATCGAACGGAACTACTCCGAGCGATTACGAAACGCGCTCGACACGACCAATCAGGAGAAACGCGACAGCTATGCAGCAGTCGATGCTCTTAAGAAGGAAGTCGTTGAAGGTTATACCGAGGACGAGCCTGAAAAACGCCGCATGGCCAAGATGATCTTTGATCACTTGAAAGAGACGATTTTCCGCGACGATATCCTCAACAAGCGTCGTCGCCCGGACGGTCGCCGTTTTTCAGAAATTCGACCAATTTCGTGCGAAGTTGGCTGGCTACCGCGAGTTCACGGCTCGGCGTTGTTTACCCGCGGTGAGACGCAGGCGATTGTGACCGCGACGCTCGGAACCAAGGAAGACGAGCAGTACATGGACGACCTTGAAAAGGGTGAAGTGAAGCGACGTTTCCTGCTGCACTACAACTTCCCGCACTACTCGGTCGGTGAAGTTGGCCGCTTCGGTTCCTCGAGCCGGCGTGAGATTGGACATGGCGCGCTGGCGCGACGAGCCCTGGAAGCGGTACTTCCGGACGACGCCGATTTCCCGTATACGCTACGCATCGTCTCGGACATTACCGAGTCGAATGGCTCATCGTCGATGGCCAGCGTCTGCGGCGGCACGCTGTCGTTGATGGATGCGGGCGTTCCTTTGAAAGCTCCCGTAGCCGGTGTGGCAATGGGTCTGGTGATGGAAGGTAACAAGTACGCAATTCTTACCGACATCGCCGGCGCCGAGGACCACTACGGCGACATGGACTTCAAAGTCACGGGAACTCACGAGGGCATCACCGCCTTGCAGATGGATATCAAGATTGCCGGTATCAACGCCCAGATCCTGGCTGAGGCTTTGGAGCAGGCTAAGAAAGGCCGTCTCTTTATTCTTGGCGTTATGGAGCAGACGATTGCGGAACCTCGAACTGCCATCTCGGCCCACGCGCCTCGAATCGTTCAGATCAAGATTAATCCTGACAAGATTCGCGACGTCATTGGACCTGGCGGCAAGATGATCCGGTCCATCGTCGAAGAGACGGGCGCCAAGATCGACGTTTCGGATGATGGAACGATCTCGATTGCGAGCTCAAACAGCGAGAACACTGAGGCTGCCATCAACAAGATTCGCGGGCTGACGGCGGAAGCTGAGGTTGGTCAGACCTATCTCGGAACCGTCTCACGAATTGTAGATTTCGGCGCCTTTGTCGAGATTTTCCCGGGCACCGACGGTTTGCTGCATATCTCGGAGATTGCCGACCGCCGCGTGAAGGACGTTCGCGATGAGCTCAGGGAAGGTCAGCAGATTCTGGTCAAGTGCATTGGCAAAGAAGGGAATAAGATTAAGCTATCCCGAAAGGCCGTCCTGCGCGATGAGCAGAAGCAAGCTGACGCCGCCAGCGCCGGCGAGCTCGGCTAGGGCCGGGAGCGCAGGCATCGTGCCTGCATGATTTGCGCTAATTGAAAGCACAAGTCTTTCTCGCGAAGCATGCAGGCAGGGATGCCTGCGCTCCCAAAAATCTGAGATCTCACTCTCTGGAATTCCCAACTCATTCTCGAGTTAGGAGGTTTGCGCGAGCCGCAAACCTCCTTTTTCTTTCTATTTAACTCAATTCGCGCACTCTTCGAAACTGGAATCCCTGAACGGTTAGGCGTGTTGTCCTATCAAGCAGAGAAGCGAGACTCTCTGCACAAAGTAGAAACTACCAAAAGGAGTCGAGTTTCAGAAAAAGTCTAAGTTAGTTACTAGAGACTCGAGAAGCTTCTCGGAAGAAGAGCCCTCTGAGAATTCTTCAGACGCGAATGGGAAAGCAATTGGGGGTCACTCATGAGTGATGAATCTCACAACAAGCAAAAAGAAAGCATCTTCCGTTCCTTCGAGATCAACGTAGGGAAAGATGTCGCCGGGATTGGCGCGATCGTCTCAAATCTCATAAACAGTATTCCAAAGTTTATTGAGTGGCTGGCAAATCGTCCCGACGAACGTCAGAGGTTGGCTCTGGAAAACGTCCAGAAAACCGCCGACTTGGCAAAGTACTGCGGTTTTTCACCGGCTGAGATCAAGCTGCTGATGGAACCCGTCCTGGCAGCTTCGATAGAAGCATCGCTGCGAAGACTTGCGGGGGCAAAGAAGAGCGTACCCAGGCCTGATACGGGTTTGCCGGACCTTCCAAGTGAATCAGAACGTGATCGAGGGAAATCGCAGATACCGGAACTAGTCTCTTCGACTGGACTCTGAAGAGAAACTCCCAATTCTTCTCCTCGCTACTACCTCCAGTTACATGCAAACCTCACTTTACTGGACATTTAGTGGAAAGCCTCGTGCATTCATCTTTTCCCTATCAAGCAGGGAACAGCTAGTTCAGCTTCCCTGGTCTTACTGGTCCCAATACCAAGTCTGAAACTTTTCCGCTTCAGAATGCCGAACGGGAAAGAACGAGGAGGAAGTTCTCAATAATGAGAAATCGAGTCTTGCGCCCCATCGCTACGATGCTCAGTTTACTGCTGGCTGTTAGCAGCACAGTACAGGCTGGGCCAATCTCAATAAGTCAGGTCGTCCAGGTAATGCGCACCAACAATCGCGTTCCTGATTTGCGCCTTCGCAACGTCGCCCAGACCAGTTCACTGGTTTCGAGCGCTGTTTCATCGAAGGTCTCGACCAGCTCAAGCTCGGCAACAGATCAGCCCTCCTCGGTTGACGTTCTCGATACCAGCAGCGCTCCCGTAACCAACACCGCCCCGGAATCCGTCCTTGCCGGCATCGCCATTAATACGGACGATACGCAAACGATTGATGTGATCAGCCAGGGTGATTTGGAAGGTTCGATCTGCGACTGCGGTGAAATACCGGTTATCGAACACCACATTCCGAAATGGCCGCTGTTGTTCCTGGCTGCTATTCCGTTCTTTTTTATTCACCACAAAGATTGCGATAACTGCCCGACCCCGACTCCTACACCAACACCGCCTTGCGAAAACTGCAATGTGGTGCCAGAGCCCGCGTCACTATTGTTGATGGGTTCGGGATTGGCGGCAGTCGGAGCCGGATTGCGGCGCCGCTACGCGAAAGCGAAACTTGCCAAAGCGATTGCTGCTACTGAGGAGGCCTAGAAGATAATGTTAAGAGCACGCCTTACAGCGACCGGCAACGGTATGAATTTTGGAAAGCTCGCGTTCGCAGTCCTGGTAGCGATTGCTTTCTGTGTGATTCATCCGTCATCAACCGCAGTCGCCAAAGAAAAGAAGAAAAAGAATTCAAACGCGGGTATTATCCTGATTCGCACCAACCCCTCAGGTTTTCCGCTGGCGATCGATGGCAGGCCCGAAGGCCAGACCACGAGCAGCTACTCGGAATTCACGCTTGAGCCCGGAGTACACACGGTAGAAGTCACCTTGCCCAGCGGTCAACGTTGGACTCGAGAAATAACCGTTGCTACTCGACGCAAGACGTGCGTGGATCTTAACTATCGACCACCTGTGGTTGTCACCAAGTCTCCTTGCCCCTTCCCTGTAATTGTGTCCGCTCCACCAACGGTCACTGAGGGAGACTTGATCACGTTCAGCTCCGATGTTTCCTACAGCGGCACGGCGTCACTTACGTATACGTGGACTGTCTCGCCGGCTGGAGCGACGATCGTCAACGGAGCCGGAACACCAACGTTGACAGTTGACTCAACTGGCCTGGCCGGCAAACGAGTTACTGCGGTGCTGGTTGTTGAAGATGGGTCAGGCGAACCTGCCTGCCGTCAGACGGCTCAGGCGACGACAATGATTCCGCCGCCACCGCCGCCACGTGAGAATCCTTCAAGGGAATTCGACGTTTGCTGTAGCTGTTCGTTCGACGATCAGAAAGCACGCCTCGATAACCTTGGAATTGAATTGCAGAACGATCCGACGACGACGTCATACATCATTGCCTATGCCGGTCGAACCAGCCAAACCGGACAAGCTGACAGACTGTTGACTCGCGCGAAGGATTACCTGGTCAAGAACCGTAACATCGACCCGGCTCGTCTCATGACCTTGAACGGCGGCTACCGCGAGGAAGATTGCGTTGAGCTTTGGGTCGTTCCTCAGGGCGCCACTCCGCCGCAAGCTACTCCGACGGTTCCCGCCGGTGAAGCTCGGCCGGCGCCGGAAAAGAAGGCTACGCCAAAGAGACGCAGCCGTCGCTAAGCAGTCAATCGAACAATACGAGGCGGCAGCCCCCGCCTCGTAAACATCAACAAGGATTTTGGGGAGGTAAGTTATGAGTGCGGAACGAATGATGGTAAACGCAATTCAGGAGCAACCGATCCTGCTGCTTCCTTTCTTCGCGATTGTTTACTTCGTGATGCATTTGTTGAAGCGTTTGTTCCTGTCGAATGACACCTTGTCTCTACGACTCCTTCAATAAATTCGAGATTCAATTGGGTTGGATTTCGTGGTTGGTGAAGCACCTCGCTCCGGCGAGGTGTTTTGCTGTTTGTGAAGGCGTAAACCGTGAACCGGAAACCGTGAACAGTCAGACATGGGGTCTGCTTTTGCTTTTCAAGTTTCGGCTGCTAGACTGAAAAACCGTGAACCGTGAACCGTGAACCGTGAACCGGAAACCGTGAACTGCATTGAAGTGGTGAAACTGAAATAGGGCTTGGCAAACGGACCTCCACGAAGTACTTCTTATTTCGGTTCACGGTTCACGGTTCACGGTTCACGGTTCACGGTTCACGGTTCACGGTTCACGGTTCACGGTTCACGGTTCACGGTTCACGGTTCACGGTTCACGGTTCACAGGTCACGGTTCACGGTTCACGATCTTTTCCCTAGTGAGGCAGCAGTGGCAGCACCGAACATTGAGACAATTGTTTCCCTTTCCAAACGCAGGGGATTTGTTTATCCGTCGTCCGACCTTTATGGCGGGCTGGGCAGCGCCTGGGACTACGGTCCAATGGGCATTGAGCTCTACAACAATGTGAAACAAGCGTGGTGGCGCTGGATGGTTCACGAGCGTGACGACATCGAGGGGATCGATTCCTCGATCATCTTGAATCGGTTGGTCTGGAAGTACTCCGGGCACGAGGATACGTTTAGCGATCCACTCGTGGACTGCCGCGAATGCAACACCCGTCTGCGAGCTGACAAGCTCGAGGTGACGCCCGAGCCCGGGAAGCCAGGTGGCGACATCGCCAGCCTGATTCGTGATAAGCAAGTCAAATGTCCAAACTGTGGCTCGACAAACCTCACCGAGCCGCGACCGTTCAACCTGATGTTCCGCACGCATGTTGGTGCGACTGCGGAAGACGATCCTGCAGCGCTCGTGTATCTGCGGCCGGAAACCGCGCAGGGCATCTTCATAAACTTCCTCAACGTGCTGACAACGAGCCGCCGCAAATTGCCTTTCGGCATCGCGCAAATCGGAAAATCTTTTCGTAATGAAGTGACGCCCGGCAATTTTATTTTCCGAACGCGCGAGTTCGAGCAGATGGAGATGGAATACTTCGTGCGCCCGGGAGAAGATGAGCAAGCTCACGAAGAGTGGATCGAGAATTGTCATCAATGGTTCGTGTCGCTGGGAGTCTCACCAGCTAATCTGCGTCTGTACGAACAACCTAAAACCGAGCTGGCCCATTACGCGAAGCGCACGGTCGATATTCACTATAGGTTCTTCCCCGAACGTGACGATGAAGAGAAACAGTGGGACGAACTGATGGGAATCGCCAACCGAACTGATTTCGATCTGCGCACGCATTCGAAAAAACCCGAAGACACTGAAGGCAAGCGATTGAATCCAGACTCGACCGAAGACCTGTCTTACTTCGACGAGGCCGCGAAGGAACGCTTTTATCCTTATGTCATCGAGCCGGCAGCGGGCGTTAATCGCACGGTGCTCGCTCTGTTGATGGATGCCTATTCTGAGAAGACCAATGACAAGGGCGAGACTCGAGTGATTTTGAAACTTCATCCCGCGATGGCGCCAATCAAGGCAGCGATTCTGCCGCTCGCGAAGAACAAGCCCGAGATCGTCGGTATGGCTAAGGCAATTAAGCGATCTCTGCAGCCCAAGTTGCGCGCGGTGTACGACGACACGGGCGGTATTGGAAAGTTATACGCGCGGCAGGATGAGATTGGAACGCCGTTTTGCGTAACCGTCGACCACCAGTCGCTCGAGGACGAGGCTGTCACTGTGCGCGACCGCGATACCTGGGAACAAGAACGAGTGAAAGTTGCGGACCTCCCGGAACACTTGCTGGCGCGATTAAGCAGCTGATGTTATGAGAAAAGAATTCATGCCACCGGGCTGGTCCCGTGGTAATTGACGCTGGCGGCTACTACACGTGCGATCGATGAACAAAGATGCCACGGGCTCGCCCCGTGGAGCATCACGCTGGTAGCTTTTCTTATTGAAGAATCGCTAGACATCACAAGCAAACGTGAGCCTCCATCGGTCAAGCCGATGGCCTCCAGGAAGCCTTTGCGGCTTTTGCGTGTTAGCTACCAACGTTAGTCACCACGGGACAAGCCCGGTGGCATGAATCAAAATGCGTCACTTCGCAGTGGAATGAAGCAACGATGCCTGTAGTCAAAAAACGAAATCAACAAACAGAAACTCGTCTTCTCCTCGAATCCGATGAGCCGGTTGAGTTGCCGCCGGCGGAAATCGAAGACCGCGCTGTACTCAACCAGTTCGAACACGTCAAACCTTACCTTCCCGAATTGCTGACGGTTTTGCGCGAAGGCACGATTGCGGAGCCGGTGCCGGTAATGCTCGATGGCGCGACGTTCGCAATCCACACGGCCACGCGAACGTTTTGGGTCAAGCTCTGGCACGCGAACGGAACCGACATGACAAAGATCGAACGTGCGCAGGTTCTGAGTTGCATTCCCTCAACTCGCGGCGTGCAGGTCATCGTCGAAGGTCTCGACGATGAAGACTTCGATAATGATGATTTCGACGATGACGAAGAAGAATTCGATGAAGCTGATTGAAAGTCCTCTCATTCACACCGGACTTCAGTCCGGTGAATGCCGTCGTCATAATTCAATTAACCGTTTCAACGGTTTCCAATGTTAACTTTGGGAGACGCGTAATAAACCGTTAAAACGGTTGCTAGTTTTTGTGCGGCACCCCAGCACCGGGCTAAAGCCACGGTGAGAATGAGAGTAAGACCGCTTTTACAAAATCTGTGGAATCTGCGTAATCTGCGGCTAATGTCTTCCTTTCCTCAAAAAACTCTCGACCTGTCAACCGCGGTAAGAAATGCGGGAGGACGCGCTCTGCTGGTGGGCGGTTGTGTGCGTGACCAGCTGATGGGGCACGAACCGAAGGACTGGGATCTTGAAGTTTACGGTCTCGAGCCGGAAGTGCTGAGAACTGTGCTGGAGCAGTTTGGCTCCGTCAATGCGGTCGGCGAAGCCTTCACCGTCTACAAACTTGGCCCACATCTTGATGTGTCCATCCCGCGTCGCGAGCGCAAGTCGGGACGAGGACATCGAGGCTTTCTCGTCGAAGGCGATCCGTCGATGACGATTGAGGACGCTACCCGTCGGCGCGATTTCACCGTCAATGCCATCCTCCAGGATCCTTTTACAAAAGATCTAATCGACCCCTTCAACGGTCGCGCAGATATCGATAGAAAGATTTTGCGCGCGGTGTCTCAAGACACCTTTGCTGAAGACAGTCTCAGAGTCCTGCGCGCCGCCCAATTCGCTGCCCGCTTCGAATTCGAGATCGAACCTGAAACAGTTGAACTCTGTCGCCGGATCGATCTGTCGGACCTTCCTGCTGAACGCATTTGGGGCGAGATTGAAAAGCTGCTGCTGCGAGCTCGACGGCCATCGATTGGTCTGGAATGGCTGCGAAAGCTTGGAGCGTTGGAAAAGTTGTTTCCTGAAATAGCAGCGCTGATCGACGTGCGACAAGATCCTGTCTGGCACCCGGAAGGTGATGTTTTTGTCCACACGAAGCTGGTGATCGACAACGCTCGTGAGCTCATCGCTGACTTGCCTTATCCCAAACAAGTCACGGTGATGTTGGCCGCGCTTGCTCATGACTTTGGGAAGCCCGCCACGACGGAGTTCTTGGAAGGACACTGGCGCTCACGCGGTCATGAGGAAGGAGGCGAAGAGCCAACTGCCTCGTTCCTGCGCAGATTGAACATCAACACGATTGAAGGTTATGACGTGAATGGGCAGGTGATTGCTCTTGTCCGCGAACATTTGAAGCCCGGCGAGTTCTTCAAGAAGCGCGATCAGGTTGGTGATGGCGCCTTTCGACGTCTGTCACGCAGGTGCGAGCTTGATTTGTTGTATCGCGTGGCTCGAGCTGATTCACTCGGTCGCAACGCCGAATGGATTCCCCGAGAAAAGTGGTACAACGCTGAAGCTCAGGAATGGTTTATTGCGAAGGCTCGTGAGCTTGCCGTCGAGCAGCGCCCTCCCGAACCTTTGTTGATGGGCCGTCACTTGATCGAGTTGGGAATGTCTCCCGGCCCGCGCATGGGCGAAATAACTCGAGCCATCTACGAAATGCAACTCGATGGCCGCATCACAAATCTTGAAGAAGCACAACAAGCAGCGGAAAAACTTTTAGCCGCAGATTACGCCGATTCCACAGATGTTTAGTTGAGACTGAGAAACGTTGTGAGTAAATTAGTTGGGCGAATTAGCGCGCAACATGTTTACAGAACCTGCGCTGCGTTGTAATCTAAAAACCCTCATAACCCGCCATTAGAATCCACCGAACGAACAATCAATCTTTTTGTCGGGAGGTGGAGGAATGCTAAATGCTCTCAGGGAAAACGATCCTCGAACGTATGCAATCATTGGTGCCGCCATGGAAGTGCATCGGTGTTTGGGTGGCGGCTTTTTGGAGGGTGTCTATCAGGAAGCGCTCGCGTTGGAATTCGCGCAACGACAGATACCATTTGATCGCGAATTCAAACTAGAAGTTAAGTATAAGAGTCAACCTTTGGAAGCAAAGTTTTCCGTCGATTTTATTTGTTATGAGACCGTCGTAGTTGAACTAAAGGCATTAGCACATCTAAGCGGCACTGAAGAGGCTCAAGTTATTAACTATCTCAAAGCAACTGGGCTCGAGGTCGGGTTGCTCCTCAACTTCGGCACTCGAAGTCTTTATCATCGCCGCTTTGCTTTTACCCAATCAGTGAAATCTGCGTAATCTGCGGCTAATGGTTTTTGTCTTCAGCTGCTGACGAGTTTTGGGACTTGATCAGCGAAGATGTAGCCGAGGGTTTTGTAGATGAGCTTGGCGGTGAGGAAGCTCGGAGCATTGTTGCCGGGTTGAGTCGATAGTTCAGTCACGTCCATGCCAACGATACGGCGCTTCTCGGCGGCCTTCTTGATTAGCCAAACTACTTCATACCAGCCGAGGCCTCCTGGCTCAGGAGTTCCGGTCGTTGGAATCAAGCTGGGATCGAACCCATCGACATCGATAGTCAGATAAACATCTTCCGTAAGATTATCCACTGCGTCATCAATCCAGTCTGTGCGACCGATAATGTCCTTGGCATAGAAGACTTTGGTGGGCAGCGACGGAATCACGCGCGCTTCCTCAGCCGATAAGGATCTAATCCCGACCTGGACTGCCGGACAAAACTCGACCACTCGTCGCATGATCGAGGCATGACTGTAAGGCGTGCCATCGTATTCATCGCGAAGGTCTGCGTGCGCGTCGATCTGCAAGACTGATAGATTTGGGTAAGCCTCGTGATGAGCTTTGATGACGGGCGATGAGATTGAGTGCTCGCCTCCCAGCATGCAGATGAATTTGTTTGTCCGCATCAGACGTTTCGTTTCGTCGTACAGCGCCTGCATCATCTCGTTCACTTCGCGATCCGCATCGATAGGCGGCAACGTGTGGATGCCGATATCAGCGGTCTCGCCTCCAATTTCCTCATCGAACAACTCCATGTTGCGGGACGCTTCAATTATCGCGTGTGGCCCATCTTTGGTGCCGCCGCCGTAGCTGACCGTCTTCTCAAACGGCACTGGCCAAATCAGAACCTTGGCGTTCTCAAAGTCAGACGTCTCGGCATCAACGCCGCCAAAATTGAATGGTAGATTTGCGGATTCACTCATTACTTCTGGAGTATAGCAAGGGGAACGTGAATTTGCCTTTTGACGGAGAGATTACTCCTGTGTTCTTGGTTCTTTGTACTTTGTTCTTTGCACAAGCGACGAGAGTTGACCGTCCAAACGGGACGTGTCGCGAATAACTCGCCTGAAATCACTCGAGATGAGTAATCCTTCAACTACAAAGAACAAAGAACAAAGAACAAAGTACAAAGAACAAAGCACCAAGAACATCGATTGGGTCTGCTTGCTCCGACCCGAACGGGACGCTAAGATGTCTGGTCTATTACATCCCTTATTTTCAGGACACAACTACGCATGATCGACTTTGAATTGACCGAAGACCATAAAGCTATTCAGCAAACTGTCCGCGAATTTGCGCAGAAAGAAGTAGCTCCCTACATCAAAGAATGGGACGAGAAACAACATTTTGAGCGTTCGGTGTTTGAAAAGATGGCCGAGCTCAACCTGCTTGGCGTTTGTATCCCGGAAGAATATGGCGGCGCCGGTTTCGATTACATTTCTCTCGGCCTCGTATGCGAAGAGCTTGAAGCTGTCGATACTTTCTTGCGAGTCGCGATGTCGGTGCACACAGGTTTGAATTCGCTCACGCTCTACACCTGGGGCACTGAAGAACAGAAGCAGAAGTACCTAACGCCACAAGCCAAAGGTGAAAAGCTGGCGACTTATGGGTTGACCGAACCCGGAGCCGGATCAGACGTCGTGGGCGCGCGCTCGACGGCACGCCGTGACGGCGATGAATGGGTTTTGAACGGCGAGAAGATGTGGATCAGTCTCGCTGATACCGCGAGCAACTTCTTGTTCTTCTGCTGGACCGATGAAGAGAAAAGGCGCGCGCGCGATCACAGCGGCATGTCCTGCTTCATCGTCGAGCGCACGATGAAAGGTTTCTCGTCGGGAACGATCCACGGCAAGCTGGGAATTAGAGCCGGGAACACCGGTTACTTCAGTCTGCAGGACGTGCGAGTGCCGCAGGCGAACATGGTGGGCGAGGAAGGCGAAGGCTTCAAGATTGCGATGTTCGCTCTCGAGCAGGGACGCTACACAGTGGCCTCGGGCGCAACGGGTGTGATTCGCGCTTCGCGCGATGCATCCGTCGCCTACGCGAACACGCGCGAAACTTTTGGCACCAAGATCGCTAACCACCAACTCGTCAAGCAGAAGATTGCCGAGATGGAATCCGACTATCAGATGAGCCACCTTCTCTGGTTGCACGCCGGCTGGTTAAAGAATCAGGGTAAGCCGAACGGTCGCGCCACTAGTCTGGCGAAGTGGCAGGCGACAGTTCGCAGCGAGAAGGCTGCCTCAATGGCGATCGAAGTCCACGGCGCGAACGGCTATTCGAACGATTATCCGGTTGAAAGATATCTACGTAACTGCAAAGCCGCGATCATCTACGAAGGAACACGCGACATTCATACGCTGATGCAGGCTGATTGGGCCCTGGGCTTGAAGCGCGAGAAACCGGCCCGAAAAACCTTGCCTCCGTGGCAACCGAAAGGCTAAAAGACTAATCATCAAGGCGGGCCGTCAAATTTCTGAATGAGGAGGTCAATTATGCGACCACAGATTTTTGCTTTTCGCTATTTGACGCTCGCCTGCTTGTTCTTAGTCTTTGCGGTTACTGCTTTCGCTCAATCTCCGTCGTCCATCCAGGTCTTCATGCCGAATGGCGGCATGCCTCCCGCGCAGGTTCGCATGACGATTAGCCGCGATGACGGTTACACCGACATCATCTTCACCGACTCAAAAGGCAAGTATCAGCTGGGCACGCCGCGAAACGAGACCGTGACTTACCGGATTATCATTGAATCCGATAAGCTCACTTACGACACGACCACCACCAGCATCACGCTCGATCGTAACTCGCCAAATCAGCACAATATTTTTCTCAGGCCGCTGAGCTCTGTGAAACTGCCGAATTCCGCAGTCCTCGATGTAACCACTTACGAAAAGAATATTCCCGCGAAAGCCCGGGCTGCGTACAAGAGAGGCATGGACGCAGTTAGCCAGGGACAGGCTGAGGACGCCATCAGGAATCTTCAGGAAGCAATTACTCTGCACCCGCAATACGTCCGCGCGATCAATGACCTCGGCGTGGTTTACTTGAAACTCAATCGCTTCGACGATGCAGAAAAGACTTTTCGTCAGGCTATCGATGTCAGCAAAAGGTTTTTTCATCCTCGCTTGAATTTAGGGCTGGTGCTTGAAAAGCAGGAGAAGTACGCGGAGGCGTTGGAAGTGCTTGAACCTCTCTTCAATGAGAACCATGGCATGGTTGAGGTGAGGATGGCTTACGCGACCAGCCTCGAGCGCACCGGCAGAATCGAGGATGCTCGAAAGCTTTATCTATCAGTTATCGAGGCAAAAGAATTACCGGCGCCGGTGCGGGCCAATGCTCATTTCGGACTCGGCTTGATTCTTAATCGAGAAGGCAAATACCTCGACGCCACAACGGAGTTACAAAAGTCAATTCAGCTGGCGCCAAATGCGGCAAACGCGCATCTGCAGCTGGGTGCTGCTTTCCTGCAGTTGAAAGATCTGACAAGCGCCGAGCGTGAACTATTGAAGGCTTACAGTTTGGGTGATAGAGCAGCGGGTGGAGCGCAGTTAATGTTGGGCGAGATTTACTACGCGCAGAAGCGATACGTTGATGCTGAACGAGCGTTTGCGCAGTATTTGAAAGATGTGCCAACCGCTCCGAATGCCGCGCAGATTACTCAGCTGATTGCCGACATAAGAGTCTCGCGCAAGAATTAAGACCGAGATCTCAGACTGCGACAGCGAGCTCAGATCTCAGATCCGAAATCTCAGACAATTCAGCTTCCACATTCACGATCAACCTTGTCGTCTGAATCACGGTATCGGGATTCAATGAAATCGACGTAATTCCTTTCTCAACCAGGAAGCGCGCAAACTCCGGATAGTCGGACGGCGCCTGACCGCAAATACCAATCTTCTTGCCGGCGCGATGCGCGGCGTCGATAGCCATCTCGACCATTTTTTCTACGGCGCCATTCCGCTCGTCAAAAAGATGCGCCACCATTTCCGAGTCGCGATCCAGCCCCAGCGTCAATTGCGTGAGATCGTTTGAGCCAATCGAATAGCCATCAAAGACACGAAGGAACTCATCAGCCATGACCACGTTGGCCGGCAGTTCACACATCGCGTAAATTTCGAGCTCGTTTTCTCCCTGGGGCACACCGAACTCAGCCATCAAGGCAACAACTTTCTCAGCTTCTTCGACGGTTCGGCAGAAAGGAATCATTGCCTTCACGTTGACGAGTCCCATTTCGTCCCGCACACACTGCAGCGCCCGACACTCGAGTTGGAAGCCTTCTCGGTAGCGCTCATCGTAGTAACGAGACGCGCCACGAAAACCGAGCATTGGATTTTCTTCGGTTGGCTCGAACTCCTGACCGCCAATCAGCATGGCGTACTCGTTCGACTTAAAGTCCGACATGCGGACAATGACCGGCTTTGGATAAAAGGCAGCGGCGATTCGTCCGATACCTTCAGCCAGCCGGCGCACAAAAAAGTCACGTGGATCTTCCTCGCCAATCCGTCGTTCTATTTCCTTCACAACTTCGGGACTTTGGAGATTGGGATACTTAACCAGGGCCATCGGATGAATGCCGATGTGGTTGTTGATGATGAACTCAAGTCTCGCGAGGCCAACACCGTCGTTCGGTAGCGCAGCTACTGCAAACGCATGATCCGGATCGCCGACGTTCATCATTACCTGAGTGCGCGGCCGCTCAGAGTCTTTCCCGACCGCGTGGCGCTCGACCGCAAACTCAACCAGGCCTTCGTATATGTTGCCCTGCGCGCCTTCGGCGCACGACACGGTCACCTCGGTTCCAGTTTGCAGTACTTGCGTCGCGTTTCCGGTTCCGACAATGCACGGCAAGCCCAGTTCACGACTAATGATCGCGCTGTGACACGTACGCCCACCGCGCTCGGTCACAATCGCGGCGGCCTTCTTCATGATTGGCTCCCAGGCGGGGTCGGTCATCGAAGTCACCAGCACATCGCCAGCTTTGAATTCAGTCAAGTGACCCGGATCGGCGAGCACGTGCACGCGTCCCTGGCCAATCTTTTCGCCAACCGCGATTCCTGATACCAGCGGAGCGTTGCGTTCGCCAGTGATCTTGTAAGTCTCAAGATACGTCTGATGATTTGCGGAATGGACTGTCTCGGGACGCGCTTGCAGGATGAACAGCTCGCCGGTGTAACCGTCTTTGGCCCACTCGATATCCATCGGAGTTGGTTTGCCGGCGCGTTCGGAATAATGCTTCTCGATTTCACAGCCCCAGGTCGCCAGTTGCAGAACTTCATAATCGCTCAAGCAAAAACGCCCACGCTGGGCCTCAACTACTTCACGTGTACGAGTGCCACGGCCATCAAGTCCGTAAACCATTTTGACTTCTTTGGTGCCGAGGCGCCGGCTCACGATTGGTCGCGCGCCTTTCAGCAGCGTGGGCTTGAAAACAACCCATTCATCCGGAGTGGCCATGCCTTGCACAATGGCTTCGCCAAGTCCCCACGCGCCGTTAATCACGACTGCGCCGCGAAAACCCGATTCTGTATCGAGCGTAAACATAACGCCGGAGCAAGCCTGGTCTGATCGCACCATCGGCTGCACACCAATCGCCAAAGACACTTCAAAATGATCAAAGCCTCGCGCCGCGCGATACGAGATGGCGCGGTCAGTCCACAAGGAAGCGAAGCAACGGTGGCAAGCCTCGATAAGGCGTGCTTCACCCTGCACATTCAAAATGGTGTCCTGTTGCCCTGCGAATGATGCATCCGGCAAATCTTCCGCCGTCGCGGACGAGCGCACCGCGACTTCAGGCGCGCGGCCCAATCGGGCACAGAGGGCTCGATAGGCGGTCAAGATCGCTTCGTTTACTTCCGCTGGAAGTGGAGTATCGAGCATCAAGGCTCGAGCAGCTCGACCGGCAGCGTTGAGGGCGTGAATGTCATTGCAGTCCAGTCCGCTCAAGAGCTCGCGCAAGCGATCTCGCAGCCCATTGGTTTTCAGAAGCAAATCGTAGGCAGCGCTGGTGGTCGCGAAACCGTCGACGGCACGAACGCCCCGAGGCGCCAACGAGCTGAACAGTTCACCTAGGCTGGCACACTTTCCGCCCACCAGGGCCACATCACCGGCACCGACTTGACTGAGGTCAAGCACGAGTGGTGTTGAAGTTACGTTCATCGATGCCTCCTTATCGCGGCTCTTTCTTGGCCGAAGAGTGAGACCAACACTGGTTGCGGACCAACGCAAGCTAACATGAACCTATTTCAAATTAAGTGCGGAGTTTTAGTAAAGAAAGACTTGCAATAACAGTTCGTTTCCAGAGTGTTACACGCTGAACAGCTGACATCTCATTCACACCCCGATTTCAACCGGGTGTTTGGGACGATTAAGTTTTGAGTTAACCGTTTCAATGGTTTGCCAATTCTGTAATTTGCAAGACTAATAACTCAGACAGAAACGAAACCGTTGAAACGGCTGCAGGAGATGAAGCGAGAACTTCGTCACCCGGTTGAAACCGGGTGAGAATGAAAGGGCAAACAGCTGTGGAATCTGCGGAATCTGCGGATAGGCACTTCAACACAGAGTGGCAGCGAGTGGACTGCTCTGCTAGTATTGCCGGGCATTTCTTCGTCTGCGCATCTTTCCGGTTCGCAGCCATAACTTCAGGAAAACAGGAGAGCCACCAATGGGCCACGAATTGAGGACCGAACGCGAGTTAAGTCTGGATTTCATGCGAGTCTGCGAAGCTGCTGCTATTGCTGCTGCGCGCACCATGGGCCAGGGTGATCGAAAGTACTCGGATCACGTTGCCGTCGAAGCTATGCGAGAAGTAATGGACAGCGTGCCCATGCGTGGTCGCATCGTCATCGGAGAAGGCGAACGTGACGAAGCCCCGATGCTTTACATCGGCGAAGAAGTGGGTGGAGGATTTGGCGTCTCCGAAGATGTGGCTAACTTGTGTCCCGAAGTTGACATCGCTGTCGATCCGCTCGAAGGGACCAACTTGTGCGCTTTGGGAGCTAACAACGCCATCGCTGTGTTGGCAGCCGCAGAGCGAGGCGGCCTTTTGAACGCGCCCGACATTTACATGGACAAGATTGTCGTGGGCCCATCGTCCCGCGGCGTAATTGATATCGACGCGCCAGTAAAGGACAACCTAAAGAATATCGCGAGGAGACTCGGCCGCGATGTCGAGGACTTGACGGTAATAGTTCTCGATCGCAAGCGACATAAAAAACTCATCGACGAAGTGCGCGAAGCAGGCGCCCGTATTCGACTGATCTCTGATGGCGATTTGTCGGCGGGAATCTCCGCGGCGGTTGCGGGCACGAATATCCACGCTTTGATGGGAATTGGCGGCGCGCCCGAAGGTGTTATCACCGCGGCTGCTATGAAGTGTTTGAATGGTGATATCCAGGCGCGACTGGTTTACGATCCCGATCGACTTGGAGTTGATAAGGACAAGGTTCCACCCGCGAGTGAAGTGATCGATCGCTTAAAGTCGATGGGAATAAGTGATCCGAACAAGGTCTATGACACCGACGACCTGGCGCCAGGAAAGCGGATCATATTTGCAGCGACTGGGGTTACGGACGGCGCCTTGTTGAAGGGCGTGCGATTTTTTGGCGCCGGCAAGCGCACCCATTCGCTAGTGATGACGACCGAGTCCAAACACATTCGCTTTGTCGACACACTGCACATCGAAGGCGGTCCCGACACAGTGATCAGGTTTTAGGTTTCTGGGAGCGCAGGCATCCTGCCTGCCTAACTTTCCAGGGCTTCAAGCTGCGACGAAACCAGAAATATGACATCAAAGACTTCCTGTTAACACGAGTTGAAAGTTGGGAAAGTGGAGGCAGGTAGGATGCCTGCGCTCCCAGGAGTCTCATGCCGCGTCCCGCTGATGAATACATTCCTCAAGTCACCGCCGATCGTCGTCCGCTGATTATCTGGCTCACCGTTGCGGCGATTGGCGTGCTGCTGATGACGTTGATCGTCGGAGCCCCGCTTGCGCGCGCGAGTGGGCATCAGACTTTCGCGTATGCCGTTTATGGAGCCTTCGGCAAGCTCTGTCATCAAATGCCGGATCGATCTTTCTTCGTCGCGGGGCGCCAGTTCGCAGTTTGCTCTCGCTGCACAGGCTTGTACCTTGGATTCATGGTGGTAACGTTGTGTTATCCGCTGCTCCGTTCACTTCGCAGTACCGACACCCCTCCCCGAGCCTGGCTGTTCCTTGCCGCCCTGCCGCTTGCGCTTGATTTTAGTCTTGGCTTTCTTGGTATTTGGGAGAACACACATCTCTCGCGATTCTTGACCGGCGCGCTACTTAGTTCAGTCGCGGTCTTTTACATAATCCCAGGATTGGTGCAACTGAATCTCAAAGACATTCGCGAAGTATTCCGTGGTAACGCAGAAGCGATACACTAAAAGGTCGGCTTAGCTTTTCATGGGCCAGGCGCTTTAGATTTTCCATATATCATTTTCCATTACTCATTTGTCATCGAAAGAAAACCTAGCTTGGTTCCGACTCTACAACCACGCAAATCTCGCTAAGCGGTGCCACTCCAGGGATCGAGGTTTCCAATGACAAATGAGAAATGGAAAATGATATATGGCAAATCGTCTTCCTAAATCAGCTCCGCCGGGAGCCTATCCAATAGGCCGGGCACAGTGGTGTCGGCGCCATGCTTGGGTTACAATCTGCGCCTTCGGGTAGCCACTCCCGTTTCACTGTCGAGCGTTGGTTGTTGTAGCTATATGATGCTTTTTCAAGATACCGTTCCCTACCTGGGTCCCACTCCAAATCAGCTTTTTAAGACTTACTTCGACGATCTTATTGATAAGACGTACAGCAATATTAGTCCGCTTTACCAACTGGACACGTTTGACTGGACCATCTTAATTCTCTATTTCTCGATCCTGGGTGTGTTGGCTGTCTATGGCCTTTACCGCGTCAGGCAAGTCATAGAGTTTTGGCGCTATCGCGACATAGTTCCAGAGCCCGCCGGACACTACAGCGAAGACGAGCTGCCGCACATCACGGTCCAGCTACCGCTCTTCAACGAGATGTACGTTGTGGAGCGACTCGTAAAGTCCGTCACCGAGATTGATTACCCGCGCGACCGTTTCGAGATCCAGGTGCTTGATGACTCGACGGACGAGACGGTTCGAATTGCGGAAGCGACGGTAGCTAAATACGCAGCAGCAGGATTCGATATCAGTTACATCCACCGTTCAGATCGCACGGGGTTCAAAGCCGGCGCGCTCGCAAACGGCACCACGACTGCGAAAGGCGAGTTGCTCGCGATTTACGACGCTGACTTTGTGCCCAAACCGGATTGCCTGCGAAAGCTGGTGGACTTCTTCAAAGATCCTTTGGTTGGTTGTGCGCAAATGCGCTGGTCACACATTAACGGTAAGTACAACCTGCTAACTCGTCTGCAGACCATCATGCTCGACGGGCACTTTGTGGTTGAGCAAACCACGCGTAATCGCAGCGGCGGCTTTTTCAATTTCAATGGTACGGCAGGAATTTGGCGACGCAGCGCGATTGAGATGAGCGGTGGTTGGCAGCACGACACGCTCACCGAAGACACAGACTTGAGTTTCCGAGCGCAATTGATGGGTTGGAAATTTGTTTACCTGCTCGATGAGGAAGCGCCGGCTGAAATCCCAGTCGAGATCAATGCCTTCAAAGCGCAGCAGCGTCGTTGGGCCAAAGGCGTAATGCAGGTCGGCATCAAACTATACCCGCGTATCTGGAACGCGCCGCTGCCCGCGAGACTAAGGCTCGAGATGTTCTTTCGACTTACAGGCAACATCAGCTACCCGCTGTTGATCCTGGTGAGCTTCCTGCAATTCCCGCTGTTGCTCGTTCGCTACAACCAACCGTTGTATCACTTGATGGTTCTCGACCTGCCGTTATTGTTCTTCTCGACTGTGTCCGTCGTGATGTTTTACGGAACTGCGGTTTGGTATCTGGATGAAAAGCGTTCACGCCGGTTGCTGCACTTGCCGCTGGTGATGGCGCTCGGTATCGGATTGGCTTTTTCAAACGCGCGAGCGGTGCTGGAAGCGGTGCTGGGTGTGAAGACTGAATTCGTGCGCACTCCGAAGTATCGAGTTGAAGACACGACCGACGCGACCTGGAAAGCGAAGAAGTATCGAAGGAAGCGAGGATGGCTCCCGCTGCTGGAGCTGAGTTTCGCAGTTTATTTTCTGCTCGCGATTCTTTACGCGGCTCGCTTGCACATGTGGGGCACGATTCCATTCCTCATACTTTTCTTGTTTGGGTTCGGCTACATGGGTACGATGAGTTTGCTGCAAACTGCCGGCGGCAAACGACGCCTTTCCCTCTCTCCAGCAAAGTAAGGTTGGTTCCCGCCTGTACGACAGGCTGCCAGCCTGTCGCTGCCGATCCACACCACCGCTGTTTTGATCAGACGCTACTGCAGGCTGGCAGCCTGCCGTACATTCTTCTCACCGTTATTTATCCGGCCAAATTCTTGCCTTAGTTCCGGTCCATGAACTAAGATTCGCTTGTTCTATTAACAACCTCGCTTTGTAAAAATAAGACGCGTTTCCAGTACTGGAAACGGGCCGCAAACTTCCCACTCGAGAGGACAATATGTTGATACAACCTACCCCCACGACCAGAATCTGGGCTTTGCTTGCGTGCATTCTGATGTTAGCTACGGGGGCCTTTGCCCAGTCGCAGGCGACCACGGGAAATATTGAAGGCCGAGTGCTCGATCCCAAAGAGGCCGCCGTTCCGGGAGCAACTGTAGTTGCCGTCAATCAGGGAACCGGACTCGAAAGAACGACCACTACCAGCGATGAGGGGATCTTCAGCATTGTTCTGCTGCCGCCCGGCAACTACATCGTGCGTGCCAACGCGAGCGGATTCTCACAAACCGAAGTTAAAGACGTTGCTGTAACCGTCGGTGGAAGGACGCCGATAGACTTGCGATTGTCTGTGGGTGGCGCGACTGGCCAGGTCACTGTCACCAGTGAAGCGCCCGCGCTCGAACCCACGGTTAGTTCAGTCTCGGCGACCATCAACGCTCGCGCGATTGAAAATCTTCCCGTCAATGGCCGCAACTATCTGGACTTCGCCACGCTCACGCCCGGTGTCATTCGAGATCAGAATCGCGAAGGCGATCTCGCTGTCGGAGGCCAAAAGGGAACTCTCAACAGTTTGCAAGTCGACGGCACCGACAACAACAACACGTTCTTTGGACAAGCATTCGGTCGTACCGGTGTGCGTCCGCCGTATCAGTTCTCGGAAGAATCCGTCCAGGAATTCCAAGTCAATCAAAACGGTTTCTCAGCGGAGTTCGGACGTGCTGGAGGCGCCGTCATCAACGTGGTAACCAAGTCGGGAACAAATCAGATTCACGGAGGCGCCTTTGAGTTCTTCCGCGACGAGTCGCTGAATGCCCAAACTCCGCAGCTGAAGGCTTCTCAGTTTCAGCGTGGACTGCCTAACAAGCGTCCGCCTCTGCAAATCAATCAATTCGGCGCTCGCATTGGTGGTCCAATCAAGAAGAACAAAGCGTTCTTCTTCTTCACCTACGATGGACAAAGGCAGAAGCTGCCGAACTTCCTCGATCCGGCATCCTTCTTTACTCAATCAGCGGCGGTCCAGGCTCTGTTGTTGCCGAAGCTGGCTACTTACCAGATCAATCGCGATCAGGATGTGTTCATGGTAAAGAGCGACATAGCGATTAACCAAAGCAATCAGCTTTCGCTACGATTCAATCATCAAAACTTTACCGGAAAAAACAATGAGTTTACGGGCACGTTGGGTACGCTTGAACACTCGGGCGACAGCATCGCGAAGACCACAACTTTTTCGGGGAGTCTGATCTCAACAATCAGTGCGCGAACTACGAATGAGTTTCGTTTTCAGGTAGCTAAAGACCGGGAACCCGGGGCCGCAAACAGTGCCGATCCCGAGGCGCAGATTAACACCGGCTCAGGTTTTCTGCTGATAGGTCGCAATAACTTCAGTCCGCGCGAGACTACCATCAAGCGCTGGCAGTTGATTGACAACGTCTCGTTCAGTACCGGCCGCCACAATTTCAAGGGCGGCTTGGATCTTAATACCGATCGCATCTTCAACTTCTTCCCCGGATTCTTCTCGGGTCAATACACCTTCAACGCGATCACCGGCGTTGCCGCAAACGGATACATAGCGTATCAGATGAATCGTCCTTCAACCTTCCAGCAGAGTTTCGCTGGGCCGAACACGACTGGACCAACCACGAAGCCAAACAGCAGGGACTTCGCAGTTTTCTTCCAGGACGACATCAAAGTCACGCCCAGGCTCACTTTGAATCTTGGTGTGCGCTATGACCGGCAGTTTATGGCGCGCCCGCCGGTGCAGAACCCTGACGCGCAACTATTGGCTGCGGGTCTTGACACCAGCCGGGAGCCCAAAGACGGCAACAACTTTGGACCACGCGCCGGTTTCAGTTATGCGCCAAATGAAAGGACGGTAATCCGCGGCGGGTATGGAATCTTCTATGGCCGAACCACGGCGATCATGCTGGGTACAGCGCATTCGAACAACGGGATCAACATTCTGGGTCTTACTACGAATTGTCTCACCAGTGTGCCTGTGGCGTGCCCGACCTATCCAAATGTGCTGACGGCAGCTCCGGGGGCGTTGAATATTCCCAACATTTTCCTTTTCGCTAAAGACTATCAACAGCCTTATGTGCAACAGGGGCGTATCGGGGTTGAGCGAGAGATCACAAAGAACATAACCCTGTCCGCAACTTACCTGTATTTCCGTGGCGTGCATCTCTCGCGGACACGAGACATCAATTTGTTTGCGCCGGTGCCAACGCCGGCAATTGACGCCGCGACGCTGCAGTCTTTGGGAACTGTGCAGCGTTTTCCCGCTACGCGGCCTAACCCAAGATTTGGTCGCATCAACTTGTTCGAGAACTCCGCCAATTCTCGTTACCACGGCTTGGCGCTTTTAGCTCGTCGACGATTTTCACCGAGCCATCTGGTTCCTTTCTTTGAAGGCAGCGGCTCGCAGTTCATGATTTCTTACACGCTTTCAAAGGCTCAGGACGATAAGCCGGATCAAACCTCGGTGGTGCCCGGCGGTGGTGACGATTCCAAGGTGGCTCAGAACTCCTTCGATCTTCGAGACGAGTGGGGTAACTCCGACGCTGATCAACGTCACCGGTTCGTCATGAGCTCGGTATTTGAGCTCGGTCGAATCAAATCGAATAACAAGTTGGCGCGGATACTTCTCAACAACTACACATTCTCGAGCATCACCCAAATGCAATCCGGGTTTGCCTACTCTGCGCAGATCGGCGCTGACATAAATCGTGACGGTAATTCTCGAGACGACCGGGTGCCGAACTTGAGGCGCAATAGCTTCCACAGCCCCGCGACGTTCCAGACGGATACGCGTATCACGCGCACAATTCGCTTGGGAGAAAACACGAAGATACGATTGATTGCTGAGGCCTTTAATCTTTGGAATCGAGCCAATATTGGTCTCGCACCCGGCGGCGGCTACTTCTCGTTCGTGAACATAAACCAATACACGGCGTTCACGGGGACCACGACTTTGTCGCTGACGCCTGCAGCGCCCAACGTCGCATTTGGATTGCCTCGGTCAATTATTACGCCGCGACAAGTCCAACTCGCGATCAAGTTTGATTTCTAAAACGTTATCCACAGATTTCACGGATTCTGTAAGACAGATGTTTGGAGTATTAGTGGCACTCCGCGGAGTACCGCTGACAAAACATCTGTGTAATCGGTGTAATCTGCGGGTTAACGCTTTGGTTCTCGACGGTTCTTGACCCATTGCCTTGACATGGGATAAAAGTGAAGCCTATAGTCCAGTTCACGGTAACCAACACATGATCCACGCGTATTACTGCTGCTGCTATTGTTCCTATTGCACCTGTTGTCCAGGTCGCGATCGGGAAAGCTGCCGCGGGCGTGAAGAGCATGTGACTTAGAAGCCAAGGCGCAGCAAGTTTTCCAAGCCGGTCGCGAATCCATTTAGGTTCGCGACCGGCTTACTTTTTGGTTCAAGCAAATGTCCGGAAGCGTTTTAGAAATATTAGCCCCGTCTGCTCGCCACGATTCGATCGAAGGAAGCATCGGCAACACGCCACTCATTCGATTGACGCGCGTTGTCGATGACGTGCCGGCAGGAATCGAAGTCTATGCTAAGGCCGAACACCTCAATCCTGGCGGATCAGTCAAAGATCGTCCCGCGCTGGCGATGATTCTCGCCGGCGAAGAGAGCGGAACGCTGCGGCCGGGACGGACCATCCTTGAAGCCACCAGCGGCAATACCGGAATCGCGCTTGGCATGATCGGAGCGGCGCGAGGTTATCCGGTAACCATCTGCTTGCCACGCAACGCAAGCTCGCAACGTAAACGAATTCTCGGCAGTTTTGGTGTCGAGATCATTGAGACTGATCCGTTGTTGGCCACCGACGGCGCGCAATCGATTGCTCGCGAATTATTTGAACAGCATCCCGATTACTATTTCTATCCCGATCAGTACAACAACGACGCCAACTGGCGCGCTCACTACCAGGGGACGGCGCTTGAAATCTGGTCTCAGACGCGAGGGCGCATCAGTCATTTCGTGGCAGGCATCGGCACCTCGGGCACCTTCATGGGAGTTACCCGCAGGCTCAGAGAGCTCAATCCTGGGATTCAATCGGTCTCAATGCAGCCTGATTCTCCACTTCATGGATTGGAAGGCTTGAAGCACATGGCCAGTGCTGTCGTGCCAGGAATCTATGACGCGAAGCTCGCTGACCAAAACGTCGAAGTCGCGACCGAAGATGCCCTGGCAATGGTCAGTCGGCTCGCGCGCCAGGAAGGGTTGTTGGTTGGCCCCAGCTCCGGCGCGAATGTGTTAGCTGCAGTGCGGCTGGCGCAAACACTTTCGCCCGGATCAGTTGTGGTCACCATTCTGTGCGAGAGAGGTGAAAGAAGTGGTAATGGGGAGTGATGGTTTGGCGCGGCTTTGCCGCCAGATGTGCGGAAAGGCTCTGCCTTTCCGATCGACGCTCTTTATGGATTTGGAGGCTATGCCTCCGGCTCTCGCGAGGCATAGCCTCTTGAAAGAGATAAGAGAGACTTTCGACGGAAAGGCAGAGCCTTTCCGCACATCAGGCGGCAAAGCCGCGAAAGCTTGATGCTTCACTTAGATTCAAAACATCGAGTCGCAATCGCTGCGCACGGAGAGCGTGACTATCCCTACGAGTGTTGCGGATTATTGTTTGGCAGATTCAACGAGGATAAGACGAAAGTCGTGTCTGAAATTTATCCAATCTCCAACGCGCGCGAGGAAACCGCCAAACGAAACCGTTTCCTGATCAAACCCGAAGAGCTAATGCGCGGCGAAAAGTATGCAGTCGAGAAGGGAATCGACATCGTAGGCTTTTATCATTCACATCCCGATCATCCAGCGGCGCCATCGCAATACGATCTCGAGCACGCCTGGCCTGTCTACTCGTATGTGATCGTCGCCGTGCACAGCGGGAAGAAGAAAGATCTCAAATCGTGGGAAATGGAAGACGATCGGTCGCGCTTTAACGCCGAAGAAATAATTAGCTCGTGACACAGCAGTCCACAATCTGGAGAAATCATCATGGCAATCACCATTGCAATTCCAACCGCGCTACGGCAATTCGCTGGAGGCCAGGCGCGCATAGTCGTCGAAGCAGCAACCGCCGGAGAAGCGCTCGATAGTCTCACCTCGCAGTTCTCCGACTTGCGAAAACATTTGTACACCGATCAAGACGCCTTGCGTAGCTTCGTAAACGTCTACGTCAATGACGAAGACATTCGACATCAGTCTGGCCCCTCCACGCCATTAAAGGACGGGGACACCTTGATGATTGTTCCCTCGATAGCCGGTGGTTCAACGGCAATCGACGAGGTGGCGACACTGCCCGCACTTTCGAACGAAGAGATTTCCAGGTATAGCCGTCACCTGATAATGCCCGAAGTCGGCTTGAAGGGTCAGCAACGACTAAAAGCCGCGAGCGTGTTGATGATAGGCACGGGTGGGTTGGGCGCGCCTTTGGGCATGTATCTGGCTGCAGCCGGCGTGGGTCGCCTGGGAATTGTGGATTTTGATGTTGTCGACGCTTCGAATCTGCAGCGCCAGATCATTCACGGCACGAAAGACATTGGGCGACGAAAGATTGAGTCAGCGCGAGATCGCCTGCGTGACATCAACCCGCACATCGAGATCGAAACCCACGAGACCAGATTGGCGAGCGACAATGCGCTGCGGCTTATTCGGAATTACGACCTTATCGTTGACGGCACTGACAACTTTCCCACTCGATATCTTGTAAACGATGCCTGTGTGCTGAGCGGCAAGCCGAACGTGTACGGCTCCATATTTCGCTTTGAAGGGCAAGCGAGTGTCTTTTGGGCTGAACGAGGGGCGTGTTATCGCTGCCTTTATCCCGAACCGCCGCCTCCGGGTTTGGTCCCTTCTTGCGCGGAAGGCGGTGTGCTTGGTGTACTGCCCGGAATCGTCGGCGCCATTCAGGCAACCGAGACCATCAAACTCATCCTGAGAGCTGAAGATACGTTGGTGAATCGGTTACTGCTGGTTGATGCCTGGCAAATGAAGTTCCGGGAGCTGAAGCTTCGTAAAGATCCACAATGCCCGGTTTGCGGCGAGAATCCCACGATCAAAGAATTGATAGACTACGAAGCATTTTGTGGTTTGTCACCGAGCCAACAGGCTCCAGCTCCCAGCCTAAAAGAAATTACAGCTACTGAACTCAAGCGCCGGCTCGACCGTGGCGACAACATTCAAGTTCTGGATGTGCGCGAGCCTCATGAGTACGAGATTGCTCGTTTGCCTAATACGACTCTAATTCCGCTGGCGCAGGTGGCTATCCGCATCAACGAGATCGATCCGTCCAAAGAAACGGTCGTGCACTGTAAAGGCGGGGTGCGCAGCGCTAAGGCGATTGAAGCGTTGCAGCGAGCGGGCTTTGCGGGAAGTCTGATCAATCTGAAAGGCGGCATCACAGCCTGGTCCAACGAAGTAGACCCATCAGTTCCGAAGTATTAGAAGGCAACACTCAAGCTTGATCAGCTCCAGGTAAGGAAGGGTGGTTTACCCCCGCCTGAGCTCCATTAGCATTCAATCATACTTGAGAGTTGGTGAGTTGAAATTGCTTGAGTGGCACTGGAGCTTGGGCGGGGGTAAACCACCCTTCCTTACCTGGAGCTGATCAAGCTTGAGTAATCTACTCCCAATCAACGAATAAATCTCGAACATAAGAGGTGTCGCTTCCAGTTTGTTTGATCGAAAAGTTGACGCCAATCGCGATTCCCCTCAAAATCTCCGCGCGATGTCAGAGACCGATCCCAAAGCAGCCAAAGCAGCCAAATCAGATCGCTACTCACTCGTCACCGGTGCTTCAACGGGGCTGGGCAGAACCTTTGCCAAATCCCTCGCAGCTCGCAAACATAACCTTGTCGTGATCGCCAGATCGGAAGACAAGTTAGTTGAGTTAGCGAAGCAACTCCGAGAGCAACATGGGATCGCTGTCGAAGTGATTCCAATTGACTTGTCTGCAGCGGGCGCCGGTCTGCAAGTGATCCAGGAACTAACCAGACGCCAACTTCAGATTGATTTGCTGGTCAACAATGCTGGCTTCGGCTTACAAGGAGCTTTTGTCCAGCTGGACTTAGCTCGGCAACTGGAGATGATTCAGCTCCACAACTCCGTGGTTGTAGAGCTCTGCCATCGTTTGTTGCCTGACATGATCAAAGCGCGACGAGGCGGCATCATCAACGTGTCCTCGATGGCCGGCATGCAAGCAGCGCCTTACGCCACGGTCTACTCGGCCAGCAAAGCTTTCCTGACCACGTTCTCACTCGCGCTGGAGCGTGAGGTTAAGAAACATGGCGTCCGCATAGTGACGGTTTGTCCGGGACGATTGGAGCCCGGACCCGAGAAAGAGGCCGACACTAATCGCCAAAAGTTTCCCGGCGGTGAACAATCGCAGGAGGAGGTCGTCTCTGAGGCGCTAAGAATGCTCGATAAGGGAGGCGGACTTCTTATCCCGGGTGTTGTAAACAAATTTGCGAACGTCGCTCAACGCTTTTTTCCACGCAGGCTAGTCGCGAAGGGTATTAGCAAAATGTCGCCGTTCAGGAAGTAGTGGTACGTTTTGAGTTAATCCATCTCATTCTCACCCGGTTTCAACGGCATTAATATACTTGACCAATCAATGTCAGTAGTCGAACGCCAAAGGCGTTGGCAAATTCCAGCCTGGGGCAGCGCCCCAGGAAAAAGGAACCAAGCTGATAGGGAACGCTGTAAGCGTTCGCGAGTTGAGCTTTGGGAAGATTCGTGACGCAACGCTGCAATACTCGCGAACGCTTTCAGCGTTAGCGAAGCAAACACTTGCGTTATTTCTGGGGCGTTGCCCCAGGCTGGAATTCGCGAACACCTTCGGTGTTCATTGGGTTGGTTCGCCAAGTATTATTGCCGTTGAAACGGTTTACGCTCATGGCAGTCTTTTACCACCGGGCTGAAGCCACGGTGTGAATGAGAGTAAAGACCGAAAATGTACCTCTACCGCTCAGGAAGACTTCTTAACGTTAGTCAATCTCGCAATCTCTGGAGCGCTCGCCATCCAGCCAGGCAGCCCAGCACCTCAGTAATAACCAGAAGAGCCGCAGTCACCTTGAATGCCAGCGCGGCCGGTACTCCGGGCAGATGTGACACGTGGTCGGGACTGGCGATCACGTAGTGATTCACAACTCCAAAAACCAGTGAGCCCAACATCGACAGCCCCAGCAAAGTGGCGCTTGTGTTCGCAGCTTGAGTCCAGCTCAACACCATTGCCACCAATGGAGCGGCGATAATCACGATGATAATGAACAGTTGTTGATTAGTCGTGAGCCCAATCATTAAGCTCTGGTGCGCCCAACCGTGCACGATAGCGACAACGAGGTGCGCCAGCACGATTACTGTACAAATTCTTGGAAAATGGTTCATGGGGATGGAAATAAGCTCATTTTGCTGAATAGATGTGTGTAAATCAAGCTGGAGGGGCTTTGGTGCGCCACCGTACATAAATCATCAATCTTAGGTACTTTGTGATATAGTGTCCCGCGCATATCTACCTTGACGCCCGAAACGAGTGCCCTTGACTCGCCGTGTGACATCCGTAGACTTCTTGCGGCAGCTACAATACTCCAAGCAGTTCCTGGGCGGTTCTGAACATAATGAAAATCCTACTTTACAACCCGGATAACGGTGTCACTCGAAATTTCATGCCTCATCTCTGGATGTTTTTGCTGAAGTCCCTGACTCCTCCGGAGCATGAGGTGATCCTGGTCGACGGCAACGCCAAGCCGATGGATGAACAGGAACTGGTGCGTTATATCAAGGAAGAAGGTGTCGGACTGGTCGGCATCGGCGCCATGACGAGGATGATAGCCAAGGCTTATCGAATGGCTGATGCAGTGCGAGCTGCGGGCGTTCCGGTAGTCATGGGCGGTCCGCACGTCACTGAATTGCCTGACGAAGCGCTGGGCCGAGACGGCGGGCCACGTCATGCCGACGCGGTAGCTTTGGGAGAAGCAGATGAAATCTGGCCCAGGCTGATTGCGGATGTCGTGAAGGGCGAACTGAAGGATGTTTATGAGCCGGTTGACGAAGAGGGTAAGGAGCGCAAGCCCAGCTTGCAACCATACCCAGTCATACCATGGGACAAGATCGATCTCGATCAGTTCAACCTGATTCCAAAAGTATTGTCGCGCCTTACTGAAACGCATGGTTCAGGCTGGAAATACTTCAACATGATGCCAGTGGAATCGGGCCGCGGCTGTCCTTACGGCTGCGAGTTTTGCACCGTGACTGGATTCTTTGGAGACTCGATTCGGTTTCGCACCAACGAGAGTGTGGTGAACGAGCTCTTAATGCTCAAAGCACGCGCGCGCAAAGAACGTGGCCAGGTTGCTGTCTTTTTCATCGACGACAATTTTGCGATTAATGTTAAGCGCACCAAATCTTTGCTGAAAGACATCATTGCGGCCGGCGCGGATATGCCCTGGACAGCTCAGATTAGTTCCAACCTGCTCAAGGACGAGGAACTTGTTGATCTGATTGCGGCTTCCGGCGGCAAATGGATTTTCATCGGGATGGAATCGATTGATTCAACCAACCTCGCCGATGTGAATAAGAGTTTTAATAAACCGAGCGAGTATGCGGGTGTGTTGGAACGGCTGGCGAAACGAAACATTTACGCGATTACATCCTTCATCATCGGTCTCGACAACGATACGCCGGGTGTCGCGCAAAGGACCATGGATCAGATAAAAACGTGGCCGCCGGGGATGCCGGTGTTTGGTCCACTCACACCGCTGCCGGGAACGCCGCTCTACAATAGATTGGGCGCAGAAGGCCGCTTGACGAGGCCTAAGCATTGGCTGAATTTCGACCTTTACCGGATGGCACATACGCCCTTGAAGATGACCATTCCCGAGGCTGAAGCTGAACTTCAGAAAGCCTGGCTGACCTCCTACAGTCCGGAAAGAAATAATGAGGTCATCGATCTACTTGCAGGTCGTGGCATCGATGCGCGCGTTATGCACTTTGTGATGCGTTTGTTCTTCCGCGGCATTTACATCCCGCAAATGAATAAGCGCACCTGGGCGAAGTTAATTGCCCAGAACCGCAAGCCGATCTTCAAACTCGTAAAACAAAGCGTCGGTAAGTTGCGAGACGCCCGCCGTAAGAAGTTAGCCGCTCAAGCTACTTCGGCGGCAGCAGCGATTATGTCGTTGTTCAGCTAGGCCACGGTGAAAATCAAGCGCTAGTTCAAAGCAGCCTGCTCCGCAGGCTGCTTTACTTTCTATTGACCTTCCATCGAGACCAGTGCTATATCTCCTGACACCCTCGTAAGGTTCCCCTTCCCCAAGCTCCTGGTTCATACCCTGGCGAATTTCCAAAACGCCTTCCCGACCTAAGTTGAGTTGTGCCCGCAACTCTCCAAGCCCTTCTTGTCGCTCCGCCCCTTGCTTGCATTTTGATTGCAATTGGATTGTAGAACGGCATTGCGTCAAACCGTGATCAATACCTCAAGTTTTTCTCAACTGCCCGCAAGTACTGTCCACCCTGCAGCCATAGCACCGACAACCGCTCGAGAGTGGTTCGACATGAAAAGCCGAATCCCTCAAAAGAATCAACCTAGGGGGCTTTGATGAAGATAGAGGCTAGCCGCAAACGCGATGGTCGAATTCGTTGGCTTGTAATACTAGTGTTTGCCGTTTTTGTAATCGGCCTATGCGTACTTCCGTTGCTGAAGACGCGCGCGGCAACTCCATCTTCTGGTTCAATCGGTCCGGCAGGTTCACCGGTCAATTGGAATGGTGATGTCACCGGAACAGGCGCTACCGGCGGTGAAGGACAGTGCATCGATGACGGTCCCGGCAAGAACTGCGACAGCTTTGCGCTCACGGTAACCGGTACCGAAGCGGCATGGCTCGGAAAGCTCGTTCAGGTGAGGATCTCGTGGAGCTTGCCGGCTAGCGACTACGATCTCTACATCCACAAAGGTGACCTGACCGGACCCGTAGCTGCAAATGGATCGAATCAGGGACAACCAGGCACCGAAGAAGTAGCGTACCTCGATCCGCATTCTACTGGTGTTGGTCTTTACACGGTGCACGTAGCCTACGCGGTCGTTGCTCCCAATTCTGACCAATATCACGGCGCCGCCAGCGTTGTTTCCGGCTTGACCCCAGCCGTTCAGGGATCCGGTCTGGCTCCGCGTTTTCAAAATCACTATCCATCAACTGCTCAAATCTCAACGGGCCTTGGCGTAGATGCCGGCGAGCCTTCGATCGGAGTGAATTGGATCACGGGCAAGGCCATGTACATCTCGTACCTCACCACGTTTCGAGTTAGCTTTGACGACTCTTGCGCCACCTCGCCGACCTCAATCTGGGAGGATAAAAGCGCTCCGAACAATTTGAATAGTTTGGATCCCATTTTGTTCACCGATCACGGATACGATCGGCAGAATCCAGTTGTCGGCAGAACCTTTTCGTCACAGTTATCCGGTCAGGACAGCTTAACTGCTTTTACCGACAACGACGGAGACTCGTGGACGCCGAGTCAGGGTGGCGGTATTCCTTCAGGCGTCGATCACCAGAGTCTTGGCGGCGGACCTTTTCATGCGCCGCTCGTCGGTACGACCTTTCCTAACGCGGTTTACTATTGTTCGCAAGATATCGCCACCGCCTTCTGCGCGCGTAGCGATAATGGCGGCCTGACGTTCGGCGCCGGCGTTCCGATTTACAGCACCAACACGAGCTGTTCGGGCTTGCACGGTCACGTCAAAGTTGGTCCTTCAGGAACAGTTTACGTGCCGAACAAGAGCTGCAACGTGCTCACTACCGTTGTAGTGTCAGAAGACAACGGCATCACCTGGACGGTTCGAAACATTCCCGCGAGCAATGTGGGCAGCAGCGATCCTGCCGTGGCCGTTGGTCGAGGCGATAAAGTCAGCGGCGGCAGGTTGTACGCAGCCTTCGGTAGTAGCGACAGTGTCGCTGCCGTGTCCGTTTCTGACGATCACGGCGTCACCTGGAAGAACAGTTTCGACGTTGGCTCGTTGATTGGTATCAAGGCAGTTGCATTTCCGACGATCGTCGCGGGAGATGATGATCGCGCTGCGTTTGCTTTCCTCGGGTCAACAACCTCGGGTGCGCCTGACGACAGAGCCTTTTTGGGAACCTGGTACGTTTATGTAGCCACGACGTACGACGGTGGGCTCACCTGGCTTATCTCAAATGCCACACCAAATGATCCGGTACAACGCAACGGCATTCACCTCGGCGGCGGCTCGCCAGCCCATCGCAATCTGCTCGACTTCATCGGAATTGACGTAGATCGGCAGGGCCGAATTCTGGTTGCCTACGCCGATGGCTGTACTGGACCAGCTTGCATTCAGGCTCCGAGCGCGGGGATTGGGAATTCCTATACGCAGGTAGCGGCAATTGCGAGACAGACTGGCGGCCGACGACTTTTTGCGGGAAGCGATCCCGCCGAACCAACCGCTCCGGGCGCTCCTTATCTGACGGTCGGGCGTGATGGAACCGTTGCGCGGCTGACCTGGTCGCAATCCGACAACGGCGGCTCAGCGATTACGAATTACGTAGTCTCGCGAGGCACAACTCCTGGCGGCGAGACTTTCCTGGCCAATGCCGGGACTGCAGTTAGTTACAACGATGCGACAGCCGTTGCCGGAACTACCTATTACTACAAAGTCACAGCTACGAATTCGCTAGGCACTTCCTGTGGCAGCAACGAAGCCAAATCGATAGCGATTGGAGAATCGCAATGTCAGGGGCTCCAGGAAGTCATTGACCCCGCCGGCGATCAAACTTCAGCGCCTGCCAATGCAGATCTCGACGTCCTTGAGATTCGTCTTGCTGACAACGTGATTGCCGGCAAAGAGAAGCTCACCTTCAAGCTGAAAGTTTCCAATCTCGGAACGCCAGGCTCGGCGCTGATGCCGAATCGTCAATGGCGCATTCTGTGGAACTATCCGATTCCGCCGGACGGCACGACGCCTTTCACCGGCTCCTACTACGTCGGAATGAACAGCGACGTTGCTGGCATCCCCTCGTTTGAGTACGGAACGGTCACCACGATCGAAGCAGTTCCTGCGAACGCCTCGACGCCCAATCGAATTGGTCTTGCAGATAGCGGCACGGTCGATCAAGCCAACGGTGTTATCACGATTGTCCTTTCGGCCGACAAAGTCGCGAATCTGAAAGCCGGCGATGTTTTGGGAACACTGATCGGGCGCACGTTCGCGGGCAATGGCGATCAGACCCTGCGTTCGAATGCAGCCATCGACAACACCAGCCCTGACGGAGTTCAGGATCCCTACACAGGCATGAGCTATCAGCTGGCTGGAAACGCCGCGTGTGCTGGACCAACGCCATCTCCGTCTCCGACACCGAGTCCGTCGCCGACGCCCTCGCCCAGTCCGACACCGAGTCCGACACCGACTCCAAATTCGACGATTCAATTCAGCATGTCGAGTTACTCAGTTACCGAAGGCTGCGTTGCCGCAACCATCACTGTAATCCGGACGGGTGTGAATGACACCACGGCCACAGTCGACTATTCGACCTCAGATGGCACCGCCAAACAACGGAGTGATTATGCCCTGGCAGCAGGGCGACTGGTTTTCAATCCAGGCGACAATACTGTCCCCTTCACCTCAGTAAAGACATTCCAGATCCTGGTGACGGATGACGGTTTTGCCGAAGGCGCCGAGAACCTGACCTTGAATCTGAGTAATCCGACCGGTGGCGCGGCTCTTGGTGTCATCAGCTCGGCCACTGTCAACATCGACGACAACGATACCTCGACCTCGCCGACGGTAAACGTCATCGACGATGCCTCGACTTTCGTCTGCCAGCATTACCACGACTTCCTGAATCGTCAGGGCGATTCTTCCGGCCAGGCTTTCTGGACACAGAAGATCACTGAGTGCGGCAGCGATGCAGCTTGCATTCAACGCCAACGCATCGGTGTTAGCGCCGCCTTCTTTATCGAACAGGAATTCCAACAGACAGGCTTCTACGTTTATCGCGCGTTCAAAGCTGGTCTGGGACGCAGGTCTACGTACGTTGAGTTTATGACCGACCGGAGTCGACTGCAGGCGAGCGGAAATCTCGATACCGAAAAAGTCATTTACGTCCTCGAGTTCGTCCAACGCGCCGAGTTCACGGCTAAGTATTCGTCGGCAACTACAGCCTCGACTTTTGTTGACGCATTGATTCAAACCGTTAGAGACAACTCCAACGTTGATCTGACGGCCAGACGCACTGAACTAATCACTGAATACAACGCCGGGTCGAGTCAGGCTGACAGCCGTGCGCGCACTTTGCGCAAGGTGATCGACTTCGACGAGTTCAAGAACATTGAGTACAACCGCGCGTTCGTGCTGGCTCAGTACTTTGGGTACTTACGGCGAGAACCGGACACCAATGGTTACAACTTCTGGCTCAACGTCTTGACCCAGAATCCGAGTAATTATCGGGGGATGGTGTGCGCCTTCATCACGTCCTTCGAGTATCAGGATCGGTTTGGAACTGCGCACACGCATAACAACCAGGAATGCAACGGCTCGCCGTAGCCGATCACCTGCGGTAGCGATCTGCTGTCAGCGCGTCGTCGCAGGAAGAGGACCGACCCCGACGCTGCTGATCGTAAAGATCGCTACCGCGGGGAGGGAATCGGATTTTAGGAGGTCATCATGCTTAGTAGTCGATCGTCTCGAAGCCTGGGGACGAAATTTGTCCTTGCAGCCGTCATTTGCTTTTCGATTGGAGCGCTGCTCATTACTCAAAAAGGATCCGCAGCCACGCCGGCAAACGGAACCTTGACGAATAACAGCGGTCCCCTGACTTATACGGCGGGGCCATTTCTCGTAGCTAATCCATCTGCCCAAGCTAATGGCACACCAATTTGCAACGCGGCATTACCCTGCGATGACTTCACTCTGACGGTGTCAGTAAGTCCCCCTGTTACCGACTTGACCCACAAGGTGAAGGTTCAGGTGCAGTGGCCCACCGCTGCCGCTGACTTTGACGTCTATGTGCTCCAGGGGAGCACCGTAATTGCGACTGCCGCCTCGTCCTCTGATCCTGAAATAGCATTTCTGCCAACGGTCAATGGCGTGTACACCATTCGTGTCGTTCCCTTTGCGCCTGCCGCACAAAGCATTATTGGAACGATTAGTCTCGAGCCGATTCCGCCGGCCACACCCGGAGGAACCGGTCCGCTACCGCGCTACAAGAATTACGCTGCCCCGTCCAGTGCGAGTGGCGCGGCTTCTTCAGGCGAGCCTTCGATTGGCGTTGACTGGAATCCTAATGTTGCCAGTCTGAAGCACGATAAAGTGAACACTGGCGGCGTAGCTTTCTTCACCGCCAATTTGAATGAGTATCGCGTCAGTTTTGACGACTGTCCTTCTCCCGCGAATGCGATTTGGGAGGACGTCACATCTCCTGCTCTGGGTGCGCAGACGCTGGACCCCATTGGTTTTGTCGATCCCAGGACCGGACGCGTATTTCATTCACAGTTGGCCGGCGCAACGAGTCTCCTTGCCTTTTCAGATGATGATGGCCAGACGTGGACACAGTCTCAGGGGTCAGGCCAGCCCGCGGGTGTGGATCACCAAACTGTCGGCGGTGGGCCTTACAACGAAAACAGCTTGCCTCCGCCGGTCCATCCACTGCACCCCAACGCCGTGTACTACGCCTCGCAAGACATAGCGACAGCCTTTATCGCGCGTAGTGATAACGGCGGTCTCACCTTTGGACCGACCAGTCCGATGTGGGTCCTGACTCAATGTGGAGGCCTGCACGGACACGTGAAGGTCGGGCCTGACGGCACGGTATACGTTCCCAACAAGTCCTGCGGCGGCGCCCAGGGCGTGGCCGTTTCGACGGACAACGGTTTGACCTGGACGGTGAGAACGGTGCCGGGGAGTACTCCCGGCGATACCGACCCGTCCGTGGGTATCGGTTCAGACAACACCATCTATCTTGGTTATCAAAACGGAGACGGGCATCCGCACATGGCCCGTTCAACAGACAAGGGACTGACCTGGCTTGATCGAGATGCGGGCGGTGGCTTTATTCAGAATAGCGTCTTCGCGGAAGTTGTTGCCGGTGACGGTAATCGTGCCGCCTTCGGCTTTCTCGGAACGACTTCGACAGGAAACTATCAGGACATAAATAATTTCAAAGGAGTCTGGCATTTCTATATCGCGTCCACTTTTGATCGAGGCGACACCTACCTGTTGGCGGACGCTACGCCGAACGATCCGGTTCAAATCGGTTCTATTTGTACGTCCGGTACGACGTGCGGAAGTGATCGAAACTTACTCGATTTCAATGACATCAGTGTTGACAAAGAAGGTCGCGTACTAGCGGCGTATGCGGACGGTTGTGTCGCTCCTGGTTGCACGGCACAGACTGCGACTACCAACCCGCCGTACAACTCTTCGCGTAGTTCACTCGGCACGATCATTCGACAATCAGGTGGAAGAAGACTCTTCGCCGCGTTTGACCCTCCTGAGCCGGCCGTACCGGCTGCGCCGAAACTCATCTCGGCGGTTAGAAATATCGACGGAGTCACCGTTTCGTGGGAAGAACCCGATAACGGGGGCTCGCCAATCACCGCGTACAAGATTTATCGCGGCACGACGAGCGGCGCGGAAACCTTCCTCGCTGCCGTTAATGCACCCACACTGAAATATCTGGATGCGACTGCCGTTTCGACGCAGCAGTATTTTTACCGAGTCACGGCAGTCAATGCTGTTGGCGAAGGATTGTTCTGCGGCGAAGTCTCAGTGACGGCAGCCACGACGCCGCCGGATCCCTGCACCGGCATCATCATCCTGACAGATCCCACCGGAGACCTCGTCGTTCCTGTCGGTGTGACATCGAATGCATCCTGGGACCTTGAAAGCCTTTCGCTTTCTGAACCCTTCGGCATTGGCTTGGGCAAGGTCGTATTTACACTCAAAGTTGTAAATCTAACTACCGTCCCACCCAATACAACCTGGCCGGTTAAGTTCAGAGCGAACGGGACTGACTACGTTGCTCAGATGCGTACGACCCTGGGCGCCTCGGATGTGGTTTTCGAGTATGGGCCATCCGGCGGCACTCTAACGGCAGCAGATTCAACCAGCGCGTATAACTCTGACGGTACGATCACCATCGTCGTGCCTACCAGCGGAATAGGTAATCCGGTCGCCGGTCAGAAGCTGAGCCAGTTCCTTGTAAGAGTAACAGTCAACGCGGTGGCGATCAGTTTCACGCCGGATAACATGCCGGATAGCCTCGCTCCTTCAGGCGAGTATACGCTCGTCGGCAATGCTTTCTGCCGGCCGAATACAGCTCCAATAGCAGTCCTAAATGCAAATCCGACCTCCGGTAATGCTCCACTAACTGTTACCTTTGACGGCTCCGCTTCAATAGACGCAGATACTTCAGCACCAGCTGACACCATAGCCACCTACACTTTTGATTTCGGTGATGGGTCGGCAGTGGTGACACAATCCACGCCCACAACTACACACACATACACCAGTGCGGGTGCATACCGGGCGACGTTAAGAGTGACAGACTCGCGGGGCAAAGTCAGCGACAACACGGCTGGTGTTAATCTCGACGTTACCAACACCACCGGATCGTCGACAGTTCAATACAGCGCGTCTACGTACTCGACAACTGAAGGTTGTGTCGCGGCGACAATCACGGTGGTCAGGTCCGGCGCGAACACGTCCACATCGACAGTTGACTACTCAACCACGGATGGGACCGCCAAGCAGAAGAGCGACTATGAGTTGGCTGCAGGCCGGCTGGTCTTCAATTCCGGAGAGACCAGTAAGACATTCAAGATTCTGGTGACCGATGACGGTTTTGCCGAAGGCGCCGAGAACCTGACCTTGAATCTGAGTAATCCGACCGGTGGCGCGACTCTGGGAGCCATCAGCTCGGCCACCTTCAACATCAACGACAATGATACGTCGACGTCCTCGACGACAAACGTTATCGACGATCCTTCGACGTTTGTTTGCCAGCACTATCATGACTTCCTGAATCGTCAGGGCGACTCTTCGGGTCAGGCTTTCTGGACACAGAAGATCACTGAGTGCGGCAGCGACGCAGCTTGTATTCAACGCCAACGCATCGGTGTTAGCGCTGCTTTCTTCATCGAACAGGAATTCCAGCAGACAGGCTTCTACGTCTATCGCGCGTTCAAAGCTGGGCTGGGACGCAGGTCTACGTACGTCGAGTTCATGACCGACCGCAGCCGCCTGCAAGCGAGCGCCAATCTCGACACAGAGAAAGTAGCCTACGTGCTCGACTTTGTTCAGCGAGGCGAATTCACCGGCAAGTATTCCTCAGCGACGACAGCTCAGACTTTTGTCGATGCGTTGATTCAAACCGTTAGAGACAACTCCAACGTTGATCTTGCCGCCAGGCGCAACGAATTAATCACTGAATACAACGCCGGGTCGGGTCAGGCTGACAGCCGTGCGCGCGCTTTGCGCAAGGTGATCGACTTCGACGAGTTCAAGAACATTGAGTACAACCGCGCGTTCGTGCTGGCTCAGTACTTTGGGTACTTACGGCGGGAACCGGACACCAATGGTTACAACTTCTGGCTCAACGCCTTGACCCAGAATCCGAGTAACTATCGGGGGATGGTGTGCGCATTCATCACGTCGTTCGAATATCAGGATCGATTCGGTACTGCGCACACGCACAACAATCAGGAATGCAACGGCTCGCCGTAGCCGATCACCTGCGGTAGCGATCTGCCGTCTGCGCGTCGTCGAAGGAAGAGGACCGACCCGACGCTGCCGATTTGCCCAGGGCTTAAAGATCGCTACCGCAGCGGGGGAATTGGATTTTAGGAGGTCATCATGCTCTTTAGTCCATCGTCTCGAAGCCTGGAGGTGAAATTAGTCCTTGCGGTCGTCATTTGCTTTTCGATTGGAGCGCTGCTCGTTACTCGAAAAGGATCTGCAGCCACGCCGGCTAACGGCACCTTGTCACAAGCTTCGCCGAATCTGACTTATACATCGGGACCATTCCTGGTTTCGAATCCGACCGATCAAGTTGACGGGGTTCCAACTTGTAATGGAACTTTGCCCTGCGATGACTACACGTTGACGGTCGATGTGCCTGCCGGGTTCGATAATTCCAACTACGTGAAGATTCAGGTGAGCTGGCCTCATCAGGCAACGCTCGCTCAATACGACCTCTTTGTTTACAAGCTGAACGCTGACAATTCGTTGGGTTCGCTCGTAGCGGCGAACTTTTTTGCGGTGGATCCGGATGTGGTCACGATCTCGGCTATCTCGGGCAAGTACTTGCTGAGAATTGCTCCCACGATTGCTCAAGGTGACATGACCACCACCAGGATCACTCTCGAGCAGAAAGTCGCAGCAGCTCCGGTAGGCTCAGGTTTGGCGCCGCGTTATCAATCCTACAAAGGACCAGGGACCGTCGGTAACAGTGCTGGAGAACCGTCGCTGGGCGTCGGACTTGCAGGTCCGCAGTTTCCACAGGGCCATACAATTTATCAGGCAAACACTACGACATTGCGAGTCGAGTGGGACGACTGTCCGTCACCAGCAGCGAGCACCTGGACCACCAAGACTCCGCCAAATACATCGACAACAACTCTGGACCCGATCCTTTTCACAGATCGAGTTACGGGGCGCACCTTTGTTTCGCAGTTAGCTGGAGGTTGTAGTCGAGCTGCTTACACGGACACCGCAGCTCCTTTTAGTGATGGCGACACGTGGGTTCCCAGCCAGGGCTGTGGCACTCCTGCAGGCGTCGATCATCAGACGTTTGGTGGCGGACCGCTAGCGCCGCCGCTGACTGGTAATCCTGCTTTTCCTCTATATCCCAACAGTCTTTATTACTGTTCACAGTACGGCACTAATGCAGCGTCCTGCGCGATCAGTTTGGATGGCGGCATCACTTTTGGTCCCGCTGTTCCTATCTATCAAATCAGTTGCTTCGGAATCCATGGTCACATCAAGGTCGCGCCCGACGGAACTGCTTATGTTCCCAACAGCGATTGCTCCACAAGTTTGAACGGTCCCAGCGCTAACGACACGGCACATCAGGGTCTGGTCTTTTCTGAAGACAACGGAGCAACCTGGTCAGCGCCGCAATTGGTTCCTGATAGCAATCCGGCTCCCGGCATCGTTGATCCTTCGATTGGAATCGGCGCGAACGGCACCATCTATTACGGCTACGCGAACAGCAACGGCGCGCCCTCGGTCGCGGTTGGTCACAAGGTCAATCATCAAATCGTGTGGAGCCCGAGCAAGGATGTTGGCTCGGCCCTGGGAATAAAGAATTCAACCTTCCCGGAAGTAGTCGCCGGCGATGATAACCGCGCGGCCTTTGCTTTCCTTGGTACCACGACTGGCGGATATTACCAGGACCCAACCGACTTCCAGGGCATCTGGCATCTCTATGTCGCTACGACTTACGACGGCGGCGCAACGTGGATAACGATCGATGCGACGCCGAATGATCCTGTACAACTTGGCTCGATCTGTAATTCGGGAACGGTCATCTGCGGACGAACACCGAATGATCGCAATCTGCTCGACTTCATGGACATCAGCGTCGATCGCCTCGGACGAGTTCAGGTGGCGTATCCCGATGGCTGCACCAGCGGGCCTTGCATCCAGGCAGTCGATCGCAACGGGCCAAGCGGAACGCCCGATGGAAAAGTAAATCGTTTTGACAACGACAATGGCAGCAAGGCCTCCATCGCTCGGCAATCCGGCGGCCGCGCGCTATTCGCCGCATTCGATCCCGTTGAACCAGCAGCGCCAAAGGCTCCGAACGTTATTAGCGCGACGCGCGATGCAAACGGCGTCCACCTGACTTTCCTGCAGCCGGATAACGGCGGCTTGCCCATTACGAGCTATCGAATTCAGCGCGGCACGAGCAGCGGAAATGAAATCTTACTGGCCAGCATTCCCGCGACCGCGATCTATGACATCAATCAGCTCGCCAACAAGACCAGCTTTGATGACACATCCGTAGTTTCAACGATCACCTATTTCTATCGCGTCACGGCGGTTAACTCTGCCGGCGAGGGTTCCTATTGCCGCGAGTTCCAGTTAGCCGGCGCGGCTCCAACCTCAACTATTCAATTCAGTGCGACCGGGAATTCATCTACTGAAGGTTGCTCAGCCGCCACCGTGAATATCACGCGCTCGGGTGCGACTAGCGAGGCTGCGACCGTTGACTACGCAACGACTGACGGCAGCGCGAAGCAGAAGAGTGACTATGCAGTTGCGGCCGGCAAGCTCGTCTTCAACCCCGGCGAGACTTCCAAGTCGTTGAAGATTCTGCTCACCGATGACGGCTATGCGGAAGGTACTGAGACGCTGACCGTGAACCTCTCGAATCCCACTGGTGGGGCAGCGCTGGGAAGCGAAACATCAATCACTTTCAACATTCTCGACAACGACACGGCGACGTCTACGACTACGAATGTTATCGACGATGCCGGCACGTTCGTCTGCCAGCATTACCACGATTTCCTTAACCGCCAGGGTGATTCAGGCGGACAAGCTTACTGGACCGACAAGCTCACGCAGTGCGGCACAGATGCAGCCTGCATTCAACGCCAGCGCATTGGAGTAAGCGCTGCGTTCTTCATCGAGCAGGAGTTCCAGCAGACAGGCTTCTATGTCTATCGCGCTTACAAGGCCCTGCTTGGCCGCAGACTGGCGTACACGGAGTTCATGTCTGATCGCAGCCGGCTGCTGGCAAGCAGCAATCTCGATGCGGCCAAGACGTCGTACACGCTCGAGCTCGTGCAACGAAGCGAAGCGGTGAACAAATACGCGAATGCTCCCGATGCGCCAGCCTTTGTCGACGCCTTGATCAAGACCGTCCGAGATAACTCAGGTGTCGAGCTGGCTTCGAAGCGCGACGAACTCCTCGCCGAATACAACACCGGCACAAGTCAAAACGACAGTCGCGCTCGCACTTTGCGGAAAGTGGTCGAGTACGACGAGTTCAAAAACGTCGAGTACAACCGCGCCTTCGTGCTGGCCCAGTACTTCGGTTACCTGAGGCGCGAGCCCGACGCGAGTGGTTACGACTTCTGGCTCAACGTCTTGACCCAGAACCCAAGTAACTATCGAGGCATGGTGTGCGCGTTCATTACGGCATTCGAATACCAGGATCGATTCGGCTCAGCGCACACGCACAACAACCAGGAATGCAATGGTTCACCGTGATCTGACAGTGCGAAAGCGGCCGGCCGGCGTCGGACCGTAGACGATAAAAGCGAAAACGCCGGCAAGGCTGCCCACTTCACAACAGGCGGGATGTTTCCCGACATCATCTTAGGAGAATGTTATGTCCCAGAAATCGCCGTCAGCAAACGCTCAAAGAATTGGAACGCGCGCCGCGCTACTTTCAGCAGCCTGCCTCGTGATCGCAGTTGGTCTCGCGATCGTCGGAACGCGGGCAGCGCGCCAGTCAGGCGGTCAACCTGGTCGAGCTAGCGCGCGACAGCAGCGCGAGCCCCAAGCCGATGCTGCAGCTCGCACCAGTTTGCAGGAGCTAAGAGCGAACAGCGGCATTGATGTCGAGGCGCACGCTTCTGTGCAAACGGCGAAATACAACTTTGTGCGCGCGAAGAACAACGGCGTGCTGGCCGTCGATGACACGTCAGCCGCTCCTGAGGCCCGCGCCCTCGCCTTCCTAAGTGAACACGGCGGCCTCGTCGGGTTGAATATCAGCGAGCGCCAGTCGGCTGCGCAACATGCAACAGGAGTCAAGAGTGCCGGCAACGCAGGCAGTCAGCTAGCGCTCCTTCGAGTCGTGGATGACAGCGAAACAGGCGCGCACCACGTACGCTTGAGCCAGTCGTACTCCGGATTGCCAGTCTTTGGCGCGCAGCTAATAGTTCACATGGACAAGCGCGGCATCACCGGAGTGAACGGCAATTTCATTCCCGACATTCGGGTCAGCACCACACCGAAACTCGATCAGCGACAAGCCGGCGTTCTTGCCATCGCAGCTTTGCGAAAGAAAGTCGGCCAGATCACGCTTTCCATCGGCAAGACGGAGTTGGGCATCTATCGAACGGGACTACTCGAAGGCTATTTCGGCGAGAACGCGCTGGCTTACAGTGTCGAGGTTCGCGGCGAAGCCAATGTTCGCGAGCAGGTTTGGATCCATGCTCGAACGGGCAGCATCCTGAACCAGATTTCGCTGAATCCGGACGCGCTCAATCGCATTGCTTACACGCCTCAATACGATCCGAACAATCCCGATATGTTTGTCGTGCGTCGAGAAGGTGACCCGCCGATCATTCCGCCGCCGGGCCCGCCTTCAGCGATCGACAATCTCTACGATTTCACCGGCCAGACCTACAATTTTTACGCTTCAGCCTTCGGCCGTGATTCCTATGACGGACTGGGCAAGATAATGCGGACGGTGCTGCTGGCGAACGAGCGTTGCCCGAATGCTTATTGGAACGGCTCAACTACTAATTACTGCCCCGGGTTTGATGAAGATGATGTCGTCTCTCATGAGTGGAGTCACGCTTACACGGAATACACGCATGGGTTGATCTACGCCTACCAATCGGGAGCGCTGAACGAATCCTACTCCGATATGTTTGGCGAGACCGTCGATTTGATTAACGGGGTGGATGGCTCCGGCGGTTCCGACAACGTCAACCACGCTCAGTACAGCGACGTCAACGGTACCATCACCAAAACTGGCGGTGGCGAGCGCTTTCAGTTAGGCGAAGACTTTCAAGGCTTGAATCAACCCGCAGCCGGCATTCTGCGAGACATGTACACGCCGACAGCCTACGGCAACGCTGACAAAGTCTCGTCACCTTTTTATTCCTGCGGAGCTGCCGACAACGGCGGCGTGCACAATAATTCCGGTGTGCCGAATCACGCTTACGCTCTCGCGGTCGATGGCGGCACGTTCAATGGGCAGACCATCACCGGGATCGGACTCACCAAAGCCGCAGCCATCTACTTCCGCGCGGAATCAATTTATCAACACCCGACCACGAACTTCGCGGAACATCAGACGGCAGTTGAAACCTCGTGCAGTGACCTCGTGGGCCAGACGATCTACGTTCTTTCGACCAACAACAGCACCCACACGCCCGCAGTAGAGGTGATTACACTCCAGGACTGCGCTGAAGTTCACAAAGCGATGCTTGCGGTCGAGATGAGCGCTCCGGCGTCGCAGTGCAATTTCCCACCCTTGCTCAATCCCGATACACCGGCAACTTGCTCGGGCAGCAGCACAGTTTTCAATGAAGATTGGCAGGCGGGATTTCCCCATGGCTGGTCATTGGAAAGCGTAGGCGTCAACGCCGAATGGAATTCAGCGGCTGCAAATCACAATTGGATAGCAAACAGCAACTTGCCGGGTGATCGTCCGGGAACGGCTGCGTTTGCCTACGACGATCCAAGCGACGGCGCTTGTGAGGCCGGAAACGATCAGTCCGGTCACTTCTCGATCACGAGTCCAACCATCACCGTGCCGGCTGGAGCTGACGACCTCCGGCTTAGCTTCGATCACTTTGTCGAGACCGAGGCTGGCTTTGACGGCGGCAATCTTTTGATCAGCGTGAACGGCGGAAGTTTTTCCGTGGTACCGCCGGCGAACTTTGTTTTCAACGGACCGAACGCGCCGCTGAACCCGGCAATCTCGACTGACGGCAGCAATAACACCAACCCGAAGGCCGGCGAAGATGCCTGGACCGGCAGTAACGTCACCACCGGCAAAGGCTCGTGGGGCACGACGATCATTGACCTGTCCTCGCTGACCAATCCCGGCGACACGATCAAACTGCAATTTGATTTCGGCAAAGACGGTTGCGGCGGCGGCACGGGGTGGTTTGTGGATAACGTGCGAGTTTACAGTTGTCCATTACTGGCGGCTCCGGTGCTCTCGCTCGGCGGCGATTACGAGAATCCCGATACCAACGGAAGTTACACTCTGAACTGGACCAGCATAGCCGGCACCGGGCCGTATGTGGTCCAGCAATCGACCACGTCATGCTCGCCGTTATTATCGGACAATGCCGAGTCAGGCTTAGGGCAATGGACTTCCTCGACTACCGGGACCGGGGCTGTAAATTGGACAACATCGAGTGAAAAGCCTCAGCACGCCGGCGCCTCTTTCTACGCGCGGGGTGTCGAAGGCGTGACCAGCGCCGAATCAATCTTGACGTTCAATCAAACCGTTACCATTCCTCAAGTAGGGCAAACCTTCCTGAATTTTTCAGATTGGGATGACAACGAAGGCGACGACAACGTTTACGTTGAAGCGTCTGAGGATGGCACGACGTGGTCCCAAATTTATTCTCACAACCGCTCAGAAACAGGGACGGGCGCGCTTTCATTTGCCAACGAGGATCTATTCCAGCGGCACGTTACGTTGGCAAATTATGCTGGCAAGACGATCCACCTGCGCTTCCGATTGGCTCTTGGACCGGACGATCGTCCAGCCTCGACGCCATTCGGTTGGTACGTCGATGACATCGCGCTAGTTAACGATAACTGGCTGGACGTTGCGAGCAACGCCGGCACGTCAATGTTGATTTCTGGCCAGGCAAACGGCACTCGCTGTTATCGCGTTCGCACCACTTACACTTTCGGTTCTGAAACTGCGCCTGGTCCGTTCAGCAACCAGGTAACTGCAGTGGTCAACACTGCGGCGCCTTCACCTTCACCAACTCCAAACGCTTGCGTTCCACCGGGGATTCAGGTCTTGACCGATCCTGAAGGAGATGAATTCGGTCATGTTGGAGTCGGCGTCGATCCCAATCAATCACAAGACATCCTCGCTGAATCAATTGCCGAAACCTACGATGCAATGGGAGCCGGCACGCTGGTGTTTACCATGAAGGTCCCGGCTATCGATCCAGCTAGTCTTCCGAATAACGCCGGTTGGATCATGTTCTTCGACGGAAAGCACGCAGACAACACGACCACTACATACTTTGTTAGTGCCGACACGAACTCGTTCGCAAACCCAACAGGACTTTCGTTCAACTACGGCTTCTTTGACACGACCACTGGCTTCAATACGACGGTGGGAACTGCCGATGCCGGAAACATCAGCGCGGTAGACAAGACGATTACGGTGTCTTTGCGCATGGACAAAGTAACCAAGCCAATTCCGGGTACCGGTCAACAAACGCTTGGCGGTCCCGCAGTGGACCTTTCCGCCGGCAAACAACTAACAAACGTCAACGCTCAAACCAACGTTCTGATCGGTGTGGTGGGGAACGGAATCAACCAAACCGTCGATACCACCAGCAATCAAACCTACACCATGGCAGGAGCGGCAGCCTGCGCAGTGCCTAGCCCGAGTCCATCCGCTTCGCCAACCCCAACTCCGGACACCTTGGGTTGCACGCTGCCGGGCAAAGGTGTGCTTATCGACGCGGGCAACGATGCGACTGACATGGCTGCCAGCCATGAAATCGAATCGCTCTCGATTGCTGAGCCATTCCTGGGGAACAACGTTCGCAAGCTTGTCTTCACTCTGAAGATGAAAAACTTGAACACGCTGACTCCGAACACTGCGTGGCCGATCTTCTTCTCGACGCCTTCTGCGAGTTACTACGTCGATATGCAAACCGACGTTGCCAACGCAGTGACGTTCAAGTACGGCACCGGTCCGGCAAATGGTCGAGTAGCTTCGGGAGATCTTGACGCCGAGAGCAACTACGACGCCGCTACTGGCAAGATCACTTTATACATTTCCGCGAACAAGCTCGGAGACATTTCTCGAGGTCAGCAGCTGACGAACATATACGTTCGGGTGACCGTCGATGCGACCGCGCTCTTCCTGTATCCGGACAGCGCTCCCAGTACGGATCCCGCCGGCTCGACGGCATCGTACACGCTGGTAGGCAATGACTTCTGTGGAGGAAACGTGGCGCCAACCGCTAATTTGTTTGGTGCTCCCGGCTCGGGCCCAGCTCCACTCGTGGTAGCTTTCGATGCGTCGGGATCCGCTGATCCTGACGATGGTATCGATACTTACACCTTTGACTTTGGTGATGGATCGGCGCCGTTCACCCAGTCCATTCCACAGATCAGTCACCGGTACGACGACTCCGGCGTCTTCATCGCATCGGTGAAAGTTACCGATCATGGCGGTCAATCGAGCTATAACACAGCGACTTTTATCGTCTCAGTTGGTTCCAGCATCGCGCCTCCGCAATACCAGGTTTACGCGGCGCCGAATGGGGTGGGAACCGATGCGGGCGAACCTTCGCTTGGGACTAACTGGCAAACTGGAAGAACTATCTTCCTCGCCGGCTTGCAAACTCTACGCATCACTTTCGATGACTGCTTCTCGCCTGCAGGCGCGTTGTGGGAAGACATCAGCGCTGTGAATACGTCGAAGCGTACACTCGATCCAATTCTATTCACGGACCACATGCGAGCGCCGGGTGACACTACACCCAATCGCACTATCGTGTCGCAACTGTCCGGCACTACCAGTCTTTCCTCTTTCACCGATGATGATGGCGGCTTGTGGGTACCGAACCAGGGAGGCTCAGGTGATTCCGGCGTGGATCACCAGACCGTCGGCGGCGGACCTTTTCACGCTCCTGTGCCACCGAATCCTGTTTATCCAAACGCGTTTTATTATTGCTCGCAAGACCTGGCGAACACTGCATTCTGCGCAATCAGTCTCGACGGTGGCGCGACATACGCTCCCTCCGTGCCGATTTACACCGTGGCGCAGGGAGGCTGTGGCGGCCTTCACGGTCATGTGAAAGTGGCGCCGAATGGAACAGTTTATGTTCCTAACAAGAGCTGCAATGGAATGGCTTCAGTGGTGCGTTCAACGGATAACGGCATAAATTGGGCAGTCAAATCAGTGCCCAACAGCGGCTCAGCCGGATTCTTGGTCGACCCGTCGCTTGGTATTGGTTCGGATGGAACTCTCTATCTCGGTTATCAAAACACCAACGGCCACGCCCGCATTGCGATCTCAACTGACGAGGGCGACAGCTGGAGCCATGATACGGACGTGACCGCTCAAGCGGGACTAGCCAACATGACGTTTCCGGAAGTGGTTGCCGGCGACGGCGACCGAGCAGCGTTTGCTTTCCTCGGGACTTCCACGGGAGGCAACTATACGCTCGAGTCGTTCGACGGCGTTTGGTACCTGTACATCGCCACCACCTTTAATCGCGGCCAATCATGGACCGTCGTCAACGCCACCCCAAACGATCCGGTACAGCGAGGCTCGATCTGTAATCTCGGGACGACATCCTGCTCAGGTCCACCGTTGGGATCCCGCACCAAACCTGATCGAAACCTGCTCGATTTTATGGATATCACTGTCGATCAGGCCGGTCGAGTCCTGGTTGCCTATCCGGATGGTTGCGTGACGAGCGTCTGTATTCAGGGAGGCGACGTCAACGGTGACGGAACAGTCAACAATAACGATAATGACTTTGCTGCTAAGGGTACGATTGCTCGACAGTCAGGAGGCAAGCGACTGTTTGCGGTTTCCGATCCGCCGGATCCCTCCGTACCCGGAATGCCGGCTCTGACCGCAATTAAAGACACGGCGGTTCATCTTTCCTGGACTGAGCCAGCCAATGGTGGCTTGCCGATAACTTCTTATCGTGTCTACCGCCGTATTGATGGCGCAGCTCAACGAACTCAAATTGCCAGCACCGATAGCGCCACGCGCGCGTTTGACGATCTGACTGCCGATCCAAACACTACCTATCACTATTTGGTGACGGCTGTGAACGCGGTTGGTGAAAGCCAGGCTTGCGCTAACGCTGAAGTAGTTCCGGTGTTGTCAGCGGACCCATGCAATCTGCCTGGCGTGCTGCTGATGACGGATCCAAAGGGCGAGAACGTAACCGTTGTCGATGGTTCAATGGATATTCTCGCGGCTTACATTGCGGAACCCTATGAGGCAGGCCAGCCTGAGAAATTGGTTTGGACTCTGCAACTGGCGGACTTGAACACTATTGTTCCGAATCGACAGTGGTACATCATCTGGACTCCGCCGGGAGGTGGTTTGCGCAAGTATGTCGCTGCCAAGTCCGACGCCACTGGCGCGCTGAGCTACGAGTATGGTGAGGTTGGTTCTTCTTCTGTCGGAGATCCGAATATCAACACGCCGATGCCGCAAGGTGCGGCTGATGCCGGAAGTGTGAACCGGGCCAACGGCACGTTCACGATCGCTATTGCCAAGAATAAGGTGGGCTCACCAGGCGTGGGGGCGACCTTGCTTACCATTAGTCCGAGAACATTCGCGGGCACTGGGAATCAAAATGTTATCAGCACCAGCGCGGACGATCTGACGACGAATACGCCGGCTTACATCCTGGTCGGTAATAGCTTCTGCAGACCGCAAACAGCGCCGATTGCTGTCCTTTCGGCTGCAGTGCACGGCAGCAATCCGCCGGTGTTGCAAGGTCCAGCTCCGCTGATGGTGGACTTTGATGCGTCGGCTTCAAGCGATCCGGATGCTGGAGACACACCGTTGACTTACACGTTCGACTTCGGCGATGGCAGCAATGTGGTCACCCAAACAAGCCCGACGACCACGCATACTTACAATGATCCCGCTACGTACCGGGCGACGCTTACGGTGAAGGATGCGCGCGGTAAGTCGAGTCTCAACATCGCGGATATTTTCATAACTGTCGGCGGCATCTCGATCAGTGGCGAGGTGGTCTACGCGCTCGACCCGGCGAAGAAGGTTCCCGATGTGACGATGAGTCTGACCGGGAATAACAACTTCCCGACCCGGACGGCGAACACCAGCAGCGCCGGAGCTTATGTTCTGGCGGGCGTGCCGGCGGGCAACAACTACACGCTGACTCCGTCCAAAGCGCCGACGACGACAGGATTGGAGTCGTTTGACGCGTCTAACGTTGCGCGCTACGTGGCAGGACTTGATGCCGCAAACAGTATCCAATTCGTGGCGGGCGATGCCGATGGTGATGGCTTGCTCACTTCGTTTGACGCGTCGTTCATCGCGCGCAAAGTCGCGGGCTTCACCAGTGATACCGGCATCGTGGGTACGTGGAAGTTCTTACCGGCAACGCGGAGTTATCCCGGCTTGGGTGCTGATCAAACAGCGCAGGACTTCAACGCCATTCTGGTGGGTGAGACTTCGGCTAATTGGTCTGCTTCGGGAACTGCAGGTAGGAATTCGGCCGTTGCTGGCAAAGGTCAACAAGCTGGCGCATCGCCTCCCGCTAGTCCCACAGTTACGATCAACATTTCGTTACCGCACGTGCCGGGACCAATGGGATCGGTAATCAACGTACCGATCACGGTAGGCGATGTAACGGGACAGGCTGTGCGTGCCTATGATTTGCAAGTCACGTTTAATGCCGCGATCGTGAAGCCATGTGTCGCCAATGAATGCGGCGGTGGTCCAACCGAGAAGCCTTTCGACAAGACGGGCACCTTGAGTCAGGACATGACTATCACGGCCAACACCAATAATACCAATCATCTGATCATCTCGGCGTTTCAGACCGACGATATGATCGGCTCGGGCACGCTGCTGAATCTGCGGTTCCATGTCGTGGGCACGCCGGGTCAGAACTCGCCGCTGACGTTCGAGGACTACACCGATCCGAATCCAACGTTCCATCCTGGGTTCCGCTTCAATGCTGGTAATCCGCAGGCAGCCACTTCGAACGGCAGTGTCACGGTGAATGGTCCCACTGCGAGCAATAGCAGTATCAGTGGGCGCATTACCAGTGCCGACGGCACTCCGCTTGGTGGCGTGCTGATGACGCTGGATGGTTCGCAGTCGCGCCGCACGATCACCAGCAGCGATGGCACTTATCGCTTCGGTGAAGTTCAGACCGGCGCTTTCTATACAGTGAAGCCGGCGCTCGCAAACTATGGCTTCAGTCCCGCAGAGCTCAGCTTCTCGTTGTCGGGGAACAAGACTGACGCGATGTTTACGGGCGTGGCGGCGGCTGAGCAAACAGCGAATCCGCTGGACACAGCTGAGTTCTTTGTGCGGCAACAGTACCTGGACTTCCTGGGCAGAGAACCTGACCAGAGTGGTTTTGAGTACTGGAGCGATCAGCTCAATCAGTGTCAGGGCGATGCTGAGTGTGTCCGCGGCCGGCGCATTGGAATCTCGGCGGCGTTCTTTGTCGAGCAGGAGTTCCAGGATACAGGCTCGTTCCTTTACGACTTGTACAAAGGCAGCCTGAATCGGCGGCCAACGTACACGGAGTACTCGACTGATCGTCGTGAGGTGATTGGTGGACCCGCGCTGGATGCTCAAAAGACGGCGTTCGCCGAGAGCTTTGTGCAGCGGGCGGGGTTTCGCGCTAAGTACAATGCAACCTTGAGTCGGGAAGAGTTTGTGGATGCGCTACTCGCCAGCGTTCGAGCGAGTGGAATCGATCTGGGAAGCGAGCGCGGGAACCTTATCAATGCTTACTCCAGCGGGTCGAGTACGGTGGCTAGTCGCGCTGCGGTCGTACGGGCTATTGCCGACAATGCTGTGTTCAAGCAGGCGGAATACAACGCGGCATTTGTGCTGGCTGAGTACTTCAGTTACTTGCGCCGCAATCCAGATCAGCAGGGTTATGACTTCTGGCTGAATGTGCTGAACAGTGGCTCCGGGAACAACTACCGCGGCATGGTCTGCGCGTTCACCACGAGCGAGGAATATCAGCGCCGGTTCAGCCGGGTGGTGACGCACAACAACACGGAGTGCGGAAGTCAGTAACGGGCGTTTAGAGTTCAATCTTCAGATTGTGGACTTGCATTGCCACAAACCAAGTTTGAACTCAGCACGCGGCACTGATTATGAATGAATGTTCATTGAGAGTCCGTACTTGACAGCTTCCCGCCGTTGTTCCGGCGACATCTTGCGATAGGCTTACATAACCGGATTGAGTTTTTCGAGAGTACGCAATCTGAAGATTGAACTCTAAACGCCTGTGCGCTAAGTTACGCACTCATGCCGACCAGCGAATATCATTTTGTTGATCAATGGCGCGTCGAAGGTGATATCAAGGAAGTTGCCGACATCCTCGAAGATGCCCTCAGTCTGCCGCAATGGTGGCCGTCGGTCTACTTCGAAGTGAGTGAACTTGAGCCTGGCGGCGAAGGTGGTATCGGTAAGCTCATCTCCTTGCGTGCCGGTGGCTGGTTGCCGTATACGCTGCGAATCAACTTCCGGACAATCTCATCGCGCTATCCCAACGGCTTTACGATGGATGCCACTGGAGATTTGGAGGGGAAGGGAATCTGGATCTTCGAGCAGGATGGGCCATATGTGAATGTGACCTATGATTGGACCATTCAGGCAAACAAAGCAATTATTCGCTCGTTATCTTTTCTTCTAAAGCCTATTTTCCGATCTAATCACAACTGGACCATGAAGCGCGGCGAAGAAAGTTTGAAGTTGGAGCTACTGCGTCGTCGCGCGAGCAGTCCTCAAGAAGCCGCGGTTATTCCTCTCCCACCTCGGCCGACTTTTCTGCTGAGATGGTTGGCTGGAAAAAGCTGATGCCTTGAAACACCAACTGAAGCTCGAACCTTGATTAGAAAATCTCAAGCTGGATCAGCTCAAGCTGATAGAAACCTCAACAGGCCTTCAATCTTGATTAGAAAGTCTCAAGCTGGATCAGCTCGAGGTTGGGAAGGGTAGTTTACTCCCGCTTGACTTACCCAGGCTTTCAAGCAGGAAGGTCCAGTTCAAGGTTGGATGCTGATCAAAGTTGAGGCGGGCGCAAGCAACCCTTCCTGACCCTGAGCTTATTCACCGGGAGTGCTTGCATGAAAACAGAATCTAACCAGTGCAGATAAAGTCATCCCTTGTTGGAATCTAAGATCTAGATATCCATTGAAAACTTGATCAGGGCTTCTTGACTGTGCGGCGGCGGGCGCGTCGAGTGGTCGGTTTTGCCTCTTCCTTCGTGGGCTCCACAGAAGTAGTAGCCTCTTCCTTTTTCTTTGGCGCCATGGTGTCGCGAATGAAGTCGGCAACCGCCTGTTGCGAAATGTCAGCTTGCACCAGGACCTCAGTTTCAGTCGGTGTAATCGTGAGCCCGCGCAACGCATTTTGCGCTTGAGAGTCTTTGACGTTAGCGATTACAGCTTCAAGACCCATCGACAGCAAGCTCTTGATGATCTTGGCCGTATCCGGATTGTCCGCGTTCATCGCGCCGCGTATCTTGAAGGACGATCCATCCATCGTGATGCTGGCGTAATAGTCACCCAACTTCGGATTGCACTTTGGATCGCGCGGCTTATTCTCGGTTCCGAGCAAAGCGAAGGTCTTCGCAAATGCTGTCCAGGGCGAACCGGCGGTGCTTGCCAGCGCGGTGGAATCTCGCAGAACTGAATTCAAGAGATCAGGATTAATGCGTCCCTTTCCCTCTGCGGCGTCAACCGCAGCTTTGACGTACGAAGTCGTGCCCACCGCAATCGTGTCGCCGCTCAGCAGGACAATTGCGACTTCTGAGAGAGACTTGAGAATCGGCGCCTTCTCAGCCTGTTTAGCGACTTCATCAATCGTAATGAGGTTGATGGTCTTTGAGTTGTAAGTCTCTTCGCGCAACTTGCCTTTGGTTTCTTGGCGGATCAGTTGAAGAATGGCAGCGCCGTCAAAGTCTCCACTTGCTACCACCATGAAGTCAGGCAGCATGAATCGGAGATCATCCGTCGGCTTTTTGAAGCGAGATTGAATGACGATGTAATCAAGGGTACGCGGATCGATGCCGGCCTTTTTCTTTATCTCGACGAAGGCAGAGGTCATGTTCTCGAAATCTTTGGCGGGCATCACTCGAGGAGCTGCCTCGGTCAGGATACGACGAGGACTCACGTACAAGAGTGAATCTGCTTCAGGGAGACTCGCCAGTTTGGCAGCCGCCTCTTGGGCATTTGTCTTTGACGCGAATGCGAAAGCAACGAAGAGTAAGACCAGCAGCACTGCTGCGCACTTTTTGGTTTGGGGGAAGTTATTAATCACGAATTGTTCTCCATCTCGGACAAAGTTGATCGTATATTCCCACAAACCCTCAATCGCGCGCCACTGGGAGCGCAGGCATCCCTGCCTGCATACCTCCCGCAAGAGGCTCCTCGACAATAAAAAGTGCCTTATCGAACCTAAGCAGGCAGGGATGCCTGCGCTCCCTGCATACCTCCCGCAAGAGGCTCCTCGACAATGAAAAGTGCCTTATCGAACCTAAGCAGGCAGGGATGCCTGCGCTCCCGGCATGCCTCCCGCAAGAAGTTCCTCGACAATAAAAAGACTGCTTTATTGAATCGGCAGGCAGGGATGCCTGCGCTCCCGGCATGCCTCCCGCAAGAAGTTCCTCGACAATAAAAAGTGTGCCTTATCGAATCGGCAGGCAGGGATGCCTGCGCTCCCGGCGCTATGGAGTCTTCGCTGGAGTCGCGGCGGGTTCCTGTTTCTCAAGCAGGAATTTCTGATCGGTTTCGCCCATGGCGCTGGCGTAGTGCACGGCGATTGTCAGCGTCTTTCCATCCTCAGAAAGAGACCAGGTGCCTCGAGCGTCCACATCGTTGTCATTAAAGACGAGGTGCGAAGTGATAACGAGCGTCTTGCCGTCCCATTTGAGTGTGGATTTAACCTCACGACCATTGATCTGATTAATACATTCCTTCCCATCAGTCGTGTACTTGACGGTGTACTGCTGCTTTCCCTGAGCGCCCTCAGCAGTAACTTCATCCGTTATCGCGAGGTCTTTATGCGTGATGACATCGGTGCGGCTGTCAGGTCCGCCGAGCACGCCAAAGTCGCTTTTGCTCACATTCATTTTCCACGTGCCGCTGAAGTTCGGCTGTTTCTCTTGAGCGAATGCCGAGACGCCCGCCAGCGCGATCAGAAATCCAATTGAAATTAATTTGCGAATCATTTGTCCTTCTCCATTCTTAATGTCAGACCCAGAATCTTCATCCAAAACCGCGCGGGCCAATTCGCGGCTCCGGTCATGAGCAGTCGACCTCGTTGTAGCGATTGAGGTAGTGGCGAGAAAGTATTATGAGCACAAGCTTCGATTAGTTTCAACCACGATGGGCGCTTGTTATACTCCGCACCTTTGTACCCATTCAAGGCGGCGAGGTCTTGCTCTTGAAATCTAGCCTGGCGCTCAGAATTAGAACCGGATTGAAAAGGTGGGGAGTTTTGAAACGCTGATGCGAAAGTGCTTTGCGGACGACTAGCTACAACGAAGAAGAATGGCTGACCTGTCTACCATCGCGAAGGAATGAACATGTCCGAAGAAGAGGAATGCGAGGAAAAAAAGAGCGCCCAACAATGTCTCCAGGAGTTCTTCTCTAAGCGAGTCGGATCGAAGAACAAAATTCGCGAGGCCCTGGTCAAACGCACGCAGAAGGGCGGAATCACGCTGGTTGTTGGCGCTGGTGTGTCGATCCCACGAGGAGTGCCGAGTTGGGACGCTCTGGCGCGAGCGATGTGGGAAACTACCTTCCCCGATACGCAAAGTCCATGGGAAGGAGGCGACACCTCACCTCAGAGACTGCCGCAATTTTTGCCGATAGTCTTTGAGCTGGTCTATCGAGAGCTTGGTGATCGCGACAAGTTTGCAAAAGTACTGAGGGAGCACCTGTACACAACGAAGGTCAAATATCCCCGAAAGGATGAGAAGTTTGACTCCTCGAGTGAATCACTGGCAGTACTCGGACGACTTCTGTTGCAGGAATTTGAGCGCGGGCAAGGTAGAAGAATTGATGCGGTAATAACTCTTAATGCCGACGAGCTGCTGGAACAGGCTGCGATGACTCTGGTGAATCGGAAGCAAAAGAAAGGAACGCCAGTTTATCCTTTCACACTTGTCAGGATGTCAACACATACGGACTTGGGGCAGGAAAGATTGCGGCGCATCCCCATTTATCACATTCATGGTTTCTTGTCTCAAACACCGAAATTTTTTGATGCCGAGTACATGTTGGTATTCAGTGATTTGCAGTACTGGTCGACTTCGGCTTCAGCGCTCACTTTTGCAAATCGCGTCGTAAGTTGGGCGCTCAATGAAAGTTGCTGTATCTTCGTCGGACTCTCTATGACTGACATCAATTTGCTTAGGTGGCTTGCATTGCGCGCGCTGGAACTTGAACGTGACGTCAGCGAAGCTGTTGACGCTGAGCGGCAAACAGACGGCATATTGAGGTCATTTATTAGGCACTATTGGATACGGCCTTCGTCATCTGATCCCAGCGGCTTTTTGACTCGCTTCATGCGCTTGCGCGGAATCGAGTCGGTCAAAATAGGTGAATGGAAGGGCAAGAGCTTTCAGAACCTGATCGAGAAATGCTTCCCAAAAGACGACCCTGAAAGTGAAAAGAAGAAAATGCCTCCGCGACTCAAGACTAAGGGCTGATTGGTCCTCTCGAATTACATGCTGACCATACTCGGACGCGCTGGGTTTGTTTCGATCGCGATTCTCATCGCGCTGCTTACCGTTTCCGGTCAGGACAAAAAAGAACGACAACGCGAAACAATCATTGCGGCGGCCCGGGAGTTGATGACCACGACTCGCTACTGCGCGTTAATAACTGTGGATGGTAAGAGTCAGGCTCACGCTCGGACCATGGATCCTTTTCCGCCCGACGAGAATCTCGTTGTTTGGCTTGCTACCAATCCCAGGAGTCGCAAGGTAGCTGAGATCCGCAGAAATCCCCGCGTGACTCTTTACTACTTTGACGCTGCGTCGCAGGGCTATGTGTCGATTTATGGTCGCGCTCGCGTGGTTGATGATCCTAAGGAGAAGGCCCGTCACTGGAAAAATGAATGGAAAGATTTCTATCCCGACCGCGTCAAGAGTTACCTGCTCATTGCCGTTACCCCTGAGAAGATGGAAATTGTGATCGTGAAGAAGGACATAGTTGGAAACTCAACTCGCTGGACGCCACCGAGTGTGACATTTAAGCGCAATAAGAGACTGTATTAATTCATGGGCCGATGCTCGTTTAGGTGTCCTTTGTTTCAGGTCCCAGCAAAGAATCGACGAGAATGTTTGCGATTCGTTGATACCGAGGGATAACATGAGAGAAGGAACAAGGAGTTCCCCATGCAAGCTATCGACGATCTAGCCCGCAAAATCACCTCGCTCAGCTCAGCCGAGCAGCAGGCTCTCATAGACAAGGTGGCGCAACTGAATTTCCAGAAGGGATTACATGAGCTGGCGGAACAATATCGAAGTCGGTTAGCTTCTGAAGGTCACCTGAATGTGCCCGAAGAGGATATCTGGATCGAGCTTCATCGAATCCGCCGAGAAATAGCCGAGCATGACTATCCCGCCTGAGCGGTGGCTGTTAGACACAAATATTTGGGTGTTCGGCCTCCGGCGAAACCCGTCCATTCCAACCTGTGAACACTTGCTCGACCGAATTGGATCGTTCGTCGTGGTCGTCCCTCTCCAGGTTCTCAAGGAACTAAACGTCAACCTACGAGAAGATGAGATCAGAGGCTTTTACAGATTAATCAAGAAATATCCCACCTTGATCGAGCTAAGCTGGACAATTGCACCCGTGGAGCGCGTTAAGTTTTATGAACAGCGCGGTTGCCGAAAAGGAGACGCGGTGATCGCAGCTCATGCGGAATCGCTTGAGGTAGAAATAATCATCAGCGAAAATCGCCAGTTTCTTCAAACAATGACGGACATCTCGCTCAAAATCATCACCTCAGCGGTGGCCTTGTCGCGATTAGAGTGAGTCCTTATGAGCGATTGTCCGTTAGCGTTTCGTCTTCACACAACTTTTCGTTTCCATTTGCCGCGGCGAAAGAAGATCGCGCTGACAACTGCCAGGGACGAGAATGCGATCATGATCGCGAGAAACACGCCCTGTGGACCGTAACCAAAAGTGATCGCCAGCACGTAAGCCAGCGGTAATTCCCAAAGCCAAAAGACGAAGAGGTTGATGATCGTCGGCGTCCAGGTATCTCCAGCGCCGTTGAACGATTGCGTAAGCACCATGCCGTAAGCGTAAAAGAGAAAGCCGTAAGACACAGTGCGGAGACAGTCGATGCCGTAGGGAACCACATTTGGATCATCGGTAAAGAAAAGAATTATCGGTCGTGCAAACAGCACAAAGATGAGCCCGACAATCCCGAGACAGATCATGTTGTACAAGCCAGCAGTCCAGACGGCTTTTTCTGCGCGAGTGGGATCGCGTGCACCCAAAGCCTGGCCGACCATCGTCGCGGCCGCGTTCGACATTCCCCAGCTTGGCAGAATCGCGAAGATGATGACGCGTATGCCGATCGCGTAGCCGGCAACCGCGTTGCTGCCAAAACTGGAAACGGTTCGTACTAGGCCAACCCAACTCACCATGCTGATGAACACCTGGAATGTTGCTGTACCCGACAAGCGCACCATTCTGGCCATGATCTCTGGTTTTATTTCGAGCAGCTTGCGGGTGACGGTGACGCGTCCACCCTTCCGCATCAATCTGCTGAGTGCGAAAAGAACACCGATCCCTCGTCCTATGTTCGTCGCTACGGCAGCGCCTACGACTCCAAGTTTTGGAAAAGGCCCGATGCCAAAGATAAACAAAGGTCCGAGCACAATGTTGATGGCGTTAGCGAGCCACAGCACTCGCATCGCGATCACGGCGTCTCCCGAACCGCGGAAAATCGCATTGATCAAAAAGAGCATGATGATGGTGGCGTTACCGGCCAACATCACTCGCGTGAAACCGACTCCATGCTCGACGACCCAGGGTGAGCCGCCCATCAACGAGAGTAATTTCGGCGCCAGAGGCACGCCCACCAGTGCAAAAGCTAAAGACACCAGCAGCCCCAGAATGAGTGCCTGAACAGCAGCTCGCGCAGCTCCCTCGGGATCCTTCTCGCCAATCCGGCGCGCGACCATCGCTGTGGCTCCAATGCTGAGCCCGATCGCGAGCGCGTACATGAAAGTGAGCAGGGATTCAGTGAGCGCGACTGTCGCTACCGCATCCGGATTATGCAGGTGCGAAATCCAATAAATATCTGCGACCGCGAAGAGGCTCTCCATCAGCATTTCGAGAACCATGGGGATGGCTAGCAGGATTACGGAACGGCCAATTGGCCCGACCGTGTAATCGCGATGCGAGCCTCGCAACGCTTCGCGAATTGCTGCCCAGATTCCCTCGGGCTCAGCAGATTGATGTTCGACCACGGGTGTAGCCAATTCTTTCTCGGCGATGAGTTCAGCCTCAGCCACGCTCTCAGTCGCCGGTAAGCTGGGAAGACTGTCGTTGGACATAAGTAATAAGATCGGTCTTGGGTGTTTGATCTTAGATACCAGGTTTCAAGTTTCAGGTTCCAAAACCTTGACCCCTGACCCCTGAAACTTGAAACGTGAAACTTTGAAACCTGAAACCTGAAACCTGAAACCTGGAACCTGAAACCTGGAACCTGAAACCTGAAACCTGAAACCTGAAACTTGAAACCTAACTCCGGCCGAAGTCGTCTTGCAGCCTGACAATGTCATCTTCCCCGAGATAACTTCCTCGTTGAACTTCAATGAAGACGAGTAGCTCGTCGCCGCAGTTCTCGACACGATGGGCGGCGCCAACCGGGATATCGATTGCCTGGCCGCTGGGCACCGAAATCTGTTCGTCATTCAACGTCACACTTGCCGTGCCTTTGATGACTACCCAGTGTTCAGCTCGCTGGGCATGCTTTTGATAGCTCAATCTTTTGCCCGGCAAGACTTCGATCCGTTTGACCTTGTGATCATCGCCTTCATCCAAAACAGTGAATGTTCCCCAAGGTCGTTGGTCGAACTTTGGTGATGTATCGATGTTTTCTGCCACTGGGGCTATCCTCCTGGACTCGAGATACGCAGCAAAACACTATCATGACTTCGCGAGCAGAGCAGAAACAAACGCTCGCGCGAAGTCAATCGGCCGACCCTTCAACTTAAGTGTGTGACGAACACCCGCAGGACTGCGGGAACTCAGGCTAAGGGAAGCAATGGAATGACTGTGTCAATCATGAGACTCCATATACTGGTCGGAAATGGCCCTTGTCAACAAAAATTTTTACCGAATAAGGCTGTTCTTTGTTTTTTGTTCTTTGTCCTTTGTGCTTGAGTATTCATCGACTTGTCGCCATAGATTCATGCACAAAGAACCAAGATCCAAGAACTAAGAACAAAAATCACGAACTACCAACCCACCAAACCTCCTTGTTGTGTTTGGGTGGCTTGCAATTATTTTTGAAATAAGCCAATATTTGCAGCGCTTTTGAACCCAGAGGTACTCCCGCTCGCTCAAGAGTAGACTTTCAAAACTTCAGGGAGCTTATTCGCAAATTTGCGTTTGCATTCTTGGGCAGGATTGGCTGTGAGGATCTGCCAAATCCCCCACGAGATTTTCATAGGAGATTAAGAAAGTTATGGCCGAGATTCAGGAGAACTTACACGCCGGCACCGACGCGGCGCCGTTTCGTATCGACGCGAAACTGCACCAGATCCTTTACAAGAAGGAAGAGCATTCCAAGCTTGTGCCCCAGGGTCAGATGCTTCCGGAACCCGTGTACCCCATGAAACCAAATCCGGTTGAAATGACCGAGCGCGAATACCAGAAGATGAATGCGATCCGCACCTGGAAAACCTGGGGTGCGCCGTACTTCAAATCTCGCTGGCACAACAAAGAAGTGCGGCCGATCATTCCTTATCTCTTTACCGAGTGGAAGTGCAACCTCGATTGCCACTATTGCTGGTCTTATAACAATGCCGTCAAGGGCATGACTGAAGATACGGCGAAGCAGTCGATTGATTGGTTGCATTCGATTGGATCGCGCGTGCTCGCGCTGATGGGCGGCGAGCCGCTGCTGCGACCAAAGTTCATTCACAAGATCGTCCACTACAGCGCCAAGAAAGACATCTTCGTCTACTTGCCGACGAACGGTCGCTTGATGAAACCCGAAGTGATCGATCAACTCGGCGACGCCGGCATTGCGACGGTTAACCTCGCGGTTGATTCCGTGAAGGATCGCAAATCTTTGCCGAAGGCTTTTGAGCCAATCAAGCCTTACTTCGATTACCTCGTGAAGCGACAGCGCTACTACGGTTACACCGTCATGTTCAATATCAACATCTGCCATAACAATATGGACGATGTTCGAGAGCTGACCGAGATTGCGCACGACAGCGGCATCGCGACTGACTACCACATCAACGAAACGCCGATGACGGAGCAGGATCACTTCAAGCATCTCACTGAGAATCAGACCTACCTGACTCCGGAAGATTGGCCGAAGGTAGACGAGCTGCTCGATTACCTGAACGACAAACGCGTGAATCATGGCTACAAGATGGTTAACCCCATCCAGCACATGCAGGATATGAAGCTTTTGATGCGCGGACAGGTTCCACCCTGGCAGTGTCGCGCGGGTCAGAACTCGCTGATCATTCGCACCGACGGCACGCTCGCGCCGTGCTTCCCGATGTATTCGGCGACCCACGATTGGGGCGTTGTTGGCGGACACAAGTTCGATAACAAGCAGCTGGATGAGATGAAGGTCGATTGCACGAAGCACTGCTTGTCGACCTGCAACTACATTCTCGGATACTGCTATGACACGCTTCGAGTGATGACCTGGGCTGCCAAGCAGGCCATGCACGGCTTCAAGGGAGCAACCGGCAGCTTCTAGAGAAGACCCCATTGAAAAGTTGAAGGGCGCATCGTGTTCGACGGTGCGCCCTTCGTTTTTGGAGATTGCGTGGCCAGCAATCCAAGCATTCAAGCAGCACGATACATCGACTGATCGATCAGCTCTGGGTTAGGAAGGGTAGTTTACTCCCGCCGATTCATCAGCTTTCAAGTTAGATTTGAAGTTTGATTACGCCGAAGGCGTTTCCGAATTCCAGCCTGGAGCAGCGCCCCAGGAAAGTGAGGCTCCAGTCGGATTTGAACGCCAAAGGCGTTGGCGCAGTATTCGCGAACACTTTCAGCGTTCACATCTTCAATGGTTCGCCTTTCCTTGGGGCGCTGCCCCAGGCTGGAATTCGCAAACGCCTTCGGCGTACTAGCGTGTATCCAACTCACTATTTGGAGCCAATGAATCGGCGGGAGTAAACTGCCCTTCCCCACCTTGAGCTGATCAATCTTCACATTTGAATCACTCGATGGAATGGCTTCAAAAGTTTCCTAATCACTTAATCCTGCCGCCGCGGAGGGCGATGAGGGCGACGACGCCATTAATGGCTAAGCCGATCGAGCCGGCGACGATGAGCCTGAGAGTGGGAATTTCTATCGCCAATAGAATCAGAGTCACCAGTCCGAGGGGAATCCACAACAAAACCGAGCAAACCAGACCCGGCCCATAACCTTTGTGACGGATGGCAGTCACCGTGTGCGTGATTCCATTTGAAAGCACCAGCGCGCCCATGATGCTCAAAAAGAACCGCGGCCATCTCAGGTGCAGGCTGACAAAAATCCCGACAACGATGAGGACTACGCCAAGCCCCTGAAAGAGGAAGAATCTTGTCGTCGAAAGGTGAACTCCTCTGATGCGGTAAAGGTAAGCCATGTAGCCTTCACCGCCCCAGTACTCCTCGGCGATGTGAATTAGATAAGTGATGGGAAATGCCCACATCCAGATTGCCGATGGTGGCACGAATTGAGCAGTGTTTGCTGGGTCCATGGTGAATGTACGACAGGCTGCCAGCCTGTTCGCTAAGTCGTGCTTGCAAATATTGTGAATCAACTGCAGGCTGGCAGCCTGCAATACGACTACTTCTTATCAAGGCCGTACAACCTGATTGCGTTATCTCGGAGGGCCATCCGGGCTAACTCGAGCGCCCGCGCCCGCGTTATTTCTCCGTCGTCGATCATCCCCGTCAATGCTAAAGCCAGAGCTTGTCTCGTGGTCGTGTTAGATAACCAGGCTATCTCGCCCCAATCAACCGCGGGTCCAAACGAGAACGCGTCGGTGCCGAAGAGTACTCGATCAGGATACGTTTCCAACCAATAACGCAGGTTCTCACTCAGCGCTCGTGGATAAAGAAAGAAGGTTTGTGCAGAAAAGTCGGCGTACACATTGGCCTTGGACATCAACGAAACGACCTGCCTGGTGAACGGCGCGCCACCGTGGACTATGACAAAGTTTGTCTTGTGCAGTGAAGGTTCATTGAAGACCGACTCGAGCAGAAGCGGGTCGCTGCCGCTGGGTCGATAGTGAGCACCGGCGCCATCAAGCATGTGAATGTGTACGGCAAGACCCAACCGTCCTGCTTCACGCGCGAGGTAGCGAAACAAAAAATCCTGCAGCGTCTTGTAATCCGCGGCTGTTGGTTCGCTGCCTTTCACGTGCCGTTCATAAATAGTCCGCGCGGCAGCTTCATCCGCCTCCTCAAAGTCGAGCTTGCGCAGGTAAGCGGCTTCGAATTTGACTGCCACGGCGCCGTCACGCTTCTGCTTCTCCAGCGTGGCGGTTATCACTTGTTTGAGGTAGTCATCGAGCTTTGCAGGTAACGCGCTTAGTTTCAAATCACTGAGATAACGTTTGAGTAAACGTTCTTCCCCGGGATAGAAAGCCGCATAGTCTCGATTCGAGCGTTTCGCGGCTTCATTGTTCAGCGGAAAGATGAGTGGATCCACAAAGCTGACCCAGCGAAACCTCGCTGTTCCCAAACCACGTCCCATCGCCACTCGATTGGCGAACATGATTTCAATGTTGAGTTGATCGAGAACCCAGGCAGGATAGGCATCACCGCGTTCGCTGATGACGCGCTGCTTAGCTGCCAACAACTCATTCACATGAGGCTCAGTCATGTCCTCATATTTGTAACCGTACAATTCTCGCCACGCTCGAATGAATTCAGGATTTGTGAGTTGCAGTCGAGGCGGCAAGGGAAACGGGTCGAGCGCGTCGAGTGGCAGCGCGTCGAATTCGTCGTCAGGCTTCTCACTTGCGGCCGTCAGTTTCAGCGGATGGGCGTGATTATCGATGGCTTTGATTCTGGAAATCTCGGCAAGCAGTGTTGGATCGGCCTTGGTCTGACTGTGCAACAGACTCGGACAAGCAATCAATGCCAATAACAAAACAAAGAATCGTTTCATGCTTAAGCCTCGTTACGGGCGTTTAGAGTTCAAGCTTCAGCTGGTGTGCTTGCGGTGGTAACAATCTAAAGATTGAACTCTAAACGCCTGTTGGGGATGTTCTAGCTTAATGCCCGAACTGCTTCACGGGCGTAATACGTGAGAATGATGTCCGCACCAGCGCGCTTGATACTTGTGAGTGTTTCCATCATCACGCGCTTTTCGTCAATCCACCCGTTCTGAGCGGCAGCTTTTATTAACGCATACTCGCCAGACACATGATAAGCCGCCATCGGCAAGTTGAATCGATCCTTAACCGTCTTCAAGACGTCGAGGAAAACTGTTGCCGGCTTGACCATCAAGATATCGGCGCCCTCAGCTACGTCAAGCTCTGCTTCTCTAAGGGCCTCACGAACATTGGGAGGATCCATTTGGTAAGCGCGACGATCTCCGAAAGCGGGTGCGCTATCCGCAGCTTCACGAAACGGACCATAAAATGCCGATGCATATTTGACTGCGTAAGACATGATCGGCGCCTGGTCGAGCCCGGCTTGATCGAGCGCGTGACGGATCGCTCCTACCTGGCCGTCCATCATTGCCGAGGGAGCGATAATATCGGCGCCGGCTTGAGCCTGACTCACCGCAGTGCGTGCCAAGAACTCGAGCGACTCGTCATTTATTACTTCACCATCGCGGACTACTCCGCAGTGTCCATGCGAAGTGTATTCACAAAGACAGGTGTCGGCGATGACAACAAGCTCAGGAACTTCAAGCTTGATGGCTCGAATAGCTTGCTGCACGATGCCGTTCTCGAGGTAGGCGCCGGTGGCAGTTTCGTCTTTTGATTCCGGTAAGCCAAACAGAATGACTCCTTTGACGCCAAGCTCGAAGGCGGCCACAGCTTCGCGAACGATTTCGTCAACCGAGAGATTGTGAACCCCGGGCATTGAAGCGATTTCTCGGCGCACGTTTTCGCCGGCACAGGCGAACAGCGGAAGAATAAAGTCTTCACGGGCAAGCCGAGTCTCGCGCACCAATGATCGCAGTGCTTCAGTTTTCCGCAGTCGACGTGGTCGATGAATCAGGTCAGTCATGAGAACTCGTTTTTCTTTGCAGCTTTGCGCCTTTGCGGTGCACATATTTCCCGCAGAGGCGCAAAGGCGCCAAGGAAATCACCAGCGATGATACGCAGGGTGGCCTTCCTTGACGGCGACGAAGGTACCTCGACAGGTCGCGGTCACTTTATCGTTTGCAAGCAATTCGCCTTCGACCGTGGCGCGGTTGTCTTTCATTTCAACTACCCGAGCCCGCAGGTGCAGCGTTGTATTCGTCGGCGTCGGTCGCAACAGCTTAATTGAATAATCAGCCGTAACCGTGCAGGGCGGATGATCGCTGCCATCTCGTTTCATCAGAGCGTAAGTTGCCGTCCAATTCAAATGACAATCCAGCAAAGTCCCGATGATGCCGCCATTCAGCATTCCAGTGAATGCTTCCTGCCAGGGTTCTGGCGTAAATTCCGCAACGACTTCATTGCCGTCCGGAAAGCTGCGGATGTGCAGACCCTTTTCGTTAGCCGGACCACAACCAAAGCAAGCGTTATTAGGCGCGTATGTTTCCTGAAGACTTTTCATATAAAAACTTTATCCACAGATTACGCAGATTACACAGAAGTTTTGATGAATCTCACAACGTCGAGCCAAGCAATTAGAACACCTGTGGAATCTGCGGATGTCTTTGCCGTCATGGTCGCGAGCGCAATTCTTCACGGAGCTTGAATCGTTGAATTTTGCCAGTCGCAGTGTAAGGCAACTCGGCAACAAACAGGTACTTGCGCGGCCGCTTGAATCGCGGCAACGACTCCTTGCACCTCTCTTTCAATTCCTCTTCAACGTTACTGGCTTCCCCTTCACCCAGCATTATGAAAGCAGTCGGACCTGGCAAGCCATTCTCGTCAAAATCTTCAACCACAGCGGCTGCGTGGACCGCGGGATGACGAAGCACGATTGCTTCAACTTCGACTGGAGAGACCCACTGGCCGCTGGACTTGAAGCAATCATCGCTACGACCCATGTGATACCAGAAACCATCCTCGTCGTAGCGATACAGATCTCCTGTGCGAACCCACCCATCCACGAACGTCAGCGCAGTTGTTTCCGGCTTGTTCCAATAGCCGCGAGCCGCACTTGCGCCCTTCACCCAAAGATTGCCCTCTTCACCAGGCCTGGCTTCTTTGTCATCCTGATTGAGCAGTCGCGCTTCGTAACCGTCCAACAAGTTTCCGCTGCTGCCGTAGCGTACCGAACCAGCATGATTAGACATCCACATGTGAAGCATCTCGGTTGAGCCAATTCCATCGAGGATCTCCACTCCAAATGTCTGTTGCCAGGTTTCACCGAGATGCGGCGGCAAAGCTTCGCCCGCGGAGATGCAGAGTCGAAGGCTCGAGCAATCAAGCGGAGTGTGTTTGTGAAATTCCAGCAGCAGATTGTAGACGACGGGCACTGCAAAGAAGATCGTTGGTCTGAAGTCGTTGAAAACTCGGCTTATGATTTCCGGTCCCGGTCTTTCAAGACAGAGAACGGACGTAACTCCATTCAGGAGTGGAAAAGTAAGAGCGTTTCCCAGCCCGTAAGCGAAAGGCAAGCGGGATGACGAAAACAGCCGATCCGAGGCGCGCAGCTCCAGAACCTGTTTGCAAAACGTTTCATTCGTGTAAAAAACATCTGACTGACAATGAATCGCGCCTTTTGGTTCGCCAGTGCTGCCCGAGGTGTAAAGGATGAACGCCGGCGTATCGGCGCCGGGCGCAACTGGAAAAATCCCGCTCAGGGGTTGTCTTGGCGCCGTACTCAGGTCGAGCACATCGACACCTGGGATCTTATCCAGATCGCTTTCGGCGCCACGTCTTACCGCCACCACGTCTTTAAGGGACTGCAAGGTATTCCTTGCGTCTGTCAGGAGTGTATTGCAGAGTTCAGCTTCGATGACGACAATCCTGGCTCCACAATCGTTCAGAATTGCCATCTGTACGTCCCGGCTTAGGCCCATGTTGATGGGAACCGCAATGGCTCCGAGGGCCTGAATTGCTATGAAGCTGGCCATGAAATCGGGCGAATCATTGAGCAAAAGGCCTACTCGCTCGCCCGCCGCGAGACTCAAGGTGGAAAGGACCTGGGCTACCTTGACGACTTCGGATCGTAACTCGCCATACGTCAAGGTGCGTTGGTCGGTTAGGACGGCAATGAGCTCGTCACGACCTTCCGAAAAAATGGCGTTGAAAAGATTGGGTGAATCCATCTTGAGTAGCCGAAATCGTAGCACAGGGTCAGTAGCGGTGGGTCAACGACAATTACGATTTCGTTTAGTCAGCCGTGACGTACGATAATGGGGGAGGCAGGCGGGCGATTCAATGCTCAATGCTCAATGCTCAAGGATTTCATCTCAGGCTGGAAGGGCCGGCATTTAGTAGCCACGCCGCGAGGCCGTGGAACTGCTACAACAATGTCATGGGAGCGCCGAAGGTGCGACATAAGGACGGTGGAGTGCCGACCCTCCGGCCTTCGCGTTCGCCAGAGTCTAAACAGTGCCACCGCGGGCGTGGCTAATTAATATGGAAATACTTCTATTTCTAGGCATCTTCGTGGCGGTAGTAACGCTTGTCGGTCACGGCATCTGGGTTTTGATTCGGACGATTATTCGCGCGATCGTTCGGGTTTCTGAATCAGAGCCGGAAGAAGCGAAAGCTACACGCTGTCCGAACTGCAAGGCGGAAATCTCGCCACTGGGAAATTTCTGCGGCAAGTGTGGCTACAAACGCGCGACCGACATAGTTGTTGAGCTGATCAAAGATCTGGCTGCGACTGAAAGGCAACTCAATCGTTTCCGCCGCGCTGGCGCGATTGACGAGCAGGTTTACGAGAATCTCAAATTCAAATTAGAAGCCGAACGTGAGCGGCTGAACAATCGGCAGGGCAGCCCCGCCGGTGTTCCTTCACCACAACCTGAAGCTCAGCCGGCAGCTGCCTCGGTTGTAACGCCATCGATCGATGAGCAAGAGGCTGCGATCCCGCCTTCGGTCGTCTCGGTTTCCGAAGTCATTACCAACAATGTGATCGTGGTCGATGGATCCAGCGACCAGCCGTCCCGTGTTGAGCAGGTAATAGCTCACGAAACGCAGGTATCAGCGAGGATTCCGACGTGGCAAAACGAATCAACTGAAGACACTCCTCCGCCTCCACCGCCGCAGTCCGAACCGCGGCGGCGATTCACTGAAGTCCTCACGGCATTCATGGAGGAGAGCAACATTCGCTGGGGCGAGATTATCGGCGGCTTGCTGATCATTGGTTGTTCCACCGCCCTGGTGGTGAGCTTGTGGTCGGAGATTTCAGCGATCCCGGTCCTCAAGTTTCTAATCTTTACGACCGTGACAGCAGCGTTGTTTGGGATCGGCTTGTACACCGAGCATCGTTGGAAACTTCCCACCACTAGTCGTGGCGTTCTGACAATTGCGACGTTGCTGGTGCCGCTGAACTTTTTGGCAATCGCTGCAGTATCAGGCAGTACATTGCCACGCGGCCCACTTGTCATCGCGAGCGAGCTGATCGCGCCGGCAGTGTTTCTCTGTCTGGTGTACTTTGCGGGACGTGTCTTAACTCCAAAGTGGCCGCATCTTTTGGCAGCCGGTGTGCTGGGTTCATCCGTAGGCCAATTGTTAATTCGACATTTCGCGACGCCTGACAATTCTCCGGGATTGATGTTAGCGCTCGGGGCATTTCCGGTTATTTGTTATGTCGCTACCGCCGCCTGGATGTTGTGGATTGCATTGGAGGACAGCGAGATCGATGAGTATGAGACGATTGGGATCTTCGTCTCGCTCGGCGCGCTTACCTTTGCGGCACTGCTTCCTTTCGGCTTGCTGCTCTACAAGAGTGGACCAGTCTCACTCAGCATGATGTATCTCGCGCCGCTCGTTTCGTTGGCAGGCATTCCACTGCTCTTTAGCGGCACACTGCTGTGGAAGCGAGTAACCGCGAAGGAGTTGATCGCGTCGAGGGTGGCGGGCACCAGCATCGCCCTGCTGGGAACCATGGTGGTCTTTTCAGGAATGATCCTGGCGTGGCCTAATCCAGCCAGCGTGATTCCAGCGGCGCTTTTGAATTTTGCAGTGCTGGTAACGATTGCGATGTTGCTCGAGATTCCGTTCGCGCACTTTTTAGCGGCGCTGTGTTTCTCGCTAGCTTACCTCGTGCTGTCACATGTCATCCGCGGAAATATCCCCTGGCAGAATTTCGGCCGCAAGGTCTCACTGCTTGATGCCAGTGCCAGCGTAGCTAGCGGGCAAGCTCTGGTTTTGCTGTTTGTTCCCTTCATTGTTGCGGAGTATCTCTTCGTTAGAAGAAAACGAAAGAGCGACGGCTTCTGGTACTTAACTGCTGCGTGCGTCGTCGGCGCAATCAGTTTATTGCTGCTTACCGGTTACGGCTTCAATGTCGCGGGCGATCCCAATTACCTTTGGCTTTGTTACTTCTTCTATGGGCTGGGAGCCTTGTATCTCGCCGTACAAAAAAGCAGGAAAGTGTTCGGCTGGATCGGGACCTTTCTGCTTCTGCTCGCGTCATTTCACGCCATCGGGCCATGGCTGACCTTCGACTTCCCGTGGCAATCAGCGTTTCTTTTCCACGCCGCCGTTGCTGCGCTGGCCGCAGTCATGGCCGAGCAGGTAGCGGCACGGGCGTCTCGCCCGTTGACGCAACCCGGCGCCCGACTTGGAAAGACATCTGCAGGTTCGATCAGTGGGCCAATGAGCAAAGCTGCGCTGATCACTTCCGTGTTCGCTTTGGTTTGCCTTGTGCAAGCAAACCAGTGGGAGACCACGGGCATGCAGGCCGAGCGGATGTTCTGGTTAGCAGGCATTTGGCTCGTATCGCTGTGGTTGAGTCGCAAGCGGGCATTGTTCACCGTTTTCCAAATCGCAATGACGGTCGCGGTAATTCTGAGCATCAAGGCCGCGTTGCAGCAATTCGAATGGTACGCGTATCTGCCGCACGCCTTTCTACATCCCATCGCGCTGCAGATTCAGGGGACCGCGCTGGTCTTGTTGGCATTGATCTGGGTGGGACTTCGCTTCCTGAGCAGCCGATATCAACCAATCGCGGCTGAGCAAGTCGCAAGTGAGCAGGAAGGTTGGTCTGCCGCAGCATCAAGACTACTGAACTACAGGTTTGCGTTTGACCGGCTAATCACCTGGCTCGTTCTTGGCGGTTTCATTTTGCTGGTGCTTTACGGGGTATTCTCGGGTGTCAAGCAGGAGTTAACAGCTCGTGGCGCCGCGACGCCGGTGTGGGACATCGTCGGTTTCCCGCATCAATACGCACTCGGCCTGGGTTCCTGGATTCTGCTCGGATTGGTCGTAGTTGTAATGCTGGCGAATCTGCGCCAGCGCCAGAAGCAAAACTACATCCTTGGCGCGGTTGCAGCCCTGGCGATGATGACCCCGTTGCTGGCGGGTCTTTGGGAGACTCAGTTAGCGACTGCTTCCGCCTGGCGTTGGTTCGCAGCGCTGTTCCTGATTGCAGCATCCATTCCACTTTGGTTGTTAAGCAAGTCGAACTTCAGTTTGTTTCTCCTGGGACAACAAACAACCACAGACAACCAACGACAAGCGGAAGTTGGTCGGACGCTGGGACGCCGCGTTCGTGGCTTGTTGCTCTTCGTGACCTTGGTCCCACTTTTGGCGCTGACCATCTATCCGGCGTTGCAGGCTATTTACTACCTGCCGCTGCACGGACCTGCGGGAGGAATTTTCTTTGCTTTGGGAGATACACTCTCCTACAGCTTACCCATCGTGCTGGTTGCGTTCGCTTTGATTGTCTACGCGGTTCGCGAGCGATTCCCGAGCTACGCGTTTTCTGCCGGATTGTTATTGAAACTCGCCGTGGCGATGGTGTTTCTGCTCTCAGTCGTTGCAGTCCAGGGACTCATGGACCGCATTGTCCTGGTTCGAGTTATCCAGCTAGTTGTTATCGTTGCTTGTCTCTATTCCATACTTTGGCTGAGCCTGCGCAAGCGTTGGCGACCGCTAATGGGTTTCCATCGCGAGCGATTCGTGGAGCGCCTCTTCAAGTTAGAACTCGGCATTGCGATCGCGGGATTAGTGCTGATCCTGCTCCCGAGCAGCTTCTACCTGGTTTTGTGGCCGAACCTTGTTGGTATAGGCACGGCGGCGGTGGCGGGAATTTATGGGTGGTTGGCATTCGCTCTGGCGCTGATCGCGATGGCGTGGTTTGGTAAGTCCTACGAAAAGCCGGTTCGCGTCGATATCTTGAACGGCGCCTTGGTATTTTTGGTTTATCTGGTTGCTTTTAGTTTCGTTCTCGCAGGGTTTTCAGGTTGGGGGCAATATCACGTTGTGATGTTGGGTCTCGCAGTCATCTCATTTGCGATGTGTGGGGTTCGATCACTTCCGCAACGCATCGGCGCGGTCGTTAAGTTTTCACCCGAGTGGGAACGGCGGGTTTCCTTCTACGCAACTTTGACTGGAGCATTAGTAGTGTTGCTGGCGTTGCGAGCAGCGCCGTCTGACGTGTTAGGAGCATGGTGGTCTCTGGCCGCGCTGATCGCAGTTTGTGGTCTGGCAGCGCTCCTGAATTGGCAGACGCTCAGGCAGGAGTATCTGTTTGCCGCAGGTGTGATGGTTACCACTGTAGTCTCAATCTGGTGGTGGATATATGCGCCTGAGAGTCTGTCATCAGATCTTGATTTCTTGTGCCTCAACATAGCAATCGGTTGTGCTGCGAGCATCCTGTGGCTGTGGTTGCAGCTTCGCGCTAATCGTTTGAGTGCCCGATTGGGCGAGCTTTCGACGAAAGTAACTGAGACATCGTTCCATCACTTTGCCGCGCTTGCCGCGCTACCGGTGATGGCTTATGTGCTGCTAGTTAGTTTCACGGATGGCGTGCGTGGAGTCGCCAGTGCTCAGTTGGCGTTCCCAGTTGGATGGGGAGCAGCAGCATCTCTGGCGGCCTTGATGTTTGCCTGCTTGTGGGACAAGCGTGCTTCTTACGCCACGACTGGTCTTTATCTGGTCGGCTTGATTATGGCAGCATTAGCGCTTCGACAGGCGCAGTTGTTGCCGACAAATCTTTTGTGGGCGACGGTGATGGTGCTGTCCATCTACACGTTGGTTGGCGCTTGGTTGTGGCGCCGGCGCGAAGTGCTGATCCGATTTGCAAATCAACTTAAGATTCCGCCGCGTCTTGAAGAGAATGCGACTCAACTAATCTGGCTTCAAGTCTGCTCCGTGATTTTGATCGCGGTCACGGTGGCGCTTGTCACTTACATTGATCTGACATTTCTGTCCGGCGCGTTGCGCGTGTCTGCCGCGGTTGCGGTCATCGTTCTAACGTTGGCGTTGGTCCTGCTTGCTCCGAACGACAAACCTCAAGACTGGCTCAAGGGCGGTTTTGTCGTATTCGTGATTGGTTCCGTGCTGTTTGGTTGGTCGTGGCTCGTTCCCGGAGTGACGGGCACCTGGCTTAATCGCGGTGTGATTCTAATGGTCGAAATGTTTGCTCTCGTAGCTCTCTATGGACTCGAGCTCGAGAAGATCATTAATCGCCAGCCTGATTGGACCAAGGTCATTCGCGAATGTGTGCCGTGGCTGTCAGCAGCCGGCGCTAACGCCCTCATCTTCGTCCTGGGTACCGAGGTCTATTATCAACTTCAGTTCGGTTCCGTCCTGGTTTCACCCCTCGCGTTGGTAACCACTGGCGCGACCTTGATCGCGGCAGCAGTGATTTCGATACTGTTTGCCGTGTCGCCTAAACATGACCCACTTGGATTATCGGAAACGCGGCGTCAGTCTTATGTTTACATCGGAGAAGTGCTGCTGGCGCTTTTCTTCATGCACATTCGACTGACGATGCCGTGGCTGTTTGGCGGCTTCTTCGAACGCTACTGGCCCATTGTAGTCGTAGCGATTGCGTATGCCGGTGTGGCGGTGAGTGAGATCCTGCGACGTCGAGACATACTCGTCCTGGCGCATCCGGTTGAACGAACTGGAGTGTTTCTGCCGCTATTGCCGGTGCTGGGATTTTGGGTGGCGAATAGCGAGGTCGATTATTCGGCGCTGCTGTTCATCGTAGGCGGACTTTATGGCCTGGTGGCGATTCTGCGGCGCTCGTTTGTCTTCGGAATGTTGGCGGCGCTCGCCGGTAACGGAGGACTTTGGTACCTGTGGCATCGGACGGTGGATTATGGATTCTTTCAACATCCGCAACTCTGGCTGATTCCCGTGGCGGTCTCGGTGCTGATAGCTGCGTATCTCAATCGCGATGAATTTACCGAAGACCAGATGATTGGCGTGAGATACCTTTCGCTAACGGTCATCTACGTTTCTTCGACGGCGGACATCTTCATCAACGGCGTCTCCAACTCGCCGTGGCTGCCATTGATTCTCGCGGGTTTATCGGTTGCCGGAGTGTTTGGGGGAATTATTCTTCGAGTGCGAGCGTTTCTGTTGCTCGGGTCTGTATTTTTGCTGCTGGCGATTACAACGATGATCTATTATGCGTCACACAATCTTGGGTGGACGTGGCTGTGGTGGGTAGCGGGGATTGTCACCGGGGCAATGATAATCTTCACGTTCGGCATATTCGAAAAGAAACGCGAAGACATGTTGCGAGTGGTGGAAGGCTTCCGCGATTGGAATGCGTGAACTGACTGCTGATTTCGGATTGCTGAATCGTTATCCCGAAACAGTTGGGGCTATTCGGAAACTGAGAACACACGCATGTCGGTCTCATTCACACCCGGTTTCAACCGGGTGGGTATGGGCTGGCCGTTGGTAGCTAACCGTTTCAACGGTTTTCATTTTCAAGATATTTGACGGGGAAACCGTTGAAACGGTTAAGCGAAGCTTGGGAGTAACTTCTAACACCCGGTTTAAACCGGGTGTGAATGAAAAAATCCGTCTTCAAATGGCGACTTCTTTGGAACTTATCAGGGCAGATTTCGATCGAATTGCTCTGCTTTCCGGCGGCGATTGGAACCACAACAGTCTTTATCATGAGTATTTGTTGAAGCATTTGCCGGAGCGGTGTGAAGCGACTCTGGAAATCGGCTGCGGAGCGGGGCAGTTTTCGAGGCAGTTGGCGACACGCGCGCAACGAGTAGTAGCTCTCGATATCTCGCCGGAAATGCTCCGCCGCGCGCGAGAAAGATCGACGCAGTTTTCGAATATCGATTATCGACTGGCAGACGTGATGAGTCATGAGTTTGGCGAAGCGCGATTCGACTGTATCGCGTCGATAGCGACTCTGCATCACTTGCCTTTCGCGGCCGTACTTAACCGGGCAAAGTCGCTGCTGCGACCAGGCGGGGTGTTGTTAGTTTTGGATCTGCTCCAACCGCGCGGCGCGGTCGATGCGCTAGCGAACCTCGTTGCCTTTCCCGTGAGCGCGGGAATTCGCATGTTGCGGACTGGTCGAGTGCGGCCAAGACGCGAGGTGCGCGCTGCCTGGGACGAACACGGAAGGCACGATTCTTATTTGACTATCGATGAAGTGAAGCAGCATTGCTCCGCCTTTTTCCCTGGCGCGATCATCCGCAAACATTTATTGTGGCGTTACTCGCTCGTTTGGCAAAACCAAGAATCGTAAACCGGAAACCGTAAACTGGGGAGTATGGAGGAGGCAGTTCCGCCTCAGAACAAGCACGATTATTTTCGGGGAAGATGATTCGGGTTGAAACTAACTTAAGTAGGAGGATCTCTTTGTGAGACGAATTGGTTTCGTTTTGGTCCCGGCGTTGGTCATTGTATTTCTTGCGGCAGCCGCGTCGGCAGCCGGTTGGCAACATGAGTTTTCGGTCAAGCAGTACAACGATTTTCATGAGGTGCTGCACCCGCTGCAGCATGACGCTTTGCCGAAAAATGATTTCAAGACAATCAGACACAAATCCGGCGTGTTGATAATGCACGGCCGGAGAATCGTAAAACTGGGCGTGCCCCGCGGTACGAAGAAAGAGAAAGTTGCGGAGTTCAAAGCTGGCCTGACCAAGTTCAATGCAGCGTTAGCTAAATTCCGAAGCGATGTGAAGTCCGGAACCGATGAACAGCTTAAGGTCTCATACAGCGCGGTTCACGATACGTTTGAAGAGCTCGCGGATAGGTTACCTAGATAGAACGATCTTAGGTCTTTGATCTTTGGTCTTTGTGCTTGAATCTATGATGAATTGTCTTATTCATATGGAGAAAAAAGACGACACGCCCAAGGCTCAAGCGCAAAGAACAAAGGACCAGGAACTAAGGGCAACAACTTTAACGGTCTGCGAAACGAGATTCAACGAAACATCTGTGTAATCGGCGTAATCTGCGGATAAACGCCTTTTACTTTCTTCCCGCGTTCAGATTGTCAAAGTTTAAGATTGCATTGAACACCAGGAAATAACTTCCCTTCGTCTGTCCTCTCCAGAAGGGATTGGTTGAGAAGAGGATCACGTGGCCCGAGCCATACGGCGCGTCGATCACCGCCGCGTGTTGCGCCAACTCGTCGCCGCCATCCAGCAAGCCTGAAACAAACAATTCTCGATTGTCGGCGTAGCGCAGGACGACTCGTGGACGTTGCTCCGGCGGAATAATGCCACCGTTGTTACGACGTTGCTCATCAGTCAGCGGAGTTGCTTCCCAGATTTCGTTGCGCGGAAGTTCAGGAGCTTCAACTGGCGGTCTGCCTTGAACGATATCGGGATCGTCAGGTGTGCCTCGACCAGTAGCACGTAGGCCCTGGCGTTGCCGGCCGCCTCGACCTCCAACGGTATTACTGATGTTGAAGATCGGACCGTTCATGCAATACATCGCCAGCGAATCGCCATAGCCATAGGCAATCGGGCTCGCGGAATCAACGGTCTTCATCCTCAAGATATCGCCAATGGCTTTTAGGCGATTTGGACGAGCGATTGAAACGCCGGGAGTCATGCCGGTTGAGACAGCCAGATCGGTGGTGTCGTCTACAGTAATAAAGACACCGCCGCTCTGCACGAACTTCTGCAGATTCATCAGCCCGGTCCATCCCAGTCCAGGCCGCATGTCATCAGTCGAGTCAATCTTGCCGAGATTCGGTGTCAGTGTCGTCGTCTTCCACGGCAGCGGATTCCCGAACATTGGCAAGCCAGAAATGATCGCGGACGTCCCTCGCCCCACAGGCGCGAGCACAATCACATCGTATTTAGCCTTGAGATTTGGATCCTTCGAGGCGTCCTGCGTACTGATGTAATCGTAGGGTACTTTGAATTGATCGAAGGCGAGGCGCCACCAGCCTTCGTCCTGCGTGTTTAGCCACGTATGCATGATCGCAATGCGGGCAGTCTTGACTGGGTGTGTCTTAACGGTAGGCGCGGCATCCACTGCATAAGCTTGAATCCCCAGTTCGGTAGTTGCGCTTTTGATTTCGTTGGCCGAAGCTTTGCTGATGATGAACGAACCGCGATTGAATTTGCGTCCTGCTGCTTCGAACGCTTCTTCAGCTGCATCAACTGTCGCCGCATCTCTAAGCAGGAAACGCAACGTAACCAGACTGTTGTCGGCGTTGTGATTAATCACATACACCGATCCGCTGCCATTAATCCCGCCAGGCGATTTGACCTCGCCGTTCACCAAATCAGCCGGCACACTCAAAGCCTTCAGATCGGTTACGCGCACAACTTCGACATTGCCCAATTCACCCATGGTCCAGGCAGTATCGTCGTAAATATCTGTTTGCGGGTCGCTTGGACTCCAGTATTGATAGTCGAGCAAGGCGTCCGCAATGCGACTGTACGGCTGGTTCATGCGCACTATGTACGAGCCAGCCGGAAACTCTCGAGAGTCAGTCTTCGCGTCTTTTGCGGGGGAGGGACTCGCGGCCGGTGTAGGCGAAGCCGCAGGTCGGGCTTGCGAACCGCCTTCAGACTTCTTCGAAGCCTTGACCTGGAGCGTGAAAGGCGCGGTCGCCCGATGAATCTCGCAGCCTTGAGCCTGCAGTGTTCGCAGCAGTTCGGCTTGACTTCCCAAGCGAGGATCGCCGGCAGGAAAAATGTATGCGGACGGACCTTCGTTCTTCGGCTTTTCGATTGAACGCTTGCTCTTCAAGTAAAAGTTCTTCAGGAAAAGCTTGCTGTTGTTGCTGAAATAAAAAAGCGTGGTGAGCAAAGCTGACTGCTCGTAGTTATTGTTATTGCGCTGAGACCATTTTGTTTTTGGGAGGGGCGGATTTTGTTTATACCACGTGCGCTGATAATCATCGGACGAGAGCGTGCGCTCTACGGTGTCGGCTCCAGCGTTGCCGAACGTTTCATACAAGCGGCTGATGCCGTTGTGAGTGGCTGCTATGAACATCAGATAGCCGGGCGACCAGGTGTCGAAGTTGCCGTGCGCAAACACACCGGGCATGCCGAACTTCGTCATCTCTGAAACGTTGTTCCAGCCAATCATTTGCCATTCGTCAGTCAGGATCGGATCGACCCAGGCGTTATACGGTCCATCGCCAATAGTGTTGTCGTAAAGATACGGAACTGATTCGTGCAGATCGTGAATGACCTGAGCTTTCCAGCTCAGATAAGTGTTCATGACATTTCGGGTCAGCTTTAGAGAAAGTCCGATCGCGTCCCGATTATTGTCGTGGGCAACGTAATGACCCCAGTAAATCAGATACGGCCAGTTCTCGCCGGGATGAGCCAGATGCCAGTTATATACGTCGACCATGCGATTGCGTCCATCGACTTCAACGACAGGCGTGATCAGCACGACCGTGTTATCGCGGATATTCTTGACGTAAGCGCTATCGTCAACCGCCAGTCGATAGGCGAGCTCCATCAACGCAGTTGGTGCGCCGGTTTCCGTCGAGTGGATCGTTCCAGTGATGTAATAAATCGGAAATGAGTCGGCGACGAGCTTATCGGCTTCGTCATCGTTGAGGTTTATCGTGCGCGGATCAGCCAGCTTGGCAAGTCGCGCTCGATTCTCGTCGAGCTTGGCGAGCAGCTTTTCGGATGCGACTGCGACAGCGATCATCTCGCGGCCTTCTTCAGTCGTGCCGATCGAATAAACCCTCACGCGCGACGAGGCTTTCTCGAGCATACGCATGTATGAATAGACCTCTTCGGCGTAGGGAAGCTTTCCGGGCGCTCCCGCAACGTCGCCCAGCACGGCTTTTGGAGTAGGCACGTTGGGCGAGGCGGGCAAGTAATCTGTTAATGGTGAATTGAAGAAAGGCTCGGTCGTGTATTCGCGAATTTTTTGCGTGTACTGCTCGTCGATGGGCTGGTTTGGATTCCGGCCCGGTTTGATCTGCTGCGCCGATATCGCCGCTGTCGTGAACATTATGAAGAGCGAACAGGTAAGTAAGTAGAAGGAGCGTCGAGTCATTTTCATCATCCTCGGATGGTAGAAGTTTATGTTCATTAACCTTCGCCACAGATATGGGGGAAGGGTTGGAGCTAGCGCCTAGCTCTCCCTACCCACTTGGCTGTGAAGAGGGAATAGATTGCCGAGACATTTTATGGGACTCTCAATTTCGCGAGATTCCCCTGAAAGAGGAGAACTGAGGTTTTAGCTAATCTCGATTGAGGTGTCAAATTGTTTGCCGAGCATCGCCGGGAATTGATACCACCGGCTTGCCTCAGGTTGGCAACTAAATAAGAAGTAGCCTTGGATTGCCGGGATGTCACGGGCTTGCTCCGTGGTAGGTCAAGCTGCTTGCTTTCTCTGAAGCCGCCAACGTGAAAGACCACGGGGCAAGCCCGTGGCATCATCCAATTCAAGTTCAGAAACTTTTTGTAGCTACCAATCGTGAGCACCACGGGGCAAGCCCGTGGCATCGGCTCAGCGAGCAGAAGGATCATCAAACCGGTACTACACTACCGAAAGCACAAATCCTCGAATAGAATCAGCGGCATGACTCCAAGAATCTTTCAGTTGAACTCTTCTCCCGGTGGAGTGCCAAAGCTTCCTCTGCGAGAAGCCGAAGTTCAGGAGCTGGGCATCGTGGGCGACGACCATCGCTTTCCGGAATTTCATGGCGGCCCGGATCGAGCTCTGTGCCTCTTCTCTCTCGAGCGGATTCTTGAGTTGCAAGCCGAAGGACATCCAATTTTCCCTGGCTCGGTCGGCGAGAATGTAACGATCACCGGCTTGGAATGGGACCGCCTCGTCCCGGGAGTGCAGCTTGAATTGGGTGACACCGTGCGCGTGGAGATCACAAAATACACAGCTCCCTGCAAAACGATCGCGGGCTCTTTTGTAGAAGGAAACTTTCCCCGCATTTCTCAAAAGGTTAACCCGGGCTATTCGCGAGTCTATGCTCGCATCCTGCAGACTGGAAAGCTCGTGGTTGGCGACGAAGTTCGGATCAAGTAAAAGGCAAAAGAAAGAACTCGGCGAGCTCTGAACTTTACTAGCGTTTGGGCGATCACTCTCCTTCGACTAAAATCAGATTGAAAGGTCTTGGTCCTTGGTCCTTAGTTCTTTGTGCTTGAGCGTTACGCGTGTTGTCGTCTTTCTTGCAATAGGGATAGAACAATTCACGATAGACTCAAGCACAAAGAACCAAGGACAAAGAACAAAGGTCAAAATCAAAGACCAAAGTCCAAAGACACAAGACCAGTAATCTGGTTTAAGTATGTCCGAGCGCCGAGAAACTTCCCGCCAAACACCGCGAGCCCAACCTCCGGAGGAAACGGCTCCAGTACAAATTCAACCGATCAAGACGGTTGCCGGCGGCATTCCAGCAGTTGTCGAAGCTGCCAAGAGCGCCTGGTCGGAGATGGGTCTGGTGCGTGGTACCAGGACGCTGCTGCGGCTCAATCAGATGGGAGGCTTTGATTGCCCGGGATGTGCCTGGCCAGAGCCCGACCGTGAACGTTCGCACGCCGAGTTTTGCGAGAACGGCGCCAAGCACGTTGCCGACGAAGCCACGACCAAAAAACTTACGACCGAGTTCTTCCGTCAATGGAGTGTCTTGGATCTCGCCGAACAATCGGACTACTGGCTAGGTTCGCAGGGTCGTTTGACGGAGCCACTTGTGCTTCGCGAAAACACTACGCATTACGAGCCAATCGATTGGGACGCAGCCTTCAATCTGATCGGAGGGGAACTAAACGCGCTGAGTTCTCCCCACGAGGCCATCTTCTACACGTCCGGACGCACCAGTAACGAAGCAGCGTTTCTCTATCAACTTTTTGTTCGGCAGTTTGGCACGAACAACCTGCCCGACTGTTCCAACATGTGTCACGAATCGAGCGGCACCGCGCTTGGCGAGACGATTGGTGTCGGCAAGGGAACTGTCACGCTCGAAGATTTTGATTTGGCGCAAGCCATTTTTGTTATCGGTCAAAACCCCGGCACGAACCATCCGCGCATGCTAACCGCACTGCAGAAGGCTAAGCAGAACGGCTGCAAGATAGTTCATATCAATCCTCTTCCTGAAACCGGCATGTCGCGGTTCAAGCATCCACAACATCCCGGTGATTTGTTGGGAAAGGGAACTTCGCTCACTGATCTTTTCCTGCAGGTTCGTATCAACGGTGATGTGGCCTTGCTCAAGGGAATAACGAAGGCGGTTCTTGCTGAAGATGCGGGAACAGGAAAGGCGCTCGATCGCGAGTTCATAGCCACGTACACGTCTGGATTCGATGAGTACGCGCAGGCTCTGGACCTCGTCGCCTGGCCGGATTTGATTGAGCAAAGCGGCGTTGCCCAGGAGGACATCGAGGCTGCGGCGCGTATCTTTATCGAATCAGAAAGCACAATCTTTTGCTGGGCCATGGGTCTTACGCAACATCAAAACGCGGTTGCGAATATCCAGGAGATCGTTAACCTGATGTTGCTGCGAGGTCAGGTTGGCAAGCCTGGCGCAGGGTTGTGCCCGGTTCGCGGCCACAGCAATGTTCAGGGTGATCGCACCATGGCGATTACTGAAAGGCCGACCGAGAAGTTCCTCGAGCGTCTCGGAGAAGAACTCAACTTTGAACCTCCTCGAGCGCACGGCTTTGACACTGTCAATTCCATCAAAGCGATGCACGAGGGACAAGCGCGGGTATTCTTTGCTTTGGGTGGAAACTTTTTGTCAGCCACACCTGACACTGAGTACACGGCGGATGCTTTGCGGCGATGCAGCTTAACTGTGCAAGTATCGACCAAGCTCAATCGCGGCCACTTGATCACAGGAAAGCAGGCCCTGATCTTGCCCTGTCTCGGACGAACTGAAATCGACACGCAGTCTTCGGGGCCGCAGTTTGTTACGACTGAGAACTCGATGGCGGTCGTTCAGGCTTCGCGAGGGTTTCTTGAGCCAGCGTCTGAGCATCTCTTGAGCGAACCGGCGATCGTCGCGGGTCTGGCCGAAGCCACTCTCGATGGCAGGACGTCAGTTGATTGGTCGGGCTTGACCAGTGACTACGATAAGATTCGAGACTTAATTGAGCGGGTCATCCCAGGTTTCGAGAATTACAACGAGCGCGCGCGACGGCCCGGCGGCTTTCATTTGCCCAACGCCGCTCGTGAGCGAAGCTTCAAGACTTCGTCAGGGAAAGCAATGTTCACCGTTCATCCTCTGCCGGTGCATGACCTCAAGCCCGGGCAGCTGATGATGATGACTATTCGAAGTCACGACCAGTTCAATACTTCGATCTATGGACTTGACGATCGATATCGTGGGATTCGAAACGGTCGACGAGTCGTGCTTTTGAATCAGGACGACATGACTGACTTAGGAGTTGAAGAAGGCGACAACGTTGACCTTGTCAGTCACTTTGAGGGCGAGCGGCGACGCGGACATCGGTTTATGGTGGTGCCCTACGACATCCCGCGCCGCTGTGCGGCGACTTATTTCCCAGAGGCGAATGTTTTGGTCCCCATCGGCAGCGTCGCCGCGAAGAGCAATACGCCCGCTTCGAAGTCGGTGGTGATTACGCTGGAACAGTCCCAGCGAGAATGAGCAAAGGCCCATGCTTTGAAGTGTGGACTCGGAAATCTCATTCGCACCCGGTTTGAACGGCATTAATATACTTGACGCAGCAAAGATCGCACCGCCCGGGCGTAGTTCATTCTCGGCCACAGATGAACACGGAGTAACACAGATCTAAAACTCGGATTTTATTCAGATCCCTTAAATCCGTGTCCATCTGTGGCCGAAA
>DATNBH010000061.1:0-76880 GCA_035572035.1 Pyrinomonadaceae bacterium | reverse complement strand
AGCGGCTACACGCCTCTACAACATTATCTTGGATGTCTGGTGCGTTCACGGGCGGGACGCCCGTGCCACATTCGCGTGGCATCGGCATCCTGCCGATGTGTTCGTTCTTCAAGCGGCTACTCGCCTTTACGACATTATCTTGGATGTCTGGTGCGTTCACGGGCGGGACGCCCGTGCCACATTCGCGTGGCATCGGCATCCTGCCGATGTGTTCGTTCTTCAAGCGGCTACTCGCCTTTACAACATTATCTTGGATGTCTGGTACGTTCACGGGCGGGACGCCCGTGCCACGTTATTTCAAATTCACTGCTTGCGTCAGCAACTCAACCAGCTCTTCACGAGACAGCGAGATCTTTGCTGCGCCATTAGCTGAAGACGACGAACTTGTCGGTTTCGGTCTATCTCCAGTCGGGCAGGACAATCGCGTCTCATGCAAATAACCGCAGGCCTGGCAACGAGCACCTTCGCCGAGATAGCCAGCCGCCTCGCGCACATTAATCAATTTTTCGATCGCATCCGGAGGCAAGTTCTTCGAACCACCCAGCGCGCGCGACAAAATCGCAATCTTCGCCGTGTGCTCCAACGTCTCCAGGCGATCGAACGCTTGCCACAATTCCGAGCCGTACGCGACCGCGCCGTGGTTCGCCATCAGCAAGGCATTGTGATGCTTGATCAAAGGCTGCATCGCCGCGCTTAGTTCCTCAGTCGAAGGAGTGCCATAGCCAGCCAGGGGCACGCAACCCAAGGTGAGTATCACTTCGCTCAGAATCGGTTGGTCGATGGCGAGGCCCGCAACCGCGAACGCAGTCCCATGTGGCGGATGAGCATGACAAACAGCTTTGACATCGGGCCGTTCACGATAAATCAGCAAGTGCATCGCCAGCTCGCTCGACGCGCGCCGATCGCTCAAAGCCTTACCGTTCAGATCAGTGACTGCCAGCGAGTCTTCTGTCATTCGACCTTTGCAGGTCATCGTTGGCGTCGCAACAACTCGATCGTCGTCGAGGCGAACGCTGACGTTGCCATCTGAAGACACCACGTAACTGCGCTCGTACATCAGTCGCCCGACGGCGACGATGTCGCGTCTGGCGGTTTGCTCATCCATGATTTATCTCTGCCGATCCGGCGCGGGTTCGTGAACCTGGGTACGCTCGGTGGACTCAGCTGAGTCGTCCAGCTGAATTGACATTCCGGTTGTGACCGTTCCTGATTGCGGGCGCGAAAGAAAATATGACAACGATTCCAGCGATGTGGTCAGGTCAACAGTTTTTACCTTGACTCCCAGACGCGCCGTCAACGGAACAGGAGCGAAGTTAAGCACAGCCTTCACGCCCGCGGCCATGATCTGATTCAAAACGCGTTGTGCGGCGCGAGCAGGTACGGCAATCACGCCAACATCGATGTCTCCGTCTTTGACGATCTTCTCGAACTTTCGCACATCGTGCACGGCGAGCTCGTCAGGTCCGATGAGCTGTCCAATTTTTTCTCGATCGTTATCGAAGAGGGCGGTGACGGTAAAATTTGATTTGCTAAAACCCTTGTAGTTTGCGAGCGCGGTTCCCAATCTTCCGGCGCCAACAATCGCGACGCGATGCGGCTTGTCGAGACCGAGAATTCTCGTGATGTGATCGCTCAGGTCATCGACAAAGTAGCCTACGCCGCGCACTCCAAACTCTCCGAAGTACCCGAGATCCTTCCTTATTTGCGCAGAATTGAGATTGAACTGCTCCGCCAGCTCCTGCGAGGAGATTGTTTTGATACCTTCAGATGAGAGCTTGTTGAGACAGCGCAGATAAATGCTTAGACGATTAGTCGTAAGTTCTGAAATTTTTGCTGATTTCATTCGGTGGAGGCCTCGACAGCTAAGTATAGTCCCAAGCAGTCGGTTGCGGAAAGTATCGGTTGGTTTCAACTCACACGGTTTCAGAGTTTCAGGTTTCAGGTTCCAGGTTTCAGGTTTCAAGTCTCAGTCTCAGATTTGAGATCTGAGATCAGGCTTTTCGGTTCCAAGTTTCAAGTTTCAGGTTCCAAGTGTCGCGAGTTTCAGGTTCACGTCACGATGGATTTACCTGAAACCCTGAAACCTGAAACTTGAAACTTGAAACTTGAAACTTGAAACTTGAAACTTGAAACCCTGAAACCCTGAAACCCTGAAACCTGAAACCTGAAACCTGAAACCTGAAACTTGAAACTTGAAACTTGAAACTTGAAACCCTGAAACCCTGAAACTTGAAACCTGAAACTTGAAACCCTGAAACCCTGAAACCTGATACCGTGTTTGCTATAATGCGCGCTGAACTTTTGAGCACTGCTTTCCGGCCATCAAATGATTGCATACCTGACGGGTACTCTCTTAGCTAAACAAGTAACTTCAGTAATCGTGGACGTCGGCGGTGTCGGCTACGAGGTTTCGATCCCGATTTCGACTTTTTATGAATTGGAAGAGCCCGGCTCGCGAGTACAACTACGAATCTACACGCACGTCCGCGAAGACACGCTCCAGCTCTTCGGTTTCAAAACCGCCCGTGAACGAGAGCTGTTCACGCGATTAATTTCCGTAAGCGGCATCGGACCGAAGCTTGGCATCACGCTGTTGTCCGGGATGAGCGCAGAAGAGATGATCGCGGCTATTCGAAACAACGATCTCGCGAGACTTACCTTGATACCGGGCGTAGGACGCAAGACGGCGGAACGTTTAGTTGTCGAACTGCGAGACAAGATCGGCACGCTCGCGCCCAGCGGAGTCGAAGAAACGGGTGTCGAAGCACAACCATCCAGGGTTGTGACTGAAGACGCAGTTCACCAGGACGCCCTGTCAGCGCTGGTTAATCTTGGTTACCAAAGGTCAGCGGCTGAAAAGTCGATTACTTTTGCCCTGAGTGAGGGTGGTGAAATCACCGTCGAGAGCTTACTGCGAAGAAGCTTGCGACGACTTGCCAAGCCTTAAACTTTCCTTCACGCTGCGCCAACAGCCGGCAGCCGGTTGTACAGTAGCGCTACTTAGATTTAGGATTCGAATCAATGTCCGCAGAATCCGCGCCGATCAGAACCCAGGATCCCGTAGCCGGTGACGAAGACCGCCAGTTTGAGCTGTCGCTGCGTCCCAGTCGTCTCGCTGAATACATCGGTCAACGCCAGGTCAAAGAGAACCTGCGCGTTTACATGAAAGCCGCGCGCGCGCGTCATGAGGCTTTGGATCACGTTCTGTTGACAGGTCCGCCGGGACTTGGCAAAACGACGCTCGCCAACATCATCGCCAATGAAATGGCCGCTGAACTGCGTTCGACGGCCGGACCGGCGATAGAAAAAGCCGGTGACATCGCTGCCCTGCTGACAAATCTTCAGGAGGGCGACGTCCTTTTTATCGACGAAATCCATCGATTACTACCGGCGCTCGAAGAAAAACTGTACCCCGCGATGGAAGATTACGAGTTAGATCTGCTCATCGGGCAGGGCGCCGCAGCGCGGTCAATCAAGCTGGAACTGCCGAAGTTCACATTGATCGGCGCCACCACTCGGGCGGGGTTGATAACTGCGCCACTGCGGGGACGATTTGGAATTGTCTTCCATTTGGACTTTTATCCGCACGAGGATCTCGAAGTTATTTGCAAACGCTCGGCCCAGATTATCAATATCGAAATCGACGATGATGGCGCGAGAGAAATCGCGAGAAGATCGCGCGGGACACCTCGCATAGTTAACAGGCTCTTGCGAAGAGTCAGAGATTACGCCGAAGTAGATTACGACGGACGGATTACTCAGCAAGTCGCGAATGACGCACTCAACCGAATGGAAGTTGACACGTTCGGGTTGGACGAAATGGATCGAAAACTTCTGCAAACTATCATTGAAAAGTTCGATGGCGGCCCCGTAGGCCTGGGTACGATCTCGGCTTCAATTCATGAAGAAAAAGATTCGATAGAAGAAATAATCGAGCCATACTTAATTCAGATCGGCTTTCTCGATCGCACCCCGCGTGGACGCATGGCGACACGGCTTGCCTACGAACATTTCGGACTCAGGTTGCCCGGGTCTAACAAGCCCAGTTTGTTCGATTCTCCCTGAGTTTCGAGGCCGGCACTCCTCCCAAACTTATTTGTGAGAAGGCTTAACTCATTTACTCGTCACTCGTTCGGCGTGCGTAATCGCTCGCCATGGACAACTATCATCAGTCACGCGCTGCATGAGTTCCACGAGAACGACTTGTTCACTTCGGCGGCGGCGATGAGCTACTTCGGCTTGATGGCGTTGTTCCCTGCCTTGCTGCTAATGCTTGGACTCAGTAATCGCACCGCAGCCGGAAACGAGATGTTGAGCCGGATTGTCGAGGTATATCCCGCCTCGGCTAAGTTCCTGCGCGAGACTGTCCGCTCTCTTTCCTCACTGAGCACTGGCGTAATCATTAGTTGCATCGTGATCGTCTTTTGGGCGGGATCGTGGGTCTTCTCGGTCATCGAGCGCTCGCTCAACAGAATTTGGAGGACCACTGCCCGCGCGTTTTGGCATGGCCGCGCGATTACGATTGGCATGATTGGAATCGTAGGAGTCATTCTCGCTGTTTCAGTTTTGATTACTTCAGTGCTGGTTGGACTGCAGGAGTTAGCAGCACGCCTCTCGCCACGCCAGCTCGAACGCTACGCAATGCTACCCGTGCTGGGCAGCGCTCTGCTCCAGGTTGTGTTTGCCGTCGCCAGTATTCTGATCACCGTGGCGCTGTTCGTTGTCGTGTACAGGTTCATGCCCAAGGCTCAAGTCACGTTGCGAGATACTTTGCCCGGCGCGGTTCTCGGTGGCTTGTTCTGGGAAGCAGCAAAGTACATCTTCGCCTGGAGCCTGAACTACTTCCATTACGATCAAATCTACGGACCGGTAGGCGCAGTCGTAGCTGTGCTCACCTGGAGTTATGTGTCCAGCCTAATCCTGCTCTTTGGAGCACAACTGACGGCCGTATTCCATCGAGAGCATCCCCACGAACCGGTAATATCAGCCCAGTTCTAACCATGAAAAACTGTTCTTAGTTCTTTGTACTTCGTTCTTTGTGACCGGCTTTGCCTCAAAGGTCTGATAGGTGCTCTCATTCACGCCGGGCTTCAGCCCGGTGACATGCGGCAGAAGTAGATTGGGAAACCGTTTCAACGGTTTTCTCTCTTCTTAAGAAAACTCGTGTGGTTCCCGAAGTGGGAAAACCGTTGAAACGGTTCTTACGTTTCTAGCGACTTTGATCACCGGGCTGAAAGCCGGGTGAATGAGACTTTTTGAGGCAAAGGCGCGCGACCCCTGTCGGTAAATCAAACCTTTCCCAAAGCAAGCAAAGAACAAAGTACTAAGAACAAAGACCGTTTTTGATCATGAAGATCTCCGACTTCAATTACGAACTGCCGCCGGAGTTGATAGCTCAACAACCACTGGAGCGTCGCGACGCGTCCAGGATGCTCGTAATAGATCGACGAGAACGGACTTGTCATGATTCCGAGTTCTCGACGTTGCCTTCGTACCTCAAACCGACAGATCTTCTCGTCCTTAACGACACTCGCGTTTTTCCCGCTCGCTTGCATGGAAAGCGTGATCCCACTGGTGGAGCTACCGAGGTCTTTCTCGTTCAGAAGCTTGAAGAATCCAAGTGGGAAGCGCTAGTGCGTCCGGCGCACCGTCTGAAAGCAGGAAGTCGAGTTCAGTTTGGCGATGAACTGCAAGCGGAAGTGATTGAGGTCCTGGACATGGGCTTGCGCGTCCTGCGCTTTGAGAGCACGGGCTCTTTTGAGGACATTCTTGATCGGATCGGTGAGACGCCGCTGCCGCCATACATCAAACGACCGGAAGGCTCAGCAGCTCAGGATCGCGAACGTTATCAAACAATTTATGCGAGCAGTCGAGGCGCGGTGGCTGCTCCCACCGCCGGGCTGCATTTCAGTGAAGAGATACTCAGCCGCCTTCAAAATCACGGAGCCGATATCGCGCGAATCACGCTGCATGTTGGCTATGGAACTTTCGAACCCGTGCGAGTCGAAGAAATCGCGGAACACCACGTGGCTGCCGAGACCTTTGAAATTGGTATCGAAGCCGCTGCGAAAATCAATCAGGCGCGAGATGCCGGCAAGCGAATCATCGCCGTGGGCACGACTACCACGCGAGCACTGGAATCCGCAGTCGATGAACACGGACAAATTGTCAGTGGGAAAGGCTCAGCAACATTGACGATCACACCCGGATATGAATTCAAAGTCATCAACGGGCTGATAACCAATTTTCATCTTCCACAATCGTCCCTCTTGTTGCTGGTGTCGGCTTTCGCAGGTCGGAAGTTGATTCTTGACGCCTATCGACATGCCGTCCAGAGCCGCTACAGATTTTACAGTTACGGTGACTGCATGTTGATTTTGTAGTTTTTCCGGAGCCGAAAGTGTTAGACTCTGAGCATCTCAAATGAACGAAAGTTCATCCACCAATTCAATGGCTGTACTGAAGAAAATTCGAACTCGCTGGCTGAACCCGACTCCGGAAACTCCTCTCGAAAACCGCGCTCGCATCGACAACGTCGTGACGATGGCTCCGGATCTTCGTTATGACGTGCGGCCGTTGAGCGTATCTCAGCTTGATGAGTGCTGGAGACTCGATCAGCGATGCTTTGTTGACGGCGAGGCTTACAGCAGAGACACGTTCGAATATTTGCTGACAGCCCCGGAAGCTTTGGCTTATCGAGTAGTTACGCAGGCCGGGACCATGGTCGGCTTCGTGATTGGCTTGCTTGAGCCAGATCACACCGGACACATTACGACGGTCGGTGTCGCGCCCGAACATCGCAGACGACATTTAGCTCGAAGATTGATGGAAAAGGCTGAAGAAGGTTTTCGCCGTCGCGATATTCGCATCGTCAGACTCGAGGTGCGATCTCTGAACGTATCCGCGCAACAGCTCTATCTGAGCATGGGCTACACCGTTACTCAACGGCTTCCGAAATACTATTCAAATGGCGGCGATGGATTGCTGATGGTGAAGTCGCTGATTTGAAGCTAACCTTTGCGAAGCTCTGTCAGAACCTGTTTCGCAACCGCTTTTAAAGTATCAAACACTCCCGTCCCGACTGAGGCCACTGCTTCGACAACCGGCTCGCCTTTGCGATGCAGCTCTTCCCTGAGCTCGTCGACCGGAATCACATTGGGCAGGTCACGCTTGTTGAGTTGCAGCACATAAGGGAGCTTCATCAAGTCATAGCCCTGGGCTCGAAGATTCTCTTCCAGGTTGTAGAGCGATTCGACATTGGCGTCCATGCGCTCTTCCTGTGAATCTGCCACAAAAACGACGCCATCTACGCCTTTTAGGATCAGCTTACGCGAGGCGTCATAAAAAACCTGGCCGGGTACGGTATAGAGATGGAAGCGAGTCTTGAACCCCCTGACGGTTCCTAACTCTAGCGGCATGAAGTCAAAGAACAAAGTGCGATCGGTTTCTGTAGCCAGGCTAATGAGCTTGCCTCGGGCTTGTGGCGAGGTGGCGTCGAAAATGTGCTGCAAGTTGGTGGTCTTGCCGCAAAGCCCAGGACCGTAGTAGACGATCTTGCAATTGATTTCACGGGATGCGTAGTTGATGAATGTCATGGCGCCTTACTTAGTTGAAAAGACTATCGATATCCTCGTCGGTTATTTCCGCAAATGCTGAATCCACATCCTGGCAGTCATCCCGGACAATCTCATCAAAAAGGTTTGTTAACTGCCGTGAGATTTGCTTACTTCGAAGTTTCACTAATCCCAGGCTGGACTGGTCGTCAAACACCACCACGAGCAGCAGCCTGCCGATGACTGAGATGTGGATACTTTCCCTTTCACCTTCGTGAGAGAGAGTCGGGAACTCCTTCTCGCCAATCAATTCAGCCATGCCGGTTGTAGCGGCGACATTACCGGCAGCCAGAGAAGCAAGGCTGGTTGTGTCAAGATTTCCCACTTCGCCCTGGACTGCGATCTGCTGCCCGTCCTTGTCAACAAGGAACACGACGCGCGCATTCGAATCCATTCGGAGCCTGGCTAACACCGCCTTGACCTGGTGGTAGCGCGCTTCGCGTAGGACTAACGGAGTGTCTGGCATTAATACGGCTCTCTTGGTATGGACACTTAGCGGAGGGTTAAGCAGGATGAGCGAGTCACGTAAGAAAACCCACTCAATTTGGGTCAACCGACTCGCAAGAAGCGGTAAACGCGAGCCGGTGCTAACTTTAACATGGTCAACAAGGGCCATCAAGCATTTTCTTTGTTGTGCACTACTGCGGAAATTTCCCCGATGGTCCATTGGTAAATGACGGAAAGCCCCTGTAATGCGTTGATTTAGCGGTTAACGTATGTTAAGCTTCGCTCGGTTTTTTGCGACGGAATTTGGAGTTAAGTCCCTGCCCTTTCACTGTTTCCATGAGTAGCCCCATGACAAAAGGTATGCGGAGACCAACAACCAGACGTACCACCTCTAAGCCAGTGAAGAGTAAGACGCTCAAGACCAAATCTGCTAAGCCGAAAGCCATGCCCAAGCGAGCTGCGGCCGCAAAGGCGCCTGCAAAGAAAGCCGTCATAGTAACCGCGCGATCAAGCAGTAAAACTAAGCCAACCAAGAAACTGGCGAAACCAACTAGCAAGGCTGCGGCTCCAAAAGCTAAGGTCACAAAGAAAGCTCCTGCACGCAAATCAGCCACGACGTCTCGCGTTGCAGCAACCCCAGCAAGAGTCAAAAAGACTCATGCACCGGTTCGCGCCGTCCGTGCACTGAAACCAGTAGCTCCGCCGCCACCTCGACAACCGACTGTAGATGAGACGGCTGCGCTTCATGCATTTGACCGCGCCCATCGTGAATTCACTCGCGGAAGATTTCAGGAGGCGCGAAATCAGTTTCGAGTCCTCCTTGAACGATACGCACAAGTATCTGAAGTTGCCGCCCGAGCTCGCACATACCTTGCCATCTCGGAAGCTCGCCTCCGCACTGACAGCATGTTGCCTCGAGATGCTGACTCGCTGTACGACCGCGGTGTCATCGAGCTTAATCGCGGTGAATATGTCGCCGCTCAGGAAATGTTTGAGCGAGCGTTGAAGCGCGAGCCGGAAGCTGCCCACATTCATTACGGGCTAGCAGCTACTCGAGCTCGTCTTGGAGCCATTGATTTAGCGTTGCAGTCATTGCAGCGCGCCCTTGATCTGCAACCCAACTTGCGTGTTCGTGCGCAACACGATCACGACCTAACCCCCCTGCGCAACGATCCTGACTTTGATAAGTTGGTATTTACATCTCGTTTGTAAAACCAGCACTCATGCCGGCTTTTCCTTCGGTTTCAAACGTCCATCCTTTTAGGTATATTCTGAAGGCTTACAACTGCGGAGCGCGTTAACTTGCAAAAAATCGACACCAAAGATGGTCTGAACCTGGTGGCAATCGGAGGAGGGACTGGTCTCTCTACCTTGCTCGCTGGTTTGAAGCGACGTGTTGGTGCCGACGGCAATGGCGACACCTGGTTCAAGAACTTGTCGGCTATCGTCACGGTCTCTGACGACGGAGGAAGCTCAGGACGCTTGCGCGACGAACTACAAATGCTGCCTCCGGGCGACATTCGCAATTGCATGATCGCGCTCTCGGAAGATTCGACCCTGATCTCAAGGCTTTTCAAGCATCGTTTTCGTGGTAATGGTGAATTGGGTGGCCACAGTTTCGGTAACTTGTTTCTGGCAGCGCTCACCGAAGTGACCGGCGATTTCGTTGAGGCAGTTCGTATCTCGAGTGAAGTCCTGGCCAGTAAAGGACACATCTTTCCAGCCACTATCAACGATGTGCGTTTGGTTGCTGAACTGGAGGATGGCAGAACTGTTCGTGGCGAAACTCAGATTACGGCATCACGCTCACCCATCCGAAGATTACGTTTGGAGCCCGAACACTGTCTCCCGCTGCCAGAAGCGCTGGCCGCTATCAGAAATGCGGACGTGATCACTGTGGGTCCCGGATCTCTTTACACGAGCATCCTGCCGAATCTTTTGGTTGCGCGCGTGGCTCAGGCGATCGGCAATGCCAGCGCTACCAGGATTTTCATTTGTAACCTGATGACGCAGCCCGGTGAAACAGACGGTTACAGCGCTCGACAGCATCTCGAAATCGTCAAGTCCTACGCACCCGAAATTCATTTTGATTATGTCGTGGTGAATAACCGGCGCATTAGCGATGAACAGACTAGACTCTATGCGGCTGAGGGCGCCGTTCAAATCGGAATCAATGACGATCTCGGAGAGTCTGACGTCGATGGCCTGACCGAAATCGTTCGCGCCGATCTGCTGCACGAAGGTGAAAAGGTACGACATGATTCTGAGACTTTGGCTCAGGTGGTTCTATCATGCTGGCAGCAGGCTAAAGCACGGCCTTTGGTGGTCGCATAGCCATGCAAAACGAGACTCGATTGAATTCAGATTCTCAGCGACCAATTGACGTCCTGATTCTTGCAGCTGGACTCGGGACGCGAATGAAATCCCGGAAGGCGAAGGTCCTTCACGAATTGGGCGGACAGCCGTTAATTTCTCACGTAGTCCGCGCGGCGCAAGCTCTCAATCCCCGAAACATCATCGTTATCGTCGGTCATCAGGCTGACCAGGTCGAGGCTGCAGTACGAAAATCTTCTGGCGACGGCCCCGCTAGTTTCGTGACGCAGGAAAAACAGCTCGGCACTGGCGATGCTGTGATGGCCGCGCAGGATGCGCTCGGCGCGGCTGATTCAACAGTTCTCATTCTTTCGGGAGATGTGCCGCTCATCAAAGCTGAGACTTTGCGCCGGCTTTTGGATCACCACCAACAGCACCAAGCCGCCGGCACCATCTTGAGTGTGCGCATGGAGAACCCCACGGGCTATGGCCGCATTATCCGCAACGAGCAGGCCGAGTTCGTAAAGATTGTCGAACAAAAGGATGCAACCGAAGAAGAGCGGCAGGTTCGCGAGATCAATTCAGGTATTTACTGTTTCGAGACCGGAAAACTCTTTTCGGCTTTGCGGCGGGTCCAGCCCAAGAACCAACAGGGCGAATACTACCTTACCGACGTCGCTGAAATCCTGCGCTCTGACGGCGAAACCGTAGGCGCGCAATTGCACAGCGATGCGCGCGAGGTCTCAGGCGTAAACACGCGGGCTGAGCTTGCCGAATTCGAAAACCTGCTGCGAAGAAATACCATTCGCACTCTGATGATCGAAGGCGGTGTGACCTTCATTGATCCCTCGCACACCTACATTAGCGCTGACGCGGAAGTGGGTCAGGACACCGTGATCTATCCCGATGTTCACCTTGAAGGAAACACAGTTATCGGCGAAAACTGCGAGATACGTTCGGGCTCGCGCATCACGAACTCGCGAATCGGCGACCACGTCACCATCAAAGATCACTGCGTCATCGTAGACTCGGCAATAGAGGCCAACTGTTCGGTCGGACCGTTTGCACACTTACGCATGAACGCGCGCATGGAAGAGAGCGCCACAGTAGGCAACTTTGTCGAAGTTAAAAAGTCTCGTATCGGGCGCGGTTCAAAGTCGATGCATTTGACTTATTTGGGCGATGCCACCATTGGAGAAAAGACGAACATCGGAGCCGGAACAATTACGTGTAACTACGACGGCAAGAACAAGCACGAAACGATTATCGAAGACAATGTTAAGATCGGATCCGACACGATGCTGGTAGCACCAGTCCGAGTGGGCAGTCGATCGGTGACGGGCGCAGGCTCGGTTATCACGAAAGATGTGCCGCCGGATTCACTCGTATTCGGCGTCCCGGCGGTAGTCAAGAAAAGTCTGAGAGGAAAAAACGAGGGAGAATAAATTCGGAAATTCGCGAATGATTCTTCATCTTTCTAACTTATGTGTGGAATCGTTGGATACGTAGGAAACAAGCAGGTTGTACCGCTGATCATTGATGGGCTGCGGAAACTCGAGTATCGAGGTTACGACTCAGCCGGTATCGCTGTCGTCAACGAGAACTCAGACCTCGAGATTCGCCGCGCCGAAGGCAAGCTGCGCAATCTTGAAGAGGCGATTCGCTTGACGCCACTTGATGGCACTTATGGCATCGGGCACACCCGCTGGGCCACACATGGCCGCCCCACCGAGGAAAACGCTCACCCACATCGAGATTGCACTGGACGCGTCGTAGTCGTCCACAACGGCATCATTGAAAACTATCTGCAGCTAAAAGAGCGGCTGCGTCAGAAAGATCACAGCTTCGTTACCGAAACGGACACCGAAATCATTGCCCACCTGATTGAAGAGTACTTAAAACTGGGTGACAACTTTGAGAAAGCTGTGCGGGATACCGCGCGCGAGCTGCGCGGCATCTTTGCCTTGTCAATCATCAACGCCGACGAGCCTGACACCATTATTGCCGTTCGTCAGGGACCTCCGGTCGTAATCGGGCTCGGTGACAATGAATTTTTCGTAGCTTCTGATATCCCGCCGATTCTCCAACATACTCGCGACGTGTTCTTTCTCGGCGATGGCGAGATGGCCATTCTTACGAAGGATGCCGTGCGTGTCACAGACTTTGACGGCAACCTGGTTGAACCCGCCGTTCAGCGCATCACCTGGGATCCGATCATGGCTGAAAAGGGCGGCTTCAAGCATTTCATGCTCAAGGAAATCTACGAGCAGCCGCGAGCCGTGCGCGACACAGTACAAGGCAGAGTATCTCTCGATACCGGAAGAGTGTTTCTGGATCAGATGGAGAATCTCACCGAAGCTGACTTCAAACGTTTTACGTCCATCAAGATTGCCGCGTGTGGTACCTCATGGCACGCCGGCCTGGCCGGCAAATACATGATTGAACAGCTGGCGCGAATTCCGGTCGAGGTGGATTACGCGTCGGAGTTTCGCTATCGCGATCCGGTGCTCGACGAAGACACGCTGCTACTCGTGATTTCTCAGTCAGGCGAAACTGCAGACACAATCGCCGCACTCCGCGAAGCAAAAGAACATGGCGCGAAAGCGCTCGCGATTTGCAATGTCCAGGGCTCGATGATTGTGCGCGAAGCTGACGGCACCATCCTGACGCACGCTGGTCCTGAGATCGGCGTGGCTTCGACGAAAGCTTTTACGGCACAGATGATCGCGCTTTATCTGCTGGGACTTTATTTGGGAGAAGTGCGCGGCAAGTTATCGGAGGATGAGGCCCGCCAGCACGCTCAGCAGCTGGCTGAGTTGCCGTTGAAGATGGAACACCTCCTCAACGAATCTGATGAGATTGAAGAGCTCGCGAAAGAGTTCTTTCGCTCAACCGATTTTCTTTATCTCGGCCGCGGCATCAACTTCCCGGTTGCGCTCGAAGGTGCTTTGAAGCTGAAGGAGATTTCGTACATTCACGCCGAAGGTTACCCAGCCGGTGAAATGAAGCATGGCCCCAACGCTTTGATTGATGAGCGATTGCCGGTCTTGTTTATCAATACCCGCGAAGAAGGCAATCATGCTTCAGAGCTGCGCTACGAGAAGACTCACTCGAATATCGTTGAGGTAAAGGCGCGTGAGGGTATCGTGATTTCGGTGCTGACGGAGGGCGACACAATGTCGTCGATGGTTTCAGACCACGTGATCGCGCTGCCGCCCGCGAGTGATTTGCTGTCGCCGATTCTTTCGATTATTCCCTTACAATTGCTCGCCTATCACATCGCCGTCCGCCGCGGCTGCGACGTGGACCAACCCCGTAATTTGGCAAAGTCCGTCACCGTGGAATAATCCAACGCGACAACAGGCGCTCAGAGTTCAAACTTCAGTTTGTGGCAACGAAAGGCTCACAATCTAAAGTTTGAACTCTGAGCGCCTGCATGTCGTGGGACTTGTTACTTCTTCCCTTGTGTCTCGAGCGCGCGCCGTTCTGTTTCCAGTAACTTCTTCTTCCGATCCAAGCCCCAGCGATAGCCGCTTAGACTTTTGTCACTACCAATCACACGGTGACACGGAACGACCAGGGCCACTGGATTAGTAGCGCAGGCTCTCGCGACGGCGCGTACTGCTGAAGGACGCCCGATAGACTGAGCAACCTGGCTGTAGGACCGCGTACTTCCGTAAGGAATCGCTCGCAATGCCTCCCACACAAGTCTTTGGAACGCCGTAGCCTGAACATCCAACGGAAGTTGAAGATTAGGGCGACTTCCCTTCAGGTGCTCCAATATCGCTTCGACGGATTTGGTCAAGTGACCCGCATCGCGATTGATTTGCGCTGCGGAGAATTCATCTCTCAAATCCTGCTCGAGCTTGTTAGGATTCGATCCCAGGCGAACAGCACAGACCCCTTTTTCCGTAGCTGCCACCATCAGCCATCCCAACTCGCATTCTGTGATTGCAAAGTCGATCTTCGCGCCGCGCCCATTCCGGCTATAGGTAGCGGGAGTCATCCCCAACTCAGCCGTCGAGCGCTCATAAAGACGACTGCTTGAGCCGTACCCGGCGTCATACATCGCGCTTGTGATTGGCTGTCCTCCGCGCACGCCGTCCTTGAACTTGATCGCGCGCTGCGAGGCCGCGTACTGGCGAGGAGAGATACCAAGCGCCTTTTTGAAAGTGCGTTGCAGGTGAAAAGCGCTGATGCCCAACTCTTCACTCAGTCGCGAAAGTGTCATTGGCTCGTCCGCGCTTTCCAGCAAATCACACGCACGTTGAATGAGCTCCGATCGCTGATCGACGGTGTCGCGTGGATGGCAACGTTTGCAGGCTCTGAAGCCTTGCTGTTCGGCTGCGTCAGGACTGTTGAAAAAGCTGACACGGTCGCGGCGTGGGCGACGTGAAGCACAAGACGGCCGGCAGTAGATATGGGTTGAAGTGACGGCGTAAACAAACGTGCCGTCTGATTTGGAATCTCGGTTGAGAACTGCTTCCCAAAGTTGTTCGGTTGTCAGTTCGTCGCTGTAAAGTTCTCGCTGCATCGCCAGGCTCATCGTTTTCTCCTCCAGTATCCTTAATCTGCGCGTGATCGTAAAGGAGGATGAAATTCCAATCTATCCGAATCTTGCTGGCAAAGTCCGGCAATCTTGTTGTTGTAGTTGTTACCAGCCACCGGTTCGACGAACTGAAGGAGACTCATGGTTAGGCGCCTCGATTGCTCTCCTTCTTTGCGAGCTTTGCGCCTTTGCGGGGAAACGATTTGACGCGCGAGGCAAAATTTCCCGCAAAACGCAAAGCTCGCAAAGAAAACTCACGTTTCTTAAATGTACACAAACTGAAGTTCATCGGACTTTTTGGACCAATTTTGACGAGGTCGTTTCGTGTGCTTAAATGTCGCTTACCGTAAACATGCTGCATAAGAACACTCTTGAACTGACGCGGTCGGCGCTTGCCATCATTGACATGCAGGAGGCCTTTCGCGACTCAATTGCGAACTTCACCGAGACGGCTGAGCGCATCGCGATCATGGCGCAGGGTGCAAAACTACTGAATCTCCCAATCCTCGTTACGGAACAATATCCAAAGGGTCTGGGGCACACGGCGTCAGAAATCACCTCGGTCCTGCCTGAGAATGTTCAGATTATTGAGAAGACGGCCTTCAGTTCGTGTGGCGCGGCCTCATTTCGATCCGAGCTCGAGCGCCTCGAAACCAAGCACGTGCTGGTCTGCGGCATTGAAGCCCACATCTGCGTCAACCAAACTGTGCACGATCTACTCGCTGACGGATTTCAAGTCCACCTGCTGACTGATTGCGTAACTTCGCGCAAACTTCCCGATCGCAGGGCCGCCACCAGAAAAATGCAGGCCAGCGGCGCCATCTTCTCAACAGTCGAGATGGCTCTCTTCGAACTGATGCGCGACGCGAAACATGAACAGTTTCGAGCGATACAGAAACTAATTAAGTAATCAGTAATCAGTAGTCAGTAATCAGCCAAGGCAACTACATATGCTCAGCCACCGCGACGATTTGTTCAAACGAGTGGAGGCAAAGTTATGAGAGATTTTAGAGAATTGAAGGTTTGGGGGAAGGCTCACAGCCTTACTTTGGAAATCTATCGGTGCACTTCGACGTTTCCAAAAGCGGAAATGTACGGCTTAACAAGTCAGTTGCGACGAGCTTCTTCGTCGATTCCCGCTAACATCGCAGAAGGGTGTGGGAGGGGAGGAAATAAAGAGTTAGCAAGGTTCTTACAGATTGGCATGGGTTCAGCCAGTGAGTTGGAATATCATATTCTCCTGGCTCACGATCTAAGTTATCTACAAGATCTTAACTATTACCCGCTTCAAACAGGTGTCGTTGAGGTAAAGCGAATGTTGACGTCCTTGCATCAACGTGTCCAGGGAAATTAAGAGCTTGCTCGCTATGACCAAAGCATCCTCACACTCCGGATCGGCTGATTACTGACTACTGATTACTGATTACTAATGGACACTTTGTTATCACAACTTAACGAGCCGCAGCGTGAGGCGGTCATTCAGACAGACGGCCCACTACTTATCCTGGCGGGGGCGGGGTCGGGGAAGACCCGGGTGATCGCGTATCGCATCGCTCATCTCATTCTTGAAAAGAATGTCGCGCCGTGGAACATTCTCGCAGTCACCTTCACAAACAAATCAGCCCAGGAGATGCGCGAGCGCGTAACCCGACTGTTGCGCGGACAAGAGCTGGCGAGCAAACCCTGGGTATCAACCTTTCACAGCCTCTGTGTTCGCATCCTGCGTCAGGACATTGAGCATTTAAAGGAAGGCTACAGCCGCACCTTCACGATTTATGATCAGGACGACTCGCAGCGTTTAATCAAAAACGCCATCAAAGAACTCGGCTATGACGACAAAAGTCTCGGGGCGCGTTCCGTTCAAAGCGCCATTAGCTCTGCCAAGAATCGAGGTCAGGACGTCGAAGCCTATGCAGCCAGCGCTGACTATGTCGACGAGCGACGCGCAGCGATTGCGCGCATCTATAAAACTTACGAAGAACGTTTGCGTTCAAATAATGCGCTCGATTTCGATGACTTGATGATCAAGACGGTGCGTTTACTCCGCAACACTCCCGAAGTCCGAGACAAGTACAACAAGAAGTTTCGTTACATCCTCGTTGACGAATACCAGGACACTAATGCCCTGCAATTCGCGCTCGTCAGCCTACTGACGCAGCAACAACAAAACATCTGCGTCGTCGGTGACGAAGACCAGTCGATCTACAAATGGCGCGGCGCCGACATCTCAAACATCCTCAATTTCGAGAAACACTTTTCCAACGCGAAGATCATCAGGCTCGAACAGAACTATCGCTCCACCCAGACCATTCTTGATGTGGCCGGCGCAGTCGTTAAGAACAACATCGAACGCAAGGGCAAGAATCTCTGGACCTCGAATCCGGCGGGTGATCGCGTTCGTTACTATCAGGCTTTTGATGCAGAGGCTGAGGCGCGCTTTGTCGCCGGCAGGATCCGCGAGCACCGCAACGAAGACTCCGCGGTTCGCGCCGCCGTCCTTTACCGGACCAATTCTCAATCGCGAGTTTTTGAAGAGGCGATGCGACGCGCCGGCTTGCCTTACAACATTGTCGGTGGTTTTTCTTTTTATGAGCGGATGGAAGTTCGCGACATCATCGCCTATTTGAAATTGGCGTTGAATCCCAACGACTCGATCGCGCTGCAACGGGTGATTAACAGTCCCCCACGTGGAATCGGAAAGCAAACTCTTGAAGAGATCGAGCGTCGCGCGAACGACCTGGGGTTGTCGTCATGGGAAACTATCGCGCACATCATCGAAAAACCTGAAGGCCTCAGCACCCGCGCCGTCTCCGCTCTCAAAAACTTCAGACGGATTATTGATGGCCTGGCACTTGCCGCCGGCAGTGGCGCGGGCGGTGGCACGGGCGGTGGCACGGGCGTCCCGCCCGTGGACGTTGCCCAAAGCTCAACCGCCGATCATGAGCGAGACGCTCATGCCACTTCCGACATCGTCAAAGCTGCAATCATCGACACGGGCTACGACGAAGCTTTGAAATCCGAGCGTACTGACGAAGCTGAGGCGCGCCTGGAAAATCTTCAGGAACTGGTTAATGCCGCGGTTGACTACGACGAGCTCGGGCCAGAAGGCTTGCGCGAATTCATCGATCATTCCGCTCTCTCCTCAGATACAGATGACTACAAGAGCGATGTGCCCGTTACTTTGCTCACCGCGCATTCAGCTAAAGGGCTCGAGTTCCCGGTCGTATTCATCGTCGGACTTGAAGACGGCCTGTTTCCCCACTCGCGTTCAGCTGCCGATCCCGCCGAGTTGGAAGAAGAACGCCGGCTTTGCTACGTTGCGATCACGCGCGCTGAAAAATATCTCTACGTGACGCACGCCATGAAGCGACGAGTGTATGGAGAAGAACTCGCTTCGGAGCCTTCACAGTTTTTGAATGAAATGCCCCTGGACTTGATTGAAGATCTGTCTACCGGCAAGTCCTGGCTTTCGTTTGCGCGCGGTTCAACAGCAATAGAATACGAGTCAGGCGAATACCGCAAAGAACGAAAGAAATTCACCGGCAAGACTTACGATAGCGTCGAGTCGATCGCAGAATTCTTCAAGCTGCGAAATCAGCAGATGGGCAACACTCGCGGTAGCGCGAGTTTCATTTCACAGCCGCCGCCAAAAGCGCGCGGTGCGTCGCGCGATCTATTTGGAAGTAGTGCGGGCGCGTCGCCGGCAAAAGCTCAAGAGTCAAATACGTCTCGATCCGCGACCGATTTTACGCCCGGGTCGTACGTGCGTCATGCGAAGTATGGAAGAGGTTTAGTGCTGCGGCGCGAAGGTGTTGGCGAGTCAACCAAGCTTACCGTAAGCTTTCCCGGCTACGGACAAAAGAAGCTCGTCCAGAAATACGCCAACCTCGAGAAGGCGTGAGCCTTTCATTCACATCCGGTTTCAACCGAACTAAAGATACTTGACTCGCCAAAGATCACACTGCTTGGTGGTTCATTCTCGGCCACAGATGAACACGGAGTAACACAGATCTAAAATTCGGATTTATTCAGATCCCTTATATCCCTGTTCATCTGTGGCCGAGGATCTAAATCGCTCGTAATCACACTCCGCGAGAAACCGTTGAAACGGTTAGCCAGATTCGATGACGCACTTACCACCCGGTTGAAACCGCCCGGTGGTTCATTCTCGGCCACAGATGAACACGGAGTAACACAGATCTAAAATCCGGATTTATTCAGATCCCTTATCTCCGTGTTCATCTGTGGCCGAGGATCTAAATCGCTCGTAATCACACTCCGCGAGAAACCGTTGAAACGGTTAGCCAGATTCGATGACGCACTTACCACCCGGTTGAAACCGGGTGTGAATGAGAAGGGATTAGCGAACGCGGCTGAAACCGGTGTGAATGAGAAGGGATTAGCGGACGCGGCTCCGCCATCTTTTCGGATTCTCTTTCAAGTCTGAGTCAACCCTCGCAAATACTTTCCGCATCAATTAAACGACGCCAAAGTAGATGACGATCCTTAGGCTTCACCAATAACCATCCTGTTCTCCCCGAAAGCGCCTGCCTTCCGGCAGGACATCCCATCACTCTGTCTTAGGAGGCATTACCATGAAAGCCGTGTTGCTTATCGCGATGATCTTCGCGTTCACCTTCAACTCCCAGTCACAAATGCGACGATCCGTGCAATCGCAAGCTGCTCGTCCAAAACAAACCGCGTTGCGCAAGAATCACTCTGCGACGATCGCTGAGAATGACGGGACTCTTTCCCAGTCTCTCCCTGTTAGTCGCGTAATTCTTTACAGCAACGGCGTGGCATACATTGAGCGACGCGGAAAAGTTACCGGTCATGCCGAGATCAGCTTCTCGTTCAAACAATCACAGGTCGATGACGTTTTGAAATCGATGGTCGTTCTGGACCTTGGGCAGGGACGTATCGGCGCGGTTAGCTATAACTCGTCAGCGCCACCATCAGCGCGTCTCGCTGAGATTCCCTTTTCCATAGCCTCAGGCTCGGACGGCAACAGCAACGGTGGTCTCGCCGGCGTGTTGCGTCAGCTTCAAGGCGCTCGAGTGGTGATCACAACCGCTACTCGTCTCGCGACCGGATCAATCCTGACTGTCGAAGAGCGCAAATCACAAATCGATGCCAGCAAGCCGCCCGTGATCTCTCATGCACTGGTAATCGCATCGGATGGCGGTGATCTCACTAGCTTCGATCTTGTCGACGTGCGCTCGATTAAATTAGTCGATGAAGGCGCTAAACGCGATGTTAGCGAATTCGCAAGTGCGTCAGCCTCTGCTCGCAGACGAGATGCCAAGACCATCGTTGTCACCTCCGACGGAGCCGGAACTCGCGAGATGCTCGTCAGCTACACGATCGCCGCGCCGATTTGGAAGACCACTTACCGCGTGGTTCTCGATCAAACGGGCAAACCCTTCTTCCAGGGCTGGGCCATAGTCGACAACGTCGGCGACGAGGACTGGAACAACATCTCGCTATCGCTTGTCTCGGGCACGCCCGTTTCCTTTATCCAGCCGATTCAAAAACCCTTCTATCGCTATCGTCCGGTCGTCCCAATGTCCGGTGATCTCAAGCTCGAACCTCAAGTTTATGAGGACACCGAGGGCGCTATGTCATCGCTTACAGGTTTAATCCGAGATGCAAACGGAGCGGCGGTCGCAGGCGCGAGCGTCAACGTTAGGAATGAGGTGACGGGTCAATCCTTCGATGTAACCACGGACAGCCAGGGCCGATATCGATCACCGGTGCTGGCATCAGGGAATTACACCGTTACTGCATCCGCTCCGGGCTTTAGAAGAACCGCTCTGATAAACATCGGTGTCAGTGGTGGACTGGGAACAAATTACGATCTGACTTTGGCCGTCGGTAACGTCTCAGAAACGGTTACGGTAAATAGCGAGTCGGCGATCCTCGCGAATAGTGTCAATTCACGTCAAGTAAGGAACCTGCCGCTGAATGGCCGGACGAACAACTTAGCGACGTTGGCTCCAGGAGCTGTCGGCGGTGGCGCTGTTGAGCCTTCGATAGGTGACGCCATTACTGGCCCAGACTCTGGAGTTGAAGCAGCAGCGACGGGTGGCGAAGTCGGCGATCTTTTTGAATACAAGATCGATCAGCCGGTCACTGTGCCACACGATCGTTCAGCTTTGATACCGATCCTGCAAACTCGCATGGATGGCGAACGCGTTTCCATTTACAACGAAGCGACTCGCCGCGATCGACCAATGGGAGGGATGCTTTTGAAGAATACGAGCTCACTAACGTTGGAAGACGGCTCGATGACGATCATCGATGGCGACGCCTACGCCGGCGAAGCTTTGATGGAAAGGCTCAAACCGGGTGAGCAGCGCCTGATCTCCTTCGCGTTGGATCTGGGAACGCTGGTGACGGCGCGGCTCAAGGACGACCGGACACCGACTTTTCAGGTACGCGTAATCAATGGAGTCTTTCAAGCCCACTACCATCAAACCACTAAGAAGGTCTACACGGTAACTAACCAAACAGACAAGCCTCGCACGGTCGTGATTGAACATCCGATACGGCAGTATTGGAAGCTAACAGATGAAACGGCCAAGCCCGACGCCACCACTCCTCGCTTTTATCGTTTTCGCGTTCCACTCAAGGCGCGTGAGAGCGTCGATTTGCCAGTGATTGAACGTCGCGAAGTAATGGACAGTTATGCGCTAACCAACTTCACTCGTCCGGACCTGGATTTGTTTGTTGCTCGTAACTACATCGATGCTCAGACGCGTGCGATTCTGGAGAAGATCCTCGACATAAAGGGGCGCATCGCGACTACCGAAACGCGTCTTTCAGCAATTGAAACCGAGTCAACGGAGATTAATGAAGACCAGGAGCGGTTAAGAGAGAATATCAAAGCATTAACCTCGACCGTTGAAGCAAAACAACTCATCGCTCGTTACGTCAACAAAGCAGACACGCAGGAAACGCGGCTTGAGCAATTAGAGAAAGACCGCAGGACGCTGAATGAAGAACAACTTAAACTGCAGTTGGAGTTGAATTCGGTAGTGCGAGGTTTAGCACTCGACCGGAAGTTGTCGGAGTAAAGCTGTACGACAGGCTGCCAGCCTGTCGCGCGCACCCTGCCAGGGGACTAGCGTGACAGCTGGCAGCAACCGCATTCTCCTCACTACGACTATCTGCAGGCTGGCAGCCTGCAGTACATTTATCCTATGCCGTTCGTCTCCCTGAACACGTCGTCCCTGCTGCCCGACGTAAGTCCAGTACAAATCTATTACCGCGAAGCTGGCATTGGTCCACCGCTCATCCTTCTTCACGGCGGCTGGGGATATGATATGTATCCCTTCGATCGTCAGGTGAAACAACTCGCTCAAGATCATCGCTGCCTAAGCCCCGATCGAAGCGGATATGGGCGCTCAATGAAGCTCGCCGGTGAATTGCCGAAAGAGTTTCATTCTCACGCTGCGATTGAAACTCTGAATTTCATGGATGCGCTGGGAATCGAACGGGCGAACTTTTGGGGTCACAGCGACGGCGCCGTCATTGCCGCCATTCTCGGCTTCACAGCGCCTGAACGCGTTAGCGGACTAATCCTGGAAGCCTTTCACTATTACGCTCTAAAACTAAGCTCTCGAGAATTCTTCGGAGCTTTGGCAAGTGAACCTGAAACGCTCGGGACAGAGTTGTGCGAACGCTTCGCCAGAGATTTCGGCGCCGACTATTGGCGTCACTTGATAACGACTCACGCAAACGCCTGGATCCAGTTAGCTCGCGCAGCCAACCAGCCGGACGACGATCTTTACGAAGGGAGATTGAAGGAAATTGAGGCGCCAACACTCTTCATTCATGGAAGACTCGATCCGCGCACCGAGCCGGGAGAGTTAGACGCTGTTAGAAGTCAGATGCCTGGCGCTTGGATGGAAGTCCTCGATCTCAGTGCACACAGCCCTCACAGTGAAGCTGCGGTTGCGAACCAAGTCACGGAATTAGCCGAAGGTTTCTTAAGTAAATCTCAACACCGAACTCCATAATTCCTCTTCAACTTTTTCCTTTTACTTGTCCATCAATCATCCTGAAGTAATTTCCCTCCCCATAAAGGTTGCCCTGCAAGTGAAACGTAGAAGCCATACGTCGCCATCGCAATCAACAGGAGTGCGGTCGTAATGAAGCTACTGGCATACCACGCTGTGAGATCGGTGGTGACGGGATAGAAAACCCAAAGATGAAATACCATCAAGGCTGAGATCAGACCGAGCGGTCCAAGGCGCAGTCCGCAACCCACAAATACCAGGACTACGATAGCGATGCACACCGACCCAAACCAGTGTTCCAAAGCGAGAGAGGGAACGACCAGCACCAGCAGCATAATTACCGAACCGATGGAGATTCCCAGCCAGTCTCTCCGAAAGAGCAGACTGAAAAACAACAACATGAATACGATGATGAAGGCCTGGCCGATTGACGAGGTGAGTTGACCCGTTAACATTTGCGCGAGAGCGCTCGGACCTGCCAATCCAAACCTGTAGCCTACTATCATATCGGGCATGCCAGGATTTGTTGAAAACCAACGTGGTAGAGCAAAACGCAAATACATCATTGCCACACAAAAAGCGCCCACGGATGCGCCGATAAGAAGGTCACGCCCAACCAATGGATCCCGAAAATCTCCAACCAGTAAACGGTTCCACGAAATGATCCGTTCGGGCCAACGCCGCCTCAAAGACGGTTCTAGCGCCAGATACATGACTCCCACGAAGCACGACCAAAACAGCGCTGACTGTATCCCTGTAACTAAGAGCTGTATCTCTTGAGATTGAACTACGTGGTGGGTTATGAAAACCCAGGCGATCATTCTTACGATGAAGACGAAAAAGACTACTCTAAAGGCTCCGCGGCGATCGCAACGACCGCTCCGAAGATTTCGCAGCGCGAGCATAGCGCCAAGAATTAAGCTGCCGAAGAAAACGACTAACAACGTTCCGGTGCCCACCTTTTCGGCCGTGCTGTCGATATCGGCCGAACCGCTCCGACTCCATGGAAAGACCATTTCAAAGTAGACGGGCTTACCTCGAAGTGAAGCAGCTTCAACGCGAACGCTCATGTCGGGAAAGTTCGGCAAAGAACCATTCCATGCGTAGCTGGCGTCAAAAGCATGGGGTGGCGCCCAGTTCGTTTCCACGAGTTGAAAACGCGTCTGATCCAACCCTGCAGATTGAAACAGATTGGACCAGTCGACTGGCTTTGTGACAAGTTGCAAGCCGGGAGTTGCCGAAGGGCACGATAGACTTCTCCCATACCGCCTTTGCCGAGCAATCCAACTATTCGATAGCGATCGACGAGAATGGCTCCGGCTACAAAGCGCGCGTCATCGATAGACTCCAGCGAGGACGGTCTGACACTTTTCTGCCTTGGTTTATTGTCAGGCTTTGGAGAATCGCTCGGCTTGGGCGTGTCCATTCTGCGCGTCGGCGAGAATGAATCGAGCAGCGATGCTCCGCACGAAGGGCACGAGGTCTCATTGTCAGCGAGGGGTTTTGAACAAGCCGGGCACGCAATCATTTGGCCGCGGATTCTACCTTATGAGTCGCTTGACCGGATAGGGAAAGGATGAACAGTCATTGATCTAAGCTGAGTTGATGCCACGAGCTTGCCCCGCGGTAAAGCTGAGTTGATGCCACGGGCTCGCCCCGTGGTAAAGCTGAGTTGATGCCACGGGCTCGCCCCGTGGTAGAGCTCACGTGGGTTGCTACAAAAATGATCAAAAAGAACTTCGGGGATGCCACCGGCTTGCCCGGTGGAGGTTCACGATAGCCGCTAACGTGAATCACCACGGGACAAGCCCGTGGCATCGATTTCTTCCAATGGCTCCCCTATAGCGGCTAACGTGAATCACCACGGGACAAGCCCGTGGCATCGATTTCTTCCAATGGCTCCCTTATAGCCGCTAGCGTGAATCACCACGGGACCAGCCCGTGGCATCCTGAAATTCTTTGCACAGGCCCTTCTTAGCTGCCCAACATGAGTAGGCTGGACCTGAAGTAACCACCAGCCGCCGCAGGTGGAATTAAGACTTTTCGGGCAAAGCTGCTAAAAGGCCAGTGAATCTCCCAAATCTAATCCACGGTCTAAAGAAAGAGCGGACACGCGGGTCCGCCCCTAGGAAACCGAATTGTAGTTAGTTAATCAGCCTCGCACGAGCTCATCAGCGATCGAGTTGGCGTTGAAGACTTTGCGGAGAATTTCGAGCATGCCTCGTGAGTCGACGGAGATGGAACGATTCACGGACTCGTCATAGTCAAAGTTGCCGACGAGCGATTGAATGTTACCGTCGAAAATCAGTCCGACCAACTCGCGGTTCTTGTTAATCGTCGGCGAGCCACTGTTGCCGCCAATGATGTCGTTAGTCGAGACGAAGTTGAACGGCACCCGCATATTAATCGCCGAGCGCTTGCTGGCCCAGCGCGGCGGAATGTTGTACGGGAAAGAGTGATGATACTGATTCGAGCGCGCGTAGAGTCCGCCCAGGGTAGTAAACGGTGTTACAAACTTGCCATCTTCGCGATAGCCCTTCACGGCCCCATAAGACAGTCGCAGCGTAAAGGTTGCGTCGGGATACACCTTGGTTCCCTGTGCATCAAAGACAGCCTGCGCAATCTTCGCGTAGCTTGAACGTTCGACCGCGACAACTTCTTCCTCATAACGCTTGCGCACGGCGCGAGCTTCCTTGTCGATGTCGCGGGCGAGCACAATCATCGGATCTTTTGAGTCGTCAATAGCTTTCTCACCGCCAGCGGCAAGCTGCCTGCGATACTCGACGTCCTTAAGCTTGGTCTCGTCGATCAACTCCGCAGCTCGAGCAGACGGAGACTTGCCCTTCAGCACTTTCTTCAAGATCGAGCTGTTAGCCGGATACTCGCTCTGCATAAACGTCAGCGAGTTTGTGACCTTCGCTTTTTCAAAGTCGTCATAAATCGGCGCCGTTGAATACAGACCCGCTTCTAATCCCGGACGACGCGTATTTCTGAATTCCGGTAGACGCTCTGAGTCAGGTTTCTTGTTTTCATCAGCAAGACGCACCAACGTGCGCGCATATCCGAAAAGAACTGTGTTCAGTCCTGCGGGGACCACCTGCGCGCTCGAAGTCGAAGTGGTCGGATCAAGAAAGCGGCGGTCCAACTCATAACTCGAGAGACCCTGACGGCCTTTGCTGATCGCAGTCCAGGGATCGCCGTATTCCTCGCGCTTTCGCGCGTCGTTGTTGACCGAATTGCGCAAAGCCTGTTCAGCCTCGCGCTTCTTTCCGATTAGTTTTGGATCCTTAAGACCGGCAATCTGGCCACGGTAAACCTTGAGTGAGTTCTCGGCGCTGTTCAATTCGTTTTGGCCGCGGCGCGTTTGCTCCTCGCCTTGGGCCATGTATTGCTTGAGTCCTTGCTGTCGTGACTCGAGCATGCGAATTACTAAGGGAATGGCTACGTCACGTAACGATTCGAGATGACCGACAGTGTTCAGTCGTTGCGTGGTGCCGGGATGCCCGGTCACAAAAACCAATTCGCCGTCCTTCGCACCGGCCTTGGACCACTTGAAGTAATTCTCCGACTTTACGGGCTGGTCGTTTTCGTAGGCTCGCACCAGCGCCATGTCGATATTGAAGCGGGGAAAATTGAAGTTATCCGGATCGCCGCCAAAAAATGCTGCCTGGAATTCAGGTACGAAGACCAACCGAACGTCGGTGTACTTTTTGTAACGATAAAGATTGTATTGGCCGCCTTGATAGAGAGTTACCACGTCACTCTTCATTCCAGTGGCTTTGGTTGATTCCGATTCGATCGCGGTGATCTCGGCGCGGCGCGCGTCGTTGGCCTCTGCAGCCGACATGTTTCGTTTGACGACGCTGCTCACGCGGGAGGTAACGTCCTCGATGTCCACCAGCTGGTCGAGTGAAAGACCATCAATCTTCATCTCCTCGCCACGAGTACCAGCGACGAAGCCTTCCTTCGCGTAGTCCTTGTTGGCCGAGCTCAACTCGCCCACGAAGTCTTCGACGATGTGATAGTTGGTCAGGACCAATCCGTTCGGTGAGACGAATGAACCAGAGCCGCCGGGAAATCGAACCGAGGCGAGTCGAACTTTGCGCAGCCATTCGTCGGTAACATCGAAACCATATTTTTGTTTGATATCAGCGCGAGGCACGTTATTGAAGGTCCACATGCCCTCGTCAGCTCGCGCCGTGAAAGTAAGAGTCTGCAGTGAAAAAGCAGTCAATAAGGCCAAACTCAAGAATTTTCCTAATCTCATCATTAACCTCGCAGATTTATTGGGAGAAGTTTGAATGCCTCAGAAGTATAATGTCAAACAACGTAAACCGTGAACCGTGAACCGGGAACAGTCAGAATTTGCGCTCCTCACATGGCCACCACTCTATTAACACCCAAACTAATAAGGAGATTTGGCTATGCGTCCACATGAAAAACTTGATCTTTGGCAAAAAGCAATTGATTTTGTGGTGGAAGTCTACAAAGCAACCGAAGACTGGCCCAAAGAAGAGAAGTATGGGTTAACTTCTCAAGTTCGGCGGGCTGCGGTTTCAGTCCCCGCGAATATTTCCGAGGGAGCGGGCAGGTTTTCCAACAAGGAATTCGCTTATTTTCTGTCAAACGCACAAGGTTCCGCCAGCGAGGTCGAAACGGAATTGCTAATCGCTCATCGCCTGGGTTATCTGACGGATGCAAAATTCGCGTCGCTACGTTCGCGACATGACGATCTTGGTAGAATGCTGATTGGCTTGACCCGCAAGGTGCGGAGCAAGATAAGCTAAAGACGTAAACCGTGAACCGGAAACCGGAAACAGTAGATCGGTTCTCGGTCTCGGTCTCGGTTCACGGTTTCCGGTTCACGGTTCACGGTTTCCGGTTCTCGGTTCACGGTTTCCGGTTCACGGTTTCCGGTTCACGGTTCAGCCGAATTGTTCAAATCTCTACCCGGTAGGAAATTTTTGTCCGGCGACCAGGAGTGCGATTGGCTTTACTGACATGGCTGCCGGGAACTACCGGCTAAGTCCGACCAGCGCTTATCGGCTGAAGGCGAGTGACGGCACTGATCCTGGGATTAATCAGGATGTGCTGGAGGCTGCGCTTGGAAGCGCGACTCCAACTCCGACTCCGACTCCGACACCCACGCCAACGCCAACGCCGGGTCCGGTGATTTGGTTGGTTACTCAAAACGGCGAAGCGAACGGTCCAGTCGTGGCATTGAATGTCGCGCGTCAGACTTTTGATTCCACCAACTCTGTAACAACGCAACAGAATTTTGGAACTGACAAGCGGACGCGACTGACGCTCTATGCGACAGGTATCAGCGCCATCGCACTCAACAACGATCCGAGTAATGATTTGATCATTAACGGCATCCTGGTTCCAAACTTATCGGAGTCAGTAGCTGTAGAAGTTCGGACGCAGGACGGACGGATCTTTCAGCTCCCGCTCGAATTTGCTGGAGCCTCGACAATCGCCGGCCTCGATCAAGTTGAGGTTGTGCTTACACCCGAGCTGCAGGGCTCTGGAATGTTAGACGTGACCGTGATCGTGAATAGCGTCAGGAGTAATGCAGGTAAGATTGTGGTGAGTTGATACTCCGCCCCCTGGGAGCGCAGGCATCCTTGCCTGCCTCAGTTTCCCTGGAAGAATCTAAGTCTTGAAGAGGTCTCTTTTGCTTCTTGAGGCAGGCAGGGATGCCTGCCCTCCCAAGTGGGTCAAATCTCATGACGGTTTGAGAGGGCCTTGTCCATCGTCACTTCATCCACGTATTCGAGGTCGCTGCCGACGGGCATGCCCATCGCAATGCGAGTCACGCGTAGGCCAAGAGGTTTGAGCAGACGACTGATGTAATTCGCGGTGGCTTCGCCTTCGGTGGTGGGATTGGTAGCGAGAATAATTTCCTTCACCGCTACGCCATCGTTGTTCTCAGGCTTCAGCCGCGGCAAGAGATTCGCGAGATGTAATTCGTTCGGACCAATGTGTCGGATCGGAGAGAGGCTGCCGTGCAGTACGTGATAGACACCTTTGAAACTGCGGGTCTTTTCTACCGCTACCAGGCTGTGCGGCTCTTCAACGACGCAGATGGTTGAGTGATCGCGCGTTGGTGAAGAACAAAAGCGGCACGGATCGATTTCCGTGTGGTTGTTACAGACAGAACAAAGAACGATACGCTGTTTGACCTCGCGCATAGCCGTGACGAGCCGCTCGACATCGGCTTCAGTCATGCGCATGACATGAAAGGCAAGCCGCTGCGCGGACTTCTGTCCGATACTCGGCAGCCGTTTGAATTCGTCAATCAGCTTCGTTACAGGTTCAGCATACTCGAGCATAAAGATGTTCTTGGTTCTTTGTTCTTGGTAGTTGGATGTCAGGCTCAGTCAGTGGTTTTGGGTCTTTGGTCTTTGAATAACCGTAGGAAAGTGCTTCGTTCAAGGCTCAAGCACAAAGAACCAATTACAAAGAACCAAGAACTCCGAGCGCAGCTATTAAGCTTGTTGGTTGGGCTAGCCCAACAGCCCTCCAAGTCCGGGAGGCAACATCCCACCAATCTTGCTCTTCATGGCTTCGTCAACTTTGCGGTTGGCTTCGTTGATGGCAGCGAGGATCATGTCCTGCAGCATCTCGACGTCGCCTTCTTTGACGGCTTCGGGATCTATCTTAAGTCCTAGAATTTCGTGGTTGCCCTGCATTTGGACGGTGACAACGCCGCCGCCGGACGAGGCCTCAACGCGCATCTCTGCCATTTCCTTTTGCATCTTCTCCTGCATCGACTGCGCCTGCTTCATCATCTGCTGAATGTTCAATCCGCCTGGGAATTTCATTTTAGATTTACCTCTTTCAAATGTTAGATAAGTGCCGGCAGCTACGTTAGTTGGTTCGATTCGCAAATTCCAGCTTGCGTTTTGGGCTAATCATCGTAACGTTTCAACCTGAGCGATGCAACGAAGGCCTTGATCGGGCTTTGATCGGGCTTTGATCGGGCTTTGATCGCGCCGTGGCATCGGCATCTTGCCGATGTTGCCGCCCTAAAAGTCGCTTGATTGAAAAGCACACAGCCATCGGCAGGATGCCGACACCACTCTGATTACTGACTCTGCAAAACATAATCCAATGACCATATCTGACCAATCACTACAAACCGATCGCACGCTTACGGCCGAGATCAAACTTTACTACGATGTGTATGTCCCCGAAGCGAAGCCGGCGCCTGTGCTGCTGGCGCTGCACGGCTACGGCGCGAACAAGCGTCAGATGATGCGCGAAGCTCGGCAGATGGCGCCTGAGGATTTCGCGATCGTGTCGCTGCAGGGATTTCATCAGCACATCAAAGAACCCACCACACCGGGTGGGCCGCTTCGTTTCGGCTTTGGCTGGCTAACGAACTTTAAGCCCGAAGAGTCGCACGCAATTCATCACAACGCTTTGCTCGAGTTGATCTCATTGCTTTCCAGCGAAGGCGTTGTCGACGAGTCCCGGGTTTTCCTGCTCGGGTTCTCACAAACTTGCGCGTTGAACTTTCGTTTCGCTTTCAGTCATCCGCGGAGGCTGCGCGGGATTATCGGTATCTGCGGTGGCTTGCCGGGTGATTGGGAGGAGAGCGAGCTCTATCAGCCGAGCGAGGCTGCAGTTCTTTACCTTTCCGGTACGCGCGATGAGTTCTACACACCGGAGCGTGTTGCCGACTATGGAGCACGATTAAAGTTAAGGGCCAGTGATGTCGAGACTCGAGCTCATGATGCCGCTCACGATTTTGTCCCCTCGATGCGCGACGACGTCCGTGATTGGCTTCAGCGGCATAGGTGAAGAAATGGGGTGTAGGCGGCGGGCGGATTGGAGAATCTAGTCCTGAGGCACGGTGGTCTAAGAGATTTTCCAGATATCATTTTCCAGTTTTCAGTTGTCATTGAGGTTCCTGAAAGTACTTGGGAGTAAACACGTGGACGCGCGGACGTTTTATTCGGAGCGCTAGCTTGATCAGCGCAAGTTTGTTTCAGCTCAAGTTTGTTTCAGCTCAAGTTTGATCAGCTCAGGGTCAGGAAGGGTTGCTTGCGCCCGCTCAAGTTGCACTGGCATTCAGTCATAAGGAGAGGTTCAAGCCCACAATCAACATTGAATGCCAATGCAAGTTGAGCGGGCGCAAGCAACCCTTCCTTACCTTGAGACTTTCAGTCTTGACTGTCTCCATCGAGTCACGCGTTGAACCAGCTTTAGAACCTGAATTCCTTGTCGTAACGCAGGTGCTGCAATTATAGTCTTGCGCGCATTATCACTTCTTGAGTGAAAAGGTCGTTCAGCTTATGCGCCGAAAACTGTGCTCGCTGACGCTAGGGTTGTTGACAGTTCTTTTGGTCCAAACAGCTATCTCATCTCAGACGCCCAAGCAAAACACAATCACTGACGCTGTCAAAGCAGTCCTCTTCGCGCAGCGCGACGCCTGGAATCGGGGCGACATCCCTGGCTACATGGATGGCTACGAGCGCTCGCCAAAGACTGTGTTCGTCTCAGGCGATAACGTGACCCATGGCTGGCAGACCGTGCTCGAGCACTATCAAAAGAGTTACAACTCGCGCGAAAAGATGGGCACGCTTTCCTTTACCGACCTGGAGATCAATCCAATCGGAAATGACAGGGCAGTTGTGATCGGCAGTTGGCGTCTGAAACGAGCCAATGATGAACCACACGGCAAATTCACTCTGATCTTTCGCAAGACGAAAGCTGGTTGGCGGATCGTCCACGATCACACTTCGTCAGCTTGATGCCTTAACTGCGCAGGTTCATTTGAATTTTCTTGAGTAATTAGCAAGTCAGCGGGAGCAAGCTGCCCTTCCCAACCATGAGACTAAGCACTTGAGCCGTCCCAACGTATCTTGAGCGACGACACACCCCAAAACTCAACTGGCCAGGATCTCGTCGAGCGAGAAGTTGACGACGTCGAAAAACGCAGCGCGGTATTCAAGAAAGAGCTCGGCCTTTTCGATCTCGTGCTTACACAGATCGTCTTCGTGGTCGGCACCATCTGGGTGGGCTGGGCAGCAAAACTCGGTGACTCGCAGCAAGTTTTTTGGCTGCTCGCTATCGTCACGTTCTACCTGCCTCTGGCTGCGGCGGTGATCTTCCTTAACAAATTGATGCCGCTCGAAGGCGGGCTTTATCAGTGGGCCAAGCTCGGCTTCAACGAATTCGTCGCCTTCATGGTGGCCTGGAATCTTTGGGTGTTTGCGATCTCAATCCTCGCCGGCATCGGGCTGGTGGTGACGACGAACATCTCGTATGCGCTGCACATCCCGTGGATGAAAGAAGATCACAAAGTCATAACCATCGTCAGCTGCGCCCTGGTCATCGCGATGATGGCGGCGGCGGTCCGAGGCTTAGGATTGGGCAAATGGGTCCATAACGCCGGCGGGATTATGTTGATGATCACCTTTGTGGCTTTGATCGGCTTGCCGCTGTTTGGAATCGTAAGCGGTACGGTGAATAACTATCATCCTCTCACGATCAATCCTCCCGCCGTGACGTGGCTCAATGTGAATATTTATAGCAAGTTGGCCCTCGGAGCTCTGACGGGTTTTGAATACATAGCCATCATGGCCGGCGAAACGCGCGCTCCGGCTCGGAACATCGGCAGGTCAGTCATTATCGCCGCTCCTGTCATCGCCTTGATGTTCATACTCGGCACGAGTTCGGTGCTGGCTTTCGTGTCGCCAAACAATGTGGACCTGATTGGACCAATCCCGCAGGTTCTCTCACTGGGGTTCGGTTCGTACGGCTGGGTTGGTAAGGTCGTATCGATTGCGATTTTCGGCGTCGTTGTGCGCCAGATAGCTCTGATGAGTATTTACTTTGCGGCCAACACTCGGCTGCCGATGGTCGCTGGTTGGGACGAGCTTTTGCCGGGATGGTTCACGCGCTTGCATGCAAAGTACAAGACGCCCGTCAATTCGATAGTGTTTGTTGGAGCAGTGACGCTGGTTTTGGGATTAGCGAGTTTGCTCGACGCTCACGCTCAGGAGGCGTTCCAAATATTGGACAATGCGGGCGGAGTTTTTTATGCGTTAACCTACATGGTTCTCTTTGCGATTCCACTCTTTGGAATGAAGGCGTTTGGCGTCCGCGCGCCCTGGTGGCTCAAGGTTGCATGCGCCTCAGGCTTTCTGGTTTCGCTGATCTATATTGGATTTACCCCCATTCCCATCATTGATGTCCCGAGCAAGCTCAAGTTTGCTTTGAAAATAATTGTGCCTGTGATTGTTGCTAATGGAGTTGGCGTCGGGCTTTATTGGATGGGCAAGCGCCGGCAGCGTTAACCAGGGAGCGCAGGCATCCCTGCCTGCTTTCGTTGAATGCGAATATTTTGATCGCCAAGGCGCCGCTTTGCTAACAAAGCAGGCAGGGATGCCTGCGCTCCCTGGGGGCCTGTCGTACAATTCCTTCCTGTGAACGACACACTGGCAGTCATTAACTGCAAACAACTCGTGACTCTCGCTGGTCCGGCGCGGCCTCGCTTCGGCGCCGAGCTACGCGAACTCTCGATCATTAACGACGGCGCGATGCTGATTCGCGACGGACGGATCGCGCAGATCGGAACGCGCGAGCAAATCGAGCCGGCAATCACAAACGATTGTGAAGTTATCGACGCTGGCGGGCGTGTCGTCATGCCGGGATTTGTGGATGCGCATACCCATCCCGTCTTTGGCGGCACTCGCGCAGATGAATTCGAGGAACGATCGTCGGGAGTCAGTTACCAGGAGATCGCCGCGCGTGGTGGTGGCATTCAATCAACAGTGCGAGCCACGCGGGCCGCGAGCCTTGATCAATTGGTCGCGACGGGCAAACGCTACGCTGATTGGTTTCTCCGAGGCGGAACCACCACCGTCGAAGCAAAATCCGGATACGGCTTGTCGCTCGAAGACGAAATCAAGATTCTTCGCGCCATCAAGCGGCTGCATGACGAGACCGCGCTCGATTATGTCCCGACGTTTCTGGGCGCACATTCGGTGCCTCCCGAGTATCAATCCCGGCGAGACGCATATGTCCAGTTGTTGATTGAGGAGATGATTCCCCAAATTGCGCGCGAGAACCTTGCTGAGTACTGCGACGTATTTTGCGAGGAGCGTGTCTTCACGACCGACGAGTCTTGGAAGATCCTTGCGGCCGCGCGCTGTCACGGTCTGGGCTTGCGACTACATGCCGATCAGCTATCGCTTTCCGGAGGCGCAAAGTTAGCAGCCGAGCTTCACACCGTCACCGCCGATCATCTCGAGCATACGGATTCCGAAGGCATCGCAGCTTTGCAGAATGGACGCGTCCAACCGGTTCTTTTGCCAGCCTCTGTCTACGCGCTCGGCTCCACTCGCTATCCGGCGGCGCGCGAAATGATCGAAGCCGGCTTGTCGGTGGTGCTGGCTACCGACTTCAATCCCGGCTCGTCGCCGACCACTTCGATGTCAATCGTTCTATCGCTGGCTTGCACCCACTTGAAGATGACGCCGGCGGAGTCAATCACCGCAACCACAATTAATGCCGCCTACAGTCTTGGGCGTGGCGACGACATCGGTTCTCTCGAGCCGGGGAAAGCGGCAGATTTTGTAATTCACGATTGCGACGACTATCGCGAACTCGCTTATTTTTTCGGCATCGAGCATTCGTGGAAGGTCTATGCTGGTGGGCAGCTAGCCTTCGCGAGATCTGATCGAAAAAAGTAATTGACGATGAGGAGCGAGTCACCTTATCATCCGCGATAACGCTGGAAAGGAGGTGATCAAATTATATGAGTTCTAATCACAGTGAGGTGGCTGAGGCCTGACCTCTGAACCTTAAGCAACTTGTTAGGATCACGGTTCAGTAGTCTAGCTGTTTAGTGCGCCACGCACACAGTCAGTACACAGGCCAATCCGAACAGTTCACCGGCCGCTCGCGAGTGTCTCGCGAGCGGCTTTTTTGCGTGGCCGCGTTTCGACTGCTTGACCACCAACCTTGGTTGAAATGGTCCGAGCATGTTAGCCACCTGGCGGGAACTCCCTTTTGCGAAGTCGAGCACGTAGGACTTGTTCTTTCAGGCCGTGCAATGGCAGCCATGATCGACGGTCCCGCCATCGAACTGGCGCCGGGCAGCCTTTTCTATGTTCCCGCAAAAGCTCATGACAGCTGGGTCGTTGGTGACGAGCCGTACGTTTCCCTGCACTTCCTCGGCGCCGATCAATACGCTACGGAAACAAAGTAGCGTAGACTTCAGTCTGCGCATGGTTTGATTGACTCAAGGTTGAGTGGCTAATAATTGCAGAACAGACTGAAGTCCGTTCTACTCAGGAGTAGTTTTGCCCACCGCAGAAAAACCGGTTTTCTACGATCCTGGCGGCCGTCGTTGGCGTCGTGTGCGACGCACCTGGATGGCTTTAGCCGTAGTGGCAACCGCGCTCATCGCGGTCTTTATTATCAGCGTCTTCGCCAAGCCACTGCTTCCCGGCTTTGATCTTCGGCCGGCGAGTTCTTTCCCTCATCCTTCGGAACTCAAGCCGAAGACTCCCACACTTCCACAAAATGCTCGCGAACGAAGAGCCAAAAAGGCGGAGGAGGAGTTACAACGCGCACTGGAACGGACTAAACGAGTCGTGCCTGCAAAGCGATCTCAGCAGATGCACATCGCGCCTCCGCCGGCGATTCCAGCTCCGCTTATCCCTACTTCCAGACCTCTGTCGATTGGCTTCTACATAAACTGGGATGAATCCAGTTACGCCTCTCTGCAGAGAAATCTCAATCATCTCGATTGGGTCGTGCCGCAATGGGTGTATTTGCAGGAAGGCGCACCAGACGGAAGCCCGATCGCTGTCGAAATGGATCCCAAAGCGCTGAATCTCATTCGCGAGACGCGACCACAGATTCGCATCATTCCCATGGTCCAGAATCTATTTAATGACCAGTGGAACAAGCCGATGCTCGCGCGCACACTTGCTGACGAAGATTCTCGCCAGCATCTGATTTCGGCGCTCACGAAGTTTCTCGAGCAAAACAAGTTCGATGGCGTCTGCATCGATTTTGAAGAGATTCCGGATCCGGTACCTGCGAACCTCGAAAATCTACTTCACTTTATGGAATCGCTCCATGCGGCCTTTGAGGTGCGCGGTTGGACTGTCATGCAGTCAGTGCCTTTTGATAATCCCGACTGGAAATATAAGGAGTTTGGAGACGCCACCGATTACCTAATGCTGATGGCCTACGACCAGCACTACGCTGGACCCGAAGCTGGACCTGTAGCCGCGCAAGATTGGTTCGAAACCAACCTTATCAAGCGAATGAAGGAGTTGAACGGCTCCAAGACGATTGTGGCGATTGGAAATTATGGCTACGACTGGACCAAAGGCGGAGATCATGCCAAGGAAGTGACTTGCCAGGAAGCCTGGGTGACAGCTTTTGAGTCTGAAGTTAAGCAAATCGCATTTGACGCCGAAAAGAATCCGCATTTCGAATACGACGAAGAAGACGACTCACATCACTACGTCTGGTTTCTCGACGCGGTGACTGCATACAACCAGATGCGCGCGGCCAGCGGTTTTCATCCAGCCGGCTTTGCTTTGTGGCGTTTAGGATCTGAAGACCCGTCGATTTGGTCCTACTTCGGATCGTCTGACGCCAATTTCTCCGTCGATTCCTTGCGTCGCATCGTTTATGGATATCAGGTGGACTTTGAAGGCGAAGGCGAGTTGTTGAAGGTGGTCTCGCGTCCTCACGACGGTTCTCGAGATCTGAAGGTGGATCCGGCGACCGGCTTCATTGCTTCCGAGACCTATGACATGTCCAACCTGCCGTCTTCGTATGTCATTCAACGCTCTGGAGACCACCCTGGTTGGATTGCGCTCACTTTTGACGATGGGCCAGATCCGAAGTGGACTCCTCAGATCCTGGACATCCTCAAGCGAGAACAAGTTCCGGCAACCTTCTTTGTCATTGGCAAGAATGGCCAGGCCTATCCAGACCTGGTTCGTCGCGTTGTGAATGAAGGGCATGAAATCGGTAATCACACCTTCACACATCCAAACCTCGGAGAGATCCCCGGCCCGCTCACCGATCTTGAACTTAACGCCACGCAGCGTTTAATCGAGTCGTTAACGGGACGATCGACGGTGCTGTTTCGTCCACCATTTTTTGGCGACGCCGAAGCTGACACACCCGAAGAAGTCGAGCCGGCAATACGTGCTAAGGATCTCGGGTACATCATGGTGGGCTTGCGTATCGATCCGGACGACTGGGAGTTGCCGGTCACAGCCGACCAAATTGTCGACCGGACTTTGAAGCGGGCGCTCGACACCAATCCCGACACTCGAGGCCAGGTCGTTTTATTGCACGACTCGGGCGGCGATCGATCGGCCACTGTAGAAGCGCTGCCGCGTTTGATTCGCGAGTTGCGCAACCGCGGCTTCAAGTTTGTGCTTACATCGGACCTGGGCGGGTTTACTCGCGATCAGGTCATGCCCCCGGTTTCGGCAGACCAAACCTTCTATGCTCGTGCTGACTCGCTTGCTTTCTTTGTGTTTTCCATGAGCGGCTGGCTGTTGCAATGGACCTTTCTGATTGGAATCCTGCTCGGCTTGAGCCGCCTCGTGATAGTCGGGACTCTTGCTTTCGCGCAACGGATACGTTCATGGCGCCGGCGCCAAACCCATGCTGGTGAAGCTTATCGCCCGCCGCTGACCGTCATCGTTCCAGCCTACAACGAGGCGATGGTGATCGAGGCTACGCTTACGAGCTTGCTTCTTTCCGACTATGCCAATTTCGAGATTATCGTAGTCGATGACGGATCGACCGATGCGACCAGCGAGGTTGTGCGCGAAAAGTTCTCGAATGAGCCGCGCGTTCGTCTCTTCACCTTGCCAAACTCCGGCAAGGCTAACGCGCTGAACCACGGACTGCGACACGCACAAGGTGAAGTCATCATTGCGCTTGATGCAGACACATTGTTCGCTCCGCGCGCTATCGGCGCACTTGCCCACCGTTTCTACGACCCGAGAATCGGAGCCGTGGCCGGGAATGCGAAGGTCGGCAACCGGATCAATATCGTAACCAGATGGCAAGCGCTCGAATACATCACTTCACAGAACATGGATCGCCGAGCCTTCGCCAGCTTGAACTGCATCACGGTGGTCCCCGGAGCGGTTGGCGCCTGGCGGCGCGACTTGTTAACTGCAGCAGGCGGCTTCACCTCAGACACGCTCGCCGAAGATCAGGACTTAACACTTCGCATTCGCCGGCTTGGCTACAAGATTGGCTATGAAGAAGGCGCGATCGCGTGGACTGAAGCACCGGCGACACTGCGAGCCCTCGCCAAACAGAGATTTCGTTGGGCCTATGGAACCTTGCAGTGCATGTGGAAACATCGTGATGCTTTGCTGCGACCGCGTTACGGCGCGCTCGGGTTTGTAGCGATGCCTAATGTGTGGATTTTCCAGATCATCTTTCCATTGATATCACCGGTAATGGATTTGATGTTGGTCTTCACCTTGGTTTCCGCGGGCTTGGATTGGCTTCAACAACCCGCTGGGTACAAGATGACCAATCTTAATCAAGTGCTTTTTTACTATGCGCTGTTTTTAACGATTGATTGGTTGTCAGCTTGCTTTGCATTCATACTCGAGAGGCGCGAGCGCTGGGGTCTGCTGTGGTGGGTTTTTCTGCAGAGGTTCTGTTACCGGCAAGTTATGTATTACGTCATGATCAAGTCAGTGGCAGTCGCGGTACGAGGTGTCTTGGTTGGCTGGGGCAAGCTGGAAAGAAAAGCCACCGTCGAAGCGCAGCCGTAAAGGAGTACTTGGTTCTTCGTTCTTAGTACTTTGTGGTTGAGTGGAATCAAGGCCTCACCAATTCGTCAAGAACTAAAAACTAAGAACAAAGAACTAAGAACAATTAATGCGTCACAAGACTTGGATTGCGATTGTACTGCTCCTGCTAGCCTTCGCCTTTCGGTTGTGCGTCGCGCGCTATCTTGCCAATGACAATCCCGGCGACGGCAAGCTGTACGCGTTGATGGCTCGCAACCTTCTCGAGCAGCACGTCTACTCACACGAAGATCAAGCGCCTTACAACGCATCGCTAATTCGACTGCCCGGTTACCCTCTATTTCTTGCTGGGGTCTATTCCCTTTTCGGTCATTACAGCAACTCCGCGGTGCGAATCACTCAAGCGGTGATTGACACAGCCACGTGCGCACTCGTCGGACTCCTGGCGTTTTATTGGGAGCCTGATAGATCTCGCAAACGCCTGGCGGGCATGGCCGCATTGTTGCTGGCTTGCTTGTGTCCTTTCACCGCGATTTACGTCGGTACCATTCTTACTGAAACCTGGGCGAGCTTTTTTGCAGTGTCGCTTTGTCTGTTAGCGACGCTGGCTTTTGTTTCACGGTCCCATAAGACTGCGTTGCTTATTTGGACGGCAGCGGGATTGCTCGGAGGACTTGGCGTTCTCTTTCGACCGGATAGCGGGTTGTTCGTTTTTGCGGTCGGGCTCACCCTGGTTCTTACGCTGGTTCGGAATGTGTCTCTCAAAAGCGTCGGCAGAGTAGTCATTCGCGGCGCGTTGCTTTCGCTCGCTTTTGTTTTGGTGCTGGCGCCGTGGACCGCGCGCAACTGGCGCGTCTTTCACTTGTTTCAGCCATTGGCGCCTGCTCACGCGGAGATGCCGGGCGAATTCGTGCCGCGCGGTTATTTGGCGTGGCTGAGAACCTGGGTGGACGATGGGCGCTACATTGAACCAGTGCTGTGGTCGCTCGACGACAAAGCAATTAGCCTCTCGCAAATGCCTGCGAGCGCGTTCGATTCTGCTGAAGAGAAGGCTCGCGTTGCTCAGCTGCTCGACCAGTACAACCATCCGGTGCCAACCGAAGAGAGTCCAACTGCAAGTCCAACGCCAAGTCCAACGCCAAGTCCAACGCCATCCGCCTCACCGGAAGCTGATGAGAACGCGGCTGCGGAACCTGACGAAGAAGTTGATGAAGAGGCCGAGGACGATGAGCAGGAAGAGCCCGAGCAACTTTCGCCCGAGATGACGCCGGTTATCGATGCCGGGTTTGCTCAGCTTGCCCGCGAGCGCATCGCTCACGCTCCACTTCGTTACTACTTGTGGCTGCCGATGAAGCGTGGCTGGTCCCTGTGGGCTGGACCACATTCGGACTACTATCCTTTTGATGGTGAACTGTTGCCGCTATCTGAGCTGGATCACGGCACTCACCAGCATATCTGGCTGCCGTTCTTTTCGTTGTTGGTGTTGCTGTATACCGTGGTTGGTTTGGCAGGTGCGTTCGTTCTCTTCAGGAGCCGCGACGGTGATTCGAGGCGCTGGCTGCTGCTGGTGGCGCTGATGATATTTATTCGGCTCGCCTTCTTCTCCACGATTGAAAATCCGGAGCCGCGATACGTAGTTGAATTCTTTCCCTTCCTCGCCGCACTCGGTGGCATCGGCCTCGCAAACTTTAAGAAGGGAATTAGCCGCCGATAAACGCTACGGCGAGAAACAGAGATAGGGAGAATGGGTAAACGGGGACGTCTAAACAAACTTAAGCTATCAACACGTGCGTCCCACTCAATCTTAGCTGGACATCACCGTGTCTCCCCTTCTCCCCTTCTCCCCTTCCGCGACTTTACGGCTTATTCGTAGGGCTCGGCGTCGAGACTTGCTCCGAGGACGGGACGCGTGACGGATCAGGTCTATCATTCGAAGTATGTAAGTGAATCGCCTTCCACTCCGTACCCAGTCTCTTGAACACGAGAGTCATTCGCCCGGTAGCAGTCTCGGGCACGCCTTTGAACGTCAGCGACTGCGTCCAAAGACAACTCACCAGCGCACCATCACGACCGAGCATCGTTACATGAACATCGCGCACCTCGAGCTTTACGTCCTTCATGTCAGGATAGGAGCTTTCGCGATTCTTTCGCATTTGCTCCCAGCCACGAGTTACGGTGCCGTTGTTGTTGAAGAGAATAAGCTGCTTTGAATTCCAGTAAGGCGTGGTGACATCATCCACGTTCGCGTGACGAATGCCGTCAAGGATCTTGTTGAAAGCGGCAAGCACACCTTCCGAACCCGGAGCGGCGGCGGTGGTTTTTTTGGCTGGCGTAGCAGTCGCCGCCGGTTTTGGGCTGCTCGCCTGTTTCGGTGTCGGGGAGGGAGTAGCATTAGTGTTCGTGGTTCGGGGCCGCACCTTCGTGGTTGATGAATTTGTGTTTTGAGCAAATGCGAATGAGGCAATTGCCAAAACAACTGCGATGCTGAATACAAATTTCTTCATCCGAAAACCTCTAATTTCCAGTGCCAGTGCTGACTCGGGAATCAACGACACTTTTTCCGCCAGCGCATTAGCGATAATGCGACCGTCCTTAACTCGAGATTTCAAAACAACGCTTGTTAGCCGGCGCTGCCTGTTCCCTTGGTACCGGCGTCACCACCCATCATTTTCAATTTCTTCGCCGGTTTCTTTTTCGCTCCACCCTTTTTGGCGCCGCCTTTTTTCGCGGCGCTTTTCTTGATAGTGCCCTAGTTTGGAGTGCGCCGACCTGTCGGCGCTTTGGTCGCTGCGACCTGTCGCAGCAAGTTGTCTAAAAGGGCACATTACCAAGCAGCGCGGCGTCAACCGCCGCGGGCGAAAGCGGTGACAGGTCACCGCACTGCTAAATTAAGGCACGACCCTTTTCTTGGCTGGCTTAGGCCTTAACTTTTGCTTTGGGCTCATCCTTTGTCTCCTTAGGTTTGCGGTGATAGAAAATTACTCGAACCACGGTATCCCACTCCGCAGTCTTTCCACGGAACGATCGCGGCCCATAATTTCAAAGACCTCAAACATCGAGGGTCCCACAGCCTGGCCAGTTAACATTGTGCGCGAGGCGTTGATGAAAATGCCAGCTTTTACTTCGAGCTCATCGGCATATTTTCGGAGCTCGGCTTCGACACTGGCCTGATCGAATGGCTCGACCGTTTCCAATCGTGAAGCGAGCCCTAGCAGCCATTCACGCAGCCGCGGCTCTTTCTTCAGATTCTTTGCTACGGCCGCTTCGTCAAAATCAAAGTCATCCGAGAAGTATGCGCGTCCCTGCGCTGAAAAATCTTTCAGGGTGAAGAAGCGGTGACGAATCAGCTCGACCGCTTTCTCGAACCATTCCCGATCGTCATCCTCGTACTCTTCGCGCCACAGTTTGCTGGCTCGCAGCTCCGCTTTCAGCATGGGCAACAGATCTGCCAGCGGCATCGTCCGGATGTACTCGGCATTCATCCAGAGCGCCTTGTCGTCAGTCCAATGACGAGGATCGTTCTCGGTGAAATTGAAGACTGCGTTGGCGCGCCCGATTCCTTCTAATGAGAATTTCCGTACCAACTCGTCGAGCCCCAGGATCTCCTGCTCGTCCGGCGGCGACCAGCCCAACAACGCAAGAAAGTTTCGAAAAGCTCCCGGGACGAAGCCTCGATCGCGATAGGTCGTGAGCGATACGACCTCGCCATGCTTTCGCTTTGAAAGCTTGCTCTTGTTCGGCGCCAGGATCAGCGGCAAGTGAGCGAACTGCGGCACGGTTGCTCCCAGCGCTTCGTAAATCAGAATCTGTTTGTGGGTATTGGTGAGATGGTCCTGACCGCGAATCACATGAGTGATACCCATGTTGATGTCGTCAATCACAACCGAAAGGTTGTAAAGCGGATGCCCTTCCGACCGCAGCAACACTAAGTCCTCAATTTCGGAGAACGGACGCTCCTGTTGTCCGTAAACGATGTCTTCGAACTTCACCGATCCATCTTTCGGCACTTTCAAACGGACTGCGAATGGCTCACCCGCGGCCGCAGGCACGTCCGACTCCGCGGGTGACAGATCACGATAAGGATTGCTGCGCTGGTCCACACCTTCTGCTGCCTGGGCCCGGGCCCGGCCGGCAATTGCCTGCTTGATCGTCTTATCGTCTCGTTGCTCTTTCGGTGTGAAGTCGCGGTAAGCCTTGCCCGCTGCCAGCAATTGCTGCGCTGCCTCGCGATGTAGCGACGCATTGTTTGATTGAAAGACGGGCTCTTCGTCGTGATTCAGCTCGAGCCACTTCAGACCTTCGAGAATCGATCGCGTCGATTCGTCAGTCGAGCGCTGGTGGTCGGTGTCTTCGACTCGAAGCAAAAACTTGCCGCCCATTTTGCGGGCGAAGAGCCAATTGAAGAGCGCTGAACGGGCTGCTCCGATGTGGAGATAGCCGGTTGGTGATGGTGCAAACCGAACGCGAACAGTCATAAAAGAATAAGGCCAGCAGTCGGAGGTCTGGCCAGTGAACGGAGCGGTTACTGACCTCTGAGCCCTGACTACTGACCTCAAAAAATCTGGCGGAGATGACAGGATTCGAACCTGTGAAGGGCTTTTGACCCTTAACGGTTTAGCAAACCGCCGCCTTCAGCCACTCGGCCACATCTCCGCAGCCACCAAGGCGAACGTTAATTCTAAACGGGCCTCGCCGATTGTCAAGGCACAGAACTGGCCCAGTGCGCCAAGAAAAAGTAGGTAGTCGGCCAAACTGATGCCACGGCCTTGCGCCGTGGTTACTCACGTTGGCCGCTAACAGAGGCGGCCCCGGGTTTTCGTGAGGCCACGGCTCGTCCCGTGGAGCGCTCACGCTTCATGCTGAGGGCAAGCGGAAACGTGCGACTACACGGGGCCAGCCCGTGGCATCTTGCGTCCCGGTGGCCCAGCCTGTTTTGGTAGCTGCGAACATGAAATACCACAGGGTGAGCCTGTGGTATCGGCTAATGGCCTCAGTTCTCACTTCATGCTTTACCTACTTTTTCTTGGCGCACTGAACTGACCGCCTTCATCAAAACATCTGCTCCAAAGTGAATCGTCGATTATGCGATCTACACGAATCTGAGGGGAATTAACTTCGGCGCATTCAAGCAAGGTGGAGTTCTCGACGAAAGATTGACAGCCGTTGGTCGGGGGAGTAGGTTGTGGGACGCGGAGACCGCATTCACTCACGAAAGTTCCTGCTAGTGCGAAAACTCTAGCTAGCCAACCACCACGTACTGCACCGTTGAAAGGGAGGCTACCTCAATGGCAATAAAACGGGAACGACAAGTTCTTTTCAAAGCAACGGCGCTTTCAGTTTGTCTAATTTCAATTGTTTGGTCCTCGCTAACTGCTTCGAGTGATAGCAACTCAGTAGTTTCTCCTCAACAGCCTGCCTCAAGACATCGCTACACGTTGTCACAACAACAGCGCGAGCGCATCCGCGAGAACTTCAAGCGTGGTCGCGAATTACTGCAGGAAAAAGGCGTTCCTTTTGAGCCGGAAGAATTGCTGAATCCAAATTGGCATAAGAACTTAAAACTGAGCTTATCCCAGCTACCGGAGATGCAAGCGATACGCGTAGTCGGGAAGCAGATCAAGGGCGTGCACCTCGCTGATACTCTGTATTTGCCAGAGAAAGTTGAGCTCACCGGCGACACAGTTATTTTGGCGAACCAAGTGATCTTTGAAGGGCAACACGCGCTAATCAAGGGGAATTACAACGTGTACTTTTTCCCCGCCGTTTTCGACGGCGTCCTGGGCATGAGCCTCGAGGCGGCCATCAAGGAACAGGGGAGGACCTTCTCTACCGTTAGTTATAAGACTTCAAAGTCGACGAACCTGATAGTGCCGCCGACGTGGTTTGTTCCCCGTTTACTTAAGAAAGGCTGGAGCATCACGATCGATACAAGTGGCAAAGGCTGGCCTGAGTGGCTCGAGGAACAAGAGAAAAAGAAGGCAATGAAAGTCGGTTTCGTGAAGACCTCTCTTCAGGGAGAAACAATAGATAACAGCGGTCAAACCGGCGGCCAGGGAGGGACTGGCACAACCGGACCACCAACATGCAATGGTGGTCCGAATCCGGCAACGTCAGGTGCGGACGGGTGGTGTGCTGCCAACGCTCCAAATGATTCATTCCATTGGGCTTGATTACAAGGAGTCGAAACGCCGGGACCAGTACGGCAACTGGTTCCGCTATAGAGCTAAGGTTAAGGACGCTCAAGGGGCACAAGTGGGACGCTGGGCCTGGGATGTGTTTCTCGTCAGAGGGCATTAAAGAAGCTGTAAATATCCAGCGTAACCGCCCGCAGGTTCCATCGATCTCGCGGGCGTCCTTTCCTCGACCGTTAGCCGCGTGGTTCGTTTGGCTCGCCAGCGCCGATGTTAGAATCGTCCGGTGTCTAAACTGTCGATCACCCGAAGACAATTCATTTCGGGATTGGCTGCGGCGCCGTTAGTGACGGTGTCGGCGACGGCTGCGTATTCAACGCTGATCGCGCCGCACCGTTATGAAGTAACCCAAACAGATATTCTCATTCACAACCTGCCCCAACGGTTCGAAGGCTTTCGCATTACTCAGCTAACCGACATCCATCACAGTCGGATCGTCGATTTGTCCGAAGTCCAACACGTTGTAAAACTCGCGAATGAAACAAAGCCGGATTTGATGGTGCTGACCGGGGACTATACGACGTCGTACCGGCGCTATATCGAACCGTGCGCAGAGGCGCTCGCCCAGCTGAAAGCGCCGGAAGGTGTTTGGGCGGTGCTGGGAAATCACGATCACTATACGGACCCTGAGCTGACGACACGGGCGTTGTTACGGCAACACATCGCCGTGATGAATAACTCGAACACGATCCTCAAGCGAGGACCGGACGCGATTCAGCTCGCCGGAATCGACGACTGGTCATGGAACGGTACTGATTGGTTGAGAGCCTTTTACGGTCGCGATGAGAAGTTGCCCTTAGTCCTGTTGTCTCATCAACCGTCAGTGCTTGACCTTGCGGAGTCAAAGTCAGCGTCGCTGATAATCAGCGGGCATACCCACGGCGGGCAGATCAAGCTTCCATTCATCGGAGCACCGGCACGCTTCGCAACGATTGATCTCAAGTACGCTAATGGATTGTTTCGACGCGGGTTGACTCAGCTGTACGTCTCGCGTGGTACGGGAGTGATTGGCTTGCCAGTGCGGTTGGGAGTGGGACCTGAGATCGCTGTATTGCGTCTGCGTCGCGCGTAGCTCTTTGTAGCTTTTTGTAGCTTAGACTTCAGTCTGAGTTTCTCGTTCCTTGACGCTCTCGTCGCTGTGCCCAGGCAGGTTGATTAGTTTCAAGCCGCTAGCATCAACTTTGACTTAACATAGTCTCTCGTTCCTTGACGCTCTCGTCGTTGCGCCAAGGCAGGTTGATTAGTTTCAAGCCGCTAGCATCAACTTTAACTAAACACAGACTGAAGTCTGTGCTACCTGGCTTTTTGTAGCTTAGACTTCAGTCTGAGTTTCTCGTTCATTGACGCTCTCGTCGTTGCGCCAAGGCATGCTGATTAGTTTCAAGCCGCTAGCATCAACTTCGACTTAAACACAGACTGAAGTCTGTGCTACCTGGCTCTTTGTAGCTTAGACTTCAGTCTGAGTCTCTCGTTCATTGACGCTCTCGTCGCTGTGCCGAGGCAGGTTGATTAGTTTCAAGCCGCTAGCATCAACTTTGACTTAAACACAGTTTCTCGTTTATTGACGCTCTCGTCGCTGTGCCCAGGCAGGTTGATTAGTTTCAAGCCGGTAGCGTCAACTTTAACTAAACACAGACTGAAGTCTGTGCTACCTAATCTGCAGCGCGACGGCGTTCCATCAAAACGGTGTCACGCCACACGCCGTTTAATTTTCCAATCCGCTCGCGTCGACCCACTTCGCGAAACCCGCAATTCCGGTGAATCTTTATGCTGGCTTCGTTTTCAGGAAAGATACTGGCCTGAAGTGTCCAAACTCCCATCTTCTCTGATTCAGCGACCAAGACCTTCAGCAGCTCCTGCCCGACTCGCTGACCACGGTGACGTTCGCCCACGTAGACGCTGACTTCAGCGACACCGGCGTAGGCGGCGCGGGTGGACACGGGACTCAACGCCGCCCAGCCAATAATTCCCCCGGTATCTGAAGTTGCCACCAGCCTGGCATCAGCGAAGTGGCGGGCATCCCACTTTTCCGGCGCGGGAACTTCAACTTCGAACGTCGCTTGTCCGGTTCGCAATCCCTGCCGGTAGATTTCGCAGACCTGGCGCCAGTGCGCCGGCTGCATTTCTTCAATCTTAAAGTTCATATTTGTACTGTACGACAGGCTGCCAGCCTGTCGGATGTTGAGCGAGGGCGCCGTTCGCGTTAAGCGAGCCATTTTCCATATATCATTTGCCAATTCCCATTTTTCATTGCTATGAACTGAAGTCGTAACAGGCTGCGAGGAAAAATGGGAATTGATAAATGACATATGGAAAATGATCTCCAGCTCCCTCCGTCGTTGAGTGTTACTGACCCAGGAACTGCAGGCCGTTCGCGTTAAGCGAGCCATTTTCCATATATCATTTGCCAATTCCCATTTTTCATTTCTTATGAACTGAAGTCGTAACAGGCTACGATGAAAAATGGGAATTGATAAATGACTTATGGAAAATGATCTCCAGCTCCCTCCATCGTTGAGTGTCACTGACCCAGGAACTGCAGGCTGGCAGCCTGCAGTACATTTATCGCTTGACTACAATCCTGATTTAGGGCAGAGTACTTTGCGATGCAGAGTGCGTCTTTTAATCTCATCGCCGAACGTTCTCAAAACCAAGCGGTAGTAAATCCCCTATCGTCGCGCTACAATGCCTCCCGCAAAACATTCGAGCCAAAATAACGTCTCCATGAATCTTCTGCCAAAAATTAATTCGCCTGCCGATCTGCGCCAGTTGCGTTCTGAGGAATTGCAAACGGTTGCAGATGAGATTCGCCAATATATTCTCGAGACTATGTCACGCGTCGGCGGACATACCGGCGCCTCGTTGGGCGCCGTCGAGCTCGCGGTAGCCTTGCATTACGCCTTCAATACCCCGGCTGACCGGTTGGTATGGGATGTTGGCCACCAGGCTTACGCCCACAAGATTCTTACCGGGCGCCGGGAACTGCTGCCCACTATCAAGCAGTACGGCGGCGTTAGCGGCTTCCTTCGACGCGACGAATCAGAATACGACACTTTCGGCGCTGGTCATGCTTCGACATCAATTTCAGCGGCGCTGGGGATGGCGATTGCCCGCGATCGAAAGGGCGAGCAACATCACGTGGTCGCCTTAATCGGAGACGCATCGTTGGCCGGCGGCATGGCCATGGAAGCAATCAATCAGGCTGGACACTTGAAGACCCGGCTGATTGTCGTCCTGAATGACAACGAGATGTCCATAGCGCCAGCCGTAGGAGCGCTCACTGGCTATCTAAACCGAATCCGCGAATCGCAGGGCTACCATCGCTTCAAAGAAGAGGTCGAAGAGACTCTGCTGGCCATACCTTCGCTGGGTGGTCGTCTGCATCACGCGGCAAAGACGATGAAAGATGCGATAGCCGCGGCTGTCTTGCCGGGCGCGCTGGTAAGCGAGCTGGGATTCAAGTACATCGGCTATGTCGACGGTCACAATCCGAATGCTCTGGTAGCAGCTTTCCGCGAAGCTCAACAGATAAAAGACGGACCGGTGATTGTGCATGCGCTTACCACGAAAGGTAAGGGCTTCCCGACTACAGAAGTCGACTACTACCGCTGGCATGCAACCGGCCCATTCGATCTAGCGACCGGCAAACTGATTAAGTCCGCGGCCAAAGCGCCGACTTACACGTCAGTATTCGGCAAGACGCTCGTTCAATTGATGGAGAAGAACGAGAAGGTGGTGGCACTTACCGCCGCGATGCCTGATGGAACAGGAGTGTGCGAGCCGCTCGAAAAGTTTCCCAAGCGATCTTTCGACGTTGGCATTGCTGAACAACATTGCGTCACCTTCGCAGCCGGCATGTCGTGTGAAGGGCTGATTCCGGTTTGCGCCATTTATTCGACCTTCCTGCAACGAGCCTTCGATCAGCTGGTCCACGACGTCTGCATTCAGGATTTGAATGTGAAGTTTTGTCTTGACCGTGGCGGCATCGCGGGCGGCGACGGCCCCACTCATCACGGCCTGCTCGACATAGCTTATCTACGCGCGATCCCGAACATCGTGCTCATGGCTCCCAAGGACGAGGGCGAGATGCGTGACATGATGCTGACGATGATCGAGCACGTCGGTCCCACAGCGATGCGCTATCCCCGCGGCAACGGCATCGGCGTTCCCGAACGCGAACCGCAGGTGCTCGAGATCGGGAAAGGTGAGATTCTTCGCGATGGCGGTGAGATAGCCATAGTCGCATACGGCTCGATGGTTCATCCTTCATTGGAAGCCGCTGAGAATCTCGCGAAGGATGGAATCGAAGCGACTGTCGTCAATGCCCGCTTTGTTAAGCCGCTTGATGCCGAGTTGCTGCTGGCGCTGGCGAGAACCAAACGCCTCATCGTCACGGTTGAAGAGGCCTATGTCGCCGGTGGTTTCGGATCAGCCGTCCTGGAGCTGCTCGAAGAGAATGGACTGCAGGACAAGCTGCGTTTGGTGCGAATGGGCGTACCGGATCGACTGGTCACACACGGCGACGCCAAGCTCTTGCTGGCGAAATACGGCTTGGATTCCGACGGTATTTACACGAGGGTTAAGGAGAACATCGAGGTTTTGGAAGACAAGCGCGCCCGCCGGACAAAGGTATAGGCCAGATCCGTTCCAAGTCTAAAATCTCACACATAGCGCCGATAATTCAGCCTGATTGTTGAACAAGCAACAATCAAGTATGTAAGTGTTGACTCTTTTTCCAGTGAGTGGCATCATCTCACGCATAGTGGACTGAAGAGCCCGATACTCTTGCGCCGCTTGGCCCTAAATCTCTCACCAATCAGTTCAAAACCCCGACATTTTCTTTGAAATTATCGTGCGATAAGGAAATGGTGAACTCGAATGAGCAAGCAAGTCTTTCGGGAACGTGAGTGTATTCATCGCGAGGAAGGCGCCGAAGGCGAGTTCTATAACGGCGCCTTTTACGTGCAAGCAATCAGGCGTCTTCAAGTTGACGAGGCGCTGAAGATCTCTAAAAGGGTAAGTTCGTTCTTCTGGGCGGACGCGGCTCACATTCTGGTGTGGCTCTGTGAAGATTGTGCCGCATCACTTCATCTCAATGACACGCCGCGATCAATCGTGCAGGGGTCTCGCCGCCAGGCCTAACGTAGAACGGACTTCAGTCTGTGCAATCGTTCGAGAAGATTCACTGGAGTGATCAAAGGCGCCTCTGACGAAGGAGTGTCCTCACGAGCAACCATCATCTTAAGCATCTTGAGCGCAGACTGAAGTCTACGCTACAAAGTCGTTCTGACACGCCGCGATCAATCGTGCAGGGGTCTCGGCGCCAGGCCCAGCGTAGAACGGACTTCAGTCTGTGCAATCGTTCGAGAAGATTCACTGGAGTGATCAAAGGCGCCTCTGACGAAGGAGTGTCCTCACGAGCAACCATCATCTTAAGTATCTTGAGCGCAGACTGAAGTCTACGCTACAAAGTCGTTCTGCGTTACAGTGTCGCTCGAATGAAACGCGAGCGCATTGACAAACTTCTCGTCGACAAGGGCCTGGTTGAATCTCGCACGAAAGCTCAGGCGTTAGTTATGGCGGGCGTTGTGCTCGTAGATGAACAACGAGTCAATAAACCTTCCGACCTCGTAGATCCCTCTGCCCAATTAAGAATCAAAGGCAGCGACGATCCGGCCCAACGATATGTGAGCCGTGGCGGCGTGAAATTGGAAGCCGCGCTGTCAACCTTCAAGATCAATGTCGACGGGCTATTGTGTCTGGACGTTGGCGCCTCGACCGGTGGGTTCACAGATTGTTTGTTGCAGCGAGGCGCAAAGCGCGTCGTGGCTGTCGACGTGGGCCATAATCAAATCGACTGGCGTTTGCGAAATGACTCTCGAGTCGACGTTCGCGAAGGCGTCAACGCCCGCTATCTCTCGGTCGAGGATTTCCCTGATCGTTTCGATCTTGTCGTCATGGACGTGGCCTTTATCTCAGCTACAAAAGTCCTCCCGGCTGTGGCGCCGCTGCTCAAACCGAATGGGTCGTTAGTTCTTCTCATCAAACCTCAATTCGAAGTCGGACGTGGCGAAATTGGGAAGGGTGGAATTGTGCGTGAGCCTGAAAAGCATCAGCGCGTTATCGCTGCAGTGAACAAGGCAGCTGGAGAGCTCGGCTTGCGCGTCTGTGGAACAATCGAATCCCCGATCAAAGGAGCCGATGGCAACATCGAGTTTCTGGCTGCTTACGAAGTGGTAAGCAAGTAAAGGGAGCGGGCATCATAGTTTAGAGTCTGGCAAGCAATTCCCCTCTCCACAAGTGGAGACGGGATAGGGGAGAGGTTACCCGCGGTCGACCCCCATCCCAAGCTTGCAGATTAGACATCACTAATCGCGAACGGTCGTGTCCTAAACTAAAAGTACGGAAACTATGGCGCGCTGCTTGACCGCTCGCTATATCTATTCTTTTGGCCGTGTGATATAAGCCGCTCGTTCCTCGCCCGCTCCTACACTCTAACCTCAGGAGGTTCCTCCAATGGCAGCCGACACTTGGCCCAAGGTAGTGGTGACAGCGCTCGCCTCACCTGTCTTAGTTTTAGCATTAAGCGCTTTATTCATCCCCGGAATTGTTGAGGACTCCAATAGAACCGAGGCATTAAAAACGTCTAGACTAAGAAAGTCCATTGATGTTGGAGACCGCAACAGAGAGTTTACCAGCAAGCTGCATGTACTGAAGACCAGGATGCAGACATTCAATACTCAGAATGTTCGGGGCAAACCCTCGCTGAATCAGTTACGAAAAGCGCAGAAGCAGTTTCAGGAAAAATACACAGAACAGTATCTAGCTCTGGATGAAATGGCGTGGTGGTGGTACTGGGACGTGAAACGAGAGGCTCAAGCATTTAACTTGTTGTCACCGAGCGAATCGGAAAGGATGCACAAACTAATTGCGGATTACGGTGAAAACGTCGCCGCTTGTGTCGGCGCGCTACACCCATTATGGAGCCACCTCTCATCTTCGGAATACAGTCTAAGAGCAAATAGTCAGAAAACAATTACGGCTTTTGAGGCGACCATGAATTCACGCCTTGGTTCACTCGATTCCGAGCGTTTACTCTTAGTTAATGAGATTGCCAGGATGATCGCTCAATCACAATATGACCCGTCACAGGCATCACCCGCTTCCTAAGGATCACAGACCTCAGTTAAGGGCGTTACCGTTCAAGCGGTGGTGACGCCCTTTTGTTTCAAAGAGTTTCAGATTGGGACTACTATCGCCAATGACTTCGTTGACACCTAAAACCAGCGACAGATATTATCCGCCTCGTTCTCCAAAGAACTGAGTCCACGTCCACAAGCTGAACTAACCTCGGATAAGCACGCTTTCCAATGGCATCTTCTACCATCAAGCGGGTTGGGATTGTAGTCAAACCACATCAACCCGATGCGCTCAAAACTCTGTGTGGAATTGTCGAGTGGCTAAGCCAGCGTGGTATCGAGCTGGTTGGCGGTCCGGAAATCGAACGCGAACGCATTGAGCACGAAACTGGCTGTGCCGTTAACGTGGTTGAGACGGAAAAAATTCCAGAGGTCGTTGATCTAATGCTGGTGCTGGGAGGCGACGGAACCATGATCGCCACCGCCCGCATGCTTGGCGATCGAGAAGTTCCCGTGCTCGGAGTGAACTACGGCGGTCTCGGGTACCTGGCAGAATTTCGTATTGAAGAGCTTTATGTCGCCCTGGAATCGATACTGGCTGAAAGTTATGTTGTCCAGAAGCGCGTAATGCTCGCGATCGAGCTAATGCGCGGTGAAGAACAGATAACGAGTAGCCGGGTTCTTAACGATGTCGTGATTAATAAGACGGCGCTGGCTCGCATCATCGAGATTGAGACTTACCTGAACCAGCAATTCGTCAATTCATTTCGCGCTGATGGCTTGATCGTTTCGACTCCAACGGGCTCGACCGCCTACAACCTGTCCGCAGGTGGACCGGTCATATATCCTTCGATGAATGCAATCGTGATCACTCCGATTTGTCCGTTCACATTATCGAACCGGCCTATTGTGGTGCCTGACGAATCCGTGATTGAGCTTAAGTTAATAACGCAGAACGAAGATGTAGCGTTGACGCTCGATGGTCAGGTTGGATTTTCACTGCGGCCTGAAGATCGCGTGGTGATCAGAAAAAGTAAGACAGCTTTTAATCTCGTGCAGCCGATGAACCGGAATTACTTTGAAGTGCTGCGAGACAAGTTGCGCTGGGGACGGTGAGGAAAAGGCGGTTTCAGGTTCCAGGTTTCAAGTTTCAAGTTTCAGGTTTCAGGTTTCAGGTTTCAGGTTTCAGGTTTCAGGTTTCAGGTTTCAGGTTCCTAGTTCCAGGTTTCAGGTTTCAGGTTCCTAGTTCCAAGTTTCAGGTTCCAGGTTCCAAGTTCGGAGAACCTGAACTTGGGAACCAACTTGGAACCTGAAACCTGAAACTTGAAACTTGAAACTTGAAACTTGGAACCTGAAACTTGGAACCTGAAACCTGGAACCTGAAACTTGAAACCAGCAAATTCGCTTGAAAAGGTAAAACACAATGCCGGAAGACGAAAAGAACAAGACCACCATCGACGCCAACGCGTTTGAGCGCGAAGTCACGACAGACCTCGACGAGGAGACGCCGGACAAGCCGAAAGGGATGGCGCTCCATACGCGAATTCTGATCGGTCTGGCTGTAGGTGTGATTTCGGGTGTGGCGGTGAACTATGGCTTTGGTGGTGAACATCCACGAGTAGTTTGGATCATCGAGAACATCACGGCGCCAATTGGGCAGATCTTTCTGCGTCTCTTGCTGATGATTGTGGTCCCGCTGGTTTTTTCGTCGCTGGTGGTGGGTGTGGCGGGGATTGGCGATATTCGAAAGCTCGGTCGCGTCGGACTTAAGTCCTTTGGTTACTGCCTGGTGGTTTCCGCCATCTCGGTCATCATTGGCCTGGTCCTCACCAATACCATTAAACCCGGTAAGCGAATCGATCCCACTACCAAAGCAGCGTTGGAACAGCGGTACAGCTCAGACGCCTCCAAACAAGTTGATGCAGCCAAAAAGGGAGGTGCGGTGGCGACGCCTCTAATGCAGGTCGTCGATACGATTTTGCCGTCCAATCCATTCGCGAGTGTTGCGGGCGTGCCTTCGAATCCGAGCACCGCGACGTCGGGTGGTACGCCGAACATGCTGCACTTAATGTTCTTCGCCTTGATTATCGGGATCGCTATCACTTTGATTCCATTCAAAGAAACGGCGCCGCTACTTAAAGTTCTCCAGGCAATTTATGAAATCACCGCGAAGATTATCGAAATCATCATGAAGTTCGCGCCGTATGCGGTGGCGTGCTTACTCTTCAACAATACTGCCCGGTTCGGCCTCGATCTGCTGCAGGCGCTGGCGTGGTTCGTCATCACGGTCCTACTTGGGCTCTCGCTGCATATGTTCGGCGTTTATTCATTGTCGATCTATTTCCTGTCGCGCATTTCACCCATTGAATTCTTCCGCCGCATCAAGACCGTAATTCTTACGGCATTCTCCACGTCATCGTCGAACGCGACGCTGCCGACTGCCTTACGCATCTCTGAAGAGAATCTCGGAGTGCCACAGGAAATCAACAGTTTTGTGCTGACGGTTGGAGCGACGGCGAACCAGAATGGAACTGCTTTGTACGAAGGCGTAACGGTGTTGTTTCTGGCCCAACTCGCCGGAGTCGATCTTTCCCTCGGACAGCAATTGATGGTGGTCTATCTCGCGATTCTCGGAGGAATCGGAACTGCCGGAGTTCCCTCCGGATCAATTCCTTTCATCATTGGTGTATTGGTAACGATCGGAGTCAATCCAGCGTTGATCGCGATTATTTTGGGAATCGACCGAATCCTCGATATGTGCCGCACGACTTTGAATGTCGTTGGCGATATTACGGCGGCTACTTATGTCGCGCGCTCAGAAGGGTATGAGTTACTTAAGCCGCATGAGCCGGCTATCGTTCATGCGAGTGTTGCCATGCCACTCGTGAGCGAGGATTAATGATGCGTCTTTGATTTTGTTCTTTGTTCTTAGTTCTTTGTGCTTTGTGATTGAGTCCCGGTTCAATTGACTTATTCCACCCTGAAGAAGGAATGACTCAAACAAGCTTTGCCGGAAAAGTCTTAAATTCCACCTGCGGCAGCGGGTGGATAGTTCAAGTTCGACCTACAAGAAAGGTTGGGATTGGTCCTTTGAATCCCCTCAGCGGCAGCTGAGGGATGTTTCAAATGCAGCCTCGCTCGCAAGTTTTCAACGAAATAGGCAGGACTTGAACCATCCACCTGCTCCCGCAGGTGGGATTCAGTAACAACGACATCAAAATGGGTAGGCTGGACCTGAAGTAACCACCAGCTGCCGCAGGTGGGATCTAGGACTTTTCGTGCAAAGCTACTCAAACATTCAAGCACAAAGAACAAGCACCAAGAACCAAGAACAAAGACCAAAGAACAGAATCAAAGAACTAAGAACAAAGATCCAAGAACAGCCTAACAAGGGGGTGACGAATGATTTTTCCTCTTTACGACGACAATTCAGATCGCACGACAACTCCGATCGTTAATTACATTCTGATCGCGATCAATATTCTTGTCTTTGTCTTCTTCCAGGGGTTCGGCTCCAACGATCGGTTTACCTACGCATACTCAACCGTGCCCGAAGAGATCGTCACGGGTCAGGATGTACGCACACCTGATCGAGTGGTTGAACATCCAGTGACTGGGCAACGCATTCAGATACCCGGCCTGCAACCGACGCCAATCTCAGTCTACATAACGCTGCTGACCTCGTTGTTTATGCACGGCGGGTTTGCGCACCTGTTTGGCAACATGTTGTTCCTTTGGATATTTGGCGACAACATCGAGCACCGCGTCGGGCATGTGAGGTACCTGGTTTTCTACCTGGTTTGCGGAGTGCTGGCTTCACTGGCACATGTGATAACCACCGTCATGTTCGCCAGCAATCCAGCCAGCTTGTTGATTCCAAGTTTGGGCGCCTCGGGCGCGATCTCGGGAGTCTTGGGTGGATACATTCTTCTTTATCCGACGCGACGAGTCACCGTTATCCTTTTTCGATTCCTTACGGACGTGCCAGCCTACGTCGCCATCGGAATTTGGTTCGCGTTCCAATTAATCAGCGGGCTGGGTCTTCTGGGCGGAGGCTCCGAACTTGGCGGCGTTGCCTATGCAGCGCACATCGGAGGATTCGTGGCCGGTCTGGTGTTGATCAAGCTCTTCACCCTCGGTCGTCAGCCGAGTTGAAGGGCTTTGGAGTGCGGCGCCCTGTCACCGCTTTGGCCCGGCTCCCAACAAGATTGAGTAATTCGCGCTGACAACCGTTGCTCCAAATCACAGCTATCAAAGCGACGACAGGTCGTCGCACTCCAAAAAAGTAATCTCCTCTTACTTAACCGCTGCGACGCTGTGCGAGGCAATTAGTAACTTCCAATTCTCTATCGGAGTCCCACTCGTCTTTAGATTGGACGTCAGATAATAGAGTCTCCTGGTCGCTGGATAATCGGGCGCCTGGTCGAATCGCATCTTGAGGTAATAGGGAGGAATTGTCTGGTGATAGAGAGTCGCTTTGACCATCATGAAACTGGGATCGATGCCTTGCAAAGGCACTTCGTAAGTTACGACACTCGTGCCGCTCCCGTCCTTGAAATGAGTATCGTCGCCGGTGGCATGCGGATACGTGGCTTCGAGGAATTCTCCCGCGAGCGAAGGATCCGGCCCTTTCAGTGTCCATCCCAAAGGCAATAAACGATTGTCCTTGATGGGCGTGTCGCGACGTATGAAGCTGGTGGTGAAATTCCCATCCGCGTCTTTGATCAATTCTTCGAATATCTGAACTTGATCCTGTCGCGTTATTACATGCCCCGGCTTGTCGTAGTAATGAGGCTGATACGCTTGCTGCCATTGGTTCTTTCCGTCGCGATATTTGCTGAAGAACTCTGAAGGCAAAGGCTTGCCGTTTTCGTCCACGATAATCCCCAATTCGTTCGTGCGCCCCGAAGCCCAAATCGTTTTGCCGCTGCGGTTGTCTATCACTTCAAGCTCGATGAAGGCGCGACGAAAACCGACGCCGCTCGGGAAACGATGTCCAGTCTTGTTAGTCACCGTCACGTTCGCTACCAACTTGTCCTGCCGCACCGCAGTTGACGTCACTGCTATTGATGCGGTCGAGTTACGAGCTTGCTGCACAAAGGCATCGATGGCATTTGGCAGGTCCGTATTGACAGTAAGCATGTAGTCGTTCTGTCTCACGCCAAGCACTTCGTTATACGGAAAGTTCTTTTCAGGAGAAGGCTTGTAGTCCTGCATAAACTGCGCAAACATTTCGAGCAAGGGAATGTTCAACCCCTGAAGCTGGTGGCGCACAAAGCCTTTGTCACGAAAGCGCACTCGAACTTTATCTGCATCGGCGCGATGCTCAGCCGCGGGATATTGATCGTCCTGGACGGTGGCGATGGGCTGCTGGATCAAAGGCACCTGCAGAGTTCCAGCTGCATTGCTATAGCTGTTGGCCATGTGGCAATCCTGGCACGTCTGTGCTTTAGGATTGTTGCCGAACTCATTCTGATAACTGCTGTTGAGCCACTCCAGATAGGTCAACTGCTCGAGATTGTGGCCCATTGGTTCCTTGTCAACGACCGGCAAATTAATCGTGTGGCAGCTGCCACACATGCGCGAGGTCTTCATGTAAGGATCGTACTTCGGCTTAATCCCCAAAGTATTATTCATCGGGTCGGTAACGATCGTGTTGTCTTCGAAGGGTCCCGCGAGCTCTTCGGCGGGCCCGGTTTGAAAATTACCAGTGATTGAGTTCTCGAGAAAGTACTTCAATGGAGCTACACCGGGCGGTGTTTTGTCCGCTGCTGTGTGATGGCAAGCTGCACAACTAACGCCGTCACGCGCCAGGGCGCCGTATTTGAAATTTGGATTGTTCCTGTCGGTCAGATAAACAATCTCTCGATCAAAATCAGCGCTGCCGCCGTGGTCGAGATCGTACTGCCGCTTTCCCATGACACCGTGACAACGAAAGCAGGTATTGACGACCTGGCGCTTCAACTCTTCACGCTTGGCGCGGTCTTTTATCGTCTCAATGTAGGCCAGCTCACTGTCCAGTTGTGCGTAGAAAATCGGATCGCGTCCAGCTAAACCCATTGGCGACCAGCGCCACTCTCCGAAGGGCGATACATTCATCAATGGTGTCTCGCCGTTCTTTTGCGGCTTACCCGTATAGACCATAGCGTTGCCGTAATAGATAGCGCTGTGACAGCCAAAGCAGGCGTCGGAAGTCAGGAACTGTTGCGGGCTTTTGTAATCGGCGACTACGTGGTCAAACGTTTCGGGCGGTAACTTCTTTACGTTGGACAAGGAGACCGGAGCGATGGAGTCGTAGAATTTTACAAAAGCAGGATTAAGGGTCGAGTCCTCAAGCGTATCCGCGGGTTCTTTGGCCGGGCTCAACAGCGCCATCTCATCGTGATGGCTGCGAGTAAGCTTGGTTAATGGTTTCGATGATGGCGTCGGAGCTGGCTGCGGCGCCCAGGAAAGGTCTACGAAATAACTTAGCGGCTGACCGGGGAATCCCTGAATATTATCCAGAGAAGCGAACGTAAGCTCCTTCTCGGCTGACGCGTGACAGCGAGCGCAGTAGAGACCAAAGCCGGCGTTGGGCACGGAAAAAGGTGGATTGTCGTTATCGATTGTTTGATCGTCCCAAATCTCTGCCCAGTACCATCCATCCTTCGATCCTTTGGCATCCTTGATCATCACCGTCCAGTCGGTCACAGCCGGGATGGGCTTTATCTGGTACTGAGCCGCAGGCGCGGCATACTGCTCCTTGATCATCATCGCTCCGTCCGGGACGGTTCCCTGGCGACCATCGATCAGCCACTTCATCATTTCAGGCGAGTAATAGATCTTCACGGTCGGATGAACGCCGTAGGAAACCTTGTTTAGAAACGGACCGGTGTCACGCAGCCATTTGTCCGCGCACCAACTCAACTTCGCGTATTCGCCGCGCCGCAAAAACTCAGTCAGCCTTTTCTGAAACTCCGGTAGTTTTGCCGGCAGAAAGGTACTGGGCAAAGGCATCTCGTCCTTTTGCCTTTCCGTACAATCAGGTATCGGTGTTTGAGCTTTAAGACTCGGTGTATGAAAGCAGAAAGTCCCGCAGGCAACCATCATCAGGAACCAGAACGCAGTCCTTGCGAACATCGTATCGCTCCTTTCGGTAAACCGATCTGAAATTTAATCCTGGCGTTAGGTATCAGGAGTCTGCGACTCGCTGAGCGTTCGTGGGCGTCTTCTTTTTAAGTCAGCAAACCGGATTAGTCAATGTTTGAGGTTCTATCCACAGATTACACCGATTCCACAGAAAAGAAGTCTTAGGACTTTGGGCTTTGATTTGTGCTTAGTTCCTGGTGCTTTGTTCTTTGTCGTTTGTGGCAGTGAGAGGCAGTTCTCGCATTTCGCGGCCTCGCCAAGTGCAGCGTCAAGGCCGAGTGGCTGCAAGCACCAAGAACTAAGCACAAAAATCAAAGACCAAAATCCTAGGACCCAAGACCTTCTTTTCTGTGGAATCTGCGTAATCTGCGGATAGAGTTTGTTCTGATCTTTGCCGACGACTGGGCTGTCGAGTAACATCGAACGCACCAAAATGGAAGGTTACTGAAATGTCATCGGCAGAGAAAGCATTACCTGACGTCAACCAGCAAGGCTTGGATATTCGCTCGACACCTCGCGCGGAAATGAAGCTCTATCCGCTCGACACTTTTGCCTACGAGTTCCTGGGACGCGAGATTGAGATCGACTTTGAGATGCCCGAATTCACGGCGATCTGTCCCTTTTCAGATTTTCCGGACTTTGCGACTCTCAAGCTAATCTATGTGCCCAACGAGCGCTGCGTGGAACTGAAAAGCTTGAAGATGTACATCAATTCCTTTCGCGAAGTGAAGATCTTCCACGAGCATGTGATCAATGTGATTCTCGAAGATTTCGTGCAGGCATGCGATCCGCTGCGAGTAAGTATTGAAGGCAACTTCAACGTGCGCGGAAATATCAAGACTATCGTGCGAGCAAATTACAAGAAGGCTTAAAGTCCGACAAACTTAGGCGTATTGTCGTTGACCTGAAACTAAAAAAAGTGGTGTTTCTTTCTTTGCGAGCTTTGCGGCTCTGCGGGAAACGGCTGGAAAAGCCTCGGCACGAGTTCCGCAAAGCTCGCAAAGAAGAGCATCGACACTTAGATGGAAACCAGCATTATCTACATTGTCGGCGGGCTCGTCGCTCTTTTCCTTTTCATCTTCATCGCTAAGCGGGTTCTACGTTTGGCGATCAAACTCGTACTGGTTGGTGTTGTGCTCGTGGCTTTGCTTGCCGGCGCCGGATACGGTTGGTGGAATGGGTGGTTTGACTCGCAAACAAAATCGCCGCGTAAGCCTGGCCCAACCCGAACCGCATCGCCTCGTTAAGTTTAATTCCCGCCACAATGGAGGAACTCCAGAATCAAAATCCTGAGCCAGCACCTCCCGGTAGCCTGTTGGGGCGATACCGCAAGCTTCCTCGCAACGTTGTCGCCATCGGTTTTGTCAGCCTTTTAAACGATGCTTCCAGCGAGATTATTTATCCGCTGCTCCCCATCTTTCTGTCTTCGGTCCTGGGAGCTTCAGCTTCAGCGATTGGCGTAATCGAAGGCGCTGCTGAATCAATCTCGAGCTTACTCAAGCTATTCGCCGGTTACTTCAGTGATAGAGTCGGGAAGCGCAAGCCGCTTGTCGTGGCCGGATACGCGCTCGCCAATCTTGTGCGTCCATTCCTGGCGGTTGCCGGCAACTGGTATCAGGTGTTGGCGATTCGCTTGACCGATCGCGTGGGCAAAGGCATTCGCACGGCGCCGCGGGACGCATTGATTGCTGACACTGTCGCAATCGAGCAGCGTGGTTTGGCGTTTGGATTTCATCGAGCGATGGACCACACGGGCGCGGTCATCGGCCCGCTGCTCGGCTATTTCCTGGTGTTCTGGTTCGCAGCAGACAGGTCTGCTCCATCGGCTCATGACTTCACCCGGATTTTTTTGTGGGCGTCGGTGCCGGGCGTGTTGGCTGTAATTGTTGGAGTTCTATTCCTGAAGGAGTACCAACTCAAACTCTCATCAGCAGATAAGACTCGGGCCGGCCTTTCCTGGCGAGGCTTTGATGGAAACTTCAAACGCTTTCTGGTCGTGATTGCTTTATTCACGCTTTCGAATTCTTCTGACGCATTTCTGCTTTTGCGGGCGCAGGATGCGGGCGTTTCAGTGGTGATGATTCCGCTGTTATGGGCCGCGCTACATGCCAGCAAAGTGCTGAGTTCGCTCCTCGGCGGAGACCTTTCCGATCGCCTCGGGCGTAAGCGCGTAATTATCGCCGGATGGTTGTTGTATGCGGGTGTTTATGCCGGCTTTGCCTTTGTTGGCAACGCCCTGGCCGTATGGATTCTATTTTTGATTTATGGGCTGTACTTTGGTTTGACAGAAGGAGTGGAGAAGGCTCTGGTTGCTGATCTGGTCCGGCCTGAGCAACGAGGTACAGCATTTGGATTGTATAATCTCGCGTTCAGCATAACAGTCCTTCCGGCCTCGATCTTGATGGGGCAAATTTGGGATTGGAAAGGACCAGCGGCCGCGTTTCTGGTTAGTGCTGCGCTGGGTACGACGGCGGCTTTAATGATGATGTTGATGGTGCGAGCAAAACCAGACAACACGTAACTATTGTAGGGGCGGACCTGTGTGTCCGCCCAATTTGCTGGATGACGACAACGAGGGCGGACACGCAGGTCCGCCCCTACCAATACAAATGCCGGAAAGAATCATCCGTCCTATTAATGGCTTCTCGCGAGACATCGGTTACTACCTCGCCGGAATGGAAGAAGTGCGCGCGCAACTTCGCGAGGCCGTCTTAGAAATCTCGAGCGAGGATATTGGTCGCCTCGCGATCCCTGATGCTCATTCGATTGGCGGCCTCGTGCTTCACATCGGCGAAGCGGAATGGTGGTGGATGAACTGCGTAATCTCAGGACGGGAGGTGACGCAGGAAATCGCTACCGCGAGTTTTTGGGATGTCTTAGAGGAACCCGAGCGTGTTTCTCAGCGAGGTTACTCGGCTCAATTCTGTCTCGATGAAATCGAGAAGATTCGTGACCAGACGCGGGCACTCCTCGCCACCTTTGACGATAACCGGATGGATGAAGTCTTCGCCTTTGAACGAAAGGGCAAAACTAACGAACTCAGTCTGCGCTGGATTCTTCATCATCTGATCGATCACGAAGCTCAGCACAAAGGACAGATATTGATGCTGAAGCGCCTTCTCGGTTTGCAGAACGAGCAATTGCTTGGTTAGTTGCCTTTCCTTCTTTGCGTTCTTGGCGCCTTGGCGGGAAATAATGGCTTCGGTATTTCGCAACAAAAAGTTTTCCCCGCCAAGGCGCAAAGAACGCAAAGGAAGATTTAAGGACAGATATTGATGCTGAAGCGCCTCCTCGGTTTGCAGAACGAGTCTTTGATTGGTTAGTTGCCTTTCCTTCTTTGCGTTCTTTGCGCCTTGGCGGGAAATAATGGCTTTGGTATTTCGCAACAAAAAGTTTTCCCCGCAAAGGCGCAAAGAACGCAAAGGAAGATTTATAGTAAGAGCTTCATGCCAATCAGTTATCAGATAATCAAAGACAGCGAAGCGCTGCGCCTCGCGCTGGAACATCTCGAAAAACATTCCGTTATCGGTCTCGACACCGAAACTACCGATCTCGATCCCTTTAGCGCCCGGCTCCGCTTGATCCAACTAGCCACGCCTGACGGCGTGCGCATTATCGATCTCGATGCCTTTGGTTACGGCGACCTCACTCAAAATGAAGGCCTCGCTCCGTTGCGCCGCCTGTTAGCCGCACCGCGACCAATCAAAATTCTCCACAACGCAAAGTTCGACGCGAAATTTCTCAAGCACAAACTCGGCGTTGATCTCGGGGGAATCTTCGACACTCTGCTCGCGAGCCAGCTTGTCAGTGCCGGAGATATTGAAGAACGGCACGGCCTCGACGCTGTAGCTTCTCGTTATCTCAACGAGTCTGTCGACAAGAGCGAGCGCCTCAGCAACTGGGAGTTCGAACTTTCTGAAGCACAGCTCGAGTATGCAGCCCGTGACGCAGCGATTCTGTTACCGCTGCGCGAGAAACTCATTGAACGGATCAAGTCCGAAGGGTTGATACAAGTCGCTCAGCTCGAATTCGAGTGCGTTATTCCCGTCGTCAACCTCGAGCTGGCAGGCTTCTTCATGCACAAAGATCGTTGGTTGGAACAGCTGGCGATAGTTGAAAAAAAGCGGGGCGAACTTGCGAATGATTTGCAGGAGATTCTCGGCGCGAATTCGGCCCAGGGATCTTTGTTCGGACCTGCTCGAGCAAACATCAACCTCGATTCGCATCAGCAGTTGACCGAAAGCCTGAATCGCATGGGCATTCCTGTTCCCGATTCGACGCGAAACTGGAAGCTGCAACCGCTGGCAGCGCAGTACCCGGTCATTGCCACGCTGCTCGACTACCGCACAGTTCAGAAAGCGCTGACTAGTTACGGGCAAAATATGATCGAACTTATCAATCCCGTGACCGGCCGGCTACACGCGGACTTTCGCCAGATAGGCGCGCCAACGGGCCGCTTCTCGTGTACGAATCCAAATATCCAGCAAGTGCCGCACGCCGTCGAATATCGTCGCTGCTTCAGCGGGCATCCCGAGGGGCGCAAGTTGGTCATCGCCGACTACTCGCAGATTGAGCTGCGCATCCTCGCGGAGTTTTCCGGCGACCCGGAATTCATCGGAGCATTCAACTCGGGAGCTGACTTGCATCGCGTAACTGCGGCGCAAGTTTTCAATGTCGATTCGGATCAGGTTACTAAGGAGCAACGTGACTTTGCCAAGCGCCTGAATTTCGGCGTGGTCTACGGAATTGGCGCGCAGCGGTTTTCTATCATGACCGGCCTGGGTCAGTCTGAAGCTGAAAACGTTTTGAGGAAATATTTTGCGACTTATCGAGGTCTCGACACCTATTTGCGCGAAGCTGCTAATCGGGCGGTGCGAGATCGCCAGGCACGTACGGCCTCGGGACGGCTGGTTCGATTCCGCTATGACGACCAGGATCGCCAGCAGATCTCCATGACTCAACGCAACGGCAAGAACACACCGATTCAGGGAACCAGCGCCGACATCCTGAAGCGAGCGCTACGATTGCTGGAAGATGATCTGCGAGGGACCACGGCAAAGATTGTGAACATCATTCACGACGAGATTGTGGTTGAAGTTGATGCTGACGAAGCGAGCGATATCGCCGTCAGAGTTGAGCGTGCAATGTGCGCCGCCGGTGAGGAATACCTGCACACCGTTCCCGTGAAAGTCGAAACCGAAATCGCCGACGAATGGGTTAAATAACTCCACCTGCCGTACAGGCGTTTAGAGTTCAATCTTTAGATTGTGTCGTTTCGAAAGCACAAACTGAAGTTTGAACTCTAAACGCCTGAGTCCGGCGTTGACTTCTTATCCTGGCGCTCAAGCGCTTCAAGCTGTTCGATGATCTCGTAATCCCTGGGCTGGGGATTCTTGCTGGATGCAATGACCATCCCGGCGAAAGCTCTTATGAACCGCCATTGCTTTTCTTCTGGAAGCAGGAAAAGAATCATCACGCCAACAAAACCCACCAAATGTATGACCAGCATCAGAAACCAGGATGTCATTTCATACCAGGCAAGCAGTCCAAAAATCACTCCCGTAGGCGCAACACACAGGCAACTGTAACCGACCGCTCTAATGAGAGTCTTAAGATTCACCTGGTTAATGCGTCAACGCTTCTTTGAAGCCGTTTTTGTTTTGGCTGGTGTGGTCTTGCTGGTTGGCTTTTCAGAGCCAGCACCAAGGCTCTCCGCAACTTTCTTCGGTAGCTTCTCCCGAATCAACTCGTAAGCTTTCTTCAACAGCGGCTTTAACTCAGAATCTCTCAGCGCGCCAAAATTCTCGAGCGCCACCCAGTGATAACGAGCCACATAAGGCGCGGGGACGATGCCGCTTCGCTCCGTCAACTCAGCAAATGTTTCCGGCGTGCACTTGAAAGACATGCAGTGCCCGTGTCCCTGTTCGAGAGTGAGAACAGCAAACATCTTGTTGCCGATACGAAATAGCAAGTCAGCTCCCCATTGCACATCTTCAGTGACGTGCGGCAATGACAAGCAGTAAGCGCGAACTGATTCATGGTCCATAATTTTTAGGAAGGTCTTTGGTCTTTGATCTTTGGTCTTTGTTGTTGATTCTTTTGGAAGTTGCGCGGTGTATCGTTTCGCAATCTCAGGTAAGAACGTCAAAGACCAAAGATCCAAGACCAAAATCGAAAAAGTAAGATTTAAGTCAAGCTTCCGTTGCGGACAAGCTTATTAGCATCATCATCCCAACGCCAGAGATGATCGTTCGTCAGGTGGACGCCGCCAAGCCAAATATCAATGCCATTCAACTTCACAAAATCTGCGTCACCCTTCAAGACCGCTCTGCCACGGTCAGTAATCTCATACGCAGCGCCCTTAACTCTTTCATGATCGAGCGCGCCCTTACCGAGACTACTGCCGCCATTCCTTAACAGCGGCGCGCGAACGTTACTCAGCTGCTGCAACGAGAGATAAACCTGTGAATCTCCGAATCCGTACACTCCGGCTTTGTCGATAAAGCAACGAAACAAATCACCAAACCTCTTATGCCCTTCGTTGACGATGGTAAGACTACATTCCTCAACGCGACCAAGTCCGTTTCGCACCGACGGAAACCTCGCGAGATGTGAAAGCAATGCGGGCTTCAGGAAAGGCATCGCTGCAGTATCTCGCTTTAAGAATTCTTCCAAAGCAGTAGGGTCGGGCGAGCAGTATGCCTTCCAGGCCGCGGTCGCAAGCTGCATTTCAGCTTCCGTGATTTCATGACGCGAGTCGAAAAGCGAAGCCAACTCCATCGGCTCCAACTCGCCCAAACCTCGAAAGTCTGGCCTACCAGGAAATTCCCCGATGAAGATTAGGCTAAGTTTTGTCTTCCCAACATCGCGAGCCGCAAACCAGTCGAGCAGGTAAAGCAGATTGATCTGGCAAAAGAGATCGTGTTCAAACCAAAGCACGACTTCATCGTGAAGATGAGAACTAGCCAGCGCCGCTTCCAGCCTTTCGAGATCGCGTTGCGCTTCTTCCCACGAACCTCCGTAAGCAGACGAAAGGTGCGCCGCTCGTAACTTTCGCCACTCGCCCTTTTCCAAATTGGCTGGTGTTGGTCCGGCAACAAGGGCTTCGCGAAAAGCAAGATGAGCCCCCGGAATCGGCGCGTTCCGAGCAGTTCCCGCAGTCGAATCACCATTGTGAATATTCAGCATCGAGCTTGTTTACCCTTGCTCCAAACTTGCGCCAACCATTCTACCACTCGATACGAGCCGGATCATTTCGTTGAAATTTCTATATTGATGCAATTTGAGTTGATGCCACGGGCTGGTCCCGTGGTTGCGGTCACGTTGGCTGCTACACGAATGACCACAAATAACTTCGCGGATGTCACCGGCTGGTCCCGTGGTTGCGGTCACGTTGGTTGCTACACGAATGACCACAAATAACTTCGCGGATGCCACGGGCTGGTCCCGTGGTTGCGTCACGTTGGCTGCTACACGAATGACCACAATTAACTTCGCGGATGCCACGGGCTTGCCCCGTGGTTGCGGTCACGTTGGCTGCTACACGAATGACCACAAATAACTTCGCGGATGCCACCGGCTCGCACGGTGGAGGTTCACGATAGTGGCTAAACTTTGGAGAACTCTAAGTGAAAGCGTCCGCCTCCTCGGGACAAGTCCGTGGCACTCTTTCTTTTTTGATGTTGGTTTGTAGCAGCGAACGTAAAGCACCACGGGGCAAGCCCGTGGCATTCTATTTCCTTTTTTGATGCTCTTTGTAGCAGCGAACGTAAAGCACCACGGGGCAAGCCCGTGGCATTCGATTTCCTTTTTTTGATGCTTGTTTGTAGCAGCGAACGTAATGCACCACGGGGGCAAGCCCGTGGCATCAGTTTTCCCAGCCGGGGGCGAGCATGTGAGTCATCTTAGCGGGGTTCTTTATCTCCTGACTTTTCATCCACTCATCAGCCTCTGCTAATAGTTCAGCGCCGCGCTCTCCGCCCATCACTTGACCCAAACGACGTCGACTAGCCACTGCGTACAAAGTCATGTCGGCGAGGTCAAACCCGTCCATCGCTTCGGTCAACAGCGCCACGGCGCCTTGCTGATCTCCACGAGCGCTGGAGACGGCAGCTAGAATCAATGCTGCGAACGGATCCGACCACGGCATCTTCTCACGAGCAATCTTGCGCGCAATCTTTTCCGCGATTCGATAGAACGACGCTCGTCTAGAAACATCGCCTGTTTCCGCAGCCGCCAGCGCGGTACGCGCCCGCAGATGCAGAGCCTCGACTCGCAGGATTTGCAGTCGCAACAGCATCGACCGTCGTAGTTCCTGCCACTGCACCTCCACATGCTTCCAGGCAACCTCAGCATCGCCCGTGTATAACTCGATCTGAGTCAAGGCCAGCATCGAACTGTAGTGCTGGAGATGAAAGCCTGATTGCGGCCACACTTTCAAAGCCTCGATGACCTCGGCTCGAGCTCGATCGGGATCGTCCCCCGCCAGCCAGATCATGTTCATGCGCGTGCGCAGGTCAGTGGCGACATAAATGTTTCCCTGGTCCAACGCGGTTTCAATCAACCGGGGCACGCGGCGCGACAATTCCCCAAGCTTCCCTTGCAGCAGCAGCGAGCCGAGCAGGAATCGATGCGCGATATTTAACTCCCAGGTTACTCCGGTACAGCGGTCGCGCAGGATCTCAGCAGACCGTTCGCAAAGCTCACCCGCAGTTTTCCAATGACCCACGCAATAAGAGACGACGCCGGTTGCCCAAAGCGAAAGGCCAATCGCGTGCGGATTACCAACCTTATTAGCGACCGCCTCCGCACTCTGCGCGATCCGCGAAGCGCGCAGCCGCCCTCGCCGTCCCGGCGAAGCAGCTCGAGCAGCTTCGAAAGCGAGCGCGCGGGCCACGCGATATGGTTCGCCTGCGCGCAAGGCGAGCAACAAATGCCGGCCCTGGAAATCAGCCGCGCGAATCAAATCGACTGTGCCCAACCCCGCCGCTACGGCTCCACACAGATCGATATGAAACAGGGTGGCCTCGGGGATCTGACTGGCGTCGCGTTCGACAAAGCTCAGCCCTCGCAGCCGAATAAAGAGGCGGCGCCAGAGGTAAGAAATCAAAGCCTGCTTGGGACCGGCTGCCAATTTGAATCCAGCCGCGGACAAAACTGATTCAAGTACTTCTAATCCTTCCTTGATGTGACCACCCATCAAAAGCTGCTCCGCCGCTCGCCGCCGGAACTCCAATCGCTTCGAGGCAGATACGTCATCAGCAATCTCGAGAAATGCTTCGGCTGCTTCGGCTGGACGGCCGGCATTCATCAACGCCTCAGCCATGTTGATCTTCATTTCAAGGACGGAGGCGCCGCGCGAAGGGTTGAGTTCGAGCGCTCGCCGATAAAAAACCGCGGCGCGATCAAAGGCGAGTGCGTCAGCTGCTTTTCGTGCCGCGGCGGCAGCGTGAGAAGCGGCCCGCACGCGTTCGTCGGCGCCGACGTAGTGTTCGAACAGACTTTCAGGATCATCGATGCCGCGAGCTTCAAGCGTCTGCGCCAGGCGCCGGTGAATTTGTTTTACTTTTGCTCGATCGATGCGACTGAGCAGAGTCTCGCGAATGCGATCGTGATAAAGCTCAACGCCGAACTTCGACCCACCGCTGCGAAGAAACTGGGCCGAGCGTAATGAGCTAATCAGCGGAAGCTCATCACCAGTAAGACCTGCCGCCTGGTAGGCAACTTCAGGATTGATTGGCCGGCCCGCAACCGCAAGCGTGGCCATGAAGCGGCGTGCCCCAACGGGCAGGTTACGCATGCGAGCATCAAGCATCACTGCCAAAGTTATCCCGGACGTGGCTTCAGCATCTGTCGTAGACGCATAACGCGCCAGCTGTTCAAGAAGGAAAGGATTACCGCGAGCTTCTTTGATGATGGATTCGACGACCAGCTCATGAGCTCGAACCTCGGGAGTGAGCAGGGCGAGCGCGACTTTGCGCGCTTCTTCAGGCGCAAGCTCGGTAAGGCGCAATTCGCGCTGTGTGCTGCGGTTGGTCTGGCTAAGCAGCGACTGCAGAAATGGTTTGAGTTCAATGTCCTCAGTACGAAAGCTCGCGAGCAACAGCAGGGGAGGCGCGTCGGGTGGCCTCAATAAGTCTTCAATCAGCGCGGTGCTGTCGGCATCAGCCCACTGCAGATCGTCGATCCAGATCGCGAGCGGCTGTCGTGCGCAGATTCGAGCAAGCAATTCGCGCAACGCCGCAAAGGCCCGCAGCCTGAGCAGGAGCGGATCTGGCATCTCTTCCCGTTGCGGTGAGTTGAAGACCGAATCAACCTGCAGCATCACGGGAAAGAGCCGCGCCAGCGCATTCACATCGCGCGGCATCAGCGACGCAGCTTGCTCGTCAGGCAGCGAGCGCAAGTATTGATTCAGGCTATCAACAACTCCATCGAGCGCCTTGTAGGGCACGGTCTCGCGTTCATAGCAGCGGCCCTCGAGGACCACAACGTTCTTATCGCGATCGCGAAGTTGCTCGACGAAATGCCGCGCGAGGGCGGTCTTTCCCATTCCGGAACCGGCGTGCAAGTACACCGAAACGGTTTGCCCATCCTGAGTCGAATTGAAGGCAGCGTTCAAATCATGAAGCTGTTGTTCGCGGCCGATGAACGGAGCTTGAGTTTGCGTGAACGAATCGACCCTGATCGAAAGCGGCGGCGTCAGTGGTCCCGTCTTGCCGCGACCGAGCAGCCGCAAAACGTCTCGCCCGCTGGGACGATTTTCAGGCTTGCGCTGCAGCAATTGAACGCACAACGCGTTGAGATCGGGCGAGGTCTCGGGAACAAGCTCGATCGGCGCCGGCGGATCGAGGCTTTGCTTGTCCATGATTACTTCAAAGTATTTTCCCGTGAACGGCAATCTGCCGGTGAGCGCCTGATACAACATAACGCCCACGCTGTACCAATCGCTTGCTTTGGTCACGAGGCGTTGAGCGCCTTGTTCGGGAGACATGAAATCCGGCGTGCCGGCAAAGCTCAAGCTGTCATGCCCGCCTTTGTCTTCAACTTCAGCAACCAGGCCAAAATCAAGAATCACGACGCGACCTTCACGTGTGATAAGCACGTTTGAAGGCTTGATGTCCCGGTGCAGCTTTCCGGTCTCGTGCAGACCATGCAGACCTTCCGCGAGTTGTCGAAGGGCTGAGCGCAATCTCATCAGGTCCAACCGGGAATGATCTGTGAAATCACGCGACGCAGCCGTATTCGTTGGGTTCGACATGCTGTCGGTGCTTGCAGTTTCAAGTTCCAGCTCCACTGTTTCCGCTTCGTGGTCGGCGCCCACTACGGTGTCTTCGGACGACTTAAGCAGAGTTGCCGTGCCTGTGTTATGGGCGCGACGAATGCGGAAGCCGGGCCGGACATATTCGATGAAGCTGACTCCCCGCACCAGTTCCATCGTGAAGAACCAGAACTGGCCATCGGACATGAATTCGTAAAGCGAAACCAGGTTGGGATGCGAGACGTCGGCGAGCGCGCGGAATTCTCTTTTGAAGCGAAAAATGTCGGCGGCTTCGGTGCGAGTGAGGGCTTTTAAGGCCAGGACTTTGTCGGTTTCGCGATCATGGGCTTCGTAGACGACGCCCATACCGCCGGAACCAAGGCGGCGGCGAATCTTGAAGCGTTCAGTGCCTATGAAATCGCTGGTCGCTCCTATTGTCATCTGGGCTTTTGGTTTTTGGTCTTGGTCTTTGATCTTTGGTCTTTGGTCTTTGGTCTTTGGTTCGACGCGAATCGTGTCGCTTTATCTTAAAGATGTCACTATTCCGAAAGAGACTTCAAAGACCTAAGATCAAAGACCAAAGTCCTCCTCTAATACTTCCCCATCAGGATCAGCACGCCAATAACGATGAACGCGATCGCGGACACGCGTTTGATCCAAATCAAGGGCACGTATTGACTGAGGCCGGCGCCGACGAGCACGCCAATTGCCGAAACACAAATCAGCGCCAAAGCCGCGCCGAGAAAGATGGACATTGGCTTCTTGGTTTGCGCTGACAGAGTCATTGCAGCTAGCTGCGTTTTATCTCCCATCTCTGCGAGAAAGATCACGCCATAGGTTGTCATCAGTACACGCCAGTCCATCGTCTTCTCCTTCACCGAAGGTTGCGTGTGGTTTGTATTACATTCGCGTCCTTTGTACAACAGGCTGGGAGCGCAGGCATCCCTGCCTGCCTTGTTAGCAAAGAGATCCCTTGGCGATCAAGATATGCCTATTCAACGAAGGCAGGCATGGATGCCTGCGCTCCCAGGTAGGGGAGATGGTTTGGGTGAGGTCCAAACCATTCCTTCGTTTCGACTCCAGCTCGACAGTCGTATCAGCACGAACGATCCAGTGGAGTCAAACGCTGAGGCTAAGTCTATGGAAATCGAGCATAGACGGTGACCAGTGGAAAGGTTCCTTTCTTAAGCTCAAGGAAGGTAACCGTGTTTTGATCTCCAGCCACTTTCATTTTGAGTAAGAACGACCCGTCCTGAGCCTGAAACTGCCAGGTCTTGCTCTGGTCCGTCTGATTCGTCTGCGCGTCAAATACCTGGATCGGTTTTCTCGAGATGGAGCCGTAGCTGACTTCTCCAAGATAACCGTCGTGAGGCATTCGTCTGATCCAGTTTAGTGTCATGCGAACGTCATTATCATCGACATACACTCGTTTGGTCGGTTCTGCAACGATGGTCGTTTGTGCGGTTGCCATTTGTGAGTATCTCCTTTTCAAGACCGAGGTTGATTCAAGTTCTTGCTTCGGACGACTGGATGATTGCGAAGGCCATGCCACGACCTGTGGAGCCCGGTCTGGTGTAATTACTCCCGCATTCCGATTCCACGGCAGGCGTGAAATCATAAGCAGGCCTCAATCTTCCTATCCGTTTGTGTAGGTCTTCTATCCAAAAGGATAGCGCCCGGGAGCGCAGGCATCCCTGCCTGCCTTGTTAGCAAAGAGATCCCTTGGTGACCAGGATATGCCTATTCAACGAAAGCAGGCAGGGATGCCTGCGCTCCCGGGCAGGGATGCCTGCGCTCCCAGTACTTTGCCGTTCGGACAGAAACCATTTACATTCTGCCGTGACTGGACTTCAGCAAAGGACCGCGGTAAAGGAACTGAGTGTGTCTAAGGGTAATTGCTACACCCACACCCTGAATCCTTCACCCCAATTACATGCCGCAAACTCCACATACCGAACGTCACTTCACTGCGGGCGAAGTGGTCCGCGACATAGTCATCGGAATGTCCGACGGATTAACGGTCCCGTTCGCGCTGGCGGCTGGATTGACTGGCGGTCTCACCGGCACGGCGAACCCCACCGGAATCATCGTGACCGCCGGCTTAGCCGAAATTGCGGCGGGCTCAATCGCGATGGGATTAGGTGGTTATCTCGCAGCCAAGAGTGACGCCGAGCACTATCAAAGTGAACGCGAGCGTGAGAAACGTGAAGTTGCTGAAATTCCGGAAGAGGAAATGCGCGAAGTCGCCGAAGTTTTCGAGTCTTACGGACTGAGCCGAGAAGAGACCTGGCCCATCGTGCAGGCGTTGCGCGCGCAACCAAAACACTGGATCGATTTCATGATGCGGTTCGAGCTTGGCCTGGAGAAACCGGATCCGAAGCGAGCCTTCGTCAGCGCTGCCACGATCGGCGGCGCTTACATTGCCGGCGGCTTCATTCCACTGGCGCCATACATTCTGCTCAAGAGTGCAAACACCGCTTTGTTCTACTCAATCGTATTAACGTTGCTCGCGCTGTTTATCTTCGGGTTCGTGAAAAGTCGTTTCACCGGAATGAAGCCGATACGTGGAGCCCTGCAAACCGTATTAATCGGCAGCGCCGCCGCCGGCGCCGCCTTCCTCATCGCGCGATTGATCTCGTAGCGCTAACTCGCTGTCGTTTCGGTCTTCGAACGCATCTGCTCGCGCAACAAGCTTGCCTGATAGAGCACAACCTCATCCATCGAGCTGGCGCCAGATAGAGTGATCCACTGCATCATCGAGGAGACGCAAAGCTCTTTGAGATAGGCAAACGAAAAGCCTTCCGTTTGACCAACAAGCGCCGGCCGCACTCGATGCGAAAGGTGCAAGTCGGCTTCGAGGCTTTCGCTCCACAAGTCGATGTACACCTTTCGTTCCGCTTTACCCGGCAACTCAAAGTGGTACTTGCGATCGAATCGGCTCGGCCGATCACGAATCGCTGGGTCGAGCTTGTCGGGGTGATTCGTATTTAGCGAACGCTTTCAGCGTTAAGGGAACTCAATTGCACTCTTTTCCTGGGGTTGCGGCAACCCCAGGCTGGAATTTGTGAACGCCTTCGGCGTAAGCTCAAACTATCCCTGGTAGCGGTTACTGTGTACGGCATCAGCTGTCCTCTCCTTTTCTAAATCCACTGGGGTGATGTAAGTTGTAACCGACACACGCTACGAGAATAGCGCCCGACGGTTTGAAACCTGGCCCTATCAACCAAACAATTGGAATCCTGTTCGGCCTCTGAGGTGAATGACGTGACGAAGAATGCTCATAAATGGGTTTACTTGTTCGAGGAAGGCAATGGCGAAAGCAAAGCCTTGCTTGGCGGCAAAGGCGCTGGCCTTTGCGAAATGACGCGAGCCGGTTTGCCGGTCCCTCCCGGCCTGATCGTAACCACCGAAGCCTGCAACGCCTTTTATGATAACGACAAGAACTTTCCCGAAGGCATGTGGGAGCAAGTCAAAGAAGATTTGAAGGCCATTGAGACGAAGGTGGGCAAGAAATTCGGCGACTCGAAGAATCCGCTGCTGGTTTCGGTGCGCTCGGGCGCTGCCTTCTCGATGCCGGGCATGATGGATACGGTGCTCAACCTCGGACTCAACGAAAAAACAGTTGAAGGTCTCGCCGAGCAAACCGGTGATCTTCGCTTTGCTCTCGATGCGTATCGACGCTTTGCCTCGCTCTTCGGCGAAATTGTTATGGGCGTCGCCAAAGAAAAATTCGAACATGTTTTGGATCGCTTCAAATCGCAAACAAAGGGTGGCAAAGACACTGATCTAAGCTCCGAAGACTTGCGCCGAATCATTACCGCTGAAAAGCAGATCATCGTCGCCGAGCAACACGCTATCCCCGAAGATCCTTACGAGCAACTCCGTGTTGCCATCGCCGCTGTCTTTAATTCCTGGATGGGCCGCCGCGCGATCGACTATCGACGTGTGAATCGTATCCCTGACTCGCTTGGAACCGCCGTCAATGTTCAGGCAATGGTTTTCGGCAACATGGGCGAGAACAGCGGCACTGGTGTCGCCTTCACTCGAAATCCTTCAACCGGTGAAAAGAAGCTTTATGGGGAGTTCCTGCTGAAAGCCCAGGGCGAAGACGTGGTCGCCGGTATTCGCACTCCGTTACCAATCAGCGAACTAAAGAAAGAACTCCCGGCCGTCTACAAAGAATTTGTGTCCATCACCGAGAAGCTCGAGGCGCATTATCGCGACATGCAGGACTGCGAGTTCACGATTGAGCGTGGCAAGCTTTGGATGCTGCAGACTCGCACCGGCAAACGCACCGGCGCCGCCGCGGTAAAAATCGCGACGGACATGGTGTACGAGAAAGTGATCGACAGGGCTACAGCGATTAGGCGAATAACTCCTGAGCAACTCGATCAACTATTACACCCGACTGTCGATCCGAAAGCCGATGCGGTTGTGTTGGCCACAGGCTTACCCGCAAGTCCCGGAGCGGCGCAAGGCCAGGTAATTTTCAGTCCTGACGAAGCCGAGGAGCTCGCGCGTGATGGCGCCAAGGTTGTGCTCGTTCGTCAGGAAACCAGCCCCGATGACTATCACGGAATGGTAGCGGCACAGGCGATTGTTACAGCGCGTGGCGGTATGACCAGCCACGCTGCAGTCGTTGCTCGCGGCATGGGCAAGACCTGTGTGTGCGGCGCCAGCGATCTGAATATCGATTATAGCCAGCAGCAGTTCACTGTTAACGGCACCGTCATAACCAAGGGCGAATGGATCACCGTTGACGGTTCCACCGGCCGAGTCTTCTTCGGCAAAGTTAATACGATTCGACCTAACCTCGGACCCGACTTTCATGAGCTGATGAAGTGGGCCGACAAGTTCCGTCGCATGCGTGTTCGAGCCAATGCTGACACGCCGCTGGACGCGAAGGTCGCTCGGGGCTTTGGCGCGGAAGGCATCGGGCTCTGTCGAACTGAGCACATGTTTTTTGGCGATCAGCGACTGGCGGCCATGCGCGAGATGATTCTCGCGGATGGCGTCGGCGCTCGCGAGAAATCGCTCGAGAAGCTGCTGCCGTTACAACGCGGCGACTTTCTCGGCATCTTCCGTGAGATGGCCGGCCTTCCGGTAACGATTCGTCTGCTCGATCCGCCGCTGCACGAATTCCTGCCCAGCGTCGATGAATTGCTTAGCGAGCTGTCCGAGTTAAAGATGGAGGTGCGAGCTGCGAAAACTTTGGCTGACATGGATCGTGTCCTGGATGAGATCGACGAGAAGCGCACGCTCCTGAAGCAGGTTATTCGCATGCGCGAGGCCAACCCGATGCTCGGCTTTCGTGGCTGTCGATTGGGGCTTCTGTTTCCCGAAGTCACCCGCATGCAGTGTCGCGCCATCTTCGAAGCCGCGTGCCTGGCACAGGACGAAAAGAAGAAAGTTGAGTTGGAGATCATGGTTCCGCTCGTCTCGTTAGCCGAGGAGCTGCGCCTGCAGGGTGAGCTGATTCATGAAGTCGCTCGCAAGGTCATGGGTGAAAAGGGAACTACTATCGAGTACAAAGTCGGAACCATGATCGAGTTGCCGCGAGCCGCGCTGATGGCGGACCAAATCGCGAAGCACGCAGATTTCTTCTCGTTCGGTACCAACGACCTGACGCAGACGACTTTCGGCTTGAGCCGCGATGACTCAGCCCGCTTCCTGTCAAATTACATCGAACACAAGATTGTTCCTGAGGATCCGTTCCAGGTGCTTGATCGCGAAGGCGTGGGCCAACTGGTTCGACTTGGCACCGAACGCGGAAGAAGTACTAAACCTGGCTTGAAAGTTGGTATCTGTGGCGAGCACGGCGGCGATCCTTCTTCGATCTCCTTCTGCAGCGAGATTGGGCTCGACTACGTGAGCTGTTCGCCGTACCGCGTTCCCGTCGCCAGACTCGCCGCTGCCCATGCCGCGCTCGAGGCCGAGGCTGCTGAAGCTGCAGTCGCCGAGCTCGAGAAAGCTGAGCAAGCAAAGACGAGAGACAAACAAACAACAACAGCAGGCGGTGATTAGGAACGCTATTGAGTAGAGAATAGTCACGAACTCTCAGCACCTCCCCTCTCATTCACACCCGGTTTCAACCGGGTGACCACGGCGGGCTTCATATTTATTTAACCGTTTCAACGGTTTCCCAGTCCATTGAGCGTCGTAAGCGTACTTTCGCTCAGGAGTACGCGTTGTTCGTGAAACCGTATGGGTTGGAGTGGCGAGACGAGGAAACCGTTAAAACGGCATTAACATACTTGACTAATCAACGTCAGTAGTCGAACGCCGAAGGCGTTGGCAAATTCCAGCCCGGGGCAGCGCCCCAGGAAAAGGAACCAAGCTAATAGGGGAACGCTGTAAGCGTTCGCGAGTTGAGCTTTGGGAAGATTCGTGACGCCGCGCCGGACTACTCGCCAACGCTTTCAGCGTTAGCGAAGCAAACCCTTGCGTTA
>DATNBH010000060.1:0-152825 GCA_035572035.1 Pyrinomonadaceae bacterium | reverse complement strand
TTGATCAGCTCGGGGTCAGGAAGGGTTGCTTGCGCCCGCTCAACTTGCACTAGCATTCAGTCAGTAGAAGAAGGTTCAAGCTTAGCCACCACTTGAATGCTGATCCAACTTGAGGCGGGCGCAAGCAACCCTTCCCAACCTGGAGCTGAACTGACTTGAGTGAGAACAACTCACTTGAGAGCTTGTTAGAGGTGCTGAAGCAAGCAGCCCTTCCTGGAGCTGAACTGACTTGAGTGTGAACAACTCACTTGAGAGCTTGTTACAGAGGTGCTGAAGCAAGCAGCCCTTCCTGGAGCTGAACTGACTGGAGTGTGAACAACTCACTTGAGAGCTTGTTAAAGGTGCTGAAGCAAGCAGCCCCTTCCTTGAGCTGAACTCACTGGAGTGTGAACAACTCACTTGAGAGCTTGTTACACATGTGCGGGCGCAAGCAACCCTTCCTAACCTGGAGCTGATCCATCTTGAGTGATTCTATTTTGAACAGACTCATCTTGAGTGATTCTATTCTGAGCAGACTGATTTTAGTTACTTGACCGCCTTGACGCTGGCGGGTTTTACGAAGAGGGAGTCAGCCACGGGTTTGTTGTATTCGAGCGATTCGTAGGCGACGCGGCTGCTTTGTTTACCGGCCACGAAGTGGTCGACGATCCATGGCGCAGTAATACCGTCAATCGTGATCGGCTTTAACAACCGATCTTCCTCAAGGGCTTCTTCCATCTCACCCGATTCAATATTCTTATGCTGGCGCAGGTAGATGATCTTTGCCGGCAAGCCGTCTTTAGCGCCGAATTCATATTCAATCCAGAACCCGTTTGGGTAAGTCAGCTTGATCGTCTCGTTTCGCTTGGCGAGACCGGCTTCACGTCGCCCGACATACGAGAGTTTTGCGCCGTCTTTGCGCCACACGCCACGAAGCAAGTTCTCGATGGTGACTCTGAAAACGAATTTGAATACTTGAACCTGCTCCGGTTTCTGATCGGTCAATGTCTTAACAGCGCCATCAAAAACCCAGCCTTGATCCGCAAAATTGACCTGGATGGTGCGAATACCGTTGCCGATGAACTCAGTTCTTTCCTTGTCCGGAAAAACGATGTAGTCGACAAATTTCAGCGGCACTTGAGACAGGCCCTCACTGAAGGGTGTGTACAAACCGCGTCCGATGATCGTCTGCACCCCGAGGTAACGGTCACCACCGACAACTTCGATCGCGCGCTTGATGATTTGTTCGGGTTTATCGTCGGGGGAGGGTGCTTGACCCGTGACTACGAGCGACGAGCTCGCCAGGACAAAGAGAGCAACCAGTAAAGTCTTTAACATCGTCGAAAAATTAGTCATGGTCGAGAAGCCTTCGGCGGTTAACGTAATTCTAAAATCAAGCTCAGCTGAAGCAAAGGGGCGAGTGTTGGTCCTCGCCCCTCGTTCTCACGTTGCTAACTGCAACAACTAGTTCAAGCCCGCGTTGGTTCCGGCGTCAGGGCTGACGATAACTTCGCCAACCTCGACATGCACCAAAAACCTCGAGCTGGTCTTCCACATCGCGGTAATGGGCAGTTTGACCTTCTCATCGATGTGGCGCTTCAGAAAGCGCGCGCCGTATTTCGAGCTGAAACCTTTTTCAGTCAGCAGGTCAATCGCTTCTTCAGTAACCTGCAGGCTGCGGCCCTGGCGTTCCATCTGGCGTGAAAGCCTGTCGATGTAGAGCTTTGCGATTTGACGAACCTCGTCCATCGTCAGCGGCGCAAAGACCACAATCTCGTCGATGCGATTGCGAAACTCCGGAGAGAAGCGTTGCTCGGAAGCCTTCATCACTTCATTCTTCACTACGCGAAACTCCGCCGCAGTCTTGGTGCCAAAACCAAGCGGCTTTTCGAATCTCTTGAAGCTGTCCGAACCGAGATTCGAAGTCATGATTACGATCGCATCTGAAAGATAAACCTTCTTGCCGCGACCATCAGTGAGCCAGCCTTCGTCAAAGGCCTGCAGGAAAAGATTCATTAAGTACGGCGATGCTTTCTCGACTTCGTCGAGCAGCAAAACGGTATACGGATTCTCGCGGAGTTGCTCGGTCAGAATACCGCCGCGTTCCGAGCCCACAATGCCGCGAGGCATGCCGATCAGCTTTTCGATGCCGACAGTACCATCACTGTACTCGGACATGTCGATGCGGACCATCTTGTTCTCGTCGCCGAACATGAATTCGGCTACAGCTTTTGCCAACTCTGTCTTGCCAACTCCAGTCGGTCCGAGGAAAAGCAACACGCCATCAGGCTTGTAGTGTGATTCCTTCAGTGGGCCTTTGTTCAAGCGCAGTCGCTGCGCCACTGCCCGAATAGCTTCTTTCTGGCCAATCACCCGGTGGCCCAACATCGCTTCAGTCATCAGGAACCGATCGCTGGTATCGCGGAAAATCATGTCGGTTGGAATGCGCGATTCCTGCGAGATGACTTCGATGACGTGTTCCGGTTTGACTATGAGCGTCTGCGGCTCATTGATCTCAACCTTGACGGCCGCGGTATCGAGCCACCCAATCGCCTTGTCAGGAAGGTGGAGATTGCGAATGTACTTCGGCGCCATTTCCAACGCTGTGTTGATGGCCTCATCAGAAATTTGAACTGAATAGTTCTTTTCGAGGCGTGGTCGCAGACCAAGCAGGATTTCGCGCGTCTCGCTGATGGAAGGCTCCTGGACCTTCACAACCCGAAAACGCCTTGCCAACGCTTCGTCGTCGCTGATGTATTCCTTGTACTCGGAAATCGTGGTTGCGCCAATAATGCGCATGTCGCCACGCGCGAGGGCGCCTTTGAACATGTTCGCCGCGTCCGAAGACGTTCCCAGAGCTGCACCAGCCCCAATGATGGTGTGCGCTTCGTCGATGAAGAGAATCAGATTGTCTCGTTCTTTAACTTCATCGATGATGCCTTTGATTCTTTCCTCGAACATGCCGCGCAGCATCGTTCCTGCCACCAAGCCACCCATCTGCAATTGCACGATGTGTGAGCCGCGCAGGCGAGCCGGCACCTTCTCAGGCTCGAGCTCAATCAAGCGAGCCAGTCCTTCAACCACTGCGGTTTTGCCGACGCCTGGTTCGCCGACCAACATCGGCGAGTTCGCGCGCTCGCGATGACAGAGGATCTCGATGATCTGTTGGATCTCCATCTCGCGGCCAATCGTGGGTGGAATCTTGTCCTGACGAGCGAGGCGATTCAACGAGACGCCGAAATGCTTCAGATAAGGAGGCATTTCGTACTTCTTCTTGTAACGCTCTTCTTCCTGTTCGCGTTTCTCGACCTGGACGCGCACATTCTCAGCTACCGACTCGGCATTAGCGCCGAGGCCGCGCATCACTTCAACAAACAAGCTGTCGTAGTTCGAAAGCGCTTCGAAGATGTCAGTCGCTTCGATTACTTTGCGGCCGTGAGTGCGAGCACGCTCCATTGAGCGTTTGAAAAGGTCAGTAGTATCGGGTGCGATGCGAAAGCCTTTCCCAAGATGTTGTTGTCGAGTGCCTTCCAGCCGCTTGTCAATGGCCATCTTTACCTGCGCCGGATCCACCGACAGCTCACGCACGGTGGAATTAAACATCTCTGGCTCTTCGTGTATTAGTGCCTCAACAATGTGTTCGACCGAAACGTAATTCTGATCACGACGGCGAGATTCAGTCAGTGCGTGCTCTAAAATGCGCTGGCCGGTTTCACCGAATTTATCTTTGTATGCGCCTAAATCAACCATAATGATTACCTGATAGAAAGCAGTTACCGCTTTCAAGACTGACATTCAATTAACAACCGGTGGGCTAGCTGGGCTTGACTACCGCTCCGGCAAAAACCCCGGAGCTTTGATGTGCTCAGCATAGGCACCGTTGCGTTTCAATGCAACACTTAAAACCTGATAAAACGAAAAGCAAATTTGCGGCCACTTAAGGCCAATAAGTCACCTCCATCAAAAATGTGAGGAGGTGACGACTGTGAAAAGACTTGTCCCGTTAACTAGTAGTCGTAATCTTCACCTCCTGAAGGCATCGGCGAGGCCTTTTTCTTCTCGGGAATTTCCGTAATGGCCGCATCGGTCGTCAAAAGCAAACCTGCAATAGAGGCTGCGTTTTGAATCGAGGTGCGGACCACTTTCGTCGGATCGATGATTCCGGCAGCCACCAGGTCTTCGTACTCGCAGGTGTTCGCATTAAAGCCCCGAGCGCCTTTGGCCGCCTCGATTTTGCCGACCACGATGGCGCCATCGATTCCCGCATTTTCGGCAATGCGACGGACCGGCTCTTCAAGGGCCCGGCGCACGATACGAATACCCGTGGCTACATCGCCGTCATCCTCAGTCAGGCGATCAAGGACCTTTGCGGCGCGCAAGAGGGCCACGCCTCCACCGACAACGATGCCTTCCTGTGCCGCGGCTTTGGTTGCATTCAAGGCGTCCTCAACGCGAGCCTTAATCTCTTTCATGGCCGTTTCAGTCGGGGCTCCGACTTTTACCACGGCCACGCCGCCAGCCAGTTTGGCGAGCCGCTCCTGAAGCTTCTCGCGATCGTAGTCTGAGGACGCCTCCTCGATCCGTTTGCGAACGGTAGCGACTCGTCCCTGAATTGCGTTGCGATCACCGCCTCCCTCGACAATGGTGGAAGCGTCCTTGTCGACAATGATCCGTTTTGCTTTGCCAAGATCCGAGAGCTCAACATTCTCGAGCTTCACGCCCAGATCTTCGGTGATCACTCGGCCTCCGGTGAGCACCGCGATGTCTTCGAGGATCTCTTTGCGTCGATCCCCAAAGGCCGGGGCTTTCACTGCGCAGACTTTGATCGTCCCGCGCAGCTTGTTTACAACCAGCGTGGCGAGCGCATCACCCTCGATGTCTTCGGCGATAATCAATAGCGGCTTGCCGCTACCGGCGCTTTGTTCAAGTATGGGAAGGAGCTCGCGCATCGCCGCAATCTTCTTCTCATGAATCAGAATCAGCACATCATCCAGCACACATTCCATGCGCTCAGCGTTGGTGATGAAGTAAGGCGAGAGATAGCCGCGATCGAATTGCATGCCTTCGACAAACTCGAGCTCTGTTTGCAGCGTGCGCGATTCTTCAACAGTCACCACACCGTCTTTGCCGACTTTTTCCATCGCCTCAGAGATTAGTTCTCCAATGTTTCGATCATTATTGGCTGAGACTGACGCCACGTTGGCCAGCTCTTCTTTGCTTCTGATCTTGGTGGACATGCGTTGCAGTTCCGCAACCACAGCGTCCGTCGCGATTTGAATACCGCGCTGCAGCGACATTGGATTGGCGCCGGCAGTTACGTTCTTGACGCCTTCGCGGAAGATGGCCTGGGCGAGGACAGTTGCGGTGGTGGTGCCGTCGCCGGCGGTGTCATTGGTTTTGACTGCCACCTCGCGGACCATTTGCGCGCCCATGTTTTCGTATTTGTCTTTCAAGTCAATTTCGCGAGCCACGGTAACGCCGTCTTTGGTAATCACCGGAGAGCCGTATTTCTTGCCGAGGATTACGTTGCGGCCTTTGGGGCCGAGCGTAACGCGAACCACATTCGCGAGCGTGTTCACGCCCTTGAGCATTGAATGTCGAGCCGCTTCACTGAATTTCAGTTCTTTCGCTGCCACGTTTTTTCTCCTTCTGAGATCCTGATATTTCAGATCTGAGATCGCTGTGAGATCTGAATTCTAGATCGTTTTGCCATTTGATAAGCCAAGCCGATCTCAGATCTCAGTTTATCTCAGATCTCAAATTTCAAACTTCACCGTGCTCTGCCCACCTGCACACGAGCGGGTCTTAGGAGCCGATCACCCAACTTATATCCTGCTGTGTACTCGCTGGTAATAATTCCATCTTCAGCTTCTTCAACAGGCACGATATCGACGGCGTCGTGGATCTCAGGATCGAACGCCTGGCCCACCGCGGGCACCGGCTCAGCTCCCACCGCCGCGAGAGCCGATCCAAAACTCGACATCGTTCCCTTCAGTCCTTCAACCACGCTTTCGCGAGGACTTCCCTGTTCAGCAGCATCAACTGCTCGCTGCAAATTGTCCATCACCGGCAGTAGCTTGGCGATAAAGTCTATCTTTTGACGCTCAGCTCGATCATCAGCTGCTCGATTCAAACGCTGCCGTGTTTCATCGGTCTCGCGTTGCAGTTGCGCGCGTAACTCATCAAAGCGCGACTGCACTTCCAACAATTTTTGTTCTGCAGCCCTGGTGCGTGCTTCAAGCTCTTCCACATAAGCCGGTTTCAAATTCGGTTCTTCAGCCGGAGCCGCGGCGGCTGTCTGACCATCATCGTCGATCCGGATACGTCTGCGATCGGTGAAGCGAACGTCTTCGTCCTGTGATTGTTCGTTATGGCGATTTGATCCCCGAAACCTATTCATTTGCTTTGTAAGACTCCCTGACTTTTTGTTCAGCTATGACACCTTGATCTTTACTGCCTGGGGCTTCTGTTCTTCGCGTTTGGGTAAATGTACAGAAAGCACACCGTCCTTATACTCGGCTTGAATCTTTTCAGGGTCAATCGCCGGTGGCAGTCCGAAAGATCGATTGAACTTACCCTGCGGTCGTTCAGTCCGGTGTACCGCGCGCTCACCGTTGCTCGTAACTCGCGTACCCTTGATCATCAAACGCTCATTTTCCAAATCGATCTCGAGCGCATCCCGATCAATTCCCGGAAGATCAAGAACAACCAGGTATTCAGTCGGTTGCTCATAAACATCAGCTACCGGCACCCAATCCGCGTGTTCAATCTCATCGCGTTGGCGCTCGCGCGCTCGCCGCTGCGTCGCATCTTCGAAGAGCTGATTCATACGATCCTGTAGTTGCATCAAGTCCCTAAGTGGATCCCAGTGTGGCATCTTTTCCTCCAAAAACTTCTTTAGGCGTTAGCCGCAGCAGCCTCGAGGTTGAAAACCATTTCATCGCCTTGTGCGGAGACCCGAATGGTTTGGCCGGCAAAGACCTGACCTTGCAGCAGCCGAACCGCGAGCGGGTTTTGCAGTAAGGTTTGAATCGCTCGTTTCAAGGGCCGGGCTCCGTAATTCGGATCGTAACCTTCGCGAGTCAACAACTCGCGGGCGCTCTGATCCAGAATGAGCGTGACATGGCGCTCGGCTAGCATTGCGCGCAGCTTTTCAAGCTGAACATCGATGATCTTCTCGATTTGCTCTCGAGACAGTTGATGGAAGATAACAATGTCATCGACTCGATTCAGAAACTCAGGCTTGAAGTGCGCCCGCAGTTCCTCGAGAACCGCATCGCGCACCTGTTTCTCATCACCCTGAGCCGCCTGAATCTCGCGGGAGCCAAGGTTTGAAGTCATGATCAAGACGGTGTTCTTGAAATCAACCGTGCGTCCCTTTGCATCAGTCAGTCTGCCGTCGTCGAGAATCTGCAGCAGAACGTTGAATACATCCGGATGTGCTTTTTCGATCTCGTCAAAAAGGATGACCGAGTACGGCCGCCGGCGCACCGATTCAGTTAATTGGCCACCCTCCTCGTAACCGATGTAACCCGGAGGCGCGCCGATCATTCGCGCGACGGCGTGCTTCTCCATGTACTCGGACATGTCCAGCCGGATCATCGCCCGTTCATCGTCGAAAAGAAATTCAGCGAGAGCCCGAGCCGTTTCGGTTTTGCCAACGCCAGTCGGACCGAGAAAGATAAACGAGCCCACCGGACGATTCGGGTCCTGCAAGCCTGCGCGCGCTCGACGCACAGCATTCGCAACTGCACTCAAAGCTTCCTCCTGCCCGATGACGCGTTGACCGAGACGATCTTCCATTGTTACAAGCTTCTGCATCTCGCCTTCGAGCATCTTGGTGACTGGCACGCCGGTCCACTTTGCAACTACTTCGGCGACGTCCTCTTCATCGACCTCTTCCTTGAGCATCACGCCGTCTTTTTGAAACTCAGACAACTTCGCGCCTTCCGCGGCGATCTGTGCTTCCAAAGTAGGAATGCGGCCGTATTGAAGCTCTGAGGCTTTCGCTAACTCACCGGCGTTGCGAGCCTGGTCCAATTGCAACTTCAATTGTTCCAGTTCAGCTTTCGCCCCGCGCATTTTCTCGATAGCTTCTTTTTCTGATTGCCATTTGGCTTTCATGCCCGAGGACGTTTCCTTCAAGTCGCCGATGCGCTTTTCGATTTCATTCAGGCGCTCCTTGGAACGTTTGTCTTCTTCGCGCTGCAAAGCCTGGCGTTCGATCTCGAGCTGAATAATTTCGCGTTCGAGCTGATCGATCTCCTGCGGTAACGAGTCGATCTCGATGCGCAGCCGCGAAGCTGCCTCGTCAATCAGGTCGATGGCTTTGTCCGGCAGGAATCGATCTGAAATGTAGCGATTTGATAGCGTGGCTGCGGCGACGATGGCAGAGTCTTTTATGCGCACTCCGTGATGAACTTCGTACTTCTCCTTCAAACCGCGCAGGATAGCGATAGTGTCTTCAACGGTTGGCTCGCCTACATAGATCTGCTGGAAGCGACGCTCGAGAGCGGCGTCCTTTTCAATATACTTTTTGTATTCGTTAAGAGTGGTGGCGCCCACGCAGCGCAATTCGCCCCGAGCAAGAGCCGGCTTTAACATGTTGGAAGCATCGATAGCGCCTTCAGCCGCGCCGGCGCCAACCAGGGTGTGCAGCTCGTCGATGAAGAGCACGATGTGACCCTGCGCGCCTTCGATTTCCTTCAGTACTGCTTTCAGGCGGTCTTCAAACTCGCCGCGATACTTTGCACCGGCTAGCATCGAACCCAAATCGAGTCCGACCAGCCGCTTGTTCCGTAACGTCTCGGGAACATCACCGGAAACAATTCGCTGTGCCAAGCCTTCGACGATCGCTGTCTTGCCGACACCGGGCTCGCCGATTAGAACGGGGTTGTTTTTTGTGCGTCGCGAAAGAACCTGAATCGTGCGGCGGATTTCTTCGTCACGTCCGATCACCGGGTCAAGCTTGCCTTTGCGAGCGAGGTCAGTCAGATCCTTTGCGTACTTCGAGAGTGCCTGGTAGTTAGCCTCAGCGTTCTGATCAGTGATGCGCGAACCTCCGCGCATTTGTTCAATTACTTTGAGCAGATCATCTCGCTTGAGGCCATGTTGCCGGAGAAGCTTGCCGGCGTCGCCTTCCTTTTCGTCGGTGATGGCGAGAAGCAGGTGCTCCGTCGAAATGAAGTCGTCCTGCATCGACTCGGCCTGCTTCTGTGCAGCATTGAAGATCTGCGTGAGCCGAGGACTGAAGTATTGTTGGCCGCCCTGAACGCGCGGAAAGCGAGCTATCGCGGCCTGGACGTCGTTCAAGACAACCGTCACATTCACTGACAGCTTGCCAAGGATGGGGCGAACGATTCCCTCCGGCTGTTCAAGCATCACAGCGAGCAAATGTTCGGGCTCGACCTGCTGATTTTGATTTTTCTCAGCCATCTCAATGGCTGTTTGAATCGCTTCCTGAGCGCGTAATGTAAATCGATCTAATCGCATCGCCTTAATCAGATATCAAACCTTAAATGTGTTAGAGCGGGGTAGCCGGACAAGTCGCAGCAACCCCGCTCCGCTAACTAACGAGTTCGGGATTAGGCGCCGCCTGCGGCTTCTTTCCCTTTGGTGTTTGCACCGACTTCGTGAGCCCTGGTCTCGATCGTCTTCGGCTTTGACTCGCCACCGCTCACCTCGATGCGGCGAGCTTTGGTTTCTTCACGCTTCGGAAGCGTCACTCGCAGCACACCGTTCTTGTATTCCGCGGTTGTTCCTTCACCGGAGACGGTCTGCGGAAGCGTGAACGAGCGCGTGAATGAGCCATAAGCACGTTCAACTCGATGATAGTTATCAGTGTCATCCCGCTTTTCAAAGCGTCGCTCGCCCCGCAGGGTGATCACGTTGTTTTCGATCGTTAGCTCAAAGTCGTCACGATTCATTCCCGGAAGTTCAGCTTCCAGAATGATCTGGTCCTTGTTTTCGTAGATGTCGACGTTTGGGTTCCAGGCTCCGCGGCCGATGCCTTCGTCGCCGAAAGATGGCGTCAGATTGTTTGAGAAGAGGCGATTAACTTCTTCTTGCAAGGTGCGCAAGTCCCGGAAGGGGTCATACCGTACGATACCCATTGTAGAACTCCTCCTTAAAATCTAATTCTTGTTTCCGCTGGCGGTCTTCTCCACCGCGAGTTTGCTGCGCGACTATGAAATGAGCGCGAGCTCATAATAAAGATTGAGTGTCCGGCTGTCAAGTCTGGAAAAAAGCACGGAAATGATTAGCAATTCTGGAGGAGTTGAGGGCTCTCGTTCAGAGGTTTCAGGGTCAGCTAATACGGAAGAAACGCTTGATCGAGGCGAGAAGACCGGCTGACTCGTCTTCTTCGCGGGGATCGATGGCTCGATCAGCAAGTGCTTTGCGGCGCTCGGTGATTATGTGGCTGAGAGATTCGACGAGGTCGGGGTTGGTGTCGAAAAGCTTCTTCATGGCTTCGTGGCCGATCTCCAAAACTTCGGTCTCTTCCACGGCCACCACATGAGCCGTTCTGGGCTCGCCGGTCAAGAGCGCCATCTCACCAAAGAAATCTCCTTCATTAAGGACGGCGACTGGTCGGAGATTGCCGTTGTCGCTGACCTGCACCTGGACTCGACCGTTGTGAAGCACAAACATGGACGAACCGGCATCGCCGGCGCGAATCACGGTCTCGCTCGGCGCGAAGACGTGTCGGACTGACGCTTGAGCCAGCGTCGCGGTCTCTTCAGTTGATAACGGAGCAAAGATATCAACAGCCGACAATCTTTCGATCAGGGCGTTGTGATCGGCCTCTGATACTACGTGTGACGCTGGGCGCCGAAGTTCGACGGTGCGAGTTGGGAAGTTGAAGGTGATTCCGGCACGTCGAAACGCGTACCAGATTCTCTGGCGAACTAGGGCGTCGGTATCGTTGTAGCGCGCATAGTCGTTAAGCCAGTATTTGACTTCATAGTCGATTCCACTCTCGCCCATGTTTCTGATGCGCACGATTGGCGTAATTTTCTCCGATACGTTGTCAGACTCACGAACGGCTTCGCGCGCGATGTGAATGGTTTTTGCCGGTGAGTCAGTGTAGAGCGTGCTGAAGAAAACCAGACGCGCATTCAGGTTGTCGCGAGGGCAAACTTCAATAGCTTCTTTCGCGGCGCTACTGTTGCTCACCAGAACTACATGATTTTGAAAAGTTCTAATCTTGATCGCGCGCCACGAGATACTCTCAACTACCCCGGTGTGTTTTTGAGCCCCAACCGCAATCACATCTCCAACCTGGAATGGTCGATCGGCGTGCAGCGAGATGCCGGCGAAGAAGTTGCCGAGCGTGTCCTGCAAAGCCAGACCGAGAATGACGCCGAAGATTGCCGAAGTGGTGAAAAGCGCGCCCAGATTTACGTTTGGATAGAGTCGATTGAATATGATTACAAACAGGAGCGTAAACACGACAATCGAGAAAACATTCTGAACCAGGACCGGCGCTTCTGAGCCGCTGCGAAATCGAAATACCAGCTTGAATAGAAGGAACTTGAGCGCGCGGACCATGAGGTAGCCGAGCATTGCCCAGAGGATCAGTTTCACTGCTGTGATGGTGTCCTCATGAGCTCGACCAGCCATTCGAGTTGAGAGGAAGGAAAGCAAAGCGTCCTGAAAAACGTACGTGAAGCGTAGCGCCAGCAGCACGATTGTAGTTGCCACCAAAAAGAGAACAATCCTGTTTTTTAGGTTGGAGCGAGCCATAGCCACCTTTGGCGGGTTCGACTGCGAATCGAGCAGTGTTCTTTTATCACATTTTTGCTAATTCTCACCTCGTTTCCGGCTCGTGATACAGATGCAGTTTGGCAACGAAACCTCTCAGTCCCACCCGGTTTCAACCGGGTGGGCAGAGATCCTGGCAGAGATCCTTAAGAGACTTAAGAACCGTTTCAACGGTTTTCACGGCGTGTTGAGAAACCGTTGAAACGGTTACTGGTCCTTAACGGCCAGTTGATCACTCGGTTGAAACCGGGTGTGACTGAGAACCTGAAAGGCATCAGTATCGGTGCACGCGCGGCCGAATCCCGACTACTCGGAACACATACCTTCGAACATAGTCTTTAACGACCGAACAAGGTGGGGAATAAACTGGAGACGATAAAAAGAAGAGACAACAGCGTCACCACGATCGCGGTAAACCACGCAGCAATGTTGAAAAGCGGGCCATTAACATGAACACCCATTACCTCGCGATTATTAACCAGTCTCAAAACAGCGATTAGGATTACCGGCAACAGCAGGCCATTGATCACCTGCGTAACGAGGAGAACATTAATCAGTGGCAAGTCAGGAATCATAGCGATCGTGGCGCCCACAGCAATCAAGAACGTGAACACCCCGAGAAAGATGGGCGCCTCTCGAAAGCTGCGTGAGACACCTTTTTCGAAACCAAGCGCTTCGCTAATTGAATAAGCCGTAGCCAGCGGCAACACACCGGCTGCGAGCATCGACGCTCCAAAGAGACCGATGGCGAACAAGGTCTCCGCGTAGCGGCCGGCGAGTGGCTCCAGAGCGCGCGCGGCGGTTGCCGCACTATCAACGCGCAATCCGTGTTTGTGCAACGTTGCTGAGGTCGAAACGATAATGAACAACGCGATTGAGATTGCGAAGCAGGTGCCGACCCATACATCAGCTTTTGTCTCGCGATAGTTCTCGACAGTCACTCCTTTTTCAACTACTGACGATTGCACGTACACCTGCATGTATGGAGAGATAGTCGTGCCGACGAGCGCAATGAAAGTAAAAAGAAAAGTTGGTTGGAGGCTGAAGCTCGGACGCACCAGCGAGACGCCTACCTCGGCCCAGTCCGGTCGAGCCATGAATGCCGAAATGATGTAGCCCAGAAAAACCAGGGACATCAAAAGGAAGACCCGCTCGACTCTTTTGTATGAGCCTTTCACGATCAGCCACCAAATGGCCATGGCTACGATGGGAACAGAGATGAGCCGAGGTATGCCGAACAGTTCAGTCGCCGCGGCAATACCGACAAATTCGGAGACAGTGACGCCCGCATTGGCGATCAAGAGGGTCAACATTACCAGGGCAGTCCAACGCACGCCGAAGCGCTCTCGAATCAGATCGGCGAGACCTTTACCCGTGACCGCACCCATGCGAGCGCACATCTCCTGAACGAGTCCGAGACTGATAGTGACGGGGATGAGGATCCAGAGGAGACGATAACCGTGTTCCGCGCCTACGGAAGCGTAGGTGGCGATGCCGCCGGCGTCGTTACCGGCGTTGGCAGTGATCATTCCAGGTCCGAGGATCGCAAGATAAGCCAGCAGCCGTTTGCGCCGCGCGACAGTATGTCGTACGCGACGCGAACCTCGCTGCAGGAGCCGCCGCCCCGCGGCCCGCACCGCTTCTCTTGATTCTGCCACTTGGAGGTTCCTCAGACATCGTTAGAGTTTCTTATTTGAGATCTGCGATCTGAGATCTGAGATCTGCTTTTCTGATATTTCTTAAACTCAGATCTCAGATCTCAGATTTGAGATCTCAAGCCAACATCTATCCAAACAATCTTGGCAGGCGTTGGCGCCAATCTTTCGGCAACAACAACTCCATCGCATCATCTACTGTAATAATGCCGAGAATATCACCGCCGTCGTCAATTACGGGCAGCGCCAACAAATTATATTCAGCGATGCGGTGCGCGACTTCGATGGCCGGATCATCCGGATGTGCCTTCTGATATTCCGAGCGCATCACTTCTGCCAGGGGCGCCGCCGGATTTGCCAGAATCAAATTTCGCAAAGCAATCACTCCAACCAGCTGCCATGATCCCTCACCTTCGACCACGTAGAGGTAGTAGATCATGTTTGGCGTCTCAGCCATTTGTCGCAAGCGAGCCAGCGCCTCGCTCACCGAAAGATCCCTGGGCAAGGTTACAAACTCCGTGGTCATCAAGCCGCCGGCAGTGTCATCCTCATAGGGAAGTAGCTCGGCGACCTCGGCCTGCTCCTCGCTTTCCATCAACCCGAGCAGCTCTTCAGCCTTTTCTTCCGGCAAATCACCCAGAACGTCAGCGGCCTCGTCAGGGGACATCCACTCGAGAATGTCAGCTGCGCGTTCTTCATTCATGTCGCCGAGAATTCGGGCTTGCCGTTCAGCCGGCATTTCTTCCAGGGTCTCGGCGGCGGTTTCGTCGTCGAGAGCTTCAACGATCTCGCCGCCATGGTGGTAAGACAACGCCTCCGCCAAGCGAGCGATCTCGACTGGATGGAGACGCGAGAGTTTGCCGCTCGACGATTTCAATTGCACCGTCGCCGCATCGGTCGCGAGATAGCCAACGTCGGCCCAGTCGATCACTTCCACCGGACTGCGGGTTCCGGCAAAGCCGGCGGGAGCAAGCCGCCGCCATAAACCCTGCAAGCTCACATCTGCTCCCGTGACTCTCCATTCACCTGCTGCTTCGATAATCTGCACGTCATTGACTCGCACGACTCGTTTGCCGTCCACGTCTACAAGTTGCTTATCCAAAACGTCGCGCGCCAACAGTACCTCGCCATCGCGACGAACGAACGGCCGCAAATCGAGAATGTCAGTGTTGAGTCGCACGCCCTGCGAGGTGAAGTCCGCAGTGCGCCAGCGTCCCAGAAAAAAGTCTCGGCGGCGGTAACGCGCGACAAAACCGGTCACGGGCGGATGATCATCCTCGCCAAGACGGATGACTACATCTTTGATCCGCGCCACACGTTCGCCGTCCAGATCGCGAATAGGCCGGCTCAGTACTTGAGACAGATAGAGCATTCAGATCTCAAACTTGAAGAAACTCAATGATGGGCGTTGCGGCGAATCTTGTTGAATGCTGATTCAAGAGCAGCATCGTGACCTGCGTAGATATCCTGTCTCGTGATACTCACAGCCGTGTCGGGTTTTATTCCCGCCCCTTCCAGCCGACTTCCACTTGCCGTCTTGTAGTCGAGCTCACTTACTGCAAGCTCTCCGCCGTCGGGCAGTGCGTGATGCATGCGCACCGCAAGTACACAACCGCATGTTTGAGCACCGACTACGCTGGCTCGATTCGCCTGTTGTAACGCCGAGATGAAGATTTCGGCGGCGCTTGAAGTGCGCTCACTCGAAAGGATAACTATCGAGCTGCGGATCGCTTTGGTGGTGCGGGCTGAATATAAGCCGGCGCCGCCAGTGTCGATCTTTAAGGAAATATTCCCATGACGATCGGTGAATTGGCCGAGCGCTGTAGCCGGGGGAAGAAACGCAGAAACCATTTCCGCCATCGCTTGAGCATCTCCGCCGCCATTGTTGCGCAGGTCGATGATAATGCCGCGCGCATTTGCCAGAGGGTTCTCGCGACCACTGGTGATGCGAGCAAACTCGAGCGCGATCTGATGCGTAAAGGCGTCGATGCTGACGATTGCGATGTCGTTCTGGTTGCTGATGCGCAAGCCCGGCGTTCTTTGGAACCATCGCCGCGCGAGGCTGGTCTGGTGTTTCTTATCATCCGCGCTCTTCCAGTCGATGGTCACCGAACTGCCTGATGGTCCATTGAACAAAGAACTCAACGCAAACAGTCTGGCTGCCTGAGGTGTCGAAGAGTCCGGCTGGTCACGCAGTCTCGCGTCTAAAACCGCGCTGGCGCGTTCGCCATTTATTTTTTCAATAATGTCTCCAGCGCGAAGACCGGCCCGTTCCGCGTCTGACCCACGTTCAACGCTTACTGCGATTAATTGGCTTTCTATTTCTCTTAGAGAAAGGCCGACGGTGATGAACTTTGGCCGCTGCCAATCAAATTTTTCTTCGGGCGCGAACACTCGAGTGTGCGCATCTCTTAGTGAGGTGATTAAGCGGCGGAGAATTAGGTAGAGTTCTGCCTGGCTTTGAGCGTTGGCGGCGAGGTTGCGAAACTTGGTCCGCTGTGCCGCCCAATCTACGCCGTGGAAATTCGGATCGTAGTAACGGTCATTCACGGTCTGCCAGACATCATCAAAGACAGCGAGTCGTCCTTCCGATGTGGACGTCGAAACCGTGGGTGAATCCGCGTAAGCGAAGAAAAAAGGAAAAAGTAAGAAGGAAAAAGTAAGACAGACCAACAAGGCAGTTGAGGACGTTCTTGTTCGCTTGAATTGCATGTGGACTTTCGGTTTTCCTTTGAACTTTTACTTGTTATTCCGGACGTCGAAAGTTGTATCTCAGCAGAACTCGAATCGGAATTGGTACGCCGTCACGCAATGCTGGAGAGAAATGCATTTTTCTGACAGTGTTAAGCGCAGCTTCGTCTAAACCAAAGCCTGCCCACCGGGCTACGGCGATTTTGTTTACTTCGCCTTCCCTGTCCAAATCAACTACTACATCCACGATGCCTGCGGCGTCAGCCACAGCCGCACTGTCGGGATACGGCGGCTTGAAGCGTCGATAAGGTCTCGGCGTGCGCAGGCCTTTAACTTCGACGTTTTCACCCGGAGCTTCTTCAATTACCGGAGTATTGAGCTCAACGGCGAGTTCGCGCTCGTGTCGCTCATCAATAGTCGCCTGAAACAGTATGCTTGCGTATTTTTGCGATATCTCTTCTTTTCGCAAGTCGTCGAGCAACTTCTTCTCTGCAGCCGCAGCGGTGGCAGCTTGAAGGCTCGGTCTCTGCCACGAGATCAATCTTCCGGTTCTGGCGCTAACGAGAAAAATCGATGCGTACGATTCGAAATATTCGGGTTGCACCGACGACGATCTGCGCAATGTCTGGGCGTCGCCAATTATGTAAAAATCACATCCGATTGCTGCTCCGAGATTACGCGCTTCGGACACGGAAAGGTTCAAAGAACCTTGATAACCCGTGCCTCGAGCAGCGCTTCGAGTCAGATCTCGATCGACGATAGCAATCTGAGATGATGCCAGTCGCGCCGCAATCAACTCGGCTGCGAGCCTGGCTGTTTGACTGGCTCCAAAATCCAAAACGGCTACATTTAGACGTCGTTCGGGCGATTGCGGTTGCGCGGCTTGCGAGTCGTGAACAGCAATAATACCGAGCGCCAGAGCGAACCAACCCATTAAGAGGTAGCGTTTTAGATTCGTCTGCACACCCAATTAGTTACTACCGGCATGAATAACCGCGCGCGAGTGCGCGCGAGGCGCGACGCGATGATACAGATCGTAGACTTCCTGTTTTACTTCCGCTGGAAAACAAACTCGATGTAACTCATAACGTTGCTCTAGCCCACGCACAACCTGGCTTACTTCACTGATCTCTCGAATCTGAGGTTGCGAGTAACGATCCTCGACGTAAATCCGAGTCTTGGGTTCCGCGCCCTCGGCAGTGTAGTAATTATAGTAAGGCACGTCGCTGGCGCGATCCTCAATAAAGTAGTATTCGGGATCGAAGCCGGCATTGGTCACGCATTCTCTTGCTGCTTGCAGAAAGTCTGGGCGCTCTGACTCGGGCATATCCAGATCGATAGCTTTGAACAATCTTCGCCCGATGAAGCGGCGGCTAAGATCTCCGAGAATCTTGTCCGCCGAGCGTTGCCATTGTTTGACGTGAAAGATGACGTCGGAGTCATCCATTTCAAGATGGTCTGTAATCGAGAGTGAGTCTCGCCGCAGAACTTTTTCAAAGGCTGTGCCTGGTGCGTGCCAAACTTCAGCGCCGGATTCGAGCAGCCTCAGTGCGCGTCGCATAATTGATCGCAGCACCGCTTCAGCTGAACGAAGCGTGCGATGGAAGTAAACCTGCCGAAACATGTAATAGCGCGCCTGCAGGTATTCTTCGACAGCGTAAAGACCTCGCGCATCTACATAAATGCGATCGCGTTGTTCGTCGATGGCTAGCGCATTAATGATCCACTCCAGATCATAGATTCCATATTTCGCGCCGGTCATCAGGGAATCACGCAACAGATAATCCATCCGATCGACATCGAGCTGCGACGATACGAGCTGGCCGATCGCTGCCGGTTGGAACCTGCCCTCAATAATCGCGGCCACGTTAGCCGGAAGCTCGGCCGAAAACTCTGCCAATAACTTTCCGATTTGATTGTCTGTGTTGAGGACGACTGCGACGGTCCATGATTCATGATGGAAGCCGAGGACCTTTTCCATTACGTGTGAGAACGCGCCGTGTCCGACGTCATGGAGCAACGCCGCGGCCCGGGCCGCCGCCCGAGCGTCATCCGAAATCTTGTAGCGCTCCGCGAGCCTGTCCAGGACTCGTGTCATCAGGTGGAAAGCGCCAAGCGAATGGGTGAATCTTGAATGCTCTGCGCCCTGGTAAGTATAGAGGCCCAACCCTAATTGTTTTATTCGCCGCAGTCGCTGAAATTCCGGCGCGTCGATCAGCCGCATCATGAGGCGGCCCTCGTCTGTATTAGTGCGTAGACGAATTATGTTGTGGACCGGATCCCGGTAGATTCGCTCAGTCAATATTAAAACCTTTTCTGAGAAAGATTGGATTCACCTAGAGTCTAACATGCAACGGACTTAGACCTCGGATTGCCCTTGGGATTCCGAAACGGTTGCCTTGGTTTGATCTAAGGCGAAGTGTCCAACCGACCATGGTCCACCTTTGCCCAGGAATTATCAATCTTCTTGAATTATGGATCGTTCCCATTTTTTTGGATTTCTGACTGGCTATTGAAAGCTGTTGATCCCGGCTAAGTTGTTGATTGCTCGATGATTCTTTGGCTTCCAAGCTTGTGGGCATGGTAGTTGCGAAACTCCATCAGCGAGTTACTAAAGTCTCCTTCCCCTATCCGGAATTTTTTTGAGCCGCATAAAGAAATAGGGTCTTCGAAAAGACAAACAAGCGGCATGGTTACTAGCTTCTAGAAAGGACATAAAAATGAAACATTTGTTTAGATTTCTTCTGGTCCTGAGTCTCGCATTTGCGACTAGCGCAGTGTTTGCTCAGGATACATTGACCACCGGGTCGATTTCAGGGGATGTAATCGATGCGAATGGGGGTGTCGTACCGGGCGCAACGGTGAAGCTCACTACACCGACCGGCGAGCGCTCTGCTACTACAAATGATTCGGGACACTATGATTTTGGCAATCTAGTTCCTGGCTCAAACTATAAACTAAGAGTTGAGAAAGACGGTTTCAAGGCCGCTGAGGTAACCAATGTGATTGTATTGGTTGGTAAGTCTACCAATGCAAGCGTTACGTTGCAGGCTGGTAACATCTCAGAAGTTGTTACAGTAACCGGCGGCGGAGAGGGTATCAACCAAGCGAGCACTGCAACAAGCTCGAACCTGAACGATCAACTGTTTTCCAACATTCCGGTTCAGAGAGGTGTCTCGAGTTTGTTTTACCTGGCTCCGGGTACCACGGACGGCCTCGGTGGCGGTCGTGACAATCCGTCGATCTCTGGCGGCTCTGCTCTCGACAACTTATACGTCGCCGACGGGGTGAACATTACCGACTCGGCGTTTGGGGGTATCGGCACCTTCACGCGCATATATGGCGCACTCGGAACCGGCATCAACACGTCATTCATCAAGGAAGTACAGGTTAAGACCGCTGGTTTTGAACCGCAGTATGGCCAGTCGCAAGGCGGGATTGTTAACATCATTACGCAATCCGGCAGCAACGAATTCCACGGCGCCCTTTACGGGTTTGCAAGTCCGAAGTCGTTCGAAGCAACCAGGAAACAGCCGGATGATGCACCCCGCAGGAACCCGGGTGGTAAACTTCTACATGCGGAAGGATATGACATTGGCGCCGACGTAGGCGGTTATGTACCGGGAGCGCGCAATAACCTGTTCTTCTTTGGATCCTTCAACCCCAGCGTCAGGCGAGACATTGTTCGGGGCGCAGAAGCAAACTCATTGAGCACCACGGACTCTGGGTTGAGACTTATCCGCGGTCCTGAATTTGCCCGTCGCACGCGTTCGTTAAACTACGCGGGCAAGGTTGAGTGGGTGATTAATTCCAACCACCAAGTAACATTCTCAATCTTTGGCGATCCTTCGAAAACCAACAAGAGCTCTTTCAATTCGCTGATCATTGATAACACGACCGCCGACAGTATTCTCGATTATGGAACCCGCAACATGTCACTGCGGTACAACGGTACCTTGTCACCAACGCTGACTTTTAATGCGTCGTTGGGTTTTGGCAAGTCGCGCTTCGATGAAACCGGATTTGACAATATTAACCAGATAGCTGACAGGCGCGGTTCCGATCAGCTTAATATTGCCGCTTTCACGGGCCAGCTTCCTGCACGAGGAAACTTTACCGCGGTCGGCCTTGGATTCTTTGAACCTACCGACAGCAGAAGCAGACGCGCTGAATTTAACCTTACCAAGACCCAGAATCTTTGGGGTCAGCACACGGCGGGAATCGGTTACACGTTCCAGCGCGGTTATTACGACGGTAGTCGTAACCGCAGCGGTCCAAGCTGGACAATTCCGGCGGTTGGTAACGGCTCCGCCGGCGGGCAAACAACCAGCATTGCGTTCCGCTTACGTTTCCGACCAACCGATGCCGGTGGCACACTGCCGTTGTTCCCAGTCCGACTGGCCGACGGCACAACGGCAAACGTGCCGGTGCGCCTACAGGTTATTCGCGCTGAATTTAGCGAGCCGAGCTTCAAGACTTACTCCAACTATCATGCCTGGTACGCACAAGACACGTGGCGCTTCAATAAGTACATCACGGGTCTCATCGGCATTCGTTGGGAGCAGGAACGTCTGATCGGCAGCCCTGGACCAACGGGTAAGCGCATCGGCTATACTTTTACCGATCAGTGGGCTCCACGCCTGGGCGTGACGGTTGACCCATTGGGTAAGGGAAAGACGAAGGCCTTCTACAACTACGGTAGGTTCTTCGAGTTCATCCCACTCGACATGGCCGAGCGTTCGCTGTCAGCCGAACAAGATTGGCTGGGAGCGCTGTTCATACCCGAATTCACTACCGTCGGTGGCGTCCGACGCGCAGTGATCAACTCGTTCGGCACGGTCAACCCAATCATTGATCAGGCCCACCAAGTAGCGGGTGCGGCAGTATCGGTCGGCGATCCTGCGAACCCGATTACTCCGGGCACAAAACTGGGATTCACCGATGAACACACGTTCGGATTTGAACAGCAGTTGCCGCACAACTTTACGCTGAGTGCACGTTTCATCAAACGTGACTCTAAGCGCATTGTTGAAGATGCGGCGTCTGTGTCGCCAGAGGCTTCTCTATCCTGTGATTGGCCCAACTGCGACACGCACACGATCGGTCAGGTTTATTTCATCGGCAACATCAGTCCGCGACTGGACGCTGCCATAAACCTCGTGCCATTCCAGTTCACACCGGCGTTGAACGGGGCAGGTCTAATCACCAACACCCCGTCGGGTTGCGCGTCAACCCTGTTTAGCGGCATTCGTCAACCCAACTACCTCTACTGGACAGGTACTGGCCCGGGTGTCTGTTTTGCTCAAACCGGTATTGACCCCGCCACCGATCTTGAGATCAACACTCCTGACGGTAAGGCTGATGGATTTCCCAATGCAGTGCGCGAGTATCGAGCGTTTGAGCTTGAGCTCAATCGTCGATTCTCAAACGGTTGGCAGGGTTTCTTCAACTGGCGGGTAGCCAAGTTACAAGGTAACTTTGAAGGCCACCTGCGCAACGATAATGGCCAGACCGATCCGGCCATCAGCTCGTTGTTTGACTTCACCACAGGAGACTTGAACCTGTTGGGCAGCCAGTTCGCAGTTGGACCACTTAACTCTGATCGCCGGCACATCGTCAACTTGTTTGGTAGCTACAGCTTCTCCAAGGAGCGTGGCTTCGGCACACTAAACGGCCTGAACCTTGGTCTCAATGTTCACTACGAGACCGGGCTTCCAATCAATAAACTCGATCCGCATCCAGTTTATCTGAATACGGGCGAAATTCCGGTTGGTGGTCGCGGCAGCCAGGGGCGCACACCAAACTACGCTCGCTTTGATCTCCACACGGATTATTCGTGGGGTCTGACCGAGAAGACGAAGTTGAAGTTCATCGCGGACTTCTTCAACATCTTCAATAGTCAGAAACTGCGACGGCCGGACGAGAATAATGCGCTCGACTTTGTGGGCGCTGGAAATCCGCCAAATCCGGACTTTTTGAAACCGCGAGCAATTAGTGGTTACTATCTCCCATTCAATTTGAGGTTGGGAGTAAGATTTGAATTCTAATTCTAATTCGATTCGGTAACGAATCTTTTCATAGGGAGGGGAGCAATCTCCTCCCTATTCTTTTTCCGAGCCGTCTAGGTTAAAATTAGCCTTCCCTTTCGGCTGCAATTTGCTTTTGCTGGAGTACGGCCATGTTTCGTTTTTCTCTCCGCTTCGTCATCCTTTTTTCCTCCATCATATTCGCCGGCGCAACTTACGCGCAGAGAGCTCCGCACAGCTCTCCTATCCCGTTACAGCTAAATGGCCAGGTACGATACGCCGAGGGCGGTCGCCCAGCAGAATTCATCTTAGTACGGCTCGAGAGCTTCAGCGGCGGCGTCGAGGGAGATACGTCCACAGATCGCTCTGGAAAATTTAGGTTCAGCGGACTTTCGCCTGCCCTCTATATGGTCTCGCTACGGGTGCCCGGTTTTAGAGAAGTGTCGCAACAGGTTGATCTCAGAACGCAGATAAGTGATTACGTGCAACTAACGTTGGCCGCCGAAACGAATCGCTCTTCATTCCGCACCGGTGTAATCGACGCAAAGGTTCCTCCCGCCGCTCTTACCGAGTTCCAAAAGGCTCGTGACACGCTATCGCATACTAACAACGTCACGGCTGCAGTTCTGCATCTCCAAAATGCCATAAGGATTTATCCCAAGTACTTTGAGGCCTTGCTACTGCTAGGAACTGCGTACATGGACCAGAGCAATTGGGATAAAGCTGAACAAACGCTCACGCAAGCGTTGGAGATCTACCCGAGGGCCGCGAACGCCTTATTTGCGCTGGGAGAACTCTATCTTAAACAAAACAAAAACACCGATGCGGAAAAGGTTTTGTTTCGGGGTCTAGAGCTTGAGGATCGATCATGGCAAGCCCATCTCAGTCTGGGTCATGTCTACTGGAACATGGCCCGAAAGTTGACTGATGAAACGCAGTACCGTCCATTGCTTGAGAAATCCTACAGCCAGACAAAACGAGCATTGGAACTTAAGCCGGATTTTGCCGGCGCACACTTATTAAAGGGCAACCTGTTATTCAAGGCAACGCGTTTCAAAGAAGCCGTGCAGGAGTTTGAGGAATACGTTCGACTGGATCCCACCGGTCAGTTTGTCGATCAGACGCGCGCGCTGGTTCAAAAGATCAAGGTGGCGCTGGCTGAGCCGAAAAGGTCTTGAAGACCCGGTCGCAGGCATCGAGAAGTTCATGGAAGTAAGTGCGTCAACCTCCCCAACCTAACTGAAAGAGATTCACAAACTAAAACATTCTCGTCCTAAAGGAGAACAATATCGCATGTATCCTCAGTTGCTTCGTACCGTCTTACTCTTTGGTTTGCTACTACTCGTGCCGTCGCGGTTGTTGTCACAAGAAAGCCGCGCTCAACAGCAACCTGTAGGACACATATCTGGGCAGGTTCGTTATGCTGAGGGAGGCCAACCGGCCTTCAACATTCTGATCAGGTGCGACGCGTTCAATAGCGGCTCCTGCGGCCAGGAAATGACCGATCGCAGTGGTAGATTTCGTTTTGATGGTCTGGCGCCCTCGCAATACATCATCACAGTGCGCGCTCAGGGTTACGTTGAGCAACAACAGACAGTAGAACTCTTAACTTCCGCGGTTGCAAATATCCAATTTCAACTTAGATCAGACGGCTCTTCGAGACCGGCGGCTTCGAGTTCTGTCGTGGTTGATGCAAATGTGCCTGTTGCCGCTAAGAAAGAATTCGAGCAGGCAGCAGCTCTGGTGGCTACGGGCAAGAAGGAAAGCCTTAATGAAAGCGTTAGCCATTTAGAGAAAGCGGTCACCATATACCCTCAGTTCGTTGAGGCTCACTTGATGTTGGGAACTGCGTATCTGGACCTTGGTCAACTGGAAAAGGCCGAACCAATTCTTAAACGAACCGTGGAACTCAATCCTAAAGCCGCTAACGCTTTGTTCGCCCTTGGTGGACTTTACTTGAAACAAAAGAAGGACGAGGATGCCGAAAAGGCTTTACTCCAGGGATTGCAGATAGAGGATCGCTCAACTCAGGGACACCTCAGTCTGGCGCGAGTGTATTGGAGTATGGCTTCAAAAATTAAAGACGATACCCAAGCCAGACCCGCGCTGGAAAAGGCCTACGAGCAAGTTAAGAAGTCGTTGGAACTGAAACCTGACTTCGCTCAAGCCCATTTGCTCAAGGGTAACCTGCTACTGCGGGCGCGGCGTGCCGTTGATGCTCAGCACGAGTTTGAAGAGTATTTAAGGCTGGAACCGAAAGGCGCCTTTGCCGAACAGGCACGAACGACGGTAGAGAAAATCAAGAAAGCGATGGAGTCACAACCAAAACCTTAACATCATTCCCAAAGAAAACCGAAACGCGACCGTCAGACTGGCGGTCGCGTTCCTTTGCCTATCACGTGCTCAGCTTGGACTAATGTCCAACAAGTGACCCATCTTTTCTTTTTTGGTGCGCAAATATCGAGCGGCTGATTCCTCCGAATCTACCTGGATGGAAACGCGCTCAACGATTTGTAGCCCGGTTTCCTCGAGCGCCTTGAGCTTGAGCGGGTTGTTCGAAATCACTTTGACGTGACACAAGCCCAGGTCATAAAGAATCTCAGCGCACTGCCGATATTCTCGGGAATCAACTTCAAGACCCAATAGCTCATTTGCTTCAACGGTGTCGGCGCCCTGGTCCTGGAGAGCGTAGGCCCGGATTTTGTTGATAATCCCGATCCCCCGTCCTTCCTGCTGCTGATAGACGATGGCGCCCCGCCCCTCTTCCTGAATCATCTCCATCGTCCGATGAAGCTGGCGCCCACAATCGCACTTTGTCGAGCTAAATACATCACCCGTCAGGCACTGAGAGTGAATGCGCACGAGCGTGGGCGCCTCACGGATCATTTCACCTTTATATAAGGCGACAAATTCTTCCTCGCTGACCAATGACCGGTAACCGGCAATTTGAAAATCACCGTACTCAGTTGGTAAGTCGGCAACCGCGACTTTTTCAACAGTTATCCCCTCACGTGCCCAGGTACAAGTGGCTGAAGGGTCTTCATCCAAGACAGAACTCTCTGACATAAGCAATTCATCCCTGCGATTAGTTAACTTAAAGGCATTATAGAAGTAACAAGTTGAGCCCGACAAGCTCAGCTACCTTCAGGATGCACGACGGCTTGTAAAGGCAAATTGTATTGCTCCCCTACGCGCTGCGCGTTAAGATACGCGCGCTTGCAACCTACTGCACTCGTTCATACCGAATTGCACGGGGGATAAATCCAGATTGGACTCGATCCACGAGACAATACCACCCGGCGAAATTGATTCCGGCAAGACTCAGCTTCAGGAGAGGCCCAGTGATCCGCGTTCTCTTCCACGGGACCGGCGTCCGGCTTTAGTTTTTCTCCGTGGGGAATTGCTGGCGGTTCCTATTCCGCTGGAGCGCGACGACGTGGTTTTGGGGCGGGCCGTTGAAGCCGATGTGCGAGTCAATGACTTTCGCGCTTCAAGAATGCATGCTCGCATCTTTGTTGAGCGGGATGCCGAAAACCAAATTTTTCGTTACCGAATTATTGATCTCAAATCAACCAACGGTACTCTGCTCAATGGCCAGTCAATCACCGACGCAGTCTTGAATGAAGGCGATAAAGTAACCATCGGGGATCATCTTTTCCGCTTCGAGATGCTGGACGACATTGATCGTGAGTTCCAGCAACAAATTCATCGCCTGCTGGCGCACGATGAACTTACAGGCCTGTTGACTAGTAAGTCGTTCTTTTCCGAGCTCCGACGCGAGGCGGCTCTTGCTGAAGAAGATTCAAAGCCATTCTGCGTGCTGATGATGGACATCGACTACTTCAAAAGGGTCAACGATTCGTACGGACACCTTGTCGGTAGCCAAACTCTCGAAGAGATGGGTGGAGTTATCAAGGGAGCATTGCGCGCCGGGGATGTCGCCGCGCGGTTCGGTGGCGAAGAGTTTGCCGCCTTCCTGCTGGACGCGGACTATGCTCAAGGCCTGGTAGCTGCCGAGCGCGTGCGGGCAGCGATCGAGAAGCATCCGTTTTCTGCAGTGCGTAAGGGCACTAGCGGTGAATTGAAGACTCACAACATTACCATCAGTGTCGGTGTCGCAGCTTTTCCGGAGGACGCAAAAGATCCGATCGAGCTGGTTGAGTTGGCTGATTCGGCGCTTTACCGAGCCAAGCGGTCGGGCCGCAATCGCATCTGCGCCTATCGTCCATCTGGGGCGGCTACCGAAAGACCTCTACCTCCAAGGCGAGCCTGAAACAAACACTTCCATTCTTCCTCCAACCTTTGGCGCACCTTTGTGCAACATGTCCCTTGCTTAGGCGTGTAATCTGGGCCGAAGCGCAGTTTTGCGCGCCTTTGATTAAGATCAGCTTGGTTGCGCCCCTTCGGTAGGCACGTGTATCCTCTTAACCAGGTTTTCAAGCTGGTTTGCTCCGTGTCTAGAACCCGCAAAGGAAAGAAAATCGAGCAGTGAAGACGAGACTTAACGTAGCCACCAAGCCATTCACGAACCGCGCCCTGCCGTGGGTAGTTGCGGTGATTTTGGCTTTCTTCTCGCTTGTGGCAATGGTGTTCATTGCTCGCACCACCGCCACGGCAAACAACAAAGCTCAAGGGGTGCAGACCGAAATCAGGACTCTGAATCTGGAGGAGCAAGCGCTTAAGGAGAAGGCCAAGGAAGTTGAAAGCGCTTTCACTCCTGAGCAGTTGCAGTCTTTGAAGTCGGCTCACGAACTGGCGAATCGGAAACGCTTCTCGTGGTCGCGATTGTTTGCCGATCTCGAAGCTGTCCTGCCTGGCGGAGTTCGAGTGACCCGCATTTCAGTGCGGCAGTTGGGAACTGAAGAGGGCCGTACCGTAGCCGATCTTGAATTGGCTGTAGTTTCCAAATCCTACAGCACGGTCGATGAAATGATCAGCACGATGGACCAACAGGGCGTCTTCCGTGCTGAGCTGCGTAATCAGAATCTCCAAAAAGGCAAAGGTGAAGGCGGAACCGAGTACGATTTGATGTTGCATTACACGCCTAAGGCTGGATATCCCACGGCCGCCCAACCTGCAAGAGCAGCGCTGGACTCACAGCCAACTGATGCGACTGGAGGTCCACGATGAGCCAGTCATCAGCAAAGCTCGCCGCAGGCGGAGCCAAGATTCGCGCGCGGCTGATTCAAATTCGCAAGACTCGCCGCCAGGGTGCTTTGGGTCTGGCAGAGATAATAGGTCTCGCAGTGGCTGGCCTCACTGTGCTGTTGGTTTTGGTGGGCTACTTCTATTTTCTGATACCAGCTCAATCTCGACTCAACACAGCTTTGCTTGAGCGCGATCGGCTGAAGGTGCAGGTGAACAGCACGAATAACGATCTCCTGAAAGGGATGGGCACGAAGGCTACCGTCGAAAAGATTACCGATAGTCTGCACGACTTTGAGAATGTGCGGTTGTTGGAACGTGACGGCGGCCGCATGATGCTGTACGAGGATCTCAACCAGCTGATTACGAAGAACGGACTTCGCAATACGGCTGGTCCGAGCTATACGACTCTCGAATCACTCGGGACGAGGAGCGCCGCAGCTGCGTCAGCGGCGGCTGCAAACTCTGCAGCTACCAAGTGGCAAAGCGTTTATCCGGGGATTGCCGTGAATGTAACGGTCGAAGGGCCTTATCAAAACGTCCGACATTTTGTCCGAGACATCGAAAGCGGAAAGCAATTCATCATTATCAATGCGGTCGAGTTGGAGCGCGCCACCGAATCCAACTCATTACCTACCGAGGAGGCAAAGTCCGGAAATGGGCTCGTCAGTCTTCGGTTGGATTTGGCGGTTTATTTTCAGAAGGCGGCGCAAGGTAACGACGGCGGCTCAGCCGTTCGCGAAACGAGGTAGTACCTAAATGGCAGCAACAAAAGCCAAAGAGTCGTCTGACCAAAAGAAAATATTTATGGCCATCGGGCTGGGCTTGTTGGCGATTATCGCGCTCTGGTGGACGTTTTTTGGCTTTGGCAGCAGTTCCAAACTTCCCGCCAAGGTCTCGAAACCGCCGGTGACGGCGCCTCCCGTACCACGCGGCGATGAGCGGCCAACTGAAACGCCGCTGGATTCTCCCTATATCGCAATCGTGACGACGAGTGGCCCAGGCGCTGTGGTGCCGGAACCGCGTCGTAACATCTTCGCGTTTTACGTCCCACCGCCGTCACCAGTACCGACACAAAGCGTCGTCATTCCAACACCGCCGCCACCACCTCCACTGGTCCTGGCTGCGGTGTCTCCTGCTAACGTCTATGCTCGCACTGAAGACTTCACGCTCGAGGTAACGGGTGACAAGTTTACGCCGGCGGTTCATATCATTGTTGATAACCGCGAGCTGCCGACACGTTTTGTGAGCGCGCAACAACTTTCAGCAACTGTCCCGGCTGCGATGATTGCTAATCCCGGTTCTCGCTCGGTGGTCGTCAAGAGTCCCGACGGAGTTCTCTACTCCAGACAGGATTCGATCAATGTTCAGGCGCCGCCAACGCCGAACTATGGCTACGTAGGTGTCCTGGTTAAGTCAAAACACATTGGCGACACTGCTATTCTGCAGGACAAGAGCAACAAGGAAATTCTGACCGTGCAGCGAGGAGACGTCGTTGGCGGAAGATTCCGCGTTACGAGCATTTCAGATCGTGAATTAGTTTTGGTGGACACCAGTCTAAAGATCAAACACTCGATTGCAATGTCCATGGAAGGTGAGCGAGCATCGTTTCCACAAGGACGACCGACACCAAGAGTTGCTGCTGAAGACGACGAGCCTCAATAAAGTCAGACCACAACATATTAGGTATGCGCCAATCTGCTCGTTCACACTTTTCAACCTCTCGGATCGCCGCGAATCACTCGAGCGAAGGCGGCTACACTCTAGTTGCGCTCATCGCGCTCATGACTTTGATGGCAATGTTTGCGATGGCGGCGGCGCCGAGCATCACTCAGCAAGCACAGCGCGAGCGTGAGAAGGAAGCCATCTTTCGCGGCGAAGAAGTTGCCGAAGCAATACGACTCTACTACAGCGCTCAACTAAGAAATGGCAGATCACCCGGCGACACAGGCTTACCGACTGACATCGATCAATTGGTTGAAGGAGTACAACTGGCAGGCCGCACCAAGAAGCTGCAAATACTGCGAGCATCGGCTGCGCGAGATCCACTTTCGAAGAGCGGTGAATGGCGTTTGGTAAGACCTCACTCATCCGAGATCACAGATTTTGTTCGCGAAGTAATGCTTTACTCGGGCAATATTCGTCCGCCTACATCGGACCCGCAACTGAGGTCAGTAGAACTACTTATGGCGCCTCCGGTCATCGGCGGCGTGGGACTTTCGACGACGCGAGGCTCGGGTTCGAGTGGCAGTCTCTCCGGAAGTTCGAGTGGTCCATTCATCGGCGTCTCGAGTGAAAGCGGTCTCGATGCAGTGCTTCTTTACTACGGAATAGAGCGTCACGATCAGTGGGTCTTCACTCCGTTGTTCCGCTAACAGTAAACTCTCCTTTCGATCTTCTAATCGTCTCCGCGCGTGTGAAAAAAACTTTCTGCGCGCCTGGTCCATCAGACCAACTATTCCTTCGATCAACTTTCATCGTAACGTTACATCTGGCAGAGCATGCGGTTGTGATCGAGAGAATGATCGAGGTCGATCGATGATGCAATCACTCTCTTAATGGTCGGAAATCTTTTTCCAAAAACCTTAATAAGTTATTGACATCTGCAGCAATTACGTTTATATAGCAAGATGTTGTGCGCCGTTTACTCTAGCCCACAAGAGACAAGTGAACACACTATCTTGTGGTTGAAAGAGAAAACCTAAACCAAGACTAAAAAGAAGGAGCATCAAAATTATGGCAACTAAGAAAGGTGGAAAGAAGGCAGCGAAGAAGGCGGGTGGTGCCAAAAAGGCAGCCAAAAAGGGCGGAGCCAAAAAGGCGTCCAAGAAGAGATAGTTCAGACGACCCAGGGTACAGAACCTTTACTGGCGCACATACCAGAACTAAGGTCAACGAGACCTTTCAAAAGGAACGACGACTACTTCAAGCGAAGTTCGTCGTTCCTTTAGTTTTTGTTTTTGACTCGGCGTTACGATCCTGGTCCAGACTATCGTGGTCCAGATGATGGATTGATGTTTCATAATGATCAGCGTTGCACTCGTTGAACCTGAGATTCCTCCGAACACCGGCAACGTCGCGCGCTTGTGCGCAGCGAACCGAGTGCCCTTGCACATTGTTGGCGCCACCGGTTTCCGTCTCGATGATCGTGCAGTTCGTCGCGCTGGCCTCGACTATTGGCCAGAGGTCATCCTGCACCGACACCACGATCTCAACGCGCTCTATGCTCAGCTACCGACAACAAGGTTTCTCTACCTGTCGACGAAGGGCGAAAAGTCTTATGCGGATTGGGCCTACGAATCTGAAGATTGTCTCGTTTTTGGGCGGGAAACGCGTGGTTTACCGGAAGACCTGCTCCATCAGAACTGGGACCGATGCCTGACAATTCCCATGCTTAACCCAAAGATCCGCAGCCTGAATCTAGCGACCTCAGTAGCCATCGTGCTCTACGAAGCCTTACGGCAGTTCGGTAGCCTGCGCCGTTAACCTTCTTCCTTCCGAACTACAACTCCGCGTCAACATCCGCTTGCGACCGCTTAGCGAGTGGGCATTCGTCTCTCACAGTGTTACTATCACAAGTTTTCGAGAGGTGACGAAAAAGTTAACCGTCACTTCTGTGTGAGAGGACTAATGAATAGAGAACGAGAAGACATTCGAAATATCGCCATCATTGCCCACGTCGATCACGGAAAGACGACGCTGGTTGATGCCATGCTCCGTCAATCAGGTACGTTTCGCGAGAACGAACAGGTTCGCGATCGCGTGATGGACTCAATGGATCTAGAACGTGAACGCGGCATTACCATCATGGCCAAGAACACCGCTGTCCATTACCGCGGTGTCAAGATCAATATCGTGGATACACCTGGACACGCTGACTTTGGCGGAGAAGTAGAACGCGTGCTCACGATGGTGGATGGCGTGATGCTGCTGGTTGACGCAGCTGAGGGCTGCTTGCCGCAAACACGCTTCGTATTGCGCAAGGCGCTCGAAGCTCGACTGCCGGCTATCGCGGTGGTTAACAAGATCGATCGCCAGGACGCTCGGCCTGCTGAAGTCGTCGATGAGATCTATGAATTGTTTCTGGATCTCGATGCGAGCAACGAACAAATCGAATTTCCGATCTTGTATGCAGTGTCACGCGAAGGCATCGCCAAGAAGCAACTTGATCAGGACTCGACGGATCTTCGTCCCCTGTTCGATCAAATTATCGAGACCATTCCCGCGCCACGCGCGCTTCGCGACGATAGCTTGCAGCTGCTCGTCGCCAATCTTGATTACAGCGAGTACGTCGGGCGTCTTTCAATCGGTCGAATCTTTTCCGGTTCGATCGCGGTCAACGATCAGGTGAGCATCGCGAAAGCAGACGGCTCGCTGATGAAGACGCGCGTCTCGAAGCTTTACGCTTTCGAGGGCTTGAAACGCGAGTCCATTGAGCGCGCAGAGTTCGGCGAAATTGTTGCGCTTGCAGGCATCGATGAGATCGAAATCGGCGAGACTATAACCAGCCCCGATAATCCGGCGCCCTTGCCCGTAATCGCGATTGACGAGCCGACGATTTCAATGATCTTTCTCGTCAATAATTCTCCGTTCGCCGGCAAGGAAGGCCGCTTCGTTACCTCGAGACAATTGAAGGAGAGACTCGATAAAGAGGTGCTCGGCAACGTCGCCATTCGAGTTGATCCAACCGAGACTCCGGAGCAGTTCAAGATTTCTGGTCGCGGCGAGTTGCAACTGGCGATTCTCATCGAAATGATGCGGCGCGAGGGCTATGAGCTTCAAGTGTCAAAACCTGAAGTAATCACGCGACAGATGGACGGCAAACTTCATGAACCGATCGAATTGGTAGTGGTCGACTGTCCCGAAGAATTCATCGGAGTGGTTACCGAAGCGATGGGCCGTCGCAAAGGTCAGATGGTCAAGATGGTGAACCACGGCACCGGGCGCGTGAGATTGGAATTCGAAACGCCCTCGCGCGGCTTGATTGGTTTTCGCAGCGAGTTCCTGACCGAGACTAAGGGCACGGGCCTGCTCAACACGATGTTTCTGCGCTGGGGTGAGTGGCAGGGAACTATGCGAGGACGTTCAACCGGATCGCTTGTGGCCGATCGAACCGGCGTCACCACGACCTACGCGCTCTACAACCTTCAAGAGCGCGGCGCACTTTTCGTTCGACCGGGAGTCAAAGTTTATGAAGGCATGATTATTGGCGAGAACGCTCGTGCTGTGGATCTTGACGTTAATTCGATCAAAGAAAAGAAGCTGACCAACATGCGCGCTGCAAGTGCGGACGAGGCGATGCGCCTGGTCCCAGTCAAGGATCTTTCGCTCGAGCAGGCCCTCGAGTTCATCGCAGACGACGAATTAGTCGAAGTCACCCCCGAGAACATTCGTCTGCGCAAGCGTGTGCTGAAATCGAATGAACGTCCCAGGCGCAAGGAACAGTAGAACATTAGGTCCTTGAATGTTTGTCTTTCCCAACCGGCTTTATCCCATCACCGATACCGAGCTGTCAGGTTTGAGGCATGCAGAGCAGGTCGAACAGCTTGCCGCCGGCGGCGCTAAGCTGATTCAGATTCGCGAAAAGAATCTGAGACCGCGCGCTTTCTTTGAAGAGGCGTTAGACGCCGTGAAGGCAGCTCGCCAGGCCGGCTGTAAGGTCATTATTAATGATCGAGTTGACATCGCTTTGGCTGTAGGCGCTGATGGCGTGCACCTGGGGCAGGACGATATGCCACCGGACGCCGCGAGAAGAATTCTGGGTCCCAATGCAATCATCGGGTTTTCAACTCATACGCTCGAACAGGCCAAACAAGCAGTCAAACTTCCCATTAATTATCTGGCCGTCGGGCCGATTTTTGGGACTCAAACGAAAGTCAATCCTGATGCGGAAGTTGGACTCGAGGGCTTGAGTCTAATCCGCGAAGTCGTTACTGACATCCCGCTAGTCGCTATAGGCGGAATGACGCTGGCAAACTCACAAAGTGTAATCGCTGCGGGAGCGGATGCAGTAGCTGTAATCAGCGCCCTTTACCGGGAAAATTCCCAAATACCTCAGACGACCAACGACTTTCTTCGCGTCTTAGAAGCGCAGTCAACAAAGTAAAACAAATTTAGCTTGCGTTTGTCGGCTAATTGGGCCAAAATTGGTCGTCTTTTCCGGGCTCAAGTCAGCAGTCCGGAGTTTCGCTTATCCCGCCTGGTTTGCTAAACCTTCAGCCATGGAGTCGTAATTCGGATGAGTTTCTTTGATCTGCCGCCCATCATCGAGCGCATGCTGCTCGTGTCCGACAAAATCAGCGACTTAAATTTTTCAGTCGGCCAGCTACCCCAGATTGAAATCAACGGAAAGCTGACGGCCGTGCAGCCGTTCGGCCTCCAAAAGCTGACGCCTTACCAGACAGAGATCATCGCGATGACTTTGCTGGAAGGTAATCCGGATGCGGCTGAGCGCCTGGCAACAAACGGCACGGCGGACTTGAGCTATTCGCTTCCTTCACGCGCCCGCTTCCGCGTCAATATTTTTCAGCAGCGCGGCGTCTATTCCATCGTGATGCGCGTTATCCCCACCGATATTCCGACGCTCCAGTCTTTGGGATTGCCGGAACAGCTGGGAGATATCGCCGAGTTGCGGAATGGCCTGGTGCTCGTTACTGGTCCAACCGGATCGGGCAAGAGCTCGACCCAGGCGGCGATCATTAACATCATCAACGAGAAGAAGCACTATCACATCGTTACTATTGAAGATCCGATTGAATACCTCCACTCGCACAAGAACTCGACAATTAATCAGCGCGAGGTAGGGCATGACACCAGAGACTTTCCTTCCGCGTTGCGCGCTGCGTTGAGACAGGCTCCCAAAGTGATTCTCATCGGCGAGATGCGCGACTATGAAACAACTGAGATCGCGCTGGAAGCCGCTGAGACGGGACACCTCGTCCTATCTACCCTGCACACCATTGATGCTTCGAAGACTGTCGACCGAATTATCGGTCTCTACCCCAAGAGTGAAGAGCCGGTCATCAGGACCCGGTTGGCCCAAACTTTTCGCTACATCATTTCTCAGCGTTTGATTCCGAGATCCGAAGGGACGGGGCGTATTGCTGCCGTCGAGATCCTTAGATCCAGTCCGCGCACTCGTGAATACGTGGAAGCTGGTGAGGCCCAGGGCAAGTCGCTGCTGGATGCAATGCGCGATGGCAAGTTGGACGGTATGCAGGATTTCGATACCGTCATCAAAGACTTGATCCACCGGCGTGTAATTACGATCGAGGACGGTCTACCTTTCGCCACCAATCAAAACAATTTGCTGCTGTCGCTGAAAGGTCTCGCATCTTCCGAAGATTTTATCCGCTCGGAGATCGATGGAATCGGGCCGGCTTTTTCAGACACAGGTTCAATGTTGAGCTTAATTGATCACGACTAGAGGTTTAGACGCTGACATGATTATCAATTGCCAGAATTGCGATTGCCGCTTCCGCGTAGACGAGAGCAAAGCTCCCGCCGGTACCTTCAATGTTTCGTGTCCAAAGTGTCAGACAACCACCAGTGCCAGCAACATGGTGGACGTTCGCGAAAGCAGCGCCGCAACCGTCGGCAAGTCGCCTTCAACATCGCACCCGAGGTCGTCCCATCGGACCCCGCCGGCGCCGCTGTTTCGAATTGGGTCCAGCGACGACTCAAATGTCGATGGGAGTAAGTCGTCTGCTAACAGCGCGAACGAGCTGGCAATGAGCTTGCTCACACTGCTAAAGCCTGCCGGCAATGATCGCGCCGCTCTCATTCGACCGTCATGGGATCGTCGTCGCGTGTTAGTGTGCACCGCACCTGAATATCGGGAAGTAATCGGTCGCAACCTTACTCAGAATAACTATGAAGTTTTCGTCGCTGCTGATACTCAGCAAGCGGTTGAGCGAATGCGCGAAAGCCACTTGGATGTCGTCATTCTCGATCAGTCTTTTGATCCCGTAGACCAGGGCGCCGCCTTTGTTAACCGTGAAGTTAACGTGTTGCGGCCAGCCCAGCGTCGTCGCATCTTCTTTGTCATGCTCTCAGCTTCGAAGCGGACCATGGATGCTCATGCCGCCTTTCTGCAGAACGTGAATGCAGTAATTAACTTTAATGAGCTGAATGAGCTTCCTGACATACTCGACCGCGCGCTGCGCGAGTACAACGATCTCTACAAAGATTTCAACGTGGCCTGTGGCGTCGCTCCGGTTTAGGAGCGCCTCAATAAATCTTATTTGAGCCCTGACTTGATGTCGGGTGGTGGCCTGCGTCTGCCGGCTGCAACTGCTTCACCAGGTCGCAGGTTTATGCCTTTGGCGCACGGTCTCAAGGGAACCTCAAGGATTTCTCAAGACGAGGATGAATAATCCTGAACTCGGAGAGAGTTTCAACCTTCTCAAGCGAATAGCTCTTGGGCCATACTTGGTCAGAAACACTGATGTGGTGGAGGGAACAAGATGCGCACGTCTATCAGTCTCTTGCTTGGATTGACGTTGGTTACTTTATCGGCCTGCTCAAAGTCGGCGACGCCGGCAACGAATAGTGCTCCCGCACCGGCAGCAGCGTCGCCAGCGGCCTCCTCGTCATCAGCACAGTCGGCTGAGCCTACGGGCGCATCTCCAGTCGTGGCGACTACTGAAGGGAAAGTCGCAGTCTGCGACTTGTTGAGCAGTAAAGATCTTCAAGCCGTCCAGGGCGAGGCTTTGAAAGAAACGAAACCCAGCGCCCGCTCCGAGGGTGGTTTTATGATTTCGCAGTGTTTCTATGGATTGGCAACCTTCACCAATTCGATAAGTCTGCTGGTGGCCCAAAAAGGTGAGACCGCAGGCGCTCGCGATCCAAAAGAGTTTTGGAAAGAGACTTTTCATCGCGTTGACGAGGATGAGCGCGAGCGAGCGAAAGAGAAGGAAAGGGAGAAGGAGCGGGAAAAAGAAAAGAACAAGGACAAGGCTAAGCCGGCCGCCAGCGAACGTGAGGAAGAAGAAGAAGGAGCTCCTCCTCAAAAAGTTCCCGGCCTGGGAGATGATGCCTATTGGACGGGGAACCGAGTTGGTGGCGCTCTGTACGCTCTGAAAGGAAACACTTATATCCGCATCAGTGTCGGTGGTCCGGGTGACCAGCAAACCAAGATCAAAAAGACTCGTGCCTTGGCGCAGATAATTCTCAAACGCCTCTAGCCGTGCACGGCAAGGTTGTACCAACTGCGGTAGCGGGTGGCTGCCTGTCGAGTCAGCACCGTCTGCTGCCGCAGAACGGTGCTGAGTCGAAAGACAGCTAACCGCTAACGCAGGGTGGTACTGACTTGGTCTGACTTATTTGCTACTCTGACGCCGGATTTTAGACTTCTGTTCGCTGGTGTTGGCATACCTTCCATGGCGTCTCAAAAACCGAGCGAAAAAACCGCGCGGACCCAGGCGACGATTGCCGTTCATGGCGGCGAGCGTCCCGAAGAATCACCGTTCGGCGCCGTGGTAGCGCCAGTCTTCCATTCTTCCACATTTAGTCTCAAGAGTTTCGACGAGATGCGCAGGTACGCGCGTGGAGAATTACCCGACAGTTTCTTCTATTCGCGTTATGCCAATCCAACGGTCGCTGAAGTTGAAAGAAAGATTGCGGAGCTTGAAGAAGCGGATGGCTGCGTAGTCACTGCGTCAGGATCGGCCGCCACTTTTGCGACGTTGGTGGCGCTATGCGAGTCTGGCGATGAAGTGATTGCATCGGAGTCAATCTATGGCGGCACAGTCAAGATATTGACTAAAGTCCTCGCCCGTTACGGAGTAAGAACGCGATTTATTTCGCTGGATGAAATCGCCCGCCTGTCCACACACGTTACCGAGCGTACCCGTGTATTTTGGTTCGAGACACCGGCAAATCCCCTCAATCGAATCGTCGATATTGCCATGGCCGCTCAGGCTGCGCGCGAGGCGAAAGTCTTTTCCGTGGTGGATAACACTTTTGCTACTCCAATTTTGCAGCGGCCCATATCAATGGGTATCGACGCAGTCATACACAGTGCGACTAAGTACATGGGGGGACATTCTGATCTGACTGCTGGGGCCATCGCCGGCTCTCGCGACTTCATTGAGCGAGTCAGGCAGATTGCGGTGGCAGTCGGGGCGACGCTTGATCCAGCCGCGGCTTACCTTCTGTCTCGCGGCATTAGAACTTTAGATTTGCGGGTGCGGACGGCGTGTGACAACGCGATGCGTCTCGCTCGCGCTCTGCGAGGTCACGAAAAAATAGCGCGAGTGTATTATCCCGGACTGGAAGATGATCCCGGACATGAAATAGCCAAGCGTCAGATGCAGGCGTTTGGCGGTGTCGTTGCGATTGATCTGGTCGGAGGTGAGCGCGAAGTGGAAAAGTTTTACGATGCGCTCCGCCTGATTCGTCCTGCCACTTCGCTCGGTGGTGTTGAGACGCTGGTGGGTTATCCATTGTATTCATCCCATGCCAGCTTTTCTGCCGAGCAACTACAGGCTGCGGGCGTCTCCGATGCCACCGTGCGCTTTGCACTTGGTATCGAGGCGGCGGAAGACATCATTGCAGATGTGAAGCAAGCACTGGCAGCCATTTAGCAAGAATTGTGGCACGGGCGTCCCGCCCGTGAATGTTCTATGTGGCACGGGCGTCCCGCCCGTGAATGTTCGATGTGGCACGGGCGTCCCCGCCCGTGAATGTTCGATGTGGCACGGGCGTCCCGCCCGTGGATGTTCGATGTGGCACGGGCGTCCCGCCCGTGAATGTTCGATGTGGCACGGGCGTCCCGCCCGTGAATGTTCAAATTGTGGCACGGGCGTCCCGCCCGTGGATGTTCTATGTGGCACGGGCGTCCCGCCCGTGGATGTTCGATGTGGCACGGGCGTCCCGCCCGTGAATGTTCAAATTGTGGCACGGGCGTCCCGCCCGTGGATGTTCGATGTGGCACGGGTGTCCCGCCCGTGAATGTTCGATGTGGCACGGGCGTCCCGCCCGTGAAATGTTCGATTTCATTCGGATCCCGGCCTTGGAAATAAACCTATTGTTATCTCTCGATCGCCGTGAACAGGCGGCGCTTCAGGCTGCGCTGCTTACTCATGGTGCGCCTGATTGTCTAGTCACCATGGCGTTGACGGGAGCTTGTAAGATTTCTTCATTCGCAGAAGCACAGCAGCTTCGTTACTGGTTGGCTGAAGCCCAAAGTGGGAGCGACACGGATGCGGGCACATTGCTCGTGATCCAACGGGCTCTCGAGAATTTTGGGATCTGATCTTGAACGCCGGTGAACAAATCCGCCGAACAAAATGAATCGTATTGACTTAGGCTACGGTCGGACGCTCATACCGTTCGAGTATGACGAAGCTCGATTCGAAGTCCTGTCACCTCAACAAACCACCGAACATCCCCTTTCCGATCTGGAGATCGGGACTGCACTTGATTCACCGATCGACTCTCCGCCGCTCGAAGACCTCGTCAATTCCGGGGACTCGGTTTTGATCGTGGTGTCAGACGCTACGAGGGCAACCGCCAGTGCTCAAATTGTAAATCTGCTGGTTCGCAGGCTAATCCAATTCGGGATCTCGGCGGGCGATATCGCTATCATTGTCGCGACGGGAATCCACCGGCCAGTCGCGCATGCGGAAAAGCTTAGCCTGCTGACGCCGTTCATTGTCCAACGGATCCGAACGCTCGATCACGATTCGAATGATCCAAACCCGCTCGTCCTCGGCGAGCTTGATTGCGGCACTCCGATCGAAGTCAACCGTCATCTGAACGAGTTCTCGCGCGTGATCCTTACCGGTGGCATTGGCTTTCATTACTTTGCCGGATTCACTGGCGGACGAAAGTCGATTTGCCCCGGCTTGGCTTCCGCAAAAACGATAAAGGCGACCCACATGCTCGCTTTAGATTTTGAAAAAGGCGGCAGACGAGAAGGTGTGGGGACAGGCAAGCTGGAAGGAAACGCCGTTCACGAAGCTTGTGACAATATTGCCCAACTAATTAATCCTTCGTTTAGCGTCAACACTGTGGTCGATGATCACGGCCGCGCAGTAGGCGTCTATGCCGGTCATTGGCGAACCGCACATCAATTAGGATGTGCTGAGTATCTCAAGAATCATTCAATGATGATTCGTGAGCAGCGGTCCATAGTTGTTGCAAGTTGTGGCGGTTCACCGTGGGACATCAACCTGATTCAAGCCCACAAGGCTCTCGATATGGCGGCGCAGGCCTGCCAGCCGGGCGGGATAATTATCCTGTTAGCCGAATGCCTCGACGGCTGGGGCCGCAATGACTTTCTGAAATGGTTCGAGTTGTCGAGTTCGAGCGCGCTCGAAACTCACCTGCGCGAGCATTACGAAGTCAACGGGCAAACGGCTTGGGCGCTAATGACGAAAGCTGAGAAGTACCGGATCATTCTGGTGTCATCTCTGCCTGAGGATGATGTGCGCAACCTTCGCATCACGCCGGCAAGTAGCCTTGCAGAGGCCGCGAGCGAAATTGACAAAAACGCTGACGGATACATTTTGCCGCGCGGCGCCGCTGTTCTTCCGGTTGTTCGCCAGGATTTGATCTGAAATCTGGTAGAATCCGCCCACGCAGCAAAATTAGAAAACATCAGGAGGCAAGTCGTGACGATGAAACTCTCGAGGCGCGCTGTCGCCGCTACCACGAAAACTCTGTTTGTGTGCATCGCTATCTGCCTCTTTAGTGCGATTGCCGTCTCAGCGCAGGAATCTAAATCGGAGCCACGAGTTTCCCTGGGTCAAGCCGCCACTGCGCTGGATGCGAATGGCGCGCCGGCTTTGGAAGCTACGTTAAGAACTACTTCCTTGAATGGAGCTCCTGATGCGCCGGTGACGAATGTTCGAATAGTTGTGAAGAATATTAGCTCTTCATTTCTAACTTACACATCAGGGACGGTGACGTTTTACGATAGCTCTGGTGTGCGCTGCGGTGAAGGCCTCTTCAAATTGGACGCGCTTGCTCAAGGTGAGTCCGCTGACACGGACGCACCTGGGCTGCGAATTACTTGCTCTCCCTCCAGCTGGCGCGTTGTAGCTACTAACCTCGTTCCCCGCTCTCCCGAACAAACCATGCTTCCCTCCGCCTCTGGGCCAAACCTGGTTATCAGCATTGACGGCGAAGAACACCCGATTCAGTTGGGCAAGCCGATGGTGCTAACCCTCGGTGACAAACAAAAGACCATAACGGTGCGTACAGCACCTTGAAATTGATAGCTGACCCCCATCATTCCGCAACTTTGTAGAGCTAGACTGAGGTTGTCGCGAGCAGAAAGTGGGGGTGTATGTCAGAAGAACAAAAGAATGAATGCGCGCATCCAACGTGCTCCTGTCCGGCTCCGGATGGCAGCAAGTATTGCGGCGAATACTGTAAAGATGCTGAGAAATCCGGGGTGCTCGAGATTGGCTGTGGTTGTGAGCACGCTCCTTGTCGCTAAGCGTCAACTTATTAAATAGCAGACGTTGCTTGCCGCCGGGATCTTACGGCGTGCAAGATACGTGTGTGTCTGCGATGTAATAGATTTACAACCTCACGACTCTGGTGTTATTCCCAAATCTCAAATTTGAGATTCTGAGATCAATTCTCAAAGCCAATCTCAGATCTCAAATCCCAGATCTCAAAGCCCAGATTCCAGAATCTCAGATCCCGGATCTCAAGCCAGCTGTTATACACTGGACACACATGATTGGTACCTTGATTGAACTCCAACGCCTGAAGAGTCTTGATCGCACCGGTTGGGTGTTGCGCGGTCTGCCTCCCGGCACCGAGTCCGTTGCTTCGCATTCCTTCGGAGTTGGCGTCACGGTCATGTTTTTGGCAGACCGACTAGTTGCAGGCGGCACACACGTAGACATCGCCCGTCTCCTGCGGATGGCCTTGCTGCATGATTGGGCCGAGGCCCGTATCGGCGATATGCCTCGCACCGGAACTCGCTACTTCGGACAAGAAGCGCGGCGTGATGCTGAGTTGAAAGCCTTCGCCGATATCGTCGAAGGTACGGCGCTCAATGAAATCTATGTGGAGTTGTTCGATGATTACGAACAGCGCGCTACTCTCGAGGCGAGGTTGGTAAAGGCCGCGGATGTGATTGATTTGCTGGTGCAGGTGCTGGCGCTGGAACGGGCCGGCTACCGTGGCCTGGACGAATTTTGGGAAGTGACAGGGGCAATGGATTTTCGGCTTGATGGTGTGGCCCACGATCTTGTTTCGGAAATGATCGACCACCTTTTGACAGCTCGAGCTGATGTCCTGGCCAGAAACATATGAACTTTTTAGCTCACCAGCCGATGCTTTTCATCACGAACCTGGGAATGAGTGGTTTTCTAGCAGATGCGTTAGAGTTCATCCAACGCAAGGATGTGATACTGGGCATCAGCTTGTTTGTCGTCAGCTTTGCTGCCAGCATTGGAATCATTTCACTTATTCTCGTAAAGCTCCCACCTGATTATTTTCAAGAGTCTTACACGCGTTCGTTCATGGAAGATCGGCGACCGGCGTTGCGTTGGGCCGGTCTCATCGGAAAGAACGTCCTCGGAGTCATCCTGGTCCTGCTGGGAATTGTGATGTCGATTCCCGGCATACCAGGACAGGGTGTGCTAACAATTCTTTTGGGAATCATGTTGCTTGACCTGCCGGGCAAGCGACGTCTTGAGCAAAAGATTCTTGGTCAACCGAAGGTTCTTGAGAAGATAAATCGCCTGCGGCACAAGTTTAGCAAGCCTCCCATAATGATCGATTAATCCTGCCGTCTCCGTAGCTTTGTGGGCCGAGTACCAGTTGGCCAGCCAGATAAAGACGACGGTTGACGCGTCAGAATTGCTGTTCCAAACGTTCGTTATCACCAAAACCGGTGCGTTGACAACAAAAAGACCGTTTGTTAGCTTGAATCGCGATTTATCAAAACCCCTTTCATATGGCGTTTAGTTGTGCACGCAATTCTGCTCGATGATGTTGAATTCCCTCTGCAACCTGAAGTCGCGAATGCGGCCCGTGCTTTTTGCGCTTTCCGTAATCAGTTTGCTTTTCATAAATGCTTGCAGTGGATTTCTGGGAAAATTTGCGCATAAGCAAGTCGGCGTCCCACAGCTGCTTACCCCGTTAGTTTCCGCTGAGACTTCCCAACTCGTCGCCGAAGTAAACCGATTGGCGGCGATAAAGTCGTTGCACGGCAAGCTCGACATTCAAGTCCAGGACACTTCTTTTGCCGCCGCCGGCAAGGCTGAAAAATATCGCGCTGCCGATGCCGATGTGACCGTGCAGCGCCCTGGCAAGGTCTATCTTGTAATTCAGTTCGCGCACGTTGATATCGCTCATATGAGCTCCGACGGTGAACAGTTTCGAGTGGCCCTCTTAAAAGGCGATGAGAAGTACAAGAAGTTTGTGAAAGGTACAAACAGAGCCACGTATGGCGAACTGAAACCTGAGAACGTTGTCGACAAACAGAACAAGAATCAGACTTCGGACAACGTTACAGTTGGCTCGTTGTCGAATCTGAGGCCGCAGCATCTCACCGAAGCACTCCTGGTTAGACCGATCGAAGCAGTAGCGCAATCGGGTTTGATCTATTCGCAATCTGAATTTTATGAGGAAGAGGCTGACACGCGACCTCAAGCAAAAAGTGGCGCTCGAGTCGTTCGTGGGTACTACGTTTTGGAAGAAATGGCGACGGGAAACCCAGGCGAAGCGCACCTTAAGCGACGTCTCTGGTTTGATCGGGTCGGTGCGATTCGATTGGCGCGCGTTCAAACTTTCGACGAACGCGGCCTGCTCGATACTGATATCAACTATGCAGGCGATGTGACGCTGGGCGAAGGACCTGGCGCCAGACAGGCCTCGCGCATAGAATTGACCCGACCCAAAGACCACTACAAACTAAGTTTGATTTACCAAGCTCCCGAGTCTGTCGTGATTGACAAAGACTGGCCTGCGGAAGTTTTTGTACTGCAAAACAGGTGGCAATTGCCTGAAGTTGATTTGGACGCTCCAAAGCAAGCGCCGGCGAAAGCATCGCCTTAAGCTGTGATTAATAATTCGCTGGACTCTAGTCTGCGTCAGACTGGCGAATCAGACTGAAGTCTGTGCTACTCTGTTCATTAATTTATAGGTCCTGATGAGAACAATCTTAAATGCTGAGAGTCTGGTAAAGACGTTTAGGGTAGGCAAGGTCGACGTTCCAGCGCTACGTGGAATATCTATCGAAGTCCAGGAAGGTGAGTTCCTCGCCATCATGGGACCTTCGGGCTGCGGAAAGTCGACGATGCTGCACTTGCTTGGCGGCCTTCTGACTCCCACCAGCGGTCGGATCACAGTAGACGGCGAGGATTTGACTGCCGCTTCGGATGCTCGGCGGACGGACATACGGCGCCGCAAAATCGGATTTGTGTTTCAGCGCTTCAATCTATTTCCGACTTTGACAGCTGAAGGCAACCTGCGATTGGCTGAACGCATACATGGAAATGGTTCTGATGACCCGACGCGACGTCGAGAGGTGCTGAGACTGTTGAGGCTCGAAGACAAAATGCATCACAAGCCTCTCGAACTTTCCGGCGGCGAACAACAGCGGGTAGCCTTGGCCCGAGCCGTGGTTACGCGACCGGCAATAGTATTGGCGGATGAACCTACTGGAAACCTGGACTCGGAGAATTCTGAAATAGTCCTCAATATGTTTCAGGAGCTGAACTATCGGTTCAATCAGACGATTGTGATGATCACCCACAATCCCGAGGCTGCAGCAATGTGCCGACGAATAATACAAATGCGCGACGGTCATATCGTCGAACCTGCCATGAGTGTCCAAATGTAAATTCCTAATTTACACAGTTTTTCAAGCCGTTTAGAATTTCAAATGGTTTTTTAGACCGCGGTGTGAGGATTGCCTAAGAATCCGGTAGCAGCAAGATGAAAACCATCTTGAATATCATCAAGAAGGCGTTCCTTTGGTCTTATCCTCGGAACACCTGGCAGTGGGATGTACTGTGCGTAGTAATTCTGGTTTTTATTTTTCTGACGCCGAAGAGCTGGTTTACAAACGGCGAACGGAATAAACAATTCGGACATCAAACCGGGACTTCAAGAACGGTTATCATTGGAGCCGAACTTGTTGACAATGAAAGGGATATCCCAAGATTAGAGCAGCAGGTCCGGAGCCTCACCGGACAGTCGGATGCGCGCGTTGATAAGGTTAGGCCAAGGCGAGACAGTAGCGGCAAGACCATCGCATATGAGGTTGACATACATTAGCTATCACTTATAATTGCTCGGTTTTCCGTGCTGAGCGGAAAACAGTTTTATTTTAGCGAGGAGATTTATGAAAAGACTGATTGGCCTCGGACTGGGCACGCTATTGTTGGCGGTGCTGGCGGTGGCTTCACCGCAAGAGGCAAATGGACAGAGCGCTGGGTTAGTTAGCTCCGTAGTGAACAAGATGGAGCAGAATCGTCAGTCTCTGAAGAGCCTGCGCGCCAGCATCATCATGGAGAAATACAACTCCCAGCTGCGCAGCGCCGAGAAGATAGTCGGAGTCATTGCTTACACCCCCGCCTCTGGTCGCGATGCCAACGTGAGAATCGAGTGGGAAAAGCCTCATGAGATCCTGACGGTTTCGAAGGGAATCTACTGGCTCTACAAGCCTCGCTTAGGCGTTGTTTACACTGGACGCGCCACTTCGAAGAACAACGGCGGCGGAGTTACCGACATGATTAACCTGTCCCGCGCGCAACTCGCACAGCGCTACGAGCCCGTTCAGGACGTCCGCGAAGAAACGCTTTGGGGTGGAGTCAGCACGATTCACCTGCGCCTGGTTCCGAAAGGGAATTCCAGCTTCAAGTACGCTGAGGTTTGGGTTGATTCCTCCGGCATGCCAGTGCAAACGAAGATCGTTGAAAAGAATGACGACGCGACCACAGTGCGACTTAACAATCTTGAGCGTAACGTGAAGATCTCGTCCGAACAGTTTAGCGTCAAATACGACTCCAACGTGAAGGTTGTTAAGAGCTAATAGTTCAACGCATCATTGGCAGTCCACCCAGGGCTCTGGATCAAAAACCCAGAGCCCTTGGTTTTTGGAGTGCGGTGACCTGTCACCGCTTTGGTCCTGCATTCACGGCTTGAGGCCGTGATTCCCTTGCAGATTCCTATGAGTAAGAACTTTGGTCTGAATCGCGTCGACAAAAGCGCCGACAGGTCGGCGCACTCCAAAAGGGCGTCTTGCGTTTCGCGGCCGGTCTGGCTATTCTTCGCAGGCTTAGATCTGTCATCTTTCGATACTAATAAATGAGACGAAGCAAGTTCCTAAAACTGAAGGTTCGCGAAGCCAGCTTTATCAGCAGGGCCCTGCTGTCTTCCCGTCATCCGGTGCTGGCGCACATTATTCCCATGCGCCGCTGCAACCTTGCCTGCGGATACTGTAACGAGTACGACCACACTTCGTCCCCCATCCCGCTTGACGTAATGAAGCGCCGGTTGGATAAGCTTGCCGATCTCGGCACGTCGATCGTTACGATTTCCGGTGGAGAGCCGATGATGCATTCAGAGTTGGATGAAATCATTCGGCACATCCGCAACCGCGGCATGATCGCCGGGCTCATCTCGAATGGCTATTACTTCACTCCTGAACGTATCAAGCGATTGAACAAGGCTGGTCTCGAGTACCTGCAAATCAGCATCGACAATGTCGATCCTGATGAAGTGTCCCGCAAGAGTCTGCGCGTGCTCGATAAGAAACTTCGTTACCTTGCGGAGCATTCCGACTTTCACGTCAACATTAACTCTGTCATCGGCGGCGGCATCAAGAAGCCCGAGGATGCTTTGACGGTCGCGCGGCGAGCAGTCGAGTTAGGTTTCTCGAGCACGGTTGGCGTGATCCACGACAATGACGGCACGCTGAAGCCTTTGTCGGAAAACGAGAAGTCCATTTTTCAGCAGGTAAAGAAGCTCGGGAATCGTGACCACGCTCGTCTCAATTGGTTTCAGGACAGCATCGCTGAAGGTAAGCCTTACCAGTGGCGCTGCCGGGCTGGTGCTCGCTACCTCTACATCTGCGAAGAGGGTCTGGTGCACTGGTGCTCGCAACAGCGCGGCTACCCAGGCACGCCGCTCGAAGAATATACGATGGTTGATTTCGAGCGAGAGTACAGCACCGAAAAGTGGTGTGCGCCTACCTGCACGCTCCAATGTGTGCATCAAGTGGGAATTCTCGATAACTGGCGCGATCCACAGCACGCGCCCGGTGCTACCAAGCCGTTGCAGGATTCGATTCGCGAAGTTCTGCAGACTGACTAATGTACGACAGCCTGCCAGCCTGTCTTGGGGTTTCGTAAAACGCAACTCGAACGTGAGCTAGTTCACTCCATCTTCCTCGCTTCGCCAATCTTCTCCCGAGCGTTATCACAGCGGTTGTCTGGTATCGGACCTACACATGCCTGGCTGGCGAGAAATTTCTGAAATTCCAGGCGGGCCTCATCAACGTGTCCAGTGGCATCGAGAGCGCGCCCGATCAGGAACGTCAGGACATCGTCCTGCTCGCCACCGCTCTCGGCTGCGCGAAGCTCACGCAACGCTGCTGTCCATTGCCCGTCGTCTACTAACTCCATTCCGAGCAGCTTATGTGTATGAGGATTGTCTTCGAGACGCAGCGCGGCCTCGTATTCTCGAATTGTTCGCGCTCGTTGGTTCATGACTTTGGCCTGAGCAGCGCGAGCGAGATGTGCATCAACGCTGCGGTAATCTGCATAGACATAAAGCGAGATCGCCGAAAGTAGCACTACTGCATAAGCACAAGGTAATAAGTAGCGGAATCTCAGGCGCGAAGCCTTTGTTTCACCCTCGTCCGCGTTCTTGTCGCTGCGTCTCTTGATTAGAATTGTGACCAGGTAAATCGGCAGGATGATGACAGGAAAGAAAAACGTCCCGAGCGTCCATGACAACGATGCTGGGAGCCGATAACCACGCCGCCGGGAGCTTGTCAGGACCCAGACAGAAAGCAAAGCTGACAGAACCAGCGCTGCCGGGCGCAGCAGTTCAAAGAATTGGCCTGCTGAAATCTGCCACGGAAACTTCACGTTCGTGATGGGCGAGAATCGCCACCGATGGTGTAAATACTGACGGTCGATGAAAGCCCAAGCCCCGAGAGTCGCCCAGCCATAACGACGATCATTTCCCCGTTCACGACTGCGCCATACTCAAGTAGAACTTTCTCGCCAACCATTAGCATCTCTTCAGTAGTCGAGCCTCCTTCCGTAAGCAGAGGCTCGACTGCCCAAATCAGTGAAAGCTGGTTCAGCACGTCGGTTGAATTTGTGAGGGCGATGATTCGTTGCATGGGCCGAAGTGACGACAACCGTCGCGCCATCAACCCGGATTGCGTAAACACCGCCGTCGTTTCGGTTCCCATTTCATTGGCGGCAAAAACTGCGGCTTCAGATAAGGCCCGGCTGACGCGTCCTGACTGCTTGCCAATCAACTTGTTGACATCGTCGTCTGCTGTTCGGACTGATTCAGCTGATTCTATGATGCGCGCCATCGTAGCTACTGCTTCAACTGGATAATCCCCGTTCGCAGTTTCACCGGAGAGCATTAACGCATCGGTGCCGTCCCACACCGCGTTCGCGACATCGGAAGCTTCGGCGCGGGTTGGGCGTGGATTCGTGGTCATTGACTGCAACATCTGGGTAGCAGTTATCACCATCTTTCCGGCTTCGACTGTCTTCTCAATGATCCGCTTCTGATAGACCGGGACCAGCTCGACGCTCGTCTCCACACCAAGATCGCCACGCGCGACCATGATTGCGTCGGTGGCGGCAATGATTTCGTCGAGGTTGTCGATGGCTTCCGCTTTCTCGATCTTCGCCACCAGCGGTGCTTTTCCGCCAGCCTCCTGAATCAGGTTCTTGGCATCGACGCAATCCTCAGCTCGGCGCACAAAAGACAAGGCGATGTAGTCGGCATTTTGCTTCACGGCCCAAAGCAAATCGATGCGGTCCTTTTCTGTTAGCGAAGCAATCGGCAAAGGCACTCCGGGAAGGTTGATGCCCTTGCGTTCACCGAGCATGCCGCCATTTATGACTCGGCAAGCAACATCGGTCTTGTCATTCGAAACCACGATAAGCTCGATCGCGCCGTCATCAAGCAGCAGGCGCGCACCGGGGTGAACGACCAGGCCGAGATCAGGATAATTAGTCGACACTTCGGTTGAGCTGCCGACGATGTCTCGAGTTGTGATGGTGAAAAGCGCGCCAGTCTCGAGCGAGATCGGCTGGTGATCCTGCAAAGTTCCGGTGCGGATCTTGGGTCCGGAGAGATCGACCAGGACAGCCAGTGGACGATTCAGTCTCGCGGCGGCGGCACGTACTGTCCTGATGTGCTCCTCTTTCTCCTCGTGAGTGCCGTGGGACATGTTAATGCGCACACCATTAACGCCGGCTTCGAGCAAAGCCTCAATGACTTTGGGCTCTCGAGTAGCGGGGCCGAGTGTGGCTAGAATCTTTGCTCTTCTCAACAGAATTCCTTTGCTCAATTATTGAATCAGTAGACTGCGGGAGTGATGCTCATTCTGTTGTGAGTTCCTGGTACTTTGCTTTTTGTGCTTGATGCCGTGGAAACTCATGCTGATTTCGGTCATAACTAAGAAAGACTGCGCAAAGCACGGGCTAAATACAAAGAACTGAACTTAAGAACCAAGCTCCATTGGCTGCGTCGCTAGCTGTTCAAGCTTCCTGCGTTGCTTGCCCATAATCGTCCCATGAACCGTCAGAATGACGCCAACGAGCATGTACACCGGCCCGGCCCACAATGCATAACGTCCACCGAAAAACGCGATTGCTATTGATAGCGATCCGACGGCACAGTTGAGCAGACTTTCCTGCATGCTGTCGCGCGTATCGAACACTTCCAGATCATTCAGCTCCAGCTGACGGCGCTTACGATAGGCGTGGAGATACAGGAGAAAGAAAACCGCAAAAACAGCAACGTAGCCGGCGCCAAAAATCAGCATCAGCGTCACCATCTCTTTTCCTTCAACCATTGCCTCGACATTGCCATTCGGAAGTCGCACCTCGCCGTGACCTCCGGTTAACATACTTACCAGATAAGTGAAGAGAAACTTTAGCGGGTAGACGTAGAAAAGGACTACAAAAAGCAGCACTGCGTTGAGAACAATCGTGAATGTATCCTGAAGGCCGTAACGTCGAAAGAACTTGTATTGATTGAACCAGATCATGAACAGCAAAGCCGCGCTGATCGCAAAGGCGCCAAACCCGCGCATCGTCGCCGAGAGTTCGGTGAAGGTTTTCGGAACTTCGAGGGAGACGACCAGCAGAGTTACGGCGAACGCAAAGACCCCGTCGCTGAGACCCTCCATTCGGGAGATCTCATGACCACGCCAACGAAAATCTGTTTTCGAACCGATTTGGTTTTCAACCAATCGTTCACGAATCATTCCGAATGAGCCCTTTCGAGGTCAGTTGGTCTTGTCCAGCGCAGACTTAACGATACTATCCAATTCATCGGCCATCGAGTCGTCGTAACCAATGAATCGCTTTACGACAACGCCATTGCGGTCGAGCACAAAAGTCTGTGGTATCGCGTTCTCGTCTGACATATAAAGCGATTCCAATTCAACATCGGGAATGCCGAGCTGATATGGAATTTGGAACTCACTCGCAAAAGCAGGAACCTGCTCGTAATCATCCTCGCCACCTACATTCAAGCCCACAATTTCAAGGCCCTTATTGTTATAGCGCCGGTGTAAGTCAACCAGATGAGGAATGCTATCCCTGCAGGGAACGCACCAGGTGGCATAGAAGTCGAGAATAACAACCTTGTTACGCGAGTCTGCAAGCTTGAAATGTTTATTATTCGCCACCCAACCAATATTCGAATTAGCCGACTTCAGGGGCGGCATCGGCAGATTGGTTGGCGGCGGCTGCGAAACGACCACAGGATCATTCTTGCCGGGGCGGGAATTGCAACTCAGAAGAAATAGCGCACAAACTCCAGCAAAGATGAGCACCAGACGGGTTCGCATTTGATGTGATTTGCAACGCACCGAGGCATCATTCTACACGAACGACTCAGAAGCGTCGCCACGCCGGCAATGTCGTTAGTGGTTAGTCTATTGGGAGCTGTCAAAAAGAAATGACTAAACGTTATGTTTCAAGTTCGTCGTCAATCGAATGTTGAGGAAGATCTTCCGAGCCTTCCGGCACTGGTGCAGTTTCGCCCGGCACGGAGTACTCTTCATTGACCCAGGCGCCGAGATCGATCAGCTTGCACCGTTCGGAGCAGAACGGAACGTACCGATTATTTTCCCATTCGGTAGGCTTGCCGCAGGTTGGACACTTCATTGGCGGGATCGAATCTGCTATCTCAACTCACGCGTTTCAGGAAATCGCCGTCGGAGCAGGACGCTTGACCAGAATTTTTCTGTTGACGAAGGCGATTGTGCCTTCGCGCTTCATCGCGTTCAAGCGGACCGTCACACTCTCGCGAGTCGAGCCGACGATTGAAGCAATCTCACGGTGAGGAAGCGGAATATCGATCAGGACGCCATCGTCCTCAACCACGCCATACCGCTCAGAATACTCAGCCAACAAACGCTCGAGCCGCCTGGGAATCGCGTTCAAAGCAAAGTCAGCCAACCGCCGTTCCGCGTTTTCGAGTCGTTGACCGATCAAGCGGAACGTGTAATTATGAAGGCGTTGGTCCTCAACCATGCTTTCCTGAAATGCCCCCGCAGGAATTTTTAGTAATAATGCCTGCTCGTATGCAATAGCGCAGTTTTCGCGAAGACCGGCGGTCGAATAAAGTGCTGACTCCCCAAAGAGTGAGCCTTCAGACAAGATGTCAATCACCGCTTCCCGATCGCTGTCTGCTTCTATGCGGCAAAGCTTAACGCGGCCGCGTAGGATCGCATAAAGCGAATCGGAGGGATCACCGGCGCGATAGATGAATCGTCGTCTACGAAAATCCAGCGCAATGCCCCCGTGGATCAACCGATCCAACGCTACTTCACTCAGATTTCGGCCCCATTCCAACTGGTTCAGCAGCCGTCTCCGATCCTCAGCACTGAGGTCTCGGGCCCGTTTGGGATACGCCAGTTTCTGGTCCATATTCGTCATCCGGTTAGGGGATTTGAGTCCTAAATTTTGAAATTGACCTGGACGATGGGTCCAGGATTGTTCGAAGAAGGTCGTTGAATTAGACGTAATTTGTAAGGAAAACCTTGATACCCTGTTACCTGGGGTTCTGCACTGGCCCAGCTATTTTACGGATTCTGCCAAAAGGTGGCGAGGGCAAAACGAAAACTACATTAACCGAATGGGCGCACTGTAGCACGAAGACTTTGGCGGCGCAAGACCTGCAAGCCGCATCAAAACAGGAATCTATGATAGGAAAATCCGACGTATTAGTGGTTGACGACGATGCTGATAAGCTGACTTTACTTTCGGTCGCTCTCGGCATGGAGGGGTACAACGTCCGCACTGCCTCTAACGGACGGGAAGCACTCGCTGCCGTTGAATCTTTTCCACCCGATTTGATCATTACTGACATCATGATGCCAGAGATGGACGGCTACGATCTGGCTCGTGCTATTCGGAAGAATCCCCAAACTAAATTCATTCCGCTGATTTTGCAGACTGCCGGGCGTCATGATGCCGATGATATGCGTCTGGGGGCAGAAGTAGGTGCGCTTGGTTTTGTCACCGATCCGACCGATCTCGATTTATTGCTGGCTCGAGCGCGAACCCTGTTGGACTTTAAATCTCATTTGGACACATGGCAGGAAGCTGCTTTCACGGATCATCTGAGTGGCTTGCCCAACCGGCGCCGGCTCGAAAGACAGCTCGCTCAGGAGATTACTCGCACGGAACGTTATGGCCATCCGTTCAGCCTGCTGCTGCTCGACATCGACAACTTCAAGAAGGTGAACGACACGTTTGGGCATGAGGCCGGAGATGAAGTCATTCGCATCCTGGCCAAGACGCTGCAGGAGGGGATTCGAGGCATTGATTTAGCGGCAAGGATTGGCGGCGAGGAGTTCGCGATCATATTGACCGAGACACCTTTGCAAAAGGGAATCGAAGTGGCCGAAAGACTGAGATCAACTATCAATTCAGTCCAGATTCCGACAGTTGGCTCGATTACGGTTAGTTTAGGTGTTGCAGAAGCGCCTACATGCGCGCGGACTGCGCGAGAACTGCTCGCCTGTGCCGATGCTGCGTTGTATACAGCGAAGGACCAGGGCCGAAATTGCGTGATTAGCGCCGCGCGAGACAAAGAGAACTCACTTGTCTCGGCAGACGTACAGTAAGACTGGAAGGTCTTTGATTTTTGTTCTTTGTACTTGGTTCTTTGTCCTTTGCGCTTGAAACTTCCTATGTTGACCAGCTACGGTTTTGGAGGAGAGCGAAGATTCCGAAAACTAAGATCAAGACCAAAAACGCACAACTAAAACCGTAGGCCTTCAAGTTGAGTGGGTAATCATGTCTGACTACAAAGAAAAGTTTGACGAGCTACATCGCGCGGCGCGACGCAAGGTGCAGGATTTGGACGAGAAGTTTGCCATCAAGGATCTTGTGGAGGAAGGCGCGCGCCGAGCTGGAGAAGCTGCCCGCAAGGGAGCCGAGACAATGGCGAGTGGCGCTGAACGACTGCGTGCTGAAGCAGAACGCCTCACGGACGACGACGGGATGAAAGACGCCACTGAACGAGCGACTAAAGAAGCCAAAAAAGCCGGCGAGGTAATTCGCAATGCAGCCGGAACCGCCGGCAAGAAAGCGGGCGAAGTCTTTGAAGACGCGAAAACTTACTACGAGCAAGCATCGAAGGTCTACGACACCAGCGCCAGGCTGACGCGAGCTTCGACTGCGGCGACTGCGGGCGTATTGAAGGCGAAGGATTGGGTTAAAGCAAATCCTGGCAAAGCTGCCGCAGTTACTTTTTCTTTGGTGTTAGGTGTCCGTCTCGGAGCTTCGTTCCCGGGCCTGGATTCAATTCTGCTTGGCTCGCATCCACATTGGCTGACACATTCAGCACTTCCTGTTTGGGGTCTCAAGAAAGCGAGTGACAAGTTCGACAGCTACTTGCGCAAGCAGGAGGAGCTGATTGCAGCGGGTCAATTGACCGAAGCCGAACGGGAGCGCGTTGAGTTCCAACGCAAGATAACAAAGTACGTTGGCGCTCCTTTGTTGGGAGCTTTCAGTTGCGCCGCTGGGGCTGCGATGTTTGCGCAGATTGTGCAGCCGGGCGCGATCACAGGCGCCCCGATCAGTTGGCTACTGGGCGGCAATCCATTTCTCGATGGCGTCTGGTTGTTCGCGAATGGCGTGATTTGTTTCCACCAGGGCTACAAGTTCTTCATGATTGCTCTCGCCGATCAAGATGAAGTGCAACGCGTGGTACGTGAGATTAAGGGGCTACTGCCGGCCGCCGCGACTAGTTAAATCAAGTCACTTGGGGACGAATCAAATCGAAGTCACTTTAGGTCCATGTGCTTTATGGGAACAAGCCTGTGGCCTAACATATCAACTCCCGCCTGGCTTTGTTCCAACACGATGTAACCAATCAAAGGCTCGTAGATTCCATCTTCGGGTTTCATATCCACAAACAGGACTTCGTTAAAGATTGGTCGAAATCCTTCAAGCTGGATTCTAACAGGTCCTCGAATTTCTCCTTCCACTGCCTCTTGAGTAGCGGTTTCCAGAGTTATGTTGTCAAGGATCTCCAGATCTCCAAGCCGATCTTTCCAAGCGTTTGGCAGAACCATGAAAGATGCGCCAGTATCGACGAGGGCATCGCAGCGCAACGCAATAGATGGATCGGAAATACTTGTAATGGTCACCGATGAGACTATTCTGCCCATCACTCCTCCTCCGGTATCAGGTTAAATTCCAGATAATAATAATCAACCAGGAACTCTACACGCGAGCTCATAAAAGTTAGTTAGGTTGCGAGCGCCCGAGCATTCCTCATGTAATCGTGATCGGGAAGGGCCAGAACGAAAGCGCGAATACAAGCAACGTGAGAATGGCTATCCAGATTCTTTTAGCGCCCAGTGGCTCCATCACCTGAGGCTGCGGATGTCTCACCCGTAGCATCACCGCCAACAATATTGTGTAGAGAAACCCGCTCGGGCTGCTGTGCCAGAACCAACCGAGTAATGAGAGCGTTGCCATGCTGATGAACGCAAGGCGACCAACCCATTGATGCGTTCTCTTCCCAAACAATGCAAAGATCCCGTGCCCGCCGTCGAGTTGGCCCACCGGCATCAAATTCAAACTGGTAACGATTAATCCAATCCACGCTGCCATGTACCAGGGATTAGTCGGCGAGTACGGACTTAGCGGCACATGCAGCAGGCGAGCAAGCAGGCGAATCAGCAGCGGGTCATTAAAGAAAATCTCGTTACCCTGAGGAGCTATCGGCGGCCCCATCGACAGCACCCCGATTACCGCAATCGGGATCAAAGCCACAAAACCAGCCAACGGACCGGCCAGGCCGATGTCGAATAGAGCTCGCCGCGTCGGAATCGGAGCTTTGATCTTTATGAAAGCGCCGAAGGTTCCAGCGAGGATCAAGGGCGGGGCCGGGATGAAAAACGGCAGTGTCGCAGCGACACCGTAACGAAGACAGGCAAGGTAGTGCCCCATCTCGTGCGCGAGAAGAATCGTGAGCAGGGCGGCCGAAAAAGTCACTCCCTGAATCAGGACGTGAGGGTTATGAAATGTGTAGCTAACCAACTTGCCGACAGTCGCAAGGTACACGTGCGGAATGTAGAGAATCCAGCCAAGCACCGTGTTTGGCTCCGCCAGGTCCACTTCCTGACTCGGTCCCATTATCCCTGCAAACGTGGTTGTGATTATGGTCAGCAGCAACAGGAACGAATGACGCACCCACTCTTTAGCCGTAGGCCTTAACGCCGAGCGACTCGCCGCTGGTTGCATCGGCTCGTTAAATGAAGGAATTGCGTGAACTGATTCTGCCATGACTGCTCTTAACAAACTTAAGGCTAGAGTCTGGATGCTCTGCATCAGATTCTAGCCTCAAGATTGACTGGCTAACTAATTGACTCAGTGGATCTACTTACTCCGGAGTGCCGCCGTCGCCGTTCGCTTCTTCGCCGTCGTGCCCTTGTAATTCTTTTCCTGGCTTAAACCGGATGGTCTTTCCCGATGGAATCGCAACTTCCTCGCCAGTGCGCGGGTTGCGACCGACGCCACGCTTGCGTGGTTTCACGACAAAGACGCCAAAGCCACGCAACTCGATGCGCTCGCCGCGTGTCAGCGCTTCTTTCATCGAATGAAAGAGCGCATCTACCGCTTGCTCAGCTTTCATTTTAGGAACGCCGGTGCGATCGGCCACCCGGTTGATGATGTCTAGTTTAATCACAGTTTGGGTCTCCGGTTTTGGTTTCAGCGCCCCCTTGAGGTCTGCTCGTCGTGCGGGGATGATAGAGATGCGCAGCAAACGCTGTCAAGGAAGTTGGTAAATAGATTAGTGGGTCGGTTTGAGATGCCACGGGCTTGTCCCGTGGTACTCACGATGAGAAGCTACAAAAAGTCCGGTTGCGATTAGGGGGATGCCACGGGCTTGTCCCGTGGTAATCACGAGGAGAAGCTACAAAAAGTCCGGTTGCGATTAGGGGGGATGCCACGGGCTTGTCCCGTGGTTTCTCACGCTCACTGCTACTGGAAAGCTTCGAATCAGTAGCCAGCGTGAAGTACCACGGGCCAAGCCCAGGGCATCCCAGCAGGTTGCGCGCAAGGCGGGAAGCGGGAGGCGGGAGGCAGGAAAGCTCTGCCTCTTCGCCTTGATCTGATGAGAAGTCCGAGGAGTGCTGCAATGTTAATTCGAAAGTTGGTCGTTCGACCCAGCATGGCATTAGCATTAGTTGCGTGTCTGATATGGCTGGCGATTCGGAGTGGTCGTCAGCTTCGTTAGCATTCCCTTTCTCAATCTACAGCGTCACCGCACTTGAGAGGCGGCAGGGCTGGTTTTAACCATTCAAGTTGGCTGCACAGCTCGCGGTGGATCAGCTCGAGGTGAGGAAGGGTTGCTTGCGCCCGCTCAAGTTGAAATAGCTCTCAGGCAACGGAAAAGCTTCAAGCATCCCCCACAATTCGTTGCTGTTCCACATTGAATGCTGGCTAAACTTGAGCGGGCGCAAGCAACCCTTCCTAACCTCAGCTGATCAATCTTGAGCTTGCATTCTCAGCTCGAGTAACCAATAGCATGCCTCACGCTTATCGATCCATCCTGTTAACGTTCACGCGCGGCTAGTCAGTGGTCAATTCCCAGCGCCAGCCTTCATATTTTTCGAAGAATCTTCAACGAAAACTAGTTTGACAATGCGTCAAGTGAAAGCTAACCTCGATTGGCTAGCACTGACGTCAGCGGTTCAGATTGGTTCGGAATATGTTTGGATTCAAGAAGCATCGCGCGCCTGCGTTCGGCGATATCCAGGTTGAAGACGACCAGGACATTCAAGTCCACTCGCCCCATGACTCTTCGCGAGGAAACCTGTGGGCGGAAGGTCGATTGTTGTTGCGCGACCTTATCTTCGCGTTGATGCTCGCGGCATTGATGGTTGTTTTTGTAGTGCAGCCCGTCAAAGTTGAAGGAACTTCGATGTTGCCGCGACTGCACGACGGCGAGCGAATCTTTGTTAATAAGCTCGTTTACTATGACGAGTATAGCTGGGCGCCAAAAATCGATCGAGGTGACATAGTAGTCTTCTGGTTTCCCGACGATCCGTCCAAGAGCTATATCAAACGTGTCATTGGATTGCCGGGAGATATGGTTGAAGTCCACGAAGGGCTCGTACGTTTGAATGGCCAGGACCTGCATGAGACTTACCTCGATCCGCGGCTGAACCTTTCACATCGAACCCAACCAGCGGTTTTAGTAAAGCGCAATTATTACTTTGTGATGGGCGACAATCGAGACAATTCGAGTGACTCGCGCATCTGGGGATTGGTGCCCAAGAAGTATGTTTATGGAAAAGCGCTCCTGCGGTATTGGCCGTTGAATAACGCTAGTGTGATTCATCACGAAAACGTATCGCCATCCGTACCACCGCCGGTTGGCTATGGTCCGGAGTATCCCGAAGGACAGTGAGGCGATTGCGGATTGGTGAATGCGGATTGCTGATTGCAATTTGGGATCTGATTTGAGATCTGAGATCGTGTCTGTGTTGAGATTTTGAAACTAGAAACATGAGATCAGACTTGAATCACCAATCCGACATCAGCAATCTGAAATCGCGAGGTCATGATGCTTGATTGGCTGCGGATGCTTTTGATGGTGTTCTACGCACCGGGTCGCGCGCTCCGAGAAGTGCGTGACCGAGCCAGTCTCGCGCCCGCCGGATTGTTGGCGCTGATTTGTCAGGTAGCCTTCCTCGTTCTTCTTTGCGCAATGTTTCTCAGGGGGATCATAAGTCCCTTCCGCCCCATGTCGCTTGTCCTGCTCCTGTTTCAATCGGCAGGCTGTCTGCTCTTCATCGCCTTCATCTTTGTTCCTGTCGTCATCCTCCTGCAAAATCTGTTTGAGCGTCGCGGCAGCTATCGCCTGATAATGCAGCAGGAGTTTTCGACAGTGGTTGCCACGCTCTTTCTTGGTTGGGCTGCAGCAAACCTAATTTCGCTTTTGCTTACCATTGCCGGTCAACTCAGTGGAGTCTTACCGGCGATGGGGCGCGACACTTTCAACTCCTTCCTCCTGCAAAAAGATCAAATGGCGCCCGAAGCGCTGCAACGGGTGCAAGCCTTTCTGAATCCACCGGCATTTTCTGCATTTGTGGCGTTGATGATAATGGTGGGGATTTTCGGTATCTGGTGTGTGGCTGGTCTGCGCATTGTTTTCCGAATTTCGTGGGCTCGAGCTTTGGCGATCGTCGTCATTACCTTTGTCGTGCTTTTCCCCGCGTTCTTTTTCCTGCAACCGCTCTTCAGCATGATCCTCGCGTCGCCGTTCCTTTTGTTGATGGCGTTCTTTTTGCTGCGTGGTTATGTAGGCGAGCTGACTCGACAACAGCGGGCGCGCGCTTCATTCAAACAGAATCTCGAGGCGGCCACGCTCAATCCGGCTGACGCGTCAGCGCATTACAACCTGGGACTGATCCATCAACAACGTGGAGAGCTCGATGCCGCGCGTGAACGATTCGAGCGGGCCGTGCAGATCGACGATGAAGAGGTGGATGCTCATTATCAGCTGGGCCGTCTTGCTCGACAGCAAAAACGCTGGGCAGATGCAATTAAGAACTTCGAACAAGTGGTAGCCAGGGATCAATCGCATTCGCAGTATGAGATTTGGAGAGAAGTCGGGGCTACCTACATCGCCGCTGGTCAATTCGAAGATGCCCGCAGTGTACTGGAACGTTTTCTTGAACATCGAGAATCTGATCCTGAAGGACTTTACTTGATGGGGCGAGCTGAAGCGGGACTGGGCCACAACCGCGAGGCTACCAGCATGATGGAGGCCTGTATCAATGCCGTTAAGACCGCGCCGGCTTACAAGTATCGTTTGGAGAAGCGTTGGTTGAATGAAGCGCAGCAATTCATGAAAAGCATCCGCCAGGAAGCGCTGGGGAGACAGTAGGCAGTACATTGTTCTTGGTTCTTTGTTCTTAGTTCTTTGTGCTTGACCGAAGGGATCAAGCAGGATTTCACTCAAGGACCAAACCAAGCACAAAGTACTGCGGGCGAACTTGGTTCTTTGTTCTTAGTTCTTTGTGCTTGACCGAAGGGAATCAAGCGGGATTTCACTCAAGGACCAAGAACCAAGCACAAAGTACTGCGGGCGAACTTGGTTCTTTGTTCTTAGTTCTTTGTGCTTGACCGAAGGGAATCAAGCAGGATTTCACTCAAGAACCAAACCAAGCACAAAGTACTGCGGGCGAACTTGGTTCTTTGTTCTTAGTTCTTTGTGCTTGACCGAAGGGAATCAAGAAGGACTCCACTCAAGCACAAAGAACTAAGAACAAAGTACAAAGAACAAAGTACTCCAAGTCACATCTGCCTTGAGTATGAAAAACAAGACAAGACTTGCAATCCTTGGGTTAGAAGACGGCCGCGTTTTTCGCGGCCGTTCGTGGGCTGCACCGACTGAATCGTGCGGCGAGATAGTCTTCAATACGTCAATGACTGGCTATCAGGAAGTTCTCACCGATCCGTCTTACGCCGGCCAAATCGTCTGTATGACTTATCCGCTGATCGGAAATTACGGAGTAAACAAAGCTGATGCTGAGTCTGCGCGTCCGTGGGTCGAAGGCTTCGTAGTTCGCGAGGCGAGCCGCGTTGCTTCGAACTGGCGCTCAGAAGAAACTCTGACGGAATATTTGACTCGCTGGAACATCGTCGCCATCGAAGGCATCGATACTCGAGCACTCGTCCGACATATTCGCGACAAAGGCGCCATGCGAGCTTGCCTTTCTGCCCTCGATACCGACGAAGCGAGCGTCGTGGAAAAAGCCCGCCAATCTCCATCGATGGAGAACCGTGAATTGGCCAGCGTAGTTACGACCAAAGAACCGTACGAGATTCCGGCAGTGAGTTCCGAACGGTACCACGTCATCTGCTATGACTTTGGAGTCAAGCGAAACTCTTTGCGCCAGCTGGCCGAAGCTGGTTGTCGCGTTACGGTCGTTCCTTCGGACACAACTGCCGCCGAAGTCCTCGCGATGAAGCCAGATGGAGTTTACCTCTCGAATGGGCCGGGCGACCCAGCCTCGATGACAGCTGAAGTTGAGGAAGTCCGCCAAGTGGCTGAATCCGGCACGCCCACGTTTGGAATTTGTTTTGGGCATCAGTTGCTGGGACGCGCCTTCGGAGGGCGTACTTTCAAACTGATGTTTGGACATCGAGGCGGCAATCAACCCGTGAAAGATCTAAGTTCAGGGAGCGTCGAGATCACTGCACATAATCATGGATTTGCCGTCGTCGCGGACAGTCTTCCCGCTGAAATGGAAGTCACTCACGTTAACCTCAATGACAATTGTGTCGAAGGCATGCGACACCGCACGCTGCCGATTATTTCAGTTCAATATCACCCGGAAGCCGCGCCTGGCCCGCACGACGCCGCTCACCATTTTGGACGATTCATCGACTTGATGGAAAAGTCCGCCGCCTAAGAGTCCGCAATTGCCGGAATATGTTGATCGAGACTTCGTGAGTGCTTAGAGACACAGCTAACGAGCGAATGCGTTCGTTGCTTACCTAATTCTTCGATGGTATAAGTGAAAGCATGTCGGCTAATAGTAAGACAGTCGAAGGCATTTTTCGCGATGGCAAGGTCGAGCTCCTTGAAACGCCCGATGATGTCGGCGAGGCACGTGTTCTTGTGACATTTTTGTCCGACGGTGCTGTAGATCTCGCTGCTCGGGGAATCGACGAAGCTCAAGCAGCCGACCTCAGAGCTCGGCTGCGTACGTTTTCTGAAGACTGGGACCGGCCAGAAATGGATGTTTACGATGCCATATAGGCGCGGGGATGTTGTTCTTGTACTCTTTCCCGAATCTAACCTTCGTTCGGCAAAGCGCCGGCCTGGACTTGTTATTCAAGCAGATAAGTTAAATACAGGACTTGCCCAGACGATAGTTGCGATGATCACGAGTAACCTTTTGCGCGACGGGCATTCTAGTCGCGTAAGAATAAGCCGAGACTCTGCTGAGGGAAAAGGGGCCGGTCTCCTGACGGAATCGGTGGTGATGACTGACAATCTCGCGACGGTCCGTGAAAAGGAAATCGATCGGACACTAGGCTATTTGAGCGATATGAATAAGGTCGATGCTGCGCTGCGTCATACTTTGCTCCTACCTTAAACCCTAGTGTTGACGGCGCTTGAGGTTGATCCTCTTCCGGTGATGAGTTCCTTTGGTTTCGTTTTAAGGAAGAGCTGACTTTGCGAACTGGTTTTTTCCTTCTGGCCCTCCTAACCGGTCGAGTTCGTTTATTTGGTTTTGGTAAATCAGCAGTGTCGGATGCGTAAGGTCCTTTGGCTTGGCTGGGCGGTTGGGCGCTTTGCTGATAGGCCGCAGCCTCAGCGGCAGCCACAGCATTCTCAAGTCTGCGTTGACTGAGTGAGAGCCTTTCTAACTGCGCGACTACACCCGCCTTTTCCGTTTCCAGTTGTCGTCTTCGTTGTTCACGCAAGTCTTCAGGACGCGTGCTGCCAACTCCCGCCAGGCTGTTTTGAATGTTCTCCGGCTTCAATGCTTCATCGAGTGTTTGCAGGCGTAACTGCAAATCAGTTTGCTGAGTTTTGACTTCAGCGAGTTGAGCTCGCAAACCTGCCGCCACCTCGGCAGCATTTTGTGCCTGTGCCGAAACGACTAACAATAAACAGCACGCAGTGATCAGTATGATTCGAAGCATGGCTCCATTCTAAACCCTGATCGCCTGAGACTGTGTTCAGTAACGAAAATTCAACAGAATTGACTTGAAAGAGTGGGATCTCTCGTCGTTACAACGAAGAAAATCGAACGAGCAAAGTGGGATTGATTACTTATTCCTCTTCTACGTCTTCAGGAAGTTGCAACTCGCCGGTGGTCAGGTCCGGACGCTCCCTGGCCATCTCGGCGGGAGTTGTATGCGAGGTAGGATGTTGAACAACTGCAACTGATGAATCCACTGCTACCGTCTGTGCCAATGGCACGATAGGGGGAGTTTCGTTCGTTGCATCGCTATCTGGCTCGAGCAGATCTGCCAGGCCCTCACTGCCGCGATGTTCCATCCAATGGCGATAGCTTACCGTAGCGACGGCAACGACTGGAATTGCCAGGAACACACCGGCAACGCCAGCCAACTTCTCGCCGCACAAGATCGCGAGAATAATTGCCAGCGGATGCAAGTGAATGCCATGGCCAATCAGCTTTGGATAAACAATGTAGTCCTGCACAATTCGCAGCACACCCAGGAATATCAGAACTATCAGTGCCGAGGTTAGACCTGAGTGGAAGACGGCAATCAGTGCAGCGATAATTCCTATCAACACCGGGCCCAGCATCGGAACAAACTCAAACAACCCGGCGATGAGTCCAAGCACCAGCGGGCTCGGCAATCCCATCACGGCAAATCCACCCGCACAAACGGCGCCGATGAATAGCGATGCCGTCAGCTGAGCTCGAATATAGGCAGCGAGTGTGCTGTTGACGTCCTGGAAAAACTCATCTCCCCGCCAACGCCAGCGGCCTCGAGGCAACATTTGCAAGGCTGAGCGGCGGAAGCTGTTCGCATCCTTAAGCAGGAAGAAACTAAGAATCGGGATCAGCACTAACCACGGAATGAAAACGACCCAGCTCGCTATGGTCGACAAAACGAAGGTGGCAGTTTCGCCAATCTTTTCCACCATACCAGGGACAGCATTGTTGATAGCGTCGACGATCGAAGCCGGCATCCGGTGCTGCGTGAGGTACTGGTTGAATTGCTGAGTCCTGCTGCTAAAAGCCTTCCCATAGCTTTGGGCTTGTTCTGAGAACTGCGGGAACTGATTCACCAACTGAGGAACTATGAAGTAGATCACTCCGAGTATGCCGACCAGGATTAACAAATAAGCGAGCGCAATTGCCCCTACGCGGGGAATTATTAAACGTCGCCCTTTCACGTAGATGGGGCGGTGCAAAACCTCGACGAGCGGTGCGACGAGATACGCAAAGAAGATCGAAAGGACGACCAGCAGGATGATGCTCGTGAGTTTGAGGAGCACCACCAGAACGCCGCCTACGGTGAGAATGACGAGGATGACGCGCAGTATGACCCTGATCGGTGGCCATGAGTGGTCGATATCCCGAAGGGCGGGTTGGTCGCTGCGTATTGGTGCCGTAAATTCGTTAGATTGATTGCCCACTAGGTGCCTGTGTAGCGATGCAGCCGATCGATGACGCCGCCCACCGCCACCATTTCTGACGGAGTTAGATTTTGGAATTCAACACCAAAAGTGTCAGCAGTCGCGTGATGTACGACTTCACCGCGTAACGTAAAAGCGTCTTCACAATCAAGCAACAAGAGATCGAGATGGTCGCCGATTTGTACATTGTCGCAAGCGGGCAGATTGCGGACGCGCACACCGCCGATGCTGATGTCATCAGGTTCACCTAACCCGATTGATTCCTGCAGGCTCGCATCGTCAATGGCAAGAGTTAAACCGGAGCCGACAAAATAGCGCGGATACCTGCGCCGCTCCTGCCAGTTCGTGCTGCTTTCGATATGGGAAATCGACATCTGAAGTTCCTCAAGTTGGGGGTTAACTTGTTACTGTTCCTCCTCGTCATCTTCCTCTTCTTCGCCCTCAACGGGTGGCGGAGGTGTGACGCGTGGCGCGGCGGGCTCCCAAATCATGCCCTTCCATTCGTCTGATTGATCGAGGAGTTGCAGTGCGGCCAATGGGTGACCAGGATTTCGTTCGATGCGGAGCACTTCCGTGACAACCGCCAGAGCCTTGCCATCCGAATCGTGCACTTCCAACATCACCCGTCCGCCAACCTCAGGGAGGCGGCGCGGAAGGTGAACGAGAGTGCCTTCGGGTCCGATGTTTTCGGTAGTGCCCTCCGTTACGATATGCGTGCCGTCCGTTTCATCCCACTCAGCACGCACTTCAAGAGCCGCGAGGTAACGTGGTCCAGAACGATGATCTGTTTCGAGGTGACTGTTCATGTTGGTTCGCTCTCGACTGTAGGCGCTGGAGAACGGCCGTCGCGAAAGTGGTAGCAGTTTATAACGATTTCCCTCAGGGGTGGTAGAAATTTGGGCACCAGCCTGCGAAGCAGGCGACAGCATAAAGCCTGGGGTGGAGCGAAGCGGAACCCCAGGAACAGTATTGGCAGTTAATTCAAGCCCTGCGGAGCGGGCGGGCAGAATTATTGAGGCGCTACTTTTCTATCGCCCGCTACCCGGGCTCTCGGCTTCATGTTCGCTGTTCCCTGGGGTTCCGCTTCGCTCCACCCCAGGCTTTATGCTGTCGCCTGCTCCGCAGGCTGAACCAAGAACTTTTTCTATTCTTCATCGGTGCGCAGCTTTTCAAGCACGGAAAAGTCCTCGAGCGTGGTCACATCTCCAGCAACTGAGCCGCTGGTCGCAATTTCACGCAAGAGTCGCCGCATGATCTTTCCCGACCTTGTCTTTGGCAAGGCATCCGAAAAACGTATTTCGTCAGGCCTGGCAAGCGCACCAATCTCTTTGGCAACGTGAGCCCGCAAAGTTTCTTTCAACTCGTTTGTCGCCTGTTGCGTACCCTCGAGCGTTACGAAAGCAACTATGGCTGAGCCTTTGAGCTCGTCTGGTCGGGCTACGACTGCAGCTTCAGCGACGGCCTGATGAGAAACCAACGCACTTTCGACCTCGGCCGTTCCTAATCGATGTCCGCTGACGTTAATAACATCATCGATTCGACCCATAATCCAGAAGTAGCCATCCTGATCTCGGCGAGCGCCGTCGCCAGCGAAATAAACTCCCGGGATTTGTGACCAGTATTGCTGGCGGTAACGCTCATCGTCGCCCCAAATGGTTCTGAGCATCGCTGGCCACGGCTTGGTAATCACGAGATAACCGCCTTCGTTGGGGCCGACCGGCTTGCCATCGCGTGTCATTACATCTGCCGCGATGCCTGGAAAAGCCATCGTGCCCGAGCCCGGTTTTGTCGCTGTAGCTCCGGGCAATGGACTGATCATGATTGCACCGGTTTCGGTTTGCCACCAGGTGTCAACGATCGGACAGCGCCCCTTGCCGATGATCTCGCGATACCACATCCACGCTTCGGGATTAATTGGTTCGCCCACAGTTCCGAGCAGGCGAAGACTGGATAAGTCATGCTTCAAGGGCCATTGTTCCCCCCACTTGATGAAGGCCCTGATAGCCGTGGGAGCCGTGTAAAGTATGTTGACGCGATGTCTCTCGATGATGCTCCAGAATCGATCCGGCTCGGGAAAATTCGGAGCGCCTTCATACATCAAGGCGGTGGCGCCATTAGATAGCGGTCCATAAACGACATAGCTGTGTCCGGTCACCCAGCCGATGTCGGCGGTGCACCAATAAATGTCTTCGTCTTTCAGATCAAAAATCCATTTTGACGTGAGGTGTGCCTGCAGAAGATAGCCGCCCGTCGTGTGTAGTATGCCTTTCGGTTTCCCGGTCGTGCCCGACGTGTAGAGAATAAAAAGCGGGTGCTCACTTTCGAGTGGTTCAGCCTCGCAGTTGGCGTCGACTGTTTCCATCAACTCGTGCCACCAATAATCACGCCCTGGCTGCATCGGCACATCACTGCCGGTCCGGCGCACGACAATGCTGGCGATGACTGAAGGTGTCTCGCGCAGAGCTTCATCAACGGCAGCTTTTAGTTTCACTTCGTTGCCGCGTCGCCAACCGCCATCCGCAGTTACAACTACCTTGCAGCTGGCGTCGTTAATTCGATCGATCAAAGCTGCGCTTGAGAATCCGCCAAAAATTACTGAGTGGGTGGCGCCGATGCGCGCGCAGGCAAGCATCGCAATCGCAAGCTCGGGAATCAGCGGCATGTAAAGCGCAACTCGATCGCCTTTGGTTACGCCGGCCCGTTTCAAAACATTTGCGAACTTGCAGACTTCGGTGTGAAGCTGCTGGTAAGTCAGAGTACGTTTGTCCCCGGGTTCACCTTCCCAAATCAAAGCTGCTTTGTTTCGACGCCAGGTAGTGAGGTGTCGATCAAGACAGTTGTACGAGATGTTAAGTTCGCCGCCGAGAAACCATTGCGCGTGAGGCGGCTCCCACTTCAATACTGCGTCCCACTTCTTGAACCAATGTAGCTCCTCTGCCATGCGTGCCCAGAAAGCTTCGGGATCGGCTGCGGCTTCGCTACGGAGGCCTTCAAGTTCCTGCATCGACTTAATGTGGGCGCGCTCAGAAAATGCTGATGATGGCGAAAAGCGACGTTCCTCGTGCTGCAGAGATTCAATGTTGGTTGTGCCTGTGGACATGCTGTCTCCGGGAGGTTGATTTTCCTCAGTATCATACATCAGGACAGCTGACACCGGGGCTGCGCCGCGTGAAAGTCTAAAACTAACGAGCCACAGATGGACACTGATCACACAGATCTAAAATCAATTCGTTAGATCTGTGTCATCCGTGTTCATCTGTGGCTGATTAGCCTTGGCGAACTTGCCGCGACCGACCTATAACGCGAGCGAGGCTGACTGAGCTTTGCGAGGCGCTGACATCGGGGCTGCGCCGCATGAAAGTCTAAAACTAACGAGCCACAGATGAACACTGATCACACAGATCTAAAATCAATTCGTTAGATCTGTGTCATCCGTGTTCATCTGTGGCTGATTAGTTTTGGTGCACTTGCCGCGACCGACCTATAACGTGAGCGAGGCTGACTGAGCTTTGCGAGGCGCTGACTCTTGCCCTTCGACCGTCGTGGGCGTATTTTCGTTCGGGTATGAGTGAAGCAAGATGCGCCGAGTGTGGAACGGAGTTAATTCCTGGCACAGGTTTTTGCAGGAAATGCGGAGCTCCCGCGATTTCTGCTCTCGAACAACCGACCGCTATCCTCGATCAACCGTCCGATGGAACAACGAAGCGATTAGAGCCACGTTCGACAAATCCCTATCGCGAAGCAAGTCTCGACGATCCACTTGGACATGAGCTTCCAGCAGCAGCCCCACCGGGAGCCCGTCCACGCAAGTTTCTTTTTCTCGGTGTCCTCGTGTTAGCAGCTCTTGCCTGCGTGTCAATCGTCGGCGTCGTCCGTTCAGTGCTGAAGAGTCCGGTAGTCCAGCCGTCGGTCCGGGTCGACCGTTCTCTAATGTACCCGGAAGCGAGAGTGGTTGTTGATATGGGTGACAGCGGAGGCGGAGTCTTGCAGATGACCACCAGGGATCCGCTCAGCAAGGTTCAGTCCTGGTACGTCGAACAAATGAAGCCCGACAAGGTACTTCAGGTGACTTATAATTCAACAATCATGCGCAAGGACAAGGTAATGACCACGTTGATTGCTGAGAATGACATCACTTCCATCGTCATAAAACAAGCGCGGTAATTTACTCCTTCGTCTATGAACCTCCAGGTCGGAACCAGCGGCTTTAGTTACAAAGAGTGGAAGGGAAGTTTCTATCCTGAAGACCTGCCTGCGAAAGAGATGCTGCCGTATTACTCGGCACGTTTGCCTGCTGTCGAGATCAATAACACCTTCTATAGAGTCCCAAAGAAGAGCATGCTCGAGAACTGGAAGGATCAGGTTCCAGCGCATTTTCGGTTTTCGCTAAAAGCCACGCAACGCATCACCCACTTCAAAAGGCTTAAAGACGTTGCTGCTGAGACAGGCTACCTGTTTGAGATCGCCGGCGCTTTGGAAGATCGCCTTGGGATGATTCTGTTTCAGCTTCCGCCCAACATGAAAAAGGATCTGGAACGGTTGCAGACATTTTTGGAAATCCTGCCTGCGACGGTTCGAGCGACGTTTGAGTTTCGTCATCCATCGTGGTTCGAAGATGATGTGCTTCAGTTACTATCAGCCAGGAATCACGCGCTTTGCATTTCTGACACTGACGAGATGCCGGTCTCGCACATCGACCGCACGGCTGATTGGGGTTATTTGCGCTTGCGGCGTGTCCAATATTCTACCGAGGCACTAAAGGAATGGCTCGAGCGCATTCACGCGCAGAATTGGAAAGATGCGTTCGTATTCTTCAAGCACGAGGACGAAGGCACCGGCCCCAGGCTTGCTGCCGAGTTTCTGAAACTGAATCAGCCGTGAATAAATCAGCCGCGGATGAACGCGGAAAACGCGGATCCTGAAGCGATAAAGCTCAAGCTTGATCAGCTCAAGATTGATCAGCTCGCGGTCAGGAAGGGTTGCTTGCGCCCGCTCAACTTGCATTGGCATTCAAGTGGTGGCTAAGCTTGAACCTTCCTCTACTGACTGAATGCTATTGAAACTTGAGCGGGCGCAAGCAACCCTTCCTAACCGCGAGCTGATCAAGCTTGAGCTTTACCGCTTCAGATCCGCGTTTTTCCGCGTTTATCCGCGGCTGAATACTTGTTCTACGGATACTCAGCCAAACTTTCCTAAGCATAGGCGCATCAAAGGTTCACTCCCGCAACTTCAAAGTCCGGCCCTCTTTAAGGAGATTTGGTCGTGAGACTCATTTTTGCGTCGCTTTTGCTGGTTATCGCTACTCTCGTTCAGCCCGTTCAAGCTCAGGAACAGCCCGTCGATGATATTCGTCCGGTGACCGCTCCAGTGGACATTAATCGCATTATCAAAGCCTTTTCCGCGAGGGAGACCGAATTCCGACAGGCACTCAATAACTATTCATTCAACAGAGACGCGAAGGTGCAGCAAATCGGTATGGGCGGTCAGGTTATGGGCGAGTACCATCGGGTTTCGTCATTCGTCTTTGACGATCGCGCTAATCGCTTCGAGAAGATTACTTACTTTCCGGCGCCAACGCTGACGGAGCTGCAAATCACGGCGGAGGACATTGAGGACCTCGGAGGCATCCAGCCGTTCGCGCTCGAAGCTGCCAAGATCGATCTATACAACTTCAAATTTCTCGGCACGCAGCACATCGACGAACTGGATACGTATGTTTTTGATGTCGAGCCGAAGGTTATTCCGAAGAAAGTGAGCGAGAGGTTCTTTCAAGGACGCGTCTGGGTCGACGATCGAGATCTGCAAATCGTTAAGGTGCGAGGAAAGGGAGTTCCTGAAGGCAAGCAGCGATTTCCGGTTTTCGAAACCTATCGACAACAGATCGATGGGCATTACTGGTTCCCGGTCTACACGTCCGCCGATGACACGTTGTTATTCCCGGACATAGCTATCCGCGTAAGGATGTTAGTTCGCTACACTGATTTCAGACGATTCAGTAGCACGGTGAAGATTACTGAGGCGGAGGGGCCGGTTCCAGAGCCATCACCAAAGAAACCATAAGAAAGCCGGGCCACAGATTTCGCAGATTACGCAATTCGCGTCCGGCCCCAACCAGTCCCGTAGGGACCGAATGTTTATAGGACTCAAGCTAACGGGCAGCACCCGAGCAGCATTCCGCTCCTCCGGAGCTGCAAACAATTAACTAATCACTCGTAGCTATAAGTATTCGGTCCCTCCGGGACTTCGGATCAAAAAGAAGAGAGGCGCTGAGACAGCGCCTCTCATCTTACGACTACACTAAAAAACCGTTAGAAATTCCCGGCACATGCATCATGTCCACAATCGCAATCCAACTCGATGGTGTCACCGGTCCCTTCGCATGACGCACTGCAGTACTTGCCACCGGGTTGCGGCGGGCAACTGCACACTGGATTCTTACATTTCTCTTCGTCTGCCATGGTTCGCTCCTTAAGGTTGAGTTCCTGAAAAGGGTCCCTAGATTAGCACATCCGGTCGAATAGCTCACAGTTTGCGGGCGAAGAACTTTAGCCGCCGATTACACCGCTTGTTAGGCCTGCGTGTTTGTTAAGGCTAATCTCATAATTCTCTGCTGACATCTGTGCAATCCGCGTAATCTGCGGCTAAAGCTTTTCGTCAGTTAATCACGAACCTTGCGGGCGCGACTGAGGCACGGGCCTCAGGATTGTAGTAGTCATAAACTGAGGACGCGGCAGTCTTTGCTTTCAGACCGAACCGAGGCTTAAATCTAAAATCGAAATTGACTCCACCGGCTTGCGGCCATAGATAGAACACTACGCGGTCTGGCAGCACATCGTATTGGTTGATGGCCCAGCCCGAATTCTTCATCGCGTTATCCAGCGATTCTCGGTCGACGTCTGCGCCCGGCGGAAGTCCAATTTCTGCCAGCAACATGCCATAACCGCGATGGCCTACTCGCTCAGCTTCCACATGACAAGTGATCTGATCGTTGACCCTGGCTTCGGTGCGATCGAATTTAGTTACCAGACGCAAGGCTGAAGAATCACCTGAGCGAACCGGGCCCGCCGCAGTTTGCCAGGGCACGTAATAGGTCGCGACGGCTTGCATTGAAGCAGGCGCCCATCCATTCGGTCTTCTTAACTCAAGCCTATTTGATCCCACGCGCAGATAAGTGGAGATGTCGATCGAGATTGGCGCCAGAGCTTCGCGTCCAGAACGGAGTTGAACTGACTTCACGCCTACGCCATTAACGGAAATCTCTGCAGAGTACGTCGAACCTTGTCCGCCTGAAATGTCGGCGGGAAGTAAGGCCAGCAGAGCATCGAGCACATTGATCGTCGCCTGTGATGAATACCACACGCCGTACCGGTCCTTTTCTTTGAGAAGGAAAAGCAACCCACGATTCAACAGCTCACGAGGGCAACGATCGGATTTACTCTCGCAAGCCTGTACCAGCGCCTGAAGCACCAGCGCCGTCGTTTCAATTCTGCCCGCTGATCCCCAGCCATAAAACGGTGTGTTGATTTCAAGGTTCCAATAAGTCGAATCCCCTTCAGCATGGGCGAGACTTACCAGTTTCGAATGACACACCTCAGCCAGCTTCGTGTTCTTCATGTCCGCAGCTGCCAGGGCGACCGACGCGATGAAATAAGGTTCGTCGATCATCGGCACGCGTGCTTCGAGATACGAGAATGCCCGTTCGATAACGGCGCCCGACTTTTCCTTTGCTTGCGTAGGCGAAGCTAAGGTGCGTAACACGTACGCTGTTAACAGAGCATCCTGAGGAGCATGTTGCGGCGTGCTTTCAGGATAGGCGGTCCAGCTTCCGTCGGGGCGCTGCTGCTGCGCCAGCCAACTGCGAGCCTGTTCAACTAACTTTTCATCCACCGCTATCTCTTTGCTCGCGTCGTTTAGAAAACGCAGCGCGTAGGCCGTTAGCGCTACGTCGCCTTTGCCTCGTCCCCAGTAACTAAACCCACCGCCCTCGACACCGTAGCTCTGCAAACGAGCGTAACCGGCCTGCAGATAGCGCTCGGCCCTTTCAAAAAGCGCTGACTTCTGTCCAGTTTGTTTTGAATAGCGAACGATCAAAAGGCTTGGATAGGTCGAGGAAATTGTTTGCTCGCCACAGCCGTAGGGCCGCTGCAGGATTGCTTCAACACTCTCGGCCACATGCGCAGCGAGATTGGGATAGATTTTCAATTCGCCGCGCGCGGAGTTGGGAACCAGGCTCGCCGGTATGTCCAGCTCGAGTGTCGCCATCTCGCCAACAATTCCGGCAGCGCCGACAGACTTCTCTTCGCCGTCCGGATGCACCGTGATGGGTTTTTCTATCGCATCATTCGCGTCTAGTCCCTGCGCCGTAATTCTTTGGTTGCCGTCCTTGATTGAAGCAATCGCGCGGAAGTCGAATGATTCGCGCGCGGCATCATCGGCGCCAATCCGGCTGTCTCGATTGGCGGGGCCTAATAACGTGAACCACGTTTCCGGCTTGATGCTCAGGTTTACTTTCTGCGGCTTACTGAGATAGTTCCGCACGACCACTGGCAACGAGATTTCGTCGCCTTCAGTCAATACACGCGGCGGATCATGTTCGACGAAGAACGGCTGAAAGGCAGTGATTTCTTTTTCGGCGTACCCGAGTTGCCCATCTTCAGTTGAGCCGATTACGGACATCTTCCAGGTGGTGATGTTGTCGGCCAGCTTGAAATTCAATTGAGCCCAACCGCGCTTGTTAGTCTCGAGCGACGGCTGCCACACGAGGGTCTCGGGAAAATAGTTTCGCAGTCTCGGGGTCTCGGTAAGTTGCTGTTGGTTGCGCGATTCTTTCTTTCTGAGCAGGGCGAACTTTGAAAATTCTCGACCACTGATGGGCAGGTCGTTTATTTGTTGGCCCACCGCAGAAGAACTGATATCGATCGCGGGGGCCGCCGCAGTGACGTTAACCGTTTCGGCAACAGCGCCGGGCTCCATGGTGAGATTAAGCTCGACGACGTTGCCGGCGATGACGACAACTTGAATGACAATCAGTGCTTTGAATCCGGAAGCCTGCACGCGAACTTCATAAATGCCGGCAGTAAGATCGGAAAGCAGGAAATGGCCGGCGTTATCTGTCGTTGTCTCGAAAGTCGTCTTGTCTGGCCCGGTGGCTTTGACTGTGGCGCCAGTTATCATGGCTCGATTCATGTCTCTTATTTCGCCGCTGACGGCTCCCTTTCCCGCAGGGAGCACCACGACAGAAGATGGTCGTTCGGCTGCCTGGTCAGCGGATCGACTCGAAATTACGCCGACGAAGGTCGCAACAGCGAAGTCATCTGCAGTGTTGGCCGTCCTGTCCAGACCAATGCTGAGAATCTCGACAATTCCTATCCGGTTGGTGACGGGTTTAAGAGTAATGTGTTGTTGAGAATTGCCAGAGCTCGGTTGATTAGCGATGGATGCTTTGTCGTCGTAGGTTTGCTTTATTGTTAAGGCCAGCCGATAAGTTTTGCCCCACTGATCCTTCAAGGAGGAAATGTCGATGCCCTGGTCCTTCAACGCTGAATTTGCGTCGTTCTCACTTTCTGGAAAAGAGCCGTGCTTCGCGGCCCAAAGCTTCAGCGCCGCGTTAATCTTTGCTCGATTTTCAGTGAAGTAATCGATCAGCGTTGACCAGACTTCGAAATCATCACCGTAATAGCGCTCTTGATTCTTCTTGCGGTCCGGCCCGGTACTCGTGACGGAAAGCACCAAATTACTTTCAGCGACTTTGAAGGTAAATTCGTAGGGCTGTGACCAGCGATCGCGCAGCTCGTCCAAATTGATTCCTCGCGAGGCCAACTCGGTTCGCAACGTATCTTTGTCGCGAATGAAATCGCCAGTGCGCTCGTGATAGTTGAAAACCGTCCGATTGATCGCTTCACCAATTTCGTTGAAGTAAAGCCAGTAAGTGGGCTCGAGCGAAAAATCATCGAGAGTTTCGAATCGCTTATCGGGTCCAGCGACGATGAATTTCATGACATCCCATTTATCACGAGTAGAGAACTCGACTCGATAAGGGGTGCCCCAGGGATCCAACAGCTGGTCAAAATCGATGTTCGCTTCGTTGAGAATGCTGCGCATCGAATCGAGATCTCTGGGATGAACACCAGTTCGTGAGTCGTGAGTGTAGATAACAGCCGAGACACTCGACAATCTCTTCTTAATGTGGTCTGAGAAGAGCTTGGCAGGATCCTTCGAGTAATAGTCGTTGCCGTAACGTTCCTCAAAATAAGTCTTGCTGGAGTTGAGGAATACTTCCGCAGCGAGGGCGAGGTCCGGAGGGACGGGCCGGGTCATGTCGATGTTGTCCAAATAAGCGCGAGTAATGCCGACGACTGACTCTCCTCCCAGTTGTCCTATTAGATCCCGGTGAAAATCTGCCGAGCCGGAATCGAATTCTTCCAGGCTGCGTACTCGTTCGTTGACCGCCTGATCGACTACAACCACTCCCAGTGAGCTTTCGGAGAACTGGTCATCGCGATTGCGTATTCGAAAATCGACATGCGCAGAATCACCCGGCCGGTAGGAACGACGATCTGAACGAACGTCTAATCGCAAATTCTGATTTCGCGGAAAGAGCACCGGTCGCGTCGCGAAGATTGGATCCTCATCCGCTCGTCCTGAGTATGCTGCGAGACTAAAAGCGTCTTTGTACGCGTTCTTGTAAGGCAGCGTGAATGAGGTCCGGCCGCCATGGAGTTTGACTATTCTTGAATCACTGACGCTCCAATCTTGAACGACCTCGAAGACCGTCGTCAGCTCTTTCTCGCTCGAGGTAATCGTTACTTCGATGGGCTCGCCTGCGGCGTACAAAGTCTTATTCGTGGTGATGCGAAGGACCGGATCGTCGTGCAGCTCAATGTCGTCGATCGAGGCGCCGGTTTGCCCGCGCGCATCGCGGGCTTCCATCATCAAATCGAACTGAGCTGCTGCTCGCGCTTTTTCCGGTATGTTGAGTCGATCGATTCTTGCCAATCCAAAGCTATTCGTTCGGACGGTCATCAGAACCGGGCCCCTCGCCTTCGAATCGTCCATCTTTTGCCGGAGTTGGACGCTGCAGCGAGCCGGTCGCCCGTCGGCGTAAAACGTCGAGACGTAAATGCTCAACGGAGTTCGAGAACTTTCGCGATATCGATCCTGGAGATGGATCGCATAAACGTGAATTGGGTCCTTTGTGATCCTGAGAACAAAGCGGCGTTGCTCGGTGCGATTCGTAGTTGGATCGGTGAAGTAAGCCGCATATTTCAAGTCCAGGAATTTCTGATACTCACTCCCTTCAAAATCCGCCTGCTCTTCCGCGAGGTCGATCAAAGCAGTGAAGTTGCCTGACGAATCAGTATCACCCTCGTGCGTAGGCCCTTCCTTGATTTCGTATTTCTGCTCCACATAATTCCAATTGCGCTCGGTTTCACGGACCACGCGGACATGGCCCTTCTTGACCGGTTGGCCAAACAGATACTCGGCTTTGACAATTACTTGCGCTGATTGGCCCGGCAGGTAGAAAGACTTGTCCGGTTTGATATTGATGGAAAAGTTTGGCAGCTCGTAGCGGCTGACTTTGAATCGTCTGGTGCCCAGCGTATCCCCATCTGCCCTGAACTCAATCTCGTAATCGCCCAGCCGGCTGTTCTCAGGAATCGGCCAATCGGCTGCGATCACTCCAAATCGAGAAGTCTTTAACTCAGATTGAAATAAAAGGGCGTCGTCCGGATCATTAATCCTGAGGGTGAGATCTCTACCAGACAAGGCATGCATAGACATTCCGAAAGCAAGCGCGCGAACGTGAAGCGTCTGGCCCGGTTGATAGAGCGGCTTATCAGTCGAAACAAATAGTTGCGTATTGCTGTAAAAGAGGGGTTCCTTGTTGGCTTCAATCTGCAGCGGACCTCGCTGGCCTTTGATTGTCACTTCAATGTCATCGGCTGCAAGACTTTCAGGTAGGTTATAAGTTAAGGCTACGTACCCATCCGCGTCCGTAACACCGCCGGACTTCACCTGAGTTCTTTTTGAGGTAAGTCGATCCGTGAATTCAAACTGGCCGGCGATACGCACTCCTTTGGCAGGGACATTTGTGAAGGGATGAAACGCCCTGACGAAGGATTGGTATCGCATCCTATCATGCAGCATGGGCGAGCTGGTCGCCTCTATCTCGAAAAGCTCAGGCGCGATCTGACTGAGCGAAATGATTGTCTCTACAGGCGCCGAATCGTTTGGTTCGACTCGACAGCGAAGACGAAGCCACAGCAGGTCATTAGGAGTTTTTTCCGAACTCGGAATGCTGAACGGAAGGCGAATCGGAACCTTATGTTCACCGTTCGCGATCGTTGTAGTGAGTTCTGCGGCGGCTAATTGAGTATCGTTGGGGGTGAGTAAGTCCAGCCGAATTTTCGCGGCGGCTGGACTGGAAGGATTAACCAGGGTGAGTGAGACTTGTGAGTCGTGAGGGCCGAAGAAGAAGCTTGTCCGTGTTTCATTGATCGTCCACGAACCGCCGGCATTCGTGATTTGGCCAGCGAGGCATACCAAAATCAATAGGCAGCAGAGGAAGAGAAACCGCCGGCGGTTCATTGTTGCCTCCCGAAATCAAAGCGATCGAAACTACTCTAGTTCAACTTATCCAGACCAAGCAGGCACACTGCCACGCTGAAGAAACTTGTTAGTTTCAAGTCAGGACGATTCAACTTTTGTTTCTTTCCGGCGAGACTGGGAAGAATCTCACGCGGCACTGGTTGAGTAACTCGTGGCTGGGAGCACTCTTTTCTCGAATTGCGAACTTGAGATGCGCTCGAGTTGCCGCAAGGTTGTTGGCCCAAAAAGTTTTTTTGAATGTTATTGCAAGATTTCGGATGAGCAGGTACTGCAGGCTGCCAGCCAGCAGTCGGCGCTGATTTAGATTAACCGCGGCTGAGTACGTGCCTCTTGGTGACAGAGGTTGTGGTTGGGCGAGTAGCGACAGGCTGGCAGCCTGTCGTACATCACGTATCGCTTAGGGCGACGGCAATCTGGGCGGCAACGCGAGCATTGTTCTCGAGCAGCGCGATGTTGGCTTTCAACGTGGCGCCTTCACTTTGTTGAGCCATGCGGGAAAGCAGAAAAGGTGTCAGCTCGCGTCCAAGGATTTGATTCTCTTCAGCCGCAGTCAGCGATTCGTCAAGGTTCTTTTTCAGGGATTCGGCGGGTACTTCCCACTCGCTGGGAACAGGGACCGTTACCAACAGCGCCCCTTCACCACTTAGTTCTCGTTGTGCCTTGAAAATCTCTGCGACCTCACGAGCAGAATCGACGCGCGCATCGATCGGCAAGCCACTCTGCCGCGAGTAAAAGGCCGGCATCTCATCACATTGGTACCCCAACACTGTGACGCCGTGGGTTTCAAGCCATTCTCGTGTTGCCGGCAGATCGAGGACCATCTTGGCGCCCGAGCAAACCACGACGATTGGCGTCTTCTCGAGTTGCGGCAAGTCCGCCGAAACGTCCGGCAAAGCTCCGCGATGGACACCACCGATGCCGCCGGTTGCGAAGACTTCGATTCCGGCCCGATAAGCAATCCAGCTGGTCGAGGCCACAGTTGTAGCTCCGTCCAGTTGCTTTGCCACTGCGAGCGGCAAATCTCGAATGCTTATCTTTTCGATGTTGGTGCTGGCAGCAATGAACTCAGCTTGATCTGAATTTAGACCGACCGTGAGCGCGCCTTTGAGAATTGCAATCGTGGCGGGTGTAGCTCCACCGGCAGTCACGATCGTTTCAAGTCGCCGCGCCACTTCAAGATTTTGAGGACGAGGAAGACCGTGAGCGATCACGGTTGATTCGAGCGCAACGATTGGCTGCTGCTTAGCGAGCGCCGCTTCAACTGCTTCGCCGAGTTTGAAATGTTTACGATTCATGATGATGGCTCAGAAGATCATGCCACGGGCTTGTCCCGTGGAGAATGACGATGGCGGCTACGTTAAGAAGCCACCTGTTTGGGAAGATGCCACGGGCTTGTCCCGTGGTGAATGACGATGGCAGCTACGTTAAGAAGCCACCTGTTTGGGAAGATGCCACGGGCTTGTCCCGTGGAGCATCACGCTGCTTAGGACCGCAAGACCGAGCAAGAAACGTGAAGCACCACGGGACAAGCCCGTGGCATCCTTCCCTACACGTCTTTGTTATTAGCTGCGAGCGTCACCACCACGGGACAAGCCCGTGGCATCCTTCCGTACACGTCTTTGTTATTAGCTGCGAACGGTAACCACCACGGGACAAGCCCGTGGCATCCTTCCGTACACGTCTTTGTTATTAGCTGCGAGCGTAACCACCACGGGACAAGCCCGTGGCATCCCTTCCGTACACGTCTTTGTTTTAGCTGCGAGCGTAACCACCACGGGACAAGCCCGTGGCATCCTTCCCTACACGTCTTTGTTATTAGCTGCGAGCGTCACCACCACGGGACAAGCCCGTGGCATTATTGAATCCTGAATCAATATCGTTTTCCCGGGAGCTGGGCCTTTAGTCAAGAACGCTCCACGGCTCGCGGGGCTGCTTTTATCAAACAGAACATCGTGCCGCCCGTGTCACTCTTCTTCCACGAAACCTCTGCTTCGAGCAAGCTTGCACGCGCGTGAATGTTCGCTAAGCCACGTCCCGGAGTGTGATTGGCATTAGGCGCAAAGAAATCTCCATCGTCTTCGATGGTTAGCTTCAAGGTGCCCGGTTCCTGATTCTCGAGCCCCAGGCACACGTGTCGCGCGCTCGAATGCCGGCAGATGTTGTTGATGACTTCCTGCGCGATCCGATAGATCTGGATCCTTTCACCAGGCTCGATCTTGATTTGTTCTTCAATTCCTTCGCGGGCGCTAATCTCGTACTCGAACTTCTTTTCCGCAGGCAGATGGGCCACCGCATTTGCCAGCGCCCATTCAAGCGCCGCCACCAGCCCCACGTTATCCAGCACTGACGGACTTAAGTCTTCACAGATTCGTCGAATCTCATTTGAGACGGACTCGATCTCTTTCCGAAAAAGCGCGGGTTCAAACGATCCGTTATTGCCATTTCCTTCGGAGGCTAATTGGGCAGTTTCCGGCGCTCGAGCCTGACTCGCCGGCATGCTGTCCGTAATCAATAAGAGACGGCGCAGATCGGCAAGCGTCTGATCGTGCAGATCGCGCGCAATACGACGTCGTTCACGTTCAGCTTCGTTCGCGAGATCGAGGCGCGCTCCAGCCAGTTCCGTGTTTGCTTCAACCAAGGCGGCGCTGGTGCGAACGATATTGCGATGCTCGAAGATCGCCCAAATCAAAGCCAGAATCGCTAGTAACAGCAGCACGGCGAGCGCCGTCGAGGTCCATGGAAAAGGAGCGCCGGCTACAGTAAACGTGAATTCCAGCGGCGCCGAGCTCACCAAATCTTTTGTGAAAGCCCGCGCGGTTGCTTTGTATTTTCCAGGCTTCAAGCCTTCCATCGTGAACTGTGAATCACGCGAAAGTTTCTGCTTGATCAATTTGCCTTTGCTGTCTGTAAGCACAAAGGCGTATTGAAACTGCTCCGGAAACGTGCGGCTGCTGATGGCGGTCACGTCGAGTAGCAAACTGTTCTGGGGATATTCGAGGTTGAGGCCGGTGCGCAATTCCTCCGGTTGATGAACACGCTTGCTGATAATTCGTGTGGGCGACAAGGCAGGCTCAGTCGTCCCCGGGGTGTAGTTCACGACTCCGCGGCTGGTTCCGATCAGCAGTTGCGCCTTTCCCTGGTCGTCTTGCTGTGGCAAAACCGCAAAGACGTTTTGAGAGGGCAGACCCTGCTCGGCATCAAGCTGAGAAACGACCGGGCCATGTAAATCATCGACCAGGATCTTTAGCATCCCCCCGCCGGTCGTCGCGCACCAGGCCTCACGGACGTTGCCGTTGCGATTCGCGACCACACTGCGCGCGTCAAAGTTGGGAGCGGCGGCAACACAATTGCCGTCCTTACCACACGCAAACACTCCCTGGCTGGTGGCAAACCAGATCGAGCCGTCAGCGCTCTGAGCGACTGATCGCACGGTTGCGTCCTTGAACGAGTCGAATTGCGGTTCCGGCTTTGCCGATTGGCCGTCAAAAACCACGACACCTTTGGTCGTGCCGATGAATAGACGCTGATCGCCATCGGCCGACAAGCTAATCGCCTCTGGTGGTTCGCTGCCGGCGCCTTGCCATACACGTTTCGCGCGACCCTCTTCGATACGCTCGACGCCCCGGCCGAAGGTGGCGATATAAGTTGCGCCTCGAAACTGAGCTATGGCTCGAACACTGCCGGGCGCGTCTACCGCTCCCGAAGCAGATTCAACGTGAGCAAAGAATTGATTGGGATTACTGGCAGCACGGCCGGAACTCTGCCCGACGTAGAAACCGCTAGCGGAGCCGACCATTAGTCGTCCGTTCTTATCTTCCGCGAGCGAATAGATGATGCTTCGCGATAGCTCCGTTACCGCTAGCCAGGCGTTCTTATTTTGATCGTAGACAAAGAGACCACGGTTGGTTCCGCAGAAAAGATTGCCGGCCGTCGTTTGAAAGAGCGTCCGCACAAAATTGCTTTCGGGATTGTCTCCGACGACTATGACGCGCGGGGCATTCGGATCGTAGCGACTGACACCGCGGTCGGTACCAAACCAAACGACCGCTTCGCGATCGACAAAGATCGCGTAGACATGGTCTGAGCGCAGACCACCCAGCGTTCCATCAAAGGTGAAACGGACCGGGTTCTTTGCGCCGGTAATATGAAATACGCCTCGGCCATCCGAGCCAACCCACATGTCGCCGGCGCCACCGTCTCGCAACGAAGTCACAGTGCCGGTGGGTAAATCGAATCGAATGATTCGCTCAGTATCTCCGCCTTCGTAGTAGCCGCTTTCTTCCTTTCGACTTTTCGTGCCCAGCCAAAGATGTCCCTGCGAATCAACTTCAAGCGCGCGTACAAAATAAGCTTGCGGCCGCATTTCCAGCGACCGAGCGTTGCCACCGCTCACTTCAAGAACTCCACGACTCGATGAGCCCACCAGCAACCTGTTATTCACGAATCTGAGACTGGTGAGAGGCAACAAGCCGGGACGATCGGTATCGGCGCTCTGTAACGGCTGATTAATCAACTGCCTCGTAATTACATTTGGGTTCGTGGGCTCGCGTTGAACTACACCTTCGTTGTCCGGGGCAGACGCGACCAAATCCAGATGGCAGTCGTAAATCATCCCCTGCTCAGTCGCCAGCACCGCGTGGCTTCGCTCAGGAGCGATGATGGCGTTGACAGTTTTGCCATTGAGTTCCGGGATTTGTTTGAACTTGCCGTTGGCGAATCGAGCGGCGCCACTACCGGTGCCGATCCAAAGCGAGCCATCCTGATCGCTTTGCAGCGCGAGCACTCGACCCGCGGGCAATTCCGGATCGCTGATGGCTTGTGTTCTTCTCCCGTCGAATTTGGCCAGGCCGCCTTCAGTGCCAAACCACATCGCGCCGTCCGGGTCTTGAGCGATTGCATGAACTCGATCCGACGGCAATCCGTGAAAGAGCGTGACCGCGCCCCACTGGTGCAGCCCTGTTACCGGAGTTGGTGAAGGTGACGGCGAAGGAGACGGCGATGGCGAAGCGGTGGGCGACGGCTGCGGGTTTTCAGTTTGTGCGGACGACTGGAAAAATGCTGGAAGGAGGACACAGGTCGCTAACAAAAGGAGAGTTACGGTCGGGAAAAGGCTTTTAGAGTTACTTCGGACTCGACCTATCGCAGCTTTGCTGCCGCACAGCGCGGTAAGGCTATGCCTTACCGAAGAGCTGATTGAATTATGATCGCGAGGCTCCGCCTCGTACGGATTGAGAATTGAGCGACCATTAGGGTGAGGCATAGCCTCACCGCTCTGTGCGGCGGCAAAGCCGCGATGGTTCTCGTGTTCATCAATCTCCACTTGGTAATGTGATGTTTGTCCGACAAGCAACCACTCGTCCGACTATTTGGTCCGGGCCTTGCCGGCTTCGCGCTTCTGCTCTTCGATGAACTTCTTTCGATCGCGATCAATCCAGACGTCCAACTCGGTCGAGGCCTTCTCTAACTCGTCGTTGTTCAGCAGGCCACGACGCAGCGCTTCAAAAAAAGCGCGCGTGCGAATGTTGTAAGCAAGCTTGTCGTAAGCCTCGTGATCGGTTCCTTCCGCCATCGAGACGAACAGCTTCTCGTAAAGCGTCGCCAACCTGCTCTCGACGCCACGCAATGACAAGCTGCATTTGCGAGCGATGGCCCAGTTCGATAAACCGAGCGCGAGATAATAAAGCGCCTCGGCTTCAAACTCAGTCAGTAGCGGCCGTTTGAAGGAATCTTTGAATTCCGGATCGATCATGTCGGCGCCGTCTTCGAGCACCGCTGCAACAAAACGAAGAAATCGCGACTCGGGATTGTTCTTATGAATGAAACCGTATGCGGGAGGCGGATCGACGGACTTAACTATCTTGCGGATCTCGTTGATGTAGATCTCGTGCGGGAACTGAGTCCAGAAAATTATGCGAGCCGAAGGAAAGTCGCGCCAGATGGCCCGTGCAGCCTTTACGCCGGAAAGCTTCGGCATCTGGATGTCGAGTATGCTCACGGCCGGCTTGTGCTCGAGCGCCAGCTTCACGGTCTCTTCGCCGTCGGCGGCTTCGAGCACCGGCGCGTGGGCAGCGAACTCTCGCTCCAGAATCTCGCGCAGGTAATGACGCTGGGCCACGTTATCTTCAGCAATTAGAATGGACATGTTTTCTGAATGACCTTCACTTAATCGCCAGGCTCTTCTCGGGACGATTGTACTTTAATAACCCGCCATCGCTAAGAAGCCTCAAGTAGAACGGACTTCAGTCTGTTCATGGCATCGTGGTACGCATCAATCAGGGAACCATTCGACGAGAGCCATCATTCAAGCCGCCGGCAATCAACTTGAGTGGAACTGACTTGAGTCAATTCCTCATGCTTTCTTACTCACGAACCTGAGTGGCATTCACCGTTTGCTCAGACTGAAGTCTAAGCTACTTAAGAAGTAGAACGGACTTCAGTCTGTTCAAGGCGTCGTGATACGCATCAATCAAGGAACCATTCGACGAAAGCCATAATTCAAGCCACAGACAATCAACTTGAGTGGAACTAACTTGAATCAATTCCTCATGCTTTCTTACTCACGAACCTGACTGGCATTCACCGTTTGCTCAGACTGAAGTCTAAGCTACTTAAGAAGTAGAACGGACTTCAGTCTGTTCATGGCATCGTGGTACGCATCAATCAAGGAACCATTCGACGAGAGCCATAATTCAAGCCACCGGCAATCAACTTGAGTGGAACTGACTTGAGTCAATTCCTCATGCTATCTTACTCACGAACCTGACTGGCAATCACCGTTTGCTCAGACTGAAGTCTAAGCTACGGTAGAACAGACTTTCAGTCTGTTCGAAGGCGTCGTGGTACGCATCAATCAAGGAACCATTCGACGAGAGCCACAATTCAAGCCACCGACAATCAACTTGAATGGAACTGACTTGAGTCAATTCCTCATGCTATCTTACTCACGAACCTGACTGGCAATCACCGTTTGCTCAGACTGAAGTCTAAGCTACTTAAGAGCCTCAACTAATATTCGCTTCTCGGGCATGTCGTCGCATTCGCTCAGAAAATGGCGCAACCAGTCTTTGGCGCCTTTGTTGCGGCCCGTAGCAATCTTCATCAGCACCGTAACGTTGTTCTTCAAGAACACTTCATATCCGTGTCCTGCGAATGACTTCGCTTCTGAGTAGAATGAGGTTCTCCCGATCTTCTTTGCTGAATCATCTTCTTCTTCGGATTGAATGTTGGCTATCGCCGCGATCTCCCCCGCCGAGACTTCTGACTTTTGCGTGTCAATAACAAATTCATCAGTCGGCTTGTCCCACTTGTAGTCGAGACGATGCGTGTTAATAAAGCGCTTGCTGGTGGCGCGCTGATCGAACATAGAAGCGGTGTAGGTTACGGTGTAGCTCAGAGTGATTGTCTTAGCTCCCGGCCCAATTCGTTTGACCTTGAATTCTCGCGAAACCCCGAGCGACCCGGGATATGTGTGCCCATCTGATGGATAAGACAGAACAGGCTTAACTCCCAGCGGCGAGACTTGGTACCAGGTCTCGCCGTAAAGAGCGAAGCCGGAGCCGGAACCCTCCTGACCACGAATCACCAGCCACGCATTCTTGCCCGTGTGCTCGACGCGATGACGAGACATTTCGTACTTGTTGAAGTCGTGATCGATGTAGCCGAGTAGCTTCCACTGTTTGCCCGCGGGTGTGAAGATGAGATAACGCGATAGCTCGAAAGGACCAGTCGTCATCACCACGACTTCAGCACCGGGGCGCCCGTCGAGCTCATGTCGGAAAATCCTGGCGCGGCAAAAGCCGCCACAGCCTTCAAAGCCTTTCTCGTCTACCGACAAGCTCTTCCAAAGCAGATCCAACTCAGCCGCCCGTTTTCTTGCGCGATTAATTTGGCGCGCAACTTCGTACGGTGAAGTCGACACGATGCGTGGAGAGAATTGATCGGCGGATTGGGAAGCAAAACCGGCCAGGGGCCAGGCAACGATCAATAAGAGCAACGGTACATGGAGAAATGTCGTCTTCATAATTTCGGGGTTACACCTTCGTAGAGGTATCGATAGATTGGTTGAGTTTTCAAATCAGCACGCACTCGCGCGACTATTTCCTTCTTGTCCGGGAGATTGTAATGGCGATTGAAGAAGGCCCAGCCCTCAGTTTCTTTTCCCGCATACACGTAATCAAAGAGTATGCTGAGGCTATCTGAAACAGAAAGTTGAGCGTCAGTGTCGAAGACTTGTTGACGCAAGGCTTTAGTATTGCTCAAAGCACATTCTGTAAAGACGTGGTTCACCGGAAAATACCGCTCCTTGAGCGGGTTGTACTTGAAAATAATCTTCGGCATTGGCGTTTTTGAGGGGAGCATTTTGTCCTGAAAGTCGTAGAAGGTTAGCGGAACTATCAGCTCCAATTCCCGGTCATCATCAAGGTCGATTGCTTGCATGTCATAACTCTCTCGACCAACTTCCCATGCGCGTCCGTCAAAGATGACCTGATAACGAGGATAGAAACTCACAATCCATTGCCTGCCTCCGCGAAAGATGTCCTGTGAGATGAGCAGTTGTTCATTGCCATGCAGAAATGGATGCATACCAAAATCCGCCGATACCCCCATGGGCCCTCTCACTAAATCGAACTTGGAAAGAAGAACATGGTCTTTCTTAATGACGACAAATGAGACGTCAACCTCATGATGTAGTGTGAACTGATCTTTCTCCGTTCGCTGAAGCCTGTCGATCTCATAGCCGTTGTAAACCAAGTGATCGGTATCAACAAAAGCGTCGGTTACACCTCCGAATTCGTCACATGGACTGTCAGCATCCGCGGATTGTGAAGTTTCCAGCGAGGAGGCTGGCGCCGCAGTTTTGTGTATGTGCTGGTTGACCCTCAGGATAGTCGCGGATGTAGTGCCCAAAAGGAATGTCAACACCGCGCACCCCATTCTCATCATGACTTTGCGCATAGCTATAGTCTTAAGTAATGAACGTTTTTCAGCAATGTGGTCTGCCACAACAGGGCTAGTGGCTTCGCTGGCTTGCGCCCACGGCGAGGCACACCGCAGAAAATTGTGAATCGAAGCTCGGTGGGAATAAGAACTGGTGGGAATACAACTGGTGGGAATAAGAACTAATGCCACGGGCTCGCCCCGTGGAGACTTACGATAGCCGCTAAAACCGGCAATCGAGAAAGCAATTGATGCCACGGGCTTGGCCCGTGGAGATTTACGTTAGCCGCTAGCGTGAGCCTCCACCGGGCAAGCCGGTGGCATCCACGAACTGCCGCCCCTTTCTTTTTAGCTGCGAACGTGAGCGTTACCACGGGGCAAGCCCGTGGCATCCACGAACTGCTGCCCCTTTCTTTTTAGCTGCGAACGTGAGCGTTACCACGGGGCAAGCCCGTGGCATCTATCGGTCATCTATCCGCGTTAATCGGCGGCCGATCATCCTCTGTGTTACCATCGAATGCCATCGAACCAATCCAATCAATTGAAAGGCCCTGGAATGATCCGCTTCAAATTCCCGTACTTTTTTGCCCTTTCTTCGGCTGCAGTTTTGTTTACGACGCAGTTAGTAGCCGCCGGCGCCATTCGTAAGATCACTTCGAAGCAAAACGAGCAGCGTGACGAAAAGCTTTGGAAGCGCGCACTCGAAATTCATAAGAAAGCCATCGTCATTGATACGCACAACGATGTGACGACGCCAATGACGAATGACGACTACGACCTGAGTGGGCCACCGCCGCCGCCATACCGCACGAGCATCGAGAGCATGAAGAAAGGCGGACTGACTGCTGAGTTCTTCTCGCTCTACATCAAGCCTCATTACGCGACGCAGGGTGGCTCAGCCCGGCGCACGCTCGACATGATTGACACAGTCTATCGAGCGGTCGAGCGCCATCCGAGCGATCTCATGCTGGCGACCACTGCTGCCGACATCCGCCGCGCCAAGAAGCAAGGGAAGATAGCAGCCTTGATGGGAATTGAAGGCGGCCACGCCATCGAGAATTCGTTAGCAGCACTGCGCGAGTTTCACCGGCTCGGTGTCCGCTACATCACCCTGACCTGGAACAACACGAATGATTGGGCCGACGCGGGCCGCGGCGAGAAAAAGCACAACGGGCTAACTGACTTTGGCAAGGAAGTCGTGCGCGAGATGAACCGGCTGGGAATGCTGATCGATGTGTCTCATGTGTCTGACAAAACGATGAGTGACGCGCTTGATGTTTCAAAGGCGCCGATCATCGCTTCTCATTCCTCTGCGCGAGCTTTGAGCAATGTGCCACGCAATATCCCGGATGAATTGCTGAAACGCATCGCTCAGAACGGCGGCGTGGTGCAAGTCAATTTCTACAGCGTCTTTGTCGATACGGCTACGGTAACGCCGCAAAGCGACGAGCGTGACCGCCGCGTGAAAGCTCAGCAGGATGCCATCAATGAGAAGTACAAGGATGATCCCGAACGACGCGCTGAAGAGAGTGACAAGTTAGAAGCCGCAAATCAGCTGCCTCCACTTCCGATCTCAAAACTAATGGCTCACTTCGAGCACATAATAAAAGTGGCGGGCATTGACCACGTCGGCATTGGAGCTGATTTTGACGGCGCGAACGATATGCCCGAAGGCGCCAAAGATGTCTCCATGCTCCCGAACATTACTTATGAACTTTTGAAGCGTGGCTATTCTGAGAAAGATATTCGAAAAGTTCTGGGCGAAAATCTGCTGCGAGTGATGACCGAAGCCGAACGAGTAGCCTGCACCCAAAGCAAGAACATCAGCGGCGACGGAAGCACCAGACGAATTCGTTAGCTGGCTGGGAGCGCAGGCATCCCTGCCTGCATACCTCCCGCAAGAGTCTCCTAAAGGATCAAAGTAGTACTTATCGAACGTAAGCAGGCAGGGATGCCTGCGCTCCCAGATGCTATAATTTTGCGTTCAAAATGAAGGCCGGGATTTACATTCACATACCTTTCTGTCGTTCCCGTTGTTCCTATTGTGACTTTGCCACCGGAATGTTCGAAACCGACATTGCCGAGCGGTACGTGCAAGCCTTAATCACCGAGATTTCCAATTGGCAAGTCGTCGCTAGTCCCGGACTCGTCGATACCATTTATTTCGGCGGCGGCACACCCTCGCTACTGTCGGTTTCCCAGCTTGAGCGCATCCTCAATGCTGTTCATTCCCGGTTCGACATCTCTGCAAGCGCCGAAGTAACCATCGAAATGAACCCGGGAGATGCTGAAGGCCTCAGTGACAAACTGGCAGGCTGGCGCAGTCTAAACATTAATCGTGTGAGCTTTGGCGCCCAGACTTTTGAAGATGAAGGTCTGCGTCAGCTTGGTCGTACTCACACGTCGGAAGATATCCAGCGAACCTTTCAGCAATTGCGCGAGGCCGGCTTTGGGAATATTAACTTCGATTTGATTGCAGGTCTTTCAGGACAGACGCTCGAGGCATGGGACAGCAATTTATCAAAAGCCCTCGCGCTTGAGCCTGAACACCTTTCGCTTTATTTGCTAGAGGTCCACGACGGAACTCCACTCGCGGATCAAATCAGGCGAGGCATGCGTATGCCCGTCGACGACGATCTGACTGCTGAAATGTATCGTCTCATGATCGATCGACTTTGCGGCGCCGGTTACGAGTACTATGAGATCTCGAACTTTTGCCGGCCCGGTTACGAAGCTCGTCACAACACCAAGTATTGGGTGGGAGCTCCTTACTTTGGATTCGGATGCTCAGCGCACTCCTTTGATGGAAATAGACGGCGCTGGTCCAATGAAAGAGACGCCGCCAAATACACGCAATTGATGAGCGAGGAAAAGTCGCCTATCGTCGAAACGATTGAGCTGAGCGAGCACGATGCCCAGGCGGAATCGATGTTTCTCGGCCTGCGCATGATGAGAGGCCTGGACAGCCAAGTCTTCGTGACCCGGTTTGGGAGCGATCCTCGGGAAAAATATCGTCACGACCTGGAGAGATTCGGCGCCGCGGGACTCGTGGAAGTTGACGGCGATCTGATCCGGCTAACGCGTGATGGCGCGTTGCTTTCGAACGAAGTCTTTGCCGCTTTTGTATGAGTCCTGGGAGCGCAGGCATCCCTGCCTGCCCAGGTTCGGTAAAGGCTACTTTTTAGTTAAGTTATGGCAGGCAGGGATGCCTGCGCTCCCAGGCTAAAGAAATGATTATCGCTATTGATGGACCGTCGGGAGCTGGGAAGTCGACGCTCGGCCGCATGATGGCTCGAGCGTTGAACCTGCTTTACATCGACACCGGGTCAATGTATCGGGCTGTGGCGCTGGCGGTGCTGGAGTCGAGCATTAACGCAACGGACGATGTTGCGGTCGGATCATTGGCGTCGCGAATCGACATCGATCTTGAGGGTGATCCTGATTCATTAAGAGTCACGCTCGGCGGGCGCGACGTGACTCACGAGATACGCGAAGAAGAAATCACACACATGTCGTCGATAATCTCGGCCATTCCTGACGTACGTCGAGCTATGGTCGAACGCCAGCGCGAGATGGGCCGTCGTGGCGCGGTCTTGAATGGTCGAGATATTGGCACCGTAGTTTTCCCGGATGCAGACGTAAAGTTTTTTCTTACGGCTGTTGCCGAAGAGCGAGCGCAGCGGCGTTATGCTGAAGATCGGATGAATGACTCGAGTATCGACTTTGCGGCTACGCTGGCAGATATGACTGAACGTGACCAGCGAGATTCCACGAGAGTAGACTCGCCGTTGAAGATTGCGGACGATGCGGTGGTGATTGACTCAACGGGGCTTTCAATCGATGAAGTGTTCGCGAAAATGATGGATGAAGTAGAAAAAGAGAACCGGAAACCGTGAACCGGAAACTGTAAATCAAAGACCACAGATCTGAGATCTCAAATCTCAGATCTGAGATCGCAGATACAAAGATGTTCACAGGCATTATCGAAGAACTCGGAAGTGTTCGCAGCCTCGAGCAGCGCGGCGAAGGAGTACGCATAGTCATCGCCGCTCGCACCGTCACTGAAGGCTCAGGCGACGGTGACTCAATTGCTGTGAACGGAGTCTGTCTGACTGCGCTCGACGTGCGCAGCGATTGTTTTGCGGCGGATGGCTCTCGAGAGACTCTCGATCGCTCGACTCTGGGCCGCTTAGCCATGGGTTCGCGCGTTAATCTTGAGCGCGCGGTTACGCCTTCGACGCGTCTCGGCGGTCACATCGTCCAGGGTCACGTGGACGCGCGTGGAAGTTTTCTCGGCGCCACCGATCACGGCGGCTCGTGGACAGTCCGCATTGGTTATCCCAAAGACGTTGCTCGTTACCTGGTATTCAAAGGCTCAGTTGCAGTGGAAGGCATCAGTCTAACGATCGCGGGACTTGCCGAAGACAGCTTTGAGATTGCTGTCATTCCCAAGACCTGGGAAGTTACCAATCTTTCTCATCTTCGACCCGGCGACGAAGTGAATCTCGAAGTCGATGTCATCGCCAAATACGTCGAACGCATCATGAGCTTTAACGGTAACGATCGTGGGTCGGGTTCGATCACGATGGAGAAGCTGCGAAATCTTGGATACACGAGTTAAGAGTAAAAAGGAAAAGTTAGGAGCAAGAAAGCTGCGAACTGGAAACCGTGACCGAAAACCGGAAACCGTGAACCGTGAACCGGAAACCGTGAACCGTGAACCGGAAACCGTGAACCGAAAACACCTATGACATTCAAAAAGCTTGCAATCCTGACCCTAATCTTTGTTTGCGCCGGAATCGCGCGAGCTCAGGAACCGGTTCCGCGAGTGGTCGCGATGCCGACGCCCAGCCCAACACCGGAGATATCGGCGGCAAAGCGAGCGTTGGTCGAGGAGATCCTCGATCTGACCAATTCACGCGAAGCTTCAGAAAGCATGTTCAAGGCACAGTTCGACGAGATGCAAAAGCAAATGCCCCACATCGTTATGGAATCAATCTCATCGATGCCCGAGTTCAAGAAACTCTCCGCCGCTCAACAGGACCAGGTGCGCGCAAAGATTAATGAAACGTCTTCTCGGACTACTAACCGCGTCAAGGAGTTGTTTTTGCAGCGTGTTGATATGAAGAAGATGATCGAGAACATTTCTTACACCGTCTATGACAAGCACTTTACTGAAGAGGAATTAAGGGACCTCGTTATTTTCTATAAATCGCCCACGGGAAAGAAGGTAGTGGCTGAAATGCCGGCATTGTTTGCTGAGTCAATCGCCATTGCCGGCGATTTTATCGCTCCCAAAGTGAAGGAAATTGTCGAAGAGACGCAGAAGGATCAGACCACCGAATTGACTAAACAGATCGAGTCGCTGATCAAGACCCCACCGCCACCCGCCAAAAAGACGACCCGGCGCCGAAGGCCGTAACGATGTGGCACGGGCGTCCCGCCCGTGTGCGTTGGATTCCACTCAAGAGTGTGGTTGGGAAAGTTCACGGGCGGGACGCCCGTGCCACTCAATACACATCTTTTCTTTCACTAGTCCCATCTTGATTGCGCTTCGCCAGGCGAGATCGCGGCGAATCTCTTTGTTATGGACCACATCGGGTGGGGAACCGTGATTGCAGAGCGATTGATGTAGTCGAATTCCTTTTAGGAGAATGCTATGAAGACATCGACAATCCTCTTGGCCATGGTTCTGATGTTATCGGCCGCATCCGTGACATCTGCGCAGACGCCAAAATATGAAGTCGGCGGACAAATGTTTTCTTTTAGCAGTAACAGCATCGGTTTTGGGTGGGGCATGGGTGGCCGCTTCAGCTACAACCTCACAAAGCACGTTGCCGTCGACACCGAGCTGAATGCCTTTCTCGATGACGAGGGGGGAGTGACGGCTACGCAGGGTTTCGCCGGCGCCAAAGTCGGAGTGCGTAATAAACTCCTGGGAGTCTTCGTCAAAGCTCGGCCGGGTTTCATGACTAACTTTGCCAAGCCGCTTCCGAGCTATGCCACCACTTTTCAGACCGAAAAGCTGAATAAGTTTGCGCTCGATGTCGGCGCGGTTTTCGAAGCCTATCCTTCACGTCACACGGTATTCCGAGTTGACGTGGGTGATGTCATTATTCCCTTCGGCAACGACCCAATTGTGTCCATCGAGCCGGTCAGGCTGGGCACGACGCATAACTTTCAATACAGCCTTGGCTTTGGGATTAGATTTTGAACGGGAGCGCAGGCATCCCTGCCTGCACACCTCTCCCAAGAATCTCCTTAGGAATAAGCAGGCAAGGATGCCTGCGCTCCCAGCACGGTGAGCAGGCAGGGATGCCTGCGCTCCCAGCACGGTGTGCAGGCAAGGATGCTTGCGCTCCCAGCACGGTGTGCAGGCAGGGATGCCTGCGCTCCCATCGCGGGCGGGACGGCCGTGCCACATTTGAGGTAACATACGGGTGCTCCGCCACTCCCAAAGTTCCAGAGGTTTTCTTTAGCGCATGTCGTTTGCCAGCATCGAAGAAGCGGTCACCGAAATACGTGACGGCCGCATGATAATCATCGTCGATGACGAAGATCGCGAAAACGAAGGCGACGTTGTGTGCGCTGCCGAAAAGGTCACGCCGGAGATCATCAACTTCATGGCCAGGCACGCGCGTGGCTTAATCTGTTTGCCACTCACCGAAGAGCGATGTGACGAGCTGCACCTAACCACCCAGGTTGCCGACAACACTTCTTTTCACGGCACAGCCTTCACGGTTTCGATCGATGCTCGCAAAGGCGTGACGACCGGCATCTCCGCATCTGATCGCGCCACGACAATTCTGGCTGCTGTTGACGAACAGACTCGCCCTCAGGATTTGGCCCGGCCCGGGCACATTTTTCCTTTGCGAGCGAAAAAGGGCGGCGTGCTGGTGAGACCGGGACAAACTGAAGCCAGCGTCGATCTTTCGCGGATCGCTGGTCTTTATCCCGCCGGCGTGATCTGCGAGATCATGAACGAAGACGGCACAATGGCCCGTCTGCCTGAGCTCGAAGAATTTGCTGCGACTCACCAGATGAAAATGATTCGCGTCGCAGACCTGGTTCGCTATCGCATCAGCAAGGAGACGTTGGTGCGTCGCGTCGTCGAGACTGATCTGCCAACCGTCTACGGAAAGTTTCGCGCCGTGGCTTATGAAAACATCATGAACGGTGATGTCCATCTCGCGATGGTGATGGGGGATGTGGGATCTCAAATTTCAGATCTCAGATCTCAGATTTCAGATCTCAGATCTCAAACTTCGGATGCAGTGCTGGTTCGAGTTCACACCGAAAACGTCACTTGTGACATGTTCGGCTCATTGATCGATGACACCGGCTTTCAACTGCACACTGCCCTCGAGAAGATCGCAGCCGCCGGACGTGGCGTCGTGCTTTATTTGCGCCAACGCGAACACGGCCTGGATCTCGTGCATCAATTAAGGACCTATGCGCTCATGCAGGAACGCGGCATCCGCAAGCGCGATGCAAGTGCTGAGACTGGTTATGGCTTGAATCGAGACTATGGAATTGGCGCGCAGATCCTTCACGATTTGGGACTGCGTCGCATCGTGTTATTGACAAATCATCCTCCAAAAGTAGCTGCCCTCGAAGGATTTGAGCTCGAGGTTGTTGGTAACGTGTATCTAGGCCAGCCTGCGCATCTGAGTGACCCTGAAGCGCCTCTTGATTTTCGCAAGGCTCGGCTTTAGCATTCGGGTTTCTCCCTCTTAATTTCAAAAGTCGCGTGCTGCCTCTGCGCGGCCGAACACTATGACTGTGAACGATCACGACGACCGCTCAAAACCGCCTCCAGAGGGGGACAAGCAGTCGGTTAAGGATGCTCTGCAATCGAAGAGCGACGAGCCGTTGCCTCCTCGCGCGGAAGCGCTTGCTGAGCGCGATGCCGATCGACAACACCCGGTGACGCCGCAAGGCAAGCGGCGCCGTTTCCTGACTCGGCGCAATGCGTTCATTACGGCCCTCGGCTTTGCCGTCGCCATCATCGCCTTTGTGCTGATTGGAGTCATTCTCTACCGTCTCGGATTTGTTGACCGCTACATCGTCGGGCAAATAAAGAGTGACTTCGCCAAGTACGGCATTCGCGCAGAAATCAAAAACTTCCACGCCAGCGTACCGCCGGGCACAGTCCTGATCGAGGGGATTGATCTGGTCGACTCACAATCGGGCGCGAAGCTCGGCAAAATCGATCGAATGCAGGCAGTGATTCGCATCGAAGACCTTTACGCCTTCAACCTGCAAAGACACGTCGATCTGAAAGACCTGAAAATTGAAGGGCTGGAAGTCTGGGTAAATTTCGACGAACAGGGCCTCTCAAACTTCCGCAATCTAAAGCTGCCTCCACCCGAGGGGAACAAGCGAATATTGTTCGCGTACTCGACCGCACATGTCGAGATTAAGAACTCTCTCATCCACTACGGTGACGTCCAGCATTCACTGTCGGGTGAGGCTCGAAACCTGAACATCACTGTCGATCCTGATCTTCCCAGTGCGCCGGCCGAAAGCGTGATGAATCGAATCGCGCTGTCGTTGTCGAAATCAAGTTTTGTCTACGACGGCCGTCCAGTGAATGACATCGACATCGAACTGAAAGCTCGAGCCAATCAAACGCGCGCTGAAATTCAGGAGCTCGTGTTGCGTTCACCGGTGGCGGAGGCGCACCTCGAAGGCACGATGGATGACTGGCGCAACCTGCGCTATCAAATGAAAGTCACGTCAAATGTTGACCTCACGCAGCTGTCCGACGTTCTGCAAGTGGGCCCGTCGCTGCGCGGCGCCGGGAACTTTGTAGGCACGGTCAACGGCAACGGAGATAACTTCAAAGTCGAGGGCACGATTAAGTCTGATGCGCTGGCTGCCGATAACATTCGACTGCAGGGATTAAACGTGACTGCCAGTGGCTCGGGCAGCGGCAAGACTTACGACGTTAACGGCAAGGCTGTAGTAGCGCTGCTGACGGCGGGTGATTTCCAGCTCAATAGCGTACAGCTCACCGGGAATGTCATGGGTACGGGTTCTGACTTTCGTTGGATCGGAGAACTGCGCGCTGCTGCCGAGAGAAGTTATGGCGCCACCATCACCGGCTTGATAATGCAGGACGCTCGCGCTGAAATGAAGGGCAGCGTCTTGACTGCATCTTCGAGCCGATTTAGCGCCAACGGAATTGCGTCTTCGAAGGCCAAGGTAAGTGGAATCTCAGCCTCTGATCTGAGGTTTCGGCTTGAGGGAGACAAAGCATCCGGTTCCGTCGCGAGCGTGAAGAGCGGAGAAATAGTTTCTTCCGACGCTCGTATCAAGAATGTTACCGCAAATCAGGTGACGTTCTCCGGCGAAGGTGGAAACTCGATCGTCAACATCAAGGAAATTTTGGTTGGCGGCGTCAATGCGCAGGGTGCTGAAGTAGCCAGCTTCAATATCGCCGGTGTTCGCTTCTCAGTTCGTGGCGGTCGCGTCGAAGGATCGACGGCAGACATCGCTCCCGGCGCCATCAAGCTGGCTGACGGCCATTTGGATGATCTCAAACTTGCGAAACCAGTATTCGTGGTGGAGCCTTCGGGGCGGTATCGAGCAAGTGCGGACCTCAGCATTGGCGGCGGCGTGCTTGGTGAAATGCAGATGGGTAAGGCCCAAGCCAACATTGTCGCGACCAATAGCCAACTTCAACTGAATGAGTTCACCGCGGATCTTTTCTCAGGCGGACTCCGTGGGAATGCGACTATCGGCCTTACGAAGTCGGCGCCGTCACATGTCGTCGCCAGTTTTGAAGGTCTCGACGTAGCAGCGCCGATAACCATTCTGACCAAATCAGCCCCGCCGCTGGCCGGCAAGGCCACAGGCAAAGTTGACCTTACATTTCCCGGAATGAACTTCAAGGAAGCTTCGGGAAGCATCACTACTCAGATTGCTGCCGAAGCGGTTGACCCGCAGAGCGAGCGCACGCCGATCTCGGGCGAGGTTTCCTTACACGCCAATCGGGGTCAGTTCCAGATTGATCGAGTCGATCTACAAACTGCCGCCAGCCACTTGAATGCAACGGGGCAGTTTTCATTCGACGGTGACTCGAATCTGAATGTCGAGGTCAATTCGATTGACGCGTCCGAACTTCAACGAATTGCTTCCATCGCCTCGCCGGAGCTGGAAGAGCGAATCAATGAATATCGAGTCGAGCTGCGTGGATCGTTTGCTTTCAACGGAGCGGTGCGTGGTCAATTGAAGTCGCCTGACTTTGACGGAAAGATTTCGTTGGGCTCGCTGGTGATGAACGGAAACGAGCTGGGCGGGCTGACTGCTTCGCTAGTCTCGAATCAGACAGAATTTCGAGTAGTCGACGGCAAGCTTACCGAGCGAGATGGCGGCGGAATTCAATTCAGTCTTACAGCGCCGCGCACCGGCGAAAACAACATGTCGGTTGAAGCGACGCTCGACCGAGCCAACGCAGCTCTGTTGATAGCCACGCTCCCGTTGGGCAAAGACACGACCAGTCGCCTTGGTGAGACGCAAGCAGAGGTTTCCGGTCACGTTACCATTAACGGTTTGCCGAAAAATATGACTGGCACGGCCGACTTGCGTATGGCTTCGGGGCGGCTGGCAGGCGAGCCTTTTGAGAGCATTGTTGCTCGCGCCACGTTCAACGGATCGCAAGTGAATGTTGAGAGTGTTGAGGCTCGCTTTGCGGCCGGACACCTCACGGCAAGCGGCACTTACGATATCAAGACGAAGCAGATGGATTTTCAGGCAGCGGCACAGAATGTCGTGCTAAGTCGACTGGCGGCGCTCGCGGGTAAGCCCTCACTTCAGAATCTCTCTGGCACTGCCGAAGCAACCGCAAGGATCACGGGAACGTACGGTGAAAATAATTTGGCAGGTCTCCAAATAACTTTTGACGTCAATGGAAAAGATGTGGCGATCAACAATCGGCCGCTCGGAACGCTTTCTTTAACAGGAAGAACCGAGAATCAGCAGTTGAACGTCACGTTTACCACCGGCGCATTTGGCCAAAACCAGATCGTTAACGCGCGAGTCGACCTGTCCAAAGAACAACTGCCAGCCAACATTGAAGCTACTTTCAATGGCGCCGACCTGACCAAGGTTCTTGCGCTTGCTTTGCCGAACGCGAATGTGAATTTGACCGGGCGAGCAACCGGGACAATTAAAGTCAGTGGGAACCTGATTGATGACGACAACGAGTTTTCGCTCGCAGGGCTGCAAGGCTCAGCTGACTTTTCCGAGCTCAGTTTCCGCGTCGAAGACATCGCCTTGTCGGCAGTCGCGCCTTTTACGGTCAGACTTACTGCCAATGAATTGGTTTTCGACCACGCGCAACTAACAGGCACCGGCACGAACATCACTCTCAACGGCGCTTTGGCGGTTGCTGAAGGAGGCCGGGAGAGCTTAACCGTCGATGGACGACTGAACCTTCGGGTGCTGAATGGCTTGTCTCCGGACGTGTTTCTGTCGGGTGCTGCCGATGTCGCCGTGCGTGTTTCCGGTTCTCATAATGATCCGAAAGTTTATGGTACCGCTTCTTTGAATGGCGCGTCCGTAGCTGCGTTGGTCGGAAATGATCGCTGGCAGATTTCAAACATCAAGTCGGTGCTTCGCTTCACCGCGGATCAAGCCCAGATTGAATCGTTCAACGGCACGTTGGGTGGCGGTCGCCTTACCGCTTCCGGCGGAGCGCTGCTGGATGGCTTCAATATCGATCGTTTTCTTTTGAATGTTCACGCCGACAATGTCACTGCTCCATTTCCCCAGGACTTTTCATCGACGCTTGATGCCGATGTGGAAATCAAGGGCGATGCGAGCGAGCAGCTGATTGGCGGTGTCGTAAATCTCATCCGAGCTGAGTACGTCCGCGATATCGAGCTCGCTGACTTAATCAATCGCCGTCAGGAATCAATCGAAGAAGGCGGTGAGGTGAGATTTGTCAGGACTGCGAGATTTGCCGATCTACGAGTCGAGGGCCGCAATGCACTCGTGGTCAGAAACAATCTTGCTGATGTGGTTGGCTCCGTCTCATTGCAGATTAACGGACCAGTCAGAAACCCGATTATCGCGGGACGAATCACGGCAACCAGCGGCACGCTGACTTTCCGGAACGATCGCTATGAAGTGACTCGAGCGTTCATAGATTTGCCGGCGCGAAGAAATGCTGATCCGATTCTTAACATCGAGGCTGAGTCTGAAATTCGCGGCTATCGCGTGATAGTCGATTTGACGGGTCCGCTTTCTCAGCCGCAAGCCGCGGTGCGATCGGAACCGGCCTTGCCTCAGGCTGATGTCGTTTCATTGATTACCAACGGAACGCTTTCGACTGGAGACACGAGCACTTCGTCGCTGGCTCAGTCTGGCTTGGGAACGGCCACCAGCTTGTTAACCGACGCGCTTATCAACGCTCCGGCACAGCGCGCGACCAACCGATTGTTTGGCCTGACTCGCTTCGAGATCAATCCCGTGATTGGCGGGCGCGCCGGCCAGAACCCGGGAGCGCGGCTGACTTTGGGCAAACGTATCAGCAAGGAATTGTCCGTGACTTACTCAACGAATGTGACTTCCGATCCCAATCAAATATTGACGGTTGAATATCGATTGTCGGATCGGCTGTCGTTCGTAGCGCAGTACGAACAAGCGTCTACGCAGCAACTAAGCTCCCGCAATAACAGTTTTAGTTTTGAGATTCGATTCAGAAAAAGATTTTGAGCGAGGGTGCGATCAGGTACGAGGTAGCATTAGACAGGATAACGACGGAAGTCGAAGTTGACACATGCGCTCAACCCAGATTTCCGCGAGGTTGTGGTCTGTTTAGAAGCGCCTTCGTGTTTTTGTTGGTCATCTTAACCGCGGTTTCCGTCTTCGCCGCGACCAAACGCGAAACACGCACCCCGTCTTCAAAGCACAACTCGGGTTTTGCTGACAACGGAGACTACGACGGCCGAATGATCTCGACTGTCGAAGTGGTCTTTGAAGGCTCAGCAGCGGACGAGGCCGTACAGGCCGAGTTCCTGGTCATGTTGAAGGTCGGGCCGAACACTGAGTACTCGGCGGTTCGAGTGCGAGATTCGCTGCAAGCGCTTTTCGATTCCGGCCGCGTAGCCTCGGCACGCGTCGAAGTTGTTGAAGTGAGCGGGCGCCAGGGCCCGCTACGAGTTCGCTTTATCGTGCAACGTCAGGTAGTCGTGGCCGAGATTCGACTGATAGTCGGACCCGTGGTGGGCGCTCCTATTTCCGAAGATGAAATTCGCGCCCGGCTGAATCTGATTAGGCCTGGGACTCGCGTCTCGCGCCAATCCGTGCTGCGCAATATCGACGAGATTCAGGGTTACCTGCGCGATCGTGGCTACTTCAACGCCACTGTTGATTTCTCGCAGCAAGTTGAATCGACGGGCTTACGAGCCACCGTCACCTATCGCATCGTGCCGAACGAGCCTTCGCGGATAGGGCTTTTCAATATTGATATCGCGGGCTTCGATACCAAGACGGTGCGGCCGACGCTGGCTTTGCAACCGAACACGCCATTTACCCGCCAAGCGCTCACCGATGACGTTAATCGCATTCGCCAGGCAATCATTGCCGAGGGATATTTGGCGCCTCAGCTTTCAGACACGCGAGTCGAGCGAGATCTCGAGAAGAACCAAATCACGATAAGTCTTACCGGCGTGATTGGACCAAAAGTGAACGTCTCAGTCGAGAATTACAACGTCGGTGAAAAGACTGCCCGCGACCTCTTGCCGATAAAACGCGAGGGAAATATCGATCAGTCGGCCATCGTCGAGGGCAGCCGCCGGTTGCGTAACAAACTGCAGGAGGACGGCTATTTCTTTGCCGAGGTCACGTCTGTCTGCAGCGTAACTCCGACTTTGCCTGAGCAACCCGCTAACGGAACTCGCGAAGCTTGTGAGGTTCTTAATCCGGAACAACTAAAAGATCATACAGTCAACATTGTCTATCAGGTCGAACGTGGTCGTCGCTTTAAGCTCCATGACATCCGCATCACCGGGACCAACAAGATCACATACGACGATGTTGCTGCCGAGCTGAAGTCGGAACGCGCCAATGCGCTCGGCTTCATACCGTTTCTCGGTTATGGCCGCGGCTATACCAGCATTGCACTCCTCGAACAGGACAAGCGCACGATCGCGGCCCACATGCGCGAGTTCGGCTACCGGCATTCAGTCGTTCAGGTGCTCCAGGGCGTTTCCATCAATGGCGAAGATTTAATCATCACCTTCAAAGTCACTGAAGGACCATTGACACGCGTTGCCGGAGTCGAGATTCGTGGCAACAAGATCTACACGGAAGCGCGGCTCAGGGACGAAGTCCGGACCGTCATTGGCGGCCCGCTCTCTCGCGCCATCGTTCGTGTTGATGTCGAGAACATGCGCAATCTGTACGCTCGGGATGGCTACGTCGACGCCGACATTGGACCATCTTTGGTCGAACTTCCCAACAAGGGCGAGGATGAACAGGTCCGTATCATCTACACGATCCGAAACGAAGGCGACAAAGTTTTTATCAACCGGATTATCGTCAACGGCGTCACCGGCAGCCTCGATACGCAGCAAACCAAGCGCACGGCAATTGTTCGAGCTTCAGCGCTGATGCCCGGCGAACTGCTGCGGGCCGATGGTCTCAACGAAGCTGAGCGAACGCTTTACACCACTGACGCTTTCGCGCAGGTGACGATACACACGGAGCCGGCCGGGGAAACTGCCGCTGGATTCAAGAAGCGAGACATCATTATCGACGTCGAAGAAAAGAAGCCGCGAGTTATGGATTACGGCGGCGGCTATTCGACCGACACGGGGCCACTGGGTCTTTTCGAGATCAGTAACATCAATCTCTTTAACAAACTGCGGCAGGGCGCGATTCGACTGAGGGGCAGCAGCCGGCAGCAGTCCGTCAGGCTGGAGTATTTCGATCCGCGTTTTGCTCGTTACGGCGAGAAACAATTCGCGCCGCTGACGCTTTCGGTCCAGTATCGCCGCGACTCGACTCTAACTCGGTTTTTCCGCTCGGCGATCGACCGGGGCACCATGGGAATCGTGCAGCGACTGGATGACAAAGGAAATCCAATCGATGTCCTGGGCAATCGTGTCGGCGAGCCTACTATCAATCGATTTACATTCAGTGCCGAGACACAGCGAGGCTTGAATCAGAAGACACGCTCGATTGTTTTCGCGCGCTACATGTACGAAGACGTGCGTCTGTTCAATCTCGAAAGTCTCGTGGTGAAAGCGATTTTGATTCCCGATCGGGTCGTGCGCCTTTCTCGATTTGGGCTTTCATTCGCTCGTGATACCAGGGAACGCTGCGAAGCCGGTATCCCGGGCTCACCCGAAGAAGCGTCTTCTCGAAACGGAGAGGTCTGTCGCTACAACCAACTGGATCCTACGCAGGGAGATTTCCTGACGGCTGACTATTCAGTGGCGCTGCGACAACTGGGCGGGAATATCTCGTTTAGCAAGTTCCAGGGATCGTACCGGCGGTTCTATCGGCTGGGAGGGTTTCGCGGGACGGTGTTGGCAGGCAATTTCTCGCTGGGGCTGGCGAATGTTTTCAACCCACGTGATCGCGACGCCAATGGCAGAATCGATGAGTTAGATCGCACTCTGCCGATTAGCGAACGATTTTATTCGGGTGGCTCGACGACGCTGCGTGGGTTTAATTTTGAGGAAGCCGGGCCTCGAGAAGCGTTGGTTACGGATGGGACATTTCTCACGCAGGACAAGAAGAAAGTCTTTTTGAATCCTTTTACTGTGCCTGTCGGCGGCAATGCTCTGGCCGTGCTGAATCTGGAAGCGCGCATTCCGGCCACCAGGGAAATACAAGTCGTGCCGTTTTACGATGGCGGCAACGTTTTTCGACGCGTAAGCAATTTGTTCGGCAAGAAGGAGCCGGTTGACACCACCACTCCGCTGTCCCTGATCAATTCGCTGAACCACCGCACTCATTGGACCCACACAGCCGGGCTTGGTTTTCGGATACAAACACCGGTGGGCGGCTCGTTGGCAGTTGACTATGGATTCCTGCTGAATCCGCCAGAGTTTCTGGTGCCGCAAAGAGGGCCGCTGAACGCCTTCGACGGCACGCCGGCGATTTATCGGCTGCCGCGAACGCAGTTGCAGTTCAGATTTACGCAAACGTTTTAGAAGCCAGGAGGCGGGAGGCAGGAGGCAGGAGACAGCGGCAGGAGGCAGCGGCAGGAGGCAGGAGGCAGTAGGCAGGAAGCAGTAGGCAGCGGCAGTAGGCAGGGAGAGTTACGATGACAAATGACAAATGGAAAATGATGAATGGAAAATCTAGAGCGCCAGTCTTCGTGGGGCGCTTGGCATTCACAATTTGTCTACTGCTGACGTTCTTTTCAACTACACAAGCACAGGAAGTCGTCGACAAGACTGTCGCAACCGTCAATGGTGGAGTGCGCACCGATCTGATCACTTACTCCGACCTTCTTTGGCAGCTGGCGCTGCAACCTAACACTTCGCTATCACAGCCCTCATCCGAAACCCTGAACAATGCTTTGAAACTGATTGAAGACCAGAGGCTGATACTTCAGGAGGCGGTAAAGCTTCCGACTATTGCTCCTACCGAGCAAGAGATTCAAGCTGCTCGGGATGAATTGGCAAAACAATTCTCGTCACGCGAAGAGCTGGAAAAGAGAATGATCAAAGTCGGGCTAACCAGCGAGAAGCTCAGCGAGATTATGGAACAGCGCGTTCACATCGAAAAGTATCTTGATTTCCGGTTCCGGAGTTTCATCGTTGTCTCGCAAAAAGACGTGGCCGAATATTATCGCGACGCCTTTGTGCCGCGATTTAAGCGCAGGTCTCCGAGTTTGATCGTGCCCACGCTTGAGGAAGCACGGCCGGAGATTGAGAAGATTTTGACCGAGGCTAAAGTCGAATCCGATATCGACAGCTTTCTGGACAACGCCCGCGATCGCGCCGAGATCGTTATTCTCAATCCCGTCTGACCTGGCTCAGACTGACGTAGCTTAGACTTCAGTCTGAGCACGACGATTTGACGGGAGTGTTGAGTGTCAGGTCTATCGCGCCGGTCACTTACTCATTTAGATTCAACTTGAGTGTTTACACAATATGCTCAGACTGAAGTCTAAGCTACGACGAAGCTGGTAATCTGAAAAGCAATCAACCACAACCAAGGATTGGCTTAGCACTGTCGGGTGGCGCCGCCAGAGGCATGGCCCACGCCGGCGTCTTGCGCGCGTTCGTCGAGCGCGAAGTGAAGATTGATTGCATTGCTGGAACGTCCGCCGGTTCTCTGGTTGGCGGTGCGTTCGCCTCCGGCCTGACAGTAGATCAGATAGCGGACATTGCTCGCAAGATGCGCTGGCGTGACGTAGGCCGCATGACCGTATCGCGGCTGGGCGTGCAATCAAATGATCGTCTGGAGACTTACCTTCGAGAACGTCTTCCGATAAATCGCTTTGAAGAATTGCCCATACCGCTCGCAGTCATTGCCACCGACCTCAATACAGGGGAACCGGTCGTGCTTCGCGATAGCGGTGATGTTGCCTTTGCAATTCGAGCCAGTTGTGCCATTCCCGGCTGGTATGTCCCGGTCATTGATGAACATGGCCGTCAGTTGCTGGATGGCGGCCTGGTGTCAATGATTCCCACGGCGTTCGCGCGGGCGATGAATGCGGACATTGTCATAGCGGTCGACGTGAACGCCGGCGGAGCAACCTTCCTCGGGCCGCCCCAATCAGTCATTGGCATCATCCTTCAGTCGATGCTCGTAGTGCAGCGAACAGTGTCCGCCCATCAATTGCGCGAGGCTGATGTAGTTGTTAAGCCTCGGGTCGGTCACATCCGCTGGGACGAGATGAATCGCGCTGACGATCTGATCGCGGCGGGCTATGAAGCCGGGATTGAAAGTATTGAGGCGATTCAAAGAGAAATAGATTCCTTCACCGAGACTAACAGGCGTCGCTGGTATCAATTTGGCCGCTCTCGAAGTTAGCACCAGTTACGCTGAACGAACACCGAGAACCAAAGACTTTAGCCACAGATTCCACTGATTATTATGAATCGTCATGTGCCAAGCCCTGGGGTGGGGTGGCATCACACCTTAAGCCGCTACGGGTCCGGCTTTTTCATAACTCCATTCAGCTTTGCGCGAAAAGTCTTAAATCCCACCTGCGGCAGCTGGTGGTTACTTCAGGTCCAGCCTACCCATGTTTGCTGTCGCTGTTTACTGAATCCCACCTGCGGGAGCAGGTGGATGGTTCAAGTCCGGCCTATTTCCATTGAAAACTGCGAGCGACTTGAAACATCACTCAGCTGCCGCTGAGGATTCAAAGGACCAATCCTACCCTTTCTTTGTAGGTCGAACTTGAACTATCCACCAGCTGCCGCAGGTGGGATTTAAGACTTTTCGCGCAAAGCTACTCCATTCCAATGGGTCTTTAGCTATCTCAATACTCAAGAACAGCAGCGTCAAACAATAATCGGTGAAATCTGCGTAATCTGTGGCTAGATCTGCTTCAGTTATAGAATCAAATCCCCATTCGCACTTTATCTTAGATACACAGATTAATAGGTAGGAGCACTGGAGAAAGGGGGCAGGGGGCAGGCGGCCTTTCTCAGGGGACACCCACGTGGCCATCGAGGTAACATCGATTCCCGACCGGCGATCATTTTTCGCAATGTTCGGCCGGGCTTTTCTTTTTCTCAGGACTGCCACTAAGAACAAATTCGTTCGTTTGTTGCTTCTACTCGTGGCCCTCACCTTCGTAGCCACCGCCGCAGCTCTCATTCAGTCTTACCGGTTTCACGCCCACCTTATCGATGCTCGTCTCGCGCGAGGCTACCTGACCAGTCGACCAGGAATTTATGCTGCGCCGCGAACCATTTCCATCGGGCAGAAGATGGCCCGGGCTGACCTTATCAAGATACTGCGGCGCGCTGGCTACACCGACACTCAAGCCAGCGAGGTATGGAGCGGTCGCTTCGTCGCCGATGAACACGCGATCGAGATTCATCCGGCACGTGCCGGCGCCGGTCCTGATGTTGTTCGCGTCGTACTCGATGCTGACGGTCGCGTAACCGAGCTGACCGGTGATCGAGTGTCACTGCCCAGCTTCACACTCGAACCGGAAGTGCTGACCAACGACGGAGTCTCGCGAAATGGCCCCAGAACGCCGTTAACTTTTCAACAGCTTCCTCCCGTCCTTGTTTACGCGATCCTGTCAATCGAGGATCGTCGCTTCTTCAAACATCCCGGCGTCGACGTATATGGTCTGGCGCGGGCGCTGATTCGTAATGTAGGCGATGAACGCCTCGGGCAAGGCGGCTCGACAATCACCCAGCAGCTCGTCAAAAACACCTATCTTTCACCCGCACGCACTTATCGCCGGAAGTTCTCCGAAGCCATGCTTGCGGTTGCGCTCGAACGGCGGCTTTCAAAGGAAGATATCTTTGCGCTTTACTGCAATGAAGTTTTTCTTGGCCAACGCGGTGCGGTTGCAGTGCGTGGAGTCGAACAGGCTTCGCGCGTTTACTTTGGCAAAGAAGTGAAGGACCTGGCGATCGGCGAAGCAGCGACCATCGCGGGAATGATTCAAGGCCCGACACATTACTCACCCATCCGTCACGTCGAGGCCTCGCAGGAAAGAAGAAACATGGTGTTGAGCGCGATGGCTAATGAGGGATGGATCACGTCCGACCAAGCTAGTTCGCTGGCGAAAGAGCCAATCTCCGTCACAGCTCAAAAGAACGACTCGGAAGCCCTGGCGCCGTACTTTATTGACTACGTGAATCGCGTCGTGGAAACGACCGCCACGACAACTGATCCAGACCAGGAAGCGCGTATCTTCACCACGATCGATCTCGATCTTCAGTCAGTCGCGGAAGCGGCGATTAAGAAGCAGCTTGATCGACTCGACAAGGTTTACGCGAAGCGTGATGCCAAACCTCAAGCCGCGCTGGTCGCAATCGATCCGCATACTGGCGCTGTACTGGCGATGGTTGGCGGCAGAAACTATGCTGAGACGCAATTGAATCGCGTCACTGACGCGCGCCGTCAGCCGGGCTCGACGTTCAAGCCTTTTGTTTATGCTGCTGCTCTTGAAACCGGAATCTCACCGGTGCAGATGTTTACCGATGCTCCGCGCGAGTTCGTTTACGATCGCAACAAGACCTACCGCCCCTCGAATTATGGCGGCGGCTTCTCGATGCGCGAGGTGACGATGCGCAGCGGTTTGGTTAAGTCACTGAATGTCGTGACGGTCGATGTGGCGATGCAAACCGGTCTAGCGCGCATCGCAAACCTGGCCGATAGTTTTGGATTACCAAAGCCGGAGCGATATCCCGCGCTGGCGTTGGGCACAACTGAAGTTACTCCGCTGCAACTTGCTACTGCCTACGCCGCTTTTGTGAGGGGCGGAACCGGCGTCAAGCCGCAGGCGATCACTGCGGTTGGTTCACCTGCAACTCACTCGATTGACGTCCCGACGGTCCCGATCGTTAAGCCGACTACTGCTTACATGATTACCAACATGCTTACCGCGGTAGTCGATCACGGCACCGCTCGAGCTGCTCGCGGAGCAGTAAAGGGAACTGCGGTAGCCGGAAAGACGGGAACGTCACGCGACGGCTGGTTCGTGGGCTACACGCCGAATCTGGTTTGCGTGGTGTGGATCGGATTTGATGATAATCAGCAACTCGGATTGACTGGAGCTGAAGCTGCGTTACCGGCGTGGACAGACTTTGTTAATAACGCGGTGCAGTTACGACCAGAGCTTGGTGGTAAAAACTTTGAATGTCCGGAAGGAATTAAGTTCGTCGAAATTGATTCCGAGAACGGATTGGTATCGACCGTCTCTTGCCCTACCCGCGAATTGATTGCCGTGAGCGAAAGCCTTGAGCCCACCGCTGATTGCTTCAAGCACGGAAACTTACCTGACGCAGACGATGGCAATGATGAAGTCGCTGCGATGCCTGCTCCACTCGTATTAGCAGCTCACCCAAAACCACGCCCGGTTGTGCGTGACCTTAATCCTCGTTCCACGCGCGTCGACGTGGATGCCAATGGCCGCAAGACTCTCACGAATACGATGCGATAAGCAGGACTTTCATTGGATGACTGAACTGCGGCAAGCCGCAAATAATCTCATCAACCACGTCGATTCTTAACAAAGGTGTCCTGACTAAAGTGGTTTAGTTTCTTTCCAGCACCACTTGCGCGACGGCATGCTCACTCGTATGAGACAGTGAAAGATGTGTACTTGTAGCTCCACTCGTCTTAAGTAACTCCAGCGCAACTCCTCGAACGATCAAAAAAGGCGCGCCACTTTCTTCTGACGCTATCTCAACGTCGTGCCAGGTGATGCCACCGCGCCACCCGGTTTTTAGAGCTTTCAGCATCGCTTCTTTTGCGGCAAAGCGAGCGGCATAATGCTGCGCAGCTACAGCTCCGCGGTTATCGCAGTAATTTCTTTCAGCCTCCGTAAATACTTTTTGCGCAAAGCGAGGCGTACGAATGAGCACTTCGCGAATGCGCGCAACTTCGATAATGTCTATGCCGATGGAAACAATCACTGAAGATTCCGAACTGAAGACTGCCGGCTTTTACTGGCGCAACGTCGAAGGCGTGCAGGCTCTTATTTGCGCTCCGCTCGAGCAGGACGGCTTCGTCAACGGGTTTTCAACTCGCGGCGGTGGCGTTAGTCCGATGCCGCAGGACGCACTCAACCTCGCTGGGTTTAATGAAGACACAGCGGAGAACATTCTGGAGAATCGCAGTCGGTTTCTCAAGCTATTTGAGGGCGAGTGGTCGCTGGCCGGTTGTTGGCAGGTACATGGCGCTGATGTCCGCGTGGTCAAGGAACCATCGCAAGCGCAGCGCCGCCCATACGCGACCGGGGACGATGATCGCTGTGATGCTTTGGTGAGCGACTTACCACGCGCGCTGTTAGGCGTTAAGACAGCCGATTGCGTTCCGATGTTGATGGGTGATAGGCGCACGGGAGCTTTTGCTGCAGTCCATGCTGGCTGGCGCGGAACGCTCGCATCAATCGGCATCCACGCAATCGAGCAGTTGATGAAGAATTACCAAGTGCGACCTGAAGATTTGCGAGTCGCGATTGGGCCAGCTGCTGGAGCGTGCTGCTACGAAGTTGGTAGCGACGTGATTGACGCCTTCAAAGCTAAGTTCGCAGATGCCGGTGATTGGTTCACGGCAACCAGAGACGGTCACGCCTTAGTTGATCTCTACAAAGCAAATCAACGACAACTGATCTCGCGTGGTGTGATTGCCGAACGCATCTACACCAGCCCGCTCTGCACGATGTGTCGAACCGATTTGTTCTTTTCCTATCGCCGTGAAAAGAGTCTGCACGGCAAGGTCGGGCGACTGATGGCCGTAATCGGGAGATTGCCCCTGTGATGACAGGCGTTAAGAGTTCAAACTTCAGTTTGTTGGTTTCGAAGACACAATCTAAAGATTGAACTAGCTTTGCCCGAAAAGTCTTAAATCCCACCTGCGGCAGCTGGTGGATAGTTCAAGTGCGACCTACCAAGAGAGGTTGGGATTGGTCCTTTGAATCCCCTCAGCGGCAGCTGAGGGATGTTTCAAGTGCAGCCTCGCTTGCAAGTTTTCAACGGAAATAGGCAGGACTTGAACCATCCACCAGCTGCCGCAGGTGGGATTGAATAACAACGACATAAAAGGTTGGTAGGCTGGACCTGAAGTAACCACCAGCTGCCGCAGGTGGGATTTAAGACTTTTCGGGCAAAGCTGATTGAACTCTAAACGCCTGGCAGCGAACGGGACCTCAGCGGCGACCGCTGAAGTACTGGCTGTTCACGCGCTTGACTGATTCATTTGCTCCGACCACCGGGACGTCAAGCTTTACCTCGCGGGTCTGCGGCGGGAAGCACAGCGAATCGCTGCAGCTCTGATACCTCAACTTCGATTTCAACTGTATCGAGCCTGAATTGAAGCTTGCGGGCACAGTCACATTAAAGCGAAGGATCACTCTGCCTTCGTAAACAGACAGCTTCTCTTTAGAAAACTGAAAGTTCTTCAGCAAGGCCCGCGGGAAGGCCACTGCGCCCACCTTCACGCCCTGGGGCGCCTCAACGGAAAGCTGAGTGGCGACCAAAAACTTCTCTAAGGGACGATTCGAGTTGACGTGATAGCCGCCCGGAATGTCCATCACGATCGCGCCCTGGATGGCTCGGCCGCGTTGGACTTTGTCGGTGGACGTGTAGCCGTTTACCTGGATGTTCGGTGGTGATTGGAAGACGCCGCTCGCGCGCAAACCTGAGGCAGCGATAAATTGCGAGGGACTATTCACCGCAACCGCAATCACAAAGCTAACAAGGATCTGTAGCAAGGCACGCCGCCCTTTTAATCTATTCATCAATACCTCACAAGATTTATCTCATTCACACCGGGCTTCAGCCCGGTGGAAGGATTGCATTTAAGTTCCGAACCGTTTTAACGGTTTCCTCACCAAGCCATTAACTAAAACCGTTGAAACGGTAATTACATACTTGACGAATCAACCCCATGAACGCCGAAGGCGTTAGCCAATTCCAGCCTGGAGCAACGTCCCAGGGAATAACGCAAGGGTTTGCTTCGCTAACGCTGAAAGCGTTGGCGAGTAGTCCGGCGCGGCGTCACGAATCTACCCAAAGCTCAACTCGCGAACGCTTACAGCGTTCCCCTATTAGCTTGGTTCCTTTTCCTGGGGCGCTGCCCCAGGCTGGAATTTGCCAACGCCTTCGGCGTTCGACTACTGACGTTGATTAGTCAAGTATGTTAATGCCAGATTTTGCGTTCCCATTGCGATTGCGCTGCCGCTCCATAGCCAATCTTCTTCAACAGGCAAATTAGCAACTTGCGTTCCGCCCTTGACCGTGAGGCGGACGCGAGGTGTTCCGTGTCGTCAACGTGCTCGGCGTAGACTGTGAGGGTCAATGGGAGCCCGCACCAAAGCCACTTAGCCACGAGACTCATTTGCTGTTCGACACTCGGGAACAGATATTAATATTATTAGACTTCCGAAAAGCCCGCACTTACCGCGGTGTAAGTGACCATGGGAACGAGGGGAACGAGCCATCAAGAAGTAAATATAGGAGGCGCAGATCAGGCTGTGAAAGACGTTTCCCGCAATCATCAAACTGGAGCCTCTGCGGTGCGCGTCGCCCAGTCGGATCCGCCGACAGTGGGCTCATCTGATCATTTGCATGGCGTCGCTCAGAAGCGTCTACCGCTCGGCGGGGAATTACAGCTCGCTCTTAATTTGATTCCGGCATATACCTGGTACGCGGTCCCGTCCGGTGCGCTCACCTTCGTGAATGAACGCGGTGCGGACTACGGCGGACTTCCGAAAGACCATCCTGTTAGGCTCGGGATCGACACGGGTGCAGCGTGGGATTCTCATATCCCCTTTTTACATCCGGACGACCACGAAGAGACACGTAGAGTTTGGTCAACCTGTTTGCGCACCGGCTGCGCCGGTCAGGTAAGTTTTCGGGCTCGTAACGCTGAAGGAAGATACCGCTGGTTTCTGAGTCGCGCCGAACCGGTCCGGGCTAGCGACGGAACTATACTGTATTGGATCGGAATTAATCTCGACATTGAAGATCAGAAACAAGCAGAGTTTTACCTTGGCGAGGGACAACGGCTTGCGCACATGGGTAGCTGGGCCTTCAATGCTGACCGGTTCGACTATTGGTCTCCGGAGTTGTTCCGGATTCATGGGCTTGAGCCAAACCGCAAGGCGCCAACAGTAGACGAATACATGGCGCTCGTACACCCGGAAGATCGGGAGTTCGTCGCACAAGCAATTCAGAAAATGTTGACAGACCCGCTCAGCTTCGACTTCACGAAACGGATCGTGCGGCCAGATGGAGAGATTCGTCATGTGCGTTGCGTGGGTACTGCCGCAATTCAGGAAAGGACGTTTCTCGGCACAGGGATCGACGTAACGGAGCAGGAGGAATTAACCAAGGCACTGCGCAAGAGCGAGGAGGAACTGCGGCAGGTGCTCAATCTCGCCCCCCAGATGATAGGCGTATTAGGTTCCAGGCGCGAGCGTCTTTATGCAAACCAAATGGCGCTCACTTATTACGGCATCAACCTGGATGAGTGGCGCCAGAGAAGCTTTGGACCTGAAGTTCATCCGGACGATTTCGAGATGGTCAAGGCGCATGTCGATCGTTCGTTGTCCAATCCCGCTGAATTCGAGTTGGAGATGCGGCTGCGTAACCGGCACGGAGCGTATCGCTGGTTTCTAGTTCGTTACAACCCGCTCCGCGACGACCAGGGACAGCTCGTTCGATGGTACCTCGCCTGTACCGACATTGAGGATCGCAAGAGGGCCGAGGAAAGACTGCAGCGGGAAAACGCCGCGCTCCGTGAAGAGATCGATGAAACTTCGATGTTTGAAGAGATTGTTGGAACCTCGCCTGCTTTGCAAACTGTACTCTCGAGCATTTCCAAAGTTGCGCCAACTGATTCCACAGTTTTGATCACGGGTGAAACGGGAACAGGCAAAGAGCTTGTTGCGCGAGCCATCCACCGACGATCAGGTCGCAGCTCACGCGCATTGATAAGCGTGAACTGTGCCGCAATTCCCCGTGATCTGATCCCCTCGGAGTTGTTCGGCCATGAGAAAGGCGCCTTTACCGGAGCTACCCAAAGGCGGCTTGGCCGTTTCGAACTCGCCGACGGCGGCACGATTTTTCTGGACGAGGTAGGCGAACTCTCGCCCGACACTCAGGTTGCTTTACTGAGAGTGCTGCAGGAACGAGAATTCGAACGAGTCGGCGGCAGCCAGCCGATCCATGTCGATGTTCGCGTCGTCGCGGCCACAAATCGTGATCTGAAGGCCGCTGTGGCTAATGCCACTTTCCGCCAGGATCTGTTCTATCGGCTGAATGTATTTCCCATTGAAGTGCTGCCGCTGCGAGAACGGAAAGACGACCTGCTAATGCTGGTCGAGTATTTCGTGCAACGCTACGCGAAGCGGGCGGGCAAGAACATACGGTCGATCGACAAAAAGGTTCTCGACCTAATGTATGCTTACGACTGGCCAGGCAATATTCGTGAGTTACAGAACATCATCGAGAGGTCCGTCATTCTAAGTTCCGGCGGAGAATTCTCAGTTGACGAATCGTGGCTTTCAAAAGAAACGTTCCCATCTGCATCCAGGATTAAAGAATCGGTACAATCTCAAAATGCCGTTGAGCCCCGCAGCGAGCGCGAGATCATAGAGCGAGCGCTAGCCGAGACCAAGGGACGGGTTTCCGGACCTTCCGGTGCGGCGACTAAGCTTGGAATTCCTCCATCAACTCTCGACCACAGGATCAAAGCGTTAAAGATCGATAAGAAGCAGTTTAAGTTCCGCTAACCCCCTCCCAAAAAACCTCCAGATTCACCAAATTCACCAAATTTCCACCAGTTTTATCATTTCCCCCGCTCATCCTTAAGACGCAAATTCCCTCTAACCGTTTCTTTTCACTGACTGAGGCTTTGGCGTGGAGCTTGCAAAATACTACGCGCAAGAAAAGGACTTAGAAGCTAAATCTGTAGGGAGCAATTGAGCGAGTCCATGATCAGCTGGTGAGATCGGGATCTTTCTGTAACACAAGGGTCTAACTTCTTGTTTTTTGAGCAAGATCCTTCTAACAGGTTCTCGTCCCGGAGGGACGAAATGTTTATAGAACTAGCGCTGACAAAGGGTCCTCCTCGCTCCAGCGGAGCGAAATGGGTTTGAGGCAATTGCTGGAAACATTGCGCTCCGCTGGAGCGCGGGTCGTGCTGCAAACCTGGCTTCTATAAACATTTGGCTCCGCTGGAGCCACAGCCCTGTTGGTTGCGGCCTTGGGCCGCGCTGTGCAGTACGTTCTTGAGAAGACGCGAGGTCATCAATTGGTAGTTTGCCGAAATCGCGACACGCTCGAGAAGCGCTACGGGACGACAGCGGAGGACTTTTTTTTTGATTTCCATATGAGCACTACTTTTTCAAGGAGAAGAATCGATGTCTGAGACAAGCGGCGTGATGATCGTGAACGGTGTTAAAGAATATAACTACTTTGCAAACGGAGAATGGCGCCCCGCCGAAGGCAATAAGCTGTTTGACGTTTACCGGCCATACGATCGCAGTGTCTATGCGCGGGTCGCTGACGGCGGCAGGGCGGAGGCAAAATTCGCCGTTGAGTCCGCTGCCAATGCGTTTTCGGGATGGGCTGCGACGACACCGGCCGAGCGCGCAAGATTATTTTTCAAGGCTGCTGAGATCGTAAAGCGTCGCCGCGAGGAAATCGCAAAAACGCTTGCTGAAGAAACTGGTAGTACCATTTCCTTTTCCACGTTCCAGCAAGACCTCGTCGCTGAAATGATCGAGCGGGCAGCCGGCTGGATATATCTGCCCAAAGGCGAAGTCCTTGAAACCAACCAGCCCGGCGTTCACTCCATCGGTTTGCGACGTCCGCTCGGCGTCGTCGCCTGCTTCACACCATGGAACGGCGCCAACGTTCTTTCCTGGCGCGCGGTTCTCTCGCCGGTTGCGGCAGGCAACACGGTCGTCGTGAAACCGTCCGAACTCGCGCCGCTCTCGGCTGGTCTCATCCTCGCGCAGATTGCCGAGGAAGCAGGCTTCCCTAAAGGCGTAATCAATGTCGTTTCTCATGCGCCAGGTCGTGCCGGCGAAATCGCCGACGTCTTCTTCGAAAGCCAGGACGTGCGCGTGATCAACCTGATCGGCGGCGTCAAAACAGCGAAGATGCTGGCGAAGCGCGCGGGCGAAACGCTCAAGCGTACGACCATGGAGCTTGGCGGCTACAATCCAATGATCATCCTTGACGATGTAGACATGGACTATGCCGTCCGCACCGCGACGTACGGGTCGTTTTTCCATCAGGGTCAGATCTGCCTCAATACGCGGCGCATCATCATCCAACGCAAGATCGCCAATGAGTTCCTCGAAAAATTCGCGGCGCGTACGAAGACGCTGCCGTCCGGTGATCCGCAAGATCACAAGACGATTATCGGACCTCTCATCACCCCAGCCGCCCTCAAGCTTGTGGATGATCGCGTGAAGGAAGCGCTCGCAAAGGGCGCAAAGCTCCATACTGGCGGCGTGTTCGAGGGGCAGATTTATCAGCCTACTATCCTGAGCAACGTGCCGCTTGATGCTGTGGTCGCGAATGAGGAGACCTTCGGGCCCGTGGTCGTGGTTGAAGTCGTCGACACACCTGAGCAGGCGGTCGAGGCGGCGAACCGCACTATGTACGGCCTCACCTCATCGATACTCGCTGGCGATACCTACCGGGCGTTTGAACTTGCGCCGAAGATTCTCGCCGGCATCGTCAACATCAATACCGCGACCGTGAACGACGAAACCCACGCTCCGATGGGCGGCGTGCGCGACAGCGGCTGGGGTCGCACGGGACCAGACAGCCTGAAGGAATTCCAGGATGTCATCTGGATCAACTCGCGCCGCGGCCAGCGCCAATACCCGATCTGAACAAACAGCCGATGTCTTGTCTGAATCGACGCCAAGGAGACCCAGAATGAGCAACCTCGTTACAGCAGAACAGCAATCGATCAAGGATACGTACGACTACATCATTGTCGGCGCCGGGGCATCCGGCTCGGTCATCGCCGGAGAATTATCAAAGACGGGCGCCGAAGTCCTGATGATCGAGTCGGGGCCCGCAGATAACGCGGCGACCATCGACAATCCGAGCGTCTGGTTCTACAACGTCGGAGGACCGCTTGATTTTGCGTTGCCGTTCAAACCGGCGCCGGAGGTCAACAATCGTGGTATGAAGCTGGCGCTTGGCCATGTTCTTGGTGGTGGCAGCTCTATCAATGCGATGGTTTGGACCCGCGGCATGGAGCGAGACTACGACTCCTGGGCCGAAAGCGGCGCCACAGGCTGGACGTTTAAGGACGTACTGCCGATGTTCAAAGCGCAGGAGGATTGGGAGGGCGGCGCAAACGAATGGCGCGGCGTCGGCGGCCCGATTCACATCGGGCGGCCGCACAATCCCCATCCAACCGCCCGCGCCGTCGTCGAGGCGGCGGCACAGATGGGCTTTCCTTTTCTTGACGACATGAATGGGCCGATGCGCGACGGCGTGGGCTACATCAACATGAACATCGCGCGCGACGGCACGCGCGTTAGCGCCGCCCGCGCCTTTTTGTATCCCAATCTCAACCAAGTGAATTTAACGCTTCTGTTGAGCACGAACGTCACGAAGGTGCTGTTCAACGGCGATCGTGCAAGCGGGGTCGAGATAGCTGTTGCCGATGGTGCTCGAAGAGTTTCGGCGACGCGCGAAGTCATTCTCTCGGCGGGGACGATTCACACGGCCCAACTCCTGATGCTGTCGGGCGTGGGTGAGGCAAGCGCTCTGAGAAAGTTAGGCATCACGCCGGTCGCCGATTTGCGCGGCGTGGGCCGCAACTTCCAGGACCACGTTCACCTGTCGGGCGTAGTCTGTCAATACAAAGGAAAATTTCCAGATCGTCCCGCGGACAGCAACGCGGTCGAGGCTGAGGTGAACATGTCAACCGACGTCGACGGTCACGGCACCGACATGGTGCTCGTTCTGGAGCAGCTTCCGAACGCATCTCCGGAGTTGATAGCTCGCTTTGGCTCCGCCCTGCCGGAGAATTGCTTCACGATCTCACCGTCACTGGTGCAACCGACGAGCCGCGGACAAGTACGGCTGGCGAGCGCGGATTGGCGCGTTCCGCCAATTATCGAACCAAATTTTTTAGGCACGGAGCGCGATCTCAATGCGACTCTGCGAGGCGCGGAGGCCGCTCGGGAACTCGTGAGCCAGAAAGCGTTCGACGGAATTCGCGAAGCCGAAATCATCCCCGGTCCAAAGGTCGCAAGCAAAGAGGATCTCATCGATTTCGTGCGTATGGGCACAGGCAGCTTCGGGCACCCGATAGGCACGGCGCGAATGGGGAACGATGCCGACGCTGTCGTCGACAGCGAGCTCCGCGTCCATGGCGTGCGCGGCCTTCGTGTAGCAGACGCTTCGGTCATGCCGTCCATTATTTCCGGGGCTACGAATGCACCCTCGATCATGATCGGCGGGCGCGCAGCCGAATTCCTCAAATCTTCGCGAGACGCATGAACCAAGCTGAAGAAGGAATCAGAAATGCCAGCATCCCCGTTGCAGCGTTCTAGTCACCAGGCCATCTCAATGCATGAGATAGCGGATCGGATTTCCATCCGGGAGCTTGTCGACGCCTATGCCTACTGCGCCGATAGACGCGACGCCGAGGGGCAGATGTCTCTTTTCACCGAGGACGCGCACTTCGTCATGAGGAATGCGAAAGACCCGCGGCCTTCACAGGAACTTCATTCGCGGAAGGCACTCGCACCCATCTTCGCCGACCTGAACAAGTACGACTCCACCACACACTTCATCGGCCAGAGCGCCATTCACTCGCTCACAGCCGGGAGCGCTACCGGTGAAACTCACTGCATGGCCCATCTCGTCTCCGTCACGGGTGAAGGACGTCGATTGACGGTGATCTCAGTGCGTTACCTGGATTCGTTCCGGAAGATCGACGGCAGCTGGTTCTTCGCCGAGCGCATCGCTTGCGTGGATTGGTCCGAAGCAAGAGCAATCGCCTAGCGGGTGAAAGCGATTTGGGCGAGGTGAAAAAACCGAGGCAGTGGGTCAATTTCGCTTCTCATTCACACCGCGGCTTTAGCCCGGTGTCAAAGCGAGCATCGACAACTTGAACCGTTTTAACGGTTTTCCGTTGAGCATCAGGTCAAACCGTTGAAACGGTTAGAAATCAGGAACCAAACTCTACACCGGGCTAAAGCCGCGGTGTGAATGAGAAAGGCAAACTGACCCACTACCTACTCCGGAGCAGCGCGTTATGTCTGATTGAGCCCGAAACCAGATCGCAACGAGCCTGGAGCGGAGAGCCGCGATGGTGTGCAAAATTGAACGGGTTGTTACTCCGGATGGTTTTGTGGTGTTCCACGTGAGTGGACGCATTGACGGTGCATACGTCGAGGTGCTGCGGGAATTGACAGAGAACGAGAAGACAGCCAAGGACAAACTGGCACTTGATCTCACTGAGGTCACGGTGGTGAGCCTTGAAGCCGTCAGAGCGCTTACCGTTGCGGAAACCACCGGAATCGAACTTCGAAACTGTCCGGCCTACGTCCGCGAATGGATTTCGCAAGTGAGGAAGTGTGGACCGCGCGAGTGAATCAATCGAGCTGAAACAGACTATGCTCAATCGTTATGATCATCTCGCCGCTACTACCCTAAATTTCTGGGCTGGTTTTATTCGTAACGGAGAACCTCAAGTGGCTCAACTTTCGCTACCCGGCGGGCCGTAAGATAACAGGCGGATACTGTCGTGAAGATCAGTGAGATCAAGACAATCACAAACGTGTATGGATCAGATGGGGCCACGCCATAGAACATGCCCGACAAGAAATGGCTTGCCGCGCGTGCACCTGCGATGCCGAGAGCCGCACCGAACAAGCCTAGTAGCAGACCTTGTCTGACTATCATCCAGATTACTTCTTTTTGTTGAGCGCCCAGCGCCATCCGGATGGCTATTTCACGACTTCGCTGTTGGCTGACATACGACATGATTCCGTAAGTGCCCACCACCGCCAGCAATAGCGCCAGCGCGGCGAAACACACAAGCATTGACATAACAAAGCGTTGTTGCGCGACTGAAGCGGTCAATCGTTGGTCTAGTGTTTGGATTTCGGCGAGGGGCTGTTCGCTATCCAACGTCGCAACCTCTCTTCTGATGGGTGGAATCAAAATCAAAGGATCAGATGTCGATGATTTGACTAACACATAGATGCTATTTAGAAAAGGAAACTGTTGATAAGGACGGTAAGCCTCCGGCTCCGGTCCAGCAGCCAGGCCAACATTCTTAAAGTCCTCTACGATCCCGATTATCGTAAGCCACGGCGCCTGCGGGCCGCCAAACCGTATTTTTTTCCCGACTGCCTGGTCCTCGTCCAGGTGTTGTCGCGCCAAGGCTCGGTTGATAATCACGACTGAGGGGCTGTCGTGTCCCTGGTCCGGGAACATCTGTCCTTTGAAGAGAGGAATTCGTAGGATGCGGAAATAATCAGTGTTTACAGCTTGAATTCTGACCATAGTGCCGGGAGCAGGTTGAGAGTATCCACCTTCAACTGAAAGACTAAACATTCCGCCTACCGGCACCGGCGGCGGCGAGCTGCAAAGCGCCACGGCATCAACCCCCGGCAGCGCGCCCACTCGCTGAAGCAGGGTCTCAAAAAAAGCTCTCTGCTGACTGCTTGAAGAATACCTGGATGGCGTTAGATCAACTCTTAAAGTAAGAAGTTGGTCCGGCCGGAAACCCAGATCACGATACCGCAAAGCCCAAAAGCTTCTAATCATCAACCCAGCTTCAACCAACAGAATTACTGCTAATGCCAATTCGCAGACGACAAGGACATTCAAAACTCGTCGTATCTTAAACGACCCGATGACGTTGCCGCTGCCGGACTTCAAAAGATCGCCAGCATTTTGAGCAGGGAGAGCTCGCGTGGCTACCAGGCTGACAATCAATACTGTCAAGGCGAAGCTTGTGATCACAAAAGCCACAATGCCGGGACTAAGCTCAACATCACTGATCCTGAATACCTGTTGGGGAAAAATCGAAATGATGAAGCGATGTCCCCAGTAGGTAATGAGAAGACTTAAGACACTGCCACAGAAGGTAAGCACGGCGTTCTCGGTTAACACTTGCCGGAACAAACGCCGCCGGCTGGCTCCCAGGCTTATTCGAACAGCCATTTCTGACCGGCGCGAAATAAGGCGCGCAAATAGCAGGCTGCCAACATTCAAACAACCAAGCACCCATAGGAGGCTGACGGCCGCTAAAATTACGAGTGCTGCCTGCGAAATGTCAGCGGTTAAGTGCTCATGAAGCCGGCTGATTTTCGCGTCCTGATTGCGTTGGAATAGTGGGTTGCGTTGATCAATCCTTTGTTGGACGACACTAAGCTCGGCTTGAGCCTGAGCTAACGAGGTACCAGGTCGGAGGCGAGCAATCACTTTGACTTGCTGCACCCCGACACTCATGCTTAACTCGCGGCTCGACTGCTCCGGACCAAGCGCCAGCGGAGTTAGCACTTCGATTTCAGCCGGTTCCGGAAAGCGAAAGCTATCGGGCAGGACTCCTACCACCTCAACTGATTGATCGTTGAGCGTGATTGTCGCTCCGACGCAGTGGCTCACGTCCCCAAAGCGCCGCTTGCAGAAACCATGCGAGAGGATGGCAACTCGTTCACCTCCAGGTTGGTCATCGCTCGCAAGAAAGTCCCTACCCGCAATGGGAGGAGTTTGCAGCAGTGACAAGAATTCAGCCGACACCGCCGCCGATAGAATTCGTTCCGCATAGCCACTTCCGCTAAGGTTGTGAAAGCTTTCGGAAAACGCGGTCACGTGTGAAAAGGATTGCACCTGCGACCGCCAGACAGTGAAGTCCGGAGCTAGCGCATACTCGCTCTTAGCAGGGGAAATTCCCTGACTAATCCACACTAACTGATTAGGGTTTGGGTAAGGCAAGGGGCGCAGTAGAACTGCGTCGGTAACGGTAAAGACCAGAGTGTTGCCGCCGATCCCTAATCCCAGGACGAGGATGACTGTCGCGGCAAAGGCCGTACTTCGACGCAACAGCCTGATCCCGGCGGTGAGATTGGACAAGCGCAACATGACTTCGAGTACTTATGCAATCTAGAATTCAAAATTACTTCAGGGCGGGAGCCTCACTGGAATCAAATTGCAGCAGTCACGATGCCTCCGTATTTGCAACCCGGTTTATTATGTATTTGACTTGAACCTCCACACTGTCACTTCTTTATCAGTTCGAATGTAAATGTAGTTCGAGGCCACTACAGCCTCCTGAGCATCTGCCGGGAGTTCCCACGAGTACAAATAATGCCCATCCTTCTTATCGTAAACATCCAGCACCTTGCCACGATCGACTGCCGTACCATCCGTATGGACTCCGCTCAAAACATACAATTCGTTATCTAGAGCGCTCAGGCTTAAGACGGGCCGGGTAGTGTCGGGCTTCATCTTTCGCTTTTTACCCTCCGCCTCCACATCCAACACCGGCGGCTGAGGAACGTGATCGATCGTGTGAACCAGGAACCGTTGGTTGCCCTCCAAGTCATAGGCCCCAATAATGCCCAGATATCTACCGCCGTAAATAATTCCATGATTCTCGGTGTCGGCTACGATATCCCCATCGAGGATTATCCCTTTGTCGGTTTGGTCCGCGATCAATTCTCCGAATGACTTTAACTGCTGTCCCGAGAGATCATAGGTTTCAAAAAGTCTGCTATGTGACGGCGTAACCATCGTAAACATCACATCTCCGATTGCCGCAATCCGATAAGTCGTGTTTTGAGCTTTAATTGTCCTCTGACTTCCGTCGGTGCTAAGAACTCCGATGCGTCGCTGTTTGAGATCGCACACCCACATGTTGCCGCGGGAATCCTGGCCGAAATCTGTCGGATTTACGAAAGCGTTGGGACTGCCCACTTCGTCGCCGAACGCTCTTAGAAGTTTCCCGTCAGGCGAAAACTCTTTGACTCGGAGATCCGACCAATCCAAAACAAAGATGTTGCCACCGTTCTGGGCCCGCATCTTCGCCGGCGCCTTCAGACTAGTGGAGTTCAGGACCGCTGCTTTTTCGAAGGCGAGTTTGCGCCACACCCTGACCGTGGTGGGCTGGGCTTTAGGGGTGGACGCTCCACTGAGAAAAGCCGTCTGCAGTTCAACCGTTTTCGGCGAGCGATCAGTAACGAACCCGATCGCGTAACTCAGCGATATGAAGACCGCTGCAACGGCGAGTATCAGAAGGAATTCTTTACGCAAAGTCTTGATCATTGCGGCTACCTCCGAAAGTTGTTTTTAAGATGAGCAGACGACGGGAGACCAGACCCCCTTCAACCGTTTGTCTTTTAACCTGCCATCCAGGTTCTTCTCAAGGCATCCCGCATTCAATGTCTGTGCCATCGGGCAGGTGGATGATGCAACAAACATATGTACCACCTGGACAGCCGCAGTAGTCACCGCACTTACCACCGGCTGGCGGTACGTTAGCGTTAGTGCGATTTAGGTTAAGCGAGCCGGCGAACAGCATTACGAACGCCAGCGCAGTCAGACCGATTCTCAAGATAGATCGCGTCATAGTTGCGTTTCCTCCTTTCCTAAAAGATGAGATTCGTTATCAGGCATGTTTAAGTCTCCCGTCGTCAGATTCCACGGTTGAAGGACTGTTAGAGTACAAGACCGATGCAGCGTTGGGTGCTGAGGGTTTGTGGTCCATCCAGGTCAGGACGGCCAGAGCTATGAAAACGAGATTTTGCAGTATGTGAAAGTATCCGCCCGAATTCAGCGTCAGCGTAAACCAGCACCCACAAACTCCGGCAGGATTAACCGCCAGGTAAACTGCGGTGAAAGTCGCCAACAGTAATATCGCCGAGAGGCACGCGGTCCGGCGCCAGCGTTTCGTCAGCAGGCCGAGGGCAATTGCGAACTCGGCCATGATGAAGAAAACCGCTGCGGAGTGTTCGAACCTGGTGGGCAACAAATCATAGCTCTGCACCGCGGCAACAAATCCGCGAAAGTGTATGACCTTATCAATGGCCGCAAAGCTGAATAGAGCGATTAAGACAAATCGCGGAATTTCCCGCAGTAAAAAGGTGGGAAGCGTGCGGAGTCTTACTGCAGAGGTCATTTGAGAATCCTCACCAGAGCATGTGTTGAGAAACTCAGCGCTTACTCACGAAGCGTTCCTGTAACAGTTGTCGGCAAAGTTGTCGGGGGGATGAGAGCAAGACGATTCTTAGTCTTTTGCTTGATTTAGTCTGTGCAAAAATCGGCAAGGTTTATCCAAAAATCGGTAACGCTTATTCAAAAATCGAGATGAGCAGTTTCAGGTTGCCGGGCGGTTCCTCGTCATGTCCGATTTATATTCGCGGGGCAGGCATCCCACCCATCTTTTGAATTGCCGATCAAAAGTGGTCGGGCTATTGAAACCGCAACGACTATAGACTTCAGTTAAGGTGTAGTTTCTTTCGTAAAGAAGCTCCAGGCATTTTTCTATGCGATACCGAGCGAGCAGATCGTGAAAAGTCGTATCAGCGAAGCGACGGAGGAGGAGGTTTAGATGATCCTGGCTGACGCCGCTGCGTTTGGCTGCATCCGTCAGACGAATGTCCGGGTCCCAATAGGACTCCTCAATAAATACCCACAGGCGCTCGAGTCTTCGCGAGTAGACAATTTTTTGTCGAAGTCTTTCTAATGTCTCGAGTGTTGCCAGTAGTGAAGAAGGAGGCAGAAAGTAGTCGTAAGAGTGCTCCTGATCCATGCCGGTACCTACCCTTCATGAGGCTGCCAAAAAGGGGGCTTTATCACTCAAGGAGACGCCACCAACTTAAGACGCGCGTCCGGCGATGGCGACAACCTTCTGAATGAACTTCATCAAGAACGAGGTGACAGCTAATCGATTTATTCGATCATCGGGAGTTGAACGTTATAGATTCCCTGAGACGGTCGCTTCCATAGAGGCTTTCATGAGTCACATGGATTCGATCAGGGTTCGGTTGTGGGAGCAACTCAATACAAAACATGAGGGCGGCATCCTCCGCCATTGCGGCAAAGGGCGAAGAGTGAAAGTCTGGGCGGGCTCTTCGCCTCCCTCTCGATTCTCGCGTTCGAAACGCGGAGTCGGTTACTAACAAATCTTGTAGTGGCGGTAACACATTTCTTCCGGTACTCATCGCGAATGTAACTACTCTTTGTTTACAGCAAAAGAAGTAATCAGAACGCAAAGTGATTGGGGCTTGCTTCCGTGATCAGCGTCAGGTTCGAGATCCCTGCGCCCGCAACATTCGTCTTTAACTCTCTATGCGTGGGGGCTTGTTGAAGTAATCAGACGGACAGTAATGCGAAGCAGTGGTCATGTCAAGAAGTTTAGTGTTGAATGCCATTAACTCATGGTAGCTCCGATTATGCTACTCGGATCATCGCGGCAATGAGCGCTGCCCGCCAGTCAATCGATGAACCAGAAGCACTGGAGCGCGGGTAGCGCCCTGATTTGGAGTGCGCCGACCTGTCGGCGCTTTCGCCTGCGGCGGCTCGACACCGCGGGTTGATAATAGGCTGTTTTCGACAACTTGCTGCGACAGGTCGCAGCGACGAAAGCGCCGACAGGTCGGCGCACTCCAAATTAGGGCAGTAGCCGTTTTTGCTTGAGGTTGACTATCACCGTCTATCTCGTAAGAATATCCGCGCCTGCGTTTTCAAAAACGCCGGCGCCCAAGTCGAAAAGTTTCACGTACCCTGGGGAGGTTTTCCAATGAATAAAACTATGTGTGGTGTCGTCCGCGTCTTGATCTGCGGACTTTTTATTTTGTTTGCGACCGCAGCCGCCAACGCTCAATTTAAAGCGGGCATTCAGGGCGCGGTTACGGACAACACCGGCGGACTTGTGCCCGACGCTAAAGTGACATTAACGAATACCGAAACCGGTAGGACGCAGGAAACTACCAGCAGCTCTGAGGGGTACTACCGTTTCTCCGCTCTGGCCCCAGGTAAATACACCCTCACAATTGAGAAGGCTGGATACAAGAGAAGTCTCCTCGAGAACGTCACGATCAACGCTGAAGCTGTTCAAGGCATCGATGTGAAACTCGAAATCGGTGAGGTCAGTGCGAGCGTGACAATCGATCAGAACACTGCAGCCGTTTTGGAGACGGAAAACGCGAGCGTTTCAGGCGCAATCACAACTGCTGAAATACGCAATCTTCCTCAGGCCGGGCGCGACCCCTATGAGTTGGTACGTCTTACTCCCGGAATCATCGGCCTCGGCGCCCGCAGCGGCAGCGGCCAATCGGTGGGGCTGCCGAACACGACCGGCCCAGGCGGTTCAAACTCGGCAATCTTTCAAACCGAGAACCAGGTTCCGATTTCGGCCAACGGTCAGCGCGTCTCGAACAACAATTTCCAGATCGACGGCGTAAGCGTCAATAGCCTTCAATTCGGCGGCGCGGCCGTGCTGACTCCGAATCAGGAATCAGTCAAAGAAGTGCGGGTAACTTCTTCAAACTATTCGGCGGAGCTGGGCCGTAATTCCGGCGCACAGATCGAAGTAGTTTCGCAGAACGGCTCGAAGGAATTTCATGGCAGTGCTTTCTTCAAAGCCAACGATCCGAGGTGGAATGCGTTCAATCCCTACGGCGGTATCAACCTGGCGCCGCAGCGGGTCAGCAGTCGGTTCCGCCAATTTGGCGGCTCAATCGGCGGCCCACTCATTCTGCCGCGGTTCGGGGAAGGCGGCGCGTCCACCAGCCGCGGTCGTTCATTTTTCTTCTTTTCAACTGAGGCCCTGCGAAACAATACAACTGATACCTTCACGGAATTTGTCGAGACGCCTCAGTTTAGGCAACTCGTGATCGCCCAGCGCCCCGGCAGTCTAATGGCTCAAATCCTCGGCTCGCCAGGCATCGCGCCGCGTATTTCCGGACTCGTGGCAGCCACTTGCGCTCAGATTTATCTGGACCCGGTTGCACGCGCCCAACGTTGCCGTGACGTGGCAGGGGGTTTGGATCTTGGCTCGCTCACTGGAGCAACAGGACAATATGTCAGCCTCGGCAATCCCACTGGTGGAGGCTTCGATGGCATACCCGACATCCAGCGTGCCATCCTCACTGTCCCGCGTAATGAGAAGGGACAGCAATACAATCTTCGTTTGGACTTCCAGGCAGGCACCGGTCAACTCATGTTTAGTGGCTACTCAACCGGACGTGATGATCGCGTCGGAGACTTTGGTTCGCGGGCCCGCGCGTCGTCGGACTTCAGAAACAAGCCGCGCAACACAGCACTGGCGGCCGCTTACATTCAACCATTGTCGGCGACAGTAGTTAACGAGGCGCGTCTCAGTTTCACGCGTTTTGCCAGCGACCAGGTTGAGGCTTCAGCGGAAACCAACTTCGGTCTCCCGAACCTCGAGGTCGAAGGCTTACCATTTGATCGTATCCGCTTCGGCGCCCCACGTTCCGAGACCTCGCCCGCAATTTTTGCGCAAAGCACTTACGAGGCTCGCGACACGCTGCGTATGGACGTAGGCAATCACGGACTGTCATTCGGTGGGCAAATGCGCTTTGAGCACGATGACAACGATCTGAGCGGCGGCTCGCGGCCTCTTTATTCGTTTTCAGGCCTTTTCAACCTCGCTAATGAGACCCCGATCTTCGAGGCGATAAATGCCGACCCGCGCACAGGCGGACCCGCTAACGCTAAGCGTTCTTTCCGCACCGGCGACTATGCGGCCTTCGTCCAGGACAATTGGAAAGTGCGTCCTAACCTGACGATCAATCTTGGCCTGCGCTATGAGCTTTTCACGCCTCCTACGGAAACGGAAGGCCGTCTCACAAATTTCATCATCGAGCCCGGCACGGCCTCAGGCGGTCGCGTCGTCACGGTCAATAAGCTCTTTGCCACGGACAAGAACAACTTTGCCCCGCGTTTTGGGTTCGCTTACAGCGCCAGTGATCGGTTGGTTCTGCGCGGCGGTTTTGGTATCAGCTATAACCGCATCCCGAATGTGATGTTCACAAACACGCGCGGCAACCCGCCCTTCTTCGCGCGCTTCAATATCTGTTGCGGCACGGCCGCGAGTGATTTCGGTTCGCCTTTTGTCGGGGGCCTGATTCGCTTCGGTGTCGGCAGCAGCACTTCACCAAACAGCTTTCCAGCCAATCCAGGCCTGGCCCAGGGCATTGATCCGGTGACGGGCGGCGTGCGCGGCGCCGCGGTAGAGATCTATGGCGCCTTCCCAGACACACCAAACTCGCACGTTTATGTTTATTCGTTTGAGGGTCAATATGAATTGCCCTGGCAGTTGGTGGGTTCGCTGGGTTACCAGGGCAGCACCGGGCGGCGCTTGATTCGGCTGGTTGACCAAACGCTGCTGGTGCCGATCAATGGGGCAAACTTCTTTGCCGTTTTCTTCCCGCAGCCCGACGTTAATTCAAACTACAACGGGCTGAACGCGCGGCTCACCAGGCGCTTTAGCAACAGCTTTCAATTTGAGGCCAATTACCGCTTCAGCAAGAGTAAAGACAACATGTCATACGAAGGCCCAGGCGCCGAGACGAATCAAACCAATCCCGGCAACATTGATTCGGAGTATGGCTTTTCCGATTTCGACGTCCGTCATTTCCTAACCGTCGCAGGAACGTATGAGACGAACTTCTTCAAAGCTGGCAACTCCACGATGCGCGCGATCTTCGATGGCTTCCAGATCAACGCCATCGTGACGAGAAACACCGGATTCCCGTATACGCCGAAGTTCTTCGCGGATTTGCGGCAACCCAGCGGACGATTATTCGGTCCAATTCGTCCCTCCGCCTATCTCGGCGGCGCGCTCGACGATACTTCGGATGACGCTTTCATCCGGCCGGGCGGCAACTTTCCTGGCGGGGGCGCAAGATACTTTACGCTCACGCCGAACGCGCAACCCGGAATCGAGCGAAACTCGTTTCGCGGCCCGGGCTATTTCAATATTGATATGAGCGTGGCGAAGAAGATTGCGTTGCCGTTCATCAATGAAGGCACGAACCTCGAACTGCGCGCCAATTTCTTCAACGTCTTCAACATGCTTAACCTGGCGCCGATTCGCTTCTTCGATGCCGGCTCCATCATTACAGATCCAAACTTCGGGCGGTCTTTGCGCGGCCTGTCCGGACGCGTCGTCGAGTTGCAAGCGCGCTTCAGGTTCTAAGGCACGGCACGCTTCCAGCTGTCGCCAATGGTCGTGAGCCCGCGGAGCAGGCGACAGCGTAGAGCCTGGGGTGGAGCAGAGCGGAACCCCAGGTAAATTGTCCAAGGACAGTACCAGCCCGCGTAGTGGGCGACAGCATGGGTTTAGATCTGAGCTTTCGCCCGCCCCGCGGGCTCTGATCCGTTCACTCTACAGTCCCTGGGGGTTGCGCTTCGCTCCACCCCAGGCTTTACGCTGTCGCCTGCTGCGCAGACTTGGTATTCGTCACCACACGTCTTTTGCAAAAGCGAGGTGACAACTCCGCATAGATGCAGTCATGAAATTTATCAGGTTAACCGGTCTGCTGGCTTTGCTACTCGGCGCCACGCTCGCTGCGACTCCAACGGCGTCGCTGAAGCAAACGCCCAAGTCTCGACCGAGGCCTGTTCGCAGGTCCGCGTCAGCCAACGTTGAGCGAAGAATCGATGCCTTGCTGGCCCGGATGACGTTGGCGGAGAAACTAGGTCAGCTACAGCAGCTCGATGGCCACGCTGATGGGAGATTTAAGGACGAATATCTCGAATTGGTACGCAAGGGTCAGCTGGGCTCAACCCTGAACGTGCGTGGCGCGCGCAACACGAACGAATTGCAACGCATCGCGGTCGAACAGACACGACTCAAGATTCCGATGATCTTTGGGTTTGATGTGATTCACGGCTACCGCACGATCTTTCCAATTCCGCTTGGCGAAGCTGCAACCTGGGATCCGGCCGCAGTAGAACGAAGCGCCGCGATTGCCGCGAAAGAAGCGCGCGCCGCAGGAGTTCACTGGACATTTGCGCCGATGGTAGACATCGCGCGAGACGCCCGTTGGGGAAGAATTGCTGAAGGCTCCGGCGAGGATCCATTTCTAGGCGCGGCCATGGCCCGCGCGCGCGTTCGCGGATTTCAGGGGAGCGACTACAGCGCCACGGATAAGGTCGTGGCGTGCGCCAAACATTGGGTCGCCTACGGCGCCGCCGAGGCTGGCCGGGACTACAACACCACGGACGTCTCGGAAAGGACGCTACGTGAAGTTTACTTCCCTCCCTTCAAGGCAGCGTTAGACGCCGGCGCGGGAACATTCATGAGTGCCTTCAACGATCTGAATGGAGTGCCGACCTCCGCCAATCCGTTTACCCTCACCGCAGTGCTGCGCCGAGAATGGAAGTTCGACGGCATCGTTGTTAGCGATTACGAATCTGTCAAAGAGCTCATGAATCATGGGCTTGCCGCAAATGAGAAAGAAGCCGCCGCGGCCGGGCTGAATGCCGGTGTAGACATGGAGATGGTCAGCCGCTTATACAACAAGCATGGGGCGGAGCTGCTAAGGGAGCGCCAGATATCGAGAGCAACTATTGATGAAGCGGTGCGGCGCGTTCTGCGGATTAAGTTTCGGCTCGGACTTTTTGAAAAACCGTTTGCGGACGAGGCGCGGGAGCGCAGTTCGATTTTTCTACCGGAGCACCTCGCCTTCGCTCGCGAAGCCGCGGCCCGCTCATTGGTGCTCCTGAAGAATGACGGTCGCCTACTGCCCCTAAGCAAATCTGTGAACGAAATCGCCGTCATTGGTCCGTTAGCCGATAGCCAGAAAGACGTGATTGGCTCGTGGACTGGCGACGGCAAACCGGAGGATGCCGTTTCCCTGCTCGCCGGAATCAAGTCAAAAGTATCGCGGCAGACCATCGTCCGGTATGCGAAGGGTTGCGAAATCAACGACGACTCGGCAAGCGGATTCGATGAAGCCGTTCTCATCGCTCGCGACGCCGACGTCGCAATAGTGGTGGTCGGAGAATCCGCAGAAATGAGTGGTGAAGCCGCTTCAAGAAGTTCATTGGATTTGCCGGGCCGACAGTTGGATCTGGTTAAGGCCATTCATGCGACCGGTAAACCGGTGGTGGTGGTCCTGATGAATGGGCGGCCCCTAACCATCACCTGGATGGGGGAAAATGTTTCTTCGATCCTGGAGACCTGGTTTGCCGGTAGCCAGGCAGGGAATGCGATAGCCGATGTCTTGTTTGGCGATGTCAATCCGGGCGGCAAGTTACCGGTTACTTTTCCGCGGACCGTGGGCCAGGCGCCTCTTTACTACAACTACAAGCGTACGGGCAGACCGCCCGCTGCGGATAATAAATATACTTCCAAGTATCTCGATGTACCCTGGACGCCGCTTTTTCCTTTCGGCTACGGTCTGAGTTACACGCGGTTTAGGTTCAGCGATTTGCAACTTAGCGCTCAGCGCATCACGCCGGACGGCAGTTTGAATGTAAGCGTGGAAGTGGAAAACATCGGCGATCGCGCCGGCGACGAAGTCGTACAACTGTACATCCGTGATCTGGCTGCTTCCGTCACGCGACCGGTAAAGGAATTGAAAGGCTTTCAAAGGCTCACGCTTCAACCCGGTGAGAAGAAACGGGTTGAGTTGAAACTCACAGCCGGACAACTCGGCTTCTACAATCGCGAAATGAAATTTGTGGTTGAGCCTGGAGAGTTTAAGGTGATGGTCGGACCAAACTCAGAGGATCTGATCGAGGCCAAGTTTGAAGTTGCCCGGCGGTGAGATATTTCATTTTCCGCCCTGCCCCGTTTAATCATGTGTCTGGGATAATGAACTCAGTCAAACGGCATAAATTCTCTCGCTGTCGATCCACGTTTGCCGTTTTACTATTGCTGGCTGTCTGCTCCTCAGTTTCCCCATCCTCATTAATCTCCGTAGCGACGCCCGTTCCGTTTCACACCTCCGAGCCGGCTTATAAGTTATCTCTGCAGGAGGAAGCATTTCTCGAAGACCTCGAGCGCCGATCCTTTCAATACTTTTGGGACCAAGCCGACCCCAACACCGGTCTCGTAACAGATCGCGCGCGAACGGACTCTTCGCAATTGGACGAGAATCACCGCGACGTGGCGAGTATCGCGGCCACTGGTTTTGGTTTGACTGCGCTTTGTATTGCCGCGGAAAGGAGGTGGATCACCACGGACGAGGCGCGCCAACGCGTGCGTACTACACTTCGCTTTTTCCGTCATAAGGCTTTCCAAAAGAACGGCTGGTTCTATCATTGGATGGACGCAAAAACCGGTGAGAGACGTTGGCAGAGTGAAGTGTCTTCAATTGATACCGCATTGCTATTGGCGGGAATCCTTACTGCGCGTCAGCGGTTTAGTGATGACCACGAGATCGTGCGCCTGGCCACCGAGATTTACCGGCGCGTTGATTTCAAGTGGATGCTCAACGGGCAGCCGCTGCTTCTTTCGCACGGATGGAAACCCGAGACAGGCTTTCTAAAACCGCTCTGGGACACTTATAGCGAAGACACTATTCTCTACCTGCTCGCAATCGGATCGCCGACTAGTTCGATTTCACCGAATTCCTGGTACGCCCTGTGGCGCGATCGATATCGCTACGGAGATGCTGCTTATTTCACGACGATCGGCGTGCCGCTGTTTATGCATCAGTATGCACACGCCTGGGTCGATTATCGCCAGCGGCGCGAAACCAGAGGCGATAAGATCGACTATTTTCAGAACTCGGTGAATGCCACCCTGGCGCATCGTGCCTTCTGCCTTACGCTGTCCGCCGAATTTCCCGGCTACGAGAAAAACGTCTGGGGCATCACAGCTTCTGATAGTGCCAAGGGCTATCTCGCCTGGGGCGGCCCACCGCGCGATCCGGATATTGACGGAACCATAGTTCCATCTGCCGCCGGTGGGTCCTTAATGCTGACTCCGGAAATCTCCGTCGCTGCGCTGCGAACAATGCGGGAAAAATATGGCCGGCGCGTGTATGGGATTTATGGCTTTGTTGATGCCTTTAATCCAAACACCGGTTGGGTTGATAGCGATGTGATCGGAATCAACGTGGGCATTGTGTTACTGAGCGCGGAGAACCTGCGAACGGGAAACGTCTGGCGCTGGTTCATGAGAAACCGTGAGATTCCTCAAGCGATGCAACAAATCGGATTACTTAGGTACACCCAACCTAAACGAATTGCTGAACCGAAACGCCGCAAAGCCGCCTAAGCAGCTTGCTGCTGGGGATGGAAGCACGTCTTGGATGCGTAGACTCAGAATAGCAATTTTCGCTAATCGGACGGCGTGCCATTTAGGGCACAAGCGTTCAACCTGCTTCCATTTCTCAGTCGGAGGTCACGCAGTGAACCTGAGACCACGAACCAATGCGGCGGAGTATGATGCGCCGAATAGCGGACTTGGGCCACACCGTGTGGCCTAATACGTAGTTAGACGAAAGACTTCATGGCGCCGACAAACGACTGGCACAGTATCATCGCTGCGAAATCACATCATCTGCCGCCCGACGCGGCCCGACAACTGCGCGAAATTGGCTTTATCATCATGCCTGGTCCCGCGATTCAAGGCGGCTGCGAACAACTATCCGATGCCTACGATCACGAGGTAGCGACGGCCGATCCTGCTGATGTGCACCTCGGCAGGACCGGATCTTCGACACGCATTAACGATTTCGTCAATCGAGGGTCGGAGTTCGACGCGATCTACATTTACCCGCCGCTGTTGGCTGCGTGCTGTCAGATCATCGGCGCACCTTTCAAACTCAGCGACATGCGCGCGAGGACACTCAATCCTGGCGCAGCGACTGAAGCGCTTCATGTGGACGTCAAGTATCGAGCCGATGGGTGGCCGCTGGTTGGCTGCATCTTCATGGTTGATGCCTTCGATGCCGAGAACGGCGCTACGCGATTTGTGCCGGGGTCTCATTTGCAGTCGCGAGAACCTGGTGAGGTGATGAACAATCCACAAGACGCCCATGACGAACAAGTCCTCGCGTGTGGTCCAGCAGGATCAATCATCATTTTCAATGCGTCGGTATGGCATAGCCATGGTGCAAACCGGTCGGCCAGGCCACGGCGTTCGATACAAGCTCACTTTGTCCCACGAGAGGCTCAAGCATCGCCGGACGACCATTCCGGGCGCATGCGTCCGGAGACTTTGCAGCGTCTCGGTGATCTGGCGAAGTATGTTTTGAATGTTGGCAGCGTCTAGCGAACAATTGATTCAAGTCACACAATTTTGACTATTGACCAGCGGCACGAAGTTAACTCCGTTGGGCGCTATATTTGGGTTGAAATCATTGGGGAAGATCACGCTGCACGGAATCGTGGTAGCCCATCATCTCACCGCGGCTGAATTCCAAGTGAGCCCCAAAAGCTCACACTAGCTTTGCCCGAAAAGTCTTAAATTCCACCTGCGGCAGCTGGTGGATAGTTCTAGTTCGACCTACAAAGAGTTTGGGATTGGTTCTTTGATCCCCTCAGCGGCAGCTGAGGGATGTTTCAAGTACAGCCTCCGCTCGAAAGTTTCAACGGAAATGGGCAGGACTTGAACCATCCACCTGCAGGGATTCAGTAAACCACGACATCAAACATTGGTAGGCTGGACCTGAAGTAAGCACCAGCTGGCGCAGGTGGGATTAAGACTTTTCGGGCAAGCTGCCAGACCTTTACTTTAATGCAGCGCGGACTTACGCGGCTGACAAGACAAGTCGTGCGTGCAGATGCTCTTCATTGCCCGCACTGCGGAGTTAAACGCCGTGATGATCGATCCGCCTTTTTTCCCTACTACGAGATCACCGATCAGATAAAGGCCGTCAACGCTCGTTGCGCCCGCCTCATCGAACACCGGGCCATCGTCGTTGAAGGTAATGCCAAGCGTGTGCAGGAAGTTGATAGGAGTCGTGCCTCCCAGCGCGAATATTACGCGATCAAAGAGACGAGCTGGATGTTCTGCCTCAGCAAACATAATGCGCGGTCGTCCAGCCTCATCTTCGATTTCTTTGATGTTTGAGTTTCGGAGTATTTCAACCTCACCACGCTGTTCCATGGCTAGCAGCGCGTCGTGGTTCTGCTGATTGAGTCGCGTGAAATCTGACCTTCGATATGAAAGCGTAATGCGATTGTCCTGCTGACGAAGATACTGCACGTATTCGGAGGCTGTATCCCCGCCGCCCACAACCAGCACCGCCTCGCTCTGAATCTGTTGCGACGTCATATCAAAGAGAAGGCGTTCCTTAAGTGTTGGTGGCAGCCGATATTCTTTAGGCTTATTCGGCCGGCCGAAAATCCCGATGGCACAGGCCAGTACCTTGCTTTCATAAACACTCTGTGATGATTCAACCCGGAAACGCGGGCCTCCTTCTTCAAGTCTCCGCATCCCAAAGACCTCGGCGTTGTACTCGATGTTCACGTGATAGTCGTTGATGATCTTGTCGAAAAATTGAAGCGTCTCCGGCTTCGTCATATCTCTAACGCACAACAGCCCTTCGCAACGGGCAGCAAACCCTTTGTAATTCGCCGTAGTTAGCTTTTTTTCGGGATAGAGTTGTCTGATTGCCGAGTTGTGAGTCGGACCTTTTTCGAGAATCAGGATTTGCGACGGGTCTATACCGGAGGCAAAGGCCTCAGCTGCTAACGCAATCCCGCCGGGTCCGGCGCCGATGATGATTAGATCATGCATGATTTAGCGTAGCGTTATCTTCCTGACGCCTGATCTCCTCGTAGCGTCATCACTGTACTCGAGACCTGCGCAACCAGCTTGTCATCATCTCGAAGAATGTCGCAGACGTAACGACTAATCTGTCGACCGACATTCACAGGTTTTGCGACCGCGCGAATTCGGCCTTTCCATACCGGACGAAAGAAATTGATCTGCAGATCAATACTGGTGAAGCTCTCGTCTTCTTTCAAGGTGGTGGCATGGGCCGTCCCGATGGCGGCATCAGCAATGTCGCACAACACTCCGCCGTGGATCGTCCCCATCGGATTTGCATGGATTTCAGTATCGGCCACAAGTTCCATCGTAGCCGTGCCGGGGCCAACCTCCATCAGTCGGAACCCCAACGTCTTAGCGATTGTCGGTGGATAGATGAAGCGAGACTCCTCGGCGGGAGCCTCTCCGGTCTCAGCCACTTTTCTGAAAAACTCTAGATTAGATAGTTTGTCCATTCGACCAGGATTTGATCAGTCAAGAGTTAGAACGACACGGAACCGCACTTTTCCACTGTGCATTTGTTCGTACGCCTCGGCGACTCGATCGAGCGGGTATTTCTCGATCATCGGATGGACGCCGCTTAACGCACTAAATTCCATCGTGTCCTGCGAATCCATCGCGGTGCCCGAATACCAGCCGGCAACTGAACTCCGTTTGTTGATTAAAGAGAAAACGCCGATTGAAAGCGGCTCAGCCGGGGCCGCCGGCACCAGCAGTTTACCGTTGGGTGCTAAGCCGTCAACCAGGGCAGAAATCGCTTGCGCGTTCGGGGCGGTCGCCAGGATTACCTTGGCCCCGCCCCGCTGCTGCAATTCCGCCACGGGGTCTTGCGCCGTCGCATCGATGTAATGATGCGCGCCGAGTTGTCGCGCTAACTCTTCTTTGTCCCTTCCCCGGTTAATCGCCACGGTGTTGAATCCCATCCGCCGCGCGTACTGGACGCCGAGATGTCCCAACCCGCCGATGCCGTGTACCGCGACCACATCTCCGGCGCGCGCGCCTGAGTTTCTCAGCGCGTTGAAGACGGTTACGCCCGCGCACATGAATGGTCCGGCTTCTTCCGCAGGCAATTCATCGGGAATTGCGGCGAGTACCGCAGCCGGCACGATCACGTGCGTTGCATAACCTCCGTCAAAATCGATTCCGGTGACTTTGCGATTTACGCACATCGCGAAGTCACCACGTCGGCATTGCTCGCACACGAAGCAATGGCTGCCATGCCAACCGACGCCGACTCGCTTACCAACTGCCCAAGAGGTGACGTTGGCGCCCACGGCATCAACGCGCCCGGCGATCTCGTGACCGGGGACACGCGGATACTGAAGTCCGGGCCAGATCCCGTCCTTGACTAACGCGTCGCTGTGACAGATACCGCATGCCTCGACCTTCACGCGCACCTGCCCAGGACTCGGGTCGGGAACATCGCGTTCCCCCAGTTCCCAATCGCCACCTGCCTTGCTTATCTGTGCTGCTTTCATTTTCGTACTCATTATTGCTCCTAATTATTTGTCGGCTGTGTGTCATTTTCCGCGAGTCGCTTTTGAATCAGACTCCATGCTCTTGCTCAGTAAGCATCAACCTCGAGCACCGCTTCGGCGAAAGCCTTTGGCGCTTCCTGCGGCAAATTGTGACCGACGCCGCCCTTGATGAGCCGGTGCATATATTTGCCCGAGAATTTCTTGGCATAGAAACTGGGATCCAGATGTGGCGCACCATTGGCATCACCTTCAAGCGTAATCGTCGGCACGCTGATTACCGGACCGGTCGCAAGCCGCCTTTCCAGATCGTCATATTTCAACTCGCCTTCGGCCAGACCAAGGCGCCACCGGTAATTGTGGATCACGATGGCGACATGGTCAGGATTTTCAAAAGAAGCGGCGCTGCGATCGAACGTGGCATCATCGAAGTTCCACTTCGGTGAAGCTGTCTGCCAAATTAGCTTTGCAAAATCGCGCCAGTACTTTTCGTAGCCCGCGCGGCCGCGCTCCGTCGCAAAATAGTATTGATACCACCATTGAAGCTCCGCGTTTGGCGGTAATGGCAGACGGCCCGCTGCCTGGCTGCCGATCAGATAACCACTCACGGAGACCATGGCCTTACAGCGCTCAGGCCAAAGCGCCGCGATGATGTTGGCCGTCCGCGCACCCCAATCACAACCGCCAATGATCGCTTTATTGATTTTCAAAACATCCATGAAGGCAACGATATCGGAAGCGAGCGCAGCGGGCTGACCGTTGCGAACTGTTTCAGTTGAAAGAAAGCGCGTCGTGCCGTACCCGCGCAGATGGGGAACGAAGACCCGATAACCCTTCGAGGCTAATATCGGTGCGACGTCAACATAAGTGTGAATGTCGTAGGGCCAGCCGTGCAGAAGAATGACAGGTCGACCATCAGCCGGTCCCACCTCAGCGTAGCCAATGTTTAAGAGACCGGCGTCGATTTGTTTCAGCAGCCCGAATGAATTCCTGGCTGGCGACGCGGTACTCCCCGTGGCGTCGGCAGCAGGCGCCTTCGTGACCTGCACCGCCGCAATCGTCATCGCGGCCGACGCAATAAACTCACGGCGATCGTATCTGGTTTTTTCAGCCACTTCCTCTCCCCACATTAACTGGCGTACATCAAAACGTTGTCATCGCAAGTTTCGCCTGCTCAAGCAGCGCCGTGCTAGCTGAGTTCAACATAAATTCAGAATCGGTGAAATTAGACGAAGGTATCGGTCGATACCAAAGTATTAGTTTGAAGAAAAGATGACCCCATACGGCTGGCTGGGAACTCGGAAGAAACGGGTTCGTCGAGCCTATGCTGGTGTTAACAGGTTCTCGATTTTGATCGGCAGTTCCCGCACGCGAACACCCGTTGCATGGTGAACCGCGGCCGTGATCGCGGCGGCTATACCGGCGAGCCCGATCTCGCCGATACCGCGCGCACCAAGCTCATTGATCTCTTTGTCCGGATAGTCGAGGAAGTGCACCTCGATTGGAGGCGCGTCCGCATTTACGGTCATTATGTAGTCGGCCAGGTTGCTGTTGATGGGCGCGCCGCTCTGCGGGTGATACGTTGTGTGCTCAAAGAGAGCCATACCAATTCCCATCACGACTGCGCCTTGAATTTGATTACGTCCGGTGAGCGGATTCAAGATCCGGCCAGCATCCATTACTGATACAACCCGGCTCACTCGCAAACGAGCGATCTCTGGTTGCCAGGTGACCTCGGCAAAGTGACAGCCGAACGAGTGCATAGAAACCTTCGGGTTCGGAGTAAAAGCAGATTGTTCAGAACTGCCGTTGCCCGTGACGAGCCGTACGTTGCCTTTGCGGAGCACGTCGCCGAACGCCACTCCTTTCTCGACTCCTTCGGCTTTTACGAAGATGCGACCGCCTTCTAACGTGAGATCTTCAGGTTTGTGTCCGACGAACGGTGAGCCGGGAGCTGAGACTGCTACGATCATCAGCGAAGCAATCGCCTGGTCAGCAGCCTTAAAGACGGCTGGGATCACGGAACTGGTGGCCAGCGAACCACCCGATATCGGACCATCTGGAAGCGCGGAGTCGCCCAGGTCGACTTCGATCTTGTTGACTGACAACCCGGTCTTCTCCGCTGCGAGCTGAGCAAGAATCGTATACATGCCAGTGCCAATATCCTGCGTGGCGCAGGCAATGCGTACACTGCCATCGTCACGCATTTGCATGTTCGCTTCGGCTGCGAATCGACCTGCTATCCAGGCCGCACCCGCCACTCCCCAACCCAGCGTCAGGCCGTCTCGTTTCATCGAGCCGACGACCGGGTTGCGTTTCGACCAGGCGAATTTCTCCGCGCCAAGGTTCAGGCACTCAACGTAATGACGTGATGAAAACTGGAGCCCATTTGACTCGTCGATTTTGGGCTCATTAAGGATGCGGAAACGTACCGGATCGATCTTCAGTCGATCGGCCATCTCGTTCATTGCCGATTCGGTGGCGTAAAGTCCGGGTACCGCGCCGGGGCCACGCATGTCAGCGGTGGCGCCGATGTTCCGCCGCGCGCGTCCGAAAGTCACGCGCAGGTTGGGAACGCTGTAATGGAACGGCGTGGCTTCTCCACAGTCCTCGTGGTAATGGTCGATCATCGACAAGTGATAGATGTAATCGTGGTGCAGCGATAGAAGTTTGCCCTCACTCGTTGCGCCCAGGCGGATGCGCTGTTGCGTGCGGGCGCGATGCCCGACGGACTGGAACATCATCTTGCGGCTGACGACCAGCTTCACCGGTTTGCCTAACTGGCGTGCCGCAGCGGCGGCGAGCGAAACGTGCGTCCACGGGTAGAGCTTGCCCCCGAATCCAGAGCCGAGGAACTTCGCGATAACGCGCACGTTCTCCTTTGGCAACCCGAACATCTGCGCCAGAACGCTGCGCAGATTTACCACTCCTTGCGTGGAGTCGTAGAGCGTCAGCATCTGACCCTCCCAGATCGCGGTAGTGGCGTGCAACTCGAGCGGATTGTGCGTTTCAGCCGGCGTTATGTAAGTTTCGTCGAGTTTGACAGGCGCACTCGCGAACGCAGCTTCAGGATCGCCGCGGTGGCTTTGCAATCGCGCTTGTTGTCCGTAAGCGGTAAAGACGACGTCAGGATCGTTACCCGCTTCAAGGCGAGACTCAACATTGGGTTTTTCTTTGGAGTACGTTGCACGTACTGCATCAGCTGCAGCCTTGGCGGCCTCGAAAGTCTCGGCGACAGCGAGAGCGATGTACTGGCCGTAATATCGGATCACATCATCTTCGAATGGGGGCCGGCGTTCCAGGCAAACGCGATCGAAGCCCGGCGCCGGAGTGGAACGAAAGATCCCGCCGATGTTCCCGCGATGAAAAACCGCGCGCACACCGGGCATCTTGTCTGCTGCCGAGGTATCCAGCGAAAGCAACTTGCCATTCGCGATCGTGGCTTCCACCGGCACGGCGTACAACATTCCGGGGAAATTGAAATCTGAGGTGAACTGCGCCAGGCCTGTGACTTTGCGTGGGCCGTCGATGCGCTGTGTGTCACGTCCGATCGGAGAAGTTGGTGATTGCTGTATTGTCGCCATGGTTGCTCCTGAAAATTCAGCTGGCAGCGGCGGTGCGCAGGGCGTGGGTCAGGCACCGCTTCGCTAGTTCGATCTTGAAACCGTTCTCACTCTGAGCCTTGGCGCCTCGCAACGCGGCCTCTGCGGCTTGGCGGAAATTCGCGTCGTTTGCAGCCTTGTTGGTCAAGGCAACTTCCGCTTCCGGCGACCGCCATGGTTTTGTACCTGCTCCGCCGAGCGCAATACGGGCTCGCGTGATCTTGCCGCTGGTGATCGTAAGCACCACCGCTGCCGATGCCAGCGCAAATTCGTAAGACGCGCGATCGCGTAGCTTGAGATACAGCTGCTTGCTTCCGGCGATTGGCGGCGGCAGCGTCACTTGCGTGATGAGGTCGCCAGGCTCCAGCACGGTTTCTCGATGTGGAGTGCTTCCCGGCAGGAGATGAAAATCGCCGAATGCGATTGTGCGTAGGCCTTTCGGACCTTGGACGTGGATTTTTGCTTCCAGCGCCGCCATCGCCACGCACATGTCTGATGGGTTGGTGGCGATGCAATGCTCGCTGGCGCCAAGGATTGCAAGCGTACGGTTGCTGTCGGCAATGGCCGGGCAGCCGCTGCCGGGTTCACGTTTGTTGCACGGCATCGCGGTGTCGCGGAAGAACATGCAGCGGGTGCGCTGCAGCAGGTTCCCGGCAACGGTCGCCATATTGCGAACCTGAGCTGACGCCCCCTGGAAGATCGCCTGCGACAGCACGCCGTAATCACGTTGCACACGGGCGTCGTAGGCTAGATCTGAGTTGCGAACTGTGGCGCCTATCTTCAGTCCGCCATCGGGCATGAGTTCAATCTTGTCGAGTGGCAGGCGATTAATATCGAGCACGCGCGCCGGAGTCTCCACGTTCAGCTTCATGAGATCGATTAGCGTTGTGCCGCCCCCGATGAATCGCACGTCCGCGCCTTGCTGCGCCGTCTTTGCTTGCGCGGCGGCGGCGATGGCCGCCGCGGAATCTGTTGGCCGGATGAATTCGAAGGTATGCATGGTCCCTCCCGCTCCTCTGTTTTAAGCGCCCTTCCGAACCTGTTGAATCGCGGCGACAATGTTGGCGTAGGCGCCGCAACGACAGATGTTCCCGCTCATCAACTCCTTTACCGCCGCATCGTCGGGACCACACGGCTCTTTGAGCAGCGCAACGGCTGACATGATCTGCCCAGACGTGCAATACCCGCATTGATAGCCATCGCAGGCTACGAACGCTGCCTGCATCGGGTGCATTGCTTCCGGTGTCCCAAGGCCCTCGATAGTGGTGATCTCGTTGCCGTCGTTCATCAGAGCGAGATTGAGGCACGAGAGCACGCGCTTACCGTTCACATGCACCGTACATGCACCGCACTGACCGTGGTCACACCCCTTCTTCGTTCCGGTGAGCGCAACCGTCTCACGAATACAGTCTAATAGTGTGGTCCTTGGATCAATGCGAAGTTGGTGGTCCTTGCCATTAATACGCAGCGTGATCGGGATGGCGCCCTCGATGGTCGGCGTTGCACCGGCCACAGCGGAATCTTCCTCGCCTGCAGTGCTATTGGCGAACGCCGGTGCGTACGCCGTAGCTAAGCTTGCTGCCACACTGCTTCCCGTGGTCAGAAGAAATTTGCGGCGAGTGGGATCGGGCGGACACGATTGTGGATCGTCTGACATAGAGCCTCCGTTCGAAGCAAAACTGTCTGTTGAAATTCACGTAATTTACACCCATCTTACCGCAGCGTCGAACAATTCCTTTTTCTGTGGGATGTATTTCGACATCGCCCTGCTTAGTTATGCATGCTCTGTAGCCCGCTTCCGCGGGGCTTTGATTCCTTGTTGATTCCAACCTTGGTTCCGCTCCGCAGGCTGGTTGAGCTTATTCAGCGAACTTCAGAGTCAGGACACTGGTCACTTAGACGTCACGTGCAGCGCCAAAGCACTTCCCACGGTCAGCACTGCCACCGCTATGATGAGAATCGTTTTCATTTGAATCTTCTTTACTTCACTACCGCCGAACTCATGCGCGAGTTGGAGAACTCGTGTCCGAGCATCTTCTCGATAGAGATCGGCAACGAGCGGATCCGCCTGCCAGTCGCGTGATAGACAGCATTGGCGATCGCGGCCGCCATCCCGGCGATGGCCAGTTCCCCGACACCCTTGGCGCCGAGCGGGGTCATTGAATCCGGTTCTCCCACGAACAGCACCTCCAGTTCTCGCACGTCCGCGTTGGTTGGCACAACATATTCGGCCAACGACGTGGTCACCAGGCGTCCGGTACGATCTGACGCCGTCTCCTCAAGGAGCGCCATGCCGATTCCCATCGCGATGCCCCCGATAATCTGACTGCGGGCCGTCTTCGGGTTGAGAATCCTACCGCCATCGACGGCCGACACGACTCGCGCGACACGGATCGTTCCGAGATCCGGATCGACGTGGACCTCTACGAAGTGCGCGGCATATGCACCGGCGTGCGCGCGGGTGCCCGTTGATGGCGCTGTGTACGAGATGAAGCGACCTCCGCGGACGATCATCGTGGCCGATGACGTCTCGCCGGGGGGCGCACTCTCACCCTCGATCGTGATCTCGTCCAGACCGTGCCGCGAGAGGATGTCGGCATACGTTTCGAAGCGCGCGGGATCGTCGGTGATCTGAATACCTCCATCGCGAACGGTGATGCCCTCTAATCGACATCCCCTGACCGGAGACGCTTCGTCTTCGCTGACGAGATTCACGAATGCACGGACCAGATGGACACATGCCGCGTGAACGGCGTTGCCGAGGGCCGGTCAATCCGGATCCACCTTCCTGCGAGCATCGTCATCACGGTGTAAGGGCCCGGTCCGATATCGGTCGCGCCGCTCCGAACGAAGGCGGTTCCATCTCGATGGATCGTTGCGATGGCTTTGCATGGGGGCTGATACGCCATGTAAGCACGTTGACCTTCATCAGATCGACAAGTGTTGTCCCACCAGCGAGGAACATCGCGCCAGGATGAGTGGCCAGGGCACCCACCGCATCCGGCGCGCGAGCCGGCCGTTCAAAGGTGAACTCCTTCATGACCGCACCTCGTTCGCGAGCACCTGCCTCACGGCGGCAACGATGTTTGGATAGGCGGCACAGCGGCACAAATTGCCGCTCATCCGTTCGCGGATCTCTTCGTCGGTCAATGTCGCGCTATTGACCGTTTGCCGAACGTCCGGCGTGACGTGACTTGGCACTCCGGCATGCACTTCTTGAATCGCGCAGACGGCTGAGAGGATTTGCCCAGGCGTGCAGTAACCACATTGAAACCCATCGCAGTGCAGGAAGGCGGCCTGCATTGGGTGAAGCTCGGCGCCTGCAGCGAGGCCTTCAATCGTAACGACGTGTTGGCCCTCGCACGCAGCCGCCAGTGTCAGACAGGACAAGACACGCTGGCCGTCGACGATGACGGTACACGCACCACACGCGCCCTGATCGCATCCCTTCTTCGTGCCGGTCAGACCGAGCACGTCGCGAAGCGCATCCAGCAGCGTCAGGCGAGAGTTCACTTCGAGTTCGTGGCTCGCGTCGTTAACGCGGATATTGGTTTTCATTGCGATCACCTCGTCTCAGCGTTTCAGTCAGCGATCCACTTTGGAGTGCGCCGCCTTGTCGGCGCTTTGGTCTTCTGTGACCTGTCGCAGCGGTCGCCGGCGGAATCAGTGTTTGAGAAACCCGCAGTGGAGTGTAGCAAGCCGGCTTTGCCAATAAATGACGGCGGCGACAGGTCGCCGAAGACCAAAGCGGTAACAGGTTACCGCACTCCAAATGGACTAGGACGTTTGTGTTGCGGCTTTTGCACTCCCAGCCGCGGCTTCTTCGATAATGTCGGCAACGGCCTGTGGGTTAGATACGTAGATGGCGTGGCTGCCTCCGACCTCTTTGACAGCTGAACCAGCGCGTTGCGACATAAATTGCTGTGCCGGCGGCGGTATCATCTTGTCTTCGGTAACGATCAGGTACCAGCTCGGCTTGGTTTTCCACGCAGGGGTGGTAACCGCCCCGTTGAGAGCGTCCAATCCCCACGGCACTTGGGAGTTCGCCATGAACTCAGCTTTTTCGACCGGTACATCCCCGGCGAATGATTCCGGAAATTTCGCTTTATCAAGCATGAGAAAGCCGTCAACCGGCGGGAGGATCGGCGGCACAGGCGCACCGGGCGCCGGATTTGCGATTAGCGTCCCGACTGATTCCCCAGCGTCCGGAGCGAAAGCCGTAATGTAAACGAGAGTCTCAACGTTTGCGTGACTGCCGGCTTCGGTAATAACAACTCCGCCATAGGAATGACCTACCAGAACGGCCGGTCCATCCTGGGCATCGAGCACTGCTCGCGTCGCAGCCACATCACCGATTAACGATATCGTTGGATTCTGAACAACGCTTACGTTGTAACCGTCACGCTTAAGTATTTGGTAAACGCCTTCCCAGCCTGAGCCGTCTACAAAACCACCGTGAACAAGAACGATATTTTTTGTCGCGCCATCTGATTTTTGCGTCATGATTTTTCTCCTTGCAGAAAGTGTAGTAACAGTTTGTCCAGGCTATCGTCGAGACCCACCCGCTACCGCAGGTGGTACTGACAGGTCAAGTAACTCGAGGGAGTAACGAATCGACATATATCGCGCGTCCGCGTTGATAAGTTATCGGAGTGACTTGAACGAGGCCCGTAGTTCCGAAACGAAAAATTCCGGTTGTTCCCAAGCCGCGAAGTGCGTGCCTTTCGGAAGCCGGTTGTAGTAGATCAGTTTGGGATAGGCTTTTTCCGTCCAGCTGCGAGGTGCCGCGTAGATCTCATTGGGATACGAGCTCACCGCAGTCGGAATCGGGATCCCTTTAGGGGCGAAGAAGGCGAGTTTGCTTTCCCAATAGAGACGGGCCGAAGAGACTGCCGTGTTCGTCAGCCAGTAGAGCGTGATGTTCTCGACAATATCCTCTCGCGTCAGACCCTCGCTCTTGCCGTCGAACACGCGCGCGATCAAGTCGTAACTTTGTGAGTCGTGGTCGATGATCCAGGCGGCGAGACCGATCGGTGAATCCGCGATCGCGTACAGCGTCTGCGGACGGTTTGCCATCTCGTTGGCGTAGCCGAGCCCGTGCGCATAGAAGAAGGCAAGCTGGTCGTATGCAGATTTCTCCTCGGCCGAGAAGCCTGATGGCGCCGGAGCACCGGCTAAAGCAGCCGCATTGATCTCATTTGGCACGGTGGCAGGCATGTTGGTGTGGATGCCGATCAATCCTGCCGGCTGCTGCAGAGCCATCTGCTCGGTAACCGCATTGCCCCAGTCCCCGCCTTGCGCCACATAGCGCTTATATCCAAGGCGGTTCATCAGCACGGCCCAGGCACGCGCCACCCGCTGTGGATCCCAGCCAGTCGCGGTCGGCTTGCCTGAAAATCCGTAGCCGGGCAGCGACGGAATAACAACGTCAAATGAGTCTTCCGCTTTTCCTCCATACTTTACCGGGTCGGTTAGTGGCCCAATGATCTTCAACTGCTCAATGATCGAGCCGGGCCACCCGTGAGTGATGATGACTGGAAGGGCGTTCGGATTTTTTGAGCGGACATGAATGAAGTGGATGTCGAGACCGTCGATGCTGGTCACGAACTGCGGATATGAATTGAGTTTCGCCTCGGTCTTCCGCCAGTCGTAATTCTTCTCCCAATAGTCGGCGAGTTTTTTCATTGTCCCGAGCTGGACGCCTTGCGACGGATCTTTAACCAATTCCTGCTCGGGCCACTGGGTCGCTGCGATCCGCCGGCGCAGGTCCTTGAGGCGTTCCTCCGGTATGTCGACATGGAATGGCCGTATTCCTTCCGCGTCGCCGGTCGCGTCGCTTTTAGATTCTGTAGCTGCAGTGTGGTTCATGGTGTTCTCCCTTTGAACTTTTGATTGCGTGTTCTGCGCCTGTCCTGACGCGACAAGCAAGCCGAATCCGACCGCGCAGCCCGTAATTGCTAAGAAAACGCCGCGTAACAGGGTTCTGAACTTCATGTTCATCTCCTCTTGGAAAAGTCGTTTTAATGGGTTTTGTCTTTGCGACATATTGATGAATGCCTTCACGCCGTGATACTTCGCCACCGCCGCCGCATTGACCGTTGCCTCCAGATAGGCATCCGAAACCGACATGCCGAAGTACGTGGTCTCGCAGCCGGCAATCGCCCTATGCATCGATTCGAGATCGAGCAGATCGCCGACCACGACCTCCGCACCCATGTCACGCAACGCTTGCGCGCGTTCGTCTTCAGCTCGCACCATCGCGCGCACTGCTTTGCCTTGCCGCAACAACAGTTCAGTGACCCTGCGCCCTACCGCGCCAACACGGCCCGCGGCGCCGGTGACCAGAATTGGCTTTTCCATGTTCCTTCCTCTATTCGTTCACCTAAATCGAAAATCAGATCTGTTGAATGCGGCGTTGAGCAAGGGAAAGCTGCAGCCAGCGCACCGATGCAGTGATGCGCAGTGTTTCGATGGACGCGCTGCGGTCGATGCCGATCACGGCGTACTCGTTCATTGTGGTAACTCTGCGCCGGCCTGCTCCGCCGCCATGTACTCGGCATACCAGTCGGGCCAGTTCGCGTCGCGCTGCCCCCCGGTGCGCTTCTCGTGTTCGCCATGCGCAGCTTCGGTACGACGAAAGGCGCTCGCCAGTTCGCTTACGGAGCCGAATGAAGTCACACCAGTGTCGATGCGCCCGGGCAGACGAGTTGTGATCTCCTGAAGCAGCCAACTGTTGCCATCTGGATCGCTGAACGAGGCCAGCGAACTATAAGTGCGACGTTCAGGATCCAAACCACCTGCCGGCCCGTCAGGGCCGAAGTGGAAAAACTCGCTCACCTCGATACCGGCTGCGATCAGAGCATCTCGAGCGGCCTTGATATCGGACACAATTAAGTATGTTCTTTGGACCGACCCAGGGACGGCCGATGTCAGGTTCTTGCCGAATTGGATAGAGCAGGATGAGCCGCGCGGCGTGAATTGGAATACGCCGGAATCGGGCGGGGTGACGTCCTGTCGCCAGCCGAGCCTGCGGTAGAACTGCTCTGCGCGGTCAACATCTGAGACCGGGATGACGATGACCTCGAGCTTCATGTCGACTGCAGCGACCTTCGGTTCGTTGGCATTGTTATCTCGGATTGTATTTGTCGGACTTGCCATGTTCGTTTCCTCCTATGCGTTCAACTAATTCAAAACCAAGATGTGTTGAATGAGCCACAACCACGACGCGGCGTGAGCAACGAACTGCCGAAAGCCTCACTCAACAGTAATAACTATTCCTGTCACGATGCGCCTGCCGCTCTCGCCGCCCCGTGATTCCGGCCTTCGATGGCCTTGACGGAATTTCAAACGCCTTTTTCAAAACGCCTCGGCCTATGGTCCCAAGCACGAGGCCGAGCACCTTCCCCTTGAGATTCTTACCCTCGCGCACGATTACCACGTCAATGTCTGTCGTTCCGTTGGGCTGACGCGGAAAGGTGTAGACGTAGCCTGACGCGCCTCCCCACGTGTTGGAGTCGGTCGTCGTGAGGACGACACGGCTGGGATCGGCCCAGTCTTAATGCAACACTCCTTTCACTTGATCGTGTCACACTTCTTGGGCAGTGGCTTCCATTCGAATTTACACATGCGGTTTTCCCTACAGGTCCGCCACCAACTGGCCCAGGTTCATTTCTGCGTCTCTCGTTTGGAAGCCGCGATTCATCGCTGCCTGCATCCGTCGCTGGTACTCAGGAGCACTCACACCTTCGAGGAAGAGATCGGAATCGCGCTGAATGTCTTCGACCGGAGCGAGAGCGATCGCGTTGACTCGATTCTTGACTGCGGCGTGGCCGGAGGCTGGAAAACTGGCAATCCGAAGCGCGAGCGATCTCACGAAGTCGCCGAGTTCATCGGCGGGCAACGCTCGATTGATCCAGCCGTACCGTTCAGCTATCTCAGCGTCGTAATCATACGCGCTCAGCATAACTTCAAGCGCCCGCGCGCGGCCTATAAGGCGTGTGAGGTGTTGAGCGGCGCCCGCTCCGGGAATCACACCGAAGGCCGGCTCGAACTGACCAAAGATCGCAGACTCGCGCGCGGCAAAACGCATATCGCAGGCTAATACGAACTCGCTGCCGACCCCTCGAACGCGACCTTCGATCTGCGCTATGGTAACGAGGCGGCTGGCGCTCATGTGGCGAAGGACCTGGCCGATCGAGGGATTTCCGTCGAGCTTCGCTGCCGCCTCGCGGTTCTCCTTGATCCGAGTAACGTCAACGTGGGAAATGAAGTAGTCAGGATCAGCACTCTTGAACACGAGCACCTGGACCGCATCATCAGCCTCGGCTCGCTGAATGAGTGAGACCAGATCGCGTACCAATTCAGGCCCCAGAAGATTCATCGGAGGGGCAGAAATTTCCGCGAAGAGCACAGTACCTTCCTTGCGTACATTCAGCGTCTCGAAAACCAACTCGCCTTGTGGGCTTGATTTGGGTGTACTCACTGTAATTTTCTCCTTATTACGCAGCGCTGGGAGCGCAGGCATCCTTGCCTGCCGGCTACGCAAGAAACTAGCTGCGATTCATCTTGCCTGTTGGGAACCGGCAGGCAGGGATGCCTGCGCTCCCAGGCTGGGCGGGTGTGGGTTTACCGGATTCCCGTAGCTTGCGTAAAGGATGCATTTCATTTCTCCTCTAACTCTATTATTCGCTGCTCGACGATAGGAAATATTAGACCCCTCTCAATTTTCTAAGCCTGCAAGCCATTTCAACGCCGACAAGCTCGGCAGGAAGAAGTACTCGCCGCCGCGAAGCACGTTGAAGGTTTCGATGCTGTGGACGCGGCGTCTCACCGGCTCCTTCGGAATGGTGAACGTTGCTCCTTCTTCCTGCAGCCCGACAATCGGATCACGTTCGTTACCGGCGCCGATGAAATTGCCGTCGTTGATCCACTCTTGCTGCAGGAATTCGATAGTGGCCATCGCCTTGGCGCTGATGAACAGGAAGATTGCGCCGCGCGGCACTTCGTCATCTGCTTCGGACAGCGCGTTCGGATCGTATGGTGGTCCATACGTCGTGCCTCGCCTGATGATCCGATGTATGTTGACATCAGTCAGCCGCGTGAGTTTTGTGTCTCGCGGGTTCATCCGCCGGATATGACAGCCGAACGGCGCTTGCCTGCCTCGTTCATCGCGCGAGTAATCGAAGTCGTTGTTTCGCTGCGGGTCGGCGCCCAGTGTGTGGTTATCAACTTCCGGCGACAGTGTTAGCGGCGCGCCACTGCGCCAGCGGCCGACCAGCTTCGCGGCGAGGAGTTCCCGTTCTTCCTCGGTGCTGCCATTCGCTCGCAGGAATCGATTGAAGGCGCCGACGCGCGACTGATATTTGCGAAAGCCAACAAAGGTACCATTGCGACCGAGTATGTCCGGCTGCGGCATCGGCAGCGCGACTCCGGATTCACCTGCATAGCCGAGGATGAACTCGCCGGCTTTAATCGGCCGTCCCTGGCCCGGTAGCGGATCAACGCCGCTACCCTCGATCGCCGGCTGATCTATGCCGTCTTTGTAACCCAGCGGATTGAGGTCGCCCGGCTGTGCGCCGAAATCCTGCATGGCTAAGACGCTGACACCCGAGAAGCCTTCGAGCTGCTCGCGAGCGATGGAAAGTATGCGACGCCGATCTTCCTCGGATTCACTGAACGCGCTCACGCCGATGTGGACTTCACCTTTGCCGTACGGCTGGTCCCAATTCTTCGGATCGTTGACGCCTTCGTCGCCGAGCTGCCTGGCGCGCGCCGCCATCCCTTCGCGAAACGCTTCCGGAAAGCTCTGCAACGAATCCTGAGGGACGCCGAGCGCCTCAAGGCCGGCATAGCTGATCCCGACCTCGAGCCAGGGATCCGCCGCGTTCCACCAGTTTGCAGCAGAATCGATGTGCGGCGTCAGCCGCCGCAGGAACGCGCGGCCGGCTTCAGCATCGTTGACGCGCAAAAGCACGTGAGTGCCGAAGTACGGCGCCGGCCTTGGTCTGAGGATAGTCGCTTGGATCTCAGTTAGGTCGACCTTCACGGACGACATTGGCGCATCCTTTCATCAGTGCAATTTGGACCACTCCAAGAAGAAATTGACCGCGTGGCTACGCGCTGATTTTGTCCAGGAATTCGTCAAGCGCCTTACCGACGCGCTCGAGCCGTCGCGTCTCGGCTACCGTCAGATTCGGACTGGCGACGTACCAGGCATCGGCGGTGATCTGGTGCTTAACGAGCCAGTCCTTTATGTTCGGGTCGTGAATTCCCGGCCATCCCTCGAGATTGCAGAACACCAGGTCCATGGAAGTCGGGATCTTTGTCACGAAGTCGTCGATATAGGCGTCCCACTCGCCATCGTAGGCGGTGGCGAAGAGCAGCTTCGTGTCGTTATCGAGAAACACGAAGCGCATATCGTGGAGCGTGCCGACTACGTCGGCTCCCTTGAAGTTGCCCTCCATGATCTCCAACAAGCCGCGGAGTCGTTTTGCGCCATCTTTAGTGATCTTTAGAATCGCGGTAAGCTCCGAGACCTTACCCTGACGCGCTCCCACGCGACCGGCGCTTTGCTTCCCTGCTGTTGTGGAAATTGCTGCCAGCTCTTGCTTGATGTTGGCGAGCCCGTTTTCCAGCGCAGCCTTACCTAGTTCCGGTGCGTCGGCGTAAAGCTCCTTCAGTTTTTGAATCTTCTGTTCAACGACCGCGTCGCTTTTGGGTTCGGTCGCTATTTGTGTTTGAGTTGCCATGGCTACTCTTTTCTCCTTTCGGTCTGTTTGATCTTGGTCCCGTAAGCGATGCGCTAGTGTCGTGTTTCCAAAGTCTTCAACATAAATGCTGCCCTCGCCGCAGAGCGGCGAAATGTTTATAGAAACGTTGCCTAATTGAACTGCCTCGCTCCAGAGGAGCGAAATGTGCCTTTCTTTCGCTCCTAACGGAGCGAGGAACAAGATGTTCCACCTGGGCGGCCTATAAATATCTCGTCCCTCTGGGACGAAAACCGCCACTACTTATGTCACGAACGATTGGGACAAGACACTAGTTACCGATCTTGTCCAACAACTCGTCCACCGCGTTGCTGATGCGCTTGTGCCGCTGGATCTCAGCCAAACTGAGCTCCGGATTGGCAACGAACCAGCCTTCTGCCGTTATCTGGTGCTTAATGAGGTAGTCTTTCGCCCCGGGACTGCGAATCCCAGGCCAGCCTTCCCACGCCGAGTCGATGATGTCCAGATAGTCTGGGATCAAAGCAATGAAGTCGTCGATATAGACGTCCCAATCGCCGTCGAAAGAAGTGGCGAAAAGCATTCTCGTGTCGTTGTCGAAAAACACGAAGCGCATGTCGTGGAGGGTGCCGACCTTGGTCGCACCGGGCGAGAGGTTGCCGCCGAGCAATTGCAGGAACGTGCGTAGCCGCTTGGCGCCGCCAGGCGCCAACGGAACAATGATGGTCAACTCGGAGCGCTTGCCGAGACGCGCGCCGACCCGGCCCGCGCTTTCAATTGGCGGCGGCGGTTCTGAAACTTGCGAGGTTAGCTCTCGGAGTACGTTCTCCAGTGCCTTCTTACCTAATTCCGGCGCGTCGGCGAAAAGGTCGCGTAGTTGCTGTATCTTCTCTTCGCCTGCCTGGCGCTGTTCTGCTCCGGCCGCAGTCTGTGTTTGCGCTTGCATTTTTGTATTTCTCCTTCTTGTTTAGTAATGGCCTGGGCTCTTGTCCATTCGTCTACAAAGCGCCCGACATTCGGTTGTCAGAGGAGTCATGACTAGCCCTGAGACGTTGGGAATTTTGCGTGCGCTTGCCATCCACCAGTTCGCTCCGCTACTGACGTAAGATAGGCGCCTCGGCGCACGGCGATGATCTGATCATCAAGCGAGACCTCGATCCCATCGGTAACGGCAGTTGGGTCGTGCATCATGACTGGATCGCCGAGCTCGGCCTCAGTAATCCGGCGGTTAAGCTCAAGTCGCCCGACGACAACGCGCTCTCGACCTTCCGGCCACATGGCGGACGGATCATCGACGGGGTCCCCCGCCTGAGCGAGTTCGAGTTCGAGCCGAAAAGCGACCGGGCCCGAGCTCAGGCGCCCCTCGAGTTCCTCGTACAGATAATCGCGCGGTTGCTTCGCCAACTCCTCGATCGGTTGACCAGCGACGCCCGCTTCCGGTTCCCAGTGGTAGCGCGCCCATCTCCCTTCGCCCGCCGCGTTCTCGAAGTAGAAGGTGTGAAGCGGGCGGTAGCTGACCTGAGCGAGACTCACCGGAGCTGGTTGGCTCAGCAGCAAATGTAAGACCTTCGCCCCGTTCGGATGGCTGACTGCGAACGCCTTGATTTTGGCGAGATCGGGCTGGCCGGTCGCCGGGTCCGGGATGGCAGCTTTGGTAAACTCGAGGAACTCTTCCGGTGTGCGGGCAAAGAAAGCCGGCAGGGTAATAGCGATCAAATCGGTAACAGTGCCATCCGGCAGATAAAACTTCGTCGCCATCGCTACGACGCTCAACGGCTTCTTATTCGGGTCACCACTCTTACCGGAGAGCCTTGCGGTCACCGGAACTGGCGTGCCCTGGAAGTGGGCCGCCCGCGAGAGTGTCTTTGCAGCAGGAGTTGCGGTGAACGTGCCGGCGTAGATTCGGCCAAACGCATGAGCAGCGCGAAAGGTCTCGAAGATCCCACCCTCGGCTCGGTGTACGGCCGCGACGAGCTCGTCTGAGTGGTAGAACGGTCCATGATGATTCTGATTGGACCCCCGAGGTTCCGACTCTAGTTTGGCTTGCGTTTTCATGTTCTCTCCCTTCAGCGGCGTGACGAATCTCATTCGGGCCAGTTCCGATCTGGTAGCTGACTGCTGGAGGATTACACTCCAAGTGAGGAAATTGATCTATTAGACGAAGGTATCGATCGATACCTTGGTATTAGTCAGAAATCGAGGAGACTCTTCAGGACCAAACTCAATTGACTTGCCAGATGGTGATGCCTACTATTCGAGCATGAATGCTGATCTGCTCAACCGGATAACTTCCAATCCACGCCAGTGCGGTGGGCGTCCCTGCATCCGTGGCATGCGGATTCGGGTAAAAGACGTGCTCGACATGCTGGCTGGCGGCGCCACAGAAGCGGAGATTCTTCAGGATTATCCTTATCTTGAAGCCGAAGATATTCGCGCCTGCCTTGAGTACGCCTCCGCACAAGTTGATCACGCGGTTGTGATGGTCGGACCGTGACTTTCCTCATCGACGCTCAATTGCCACCAGCGCTTGCAAACTGGCTAATTCAGCAGGGGCCATTCAGCCCAACATGTCGATGATCTTGGTCTGCGCAATGCTGATGACATCGCGATCTGGAACCACGCCTCGGAGAGTGGCGCAATCGTCATTACAAAAGATGAAGACTTTGCTGAGCGCACCGCTCGCGCGACAACAGGTCCTGTGATCGTCTGGCTTCGCATCGGCAACGCCACAAATCGTGTTCTGATTCAATGGTTGTTGCCGCGATGGAAAGAAGTAGTCGATCATCTCAATGCCGGAAATCGGTTAATTGAAGTTCGTTGATATTGCTCTTCAGTTTCTCTCATCTCGCAATCCGAATTTCGCGCCCCGCTGACTCCCCACACTCTTGCGCCCATCAGGCATCAAGAATGGTGGACATTTTGCGCGCAGATGACGCATTCTCAAGCCATGAATCCTCGTCTGGAGAAAAGCGTATCCGGCGACGATCTAGCCGCGCGACTGAAGCAGGCTGAAGCCACACTGCGAGAGCGCAAACTCGACCTGCAATTGATGGTCGATAGCATCCCCGCGCCGGTCGCCGTCATAACGCCCAGTGGCGAAGTCGAGACATTGAACCAACCGTGCCTGGAATACTTTGGTAAGACTCTTGACGAGTTGAAAGGCTGGGCCTCTTCAGATCCAGTTCATCCCGAAGACCTGCCGCAGGTAATCGAAGTGCTGACCCACGCACTCGAAACCGGTGAGACTTACGAAGTCGAGTCGCGTCACCGTCGCTTTGATGGCGCCTACCGCTGGTTTCATGTTCGTGGCTTCCCCTTAAAAGATACGGACGGCCGCATTCTTCGCTGGTGCGTGTTGCTTACCGACATCGACGATCGAAAGCGAGCAGAGGCCCAACTAGCTGGTGAGAAGCGACTGCTAGAGATGGTGGCAGCGGGCGGCCCGCTCAAGGATGTGCTCACTGCACTCTGTCGGTTTGTCGAAGACACAGCCGCGGACTGCAAGTGCGGCATATATTTGGTCGACTGGAGTGGGCCGACATTCCACACTGGCGCAGCGCCCAGCCTGCCGGCGACTTTCAACGATGCCCTTGAAGGACTAACGGTGGAAGCGACGGCCGGGCCGTGCGCAGTAGCAGCGCTTACCGGGTCGCAGGTAATCGCCGAAGACCTTGAATCAGATTTGCATTGGCAACAGAGCCCGATCCGACCGCTTGCGCTTGGTCATGGATTACGAGCGCAATGGTCGACACCGATTTGTTCTCGCGACGGCAGCGTGCTGGGAACGTTCGCGATTTTTCAGGACCATCCTTCCAGCCCCACTCAAGTTCAGCTGGATCTCATCGCTCAAGTTACACACATTGCCAGCATTGCCATCGAACGCGCGCTGGCTGATGAGGCTCTACGATCGAGCGAGCGCAATTTGAGCCTGACAATCAACACCATCCCAACCTTCATACAAGTGTCGCGAGCCGATGGGACCGTACTGTCGGTAAATCAAGCGGTGCTGGATTACTACGGTGTCACGCTGCAGGATATGCAGAAAGAGGACTTTCGCGCTCTGGTTTACCACCCGGCCGACGTCGAAAGGCTGCGCGACGAGCGCAAACGGGCCCTCAAACGCCCCCTCCAGTTCGAATATGAGCAACGAGCGCTGGGTAAGGACGGCAAATATCGCTGGTTCCTGGTCCGCTACAATCCTCTGCTCGATGATCACGGAAGGATCGATCGATGGTATGCGACCGCGTTCGACATCGAGAACCAAAAACGGGCTGAAGAAGCGTTACGGTCGGCTGAACGCAATCTGAATCAGATCATCAACACCATTCCTACACACATTTACGTATTGAACACCGAAGGATCCGTCCAGTATGTCAATCAGGCTGTGATGGATTACACCGGCCTCAGTCTGGAGGATGTAAAACAAGAGGATTATCGGGATCGTGTCATCCACCCGGAGGATTTTAAGAGAGTCCGCGCCGGACGCGCGGCATCGCTCAAGCGGGGCGCACCATTCATCACTGAGCAGCGCGTCCTGGGCAACGACGGGCAATATCGCTGGTTCCTGGTGCGCTACAAGCCCTTGCTCGATGAGCAAGGACGGATCGTTCGGTGGTATGTGGCCGCATTCGACATCGAGGACCGCAAACGAGCGCAGGAAGACGTGCGTCGTAGCGAGGCGTTCCTCGCCGAAGCCCAGCGACTCACTTCGGTCGGCAGTTTTTCCTGGCGCGTAGCGTCCGACGAAATCACCTGGTCAAAGGAACTCTATCGCATTTATGAATTCGATCCGGGAATCAAAATCACGCTCGAGGTCATTCGCACACGGGTGCATCCCGATGATCTTACCTTGTACGAGAAAATGGTCGAACAGGCACGTAATGGCGCCGACGATTTTGAATGGCAATACCGCTTGCTGATGCCTGACCAATCGATCAAGTACATGCATGCAGTCGCTAAAGCGACCCGGGACCAGGGTGGTCAACTGGAATAC
>DATNBH010000059.1:0-89983 GCA_035572035.1 Pyrinomonadaceae bacterium | reverse complement strand
CCCAAAGCTCAACTCGCGAACGCTTACAGCGTTCCCCTATTAGCTTGGTTCCTTTTCCTGGGGCGCTGCCCCAGGCTGGAATTTGCCAACGCCTTCGGCGTTCGACTACTGACGTTGATTAGTCAAGTATGTTAATGCCGTTTCAACGGTTTCTGTTTGGTCCGCGAAGGTAAACCGTTAAAACGGTTCATGAATTTGAAGAACGTCTGAACACCCGGTTGAACCGAGAGTGAATGAGAGGGGAAGTTTCTCACACGGCGCTGTGTTAACTACCGGAATGAGTACCGACTTAGAAAAAGGAATTCCTGTGGGGCGATGGATATCACACTCACCAGCCGATACGGTGAGCCTTGGCTCCACGATCGGAGGCCTGCTAAGCGGTGGCGAGATTCTTCTGCTCAGTGGACCACTCGGCGCCGGCAAGACAATGTTCGTCAAAGGGCTCGCCGTCAGTCTTGGTATCGATCCTGAAGAAGTAACTAGTCCTACGTTCACGCTCGTCAATCCTTACGAAGGTCGGCTTCGCTTTTATCACATCGACCTTTACCGTCTCGATGAAGGCCCCACCGCTGCGCATGCAGTCGATCTCGATGAACTGCTCAGTGAAGAACGGGCGGTAATCATGATTGAATGGGCTGAGCGTCTTGGTACTTATCGTCTGCCCGAGAATGTGTGGCAAGTGACCATTTCGGGCGACGGCGACGAGCCCCGCGAAATTGTTATTAACAAACCGTGAGGAGTTCAAGTCATAGGGGGTTAGCTCCTGATTCTCATTCACACCGCGGCTTTAGCCCGGTGAAAAGGAGCCAATTCAGAGTTGGTGAACCGTCTTAACGGTTTCGCTTACAAGGGGATTATGTCGAAACCGTTAAAACGGTTGATTGAAACCGGGAGGCGATGCCTTTCACCGGGCTAAAGCCACGGTGTGAATGAGAAGAAATTCAAACTCCGCTGTTTCCGCTGCCGCCATACCTAAACTTTCTCAACCCGCGTGCTACAATCAGGTCAAAATCAAGTAGCAGGAGTAAGGAATGCCATATCCAGAAATAATGATTCGACCGATGCGCGAAGAGTTGACCCGCTTGGGCGTGGAAGAACTACGAACCGCAAACGACGTTGATGAGACTATTCAAAACACGTCCGGCACAGTAATGGTGGTAGTTAATTCTATTTGTGGCTGCGCTGCAGGAAAGGCTCGGCCCGGCGTGGCTCTCGCGCTACAGAACGAAGCCCGACCAAACAAAGTTGTCACCGTCTTTGCTGGAGCTGACATCGAAGCTACCGAGAAAGCGCGAGGCTACTTCACCGGTTATCCACCATCGTCACCGTCGATTGGATTACTGAAAGACGGCAACCTCGTCTTCATGATGGAACGGCGTCAGATCGAAGGCCGCGACGCGTATCAGATTGCGGATGAGTTGAAGCGCGCGTTCGACCAGCACTGCGCCAACTAATGTACTGCAGGCTGCCAGCCTGCAGCACGCGTTGCCAAACAGGTTGACGCCCTCGAAACCATCAACAGGCTGGCAGCCTGTTGTACATCATCAGCCGCCGGCTGTACTTCTCACCGTATCGATGTCCTTATCGCCGCGCCCGGACAGATTCACGACCACAATCTCATCACGATCATACTCACGCGCAATCTTCAGCGCGTGAGCCACGGCATGAGCTGACTCCAGCGCTGGAATAATTCCTTCAAGCTTGCTCAGCAGATGAAAAGCCGCGAGCGCTTCATCGTCGGAGGCTGACACATACTCGATTCGCTTCTCATCATGCAGCCACGCGTGTTCAGGACCTATCGATGGATAGTCCAGTCCCGCTGAGACTGAATGCGTGGTAGCGATTTGACCGCGCTCATCCTGCAGCACATAACTCATCGTTCCCTGCAAAACTCCAGGCTTGCCGCCGCCGGCTGTATTGAATCTCGCCGCGTGTTCGCCCAGCTTGTTGCCGCGCCCGCCGGCCTCAACACCGATCATTCGCACCGGTGCATCCTCGAGAAACGGATGAAACATTCCGATCGAGTTTGAGCCACCGCCAACGCACGCTATAAGAACAGTCGGAAGTCCATCGGCTTGTTCCAGAACCTGGGCTCGAGTTTCACGACCAATCACAGTTTGAAAATCTCTGACCATCACTGGATAGGGATGTGGACCAAGCGCGCTGCCGAGCAAATAGTACGTGTCATGTACATTCGTCACCCAGTCACGCAGTGCCTCGTTGATCGCATCTTTCAAAGTGCGAGATCCCGCTTCGATGCCACGCACTTCGGCCCCCAACAGCTGCATGCGATAGACATTCAGCGCTTGTCTGCGCATGTCTTCAGCGCCCATGTAAATGACGCATTTCAAGCCGAAGAGGGCGCACACCGTCGCGGTGGCAACACCATGTTGTCCCGCGCCAGTCTCGGCAATGATGCGCCGTTTGCCCATGCGCCGGGCGAGCAATATCTGTCCCAGAGTGTTATTGATTTTGTGAGCGCCGGTGTGGAGAAGATCTTCGCGCTTCAAAAAGATGCGCGCGCCGCGGGCATGCTCGGTCAGTCGCTCAGCAAAGAACAGCGGCGTGGGTCGACCGGCAAAGTCGCGCAGCAGCTTCGCCAGCTCTGTTTGAAATTCACCATTCTCGCGAGCGGCAATGAATGCGGTGCACAGCTCTTCGAGCGGCGCCATCAAAGTCTCCGGCACGAAGCGACCGCCGTACGGACCCCAGTGACCAAAGGCGTCCGGCTTTTTCTGTTTCGCTTGCATCACACTCCCGGCAATTTTCCCTGAATGGGCGGCGCGACTTCTATTCGATTTCTGCCCGCGTTCTTAGCTACGTAAAGAGCACGATCAGCCGCGGCATACAACGATCTTTCAGTGTTTGCATGCGCGGGACAGGCGGCTACGCCGATGCTCACGGTCACAACCCCGACTGTTTCGATAGGCGTCGAACAAATAGCAGACCGCAAACGCTCAGCTACCACCTGGGCTTTTTCCGGCGACGCGCCAGCCAGCAATAAAGTGAATTCCTCACCACCGACGCGTGCCGCCGTGTCGTTGTCACGAGAAAACTCGCTAAGCGTGTCCGCGACATAACTCAACACTAAATCGCCTGAGGTATGCCCGTGCCTGTCATTGATGCTCTTCATCAAGTCTATGTCCAGCAGCAACAACGCGCACGGTACACTGTAGCGACGCCACCTTTCAAGCTCGTTACTCAGCGAGATACGAAAGCGGCGACGGTTAGCCAGGCCAGTCAATGAATCCAAATCAGCTTCAGCTCGCAGACGCTCAATAATCTGCGCGTCAGCAATAAGCTGTCTCGTTCGCTCAATCAGAAGCGGAAGTTCACGCGGGAGTTCGAAGTAGTCGCTAATGCCAAGCGAGAGGGCGGCAAGCCTTCGTTCAAGGTTAGCCTCCTCATGACCGGTGAGGATCAAAGCAATGTTTTCCTCTGTTTGAGCGAGCATTCGGGCCAGCTCGCGTGAGTTGAATCCCTTCACATCAGAATTCGCAATGACCAGATGCGGGCGCGAGCGTTGCAGAGATATCAGGGCGGCCGCCCCACCACTGACACCTACGACTTCGAGCCCGATCGTTTCGAGGGCATTCTTCTCAGGTTCAACGGAGGTGTCTGATATCAACAAGACGCGACCGCGCGCCCGGGTATCTCGCTCAATAAACCGTTTGTCTCTTGCCCGTTCCACCATATGTCCGCTCAGATTTGTATCCCGATTGATGCAACGTTTTTGAAGATTCAATTAGGAGAGGACTGGGGTGTTTGAAATGATAGCACACGATCAGAAGGGTTTTGGTCTTGGGTTTGGACCTTTCTTTTTGTTCTTGGTGCTTTGTTCTTGGTGCTTTGTTCTTTGTGGTTGAGTCTTTGGTCTGTTGTCTTATTACATCTGGTGCAAGTGATTCCCTCCACAGATTCAAGCACAAAGAACAAAGCACAAAGAACTAAGAACTAGAACCAGGCCCTGAGAAAAAAGACTAAGAACTTCCCAATCCTAACGCCGCGGCGACGAACGAGCGTACAAGTTCGTGATCCTTCTTCCCAGGCTCAATTTCCAGCGCACTGCAAGCGTCGACGGCGAAAGGCTGTGCCTCGTGTATAGCGGCCGCTATATTCTCGGGAGACAGGCCGCCAGCTAGAAAAAGTTTTGGGAAAAGGTCGCCAGTACGCCGGGCTATCGACCAGTCAAAAGTATTACCGGTTCCACCACGCCTGTGTTTGTGAAATCCATCAAGCATGATCGCCTCGACTTCGTAGTCCAGAACTCTTGTTGGCTCAAAATCAGAGGTCACAGCGAGAGCCTTAATCACATATCGATGCTTCAGAGCGACGCAGAAGTCCGGTGACTCGTCTCCGTGCAATTGCAGCGCATCGACACCAGCCTCGCGGGCTATCGCTTCCACTATTTCCGGAGCAGCTTCATTTACGAATACGCCTACCTTCAGAACATTTGCAGGTAAGCGTTCGATGATGGCGCGGGCGTCGCGCGGCTCAATGTAGCGCGGACTCAGTCGATAGAAGTTGAAGCCCAGCGCGCCCGCCCCCGCCTCAACCGAGGTCAGTGCATCATCCAAATTAGTTATGCCGCAAATTTTTACGAGCATGGCGAATCTGGGATACCACGGCCTTGCGCCGTGGAGAATCATGTTAGCTGCTGGCAAAAAACTCCAAAGCGACTGGTTGGATGCCCCGGGCTTGTCCCGGGGAGGTTCACGCTTGTGCGAACGTGAAGACTTCACAGGGCAAGTCCTGCAAATAGCCACTCGTCTCTTTTTAGCTGCAAGCGTGAAGCACCACGGGGCCAGCCCGTGGCATCTCTGTGCCTCTACTCAATCAAACGCTTTGACTGAGCGGTGGGCGATTTAGATTTTAGGCCACAGATGAACACGGATAAAAGGGATCTGAATAAATCCGAATTTTAGATCTGTGTTACTCCGTGTTCATCTGTGGCCGAGAATGACCTACGTACGGGCGGTTTGATCTATGAATCAGATTTCTAACCCAGTAACGATCGCAGCGTTTGCTCGGGATCGGCGGCGCGCATCAATGATTCACCAATCAGGAAGCCGCGATACCCAAGTTCTCGAAGTCTCGTCAGATCATCGCGCGTGGCGATACCACTTTCGCTGACCAAAATAGTTTCAGCAGGCGCTTCACGAGCAAGGTCCACCGACACATCCAGAGACACTTCAAAGCTCCGCAGGTTGCGATTGTTCACACCAATTATTTTCGCGCCGGCAGTCAGCGCGCGTTGCAGCTCAGTCGCTGAATGCACCTCGACTAAAGCATCAATTCCAAGTCCATCTTCGGCCAGACGCCGAAGCGATCGCAATTCCTCATCGGTCAACACGGACACGATCAGCAAAATCGCTGCAGCACCAGCAGCCCCCGATTCCCACACCTGATACTCATCGAAAACAAAGTCTTTGCGCAGGATCGGTAGTCTCACAGCTTCGCGAACTGAGCGTAGATCATCGAGTGAGCCGGCAAAAAAATCTTCCTCCGTCAGCACCGAGATGGCTGCTGCGCCGCCGCGCTCGTAAGCACTCGACAGCGCGTGTGGATCCGCGTCCGACCGGATCACTCCTTTTGAAGGTGAGCGGCGCTTGAACTCAGCAATGATATTTGGACGAAGATCGTTCGAGAGCGCAGTCGCCAGCCGGTGAACCTGGCGGTCAGCAGTTCCCTGCTCAACTTGAGCCTTAAGCTTTTCCAAAGGCAGCGTCCTTTGTGCTTCTAAGACTCGTCGCTTCCTGACGCTAATGATTTCGGTGAGAATATCGGAGCCCATTTCGACCGCAACCTCAATTATTGGTTTCTCGAATTAGTCCATCCAATTTGTCCAGAGCAGCACCGCTGTCAATACTCTCTTCCGCGAGACGAGCTGCACTCTTCAAGTCCTCGGACCGCCCACCGACAAAGAGCGCAGCGGCGGCGTTAACTATCACCAGGCGGCGCGCTTCATCCTTTCGTTGTCCGCTCAGAACTTCAAGAATGATCGCTGCATTCATCTCAGCATCGCCACCGCGTAGATGGTCGAGTCCTCCGCTCGGCAGACCGAAGTCTTCAGCGGTGACTTCAAACGTCCGAACTTTGCCGAGGTGAGCTTCGGCCACAGTGGTCTTTCCATCAATTGTAATTTCGTCCAGGCCATCGTTGCCGTGAACTACCCAGGCGCGCTGCGTTCCCAACTCCGCTAACGCCTGCGCCATTAGTTCAGTCAACTCGCAACGCCACACGCCAATGATTTGTCTGGGCGCGCTCGCGGGATTGCTCAGGGGGCCCAACAAGTTGAAGGTCGTGTGCACGCCCAACTCGCGCCTGACGCCGGCCACTCGCGCAGTCGCGCCGTGATACAACGGCGCAAACATAAAACAGATCCCAATGCTATTCAGGCATTGTTCTGAGATTTGAGGAACGGCGGAAACATTTACGCCGAGCGCAGTCAGTACATCCGCGCTGCCGGAGCGACTGCTGGCGGCGCGATTGCCATGCTTCGCGACCGGCAAACCTGCTCCAGCAATTACGAATGCAGCAGCTGTTGAAATGTTGAATGTCTTTGCCGGGCTCGATCCGGTTCCGGCGGTGTCGATGAAACAATCGTGGCTTGGATTGACGCGCACGGACCGACTTCGCAACGCGCTCGCCATGCCGGCGAGCTCATCAAAGGTTTCGCCTTTGGATGAGAGGGCCACGAGCGTGGCTCCGATTTGAGCGTCGGTGGCGTCCGGTTCGAGCAGGCTTTCAAGAAGACGCGAGGCTTCCGCCCGCGTTAGATTTTCGCGACGTGTAAGTTTCGATAAGCACTCCCGCAGAAATTGGTTGGGCATGGCGGTATCTTGCTGAATGCTGATTTCGGATTGCAGATTTCAGCTAGCCGTTACAGCTTTAGGAAATTCGCCAACAGCTTCATCCCGCCTTCAGTGAGGATTGATTCGGGATGGAATTGCACGCCCTCGACTTTGAGCTCGCGATGGCGCAATCCCATAATCACGTCGTCATCGGTGAAAGCTGAGACTTCCAAACACTCGGGCAGGGTTCCACGGTCGACGACCAGAGAATGATAACGACCGGCCTTGAAGTGATCGTCGAGACCGGCAAAAATCGTTTTGCCGTCGTGACAGATCTCTGAAGCTTTGCCGTGCATCAATTGTGGAGCGGGCGCGATCTTTCCGCCGAACGCCTGGCCAATTGCCTGATGGCCCAGGCAAACGCCGAAGATGGGAATCTTCCCGGCAAAGTGCGTAATTGTTTTTAGTGAGACACCCGCGTCGTCGGGAGTTCCCGGGCCCGGCGAGATTAGGATACGGTCGGGCCGCAACAGCGATTCGATCTCCTGCTCCGTGACTTGATCGTTGCGGCGCACTTCGACAGTCTCGCCCAGCTCGCCCAGATATTGGACGAGGTTGTACGTGAATGAGTCGTAATTGTCGATGACAAGAATCATGGCGAATGCTGATTGCTGAATGCTTTGGTCCTGGGTCTTTGGCTTTTGTTCTTGTTCTTAGTTCTTTGTACTTTGTTCTTTGTGCTCAATGCTAACTAGACTTGAATGCTCCTGGTCCGCGTTAGTTAGCGTCCTGGGTTGTTCGTTCTTTGGTTATTCGTCCTTTGCCTTTTTGTACCTTGCCTTTTCGTCTTTGATTTCGTCCGGCGTGGCTGTGATTTGCTTCGTTCGTCTTTGGCCTCGGCTGTTTGGATGTGCGATCTCAGATTATTGATCTCTCAGACTTTGATCTCAGATCTGAGATCTCAAAATCCGCACTCAGCAATCCGCATTCAGCAATTCCCCTACACCCTACACCCTAATTCCGGGTCGCGGCGCGTAGCGAGTCGGCGAGGCCATGATGATTATTGCCGTCGGCCCAATCAGCGGCGTTTCGGCCCTGGCCATCCTTCTGCTTTGCGTCAGCGCCGCTCTCCAACAAGATACGAGCAGCCTCGTCTTGCCCATAGCCACCAGCCCACATCAACGGCGTCGCTCCTAACTTGCTGCGCGCGTCAACCCGAGCTCCTTTTCCTAACAGCAGCCGCAGCAACTTCACATTGCCCGTCTTGACCGCGCCATGCAATGCCGTATCACCGTCGGCATCCTGAAGGTTCACGTCCGCCCCTCGCTGCAAAAGATTGGTGACTACATCCTCGCGATCGCGAAACACGTAGACCATTAGAACTGAGGCGCCGTTCAGGCCACGCACATTAATATCAACAGCCGGCTGCGCCAGAAGCGTTTTGCAGACCTCCTCGTGATTCTGGATCAATGCTTTCGAAAGCGCTCCAAAGCCATTCTTGTTCCGGGCATTAACGTCGGCGCCTCCCTTGAGCAACGCTTTGACCATCTCGAGATTTCCGGCCGCCGCTGACCGGATTAGGGCGGTGTCTTCCTCTTCATTCCGAGCGTTTGCATTCATCCCGGCACGGATGAATGCATTCACTGCGAGAACGTCGCCAGCCTCAGCTGCCGCGAGAAAGCGCTGCTCGTCGAAGCTGTAGCCTCGGAGCTTTAGAAAATCTTTCGCGCCTTCCGGTGTAAGCTCAGCGCCTGACGACCCGCAGCTGCAGAGCAACAGCAAAAAACCGACAACCAGAAGCCACCAATATTTGGATCGAATCTTCACGGTTACGGATTACAGCGAGCGACCTGCCCACGTTTGATGTGAACCGGTTTTTGAGGCGTCTCTCCTTCAACAGGCGCCTGATTGATTGTGTCAGCTACATCCAGTCCTTTTGCGACTCGACCAAAGGCGGTGAACTTCCCGTCAAGGTGATGACCATCGCCAACCAGAATGAAGAAATGCGTAGTGGCGCTGTTTGGTTCAGAGCCTCGGGCCATGGAAACAATACCGCGCACATGTTTCACGTCACTGGGCTCATCCGGAAGATGACGCGACATGCGTTTAGCTAACTCAGCGCCCCAGCGCTCGCTCGTAAATAAATTTCCACCCTGAATCACAAAGCCTTTCAGCACCCGACTGAACGTGGTCGTATCGAGAGCGCCGGTGGCAGCGAGGTTAAGAAAGTTTCGCGAGGCCTCGGGAGCAATGTCCGGCATCACTTCAATAACGATCGAGCCAAGCTCCGTTTCGAGGGTGACACATTGGCCAGCCAGCTTGTCTAACGGGACGCCGTCGAAAGGCTCCTTCGGTTCTTCGGCAATTGCAGCGGGACGGGCATTTGCCTTCTTCGCAGTGTCAGCTGGTTCTTGAGCTTGTCCCTGGGCTAACACAGGAAGAGCAAAAGCAGCTAGCACGAGTAACGCTAAGAAAAGTTTGGTTACGGTCGGCACTTGCAGCCACCACCTAATGCGGCTTTGCCGCCGCACAAAGCGGAAAGGCCGTGCCTTTCCGATCCAGCTTAAATAATTGATCGAGGCCATGCATCAACCTCGCTAACACCTCTCCTCAAAAGCCGCGCTGGGCGAGTTCGATTGCCCGAAAAAGAGCTCGAGCCTTATTCAAACTTTCCGCATACTCGTGCTCAGGTATTGAGTCCGCCACTATTCCAGCTCCAGCCTGGACTGAAGCCTTACCGTTACGTAATTCAATGGTACGAATCGCAATGCACGAATCAAGATTATCCGCGTAATCCATGTACATAACTGCCCCGGCATAAATCCCCCGCCGGTCCGGTTCGAGCTTGCTGATAATCTCCATCGCTTTGATCTTGGGTGCGCCCGTCACCGTGCCCGCTGGAAAACACGAGCCGAAAGCATCAAAGCGATCGAGCCCGTCACGCAGTCGAGCGCGCAAGCTCGACACCAAATGCTGCACGTGAGAATAGCGCTCAACGGACATCAGATCTTCGACGGTGACGGAACCAACATCGGCAACGCGTCCGAGGTCGTTGCGGCCGAGATCCACGAGCATCATGTGCTCAGCCACTTCTTTTTCGTCAGTCTTCAGATCTTCACCCAGCATCCAGTCTTCCGTTTCAGTCGCTCCACGCTTCCGCGTTCCCGCTATAGGACGATAGTCGAGACGCTGCCCGTGACAACGAACGAGCATTTCAGGCGAGGCCCCGATAACTGAATCCGCACCACAACGAAGAAAAAACATGTACGGCGACGGGTTGATGGCGCGCAAGGCTCGATAGATGCTGATTGGCTCGCCGGTGTAATCAGTTGAAAAGCGCTGCGAAAGAACCACCTGGTAACAGTCGCCCGCTAAGATATGTTCTTTGATCTTGCGAACACCATCTTCGAATCCTCGCCGGCTCCAATTTGAGATTAGCTCGGGCTCTTCCGGCACAGTAGCCTCCGGATGCTGCCCGCCTTTCACAGCGGGCACACCCTTCAGCAACTCAGCTTCTATCGTCGCAGTGCGAGCTACAGCGGCGTCATAAAGCTCTCGCAACCGTACTTTGCTGCCTTCCGCCTCTGAAGTGAAAACAATAGAGATGATCTCCATCTGCTGACGGACTCGATCAAATGCAATTACATTTCGAAAGAACATCCACAAAGCGTCAGTAGGCAAATCGAGCGGTTGAGTCTCAGAGGCGCTCAACTCATCATCTTTTTCAAGAGCAGGCTCAAACCAACTCGCGGCATCGTAAGCGAGATAGCCAACTGCGCCACCAGCAAACGGCGCGAGTCCGGAACGACGGGCCAGGACGCGCTCGCGGAAATAATCACGCACAAAGTCCACCGCGCGTACGGAAAGGATTTCGCGTTTGCCATTGCGCTCGACAAACGTCAGTGGTCCATGGCCGCGGACTATCATCTCGGGGTCAGTACCCAGGAACGAGTAACGCGCGATTCGCTCTCCACCTTCGACTGACTCGAGCAGAAAAGCATATGGACTGTCGCCCGCGATACGGAGAAAAGCGCCCACCGGGGTTTGCAAATCGGCAAGCACGGTTCGGACAACCGGCACGACATTGCCCTGACCGGCTTCGCGTTCAAAGTCCTCGTATGTTGCAGGAACCAGCTCGAGCATGAGGTTTGTTTAGATCAGACGGTTGGCTGCCAACCAGTGCGCTCCGTCGATTACGAGTACGGCGCCGCTGATGTAATTAGCTGCGTCCGAACACAAAAAGAGGGCGGCATTTTCGATGTCTTCGATCAATCCAAATCGACCGAGGGGGATACGCTGGCGGAGTTTCTGTTTGATCGGCTCAGGAACCAGTCGCTTCATACCTTCAGTGTCTTCGATAGGACCGGGAGCGATTGCGTTGACGCGGATGCCATGCTGGCCCCACTCGACGGCGAGGTTTCGGGTGAGCGCATCGACGCCGGCTTTGGCTGCAGAGACGTGCAGCTGCATGGGAGTGCCGAGATAATGGAGCGTGGCGCTGATGTTGAGGATGTGACCTCGATGTTCCTTAAGCTGGGGAAAAGCCGCGCGGCAAACATTGAATGTTCCTTTTAGATCGATGTCCACGACTGAGCCGAATCCGTTTGGCGACATTTGGGCGGCCTCACACAAAAAGTTACCGGCAGCTCCATTAACCACGATGTCTATCTTGCCAAACTCCTGGATGGTAGCGGCGATTGCATTTTCGACTTCGCCGGGATTGCGCACATCGGCGGTAACGGCGAAAGCTTTGCCACCTTTTTCGTTGATAGCCGCAGCGGCAGGCTCGAGATGGTCCATCTGACGGCTGACGAGAGCGACTGACGCGCCTGCCTCTGCAAGGGCTCGCGCCACTCCACCAGTGATGCCGGTCCCGCCACCCGTGACGAACGCCACGTGACCCGCCAAGATTCCGTCCGCAAAAACTGCTTTCATTGATTTATTACTTTAACGAACTTACAAAGGGTCAGCCCATCCGACGCTTCGAAACCAAGTATTGAGCAATGTCAGAACCGGGAGCGGTAGCGACCGGGTACCTAACGATTAAATCGCCGTTGTTGGTAACCACAACCCGGTCGCTACCGCTCCCGGTTCTGACTTCGTATTTTTCCAGTCAAGAACAATTAGGATTCGGCGGGGCGCTCTTCCAGCTTCTCAACTCGATCCTCTAGCTCGTCCTGATTGCGAAGCACCGTAGCGAAATCCAGATTCATTCGTCGCAAAGTTCGATTAACTTCACGCAGCTCGTGGCGAAACTCCTGGCGCGTATCAACCAGCTCCCGGCGCATATCAAGCAGCTCATGGCGCGTATCCACAACCGCGACCAGAATCTGGTCGACTCGTTCGGACATCGGGCGAGTTTCTCGAGACCGTGCTTCGAACTTTTCTTCCAATTGTTGAAGCCTTTCCTTTATTGAATAAACGTCCCTGGCCAAATTACTCACGCCTTCTGAAAGCATTTTCGTTGGGTCTTCGCTCATGTAAGCCTCCTATTCACGAGTTGAAATCCGGTGGCCATACGAGCAAGGTGTGGTTTAGTTAGAATACCGCAATTCCTACTGCCAGGTGAAGCATTCAGTCCACGAATAGTGCGGCAAGAAAAAGTAGGTAGTCGCTAAAACTGAGGCCACGGCCTGGCGCCGTGGTCATTCACGTTGGTCGCTAACAGAGGCGGGCCGAGATTTTTGGTGAGGCCACGGGCTCGTCCCGTGAGTGTTCACGATTCATGCTGCTGGCGGCAACGTGAAACACCACGGGGCCAGCCCGTGGCCTCTGGCGAACCGATGGATCAGCCTGTTTTTGTAGCTGTGAACATGAAATACCACAGGGCGAGCCTGTTCTATGAAAGGGCTGTCAAGAAAAAACTTCTCCGAAGCTGGCCAGGCGACTAGGCGTACTTGAGAGCGAGCTCAAGATGAGCGGAACTCGGCAACGCTGGTTACAGACCCAACTTAAAGCAGCGCGGCGCTAACGAGCACAACTCAAGATGGCGAAGTCACGATGGCCAACAATTCAATCTCGACCGCAGTTAGAGGCGCTGGGTAGACATTCCCTTTATATACCGTCTTTGCTTGGCGCTTCGTTATTCGGACTCTCATAGTCGAAACGTTGGTCGGTCGAAAAAAGTGCCAACCATGGTTCTATCTGAGACTCCAGCACGCGGGCTGGGACTACGACTATTTCTGGTCATGCGTGGGGGCATATAGTGGTATTTGGTCCTCAGCGCTTTACCGCTGGGTACATTGGCTTGGCTGATACTCACCCACGACCTTATCTGTCTTTAAACGAAAGCCTGACGGAAATAAAAAGCACATCTCTCAGCCGCGTCCGCAAGCGGCGCGAGTCGCTGCTAGCACTGCTTAGAGCCTCGGCGCGCTCATCCTTTCCGGCGCGAAACCGGCGCCCCGTTTCCAAACCGTCAGGGTGGTGGCGGCCAACTTACGCGCTACGGCCAAACGCGCCAAACTCTCGTCCATGCCCTGCGCCAAGCGCTGTTGATAGGCCGCCTGGAACGGTCCCGCTACACAGGCGCTGCAGGCCGCACTTTTGAATACCTTCTTCATCAGGCGGTTGAAGTTGCGGTTTAAGCCCCGCGTGGCCGCCGGGCGGGCGCGTTTTTGCAGCTTGCCCTTGACCACTTCATGCTCGGCACTAGTGCGCGTCACCACCGCCAGCCCCAGATAAGTCCAGAACTGTCGTTTGCTGCGAAAGCGATGCGGCGTCTCGATCACCGCCAGGATCTGGGCCACCCGCACCGCTCCCAGTTCCGGCACACTCAGCAACCATTTATAAGCGCCCTGCTGCCGGGCTTCGCGCAGCATCGCCAGCTTCGCTTCCTGCCGCAGCGGTTTCAGCGCCCCTAGTTGTTTATACAAGAACTCCGCTCGTTGTCTCACGCCGCGCTCGCTCAGCTTCTTTAACCATTGCTCGCGGCGCTCCACCTGGTAGACAGCCGTGCCGGCGCAGCCGATACCCCGCCCCCGATAGATCGCCTTCAAGCGATTCATCACTCGCGTCGTGTCCACCACCAGGCAGTGATAGTTTCGGACCAACTCCTTCAGCGCTCGCATCCGCAGTTCTCCGTGGTAGACCGGTTGCAGCAGCCCACTGCGTAACAGTTGCGCCAGCTTCAAGGCATCGATGCGGTCGCCCTTGTTTCCCTCCGCGAGAAACTTGTTGCGCCGCGGATTACAGACAATCACTTCGCTCACCAACGGTCGTAGCAGGTGATAGAGCCAGTTGGCCTGCGTCCCTTCTTCAAACGTTACGCGCACCTTACCCTCGAGTCCTTTAAAGTAGCTCCGTAAATCTTCGCTTCTCGTCCGCAGCACTACTTGCGCCACTACCTTACCAGCTCCATTCAGTACCACGATCACACTGCTTGCTTGATGCACATCCACCCCTACATAATAGCTTCTCATTAGGGCTCTCCTTCCGGTTGTCTGCTTGAGGTCTTAGATCAACTCCAAGTTACAACCAATGGGGCGCCCTTTCATATATAGCGTGGTATCGGCTAAGGCTTCAGTTCACCATTTATGCTTTACCTACTTTTTCTTGGTGCACTAGGTTAGGGCGTGCGGCTCACCAGCGACCTTAAAACGAGGCTCGACGGAGTCGAAAGTCGCATTGTTATCGTTAACAGCGGACGTTAACCGCTTGACTGGGGCAGCTCGATGGCCTCTAACTGAATAAATATTTGGACTTAACAGGTGTGCAAAAACTTGTTTGCCAGATTTGGCTCGGATCTGTAAAATACCTGAGCCGGCCGTGTGGTTGGGAACACCCTCCGCACCAACACCCAGCCTTCTCACGAAGTATTACTTACCCCCGGAAAGATTGTCGGCGACCCGACATTGCCGAGATCTTATCAAGACAGTTACACAGGAGTGGAACGACTATGCGGCAGGAAAGTCCCGAGTCGCGAATTCTAATTGTCGATGATGAGCGAGAGATTACGGAGATTCTCGCGGATTTGCTGTCCACCGAACTTGAGTGTGAGACCGCAGGCTCCGCGGAAGAAGCGCTCGCCCGTTTAAGACAAAGCGATTTTCGCCTCGTTATCAGCGATATCACGATGCCCGGCATGAGTGGGCTCGAAATGGTGCCTCACGTGAAGCGCATTTCGCCGGACACGGTTGTCGTTATGATCAGTGGTTTGCAGACGGTTGAAAGCGCGATAGAAGCTATGCGGCTCGGCGCCTTCGACTACGTCATGAAACCTTTTGATTTGCGCCAGGTTGAAGCCGTCGTTAAACGCGCCCTGGAACATAACGAACTTATCGTCGCCAAACAGCGTTACGAGAACCATCTCGAAGAACTCGTTGAGCAGCGCACCGGAGAATTGGATCGAGCGCTTGCCTCGTTGGAAGAAGCCTATCGTTCTACATTAAAAGCTTTGACTGCAGCCCTCGAGACTCGCGATTCCGAGACGCATGGTCACTCTGAACGAGTCGTAACATACAGTTTGAGATTGGGCCGCGAGTGTGGACTCAACAGCGAGCAAATGTCGGCACTCGAGTTTGGTTCGTTGTTGCATGACATCGGCAAGATTGGCGTGCCTGATGCGATTCTGAGGAAGCCGGCAAAACTTACTGAAGAAGAGTGGGTACGCATGCGCGAACACCCGCTGCATGGCAAACAGATATTGCAGGGAATTGAATTTCTGGATCGAGCCTCGCGCGTGGTCGCGCAACATCATGAGAAATGGGATGGGTCAGGATATCCGCTGGGTCTGAAAGGCGAAGACATCGATATTTGTGCGCGCATCTTCGCAGTCGCGGATGCGTTTGACGCCATCACCAGTGACCGCGTCTACCGGCGCGGCAAGAGTTACGAGGCTGCGGCGCAAGAGCTTGATGACTGGGCTGGAAAGCAATTCGACGCCAACGTGGTGGCGGCTTTTCATCGAGTGCCTAAAGAAGATTGGGAAGAGTTGCATCGCCGTTCGCTGAGGCGCGAGAAGGAAGACTTTGAGGCGCATCAGATGGTGGCCGCGATTGCCGAGCCCCGCGTCGAGGGGTTGGTGAGTTAAGTAAAAAGTTAAAAGTAAAAAGGCAAAAGTCCGAACCAAAGCACTCTCTTTGTCTTTGGTTCGGACTTTTGCCTTTTTACTTTTGCCTTTTTACTTGTTCTCGTCGACCTTCGCCACATACCCTCTTCTTGATCGCAAAGTGAGTCCGACTCTCCTAGAGACAACTTCAACGCGACGATACTCATTCACACGAGCATCAGCCAGCGGACGAGTCGGGCGATACGTGATCACATACTCTGATCCAATGTCGCGAGCGACATTCTCCGCCTGACTCAACATCTCTTCATCATTCTTCGGCAGAAAAATCGTTCCTCCGGTTTCGTCCGCAAGCGCCGTTAGCGACTGCTGACTCTTCTTCACTTCGTTCTCGTAAGCTTTGCGTAGTCGTCTCATAGCCGGATCAAATCTGACTGACACGCCAAAGACCGGATTACGTGTCGTGCCCGGAGGCAGAGTCGGGTCATAAACTGTCAGCGGATCCTGAGACGCCGGTCGTAACCCCACCGAGATATCCGATTTCTTCTTCTCATTTTTTTGACGCACAAACTCTGTGTAGCTGATGATGTGCACCGTCGCGCGTGCTGCCATCAATTGCTTCGTTGCCCGAGCTCGATCGGCTTTGGCGCCAGCCGTGTCTACGCCATCGGTAATCAATACGACATGACGGCTGCCCTCAGGTCGTTCCTGAATCTGCTCCGCTGCCTCGATAACGGCTTCGGAAAAAACATCTCGCTTGCCGGACGAAACTTTCGTCTTCAGAATCTTCAACGTCGTGTCTCGATCAATGGTCCACGGCTGCAGCACTTCAACCTTGTTGTTGAACTGCATGATCGAGATCCAATCACCCTCGTGAAGACTCTTCACCAACTGCATCGCCACCTGCCGTGTTAAGTTCGTCCGCTTTGACATGCCTCCGAGCCCAACCGATTCACCGCCAGTGTCGAGCACTATTAAGACATTCGCGGGCAGACGACGCACGCTCCTGATTTGTTGTGACTTACCGTCCTCAAGAACCAGGATGTCGTCGGCAGTCAAAGTCGGATCGTAATGGCCGTACTGGTCCAGTGCGACCACCGGCAGGCGCACCTCTTCCGTGAAGACTTTGACTGGTTCCTGGGCGTCTTTTTCGTCAGGAGTTGGTGACGGAGACGGTTTTGATATGGGTTGCTGGGCGTTTCCAACTGACAGCGCGGTCACAAAAACGCCAACAAAAAGCACTAAAGAAAGTTTTCGAAACAAGGTTAGATCCTAACTACCGGACTTGGTTGCGGCTGTTGGATGCCGGACTCACGTTACCCGCGTTGCCTGCGATTTCAAGCTGAGGCTTTACGCGCCTGAGCCTGAACCGCGGTGATCGCAACAGCGTCAACGATATCTTCTGCTTTGCAGCCTCTTGAAAGATCGTTGGCCGGCTTATCAAGACCCTGGAGGATTGGCCCGATAGCGGTCGCGCCCGCGAGACGCTCCGTAAGTTTGTAAGCAATATTTCCCGCCTGAAGATCAGGGAAAATTAGCACGTTAGCGCGACCTGCGACTGGTGAGCCGGGAGCTTTTGATTCAGCGACCGACGCTAATAGCGCTGCATCTGCCTGCAGCTCGCCATCGATAATCAGTTCCGGCGCGCGCGCGCGCACAGTGCGCGTAGCTTCGACAACTTTGTCGATTAGTTTGTGTTTAGCGCTGCCCTTGGTTGAAAAAGAAAGCATCGCAACTCGTGGTTCTGCGCCGAGCAAGGCCCGACATGAATCTGCTGAAGCCATGGCTATCTCAGCGAGCTCATTCGCGCTGGGCTCAATCACCACACCGCAGTCCGCGTAAATCATGGCGCCATTCTCGCCAAAGCCTGAATCACGCAACGCCATCAGAAAAAAGCTTGATACCAGTTTGAATCCGGGCCTCACGCCGATACAAAGCAGCGCCGCGCGCACAGTGTGCGAGGTTGTGTTTGTCGCGCCAGCCACCGACCCATCCGCTTTACCGGCGCGCACCAACAGATTTCCGTAGTAGAGAGGATCTTTCAAGGTTGTACGCGCTTCGTCCGAAGTCATGCCTTTGGCGCGCCGCATTTCCTGAAAGAGCGAAACCATTTTCTCAAAGTCAGCTGCGCGGCGGTGATCGAGAACTTCCACCCCACCAAGGTCGAGTCGCTCGCGTTGCGCGGTTTCGCGAATGGCTGCCTCTTCTCCGAGAATAGTGATTTTCGCGAGGCGCCTTTGCATGCAAGCTGCAGCTGCCGCCACCGTGCGCGGATCGCTGCCTTCGGGCAGCACGATGTGTTGTAAGTTAGACGACGCGCGCTGGCGAATCTGTTCGAGTATGGACATGGGTCGCGACTTTTGATATTCGAAATGGAACTGCTTTTGACAGCGGAGTCTAACCGAGCGGGTTAGTCTGAACAAGTTTCAGTTATTAGGCGTATATGGAAACTGCGAATCCACCATGTTTTCAACCCACTTATCTATTACCAGTAAGCTGATGCTAAGCTCGACAAGCTTACTGTTACGACTGTCGGTCAGTTAACTGTAAAGAAATCACTGAAGGAGTCCTCAGCTATGACAAAAGTGCTTCACCTGCGCGCGCGTTTTCTGTTTCCTGTAATCGCTCTACTTTTAGTTCAGATTGCCGCGCAAGCCCAGAACAAAGCCGCCCAGATTGACGAGTTGATCTCAACCTACAACAAGTATGGCCAGTTTAACGGATCGGCCCTTGTTGCTGAGAATAACAAGGTGATTTTCAAGAAGGGCTATGGCCTGGCCAACATGGAGTGGAACATTCCCAATGAGCCGGACACGAAATTCAGGCTGGGCTCAATTACAAAGCAGTTCACCGCGACAGCCATCCTGCAACTCGCCGAGCAGGGCAAGATCAAGTTGGACGGCAAACTCTCCGATTACCTCCCCGACTATCGCAAAGACACCGGTGGAAAAATAACTATTCATAATCTTTTGACGCACACGTCGGGTGTGCCGAACTACACCGCTCAGCCCGGCTTCTTTCAAGGTGTTAGCCGCAATCCTTACGCGGTCACTGAGTTCGTTCAAAAGTACGCCAGTGGGGATCTGGAGTTTGAACCGGGCTCGAAGTTCAACTACAGCAACTCCGGCTATTTTCTGTTAGGCGCGATTATCGAGAAGGTGACTGGCAAGCCTTACGAACAGGTTTTGAAGGAAAACATTTTCGATCCGATCGGTATGAAGAACACTGGCTACGATCATTACGACCAGGTCATCAACAAGCGAGCTGCAGGTTACATCAAAACTCCCAAGGGTTATCAAAACTCTCCGTACCTCGACATGAGTATTCCTTACGCTGCCGGCTCACTTTATTCGACGGTCGAAGACTTGTATCTCTGGGACCAGGCTTTGAACGACGACAAGATTTTGTCGGCGAAATCCAAGGCCTCGATGTTCACGCCGAATCTCAGCAACTACGGTTATGGATTCGTCATGGTCAATGCCACGTTGGGGCCAAACAAATTGGCAGCGCCCACGATTCAGCACAACGGCGGCATCAACGGATTCAACACGACGCTTGTTCGTCTACCGGGCGACAAAGGCTTGATTGTCTTGCTCGACAACACGAGCCAGGGACGTTTTCTCGACCAGATGGCGAATAGCATTGCGAGCATTTTGTATGGCCAGCCATACGATGGCCCGCGCCGATCAATCGCTGAAACGCTTGCGAAGACGATAGCGGAAAAAGGCGTGGCTGCCGCGGTGCAGCAGTATCGAGACCTGAAAACGTCGAAGCCAAAGGAATACGATTTTGCCGAACAGGAGTTGAACACGCTCGGCTACCAACTGCTGCAGGACCACAAGACTAATGAGGCGATTGAAATTTTCAGGCTCAATGTCGAGGCTCATTCCGCAGCGTTCAATACCTACGATAGTCTTGGCGAGGCTTACATGATTTCAGGCGAAAAGGATCTCGCGATTACGAACTACAAAAAATCCCTCGAGCTGAATCCACAAAATGTGAGCGCCACGAGGGCGTTGGCTACGCTTGCTTCCAATCGCAAGGAAGTGACGGTCGATCCAAAGATTTATGACACTTACGTTGGCGACTATGAGCTCGGCCCAAACTTCATATTCACGATCTCGAATGAAAATGGAAAGTTGATGGGCCAACCGACCGGCCAACCCAAATCCGAGCTTTTCCCGACCTCCGAGACGGAATACTTTCTCAAAGTCGTCGATGCTCAAATCACTTTTGTCAAAGACGAGGCAGGAAACGTGAAGCAGTTGATTCTTCATCAAAACGGGCGCAACATGGAGGCGAAAAAGGTTCGTTAGAGGCAGCAGCTACGAGGTACAACGAGAATGGCAGGACAAATGAAAAGTCGCATGAAGAACTTCGTGATGTTCGTTCCGAACATGGTTCTGCTGTGCGCCCGGTTATTGACCGATCCGAGAGTGCCGCGAACTGAGAAGGCGTTGGTGGCTGGCGCCATCATTTATGCGTTGATACCGCTTGATCTGATTCCGGATATGCTTCCGTTCATTGGCCAGGTGGATGATGCTTACCTGATTGCGCTCACGTTGCTGCGGCTCGTCGATCGGACTGAGCCAAACGTTTTGCGCGAACATTGGAATGGCGGCGGTGACATCGTGCAGTTGGTTGAGTCCGTCGCCTCTATGGCTGCCAAGCTGTTGCCGAAGCGAATTCGCGGAGTGCTGACCTCGCGCGTGGAAGTCTCGACGGAAAAGGGAAAAGAGGCAATCTTTCAGAAGCCGATATTGGTAGCGAGACCTGAGGCTGAGTCTCGCGACCTTCCGATGTAATGTACTGCAGGCTGCCAGCCTGCAGTTCGGCGCCCAAAGAGTATCCACAGATTTCGCAGATTTCACAGATGTTTTGTAGCGCTCAAAACGGTCTCACGGAATTTCAAAAGCTTCTGTCGGTAGAAGTGCGAAAACATCTGTGTAATCTGCGAAAAATCTGCGGATAGGTTCTTGCTTGGGATCGAAAACGACAGGCTGGCAGCCTGTCGTACATTCAAACGGTGAACGACCAATCGATCATTCCTTCGAGCACACCGGCGAGCTGATTCACTACGGTTGGATTACTTGACTTGAAGATTGTGAAATTGCGGTGCCTGGCACCCACCGCCTCAAAGCCACCTTCATCTACAGCCACCAACGCAGCGTGATAGTTGCCGCAGTCCGCTACCAGGAATGATTCCCGGTTAATGGTCAGCCCTGGCTGAAGTGAGATATACCTGATGTTGGGATGCCGGGGCGGCTGCCAGTCATTCTCTCCAAACACGTACACAGTTTCAGAAATGTCAGCGATACGCAGGTAGCGATCGACGACTGGCTGCATCCAGGAAAGATGCTCGAAGCCGGCGTAGATTCGACCGGAGCGTCTGGTGCGCATTAGCAACGCATTTTCAACCATCAGGCACGCATACTCGAGGCAAGGTGATTGAGCGCGTATCAGAAAGTTGTCGTGTTCGTTGAATTCGCGTCGCGAAAGACTGGACACCGTGCCCAAATCTTCTCGAGGTTTAGGGGCGACCTTCAAGGCCTGTCGAAAAAGTGAGAAATCCTTCACCGAATAGGGGATCCTCCTGACCCTATGGAGTTTCTACGCCTTGAAAGCTTCACCCGCGTTTCGGAATTATCTAAAAAGTGTGGAGAGGTAGCAGAGAAGCCATACTCAATTTGTCGTGACCAACGGCTCTGGAGCTTCGATTCGGGATGGGATTTTGGCTTTTCGCAGAAGATCTCCTAAATGACTGCTGATGCCAACAAAACCAACAAGGATTATTCCTTCGTTCGGCCCAGTTCGTTGAATCAGCTTTCTCAGCGCGTCGATCCCTTCAGCAACCGCAAACCGATGAAAAAAAGCGGCATCACCTGGATAAATGATATTACCGAACGAAGTAGTCGCTCCCATGTGAAGTTGAACAATCCATACTGTATCGCCGTCGTAAACCCATTCGAATCGAACTGGACCAAGGACATCCGCAATCTCGTCGTAAAGACGGTCAACAGATGTCTTGACGTAAGGTGGCAGCTTTTCGGTGAACCGCCCATCCATAAACGCATCGCCTCGGCCTCGGACACCTTCGATGATTACATTTCCGGTGCTGTCTACTATTAGCGAGCCTGAATATTGAGGATCCACTCCCTCCTGAGCCAAAATCGATGCAATGTTGACTCGTTCGGGATCCTCCTGCTGCATAAGTAGGTAGGGATCGATCCACCCCAGTTTTGTAGTGTACCGGCCGGGTTGTTGTTCGATCGGACACGTCCGAATCCAAGTCTCTCCGGATCCCGTTTTGAGGCCGAAATGAAAAGGTGGCAATGATCTTGGAAAAACTTTCGTCGAGGGTACGGGGAAGCGGAGAGTATTTGCAACCAAGAGTCCGAAAGCCTTGTCACCAATGAAACGGCTAAATCGGTTAGGCCAGGAGAATTTCGGTGTATGTTGAAATTCGCCCACATCTTCAACCTCCCAAACGATCGTATGTTCATTACGCATACCTTTTCGTAGCGGATGAATGCTGAATTCAACGCGTTGGGAGGACTGATAGTGACTCAGGTCGGGGTGAAAGCCATACACAGTTTCAAGCAGGCTCAACGCCGTGAGTTTGGGAAAAGAAGCGGGATAACCATACTTCTCAATATGCTCCGGCTCCACGCAGCGAGGTGTGTCATTAGGTGAGAATTCGATTAGATTTCCCAACGCTACTCCGGAGACGCCCCCGTCGTTTACATCGATTGTCTCATTGACAATCGTATACAAGCCCTGCGACGAAAAAGCCGCGATATGAGTGGCGACTAGTCGAGCACTTCTTATTCCATAAATGAAGTCCCTACTCTTTGCCTTTTCGGGCTCGTAAGTCCGTATGTTTACCGAACCAGAATTTCCTAACAGCGCTTCAGCCGCGGTCGTAATCGACGGGAAGCGGTGATCAACGCCATAACCCTGGACTCTACAATGTCTTTGGCAACCGTGCGGATCGAAACTCACAAACTGGGCAACGTTAGCCTTCTCCGCGAGCCAATGCAGTACATCATCCTTAAATTGACTTGGCTGTGTCACGCAAGTTACCGTCATGCGTCCACTAAAGCTTCCTGACGGGAGCTCAAATTCATCAGTTCACGAAGTACCAGCGATAAGAAATCTGGTTGGAGTTTGGAACGTCGCAGTTCTTGTACGGCGGCCTCGACTAAACGCACGCCGTCCTCCAGCGTCAAGGGTTTTAGGTCTTCATTAATTATAGCGGGCGCGGGCCTCGTTCGATTGGCAATTAGAAACTCGTAGGCGCAGCCGTTACTAAACTGCCAGCCGTCGAGGAAAACGACCGTATCGGCGTACTGCTCAATAACCTTGGCCCAGAAGTAGCGATAGTCGTTTTGAATCCACCCTTCGATGTCTTTAAGTGCGGTTGGATCTATTAACGTCTTCGCAAAAATGTTGCGTAGCTGCTGAATAACCGTTCGTGCGTGTTCGCTATTAAGCTTGGCAACCTTACGTTGGAATTCCTGATACTCGGGATGAGAAATGTCAGGCTGAGGGTCACGATTTTCAAACCAATCCGCCAGTCTTCGGCCCGAAGTAATCGGCGTACTTACATATACGGAGGACCTGGCGGCTGCAACAGTGGAAAGCATAGCCAGCAGCAACCAAACCTCGCGCTCGTGCGTCGTTTCAGGTGGAAACTTATCTCTCAAGAAACTGATGCTCCTTACTGATGGCTTGGTGCCTTTGATGCCTGCTCAAGGGGTAACGTAAGCGGTCGTCCTTGCGTTTGTAGCTGAATCACTTTGACCGTGAAACATGTGCTTGCGATCAGCAAAATGTATCCCGCTACCCTCACTCGGAATCGTACGCGCCGAAAGTCGCTAACCGCAAATCGGGTTTCCTGTTGCCACCCGGTTTTTTCGAAAAGTTCGACAGTAACGAAAATCACCAGGCCAAGTAAAACCAGCAATGGCACCGCCAAGAGCGCAGATTGGTCAATATTCAAAAAGATCCTAAGTGCCAACGTTAATGCGAAAGAAAAAATCGCCAACGTCGCTACGCTCTTAACCAGTTTGCGTTTTGAAGTTGACTGGCCGCCGCCTCTATTGGAAAAGTAACTAAAATGCGTCAGCCCCTTCTTAGCTGGCTGCTCAATATTCTTCAGCTGCGAGAAACACAGCGCATTGAGCGCCTTCTCGATTTCGCAAAGTTGCTGTTCAACTGAGTCGCCATAGCGATTGAGAGGCTCAAACGTCGAAAACCACCAGAAAAGAAGGGGAAGACACGACAGCAGTCCGGTGAGTGGAGTGACAAAACGAGCCCCACCAAAAGTTAGGACGCCGCCGGCAACTAGAACCATGTATGAGAAATTCGTCCAGGCTGCGTTATATAGATTATTGTAACGCTCGGCGCATCTCTCATATTCCATCTTGTAGAGTTCAATAGCCTCTTTGTGACACTCATCGGCTTCAATGGAAGTAATTTTGAGCCTTCTTAGGCCGTTCCGCCGTCGCTGAAAAACTGCCATGAGGGATCTCCTGAGATGAAGCGAGCCAGCAATAGTTGTTGTCATTCTAGTGGCCATCCTTATCTTCAGGCAAGGTTGAGGACACGTGCTGCTAGAATTAGCTTTTGGCTTGTCTCGTTAGTGCGGCCAATAACTTCTCATGGATGCCGCCGAAGCCGCCGTTGGACATAATCGCGACGACATCACCCGAGCGAAGGTCGGGGAGCAGGTGCTCAATTATTTCATCGGCGCCATTCAGAGCGATTGCAGTTTTGTTCTGCGCTACGATGTCTGCCACCAGTTGAATTGTGCTTAACATCGCGCCTTTCTCCTTCACTTTGTCGATATCAAAGACATTCGAAATGACTACGGCGTCAGCGGCGATGAATGAGGTCGGGTACTCTGCTTGAAAGACCGACAAGCGTGACGACCACGAGCGAGGCTCAAAGACGGCGATCAAACGGCGGTCAGCGTATCTGCTGCGTAGCGCGCGCAGAGTCTCGCGGACCGCGGTTGGATGATGTGCAAAGTCGTCGATGACGGTCACGCCCGCAGCTTCGCCTCTTACTTCAGCTCGTCTGCGCACGTTCTTGAAAGTTGCCAAAGCGTCCGCAATAGCTTGGCGCTCAATTCCCCACGCGTCAGCAGCGATAATCACAGCAAGTGAGTTGAGCACATTGAAATCTCCGATTAGCGGAATCTGAAATTGGCCCCACTCGCGTCCTTCTCGCATCACGCGGAAGCGAGACATCTGGCTTGAATGATCGATATCTCGAGCTTGCCACTTCGCCTCGTCCGTCGTCCCGAAAGTTTCCAATTGCGTATGTAACTTCTGTCCCATGGCGGTGACGACTGCTCGCACAGGTTCGCTGTCCCAGCCTGCGATCAAGCGTCCATTCGCCGGTACCAAATTCATCAACCTGCGAAAGGCAAGTTTTACGGCGTTGAGATCCGGGTAGATGTCGGCATGGTCAAATTCGATGTTGTTCACAATCGCCAGCTCAGGGAGATAGTGCATGAACTTGGGACCCTTATCGAAGTAGGCCGTGTCGTACTCGTCACCCTCAATAATGAAGTAGTCGCTGTCGGTGACTCGAAAGCTGGCGCCAAAATTCTGAGTAACGCCGCCAACGAGAAAGGTGGGGTTAAGTCCGCCCTGGTCCATGACCCAGGCGGCAATGCTCGTGGTGGTAGTCTTTCCATGTGTGCCAGCGACGACGAGGGAACGGCGCCCGCGAATAAACTCCTCCTTAACAACTTCAGCTTGCGAGTGATAGACGAGTTTCCGGTTCAGTGTCTCTTCGACCTCAGCATTACCGCGTGGGATGGCATTGCCGACGACGATGCAGTCAGGCGCCGGTCGAAGGTGGGCCCCGTTGTAGCCCTGCCGAACGATGATTCCCAGCGACTCGAGCATCGTCGACATCGGTGGGTAGACATTCTCGTCGGAGCCGGTAACGCGATGCCCGCGTGCTTGAAGCATCCCGGCCAACGAAGCCATCGCCGTCCCGCAGATTCCTATTAGGTGATAGTGCACTATCTATTTGATCCAGTCAGATGAACGTTTGTCGACTCAAGGACATCACGAGCCCGCGAAAAGGTACTTAATTTTTCGCAGCCAAAATGGAAACCGCGATACGCAAGATTGCATTAACGGGTAGCCGTCCGGTTGTCCTCGACGGTAAGCTCGTTCCGCCTCAGACAACTCTGCAAAACATTCCAGGTATTGATCGACCATTGCTTCAACAGAATAGCGGCGGCCAGTCTCCCAAGCTTCCCTTTTCATGTCGGCGAGCAGAGCAGCGTCTCCTGCTAGTGTCCCAATCCGATCGGCAAATGCAGAAATATCGCCGACGGGAAGCAGAAACCCATTCTGCCCATCCTTCACGACTTCAGCATTACCGCTCTCGAGATTAGTCACCACTGGAACCACTCCGTGGGCCATACCTTCAAGCAGGGCCAGAGGCAATCCTTCGCAGTCGGATAGTAAAACGAGTACGTCTAGTTCGAGCAGCCGTTTCTTTACATCGCTCGGATCGAGCCAACCCCAGAACTTGACGCTTCCCCTCAGCCCAGTCTGTTCGAACGCGGCCTCAAGCGCCGGGCGCTCCGGTCCGTCGCCAATCAAATGAAGTTCGAACGAGATGCCTCGACGTTTGAGTTCCGCCGCTAGCGGAGCCAGCTCCATTACTCGTTTCTGCGAGTCGACCAACCGGCCCAGGTAACCAACCTGGAGCACCTGATCTTCTGAGCGCTCTTGAATCTTTGCTGAAACCTCGGCCGCCGATAGTGCAGCCACCCCGTACGGAATGTGACGAGCCCGACCGACGGGTAAATGGCAAGTGCCCATTATCTTTTGGTAAGCCTGTGCACTGACACCGACACCGCAGTCGATGAAGGGATGGTAATGGCGCAGCGGGTTATAAAAAGTAGGGCCGTCACTATGCACAACCGCAATTGTGGGAATCCGAGGATCGAGTAGCGGCAAAGCGAGCCAACCTACATCGGCTGAAATCGAAATTATGTATGCATCTACATTGCTTTCATTGACCCATGAAGCGAGTCGGATCCCGCGTTCTTCGGGTAAATGCGTGCGCGACCACAGATTCATCAGCACCTTGGTTCCAAGTTTTCGCAGCTTATCAGGAATCGTGGAATCAGGTCCGGGTTTCGTTACGACTGAAGTGCGATGGCCCTGCTGGTTGAGCGATCCGCAAAGGGCCGTTAAGAAAGTTTGCGCGCCTCCGGTGGGTGGCGTCGTCAGCGTGGTATCTACAATGACAATGTTCATCGGCGCAAGCTCAGCTGGGCATTGTATCAAGCAGGCTTGAAATCACGCCGGTTATCCTTCAGGGCATGATCGATCTTGCCTGCTCCTTTAGAATCTCACAAAAAACGCTTCGGCTTGCAACACGCTAGCGAGCGGTGCGCCCGCCCATATCAATCGGCAATAACAGACTTGACTCAGCAAAGACAACACCGCCCGAACTTAGTTCATTCTCGGCCACAGATGAACACTGAGAAACACAGATCTAAAATTCAGATTTATTCAGATCCCTTAAATCCGTGTTCATCTGTGGCCTAAAAGTCTAAATCGCTTACCGCTCAGTTCAACGTGTGCATGAGTCAAGTATGTTAGTGCTCATCAATCAGGTGGTAACGCACCGGTCGAGGCCAAGTATGTTCGGTGGCTTTTTGACGAGTGTTCTGAATGAGTATCGACTTAGCTTGAGCAGATCAGCAGCTTTCAGGTCCCAACATTCGGCTCAACGTAAGCTCGAACTCATCAGGACAAATTCGCATATCGTCGAAGCCGCTATCGTTGTGTTCCAAATCTTGCAATCCCATCCCCGCTAGATACCAGTAGCTCTGGCCAATGACGCCGGTCAATTGATAGTACATTGCCCGGATGCAGGTGTCGGCGAACAGTTCGAAAACCTTGCAGTCTTTAGGGGCGAAAACGATGTTAGTTAAACCGGCGCCATGTGGTCCGGCTATCGCTTCGGCCTGATTGAACAAGCGAACCTGTTCCGCAAAGCTCAATTTCTCCGTTGCGATAATTTCAAAGCCATAACGATCGAGTATCGGTTCCAGCTCGGATTCGTTTACCACTCGTCGCCTCGCATGGCGGCGAGTAATATACAGTCGCCGCCGCGCGCCACCAGTCTCCTTACTGACAAAATTCCTTCGCAACCAACGACAAGCAATGGGATGAATCGTCCCAGGCTGACCGATATAGCTGGGAAGATGAAGCACTTCCAACTGCAGGTGTCGATTGTTGAGCACGATTATTTTCTCAGGGTCGACGCCCAGCAGGTTGAGGCTCTCCGCTTGCCATGGTTTCAGTGTATTCGAGACTATGATCTTCACGTCCGACCGACGCAGGTAGGGTAGAAGCGATAACCTGGGAAGTGCGTCCAGTATCCAGTGAGCATAGCCCTCCGCTGAGAAACTTGCGATTGTGAAGTACTGTCCAGCAAGCGTTTCGGGTTTAGGTAGACTCAGAGACACTACTGCTCGGTTCTTTTCCAGCCACCCATCACCTGTCCAGGCAGATTCTTCGACTATGGCGTGGTCGGGCGTGATGACTACACCACAGGGACCAAGCAGGCGAGCGCGGGGAATGCTTGCCAGGAATAATTCGGGATGGACGTCGTAGTCTTTGGCACAAATCTGCTGATGTTTTGAGCCGGCCACACAATGAGGATCCGGCGTTCTTGACGCCAGCATTGGCCTACGTATTAAGCGGTAGTACGGTGAGCTGCGCCGCTCGTTCCACGGTATGGATCCTTGAGATTTGTTTACCCATTCCCGTAGTGAATGAATTCTTGCTCGTGGCAACCTTAGGATATCCCGGAGCAGGGGCAGTCTTCTCAGGATCGTGGCAATGACGTAACGTACCGAACCCCAAATTTGATAGGCGAGAATCTTCTTGGCATGCAGTGGGCTGAGCTGCACTGGGCCGGGAAGTAACTCGAGGGTAAGTCGATCTTGATCGTCCATTGCGAGTCCGTGTTAAGTATGCCGGCAATGTCGCCATTCAGCAGTGTCAAGCTTCACGCGCCGTTAAGCCACTTACCAACTGCCAGGTAATTGGATGTCAGGAAAACTTCATGCTGCTCGCGATAAGATTCGATGAGAACCATTCCCTGGGGAATGATCCTGTAGAAATGATAAGAGTCTGCGAGCATCGACCAAAAATCGTAAAGAAAAGTCCGCGAGTATATATTGCAGGGACCAAATTCGAATTGGATCATATTAATCTTGTGTGACTCGATCATGGCCGCGGCGCCCTGCAGCACGGCGATTTCGTGACCCTCGACATCTATCTTAAGGAGGTCGATTTCCGTAATATCGTTTGCCTGGCAAAAGCCGTCAATGGTTTGCACTTCGATTTGGTCTTTGCGACATGCCTCGATTTTTGCTTCTTGAGTTGGCAGGCGCATGACGATAGACGAGAGAATTGATGCCTCGCCACCATCGACCGAGTAGGTATACAAGTCGAGCGTCCCCTCAGTATTTGATAATCCGATGTTGAAGGGGAAGATGAAAGCACCGGCGCCTGCGGCACTGATCTCGTGCTGAAGAGTCTCGTAGGTTGGCCGTGATGGCTCAAAGGAGTATATGTGGGCTTTGGGAAGGAGTGCCCGCACCTGCAGAGAGTATTCGCCCTGGTTGGCGCCTACATCGAATACGACTGGAGAAGTTCGTCGTTTGGAGGCCGGCAAAACGACCTCGTTCAATACCCAATTCTCACCGCTCGATTCAATGCATCCGCCTCCGCCATAGTTCATGCAAAACAGGGTCAGGTTGTGAATCCGTCGCCAGAAGCCCTGGAGTCGCGGGTTCTTCAGAGCCTCACGGAAAAGTATTCTTCGGAAAGATCCCATCACGAAGCCTTCCGAGACCGCTTCGGCTCTTACTTTATTCTGAGGTATAGCTGAGTCCGCTTGAACCATTACCGTTTGCCCATCAAGAATTCTCGTCCTGACTCACCTGCCAATCCAACATAGGTCGAACCACGCCGGGCCAGCGACCGGGGTATACGCCCCGCGCCCCATCACCATCAGTTCGATCTTCAACTTGAAACGTGACGGCGTCATCCTCAGAGGTATGGAGAATGTAGGGGTCATAGCTACAGACAGCTGCGCCAACAAATATCCTGCCTTCGGCGAGGAAGTTACCCGGTATTCGACACTGGGTTCGCACGAGACCCGTTCGGCGCGTCGTCTTCCACCACTCGCGATTAACCGAGTCGTTACTGGCGAAAAGCTCCAAACCGTCTTCATTAATAAAGCGCAGCGTCACGGTGGGTTGCCGCAATTGTTTTAGATTCCAATAAGACACTTCGATAGTGGCTGGATTGCGGATGTCGAGAGTTTCCGCCAAGTCACCGTTTTCGTCCAGCACCCTCACGGAATGAAGGCGCACATACTCGTCACCAATAGCCGTCTCCGGCGTGGGCCAGATACGTTCAGCAAGACTGCCCGTGCCAGTGCGGAGGTAATGGTTAGCGACGTCACGAGCCGGTCCATCCGCAGTCAGGTGGCCGTGATCCAGCAGGACCGCGCGCTCGCACAGTCGCAGAATCATCGGCATGTTGTGTGAAACGAAAATCACGGTGCGGCCCTGGCGACCCAAAGCCTCCATCTTGCCAAGACATTTCTTCTGAAAATCCTGGTCCCCGACCGCCAGAACTTCATCGACCAGGAGAAGTTCGGCTTCCAGGTGCGCTGCTAACGAGAAACCCAGCCGGCCATACATGCCGCTGGAGTAGTGTTTGATTGGCGTATCCAGAAATTCTTCGATACCGGCAAAAGCAACTATCTCGTCAAATCGACGAACGATTTCCTTCCGCGTCATCCCCATGATCGAGCCGTTCAAAAAAATGTTTTCGCGGCCGGTGAGTTCGTGATGAAAACCCGTTCCCACTTCGAGCAGACTTGCCACGCGACCTCGTAGCTCCACCCGGCCTTCCGTTGGCTCAGTAATACGCGAGAGGACTTTCAATAGAGTGCTCTTGCCGGCGCCGTTCCGTCCAATTAGTCCGACTACTTCCCCCGGTTTGACTTCAAAGCCAACCTCTTTGAGTGCCCAGATCGAACGGCCCGACCCGTTGCTATGCCGTCGGAACAGCCGGGGAATCGCGCTTGCGGTGCGTACCATTGACTCGCGCAAGGTCCCGTAGGGTGATTGTTGCTCGCCGATTTTGTATTGCTTGCCGAGGTTTTCAACAACGATGGAGCGCATAGTGTCTCTATATAAAGCAGCCGACATAAAGCAGTCGACGATGATCGCTAAATAATGTCCGCGAACCTTCTTTCCATGCGCTTGAAAGTGAACAGTGAGTACACGAGGGCAAGGAGAGTCAACAGCGAGGAAACCGCGAGTGCGCGCCAATCGAAAGCGAGGTTAAAGAGCGACGAACGATATCCTTCAATAATACCCGTGAGCGGATTGAGTGAGATCAGCCAACGCCACTTGGCGGGGACCATACTCGACGGGTAAATGATCGGCGAAGCAAACATCCAGAGCTGAATTAGAAAAGGCAACGCGTACCGCACGTCGCGATACTTGACGTTCAATGCTGACATCCACATTCCGACGGCTAAAGCGAGTGTCGAGGTCAACATTACGAGCGCCGGGAGAGCCAGTAGGTTGAGGCTCGGCGAAACTCGATAGTAAATCATCAAGGCGATCAACGTAAGAAATGCAAAAAACAAGTCCACCAACCCAGCGAATACCGCCGCCGCAGGAATCACAATGCGTGGAAAGTAAACCTTGGTAATCAAGTTGGCGTTCCCCACCAGACTGTTGCCGCTGGCGGTTACTGCATTAGAGAAAAAAGTCCACGGCAGTAGTCCGGCGTAAGCGGAGAGGGCATAGGGAACGCCCTCGAACTTGATACCCGCGAGTCTGCCAAACAAAAGCGTAAAGATCACCATCGTGAAAAGCGGCTGAATGATTGCCCAGGCAGCCCCCAGGATTGTTTGTTTGTAGCGTACTTTTACATCGCGCCACACCAGGAAATATAGCAGTTCGCGGTAGGTCCAAAGATCGCGTAGGTCGAGCGCAACCCAGGACTTACTGGGCTCGATAATAACCAGCGGTCCATCCGGTGACGGTCGATCGCCTGGCGCCGCCGGTGGTTCCTCGGCGGGACTTAAGGCCACTGTTTCACTGGCTTTTGAATTCATCAAAGTCATAGATCCTCAGGAGGACGGTTTGCTAATCGCAATACTGGCCTTCCTCCCAGTCTCTTTGTCGTTATCGCGCTTTGAACGTATGTGTTTTTGATCCTAATACGGCAAGGCGTCAAGTCTAGCTTCGCAGTAAAGGTCAGTCAAGCACGCCTTTTTTAAGTAGTGTCCAAATTTGGAGTACGCCGACCTGTCGGTGCTTTGGTCAGCGGCGACCTGACGCAGTAGGCTGGCGAAAACGACCCATCACCAAAGCAGCGCGGGCGTCGATCCGCTGAAAGCGGTGACAGGTCACCGGACTCCAAATTTAGGTCACTACCTTTTTTGCGCATTATCCTTAATCTAAATGCCGTTCTGTTTGCCGACCATTTGTTGTTTGAGTTGGCGCGCCATTCTCATGAGTGGCGATCCCACCAGAGTTTCAATCAGGACGGTCATCAGGGCCCTGTCACTTAGCCGGACCGGATCCTCGCGGATCGACTGAAATGCAAGACGGCGCGTCTTTTGAAGGTCACCTAGTTTGTAAGAGCTCAACGCCTGTGCCGACAGCGCCAAACCTTTTAATCGCTTGGTTATTTTCAGTCTGAAGTCCGTCTTCAGATCCGTGGGGAGTTGTTCGAGAGTCCACCGATAATATTCCGGCATCGCTGCATTCAACGAGGTAGCCCTCAACCAGGCTTCAAAGACTTCCGGCTCGTCCTGCAGCGCCGGATAGATTTCAAAAACTGAAAGCAAACTCCTGGATGACTCCTCCAATCGTCCTAAAAAGAATAGGTAGCGATATCGTTGACACTCAATCAAAGCCTGGGTTCGAGGGGCGGTAAGCTCACCGGCGAAAACGTGCTGGTTACGTCGAAGCGACGACAATACTTCGAGACCACGAGTCAAGGCCTTGTCGCGCGCAACTCCGACGCTGGTGTTGTGGCCATGGAATCGAAATTTCACCAACTTCCGATCCATGAACGCCATTTTGAACTGGCTCGCCATTCGAATCCAAAATTCCCAGTCACTGTACAAGAGATCCGGCGTGTGATCGCCCACCCGCTCAAAGCATTCCCGCCGCGCGAGCACAGACATTCCCGGGACGGCGTTGTCAATAATTAAGCGCTCCACCGGCCGGGGATCGTTGGAGACATCATGGCCAAACGTTTCCGGCAGCGGGTTCTCTTTATCATCGACACATTGGACCTTCCCATAAATCCAGCCGACATCCGGATGACTCTGTAAATACCTGACCTGCTTTTCAAGCTTGTCCGGCATCAGCACATCGTCCGAAGGCAAGCCGGAAAAAAACTCGCCGGTAGATTTCTTGAAGCCCTCGTTGACGGTCATGGAAATACCGAGATTGGCTCGATTGGGGTGCGTGAATACGCGGACAATCGTCGGGTACTTCGCGGCGTAACTGCTTGCGATTTCAAAGCTGTTGTCGGAAGAGCCGTCGTCGACAATTACCAACTCGACGTTCGGGTAAGTCTGAGCCAGCACGCTCTCGATCGCGGCAGGGAGAAACTGCGCGTGATTGTAAGAGGGAATAAAGACGCTGACTTTCGGCTCGTTGGACATAATAGAGTCAGAATCCCGATCCGTCGGGATAGCGACCGCGTTCCGGCATATTAATCATTCTTCTTCATATGATCGGACCCGGTCGCTATCCCGACGGGTCGGGGTTCTGACTAAACGACGACACTTGGGAGACCACATAATCAGCCTCGTTGTCGCCGAGATGGGGGCCCATCGGCAGGCTCAAGACTTCATTAGCCATCTGCTCAGAAATAGGAAGTTTTCCAGCCGGTAAACCAAGGTCCGCATAAGCGTCCTGAAGATGCGGCGGCACGGGATAATGAATCAACGTGCCGACGTTTGCTGCATTCAGATGATCGATGAGCTGTTGGCGTTCGGGTCGTCGCACCACAAACAGGTGCCAAACCGGATCTGCCCATTCAGGCACATACGGCAAAGTTAGCTCGGCAGCACCCTCGAGTGTCCGCAAATAATGTCCGGCCAACTGCTTTCTTCTTTCGTTCCATCCATCGAGCCGCCGCAGCTTCACTCTCAAAAGTGCAGCTTGCATCTCATCGAGTCGTGAATTGAATCCTCGAGTCTCGTTGTAGTACTTCACCTTTGAGCCATAGTTCCGCAGCACGCGAATGTCATCAGCGAGCGCATCGTCGTTGGTTACGACCGCGCCGGCGTCGCCAAGCGCGCCGAGATTCTTACCAGGATAAAAACTGAATCCAGCTGCGTGACCCAGGGAGCCGACGCGCCTGCCTTTGTAGCGAGCGCCCTGCGCCTGTGCAGCATCTTCGATAACTTTCAAGCCATAACGCTCGGCCAATTCGTTGATGGGATCCATGTCGGCCGCCTGCCCATAGAGATGGACTGGCATGATCGCTTTTGTATTTGGAGTAATGGCGTCTTCGATCAGCGTGGGATCGAGATTGTAGGTGCGAACATCGGGCTCGACTGGCACAGGCCTGGCTCCAGCGAACGAGACTGCCAGCCAAGTCGCGATGTACGTGTTAGCAGGAACAATCACCTCGTCGCCCGGACCAATTTTCATGGCCCTGAGGATCAGATGAAGGGCGTCAAGTCCATTTGCTACGCCGATGCAATGTTTGGCTTCGCAAATGGCCGCAAACTCTGCTTCGAAAGCTTCTACTTCCGGGCCGAGGATGAACTGGCCTGATTCCATGACGCGGCGGCAAGCCTCATCCATTTCTTGCTTTAGTTCCTGGTACGGTGTTTTGAGATCGAGGAATGGGACGCGCATTTAGTCTGGGTTGACCGCTTTCAAAAAGTCTTCGTAGTAGCGATAGTAATCGCTTTCATCGTAGTGATCCGACGCTAATACCATGCAAACTGAGCCTGACGAAAAGTTATCTATCTCGCGCCAGATCCTCGGGGCGACGTAAAGGCCGAAATGGGATCGGTTGAGATGGTATCTCTGTTTGTTAAAGCCATCATCCAGGACAACATCAAAGCTCCCCGACATAGCGATGATTAGCTGCTGGAGAGCTCGGTGCCCGTGTCCAGCCCGAGTGGCGCCGCCCGGAACGTCATACAGGTAGTAAACGCGCTTGATGCCGAACGGCACATCGTGTTCCGCTTCGATAGAAGTCAGGTTCCCGCGCGGATCAGTTATCTTCGAGAGCTCAACAATTTTGCAGTCTTGCAGACTCATTTAATCGTTGCCGATTTCAAGTTCGTAAAAGTCGTGGACGACAGCGCGCGCACCGAAGCTCTGCTTGTTTTCGATGAGCCCCACATTTAGTTCACGTCCCTGATTTTCTGTTGAGATTCCGAAGTCGAAATACTTCTTACAGGAATAGTGGTCGTTAATCAAACCCCCGAGAATCATGTCGAGAGCGCCGAGACTTTTTCCTTCATCTGTAGCTGCAATGTACTGAGCGTGGGCGACGGTATGGTTTTCATAGATCACGACGCCCGCCAGCATCGCCTCCTCGCGAAAGGCGGCAAAGAGTTTGATGTGCTCCGGAAATCGCGTCGCCAGCATCTGTAGCTCAGCGGCTGAATGAACCGGACGCGAATCATATTTCTCATCGAGCAACTGCTCTTCAATAGACATGAAGGTTTTGAAGTCGTCGCTCTCCCTTACTTCCAGGCCGTGTTTCGCAGCTTGCTTGATCTCGTATTTGCGACCCTTGCTGAACGGAAGTTTCTCGCCCAGGAAAATTGTGGAAGAAATATCTCGTCTCACCAGGCGCGCGTTGTGCCGAAACAGCGCATACAGATCTTCTTCAGCGGGAATCACGTGATAGATGTGCGGAATGACTTTATAGAACAGCCTTCTGATTCCATGGGCCGGCAGGTGAGCATTTAGCGCTTCAAATACCTCGAGCATTAACGCGGCTTTCATCTGGGCGTCAGTGACCAGGCCGCCAAAAGTCAAACCCGCATGACTGGATAGCGTTTCTCCCTGAGCGGTCGCCGGGAGCAGCGCGAGCAATCTTTCCTGCTCATCGAAAAACATGAAAGAACAGTCGGGAAACCGATCCGCGTGATAATCCATGTAGTCGCGGTAGAACAGAAACGTCCCATTCTTCGAGCGCGAGACAAAGTCATCCCATTGGCGCTGGTGCTCGGCCTTATACTTGATGACACTAACCATCTTTTGAGTTCAATTGCCCGAGTGCAGCTCAATTCAGGTCCAACAGGTTTTCACGCTGGATTTTGTCGGCCCACGCGTTCGCGCCCTGCTCCACTCCCGCTCGAGTCCAGTGGACGGCATCGACATGGAGCGACCAGTCGTCGTGCGCCAGCAGTCGATCCAGGTCCAGGTAATTAATACTCTCGCGCGCGAAGAAAACTCGCAATTCGTCATTCATCGCCTGCACCTTCGTATCCGGCGCGACCCAGTGGGCAGTCGCTCCGACGAAGCGAGCGTTGTACTCGCGCGCGATGGCGCGCATTGTCTTCAGGTTGCGTTCGTAATACTCGATGCCTTCGATGGGGTTTGTTGCCGGAGGAAGACGGTCTACCTTCATCACCTGCGAGCCGATGTCGGACCCGGCGGCGATTGTATCTAGTTTGCGAGAGATGAGCGTGACCAGATAAGAGCGAAAGGCCCATCCCGGCAACCACGACTGCACGGTCTGGTAATTTTCGTCGTACCGCGCGAAGACGTTACGGTAGTCGGGCTGGAAGCCGGCGTGCCCCAGCAGTGCAGCATCATTCACGCCGTCGTAACTAATGACAAGGTCGGGCTGGTACTCGACACCAAGAAACGCCAGGTCTACCAGGCTCGTGGGTGAAGAGGCCATGTCCATGCCCAGGTTGATGACTTCGACTTTGGCTTTATCGCGATAGCGATCGTTTAGTTTGGCTTCGAGTAAAGCGGGCCAGGTATCGCTGTCCGTGAAGCCGTCCACCGTAGTCGATCCGCCTAAGGTCACAATTCGCTTTGTACCCGGCTCTTTGTGGAACGGTCGTTCAGGCGTCCTGAAACCGAGCGAGTTCAGCGCATAGGTATAGCTGTACGCGTGGTTAGTAGCGCCTCGGTAAATGTAGAGGGTGCGCGCGTCGTTTGGGCGTGGCGCATATGGCAAGAAAGGATGTTCGGTGAACCTGCGATTGTCTGACAGCCGATTGTAGGCGCTCGAGGGCTGATGCAACTTAATGTCTTTGCCGCGGACGGCAAAAAAAACCCGAAGCCCTACTTCGAGCACGCCGAGCGTAAACAAGATACTCGTCAGGGCGATGGCTGCCTTGGCGATTGATGGCTTCAAGGTTTGCTCTCCTTTCCCGTTCCGTTCTAAGTGCCAGACTCGTTCGGAGGAACGGCGTAGCAGATAACATCCATTCCATCTTCACCCTGCGTGCGCAGAAACAAACGGTAACCAAGGTTCAGCGAATGGATATACAACGGTAATTGCCAAAGGTCGTCAGGCCGATGGTACACGCTAATCGCGAGCAGAGGACGTGCTTGCGACAGTAACCGTTCGGCGCCTTTCAGCGCTTCACGCTCTGCGCCTTCAACGTCGAATTTCAGGAACACATATTCGCCGTTAACTTGGACGACTTCCTGAAGTGGCAGAACGTCGACCTGATTCTCACTTGCTTCGGTGAATGAAGCGCTCATGTTTCCGGTCGCGTTAAATCCCACTCGAGCTCGCTCGGCGCCGACGCCCGCGTTAAATATTTTGATCTTACTCGCCATCGGTTCGCCGAGACCGTCAACGTATTGTTGTAGTCTCCGGCAATTGATCTCGTCTGGCTCGAAAGCATAAATCCGGCTGAAGCGATCCGACTGATGCTCGATAAAGCGTCGCACCGTATCGCCGTCATAAGCGCCGCAATCAATATAGACTGTATCGTCGGGCAGCTGCGGAACCACATCGAGCGGGAGGTAGCCTTGTCCCAAATTCTTTGGCAGCGCTTCGAAATCGAGCCGCAGGCGAAACTTTATGTGCGCGACAAATTGCGTTTGGGATTCTTCGTCGGCCCAAAGCGAAAACGCGCGACGAATATCTTCACCTTCGGACAAGAGCTCGGCCGGCAAAACGAATTGATAGTAAGGCAGGAAGACGTCCGGGAATTGCCAGGCTAAATGCAAAAACGAGATTACTGGGCGATCGGTCAATCCCTGCAAGCGAGTCCGCGCATCCACAAACCGCAGCTTGGCATTCATGATCGTCACCACAAAAACCAGACGATCGCCAAATCTCTCGACCGCCTCGGAAGGCGACATTACCGGCAAGCCTTCGATGATTGTTACTTGCTTTTCCGGAGTGTCGTCAGCAAATGCCGCCGGCTCAAGTCCCGCCTTCCGCAAACCAGTCAGTGCAGTTGCGCCCAAGCCACCCGCTCCGAACAGCACGACCTTATCTGCCGCGGTGACGCGAAACAGCCGGGCCGTACGTTGCTCGGTCTCGGCCGAACTTTCGGCCAACACTTCGTTGAGCTCTTGGGCGATGGAAGACTGCTGCGGGTTCATTTGCAGGAGATGGATCGAGACTGCTGTACTTTAGAGCCGTTTCAATCGCCGGCGACGAAACTCGACAACGCTCGCGTCAGTCTCGCTTTCATAACCGAGGAATCGATTCAAAAAGGCGTCGTCGCGATACTTGCCGTCTAACATTCGAGGCAAGCTGATCTGTTGTTTGACGAAAGGCAGCGTGTACATGTGATTAATAGCGCGTCGCGGGTGCGGAGACCGGTTGAGGCCGCCGCGGTGATACATCATCGAATCAAAGACGATCGCTGAGCCGGCTTTCGCGTTAATCACCTGCTCGTGCTGCCGCACAAATTCCTCAGAAGGAAACGCTTCGGTTTTGTGAGAGGCTGGTAGCACAAACGTGCCACCCGTTTCCTCGGAAAAGTCGTCAACGCAGAACAACGCGCTGACAGAAATCGGTCGCGTACTAATGAAGTGCTGATAGTTGAGATCTCGATGCCACGATCCCGCATTCTGCTCGTTACCGGTGCTGGGGATGTTGATTACGCCATTCTGAAGCATCAGGACGAAGTAGTCGCCCAGGAATCTCTGCACGATGGCCAGCACTTTTGGATTCGTAGCCACGGTAAGGAAGAACTCGTCGTATGCAAGCATACAGCGCGCGGTGTAGGTGTCATTGATCGCTGCCAGCTGTTGCTCGCCGCCGATCTCATCGAGCTGTTGCGCGTAGATGCCATCCATCTTTGCGCGCGCCGACTCGAGCTCAGTCGCGGTCAAAGCGTCAGACACAACGGTGTAGCCCAGCAGTCGAATGTCTTCTGCTGCCTGATCGACTTCGGAAGCAGCCGAGCTGAATTCCTTGACGCCGAAAGTTTTGACGCTGCCTTGCACCATTGAGCCTGTCAGTCAGTCTTTGAGAACAGCATAGCCGAATCCTTCGCGGCCATAGTCGTTGCCATTGTAGAACATGTAGGTCTGCGCGCCCGTGCTCACGATCGCTGGATAAGCCTGCATTCGTGAATCCCAACCGGCTTCGGAAACAGCTATACCGAGCTCGCTGTCCTTCCGAGTCCAATTGTGTCCATCTGCTGACTCCGCGTATGCGAGGCGGTAACCTGCTTCTTTCGTTCCGGCTCCGTAGAACATGCAATACCTGCCATCGCGCTTGATGACGTACGGCCGTCCCACGCGATATTCACCGGCGGTCATGTCGATGCAGATTTCAAATTCCTCGTTTAAGTGAATCCCATCCGGTGATTCCGCATAGCGAATGTTGTAACGCGGATACTGGTGACCGTTGTCCACATCGAACTCGCTACCGCCGCCATACCATGCTTTCCATTTGCCTTCATCGAACATCATGGTGTGGATGACGCGGAAAAAAACTTCATCATCGGTCCGGTCACAGACGGGGACCTGGCTATAGCGTTGAAATGATTCACCGCCGTCTTCGCTGATTGCCAGGCCGCTAAACACGAAGAACTTCACTTTCCTGCCGAGTTGATAACCGGCATAGAAAAGGAAGAGTTTGCCGTCGCGCTCAACGGCTGCGCAGGGCACGACACCGTTTTCATCGAAAGCTCCGGGCCTGCCGACATCGAGTGCAGGAGTCTGCGAAACCTTCAAAACTCGTGAGGGATCATCAGCTGCGACGTCGACAAAGCCTACGCGACTGACACCCTCGTCATCACGAAGACCGACGAAAACGCGAATCAGATTCAGCTTTTTGTTGAGATAGGGTGTTGGTTGCAGTGCTGAGTTTCTTGCCCACGATGATTCACCGCTGGGGCCGAAGATCAGCCCCTTCTTTTCCCATTGCATTCGACCTTTGATTGCGGCGTTCATTCACTCTCATTCAAGCCATAAACAATGAAGCTGTCCTTCACGGCTCGAGCTGGACTGCCGACGTAGACTTTTTGTGCCTCAGTGTCTTTGTTGACGACTGCACCCATGCCGATCAAGCAGTCTTTTCCAATCTTGAGGTTGTTGGCGATGGAGCTGTTCACCCCAAGGAAACAATTCTCGCCAACTTCGCAGTAACCCGAAATCACCACGTGAGAAGAAACAAACACATTGTCCTTGATGACGGTCTGATGGCCGACGTGATTGCCGCTCCAAAGCACGACGTTGTTTCCGATACGCACAGCGTACTGCAAGACGTTGTTTTCCAGGATGAAGCAGTTATCGCCAATCTCAACATTGCGCCACACAAACGCTTTCGAGCTTATGTACGAAACGAGGGTGTAGCCTTTGGCTTTAGCGGCCGCGTAAAGTTTTGCGCGCACTCGATTGAGCCTGGTGTACGAGATAGCCACAAAGGCTTTGTGTTCGCCCGGCGGATAGAGCTTCTCGACTTCTTCAAAATGTACGACGGGCAGACCGAAAAGCTCAATCTTCTGCGCGTACTCGCGCTCGACACAGAAGGCGACAACTTCGTGCGGAGAGTCGTGCGTGAAGTACTCGTAAGCGAGCTCCGCGGTTTCGCCTTCACCCACAATGACAATCTTTTCCGTCAACTCGTGATTTCCTCAGTCTTGGGAGCGTCAACCGAATTACCATTGAGTGGTTGCACGTAATCAGTCCACCATGGGAGTCGAACGCGCACAGTACCGGGCCAATTAGCGCCACCTCCGGCTTCTCGCATCACGCCGGTATCGAAAACTCTGAATGAGATAACTTGAGGCGCATCGACTTCCACGGTCACTGGACCCAGCGTCGCCACATAAACATTCACGTAGTACAAACCCTCATTAAGAAAGTTGGCGGGGAAAGTACAGCGAGCTCGATAGAGACCGGGCTGGTGTGGCTCGCCGAACCAGGAATCTTGAGGTAAGCCCGCGTTGGGAGTGTTCGCTGTGCTCAAGACCGTAGTGCCGAAGCCGTTCAATAGATAGAAATTTACAAACACTCCCCGAGCGTCCTCAACGAAGCTCCAGAATTCAACTTCAACGGACACTTCCTGATCGATGTCCACTTCAGTGGCGACGCGGTCGCGCGAGATTACGCGCACCGCGCGAAGCTTAAACTTTGATCCGCCGGGAGCGCGCCGCTGATCTACCCAAACAATCTCGCCACCGCCTTCGCTGCCAAGCTTCAGATACTCAGACACGACTTCAGCCGTTCGCCCTTCGCGATGGAGGTGGCCGTCCGTCAACATGATCGCGCGCGGACAAAGCTGGTTCACGGCCGTCATGTTGTGGCTGACAAACAAAACCGTGCGTCCCTGCTTGGCCACTTCGCTCATCCGGCCCAGACACTTTTTCTGAAAATTAGCATCACCAACAGCGAGTACTTCGTCGACCAGCAGAATCTCCGGCTCCAGATATGCAGCCACCGAGAAAGCCAGCCGCATATACATGCCGGTGGAGTAACGCTTCACCGGAGTTTCAATAAATTTATCCAACTCGGCAAAATCAACAATCTGATCGAAGTTGCGATCGATCTCGGCTTTCTTCATCCCCAGGATCGCGCCGTTGAGATAAATATTTTCGCGACCAGTCAGCTCTTGATGAAAGCCGGTGCCAACCTCGAGCAAGCTGGCAACGCGACCGTATAGCTCGATGCGTCCCCGCGTGGGTTCGGTAATGCGTGAAAGAATTTTTAAGAGAGTTGATTTTCCGGCGCCATTGCGGCCAACAATGCCGATTACCTCGCCCGGCTTAACTTCAAAACTAACGTCCTGCAGCGCCCAAATCGTCTCACCAGGAAGATTCATCATGCCGCGCAACCGGCGCAGGGGCGTCCTCATGGTTTCGACGACTGCACCCCGGAAAGTTTCGTAGGCTGCTTCTCGAGCACCGATTTGATACTGCTTGGCTACGCCGGAAACTTTTATGATTGGCTTCATCAGGATAATGTCGGCGAAACGCTTCTTACGGCCAAACCTCTCCGCTGCTCAGAGTGCGCATTTCCCGCGAGTTGCTGGCTTCGATTACGACTATCGGCGTGGCGGCAGAAGTCGAGAAACGCTCTGCCGTCATAGCTTGATTGGATTGATGCTGGCTGTGGGTACTAACGTCGATGGCTTTCATTGCTCGAGTCATCGCCGTATGAGGGGCTGGTTATTGATCCCTCGGAGGCGATAGACCGCGTGGAAATGACAGTAACAAAGAAATTTAGTCTAGTGGGCGAATTCCTAAGCGTCAAGAGATCACCGCTTCAGCATCGTGGTCTCTCTTCGCCGGGTCAAAGCAAACCCCTCTTGCCGGAAACCACCGGCAAGAGGGGTTGAAGCTGACCCAATCTTCGACGAGTGGGACGATTGCTTGACTGGAGCCTTACTGTGAACAGGCCCCGAGAGCGGCAATATCGGTAAATGTTCCACTGGTCTCAGTGATATTGCCGCGTACCTTGTTGTCCTTGCAAGTTTCAAAGATCCCGGCGCTTTGAGACATGCCAGTGCCATTTCGGTGTACTGAGTTGTTGCTGGCCCGGACCGTGGCCACTGCTGTTCCAGCCTGGATTCCGGCGCCCGTGTTGTCTGTTACCGAGCAGTTGTCAACGTTGAGTACGGAACCAATCGCGCCCTGCGCAACCGCGCCTGCTCCACCATTATGATCAATGGTCGAGTTGGCGACGTTGCAGGTGCCCGCATCGACTTGAATACCGTTACTGGTGCTGTTCTGAATCGTACTGTCAGCAATCGAGACGTTCAACGTTCCCGTAGTGGTCGTCTGTCTGATGCCGACCTGGTTGTTGTCAACAGTCGTTCTGGTTACTGACAAGTTCCCAGTGGTTGTCAGATTAACCAAAATTCCGTTGGTCCCGAAATTGAAGATCTGGCAGTCTTCAATGATGGTAGCAATGCCTTGGACATAGTTAACGCCGTTGACGCCCGTGCGGGTTCCGACCGTGCCGCTGGCGCCCGCTCCGTTTATGCTCAGGTGCTTCAGAATTGCCGTTCGGAGTGGATCGTTAGCATTCACGGCGATGTTGATGGTGAAACCGTTCGTGCCGCTTGCGAGGGTAGATCCCCAGCCCGAACCTGTGCCGCCATCTACGGTAATGGATTTGGTGATAACCAACGTGCCGTAACCACCCGGATCGAGAGCATCAATCTCACCATTGATGAACGTCTTCGATATAGCTCCAGCCCATGTTTTACAGGGGGCCGTCCTGCTGCAAGGATTGACGTCGTCGCCTACGCCCGACACCCAGGTTCGAGTCGCCTGAGCGTTAGCGATGGCGCAAAGCGCCAAGGTAAAGCAAAGAATTACAAATAGTCTTACAAACTTACTCATTGTCGGTGCTCCTTCTATAAGTCAGGTCAAGAAAGTTGATGGGTCTGAGTCCTGAGCGACTCTAACTCCACGTTTCGCAGCCTCTAGCGGGTTATTAACCACAAATTAGATGATGCCGTTAACAATGAATAAACCCGGCGCGATGAGCGGGGAATTATAGCGGAAATGTCGTCGAGCGGTCATAGTTTTTGTGGGACCGCAAGTAGACAGCAAAACCCCTCCAGTTGGACCAGAGGGGTTTCGCTTATTCGGCTCAAGAGTTGAAAACCGATTTGAGCTCACGTGTTACTGCGTACAGGCCCCGAGCACGGCAATATCGGTAAACGATCCACTGGTCTCAGTGGTATTGCCGCGTACCTTGTTGTTCTTGCAGGTTTCGAAAATACCTGCGGTGGATGCCATGCCTGTGCCGTTGCGATGGACGGTATTGTTGTTGGCGCGCACCGTAGCTACCGCGGTACCCGCCTGGATGCCGGCGCCAGTGTTGTCCGTGACCGCGCAGTTATCAATGTTCATCACGGAACCGATGGCTCCCTGCGCAACCGCACCTGCTCCACCATTATGATCAATGGTTGAGTTGGAGACATTGCAAGTGCCCGCATCGACTTGAAGACCGTTGCCGGCATTGTTCTGGATGGTGCTGTTGGTAATCGAGACGTTCAACGTTCCCGCAGTGGTCGTCTGTCTGATGCCGACCTGGTTGCTGTCAATGGTAGTCCTGCTCACTGACAAGTTTCCAGTGTTTGTCAGATTAACGAGAATGCCATTCGTACCGAAATTGAAGATCTGGCAATCTTCAATGATGGTCGCGATGCCTTGGATATAGTTAACGCCGTTAATGCCCGTGCGAGTGCCCACTGCGCCGCTCGAACCCGCACCGTTTATGCTCAGGTGCTTCAGAATTGCCGTTCGGAGTGGATCGTTAGCATTCACGGCGATGTTGATGGTGAAACCATTGACGCCACTTGCCAGAGTCGAACCCCAGCCCGAGCCTGTGCCGCCATCTATGGTAATGGATTTGGTGATATTCAACGTGCCGTAGCCACCCGGATCGAGAGCATCAATCTCGCCATTGATAAAAGTCTTCGATATAGCTCCAGCCCATGTTTTACAGGGGGCCGTCCTGCTGCAAGGATTAACGTCGTCGCCTACGCCCGACACCCAGGTTCGAGTCGCCTGAGCGTTAGCGATGGCACAAAGCGCCAAGGTAAAGCAAAGAACTACAAATAGTCTTACAAACTTACTCATTTTCGGTGCTCCTTCTACAAGTCAGGTCAAGCTCTAAAGTTGATGGGTCTGAGTCCTGAGCGACTCCAACTCCACGTTTTGCAGCCTCTAGCGGTCTTTAACCACAAATTAGATGATGCCGATCTGGCAGGGCTTGAAAATGAACACCTGCAATGTTGAGAAAAGAAATATATGGGAAAAATTGTCGAGTCGTCATAAGTTGGCAAAAAAGTAGCGGCTTTAATACGCGATGGCCTCTGGATTGTCAAATTATTATTTTATTAAGAATTTGTTACGTCACGAGCCTCTCAGTATGGGCCAGTTAAGCGTTGAACCGTCTTCCACCGTCCTTCTTGCCAAGCATCATAGCGCAGCGGAGCGTGGCATTTTCGGAAAAGGCAGGCTTAACCGGGTTCCCTGCGAAGGCGAAGTCGATGGGCGCCTTGTGGCGGTGACTCGGCATAGATTTGCGAAGATTTCTCGGCGGGTGGTGAGGCCAGTGCGCCAGGAAAAGTAGGTAAAGCCTAAATGGTGAACTGAAGCCTTAGCCGATACCACAGGCTGGCCCTGTGGTGTTTCATGTTCACAGCTACAAAAACAGGCTGATCCATCGGTTCGCAAGAGGCCACGGGCTGGCCCCGTGGTATTTCACGTTGGCGCCTGCCACCAGCCTGAAGCGTGAACACTCCACGGGACGAGCCCGTGGCATCACCAAAAATCTCGGCCCGCCTCTGTTAGCGACCAACGTGAGTGACCACGGCGCCAGGCCGAGGCCTCAGTTTTAGCGACTACCTACTTTTTCTTGCCGCAGTGTGGGGAGGCCGTACGGTAGAAGCCCCAGCCCCTCGTATGTTCTAATACCAAATTCAAAGGATCCGCGAAGCTCCCAGGAAGGCTCAACTGCTCGCAAATGCGCAAAATTTTCGTTACGGGCGGCGCCGGATTTATCGGCTCCGCGTTTGTCAGAATATTACTCGAGGAAGATCCGTCCTGCACGGTTACCAACTACGACGCGCTCACGTACGCTGGGAATCTCGATAATCTAAAAGGGATCGACGATAGCCGGCACCAGTTTGTCCGTGGCGACATCGCGGATCGAGCCGCCGTTTCCGCGGCGCTCAGCGAAGGGACGGACTGTGTAGTCAACTTTGCGGCAGAGTCACACGTTGACCGAAGCATTGCTTCCGCTGATGAGTTCTTGCGCACGAACGTGCTCGGAACCCAGATATTGTTGGATTTGGCGCGAGAGCGAAAAGTCAGACGCTTTGTTCACATTTCTACCGACGAGGTAATGGGAAGCCTGCCCGAAAAGGGAGACGAATACTTCTCTGAAGAATCACCATTCGCTCCTAATAGTCCTTATGCTGCCTCGAAAGCGTCTGCGGAACATTTGGTCCGGGCAGCTAGACACACTTTTGGCCTTGATACGGTCATCACCCGCTGCGGCAATAACTATGGGCCCCGCCAGTTTCCGGAGAAGTTTTTGCCGCTGATGCTATCGAATGCGCTCCAGGATCAAACCATACCGGTGTACGGTGACGGGTGTAATGTCAGAGATTGGATCTATGTCGACGACCACTGCCGGGCAATTTTGCTGGCGATGGAAAAGGGACGCTCTGGAGGGGTCTACAACATCGGCGCCCGGAACGAGCGGCGAAATATTGATGTGGCAAAGTCAGTACTCGATCAACTGGGCAAGTCTCATGATCTACTCAAGTTTGTAAAGGATCGTCCCGGTCACGATCGTCGCTACGCCATCGATCCAACGCTCGCAGAAACCGAGTTAGGCTGGAATCCCCGAGAAACATGGGAGACTGGTTTAGCAAAAACTATCCGCTGGTATCAGGAAAACGCAGAGTGGATCGACCGCACGCGCAGCGGCGCTTACCGTGATTTTTACGCCCAGCAGTACGGAACCGAGGTCGGTGCCCATTGAAAATCCTGGTCGCAGGCGCCGGAGGTATGGTTGGCCGAGCAGTTAGCGAACACTGCAGATCTCTTGGCGACGAAGTGTTTGCTTACGACCACTCCAGTCTCGATATCAGCGATGGCGGGCTGGTGAAGGCAGAGATCTCACGAGTGGCGCCCGAAGCAATCATTAACTGCGCTGCATGGACAAATGTTGATGGATGCGAAGGCGATCTTTCCCGTGCTGACGCCGCCAATGCGATCGGACCTCGCAACCTGGCAGAAGCTAGCCTGGCAATTGGGGCTTGTTTTGTAACCATCTCAACCGATTACGTGTTCGATGGAACGAAGGAAGGGTTCTACACTCAGGACGACGAGCCCCACCCAATTAGTGTCTACGGCATTTCCAAGCTCAAAGGTGAAACCGAATCGCAACGGGTGAATCCCCGCGCGATAGTCGTCCGAAGCGGATTCATCTTCGGACCAGGTGGCCGCAACTTTCTGAGTGCCATTGTCCAACCCCTAAGTCGAGGCGAATCGGTCAATGCAATTTCGGACGCGTGGGGAACTCCCACTTACGCCATTCATCTGGCGAGTCGCTTGCGAGAATTAGCAGAGCTGGCTAAGCCCGGTGTCTATCACGTTGTTAATGAAGGTTCCGGCGCTACTTATGAGGAATTCGCGGTCGCTGCCGCTGAACAGCTCGGCAGGGACGGGTCGCTGGTACGCGGGATCTTGTCGAGCAGCCTCAATAGACCAGCGCCGAGGCCAAGAAATTCCAGACTAAAATGCCTAATCTCGGAAGCGAGAGGATTGGTCCCGCTCCCGTCATGGCGCGAAGGTCTGGGCCAATACGTTGATTGGTTAGGGTTATCAGGCAATTAGGGGCTGGCTTTTGGCCCCCGTCTGACTTGCCTCATATCATTTGTCTGCTATTATTTCGCTTTCGGTAGTCAGCCTCCAGAGGTTTAAGTAATGATGTCTCAAGACAACCGTCTCTTACCAATGTCGTCAGCGATTGAACGAAGCCTGGATAGGCCTTTGAGTGATATCGCTCAGTCAAAGCCGTATCCGACTTCGGGAAGTGAGCCAATCAGTATCCGCGACTACTTGTTCGTAGTTCTGAAGCGGAAATGGCTCATCCTCAGTTTGGTCCTGGCTATCACCTCGCTGATGACCATCCAAATGTTTCGGCAGCCATCGATCTACGAGGCGGAGACGACCATTCGAATTGAGCCCAAGCCGAAGAGCGTCTTGCAGACCAAGGAACTCACAATTAACAGCGGCACTGACCCCAGTTTCTGGGGAACGCAACTCAAGCTGCTCTCAAACCAAATCCTTGCTCGTCAGGTCGTGCTAACTCTTGATCTTCAGCACAATCCTGATTTTTTTGGCGGCCAGTCTCAGGGGGGAGTTTTCTCGTCGTTGCGCAGGATCTTCGCGCGCGATAAGAAAGCTGCAACAGGACCGGCAGCGAGTGAGCCGGCGATCGTCAGTGAAAGCCAAATGAAAGAGCAGCAGCTGACTCCCACTCAACTGGTTCAACTCGAACCATATGAAGACACCATTATCGGTAATGAGACGGTTGAACCGATAACGGGAACGAATTTGGTGACGATTAAGTATCGACATACGAATCCGGAGTTGGCGCAAAAAATTGCGAACACACTTGCTGAAGTGTTCGTGAACAATAATCTCGAACGAGCAACGCTGGGTTCCAACCGAGCCGAAGATCTTCTGGCCAACAAAGTTGCAGAGCTGCAGACCTCAATCAAGCACGATCAGGAAGTTCAACTCAACTTCGCTCGCGAACATAACCTGAGTTTGACGATTGATGCTGCCAAGGATCTTGATGCCATTAAGCTCGCAACGCTTTCGGGTCAATTGTTGACTGCGCAAAACGATCGCAAGGAAAAGCAGGCTATTTATGAAGCGGCGGTTAAATCTACCGATCGCTATTCGATTCCTGACGTCCAGGCGTCTGAGCGCATTGAAAAACTGCGTGAAAGAATTTCGCAGCTGAAAGAGAAGCGCGACGCGCTACTGGTGATTTACACGCCAGAGTGGCCAGAAGTGAAGAAGATTGAGTCGCAAATAAAACCTCTGGAAGTGGAACTCGAGAAGGCCCCGCAAGAAGTACTCGCCTCGATGAAGGCTCGTTATGAAGCCGCCGTCTCTCGAGAGAACATGCTTCGCCAGTCGTACGACGCGCAGCACAACACGACTTCTCAACAGACACGATGGCAGCTTGAAATGCAGGCCATGACCCAGCAGCTCGAGACTAACAAGCAGTACTTGAACACGCTGCTGCAAAGACAACGAGAACTCGAGGTCACGCGCGGCGATCGTCCGAATGAAGTCAGCATCTCAACGCCGAGCCGCTTACCCAAGGCCCCAATTGGACCGGCCCGCATGCGTAACATTGCCCTCGCGTTCATCGTTGCCTTATTTGCCGGGATTGGCCTCGCCTTCCTGCTTGATTTCCTCGATGACACAGTTAAGTCGCCCGACGATGTGGACCGCTATATTCATTTGCCGGCCCTCGCGTTGATTCCAGCTCGCGAGGATCTGCCGAAGATCGGATCGTTAGGTCAGGGCGCCAACGAGAGTACCGCTTTAGCGTTGACGGGAGACGTGCGTTCGCCGATAGCGGAGTCCTATCGTCACCTTCGTACCTCTCTGCTGCTTTCATCAGCGGGACAACCACCGAAGACTATCCTGGTAACTTCCAGTCAACCGTCAGAAGGCAAAACGACGACGGCGGTCAACACGGCGTTCATGCTGGCCCAGACCGGCGCTGAAGTTTTGATTATCGATTGCGATCTTAGGCGGCCTCGTCTGCACGCCCATTTTGAAGTACCAAACTCCGGCGGCTTAACGAATCTCTTATCTGGCGACGCCAACGTTGACCAGTATATTCAGACTTACCAGAGACAGCCGAACTTGAAAGTCCTGACCTCCGGTCCCGTACCGCCAAACCCCGCCGAGCTGCTGGGTTCGGATGAAATGCGGAGACTGCTGGCTCAACTTAGTACGAAGTTCGCGCACATCATCGTAGACTCGCCGCCGACAATCTCGTTTACCGACGCGTCGATTCTTTCCACTATGGTTGACGGCGTGGTGCTCGTGGTCCACGGAGGCCGCAGCTCGCGAGCGGTAGTACGTCGCGCCAAGCAGCAGCTTATCGACGTTGGCGCCCACATCTTTGGTGTGGTGCTGAACAATGTGAAGCTTGATAAGCAGCACGACTACTACTACGTCGGCTACTACTCGAATTACTATTATGCGAGCCCGAACGATGACGCAGATTCGCCTGAAGAAGGTACGGGCGCTCAATCCCAGGGTTCCGGCGGATGAGAGGTCAATACTGCGAGATCGCGGCTGATGTAAAACTCGGTAATGACGTAAGCATTTACCATTTCGTTAATCTGTATGGGTGCGAAATCGGCGATGGCAGCCGAGTCGGCTCTTTCGTCGAAATTCAAAAGGGCGCCCGCATCGGCCGGCAATGCAAAGTCTCGAGCCACACTTTCATCTGCGAAGGCGTGACCGTTGAAGATGAAGTCTTCATCGGTCACGGAGTAAATTTCATCAACGACAAATTTCCGCGCGCAACCACGGCTGACGGCGCCATGCAAACGGATGACGATTGGCAAGTGTCCCCAATCCTGGTTCAGCGCGGCGCCAGCATCGGTACCGGAGCCACCATTCTGGGAGGCGTATCGATCGGCCCGCGCGCAATTGTTGGAGCTGGATCGGTAGTAACAAAGAATGTGCCCGCGGACACTGTTGTTGCTGGAAACCCCGCCCGGATTATCAGAACCTTGAGAGCTGAACAAGATCAAGCCTGACCGGCATCAACCCCATCAAATCGAGCTACAAAAGTGACTGGCAACATAAAAGTCGGAGTAATCGGCTGCGGATACTGGGGACCTAATCTCCTCCGTAATTTCGCGGAGAGCGAAGGCGCCGAGCTGAAATGGATTTGCGATCTCGATTCGCAGCGGCTCAACGCGATGGGGCGTCGCTACCCGGCTGCCGAACAGACTAGCGACTACAAATCGTTGCTGGCCGATCCGAATCTCGATGCCGTAGTGATTGCCACGCCGGTGTGGACGCACTTTTTGTTCGCCCAACAGGCGTTGGAAGCTGGGAAGCACGTGCTCGTCGAAAAGCCGTTGACCTCGAACGTGGCTGAGGCTTCACAGCTGGTTGAGATCGCTGAACGGCTGGGCCTGACATTGATGGTCGATCACACGTTCGTGTACACCGGAGCGGTCAGAAAAATAAAAGAGATCGTGGAATCTGGTGAGCTGGGTGATTTGCTTTACTTTGACGCGACGCGCATTAACCTGGGACTATTTCAAAATGACATCAATGTAGTGTGGGACCTGGCGCCCCACGATCTTTCGATCATGGATTACGTCATCCAACGCGAGCCTGAATCTGTAACCGCTGTCGGAAGCTGTCACGTCAGAGAAGGAATCGAAAACATTGCTTACGTGATTTTGCGCTTCGCTGACGAGTTCATGGCGCATTTTCATTTTAACTGGTTATCACCAGTTAAGATTCGGCACACGTTGCTGGCGGGCAGTCGAAAGATGGTTGTGTATGACGACATCGAACCTACGGAGAAGGTGCGAGTTTATGATAGCGGGGTTACCGCAGTCCGCACTGAAAGCCCGCTCGATCGCGAAGAAGCTTATCGCACGCTCGTAAGCTACCGTACCGGCGATGTTTGGGTGCCCAAACTGGATTCTACCGAAGCGTTGCGCTACGTTTCCCAGGAGTTTCTTGGTTCGATACGCGAGAAGCGCGCGCCCTTAACGGATGGCAATGCCGGCTTACGAGTGGTGCGTCTGCTCGAGGCGGCTCAGAAGTCGATCAGTAGTAATGGCGCCGCCGTCCGGCTCTCGAATTAGGGTGTAGGATTTTGGGTGTAGGGGTTAGGTAGTTGAGGTTTGAAGTAAGAGAACAGACTATTTGCCATATATCATTTGCCATTTGCCATTCTTCATTTTGCTCCGTCGCGTTCGAGATTGTCGCTCACTAAGACTGGAGAGTGGTAACGATTCGCTACGCTGATCGGCGCAAATGGAAGTGTTGAAGGGTAGTGACCTAATTTGGAGTGCGATGACCTGTCATCGCTTTCGCACGCGGCGGCTCGACGCCGCAGGCTTTGATAATAGGCTGTTTTCGACAACTTGCTGCGACAGGTCGCAGCGACGAAAGCGCCGACAGGTCGGCGCACTCCAAATTAGGCACTACCTGTGAAGCGGTGCTTAGCTGCGGATTAACGCGGAGAAAACGCGGATTGGAACAGAAGAATAAATGGACGAGTGTAGTGTTCGGCCCAAATAGAAAATGAAAAATCCTAAATGGCAAATTGGCAAATGATAAATGGATTGAACTGAGATTAATTGCGAGGCTATTGAATTGAGATTAATTGCGAGTCTACAGTGAAGGTGCGTGCGTACTACACCCTACACCCAACACCCATTTCTTAAAAATGGCGACTACTAAAACAGCAATGAATATTCCTTTGATTAACTTGAAGGCGCAATTCGCGCCGTTGCGAGCTGAGATGCTTCAGTCTTTGGAGCGCATCCTCGACTCGCAGCAATTTGTGCTCGGACCCGAAGTGAAAGCTCTGGAAGAGGAAGTAGCAACCTACTCGTCCGTCAAGCATGCAATCGGCTGCTCGTCAGGTTCTGACGCGCTGTTGTTGGCGTTGATGGCGCTTGGCGTAAAAGCCGGCGACGAAGTAATAACAGCGTCATTCACTTTTTTTGCCACCGGCGGAGCAATTGCCCGGCTGGGCGCGCGGCCCGTTTTTGTCGACATCGATCCCAGAACCTTTACGATCGATCCGAAACGAGTTGAAGCGGCGATTACCGCGAAAACAAAAGCCATCATTCCGGTTCACATGTATGGACTCTGCGCCGACATGGACCCGCTGCTCGAGATCAGCGAACGTCGCGGCGTTCCGATTATCGAGGACGCAGCGCAAGCGATTGGTGCTGAGGATCGCGGTAGAAAAGCCGCGTCCATGGGCAGCATCGGTTGTTACAGCTTCTATCCCACCAAGAACCTTGGCGCCGCCGGCGATGCGGGCATGGTAACCACCAACGATGACGGACTGGCGGAGCGCCTGCGCACGCTCCGCGTTCATGGCGGATTGACCGAATACCTGCATGAGGAAGTGGGAATCAATGGACGCCTTGACGCCTTCCAGGCTGCAGTGTTGCGAGTGAAGCTCCCGCACCTTGATGATTGGGCCCGAACCAGACAGGAAAAGGCTAAACGCTACAATGAGCTCTTCGCTGCAGCGAATCTTCCTTTTGACGTGACGCCTCCGTACGTTCCGGAGACTTCCTCGCACGTCTATCACGTTTACAACGTCAAAGTGTCAACGGATCGCGATGCGCTGATGGAGCACTTGGGTAAATGTGGTGTGGGGACGAAGGTTTACTATCCGGTGCCTTTGCACTTGCAGGAGTGTTTCCGCTACCTCGGTTATGGCGAAGGGGATTTGCCTGAGAGCGAGCGAGCAGCGCGAGAAAGCTTTGCGCTACCGGTCTATCCCGAAATTACCGACGAAGAGCAGCAATACGTGGTGGATTGCTTCAAGAGCTTTCAATCCTGAAGTTTTAGCCGCGGATTAACGCGGATGAAAACCGATCTGATCAAAACCTGATTGCCAGCCTTGGTTGTCGGTGTAGTTGTTCAAGATGGATAAGCTCGAGGTCGGGAAGGGTAGTTTACTCCCGCCCAACTATCATTAGCATTCAAGCTGGACCAATAACTCTTAACCTGGACCAATAACTCTTAACATTGAGAGGCGTGGTCAGTAGAGCGGGCGCAAGCAACCCTTCCTAACTTCGAGCTGATCTGACTTGAGTAATTCATTTGGCGAGAACCAAGTCAATCAACTCTTCAGTCCTTTCAGTTTGCTCTAATCCGTGTTATCCGCGTTCATCCGCGGCTAATCCTTCCATCAAACCGCAGCAGACTGAAGCCGATCGCCCGTAGCCTCCACAATCTCCTCGAGGATCAGCTTCAAGTCGTATCGGTAACTCCACTCGGGATAGTCCTGCTGAAACTTTCTCACGTCGCTGATCCACCAGATGTGATCTCCGGAACGAGCTTGATCCGACAGGACGTAGTTAAGCTTTTTGCCACACAACTTCTCCGTCTCGTCAATCGCCTCCAGCATTGAACAATTGCTGTGACGCGATCCGCCCATGTTGTAAACAGCGCCCGGAATCGGCTTTTGGAAAAAGTGCCAGAAGGCGTTGACCAAATCGTACGAGTGAATGTTGTCGCGTACTTGTTTGCCTTTGTATCCGTAGATTGTGTACTGCTTCCCGGACAGCGCGCACTTAACCAGGTAAGCAAGAAAGCCATGAAGCTCCGCGCCTGAATGGGCTGGGCCGGTGAGACACCCACCTCGAAACGTGCCCGTCTTCAATCCAAAGTACCGGCCATACTCCTGGGTAAGTACGTCCGCAGCGACTTTGCTGGCGCCGAACAAGCTGTGCTTTGACTGATCAAGGCTCATTGATTCATCGATGCCATGCTCGGCATAGGGATGGGATTCATCCAATTCCCAGCGCGATTCCAACTCGATCAACGGCAGGAAGTTGGGCAGGTCGCCATAGACCTTGTTTGTCGAAGTGAAAATAAAAGGAGCATCGGGACAGTGCTGCCGAGTCATCTCCAGCATCACCAGCGTGCCGTTGGCGTTGACCGTGAAATCCGTAAACGGCTCCCGGGCCGCCCAATCGTGACTGGGTTGTGCGGCAGCGTGAACAACCAGACTGATGTCCTTGCCGAACTCACGAAACAGATTGCCAATAGCGGTTTCGTCACGAACATCAAGCGGATAGTGTCGGTAGTTTTTTAGATCGTGTTGAAGCTGTTTCGTGTTCCACTCTGTCGAACCATCGGCGCCAAAAAAATAACCGCGCATGTTGTTGTCAATCCCGACGATCTCGAGGCCTTGCTGGTGCAGGAAGCGCGCGGTCTCGCTTCCGATCAGACCGGATGAACCGGTAATAACTGCAATAGACATTTATGATTTTCCCTTCGCAGCGAATCTAGACCATCTCTGAATAGCTCGCAAGCAGAGGAAGACTTTAGCCACAGATTACGCAGATTTCGCCGATTGTTGGTTGGAAGGCTGATTAGGTTGAGCAATCGCTACCAGGGGAGCGTGATCAGGAAAGCGTCAACGGATTGCTTTCTATATCGGTGTAATCTGCGTAATCTGCGGATGTCTGGCTCCTAATAGCTCGCAAGCCAACAGAAAGCAGAAGACTATCCACAGATTACGCAGATTTCGCCGATTGTTGGTTGGAAGCCTGATTAGTTGAGCAATCGCTACCAGGGGAGCGTGATCAGGAAAGCGTCAACGGATTTGCTTTCTATATCGGTGTAATCTGCGCAATCTGCGGATGTCTGGCCCCTAATACTCGCAAGCCAACAGAAAGCAGAAGACTATCCACAGATTACGCAGATTTCGCCGATTGTTGGTTGGAAGGCTGATTAGGTTGAGCAATCGCTACCAGGCGAGCGTGATCAGGAAAGCGTCAACGGATTTGCTTTCTATATCGGTGTAATCTGCGTAATCTGTGGATGTCTGGCTTTTGTAGTAAAATTATGGCGACCAGAAAATATGAGCAATAAAGACCTACCACTCGTCTCAGTCGTAACCCCAGCCTACAACCAAGCCGATTTTCTCCGGGATACGTTGGAGAGCGTGCTTTCGCAGGATTATCCGAACATTGAGCACCAGGTCATCGATGATGGCTCGACGGACTCTACTCCGGAGATTCTCAAGGAATATGCGGATCGAATCTTTGTTGAGAGTCACCAGAACCGTGGCCAGACCTCAACGATAAACAAAGGCTGGGAGCGCGCTAAAGGCGACATAGTCACCTGGCTAAACTCCGACGATACCTTTCTGCCGGGCGCGGTTTCGACTGCGGTTAACTATTTCGAAGAACATCCGGATGTCGACATAGTTTTTGGCGACACCTTGTTTACGCAGGCTGATGGCACGCCAATCGAACCATCAAAAAAGCGAGCAGAGTTCGACTATCGAACTTTCGTCGTTGAATGTGCGAACCCGATAGCACAGCCTTCCGCCTTCATTCGTCGAAAAGTGATCGACGACGTGGGTTTGCTCGATCCGAAGTTCTACTACTTTATGGACTGGGACTTTTGGCTTCGAGCCGGCTTGCATCATCGCATCGAATACTTTCCCGGATTGTATTCGACCTATCGTTTGCACAAAGACTCAAAAACGGTGGCGCAGGCGAACAAAGCAGCGCCGGAGCTTCAGTACATGTACCGGAAATTTTTCGCGCGCGATGATCTGCCTGACGAAGTCCGCGCGTGGGAGCCAAGGGCCATGTCAAACATGTTCTTCACCAGCGCCGGTTATTATCTTGAAGGTAAGAATCCGAAAGATGCGAGACAGATGGCGTGGAAAGCTCTGCAATCAGATCCCGGAGCTGTGCTTCGTCCCGAGTCTATGCGCAAGTTTGTTTATTGTATGAGTGGCGGCCGCGGAAGAACGCACTGGACGCAACAGAAGAATGTGACTGAATTAGCCGCGGATGAACGCTGATAAACTCAGACGGGAAGAAGGGGAGACAGGCGAGTTTGATTAACCTGGCTTTCTCGTGTGAATTATTCAAGTCAGATCCGCTTTATCCGCGTTTATCTGCGGCTAGTCTTTCTTAATGTCTCTCGAATTCGCCATCCATTACGCTTGCCCGTTGCGCGCTCGTCACTCGGAAGAGATCTTGCGCCGCTGGGGCCGGCTCAGCAGTTTGCATTCGCGACTGACTACGGGCGATACGGTCGTGCCGAGTGATGAAAAGTTGAAGTGGGTCGAGAACGCTCGTGACGAAGTCGAGCTAATGCAGGCTGAAACGATGATTTGTGCCAGCTGTCCCGCATGTTTGCCTTTTGAAATTGCAGGCGAAGGCGAGTGCGTGGGATGTCTGGGCCGCATCAACTACCCGATTGAGGCTCAGTTTGAAAAGTTCCTCGCCGATCGAATTCAGCTGGTGCTGGACACGGTTGAGGTGGCGGATCAACCACGATTGTTACGCATTCTCGTTGATGTGGAATCGCCGTTTCATGGAGAGGCTTCGAAGGAGCTGAGACGAGTGACTACAAAAGAAGGCTTGCGTTTCTTCGAATTGCGTTTGCCGATCAAGCTGGCGCGCGCGGGTTCAAAGGTTACTACCGACAATCTGTTTGATCTTCTCGGTGGCTTTCACTCGGAAGCGCTAAAGGAAACCAGTTACACGCGTGAACTGCCTGTGTCCGCGACGGCAGACTACTACGATTTTCTTGACTTGCTGTTGCGCAATGACCTGGCCCAGTCAGAAGTCGAGCGATTGAAGGCTCGCAGCAAGAATTACGAGCAGTATCTACGCTTGCTCGCCGCCATCGAACAAGCCGAAGCTTTAGAGACTCGAGTGTTACTGGATTAACAGGCGTTTAGAGTTCAATCTTTAGATTGTGTCTTCCGTGAGGCATCGCAATCTTAAGATTGAACTCTAAACGCCTGTTGGCATTGCTACTGTTTGGCTTCGTCGAGATGACGCAGTGTATCGAGGATGAGGTTGGTGTTGCTCGAGGCTTGTATCGTCACGGGATAACGATCGTTGGACCTTTGAAATTCAAATGACCCGCTCGTGATTTCTACAATACGCCGAAAGCCAAGCTCGCCATTTTCTCCGCCACAATCAGCATCGGCAATTGATCCCTCGTTGAAGAAGACGAGAGCTGTTTGATTACTCGTTATCAATGACAGGACTCCGCTGAGCTTTGCGTTCTCAATTACCTGCACAGCGTCAAAGACACTAATTGCGGATAAGTCGCCAGCCAGCGTAGCGATAGGTGCTTCACTGCGTTTGTCAGCCGGTTCCGGTGTCGGGCGCAGGTCGGGACGGCGAGCTCGACGGATAGCGTCCAATCCGGAGGCGATGTTGATGCGATTGTCGAGTTGCTTTGCCTCAAGGAGACGGTCGTGAGCGTTATCGAAATCGTCCCGTTCAATATACAGCCTCGCGAGCGCCAGGCATTGCCGCGCTGACTCTTCGTTGTGGCGATGGCTCGCTGCAACTTCACGCAAGCGCTCGCGCAACTGGATTGAACGAGGACTGCGTTCGAGGGCGCTGAGTAAGCGTTTGATGGCGCGCTCAGGAGCGCCGTACTTCACAAACAACTCAGCATCCAGTAACGCAGTTTCAATCTCACCCGTAGGTTCTGGAGTTGTTTTGACTTCGCTCATCAGGCAGCGAGTTTAGCACACGCAGCCGTACCTGGTTTGAATACCACGGGCTTGCCCCGTGGTTGGTTACGGTCGCCGCTACAGACAGCATCCAACTGTTTGTGGATGCCACGGGCTTGTCCCGTGGAGGTGTTCACGTTTCTTAAGTTTCTATTTCAAACAACCAACGTGATCCTCCCCGGGGCATCCATTAGACTTGAGAACTCTGTAGTGTTTAGCAGCGAGCGTGAGAAACCACAGGACAAGCCCGTGGCATTTCAGAAATCTAAACGGATGCCGAGGCGAATTTGCCGAGGGCGAAGTGTTCGCGTAGTTACGAGGAACGAGTCGAGAAACGCCTGGCGTTGTTCCGGTGTGGCAGTCGAAGCAAAGGAGCTGAAGTTAATGAACTCGCTGCCGAAGCTGAATACAGTTTTGTTCAGGATGTTATCGAACTCAATCTGAGGCCGCAGCTTCATTCGTTCACCGAGTTTGAATTCGCGCGTCAAATTCAAATCAAAAATAAACTGGCCCGGTCCGCTGCCCGAGTTACGCGGCAAGTTACCGGTCTGACCGATTGTCGGCAGACTGAAGAACGCCAAAATGGACGAATCGATCGGTTGTCCTGGTTCGCGCCATTTAAGCAGTTTGGGGTCACCCGTAAAGATCGGCCGATCATTACCCACGTCATCGAGATTACGGTCCGCGCCGCCAATTGAAATATTGAAAGGCGCGCCCGAGGCCAAGCGGATAATCGGCGAGAACTTAAGGTGCCCTAATTTCCTCGGCGTATCAATCGAGCCTGAAAAAACAAAACGGTGTCTTCTATCAAGCAGGCTGCGAGCGCGTTCGCCAAAAAAGTCTCCCGCCACGAGCGCATCGGAGGTGTTCACAATGCCATCGTCGCGAAGGAAGGCATACGTGTAGCCGGCTCGAAACGTGTAGGCGAAGCCAGTAGCCTTGCTGCGAAACCGATGCCGAAGCTGCAAAGTCAGACCATGATAGAAGCTGTTACCAACGGATATTAATTGCTGGATGTCAGCTCGCGACGGATCGGGTCTCAAATTATTCAGAGCTGCGAGCGCGACCTCCACTGCGGTTGAGGACGTAAAGCTGTTGAGATTGAAAACAGAAACTGGGACGCCCGCCTCGATGATCCGGTTAATGGCATTCGGATTCCCAGCGTCCGCGGGAGTTAGAACGAAACGCACTAACTCGCCTGCGGTACTAACATTGTAAAGAGGTCGAGTGCCGCTCTGACTGTTGCGGAAGTTGGCGAAGTCACGCGATGCCAGATACTGAGTAAAGTTCTTGAACCCGCCAGGTATTCGCGGCGCGTTGATGTTGAATTCGCGCCAAAGATGAATGCCGCGATTCCAGGTGTAGTTTGCTTCGAAGACGAAGTTCTTGCCGAATTCGCGTTCAAAACCAATGTTGGCTTGATAGCTTTCGGGAATGCGCAAAGTCGGATCGAGACGTCGTGAAAATCCTGTGTTCAGGACGCCGAATTGTTTGACTATGGCTGAATCGGCCGTCAGTGTTTGCGGGAAATGAAGGTTAGCCGCAATGAACGCGCGCCGCTGATCAGCGCTCATCAGTTTTCCCGTCGCCGGATCGATCAAATCGTTGGTGTCGAAAAAGCGTTGCTGAGCACCAAGCGTGAAATCATCAATCGTGCGCAACAGGGCGCGGTTGTAGAAGAGTCCCGCGCCTAGCCGGATCACAGTCTTGCCTGTCTTGAAGGGATCGTAAGCCGCAGCTACGCGAGGAGCGAAGTTATTTCTGTCACGGATGATGCTCTCATTCTCCCAACGCACACCAAAGCTGACTGTCAGGTTGGGCTGCAGTCGATACTCATCCTGCCCAAAGAATCCCAGGTAAGTATTCTTCTGTACAGATTGCGTCAGAAAGTTTTGGCGATAGCGGCTAGGAATATTGGCGAGAAAATCCCCAAAGCTGGCGAAGTTAAAGGTTCCGGACGCGTCGGAAAGATCAATAAAGGTCGACTTGACTCTTTGGGCATCGGCGCCAAACTTCAGCGAATGCGCGCCCGAGGCATACGAAAAAATTCCCTGGAGTTGGTAACGATCTTCCTTCCGTCCGGTTGCGCCAGAGGTTGACGTGCCGGCGACGAGCGTGCCGCTCTGTTGGGCCAGGTCAGTATCGGGTAGCGAATCGTTGATCGTCATCAGCACGACGGGTTTTTCATTGCCACCGAGAGCTTCGAACGCCGGGCTCAGTCGCGAAAACTGAAAACGCGTCTGCATAACAGCCTTAGGCGAGATGACGTAATTATCAGAATAGGAAATAGCGTCTGAACTGCGGACGTTATCGAGTAGCGCATCGGCAAGTCGTTCGCCACCACCAAACTGTCGCAGATTACTCAGCCGGCCGAGCTGGTAAAGAATCGAAGCATTGTGCACGTCGCTGAACTTGTGATCGATCCGCGTGGTGAAAATGTGGTTGCGCTGCGGTGTGCTTACTGCCGCGATGAACGGAGCCATGCCGTTCACAGCATTTAGCGCCGGCGACGTCGCGCTCTCAGGGCGTTTGCTCTGTGGATGCGTCGGGGGCGGCAACGGATAAAGCGGGTTCTGATCGACCGGCACCACTGTGTCGATCAAAGCCGAGTCAAGGAAATTGTCGTCCTCGTAAGCCGAAAAGAAGAAGGTGCGCGAGCGTCCGTCGTAGAGCTTGGGAATGATTACCGGCCCACTGATCGTGAATCCCGGATCGATTTCCTGCAGCGGCAGTCGCTTTTGTCCGAGGCGGTTGTTGTTGAATGTGTTCGCATTCATGGCCTCGTCGCGGAAGAAGAAGAAGCCGCGACCGTGAAACTTCTTCGAGCCCCCTCGGGTGCGAATGTTGATGCGTCCACCCGAAGCGCGGCCGTACTCTGCTGAAAACTGGTTGGTAATGATCTGAACTTCCTCAACAGCCTCCATCGATGGTTGGAAACGCTCCTTTGCTGAGCGGTCATCGTTATTGTCCAGGCCGTCGATGGTGATGTTGTTTGAGTACGCGGGTCCGCCAGAAAGAGAAAATGATCCGGATTCCTCAGGAGTACTCGCTCCACGAACTCGATCCTCAGCGAGGTCGCGAGTTGAGAGCGCTTCTTCCGTGACTCCCGGCAATGTGAAAATCAAATCGAGTGGTGAACGGCTGAAGACTGGCAGAGCTTCAACTTCCTGAGTGGTTACCGTGCCGCCGACTACAGTGCGAGTCGTATCCACGGCGGGCGTGTCAGACACGGTTACTACAACCGGGTCGACAACCACGCCTTGCGGCACGAGCACGATGTCCATCTGCGCATTCTGACCCGCGACAAACGCCAACTCGGTCTTTTCCTGAGCGGCGAAACCGGTTGAGGAGAATTTGAGCGTGTAAATGCCGGGCTCGAGTTGTATCAACCGATATCGTCCCACGTCATCGCCGGTCGTCGTTCGGATGATACCAGTTTTTATTAGAACCGCTTCAACGGTCGCACCGGGAATGATGGCGCCATTTTGATCTGTGACGCGACCGGTGATGGTCACAGTGTCGAGATCCTGGGCTGCGAGTGGCAAGACAACTGGAAACATCAGGAACAGCAAAACGCCACTTAAGCGAGTCAGAACCCCGACACGTCGGGATAGCGACGAGGTCGTATCGATTTGTCTAACGCTTTTCACCCAGTATGAAGACGCCAATAGCATCGGGCACTTTACTCCTGCAAAAACTGGCGATGAATCGTCAGGGCTACGCTGGCCTGATGGCAGAGCGTATGTCGGCTCCCTGCAACGTGAAGAATTCTGTCTAAATGAGGCAAACCGCAACCGCGGAACAACGCATTCGATAGACGCGGACTCTAACACGGCCTTGGGTTACCAGACAAGAAAACAAGCCTCGTGAATTGTGTTTGGATTGAGATGCCACGGGCTTGCCCCGTGGTGATGCTCACGCTGGTGGCTACAAAAATGGCTTAAGAAAGTTCGTGGATGCCACCGGCTTGCCCGGTGGAGGTTCACGCTTGCGCTGCTGGATGCGAGAAATCTTTTTGTAGCGCGGCTAGCGTCAGTTACCACGGGGCAAGCCCGTGGCATGATTTTTATGAATCGCTGTTTTTAGCGGCTAACGTGAATCACCACGGGGCAAGCCCGTGGCATTTTCGAAACTCTCAAAAACTAACTTCGGGTGATGGTGCGGCGGCGGATGATGGTGGCGCGTGAGATGGGAACTAAAGATTCACTTTCCGGTGGCGCCGGCTCGGTGAAGTTGGCGAAGTCGCTGACGTGCGTCTGCAGGTAATCGAAGAACCGCTCGAACTCTTTCTGCATGGCGTCCATCTTTTCGCGCATGTTGAGGATGATTTCGACGCCGGCGAGATTGACGCCAAGATCGCGCGTTAACGCCAGCACCAGCTCCAGCCGCTCAAGGTCCTCATCGGTATAGAGACGAGTATTGCCCTCGGAGCGCGACGGCTTCAGCAAACCTTCACGTTCATACAATCGCAGCGTCTGCGGATGAATTCCATACTGATCCGCAACGGCGCTAATCGTGTAAGTTTTCGGTTTGCGTTTCATTCAATAAACCGTACTTGGTGCTTTGTACTTTGTTCTTTGCTCGTAATGGTTGAGCGACCTTCCTTGATGTAACTCAACTACAAAGAACCAAGTACAAAGAACCAAGTACAAAGAACAAAGATCTAATTACTATTCCAGTCCCATCACTACCCTGGGGTTTTCCGTATTGCTCTTAGCATACTCACGGAGCAATTCCTTAGTCTCCTCAGAAATCACTTTTGGTAACGCAATCTGCACATCTACAAATTGATCGCCACGGGCGTTCGGATCACGCAGCGACGGGGCTCCTCGCTGGCGGAGTCGGAACCGCTGTCCCGATTGCGTGCCGGGGGCGATTCGCAACTGCGCCTTGCCTTCGACAGTGGGCACTTCAATCTTTGCGCCCAGCGCAGCCTCGGGCACTGTAATCGGAACCGTCACATAAATGTTGTCGCCTTTGCGCGTAAAATATTTATGCGGCCCAACATTGGTGATGATGTGTAAATCACCCGCAGGCGCACCCATTCTGCCACCTTCGCCTTTGCCGGGGATACGAACTCGGGATCCGGTATCAACACCCGCTGGTATTCGCACTTTGACGTTTTCAGTTTTCGGCATCGTGCCTTTGCCTTTGCAAAGAGAACAGGGCGTACGACGCCGGCCGCTGCCTCCGCAATCAGGACACTCTTGCGCAAATCTTAAACGTCCACCGGCGCGTTGCACTTGTCCTGATCCTTTGCAGGTCTGGCAAACTACGACCGGGCCTCCAATGTCGCCCGCGCCATTGCAGCGGGAGCATTGTTCGGAACGATTAACTGTGATGTTGGTAGTAAGGCCCTGGATTGCCTCTTCAAAAGACAACGACAATGGCATCTCGATGTCGGCGCCGCGCTGAGGTTGCGGGCGTGGTGGTTCTTTTTCCTTGGCGCCGCCGCCAAACAGGTCGGCAAAGATATCTTTGAAGCTGCTGCCACCGCCGCCGCTTCCTGGAGTTGAAGTTGTGCCCCAGTCGAAGCCCGTGAAATCAAATCCCGGAGGCGCGGTTCTTCCAGAGGTTGCGCCGGCGCCGCGAGCGTGCGCATCGGCGAGATTCTCAGAGTACTCACCGAAGCGATCGTAGACTTTGCGTTTCTTCGGATCGGAAAGGACGTCGTGGGCTTCGGTGGTCAGCTTGAAGCGTTCCTCTGAAGCCTTGTCTCCCGGATTCACGTCCGGGTGATACTTGCGCGCGAGCCGCCGGTAAGCCTTCTTGATTTCCTCAGGCTTAGCGTCGCGCTTCACACCCAGTATTTCGTAATAGTCCTTTTTCGCCATTTTCCGATTGCTGATTGCTGACTGCGGATTGCTGATTCAAGACAACGTGACGATGAAGGGAAAACGGAGCCACGTCGAAATTAATTCCTTCTCCGCGTCTCCGTTTCTCCTATCTCCGTGTCTTTCTCTGCCAGCGCCGGTTATTGCTTATTCTCGTCAACATCGACGTACTCAGCGTCGATGACATTGTCGTCACCACCAGCTGAGCCGGTTGATGAGCTGGCGCCGGCTGCTGAAGCCTGGTCTTCGGTACCCGGAGAACTCGAAGTCGAGCTCTGCTGATATAAGACCTCCGCCAATTTGTGTGACGCGGTCTGCAGCGCATTGTAAGCGTCGTTGAGCTTATCAACGCCGCCTTCAGCCAAAGCTTTCTTGGCGTCTGCAATTGCAGTCTCAAGTTCACCAGCGACAGCGCCCGCCTTTTCACGGTTTTCGTTGAGCGTCTTTTCCATTTGATAGGTCAAGCCGTCCAATCGATTGCGCGCTTCGATCTCTTCGCGTTTGCGAGAGTCGTCCGCAGAGTGCGATTCAGCATCGCGCATCATCTTGTCGATCTCGTCCTTGGACAAACCGGAAGACGAAGTGATGGTTATCTTCTGTTCGCGGCCTGTGCCCATGTCTTTTGCTGACACGTTGACGATTCCGTTGGCGTCAATGTCGAACGCCACTTCCACTTGCGGAATACCACGCGGCGCCGGCGGAATGCCAATCAAGTGAAACTTGCCAAGCGTGCGATTGTCGCCAGCCATAGGCCTTTCACCCTGCAGCACATGGACCTCAACCGAAGTCTGATTGTCCGAAGCCGTCGAAAAGATTTCCGACTTGCGAGTTGGAATTGTCGTGTTGCGTTCGATCAGTTTCGTGAAGACACCGCCGAGCGTCTCGATGCCGAGCGACAGTGGCGTAACGTCGAGCAACAGAATGTCAGTCTTCTCGCCCGACAAGACGCCGGCCTGGACCGCTGCGCCTACAGCGACAACCTCGTCCGGATTAACGCTCTTGTTCGGCTCTTTGCCGAAGAGGGTCTTGACGATCTCCTGAACCTTGGGAATACGAGTAGAGCCACCCACCAGAACGACTTCGTCGATCTTCTTCGCATCAAGGCCGGCATCTTTGATAGCCTGCTCAACGGGAGATCGCAGACGCTGCAGAATCGAATCAACCAGTTGTTCAAACTTGGCACGACTCAGTTTCATGACCAGGTGCTTTGGACCTGACTGGTCAGCCGTGATGAAAGGCAGATTGATTTCAGTCTCCATCGTGCTCGAGAGTTCGATCTTCGCCTTTTCACCAGCTTCCTTGAGCCGCTGCAAAGCCATCTTGTCATTGGAAAGGTCGATGCCCTGATCGCGCTTGAATTCTTCGACGATCCACTCGATGAGTCTTTCGTCAATATCATCACCGCCGAGGTGGGTATCGCCGTTGGTGGACTTAACTTCCACGACGCCTTCCCCGACCTCGAGGATCGAGATGTCGAATGTGCCGCCGCCAAAGTCGAACACCGCAATGGTCTCGTCCTTCTTCTTGTCGAGGCCGTAGGCCAACGCCGCCGCCGTCGGCTCGTTAACGATACGCATGACTTCGAGGCCTGCGATCTTGCCCGCATCCTTAGTGGCCTGCCGCTGTGCATCGTTGAAGTAGGCTGGCACCGTAATAACGGCCTTTTCGACTTTTTGGCCGAGATAATCCTCGGCTGACTGCTTCATTTTCTGAAGCACCATGGCCGAAATCTCTGGCGGACTCCAATCCTTGCCCCCCGCAAAGATTCGAACATCGCCGTTAGTTGCCGATTGAACTTTGTATGGAACCTGTTTGATTTCCTCGTTCACTTCGTCAAAGCGACGGCCCATGAAGCGTTTGATTGAGTAGACTGTATTCTCGGGATTGGTGACGGCCTGGCGCTTAGCGACTTGACCGACCAGCCGGCTACCGTCTTTTGTGAAAGCGACTACCGAAGGTGTAGTCCGGCCACCTTCGGAATTTGTAATGACCGTGGGCTCGCCACCTTCCATGACGGCAACGACCGAATTGGTTGTTCCCAAGTCAATTCCAATAATTTTGCTCATTTCATCTCTCCGAAATCGTTGAATTGCTGACCTACTGATACGTCAAACACCCTAAGCTTGGGGTGAGTCCTGGCTCTAAACGCCGCATCTGACTTGAACGCGAACTCAATATAATACCTGAGTGTGTCATTGTCAACTTTAGTTTAGTGGGGCGAGAAAGCTTTATCCGCAGATTACACAGAAAGCTAGACCGCTTGTGAAGATTGGGTGGGTTTTGGGGTCGTGAGATGGCGTGGTAGCTTAGACTTCAGTCTGAGTTTCTCGCTCATTGACGCTATCGTCGCAGTGCTGGGGCAGGTTGAATACTTTCAAGTCCATAGAGTCAACTTTGAATCAAACACAGACTGAAGTCCGTGCTACTTAACGGTTCGGGGTTTGGCGGCGTTCTTCGTTCATGAGCTTCGAAACGAAGAAGACGTAGTGAATGCCGGAAAGCAAAGCCAGGGTGAAGACGCTGGTGTAGATCGTGGGGAGGTAATAGCCTGAGCCGTAGGGGAAGCTTGCGGCAAACATAATCATCGCAACTGCAAAAATCTGGACGGTCGTGTTGAATTTTCCGAGCGCTGACGGACGAAAGCCACGAAATCCAGTCATGATGTTGATTGCCGCAGCCCCAACGATTATGAAGACATCCCTGCTAATCACCGCTACGGTTACCCAGAAAGGAATGGGGAGATGCTTGGGTAAGGGCGCGTGAAATACGGTCTTCATCGAAAGCACAATAAATGCCGTGACCAGCATTAGTTTGTCCGCGATCGGGTCGAGGATTGTGCCCAGTTGAGATTGCTGGTCGAAGCGCCGAGCGAGCAGCCCATCCAAGCCGTCAGTCACGCCTGCTATGACGAAGACTGCGAGGGCCGAAATGAATCTCTGATAGAAAACCAGAGACACAAAGATCGGGATCAGGACCATCCGAAAGATGGTCAACACATTCGGGACGGTAATTATCCTGGAGGACATTTGATTGCTGGTGCACAGCAGCTGGGAGCACTTCGCAGCTGACGTTAGCCGCAGTGCAATTCAAGCAGGGAAATTTCTGGTGGACAGCCGTAGCGGATGGGGAGAACGACAGTTCCCAGACCGCGAGTCACGTAGATCTGGGTATCGTCCTGCCTGGCAAGGCCGTTCATAACACGTCGCCGCGTCCTGGTACGATCCGCACGCAAGGCGACCTGACCGCCATGTGTATGTCCACTCAACACCAAATCGATTCCGGCGCGAGCAGCTCGGCGCAACACAATCGGATTGTGCGCGAGCAAAAGTCTCATTTCGTTGTCGCTGGAGCCTGCGAGCGAGAGCGAAATATCTTCGAGTCCAACCATGGTGTCATTGACGCCGGCTAGCCAGAATGCTGCGCCATCTTTCTCAAAACGCATTCCTTCGTTAATGAGAACCTTTATTCCTTCCGCGCGGAACAGATCCGTAATCAGAGCCGCGTCTGTCCAGTGATCGTGGTTCCCAAGCACTGCAAAAACACCGCAGCGTGCTCGAAGTTTGCCGACGATTTCTGCGCAAGGGGCCGCGTACCGGCGTTCATGGGAAATGTAATCGCCAGTTAAGGCAACGATGTCGGGATCGAGGCTGTTCGCCGTATCAATCGCTCGTCGAAGTTGAGCTGCTGAAGTCAACGGACCGAGATGCAGGTCTGAAAGGTGAACTATGCGGAAACCGTCCAAAGCTTTCGGCAAGCGTCTCAGAAAAATGGGACACCGCTCGATGGTGAGCATGAAAGGCTCAGCGAAAGCTGCTCGTGCAACTTCAGTTAGGTTAAGAGCTAAAGTCTTCAGAGGCCGCTGAGGCTGTGAAGGGAGCGCAGTCCGGCGTAACTTCCGTCGAATAGGGGTTGCCATATTATGGTTATTTTTGCCGTATTAAGACGTTTGGTATTCCCAGTTTTTCCCGGGGCTTTCCAAAGGTTGGCGCATTATATGGATCAAGCCTTAAAGATGCAACTTTGAAAAACCCGTATAAAACAATCGTACAACGATTAACCGACAGTCACCCCTCAAGGGTTGCGATGCCATGATCAATCGCCGCTAATAGCATTTACCGACAAGCCCCAATCTGTCAAAAGCAGAAAGCCTTTAGCCGCAGATTACGCAGATTCCACAGATGTAAAGCAAGATCTTAGGACTGTGGTTCTTAGGACTTTAGATCTTCGTCTTTATTCTTCGTCTCATTCACACCCGTTTCAACTGGGTGACAAAGTTTGGTGTGAACCTTGGAACCGTTTTAACGGTTTCCCTCTCCCGACTGAACTAAAACCGTTGAAACGGTTAAGAAGACGCTGTCGCTACTCTCATCACACCCGGTTGAAACCGGGTGTGAATGAGATTTGAACGTGAACCAATACTCTTATCCGTGGAATCTACGTAATCGTGGCAGCGGTTTTTCGCTAATCAAATTGCGTGTCAGCATCTGCGCATGCCAAGTCAGAACCGTCGGCGATAGCCTATGTGTCCCAGCCACTCAATCAGCCAGCAACGTTAACCAGTTACCTGCGCTCAACCCATCGGTTACCGCAGACGGTGCTGACCTGGCACACGGTTCCTGAGACGCGAGTACTATTGGTGCTACTGACTCGCAGGCGCATCCTGTGCCATAATCCGCTCGCTCTGTTAGCGAAGTAGCAATCAATCCAATCTTTCACGTCTTGCGTCTGGCCCTGTTTTGCGAGCCGGAGGTGACGCCAACAACAAATTTCAATCGTCGTTTCTCGCCAAGTTATTTCGAACTTGAAGCGAGAGAGGAGGCCACATGTCAGGTAGAAAGGGAGCGGTCCTACTATCAAGTATCGTTTTGCTTTGCCTTACGATCGTTGCAACCGGTCAACAACTGGGCAGCTCCAAAGACGTGATGGGCGCGCTTCGTTACCGGCATATCGGTCCGGTGGGGAATCGGATCACTACGGTCGCGGGAATTCCCGGGCAGCCGAACATTTACTATGCCGGCGCAGCTTCGGGCGGAATCTGGAAAACCACTGACGGCGGTACGCATTGGGATTCTGTCTTTGACGATCAAGTCGTTTCATCCATTGGTCAGATAGCGATAGATCCGACCGACCCAAATGTGGTTTGGGCTGGAACTGGAGAACCCTGGATTCGCAGTCACATCTCGGTGGGCCAGGGCGTTTACAAATCGATTGATGCCGGTAAGACGTGGAAGTTGGTGGGTCTCGAGAAGACTGGGCGAATTAGTCGAATCCTCATCAATCCCAACAATCCGGATCAGGTCGTTATCGCCGCTGTCGGGCACGCGTATGGGCCGCAACAGGAGCGCGGGGTCTTTCGAACGACAGATGGCGGCAAGAACTGGGAGCGCGTCCTGTTTGTTGACGAGAACACGGGCTGCTCAGACATGGTGATGGATGCAAACAATCCCCGAATCATATTTGCCGGAATGTGGCCATTGGTGATTCACACGTGGGGACGCGAAAGCGGCGGGCCAGGCAGCGGTCTCTACAAGTCGAATGACGGCGGAGCAACGTGGAGAAAGCTTACCGGACGCGGACTGCCGACTCGGATGACCGGCAAGTTTGCCCTCGGGATTGCTCGTTCGAATTCAAACCGCGTCTATGCGCTCATCGAAACGGGTGATGGAGTGCCCTTGAATGGCAAAGAGACAGACCGCGGCAAATTGTGGCGTTCCGAAGATGGCGGCGAGAATTGGCGCCTCGTGAGTTACGACCGAACTCTTGGCGGCCGTACGCATTACTACTTTCGCATGGCAGTCTCGCCTGACAACGAAAACGAGACTTACTTTCTGACGGCTGGTTATGGCGTTTCGATTGATGGAGGTGAAACTCTTCGCCCCGGCGGATTCGGTAACAGTCCCGGCGGTGACAACCACGACATGTGGATTGACCCGACGAATGCGAATCGCATGGCTGTAGCCAATGATGGCGGCGTCTCGATTTCAGTTACACGCGGTCGAACATGGAATCGGATTCAACTGCCAATTGCGCAGATGTATCACGTGACCGTCGATGACCGTATTCCCTATTTTGTTTACGGCAATGAGCAGGACGATCCGTCTTATCGAGGTCCTAGTCGCGTGGCCGGTGGAGGATTTGGCGGCGGTCAGATTCCGCGTAGCGCCTGGCATCCAGTAGCTGGCGGTGAGAGTGGTTGGTCCACTCCCGATCCCGGTGATCCCAACATCGTCTGGTCGAGTGCCTCCGGATCAGGAAGCATTGGCGGCATAGTCGAGCGTTACGACTTGCGCAATGGCCAGGCTCGCAACGTCGAGGTTTGGCCCGATCAAAGCAACGGCTCGACTGCCGGTGAGCTGAAGTATCGATTTGTTTGGACGATGCCGCTGACGATTTCGCCCCACGATCACAAGAAGATCTACGTAGGCAGCCAGTTTATTCATCAGACTACGGATGACGGGCAGAGCTGGCAGCTGATTAGCCCGGACCTTACTTCCAACGACAAAAGCAAACAGGGATTCTCGGGTGGGCTGACCGGTGACAACATCGGTGTTGAATATGCTCCCGTAGTCTTTGCCATCGCGGAATCTCGCAAAGAGAGCGGTTTGATTTGGGCCGGCACCAACGATGGCATCGTGCAGTTAACGAGAGACGGCGGAAAGAACTGGACCAACGTCACGAAAAACATTCCCAACCTGCCGCCGTGGGGAACAGTGAGCAACATCGAACCGTCCCGCTATGACGCCGGCGCGGCTTATATCACAGTCGATTTTCACCAGGTTAACAATCGCGATCCATTCATCTACAAAACCAGGGATTATGGGAAGACGTGGAAGCCGATTACGAACGGAATTCCGCACAGCATGCTTAGCTATGCTCACTGCGTCCGTGAAGATCCGGTGCGACAAGGATTGCTGTACGTGGGCACGGAGAACGGTCTTTATGTTTCCTTCGATGACGGCGAAAGGTGGGAGCCGCTCCAGTCTAACCTGCCGCACGCGCCGGTCTATTGGCTCGTGGTTCAGGAACATTTTAACGACCTGGTCATTGCAACTTATGGACGAGGCTTTTGGATCCTTGATGACCTGACACCGATTCAGCAGATGAGCGAGACCGTGCGCTCTGCCAACGCACATCTTTTTCCGTCGCACGCAACCTATCGGTTCAGACCGGGCACCGTGCCGGTAACGATGTCCGACGATCCGGCCGCGGGTCAGAATCCACCGTATGGCGCTGCCATTAACTACTATTTAAAGGACGCGCCCGGTGGTGAGGTAAAGATTCGTATCGAGGATTCGAAAGGACAGACGGTACGCACTATCACGGGCACAAAGAATGTTGGAATCAATCGCGTCACCTGGGACTTGCGAGGCGAGCCTTCAAGGGAGATGAGACTGCGGACGAGTCCGGCGTACGCGCCTGAAATTCGAGTCGGTGCTGATGGCACGCGATCGGCTCCGGATGGCGCGCGCATGACGCTCTTGATGCCGCCCGGGTCTTATACGGTGAAACTTTCAGCCGGCGGTAGCGAGTTTAGTCAGCCGCTTACTGTGCTAAAAGATCCAAGCTCCACCGGCACCGCTGCCGATATTCAAGCGCAGTTCGAGATGCTTTCGGATCTCAGGAAGGATTTGGAAAGCGCGACTGACGCTGTGAATCAAATCGAATCCATCCGGGCGCAGCTTTCCAATCTCAGTTCAGTGTTGCAGGGCGAAGCAAACGCGCCGTTGCGGACAACAGCCGAGGAGATTGAGACGAAACTGCTGGAAGTGGAAGACAATCTGATTCAGCGCAAGCTGACTGGGCAGGGACAAGATACGGTGCGTTGGCCGCCCAAACTCATCAGCAAGCTTAATTACGTCGGCAGCGGTTTAAGTGGCGCTGACTTTCCGCCAACAAATCAACAGCGTGAAGTGCACGCGCTGTTGAAAGCGCAGCTTGCGACTCAGCGAGCGAGGCTGCGAGCAATTCTGGAAGGCGACGTGGCTGCATTCAATCAGACGCTGCGAAGCAAGGGCGTCGGCAACATCGTCGCGCCGTAAAGATTTTATCGCGGCTTTGCCGCCGCACAGTGCGGAAAGGCTATGCCTTTCCGTCGAGCTCTAGAATGAGATTTGGGAGAGGCTCTGCCTCGACCAGAAAAGTCAGGGAGGCATAGCCTCGAAGAACTAATACGGCTTGCGACGGAAAGGCATAGCCTTTCCGCACTGTGCGGCGGCAAAGCCGCAGTCGCTTGATCCTAAAAGAAAGACCAAAGTACCAAGAACAAAGTCCAAAGAACCGTCGTTCTACAAATCAATGTACTGTCCGCAATGTGGAACTGAATCGGCCTCGACCTTGCAGTACTGCCGTCTTTGTGGCGCTAATCTGAAGGTCATCGGCAAAGCCGTCGCACTTAGCGAGGCTATCGCGCGCAGCGACCGAGGTCCGCTGCCAAAGCTCAAGGAGATGATCAGGAACTTCACGCCTGAGCACGTTACTGAGGAGATTTCGGGCGCCCTCGAAAAGATGAAAGAGGAAATTGCGCTTAGCTCCGATGAGCCCAGGCCGAAAAAAGCGCCCTGGTGGCAGCTTCGCGAAAAGAAGAGTCCACAACGGCGGCGCGAAGATCACCGCGTTAAAGGAACGGTCTCTTTCTTTAGCGGGATTGGTCTGACAATCTTTCTCTATAACCTCGCCGGGGCGGTAGTTCTCAAGCTGCCTCCGGAAGTGCTCGCGAAGATTCCGTTTGAGTTACAGCCGGTCATTCATGCGCTGTGGACGCTTGGCTTCATTCCCATCCTATCGGGCGTCGGACACATTACCTCGAGCTTCTTTATCAAATCTGAGGCGAGTCCACGTGCTGAGCTGCCACCTGGTCCTCCACCCACTGCTGACGTCGAACTCCAGCCCGCGCTACGTCCCGGTGTTGTCCGCAGTGTGACCGAAGGCACGACTGAGCTACTGATCGAGCACTGAAGTCGAGGTTGTCAGCTCTGAGTGGGCGCAGCTTTGCTGGAAAAGTCTTAAATCCCAGCTGCGCCAGCTGGTGGTTACTTCAGGTCCAGCCTACCAATGTTTGATGTCGCGGTTTACTTAATCCCACCAGCGGGAGCAGGTGGATGGTTTAAGTCCTGCCTATTTCCGTTGAAAACTTGCGGCGAGGCAGCACTTGAAACATCCCTCAGCTGCCGCTGAGGGGATTAAAAGGACCAATCCCAACCTCTCTTTGTAGGTCGAACTTGAACGATCCACCAGCTGCCGCAGGTGGGATTTAATACAGCCAGTTGGAGCTAATAGGACAAGTGTGATCAGCTCGGGGTCAGGAAGGGTTGCTTGCGCCCGCCTAAGTTGCATTGGCTCTCGAGCGAGGTCAAACCACACTAGTGGACTGTAACAGTTGAATTGCTAGTAGCTCGACCAGTGACATAGATCAGATTTCGATCATTTTTCCAACAGATAGAATCGATGAGCCACTAGCAATCTCTTTGTTACAGTCCACTAGTTACCCCTGACTTGAATGCTGATGAGACTTAGGCGGGCGCAAGCAACCCTTCCTCACCTTGAGCTGATTCATGTTGATCATCGGCTTCCAGTTGAAAGTTTAAGAGAAAGACTCATTCCACCTTCAAAAGACTCACCCCATCTTCCAAAACTCACTCCATCTTCCAAAACTCATTCCACCTTGAGAGCCACCGAGACACTCACTGAATCACCAGCATTCACGCCCGCAGCCCTCTGCATATCCTTGTCGATAATCAGAAAGAACTTTTTTGAACGCGGCACAATGAAACTTTCTTCAAAAGGAACACGATTCAAAGTGCCTGAGACGGGATAGCCCTTGCGACCTCGCCAGATCGGTCGAGGCTGCATTCCCCAAGCTTCCATGGGATTGAATGGCACTTCGACGGCGTCACCCTTGTGGCCCGGCAAAATCTCCGCTTTGAATTTCGTTAACTTCATCGCGACTCCTTCTGCAAACCAAGATCGTCCGGTTATCATCCCACAACTGAACTAATGCGACGGCCAATATTTCCATTACTTGTCTTATTGCTATGTTTTCTCGGATCCTTTGTGCGCGCGCAGGATCCCGAGGACGTAATTCGCACCGAGACTGACGTCACCAACGTTCTCTTAACTGCCACCGACAAACAGAAACGCTTAGTCACAACGCTTCGAGAAGAGGACCTGCGAGTCCTTGAAGATGGCGTGCCGCAAAAGCTGTTCACTTTTCAACGTGAGACTGACCGGCCGCTCTCAATCGCGTTTCTAATCGATGTCAGTGCCTCGGAAGAACGGACGTTGCCTTCAGAGAAGGCCGCCGTACGGACGTTCATCGAGACCATCATTCGCTCGAACAAAGACCACGCAGCCATCATACCGTTCACCGATTATGCCTACCTCGAACAAGACCTCACGAGCAATGTGCTCGGTGTTTATCAGGCGCTCGAGCAGGTTGAAGTCGCCCTTCCGTCATACCTGGGACGAGGCAGGCGAATCGCCGGCATTAGTTCCAGTCCGGGCGGTATTGCGGAGCCCAATGAAGGAACAACGGCCATTTGGGACGCCATCACCGTCACTGCTCGCGAGATTCTCACGCGCGGTCAAGGTCAACGACGTCGGGCAGTCATTCTACTGACCGATGGACAGGATACGAGCAGTCGTATGACCCGAAGCGATGCCATCGACACGGCGTTGGAAGCTGAAACAGTGATTTATGTGATCGGAATCGGTGACAGCAAATACGAAGGCATAAATAAAGGCGCACTGGAAACCGTCGCCGAACGCACCGGTGGCCGGGCTTTCTTTCCGAAGAAGAATACCGATCTCACCAGCGCATTCGTTGAGATTGAGAAAGAACTGCGCTCGCAATACCTGCTGGCCTACTCATCTACCAATAAGAACCGCAATGGAGCATTTCGCCAGACTCGGATCGAGATCACGAACGCTGAGCTGCAAAAAGAGAAGTTGAAACTTCGCTACCGGCCCGGTTACTTCGCAAAGCCACTTAAGTCGGGCAACTGACTTTATGTACAACAGGCTGCCAGCCTGTTGCCGGTTCCAAGCCCTTCAATCCACCGGTTACGCAGATTGCACAGATAATATGCATTCTCAGTTGTTGCGCGTCTTCGACTAGTTACTCGTTAACGCACAACTGCAAGCTGGCAGCCTGCCGTACAAACTAGGCGGTTGCGGGGACGCTGATGTTGTTGCCGCCTTTCTTCTTTCGAAGAATGAACGCGGAGATAATCGAGATGATCAAGCCAACGGGAAACGGCTCAGTGAAAGTTATCGCCGAATTGTAAAGCGGGTTGTCATACATTGCTTTGAAGCTCTTCATTTGCTGCAAACTGGCGTCGATCGCCTGCTGACTCCCGCCCGCGGCGCGCTGCTTTTCGATCACGTACGCCGAGTACTTGTCGATGAAATCAGGCATGAAGAAGAAGTAGGTGATCTCCCAGGTAATCACATAACACGCGCATGAGATTAACGTGATGAGGATGCCGATATAGAAAGCCTTTACGAAGGTGATTTCACCACCACCGACGTTCTCACGGTAGGAACGCACGCCAAAAAAGATCATTAAGAAGGAAAGAACCATCGCCGTGTAGCCGACATATACTCCCCTGTCAAAACCGATCTTGTCCGCGAAGGGGATGGTGCACAGCATAAGAAGCGCCGAGATACCGCCGGAAATCAAGCCAAAGGTCAACACTGTTTTTTTCATAACCTGCTCCTAAACAAAAGAATTCGAACCGACGGCTGGGAAGATAGTTTCGAAATGCGATTCTGTCGTCATACTTTGGAGTGATTTCAAGGGTTTCTGCTGAAAATCATGCTTTAGTTGTAGTCGGTTTCAGCAATTGATATGAACCGCGTTGCCGGAATAGTCTTAAATACCACCTGGGGCCAGCTGGTGGATGTTTCAATTCGAACCTAACCAGACCGCATTGATTGGGTTTCTCTGAATCCCCTCAGCTGAGGGATTGTTCAAGTGCGGTACTTAATCATTTCCAAACCATCATGATCGTGCCCGATTTGCTGACCCGCCTCGACTTTTTCATAACCCTGGCGACGATAAAACTCTATCGCTGGTGGATTGGCGTGCAGGCGCAGTGAATCATGCCCTGAATCCCAGCCCAGCTTCTCCATTTCTGCCAGAATTCGTGCTCCGACACCTGTTCCTTGAATTTCAGGCGTAACGTAAAGCCACTTAATCTGCTCAACGGCTGTAACGTCGATGCCGCCAAACCCAATAATGTCGTTATCAGTTTCGGCAACGAGGACTCCACCTTCGCTAATCAATTTTTCCCAGTTTGATTCGGGCACATCCGAGCCTGCCGCGGCAAGATAGACTTGGTGGATGAAGGGGATGTCGTCAAGATTTGCGACACGAATGATCATGTGGCTGCGACATTCTCGCGGCTTGCCGCCGCACAGTGCGGAAAGGCTCTGCCTTTCCGAAACGACTCCTAATTATTTTGGGGAGAGGCCATGCCTCGACCAACAATCTCGAGGGGTAGCTCCCGCCTCAAGATTCAATAGCATTCAACTCTGATCTAACTTTCAGCTTTGATGGTCTGGGAAGTTGAATGCTAGTGCCGCTTGAAGCGGGCGCAAGCAACCCTTCCCGACCCTGAGCTGATCAAGCACGAGCTGACTATGGCGGCGGCGCCCAATCATCAAGGAATTAACCCCAGCTCTTTGCCGATCTGGACGGCTTGGGTGCGACGTTTGGCGCTTAACTTATCGAACAAACGACTCGAGTGAGTTTTCACCGTATTCTCACTGACGAAAAGCTTGTCTGCGATCTCCCGATTGCTCAGCCCCATCGAAATCAATTCAAGGATTTCAAGCTCGCGTTTCGTAATCGCAAGCTCGCGCAACCGCTCTGCATTTAACGAGAATTCGGTAGGCGCAGTCACGAAAACTTCTCTTTCAACGATAAGCTCGCGCTCGACGATGACTTCCTTTTTGCGCGTGAGCTTTATACCCAGCCAGATGCCGACGCCGGCGAATAATAAGGCTATCAACCCACCATAAATCTCCAGCGAATGCTCAAGAACGAGGAAGCGATACTCCACCAGTTTGAGGATGACAATCAGCAGACCGCCGGCGAGGCCGTACATCAAAGCGTAGATTAGTGTCTGTTTCCGCATTGTGACCCAAACAAACGGCACTCACGTTGACTCGCAAAGATTACAAGGCTCGTACGTAGTTCATTCGCGGCTACAGGTGAACACGGAATAACACAGATCTACAATTCGGATTTATTCAGATCCTTATATCTTGTTCATCTGTAGCCTAAAATCTAAAGCTAATGTTAACCGAGACCCAAGTGCTAGCAAAAATTGCGGTGTTAATGATTGCTTTCGAGCCGTCGTTAAGAAGCTGGATGCTCATAAATGCATTTCCTCCTGCGATTGGAGTGGATTAAGTAATGGGCGGGCTCACTTTCGTGAATCTCATTCTTAATCTACTTCAATCAAGGGAGGGAATGTGTTTCCTTCCATCATTATGAAACGACTGGCGCGTATTCTCGGGCGATGATAGCGCTTGGTAGCATTTGAGTTTATGCCACGGGCTTGTCCCGTGGTTACTAACGTAGGTGGCTAACGGGAATCTGACCGAGAACCTTTTTGGATGCCACGGGCTTGTCCGGTGGAAGCTCACGCTGAGTGGCCAAACACCTAATGACCGTATTTAAGAGATCGCCAACGTGACACTCCACGTGCCGAGCCCGTGGCATCTCGTTCGACCATCTCCAGAGTTTGGTAGCAACAACCGTTAATTTCCACGGGGCAAGCCCGTGGCATAAATGCAAACTGCACACATTTCACCCGGCCCATCTATTTGACTGAAACGCGCTCCGTTAATACGATAGCCACCTAGCCTGCATTTACTCGCCGAAAGGAGTTACCGTGAATAGATTTAGTTTTCGCAGTATCTGTGTATCACCACGTATAGTCACGACGTTGCTCGCGTTCCTGTTGACTGTTTCGTTGGTTCAGCCGCTGGCTGCGCAAAAGAAGCCGAAAGCAAACGCACCTTCTGATGCCATCAAAATCCCCTTTGAGACTTACAAATTATCAAATGGTTTGAATGTAATACTGTCAGTCGATCATGCTGTCCCTACAGTCGCTGTCGACATCTGGTATCACGTCGGATCGAAAAACGAGATGCCCGGCCGCACCGGCTTCGCGCACCTCTTTGAACACATGATGTTCACCGGTTCCGGACACGTACCGTATGGCCTGCATGACAAGCTTACCGAGGGCGTCGGCGGCAATAACAATGGTTCAACCAACAACGATCGAACCAACTACTATGAAATAGTCCCGTCGAATTATTTGGAATCCGCCCTTTGGATCGAGTCGGATCGCATGGGATGGTTGCTCGACACACTCGACATCGCCAGCCTCAACAAGCAACGCGACGTGGTCAAGAACGAGCGCCGCGAGCGAGTCGATAATCAACCATACGGACGAGTGAACGAGATCTACGCTTCGTCAATCTATCCGAAAAACCATCCGTATTCCTGGCCCGTGATTGGCTCCATGTCCGATCTCAGCGCGGCTTCTGAAACGGATGTGAAGGATTTCTTCCGGCTCTACTACGCTCCCAACAACGCTACGCTTGCTGTCGTCGGAGATTTCGATCCCGTGCAGGCAAAGCAATGGATAGCGAAGTACTTCACGGACGTTCCACAAGGGAAAAAGGTTGAGCGACCCAACGTGCCCCTCGTCGTGCTCGACTCGAGCAAACGAATGGTCTACGAGGATCGCGTGCAACTCCCGCGGCTTTACATTGACTGGCCGACAGTCGGAGCCAAACACGATGACGATCACGTGTTGGATGTCGTGGCCGCGATTCTTGCCGGGCCGCGAACCGCGCGTCTGACAAAGGCTTTGGTTTTCGATTCGCAAGCCGCAGCCAATATCGGGGTATTTCAAGCCACTAACGAAGATGTTGGTGAGTTTCTGCTCATAGCCACACCGCGCCCCGGACACTCGTTAACCGAACTTGAAGGAAAGATTGACGAGGTCATCCAGAAGTTTCTTCAGGAGGGACCGACTGCTGAAGAAATGCAGAAAGCGACCAGCGGTGCTGAGTTGCAGTTCTTGCGTGGCCTTGAATCAAACCTGGGCAAAGCCGAACAGTTGCTGAACGGTCTCGTTTATCACGGCGACGCCGGTTATTTCCGCACTGACTATCAAAAGCGACTCTCGATAACTGCGGAAGACGTCAAACGCGTTGCGAACACTTACCTGTCAAGAAACAGAGCCGTATTGAGCGTGGTACCGACGGGCAAAAAAGACCAGGCTTCGAAAGCGGCAGAGAGTCAGTCGGTAACGCAGCAGCTCCCAAGTCAGGGAACCAGCCCGCAGGGAGGTAAACAATGAAAGCCAATAGACAAATCACCGCGCTTTTATGTGCAGCCATAATGAGTGTGGCTACCTTTCAATCTGCGTTTGCTCAGGACCAACTCGATCGCACTAAAGTTCCGCCGCCGGGCAAGACTCCCGTGTTACGAGTACCCGCGTGGACCAAGACGCCCCTGAGCAATGGCGCCACCCTGGTCGTATCTGAAAGGCCGGGCCTGCCCATCGTGTCGTTTTCGATTACTTTTGTCGGCGGCGCCAATCAATTCGAACCGGCTGATCGCCGTGGAGTCGCAACATTCACGGCTTCGATGCTGACTGAAGGCACGCCTTCAAAGACGGGCGACCAACTTTCAGACGCGTTACAAGTGCTCGGGACTAACATCGGCGCCAATATCGGTGCTGAAGAAGGCTCGCTTAATTTCGTTTCGACGACCGCAAACCTTCAGCCGACTCTGACTATTCTCGCAGACATGATGATGAACTCGACGTTTCCAGCGGAAGCGCTCGAGCGTTTGCGCGGACGAACACTGGTGGCGCTGACTCAACAGAAAGATCAGCCGGCAGTCGTTGGTGGCCAGGTCTTTGCCCGCGTCTTGTATGGCGCCGGACATCCCTACGGACAGCGGCCCACCGAAGCTTCAGTGAAGGCCATCACTCGAGACGATTTAGTCGCTTTCCACAAAGCTTATTTCCAACCTGGCCGTGCCATCATTACCGTCGTCGGTGATGTGAAAGCAGCCCAGGTCAAAACGATCGTCGAAAAGACTTTGGCTGGATGGACCAAGGCTGGAAACAAACCGTCGTTTGACTATCCCAAGCTTCCCGAAAAGCGTCCGGCGACGATTTATCTCGTCGACAAACCCGGGGCGGCGCAATCCGTAGTCAACATCGGTATTCCCGGACCACCGCGAAACACACCAGACTATTTTGCGTTGCAGGTGCTGAACACCATTCTGGGCGGACAGTTTCAGTCTCGACTCAACGCCAACATTCGCGAGCAGAAGGGCTACAGTTACGGCGTGAATTCCGGTTTTGCTTACGGCAAAGGCCCCGGCGCATTTCGTGCCGGCGGATCAATCTTCTCCGACAAAACCGACGCCGCGCTGATTGAGTTCATGAAAGAGCTCAAGGGCATTATTGGCGAACGGCCAATCACGGATGAGGAGTTGAAAACCGCGAAGGACAGGTTGATACAGGGCCTGCCGCAGCGGTTTTCATCGGTTACTGCGATTGGGAGCAGCATTAACACCGTGATGGTGGAAGGGCTGTCCGACAATTATTTCCAGAATTATGAAAGCGCAGTTTCAGCCGTGACGAAAGAAGATCTGACGCGGGTTGCGAACCTTTATATTGACCTGAATCATCTGGCGATCGTGATAGTTGGCGATCGCTCGGCTGTGGAGGGAAAGCTAAAGGCAACGAATATCGCGCCGATAACAATCCTGGATAATGAAGGCAATCCTGTTGCAGCAGCGGCGGGTGCAGTTAAGCCAGGAAACTGAACGTGGCACGGGCATCCTGCCCGTGTTCGCGCGGCGGCAATTTTGTTTAATGCACGGGCGGGACGCTCGGGGGCACGTTCACGGGCGGGACGCCCGTGCCACATCCACGGGCGGAACGCTCCGGGGCACGTTCACGGGCGGGACGCCCGTGCCACCTACGGGCGGGGACGCTCGGGGGCACGTTCACGGGCGGGACGCCCGTGCCACATCCACGGGCGGGACGCCCGTGCCACGGGAGAAAAGGAATGGCAATCAGTCAGGATTTGCTGGAGATACTCGCTTGTCCGGCCTGCAAAGGAAAGGTCGAGCTGAAGGCCGATGGGAACGGATTGAAATGCGTCGAATGTCATCGCGTCTATCCAATTCGCGATGACATTCCCGTTATGCTCATCGACGAGGCGACCATCGAAGAAGAAACGAGTGAAAAGTAATCGCTCAGATGAAGAGCCTCCGCGAAATTGTCGAATCGTCCCCGCGGATGCGCGACGTGATGATGCACGGCATGCGTGACGAGGAGAAGCCGCAACCGCTGGGCTCCTCACGCTGGGATTGGGGTGAAGTTCAGCGAGTTCTGCTCATTCGGCTGCGCTCAATCGGGGATACGGTGTTGACCACGCCTTCGTTGATTTCCCTCAGACGATTCCTGCCTCAAGCTCAAATCGATATTCTCCTTGAAGATTGGGTCGCTCCGGTTCTCGAAGATTTTCAGTACGTTGATAAGGTCATCACTTTGCAGCGAGGAAGCACGACTGCTCGCTTGCAAGTGGCCCGCGAAATTCGAGCAGCAAATTACGACGTTGTTTACAATCTTCACGGCGGAACCACGGCAACACTGTTGACGCGAGCTACCGGGGCAAGACATCGAGTTGGCTTCGCTCATTACCAGTACGGCAGGTTACACAATCACCTCGCGCCTTCGCCTTTGTTGATATGGGGAGTTCAGAAGGCGCATTCCGTCGAGCAACAACTCGCGTTGCTGGGTTGGACTGGCGTCCCGGTGACCGACAAGCCGGCGACTGAACTAGCAGTAACTGATGCTGCGGCTGCGAGTATCTCGCAAAGATTGACGGCGGCCGGCATTACGACCGAGACGCCGTTTGCCATGATTCATCCCGCAGCGGCGTTCGCGACCAAGCAGTGGGCCGTGGAGAAGTTTGCTCGGGTCGTGGAAGAATTGTCGAATCGTGGACTCGTCACTGTGGCTCTAAGCGCGCCGTCGGAGTCTCCGGTGGTAACTGAACTCACGAAAGAATCGACGGCTCCGGTGGTTGGTTTGACTGATCTTTCGCTTCCTGAAGTCACGGCGTTGGCTGCGCGAGCGCGACTATTTGTTGGAAACGACAGCGGCATCGCGCATATGGCCGCGGCTGTGAAAACGCCGGCCGTTGTAATTTTCGGATCTTCAAACATTGCTCATTGGCGACCCTGGTCGAGTGCGCCTTCCGAAATTGTCTTGGAAGAGATGGACTGCCAGCCTTGCCACGGATACTTTTGTGAGAAGTTCAAACAGCCCGAGTGCATCTTGCGCGTGCCGGTGCAACGAGTAACTGCCGCGATCGATCGGGTTTTGAGAGAATCAGCCTGAGTGTTTCGTCTGTGCTTTGAGTCGCGACTACGCCGAAGGCGTTCGCCAATTTGAGCCTGAGGCAGCGCCCCAGGTTTGAGGGTGAGTAGTCCTTCAAAACGCTGTGAATTGTTGCGCACAGTTTTTTCGCGAACGCTTTCAGCGATTCCAGGATTTTTGTACCGCTTAACCTGGGGCGCTGCCCCAGGCTGAAATTGGCAAACGCCTTCGGCGTAAAGCTGCCAAGCGTCACCGAGTTAAAACCGCGTGGGAATGAGATGTTCTTAATCAGGTAGCGAAAACTTGAATCAATTAACCAAACAGCGCGCCGGCGAAATCGTCACAGCGATAACCCAGAAAAAGATCGTGGTGCTGGGCGACATCATGCTCGACGAATTCGTCTGGGGCGATGTCACGAGAATCTCTCCTGAAGCTCCGGTGCCTGTGGTTGACATTAGACGTGAGTCGTCACACCTCGGAGGGGCGGCGAATGTGCTTGCCAATGTTGTCGCCCTGGGCGCCCAAGCTTGCGTTGTCGGTGTGATTGGAAATGACAGTGCCGGAGAACGCGTACGCGAAGCATTGCGCCGCACAAATTCAGGAGCACTTGATGATAGTTTGATTGTTGATGATACCAGACCGTCAACCACCAAGACTCGCATCATCGCTCACAATCAATTGGTGGTTCGAGCCGACCGGGAACGGCGCACGCCGGTCGCTGCCGAAGTAGAAGACCGCATTATCAGTGCGCTGCGAAACTTGCTCGCCGATGCTGACGCTTTGGTGGTTTCCGACTATGACAAGGGCGTCGTCACGCCGCGCATCCTTGGCGAGGTGCTGCCGATGGCTTACGAGCGCATCCCGGTGTTGATTGATCCGAAGCTGAGAAACTTCGACTCGTACCGACCGGCTACGCTAATCACGCCCAATCACCATGAAGCTTTGCGAATGGCGAATCTTGAAGAAGATTCAGACGAGGTCCTGAGCCAGGCCGCAAAATCAATTCGCGAGCGTCTAAAATGTGATTCGGTGCTCGTAACCCGCGGTGATCGTGGCATGATGTTGCTTGAAAACGATGGCGCTCCAGTTTTTGTGCAGACGATGGCTCGTGAGGTGTACGATGTCACCGGCGCAGGCGACACAGTCATAGCTACACTGGCAGCGGCGCTCGCTGCTCGAGCATCAATGATTGAGGCAGCGACGCTCGCCAATCACGCCGCCGGCATCGTCGTCGGAAAGCTGGGCACGGCAACTGTTACAGGGGAAGAGTTGGTGGAATCCTTTGACTAGTGTAGGGGCGGACCTGTGTGTCCGCCCTCGCGAATATAAAGCAATGTCGTATGATCCGCTACGACATCACCGACGCTCAATAAGGCTTCGAGGATATGATTACTCGCAAGCGAATCCGTACTACCTGACGTTGTGTGCTGAAGATGGACAATGCCTGTTTGGTGAAATCGTTGAAGGACGAATGCATCTCAACAGCGCTGGAAAAATGATAGAAAAGTGGTGGACGGAACTGGAGCAGAAGTTTCCTAATACGCTGACCGACTCTTTTCAGATCATGCCCAATCACTTGCATTCGGTTTTCGTAATCTTGGGTGACGGCCTCGACATGGCAGCGTTGTATGGCATTGGACTCGATCGATTGGATTTCGATCACGCGGAAGAGAATGAGGGTATTGTTGCTTCTTTTGGAGCTTCGCGCAGGAGTAGCAAGATCATGAGATCGCTGTCCGATAAAGTTTCGTCGGTTGGAGAAACAAAAAGAAAGAACCCGCAACTCGGTGAAATGATGCAGTGGTTTAAGACTATGGCCACTAACGAGTACATTCGCGGCGTTCGTAATTTGGGTTGGGAACCGTTTCCTGGAAAACTTTGGCAACGAAACTACTTTGAACACGTTGTGCGACGGCAAGAATCACTGACCAGAGTTCGCGAGTATATACGTGATAATCCGGCACGATGGCACTTGGACCGCGAAAACCGAGACAGAACCGGGGATGATGAATTTGATCTCTGGTTGGATGAAATGGTCGAGAGTGATTCCTTATAGGATCGTCTAAAGAACGAGGGCGGACACACAGGTCCGCCCCTACATCAAAAAGCTGCGGTTTTATGATCGGCAAGTCACTAAAACATTACCGCATTCTGGAAAAGCTCGGCGTGGGCGGACAGGGAACGGTCTACAAAGCCACTGACGCCAAGCTTGGCCGGACCGTCGTCGTCAAAGTCCTGCCACCCGAATTGACTGCGAAAGAAGCGAACCTCAAACGCTTCGAACGCGAAGCCAGGCTTGCCTCGTCACTCGATCATGCCAACATCTGCACGATTTTCGATTTGGACGAAGCCGATGGTTTGCATTTCATTGCCATGCAACACGTCGAAGGAAAGAACGTCAGGCAATTAGTTGGCGGACATCCTCTCGAACTCAAAAGCTCACTCTTAATTGCGATTCAAGTTGCAGATGCGCTGGCCGTAGCGCACTCGCGCGGGATTATCCATCGCGACATCAAATCCGGAAATGTGATGGTCACCCCCGCCGGCCAGGTAAAGATTCTCGATTTTGGCCTTGCCAAACTTCTCGACGACGAAGAAGCCGGAGCGTCCGGAATTCACCGTACCGAGCTAACCGAAGTAGGCGTACCGTACGGCACTGCGACTTACGCGGCGCCCGAGCAAGCTCGCGGTGATCGAGTGGACAAGCGCGCGGACATTTTTTCGACCGGCGTTCTGCTGTACGAGATGGTAGCCGGCACCTGGCCATTCCGCGGCAAGAGCACGATTGATGTCCGTCATGCTGTCTTGTACGACGCGCCCAAGCCGCTGGCTGAAATGCGTCGCGATCCTTTGCCGGCCCGGCTGCAGCAGATTATCGATCGCGCGATCGAAAAAGATCCTCGTGACCGTTATCAAAAGATGGAGGACATGCGGGATGACATGCGCGCTGTCCTGCAGGAAGTAATGACCGCGGAAAGTGGCGGCGCGCCCATGCAGACGATCACGCCCGAGCCACCGCGTCACGTCGCCAGCGCGAATCCAGTTTCGCGAGCGATGCGCTGGATTAGAAATATCGGCAAATCAGAAGCACCGACTTCATCGCCTACTTTTACGACTTCAAAACAGGTTCACGAAACGCCGTTCACGACCATCACAGATCAGGAAAAGAAGAGTCTCGCAATTTTGCCGTTCAAGAATATCAGCAAGGACGAGGCTTCTAACTTTTATGAATTTTCCCTCGCCGATGCTGTCATCACCGAACTAGCTCGCGTGCGGTCGTTGGTGGTGCGGCCTTCGTCGGTGATTGCTAAGTACCAGGGCAAGGACATCGATCCGCGCGAAGTGGGCAGCGAGTTGAACGTCAGCGCAGTCTTGGCAGCCGGCTTCATTCACGCCGGTGGACGTTTCCGCGTTACTGCTCAACTTCTTGATGTTCGCTCAGAAAACATTCTGTGGAGCGATCGAATCGATACTGCGTCAGCTGACATTATTACTGTGCAGGACACGATCGCGCAGCGAATAGTCGAGGGGTTGAGTCTCGAGCTCAGCCCTGCCGAGCAGGTGAAGATTGCCAAGCCTGCGACTGAGAGCGCCGCCGCTTACGAGGAATATCTCCGCGGGCGCGACTCGTTTGCTCGTTTCATTTTCCGAACCATTGCTCCTGAAGACTGCGAAAAGGCGATTGAGCATTTCCAAAACGCGATCCAACTCGACTCGAATTTCGCTCTCGCGCACGGCGGTCTTGGCGCAGCCTACGTCAACAAAGTCTTCAAAGGCTATGGCGGCGCGGAAGACTACGAGCGCGCTGAAGCTGCTTTTGCGAAGGCTCTCGCGATCGACTCGCACATCATTGAATCGCGGATGTTGTCGATCTTTGTTTATCTCTGGCGTGGAGAAAAACAGAAAGCTCGCGATGAAGTTTCCGTGATGCGGCGAGAGTCGCCGAGCGAAGCTGTCGTGCATTTCGTCAAAGCCACGCTGCACCGGCTGGATGGCGAGTACGGCCGGGCGCTGCGCAGCTTTGATCGCCTGGTGCGTTTGGATCCTGCCGCACACGTGGTCGCCAGTTACAACCGGGCCTTGATCTACATGTACATGGGCCAGTTCGACAACGCGACGCGCGAGCTGGATAACGCCGGCGAACCCGATAATCCTTTAGTTCGGACTTTCCGCGCCCTCAGTCGTTACTACACCGGGCATACCGATCAGGCTGCGGAGCTGATGCAGCAGGTGGTCAATCGTCATCCGAACATGCATGGCATTCGTCCGTTCCTCGGAATGTTTTTGAGCGCGCAAGGTAAACACGAAGAAGCGCGGGCCCATCTGACTGAAGGAGTTTTGCGGAACGCAGAAGTTGATCCCGATATTGCTTATTCAGTCGCATCCGTCTACGCCCTCCAGGAAATGCGCGACGAAGCCTTTGAATGGTTGGGCCGGTCGATTGCGCTGGGAAATGAAAACCGGCCGTGCTTTGAAAGCGATCCTAACTGGAATGCGTTGCGAGATGATCCCCGCTTTGCCGCATTGATGAGCAAACTTACCACCAGAAGATCAAAGTCACCGCATGCCTCTTCTTAATCGATTCTCGAGTATCTGATGAACCGACGCTTAATTTCCGTAATCATATCCGCTTGCCTGGGCACTGCCAGTCTTTCGGCATCTCCGTCGCGCTGGGTTCCTCAGCGTGAGCGCAAAGCCACTTCGGCTACGCAATCCGCCGTCGCGCCACCAGCCCAGGAAGCGAGTCCGTCGCCAACACCAACCCCTGCTCCAACTCCGGCGCCGGAACGGACTGCAAGCACGACCAGAACGCTGGCGGAGCTGCAGACGCGAATCGTGGAGATCTTGCACAAGCCTGAATTCGCTCCCGCCATTGTCGCAGTCAAAGTTGCTTCGTTGGATACGGGCAGAGTTTTGTTCGAGGAAAACGCGCACAAGCTGGTGCGGCCGGCTTCCAACATGAAGCTCTACACGGTGGCAACCGCGCTCGATCGATTGACGCCGGATTTTCGCTTCTCGACTTCAGCATACGCGCGCTCCAAGCCCGATCAGGATGGAACCTTGCGAGGTGACCTCACGATTTATGGTCGCGGCGATCCTTCGCTCGCGGCGCGATTCAACAATGGCGATTATCTGAAAGGCATCGACGATCTGGCGACGAAGATTGCGAACTCCGGTTTGAAAAGAGTCGAAGGAGATTTGATCGGAGACGAGACTTACTTCACCGGGCCGCCTTACGGCTCAGGCTGGGAGTGGGAAGACCTGACGTGGTATTACGGTGCGGAAGTCAGTTCGTTGACCGTCAATGATAACGCCCTCGATTTGTTCATCAAGCCGGGCGCGCAAGTTGGAGCTCCCGCTTTGATTACGACAGGACCCTCGATTCCATATCTCACGATAGTCAATCACGTTACCACCGCCGCCAAAGGGACGAGGAGATCGCTGACTATTTACCGGCCGCTTGCGGTGAATACTCTCGAAGTGAGCGGAACGATCGCGTTGGATGACCGGGGCTACACTGGCGGCGTCGGCGTCGCTCGGCCCGGCCTGATGTTCATGAACATGCTGCGCGCGGCGCTGCAGCAACACGGAGTCAAGATCAAAGGCCAGACGCGGACTATTACCGATCGAGCTACGGCTGGGACTGTGTCCGACGCAAATGAGCTGGCCAGGCTAATGTCGCCGCCGTTCAGTGTGGTTGCTGCGAATACTCTGAAGCCGAGCCAGAATCTCTACACAGAGATTATTCTGAGGACCTTGGGCGAGATCGTGCCGTCACCGCCGACTGCTACACCTGCGGTTCGCAACTCGGAAGATGCAGGGCTGGAAGTCGTCAAAGTCTTTTTGAGAGAGGCGGGCGTCAATCCTGACACCGTGGTCTTGTCAGATGGTTCCGGTCTTTCGCGGAACGACATGATCAGCGTTGACTCGAATGTCCAGCTTCTGACGTACATGAGCCGGCACAAATACTTCGCTACCTGGAAAGATGCATTGCCAATTGCGGGAGTCGATGGCACGCTACGTAACCGCATGCGCGGAACCGTTGCTGAGAACAATTTGCGCGCGAAGACCGGATCACTCGCGTCAGCCTCAAGTCTCTCCGGCTATGTCACTAGTGCGGCAGGTGAGAACCTGGTGTTTTCAATAATAGTGAATAACTATCCTTCGGATGCTGAGCCACGTACCAACTGTATCGATCCGATTGCGCTGCTCCTGGCGTCATTCGCCGGCCACAGCTAACTTAGACCATCCGCAGATTACACAGATTACGCAGATGCTTGTTGTCTCTCCGTAAGCAAACTTTTGAATGTGAACATATCTTGTGTTCGGGTTTACCTCTGTGCAATCTGCGTAATCTGCGGATAGACTTCTGACATGACCCTGCGCTTCACGAAGTTTCACGGTTACGGCAACGATTATCTGGTAATTGAAGCCGGAGCGCTGACTGCCGAAGTAACTAATCTCAATCGCTTCGCGCGGGAGATCTGCGATCGGCATTACGGGGCCGGCGCGGATGGAATCGCTGTTGTCGACCGATCGGACACTGACGAGGCTGATTTTCGTGTTCGCATTTTCAACCCGGACGGGAGTGAGGCGGGCTTGTCTGGTAACGGCACGCGTTGCGCTGCCTCGTATTTGTTCTATCGTGGTTTGTGGACCAGAAGTGAGCTGCGCCTGATCACAAAGTCAGGAGTGAAGCGCTACTTTCTTCGCGATCAGATTGGCGCCGGCAACTATCTCTTCGATTCAGAGCTCGGGAAGCCGGCCTTTGAAAGCGTAGCGATCCCATTTCTAAGTGAAGGGCCGCTGGACAAGGTTGTTAATCAACCGCTGGTTGTAGGCGGCGAGACGTTCAGCGTGACGGCGCTGGGAATGGGCAACCCGAACTGCTCGATTTTTGTTGACGACTTTGAGGCCCTGGATTGGCGCAGTATTGGCAAAGCGATCGAAACTCACGAGCAGTTTCCTGAACGAACCAATGTCGAATTCATCAAGATCCTCGACCGCGATCGCATCGAGCTACGCATTTGGGAGCGCGGCGTCGGTGAAACTACAGCGTCCGGAACTTGTTCATGTGCGGCGGCCGTCGCTGCCATGATTAATGGTTTCACGGAGAGGCAAGTAGAAGTTCGCACGCCCGGCGGCACCGTGAACGTTCGCTGGCAGGATGATGACGAAGTCGTCCTCACCGGCATTGCCGAGGTTGTCTACCAGGGTGAATGGCTCGTCGGGAGTTAAGGATGTACTGCAGGCTGCCAGCCTGCAGCTGCGGGTAGATAGCTCTCAAGGCTCCGAAGACATTTTCCAATTTCCATTTGCCATTTCAAATTTTCCATTGGGTACCAAAAGGTGAATGGAAAATGAAAAACGGGAAATGATATATGGCAAATCTGGTGAGGCAGTGATCGTTCAATCGAAACTTAACTATCGAAGATCAGCAACAGGCTGGCAGCCTGTTGTACATTAGGGTATTCTTACCCCGCCCGGGGACGGTCCCTAATCCCTGGTCCTCACCGGCATTGCCGAGGTTGTCTACCAGGGTGAATGGCTCGTCGGGAGTTAAGAATGTACTGCAGGCTGCCAGCCTGCAGCTGCGGGTAGATAGCTCTCAA
>DATNBH010000058.1:0-37640 GCA_035572035.1 Pyrinomonadaceae bacterium | reverse complement strand
CGCTCAGGCAAGCGAAATAAAGTGGCCGCTGAGCCACTCAAGGGATCAATCGCAGAAAGAAAGTCGCACATCATCGATAAGCAAAAGTTTTCATGAAGACGAAATCACTAACAATGCTTACTTTTTCCGCAGCCTGCTAGGATATCTGGTCGTTTTAGTGCCTCTGTCCGAGCGTGCTCCCCACATGGTTATTGTGAAAAGCGAAAAACGCTTTTACGGACGCGGAGAGACTGGTAACTACGTTCTCAGTCAAGCAGAGGTGGAACGCTTATACGATCGGCGACGTCGTACTGAGACTAGCATCGTTCCGTTACTGGAAGACGCGATTCAGCAAGCCCCGGTCGCCGACAACGAACGGTTCGCACACCTGCACATTGTGGCGAGACCGGTCCACGCGGATGATGCGTTGCTTGATGATGCGCTTGCGCCGGGACAAAATCACAAAGACCTGCTTACAAACGTGCTCGACCAGGTGGAGAGTTCAGGAATTTGTCGAAATGGCTATGTTCCCGATATTGGATATCCTGGTGGCGGCTGGATTCGTAAGCCTGACGGCTATATGGGCAAGTGTCACCATGGACCAGAAGAAGATATGGGAGTGCAGTTCCAATTCAACCTGGATGGCAGCGGCTACTTCTTTAGTGGAAGGGCGGCGGAAGGACGGGGTGATAGCAACCCGAAGTCCTTCTTTTCAAGCATCGTGGCTGGAAGCACAACGAAGTTTCTAGCCGTTCTTGGGGAGTTGTATGATCGCTCGTCCTACTACGGCATGGTTGATGTTGGTTTAGCGGTGACAGGATTGCACGGTTGCGTTCCTGCCTCCCCTCGCGATCCTTTCCGCGAATTGCCGAAATTCTCTGGTTCGGAGTATCGAAAAACTGCACGGTCGACGGCAATACTAGTGAAAGAAGATCCGAGGCGCTTAGGGGCACAGCTGATAATGCCCTTGGTAGACGCAATTTCGCAGGGTACCGATGACCCATTCCGAGAAAGGTGAAGGATCGTGCAATGGACAATCCTCCTGTTACGGACGATGGTCGTGGGAATCTGCGTTAACAATCGTAACGCCAACAGGGTAACCATAAACAACCTCCTCTCCAGGTTGTGGAACTTGGTCGATGATCAGTCCGCGCTGAAGTGGCAGGTCGTAGCGTGTTGCTAATAGCCGAATGTTCAGGTGAGAGGCGTGAAGTTTGGTTTCGGCGTTTTCGTAACTCAATCCTTTGATCACCGGAACTTTGGTTTGAGCTGGCCTTGATTGGCGCTCACGTTGTACGTCGAAACGGAGAACCGATAGTGCGCCCGCCGGCACGATTACGAAGTCAATCAACAGTGCGGTCGCAAGGACTGTGATTAGTAGTTGCTCGTGCCTCGCATGTTGTAACCAACAAGTACTCCAAATAGGAATCTCATTTCAGTTGCTCCGCTGGATCTTTTTTGATCTGAGAATCCCGCTGTCCGCCCTCATTATATTCTTAGTGGCTTGGGCGGAAATTACGCATGTGATCGGAGATGGATTCGATAGAGAAGTGCCCGCCAATATTGCAAAAGTGATGGATTTGCACTCGATTTAGAGTCTGATATGAAAAGACAATGTTGCCATGTCGACCCAATTGTCTTCGTGATTGGTTTCTTTCGAATAGAGGAACATCTCACCGCAAAATCCTACCCCTTGATAGTTCACATCATGGTTCGGCGCGAATAGTAACTGTAAGGGCTGCGTTACCAGAGGCCGAGGCTCATAGTCCGGGCAACATTGCCGCGTGATTAGGCTGTGTGTGGCTAATGCTAGGCGAAAACTAATATACACAGGTGACGTGCTGTGCCCAGACTTCGGTCCCAACCGACCTGCGATGTTTGTTCGCGCCCGGTGAATTTGGAGTAGTTGTGGGGGCACTCCCGAAATCGTTTTTGTTGCCCTTCCAGCGCATTAAGGGACGAGATGGATATCAGTGTCGTAGAAATCAATCTGGTTGAACCCACCACCTGCTCTCGACTCATCCCAAGTGACGGGCGCGGTGCTCTCATCGGGATTATCGATTCGGGCTTCGACCTGACCCATCCCAGCTTTCTTGACGCGCGGGGCAGGACTCGAATTATCGCCGCGTGGGATCAGGCGAATCTCGGCGGCTCGGCGGACGCACCACCGCTCGCCTTCGGCTACGGCGTCGAATACACAGGTGCGACCATCAATGAGCACGTGGCAGCTCAACGCACCGTAATCGTCAAGAATCACCAGGACGCTGGGGCACACGGCACGTATGTGGCGGGGATCGCCGCAGGCAGCGGCGCGCCGCATGGTGTTTACAAGGGTGTCGCGCCGGCAGCAGACCTCATTCTTGTCACCTACCGGAACGATGTGCCCGTAGGTGGGTCAACCTACGCCTTGGAGGCGATAGATTACATACGGAAACACGCCAGAGCTTCGGGGCGGCCCGTTGTCATTAATCTGAGCCAGGGCGACAACTTGGGCTCGCACGACGGCACGAGCGCACTGGAACGCGCAATCGATTACGCGATCGAAGAGGGGAATGTGCTGGTCGTAGTCTCGGCCGGTAACGAACGTGGCGGGCCGGCCAGTCACCACGCACAAGGGAAAGTCGAGCAAGGCCGCGAACTCGCCCTATCGTTCGTGCTCGGGGCGGGCCCGGGCCGCGTCGTGGATGGCGACACAATAGAACTCTGGTACGCCGGCGGCGACCGCTTCGCACTTGCCCTACAAGCGCCGTGTGGTAAGAGGAGCGACTTCATCGAACCGGACGGAATGGACGTTGTGATTGAATTCCCTGCCGGGAACCGCGCACACGTCAGTTCACAGAGCTGCCACGCGACAAACGGCGACAACTGCATCGGCATTGTCCTGGAGCGCGGTGAGGGGTGGGGAACGGGCCTTTGGCAATTAGTTTTGCGTGGCGACAAGGTCGCGCGTGGTGACTTCGACGCCTGGGCCGACCGTCCGAATGCAGTCACGGTCATCGACTTCCGGAGTCACCAGTGTGACACCTCGACTATCACCTTGCCCGGCAATTCACGACTTGCCATCACGGTAGGCGGATTTATCTCACGACCTTCACTGTGCGCGGACAGCCGTGAGGTAAGGGGAGATTTTGCACCCGGCTCAAGCACGGGCCCCACGCGCGATGGCCGAGTTAAACCTGACCTGACCGCACCAGGCACCCTCGTCATGGCGCCCAGGATGCGCCGAAATGGTCACCGCATTCGTTACGATCTCATGAGCGGAACCAGTATGGCCGCGCCACACGTGACGGGCGTTGTCGCACTGTTGTGGTCACTTTGGCCCGGGCTGGCGGCGGGGCAGATACGCGACGCGCTTTTATCCACGGCGAGAGAAGACGCATTCACGGGGGCGACGCCAAACACGAACTGGGGACAGGGGAAGTTGGACGCAAAAGCGGCGTACGAGGCTTTATACATTTTGGTTGCGAAGGAGAAGCGACGATGTTACCAACGCAAGTATTAGAGTTCGAAACCAGCTTTCGGGAGAACCGCTATGGTGAACCCGCAGGGATGAGGATCAGAATCGAGTTGGGCGATGATGCTGATCTCACTATTACCGGGACCTCCACCGGAGCTTACGATGGCCAATCTTACATGGGTACCCTGATGCTCAGAAAAGCGATAAGCGGATATGAAGGTGGAGATGAGTGCTGGATTAACGGCGTGTGGGTGAGTCCGTGCCCTGGGAAGGAAACGGACGACGACGAATCTTCGGGCACCGAGGGTAACACGGCGCTGGAGGAATGATCTGCCCGTCTTCGCCTTACAGCGGCGTGGGCCAAGAGTGCTGCGGGCTTCGCCACACTGTGGCGTCAAGTAAGCGTCATGCCGCTGAAAGCCGGTCCGTCGCTTCCAGGCACAGCGGCGGGAATCTTCCCGCCGTGCCGCCTATGCGTGATGGCGTGCAGGAATCACTCGAAGAGCCTGATGAGCACGGGCACATACGCTTTTGTCATACGGACGCAAGCGAGCTGTTTCCCGTCGGCTGACCACGCGAAAGAAAGTATGTTGGCGTCCTTGAAATAGGTTAGTTGCTGGGGTGCCCCACCTTCGAGCGGTTGCAGCCAGACGTTTGAGGCACCGTCGGCGCGACTGACGTAGGCGAGCCCCAAGCCCTCGGTTGTCCAGCGCAGCCTGTTGTCAGGCGTCAGGCGCAGCCCATTAAAGGGCGTGGTCGATTCAGGAAGTTCGAAACGCCTGAGGATAGCGAGGGATCTGAGGTCGTACACTTCGACGTGCCACGTCTGACTCTCCGGCTGATCGCTAGTGAAGAAGGCGAGCAGCCGCCCGTCAGGGGAGAGCACAGGACAGAGCGCGCTCTTGTCAAATAACTTGATCGCATCTCCGCCGTCGATTGAAACCTTCTTGATGCTGTTTCCGGTGCGGTAAATCACCCACCTGCCATCCGGCGTCACCGACGGCACGTCCTCGTATACGCCGTCGGTGAGCCGCTTCGGCTGCGTCCCGTCGGCGTTCATGCGCCAGATGTTCATCGCGCCCGCGCGTGTGGAAACGAACACGACGTAGCGGCCGTCGTCCGACTGTGCGGGCTTAAAATTGTCTGCCTCGAAAGTCAACTGCCTCAGCGATACGCTTGGCTCCTGGATCCACAGATTCGTGTGGGTGCCGTCGCTGACGGTGTAAAGAAACTTGCCCGCGCCGTCCCAAAGGATTTCCGAAACGCCTTTCCGCTGGGTCACTCCCGTTACGTCGGAGCGCGCCCCGCCGATCGCGGCCACTTGCCAGACGCTGGAATCGTCTTCAATGTTCAGCGTGAGAAACAGGCTCGAATCGCGCGCGCCGCTGATAAGAGTGTAGTTGTGTGGGTCGTTCGTAACTTTGCGGACGTCTCCGCTCGGGTAGGCGAGTAGATGGAGTTGCCACGGCGCACCCAGTGCTGCGGCTGCCGATACCACTAGCCCGCTGCCGTCAGCCAGCCATGCCACGCGCGAGATGTCATACCACGATTCACGGTTGAGGCGGCGGCTGGCGCCCGTCTCGACGTCGATCACGTCAACATTCATTTCCTGTTCAGGCGACAATCTGAGGGTTGGGCACACCAGCACCTTTCCGTCAGGCGACCATACGGGGCCGGCCCGCTTCATGTCGGACATAAAGGTGTCAGCGTCAGCACGGGTGCGCCGCGCCAGAATGCGTTCCGACGTCCCGTTAGCCTGCGCAACGATCAGCTCGGGCGTATCCAACGCGCGGTTGGTGCGGACGAAGGCCAGCCACGCCCCGTCGGGCGAGAAGGTGACGCCGGTGTTAACGTCGTCGAGAATCTTGCGCCGGCCGCCGCCCAGCTTGGAGACGCGGTAGAGAGTGCCGGTCTCAGCCTGATTCTCTAAGTAATAAAGGTAAGTACCGTCGGGCGAGAAAGAGAGACCGCTGTAAGCGGCCGCCGAGGGCTGCGCGATACTCAGGTCGCTCGCCGTAGCGATCTCTGTGATGCGGATCGTGTATTTACCCCCCTCGACGACGACGCGGGCGACGTACTTTCCGTCGGGCGAGAGCATGATGTCGCTGATGTCTCCAGACAAGTTCAGGCGCTGGAACTTTGAATTGAGCGTCTTGCCGATGAGGGGCAGCCCGCGTTGGCGAGCGAAGCCGAAGTAGAAGTAGACGCCTGCGGCCGCCAACGAGAATAAGACGAGCCAGTAGACGGGACGCCACCTGCGTGTAAGCGTCGAGGCGCGCGTGCTGATGAGCGAGGCCAGTTTGAAACCCGTCATCCGCTCCAACACACCGTAAGGGCGGCTGGATTCACCACTCTGCGAGGCTTGCGGCTCAGACGACGGGTCGGTTCCGTCGCGGGGCACGTAGGATGATCCGGCGACGTAAGAGGCACCCGACGAGCCCGACCCTTCAATTAAGGTGCGGCGGACGCGGCGCAATTCGTCCACCATATCCTGAGCGGACTGGAACCTTTCCTCCCTGGGCTTTCGCAGTGCCTTCGCCACGATTTCCTGGAGCGTTCGGGGCAGTCCGTCTCTAACGCACTCTACGGGCTCGGGTTCACGCTCAAGTATCGAGACGATGACTTCGCGGGACTCGCGCCCTGGGAAGGGGCGCCGGCCGGCCAGCATTTCGTAGAGCACCACGCCAAGACTCCACAAGTCAGTGCGCTCGTCTGCCGACTGGCGCCGCACTTGTTCGGGCGACATGTAGTCTGACGTACCCATCAACAGTTCGGGCTCAGTATGCAGGGAGGGGAGCGGGGTGGCTTCCGGGGTGCCAGCGTAAAGCCTGTCCTCGACGAGCTTGGCGAGGCCGAAGTCGAGCACTTTCAGGTATCCATCGAGGCGCAGTACGACATTCTCAGGCTTGATGTCGCGGTGGAGGACACCTGCTTCGTGTGCGGCCACGAGCCCGATTGCGATCTGGATTGCGATGTCAAGCGCTTCGCCGACTTCAAGCGGTCCACGCTGTAATGCCTGACGCAGCGTCCTCCCGTGGACGTACTCCATCGCGATGTAGCGTCGCCCCTGCGCCTCACCGAGCTCGTAGATGTGTGCGACGTTAGGGTGGGAAATGGCCGAGGCGGCGCGAGCCTCTTGCTCGAAGCGGAGGACGCGCGCTCCGTCGTCGACGATGGCGACCGGCAGCAGCTTCAGCGCGACGCGGCGGTTCAGGCGTGGGTCGTGGGCGAGGTACACCTCCCCCATGCCGCCGCGGCCGAGTAGTTCGACGAGATGGTAAGGGCCAACGGCCTGGCCCTTTAGAGACTCGTGCTCGGCGCTCATCAACGTAAGCCCCACGCTTGTCAACGGCGCTTCCATGAAACTATCGGCACGATCCGCCGAGGAGAGGAGTGAGAGTACCTCGCGCCGCAAGTGCTCCTCGCCGGCGCAGGCAATGGCGAGGAAGCCCTCGCGCTCACCGACATCGATTTCGATGGCTGCGTTGTAGAGTGCCTCTACCTGTTTCCATTGCTCAGAGTCCATGAGCGAAGAGTGAGGGGGCGCCGCCGCGAATGAAGTCAGGGCGAGGTGACCGACGGATAAAGCGCCCCCTATTCATATCGCGACGGGCGCGCCCAAAAACTATCAGCCGCACCTATCATCCGCGCACCTGCCTACGGAGCCAAGACTTCGCCAGACCCCAGTGCCTGATCACTGTTACCTCGGCAATTTTCAGAACCTCGGCCGTCTCTTTGACGCTCAGCCCGCCGAAATGTCGCAACTCGACGATGCGGGCTTTCAATGGGTCGACGGCTGCCAGTTGGTCGAGAGCCTCGTTGAGAGCTAGCAACTCGGCGGACTTCTCTGGCGTCAGGACGGCCGCTTCATCGAGCGGCAGGTCGGCAGCCCCGCCACCCCTCTTGCCGCGCAGGTTGCGCCGCGCGTAGTCGACGAGTATCCGGCGCATGATCTTTGCGGCGATTGAGAAGAAGTGTGCGCGGTTGTGCCAGTGGGCGTGTGTCTGATCGACCAGCTTGAGGTAGACCTCGTTGACGAGCGCGGTGGTCTGGAGCATATGCCCGGGGCTTTCGCGTCGCATCTGGTACTTGGCCAGGCGACGCAATTCACCTTCGACGAGTGGGATCAGCCGGTCGAGGGCGGAAGGATCGCCGTCGTTCCAGGCGATGAGAAGATCGGTCACGCTCTCGGTGTGCATAGGTAACGCTTTCGACTTGCTACCGGTGGAGTGAGTATCTGATCGGGCGGAGCCCCGCCCGCACATGCGGGCCAAACCTTCCAGCAAGTAGGCAAGAAAAATTTTGATTGAAGGTGATAGTCACCTGTCTGTTTCAGCGCGAATGACATGTGAGCGGGGAACCGCAGCACGAGCCGAGAAAAACCAGCGCTTGACCGAATGCCACTTAATGAAGTCTGACAGACGGGGTCACTTGGGCGCGTGGTTCGACGGGTGTGCATTTTATGACCCCCACGCGTTGCGCGCAACCGACATTCTCGATCTTTATGCGCTCGCGTTCGCGCTTTTCCGAGCAGCCCTCACCCCAGCGGGTGCCGAAGGCCAATACCCTCACCCATGCTTTCGGCCCCGCCACCCGGAACGTGTTGGGAGACAGGACTCCTGGAGAAGAGGCGACGATGAACATTCTTGACGCAATTCAGCAGACGACGCGGCGCGCGGGCGGAAGCCACACCCGGCGACGCGGCACGGAGGCGTTCGAGGAGTCGACCAAAGATTGGCGCACTGTCGAGCAGCCGGAGCGCGTGTTGCGTCGCATGGAGCAACTAGGGATGCAATCGGACGTGTTGACGCTGACCCTGAGCATGTCAAGCGGCAAGAGCCTGGTCGGCTTCAGCCCGCTCGAACGCATCATCGGGCAGAGCCAGATCATGAGCAGTTTTTTCCTGCGGCTGGGGGCCGAGCGCGCCCGCGCCGTCGGACGCATCGTGACGCAGACCAGCGTCGGCGTTGGCACGGGCTTCCTTATCTCCTCGAGACTGTTGATGACGAACAACCACGTAATTGAGAATGACAGAATCGCGGCGCGTTGCTGCATCGAGTTCGACTACGTGCGTCGCTTCGACGGAGGCTTCGGGGCCACACAACTTTTCCGCTTGCTCCCCGGTGAGTTCTTCCTGACCTCTGTCACCCGCGACGATCTTAACCTTGACTACACTATCGTCGCTGTCGAACCTGTCAACTTGCAGGGTGAAGAACTCGCCGGGCGTGGATCCATCCCGCTGGTTTCAACCCTCGGGGATCTGACGGTGTTGGAGTGGGCGAACATCATCCAGCACCCGGGCGGCGACCCACAGCAGGTCGCGTTGCGGGACAACAAGGTGATTAAGTCGCTGGAACACTTCATCCATTACGAAGCGGATACACAGCCCGGCTCGTCCGGCTCGCCAGTCTTCAACGACCAGTGGCAGCTCGCTGCACTCCACCATAGTGGAGTGCCTGACGAGGAGCGGCCCGGCGTCTATCGGCTTAGGAACGGCGATGAATGGGACACGCGGCTGCCGCTCACCCACGCGAAGAAACTGCAGATGTGGTCCAAGGTCAACTGGCTCTCGAACGAGGGCGTCCGCATCGACAGCATTATCGCGGACGCTCGATCGCGGCTCGGCGGCGACGCGGCCCGCCTCGCTCTCTTCAACGAAGCCATCCGCGAAAATCCCCCGCCATTGCTTGAAGGACGAAGAGATCTGGCGTCTACCGCCGGCGTCGTGACACCAGCGGCATCACCCGCGGTGACTTGGCTAATCCCGCTACAGGGAGAAGAGATGATCATCACAAAACCCAACGGATGTTACGAGGTCGAAAAGGAACTGGGCAGAGGCGCGTTCGGTGTCACCTACCTTGCGCGTGAGAAAGAAATCCACTCACGTTATGTAGTCATCAAGCTCCTGCTCGATCCAGAAGGGCGGAGCTTCGACGACCCCTTGTTCAGGACGATGTTCGAAAGAGAGACCAAGGCTCTCGCCCTGATCAATCATCCCCAGGTGGTCCACATATATAACTTCGGGTGGACGCCGGAAGGCAGACCTTTCATCGTTATGCAGTACGTAAAAGGCCAGACTCTGCGTGCCGCGATGGGCGGGCAACCGATGGAACCGTTGCGCGCCGCGCGGATCGTCAGTCAACTCGGTTCCGCACTCAGTGCCGTGCATAGTGCGGGGGTGGTCCACCGCGACCTCAAGCCCGAGAACGTCATGCTCCAACCTTCTAACGGTGACGAGTTTGCCATTCTGATCGATTTCGGCGTCGCTAAGGTAGAAGTCTCGCGAGCCGGGCGGTCCGAACAGGAGAGCTGTGCTGGAACACCTGTCTACATGGCGCCGGAGCAACTGCGGGGCCATCCCGTCCCGGCGAGCGATGTGTGGGCGCTCGGCGTCCTCGCCTACGAGTTGGTCACCGGGCGAAGGCCCTTCTCATCAACCGCCGAGATACTCAATTTGAAGGAAGGGCACGCCATCACCGAGCCGAAGGCTCTGTGCCCGGCTTTACCGACCGTCGCGCGGGCGGTCATCCTCAAAGCACTCAGTTATGACCCGGCCCAACGTTACACGCACGCACACGAAATGGGCCAGGCATTTCTGCAGGCCGTCCTCGAAGGCGACCCTCCGGATCCCCCTCCCCCTCCCGACCCTGTGGCCGACGCTCGGCCGCCTGTTTCGGAGCCGACCGAACTACTCCGACGCTGTCAGGTGTTATTTGTGTCCTTCGAGGAGTTTCGCAACCCGGAAAGTCTGCGCGCCTTTTTCTCCATAGCCGAACTGAGGACCGGCCAGAATTGTGTCGGCTTTTCCGCGCGCCTTGAACTCGACCAACTGCTCGATTGCCTTTATCGCTCGGGCCGAGACTACCGCGGGCAGGCGCTGATCGATGTTCTGTCGGTGCTCGCCTCGCGCTACAGGGACGATTACCGCGGGAAGCAATGTGAGCAGCTGCGGGACGGCATGAAGCGGCTGCTGGAACCTGCTCCCGCGGCAAGCCGATAGGTGTTAGCCGCACGCATTACAACGTGCACCACCCAAGGTAACCCAAGGCTCACATCAGGAGATTGTGTCAATGAGGTTCGGTATTTCCCTTGAAACACGTACGGAGTGCGTGGAGTTCTTTAGCGATATCGACGAAATAAATCACCCTGATCGGTTGAGGGCCTTTGTACGCATTGATGGCCTCGAACTTGTTTCCCGATGCGTTGATGCGTCAATCAACGTTGATTTCACAATGTTCTTTTACAAGCTTGTCAACACGCGTAGGTCGCCATTGGAGCCGGCATTGTTTGATTTGCTGGACGCGCTCGGGCGGTACTTTGCAAAAAAAGAGGATTTCAGGAAGGAGCGTTGTCGGGAGCTGAAAGAGAAGATCCGGAAGGAACTCCTTGAAGCTGACCAACAGGAACGAAGCAACGAAGATTTTGAGCAAGTAGTTAAGCGGACGATGGCAAGCGACACACGACACAGCGAAGGCGCCATCGGACTGGCCGAGCAATGGATTGACGCGGCCGGAGATGACATGGACGAGTTGGCACTGCGTATCACGCTAGCCGTCTTCAATGGGACGAGCTTTGCCCTGATAGAACGGGCAAAAGATGATCTCTCAGCATGCTTACAAGAACTTGCTGCGCCGCCAAGCCCTGATGACAAACCAGCGGTAGTACGGCATTTACCGCTCATGAAGCGTATCCAAAAAGCAGGAGGACGTGAAACGGTCGCTGAGCCGCCAAGTTGGAAAAAGGCTGTTGAATTGAAAACCGAAACAGTTTCGCTTGCGAGTGAAGCCATCGCTTACGTGTGGCAACAATACCAGGAAAGGAAGTGGCGAGACACCCTGATCGAATGGCTAACCAGATATGCGGTCGGCCAGGCAGCTGAAGTGCGCACGCGCGCCGTCGTGGCAATAGGCGTCCTGGCCATCCAAGACTATCGCTTTGTTAGGGATACCTTGCTGGAGCGTTGGGTTCAGGCGAGTAGTGACGACAATGGAATGGCCGGCCAATACCGAATGGCCGTCGGGATGGCTCTCGGCGTACTTGTCAGGCAAGAGAATCTTACGGAAGAGATCCAAAATTTGATTCGTACTTGGTCCGAGTCGAAAGATCGCTCTGAGCGGTGGGCGGCAGCTCGAGCCTACATTTATGTGGGGATTCATTGTCGACCGATCAGTGAGGTAATCGATCGGTGGCGCAAGATCGCAGCTTTTGAATATCTCGCCATTGGCGTCGAGGTGCTCGGCGAAAAATTTGTGCGTCTTAATCCGCTGCACATGAGTTTGATGGATGCAATGATGAGGTTCTTCGTGAATGTGGCACAGCAGCCCGATCAGGATAGTCGAGAGCATTTTACTGGGATCCTTGAAGGGTTACGGACATGGATAGCGGAAGGTGATGATGACAGTGGAATGGGACTGTTCATGTTCTCGAGCCTGGGACAGTTGAGCCCGATAAATGACGAGGAAGTTGTCAGCCCGCCAGTGTTGCTTCACCTGCTTGAGGAAGATTCCGGGCCAAGTGAATATCGAAAACAAATGGCAGAGTTGTTCAAAGTCTTGATGAGTGACGGCGATACGATCACTGAGGCCAGAGACCTTTTGTGCGGATGGGTAGGTTGGATTAATAGCCTGCCGGACGTCTCTCAGTCATACGAAATACGCATACAGAACCTCTTGCGACAGATCATCGCCGCTGATACGAGCGGCAGGATGCGCGGCAAGCTGGTTTTCTGCTTGCGCGACTGTGGCAGGAATCAGACGGTAGAGCGGATTCTGTCCGATCTGTAGTGCGCGGCAAACATTTGAGGCAATTCTGCGGAGTCATTCAACGCTCGTGCAAGAGATACGAGCGTGCGGCAACTGAACACCAGGAGGTAGACCGATGTCTGAAACACCCCCATTCCAGAGCGAGTCAATTGCCATAATTATTGATATCAGTTCAAGCGCAACCTCGGAACTAATGGAAGCCCGTCAGACGGCGCAGAAAATTTGTCTGATGACAGGGTCCGATCAACTCAAACTCTTCATGCTTGGCAGTTCAACGCCTGTTTCACCGTCGACCCTGAAGCAGGTTGCCCCTCCCGGTGTCAATCCTCAGACTCAACCGTGCAGTCTCATTGCACCAATCATGGAGAGATTGATCCTTGAGGAGCAGAAGCACTCGGTAATAATAATTGGTAACGGCGAAATCTTTGATTTAGATGACTGGAAAGACGATCCTAAGGTCGATGGCTGGCTGCTTGTACGCACAGCTGATGAGTCGCTGCAGGGACCATTTGGCAGAGTCTCTGAAGTCACGTTGGACCAAATCACATGGAATGATATAGACACTCTACTGAGTTATTTCAGCCGCTCTTCCCAGCAGCCGGCCGGATCCAATAACAAGCCTTACGGCGCTGGTGAGTATCAATGGCAAGTTGATTCATCCGGCTACCCGCTCATTTTTGTTGAACCGCTTGACGCATACGTCCATCTCTTTCCAGTTACCAAACCGCAGTTTGAAAAATTTATCGCCTCGGGTCGCAAGCCCGGCTTCGGCGACGAGTGGTACACCGCACTGCTTGAGCTGAATCCGCGCGTTTCATATCGCAGCACGGACGTCTCGTCACGTCATGGTCTCTTCATGACCGGAGTGACGACAGACGAAGCGTCAGATTTCAGCCGGTGGTTGGGACGGGACTATCGCATGCTGACCGCCGGTGATTGGGCTACTTGCTCCAACTGGTTCGCCACGCAAGACGCGGTTTCGTTGCCTGATGAACTTAGAGACCGGCTGTCGCAAGATGCCGCGGCGATTTGGGACCTCATCGAAACGCAGTGGTTGAATGGGCAGCCGACTTTGCAGGACTTGTCGCTGATGAAACAGGGAATACTTGAATGGGTTGTCGAACGACCCGGTCGGTACTGCGGTGTAGGAGAGCCGGCATCGTCAAAGCTCCAGCGGAAGGCAAGTGATCCGGTGCGTCCGCTGGGCCGTTTGAAGAATCTCGGATTCCGATTGTGTGCGAGGTTAGTTTGATGCAGCTTCACGCAGCACAACACGTGTCGGGTGTGCTCACGAGCCGTCAGTCGCCCACGGGCCAAGCCGGTTATCAAACACTCTTCTGTACCCGTGAGCTGCTTACTCCGGACGATATCCGCATCATTGAACGTAGGGCGCAGCTTAGTTTTGCCGGAGACGGCCAGGCAAAATGGCAGTCTTACAGATTGAGCTCAAACCGACATGTCATTTCGCGTCTTGTTCCTATAGCCGAGCCAGATGAATTTGGACGGCCGGGACGCTTCTTTGCTCATAGCCTCGTCTTTGATGCCGCAAACGGAGTCCAGATCGACGAAACGCTCTTCGACTTGTTGCAGATTGCGAGATTTTTTGCATCCCTCGATAAAGTTCTCGCGTCCGGCGCGATGAGTAGCGGCAACATTCCTGCGGTTGCGATTGATTGCAAAAAAGAATCGGCCAGGGAAGCCCAGAACTCTCTGCGAGATTGGAGTGGCGAGCAGTTAGATCGGCTTTATCTGCTTATGCGCGATCCGCAACAGTTACTCAACCAAAAACAGCACGTAACTTTGGTCGGAAGCGAGAGTGAGATCATCGCGGCTCTGAAAGTCGCATTTCTGCTAGCTCCGCTGGGCGAACGAAAATTTTGTTCGTTCGATACGCGAGCTCCCGCCGGCCTCGAGCAGTCAGAGCTCTCGTTCTGGGGGCACGGAGTTCAAGCCGCCGCCGCGGCTGATTATCTTATTGATGCCGGACAGCGCGAGGTCAGGATCCGAGCAGCGTCGCCGCTTCTTGCGGACGGTTTTTCGTTGGAGAAGGTTTCACCAACATTGGGCCAGGCAATCCTTCGACAACTCAAGCGTCCATCAGAACAGATGCTGGCGTCTCTGCTCAATCACCGGTATGCAGCCTTTATCGCCGAACCAATCTATCAGGCATTGTTGCATGAGAGTGATTTGCCACTCTCCGAGGGCGAGCTGGAATTCTTGAGCCAATTTCAGCAGACACACTCTGGTCTGGCTCTATTACTTTCATTGAAAACGGGAAACGAATCCCAACGATTGCAAACTTTGGCGGCGATGGATTTGCAATCATATGTACAACGGCTAAAGGAGCTGCGCACGACCACCGGCTTCAAGCCATGGCAGGGATTGTCTCCGGTTTTCATGTCTACCTGGCGTCATCAGTTTCGCGGTAAGTACAGCATTGAAGACATCGAGGCGGCCATCGAGGCGGTGGCAAAGCACGGCGACAAGAAAGATCGGGAATACATCGAGAATATTCATGAGTATCTCGACTCAGAAGAAAGGAAGTCACTCTCGGCATGGCTTAAGTCGTCGCCGTATGAGTTCCGGCGCTTGCAAGCTGGACTCGATAAGCCTGCTAGCGGGCCGCCAAAAGATAAGACTTCCTTTTTTAAACGCGTGCTGCCTTTCGGTCGCAGATAAGACAAGCGGGGAGGGCCCGGTCATGATTCGGCGAATTGTAGGTACAGGAGAATCTCCTCAATGATCTGTCCATATTGTGTAGAAGACATTCCGCCTCACTCTACAAAACATGAGACGTGCAAGAAGCTCAAGGACAGAGAGTTTCCACCTTTCTATCTTGATTTTCATGCCGAGGAGTATTCCAGGGATCCTATTGTCCTCAGCGTGGTGGGGTTTTCAGGGCATGGCAAGACAGTATTTCTGTGCGCCCTGTTCGATTATCTCGATCACTACCTCATTCGAGTCTGGCCGAATTTTTATAACCAGCGACTGGATCAGGACTCATTAACTACGGTCGATACAAATCTCGGCCAGCTAACTAAAGGGAAGTTACCGGCGCGCACCGTCAAGAACTTTCCTCGGCCAGGTATTTTCCGGCCAACTCACCTGCCCAAAACAAACGGCACGAGCAAGCTGCCTCCGCTTGAGGACACAACAGTTCTTATCTACGACCCGCCCGGGGAGGCGTTCTTAACTGAAAGTGAGATCGTAGAATTTGCCAGCTTTGTGAAGCGAAGCGATTGCGTGCTCTTTCTGGTCGATATTCTCGCGCTGAAAGAGTCGGTTCCCAGAGAGATGGCGAAGCTTCTCGACACTTATTTGCTGGGGATGAGGCGTCTGGGGATCAAGAAACGTTCGCAGCACATGATCGTCGTCTATACAAAATCAGACGACTTGAAAGTTTCAGTCCCTGAGTTCAAAGGGTTTCTGGAGGAACATGCGGACCTCAATGACTATCTTAACGAGCGGCTGCCGCCGAGTCTTGCTAATCCCGATGAACATCTCCACCGGCTTGAGGGAATATCGAAGTTGCTGGAGGAGTTTACGCGGACTGATTTGAACGCCGGACGGTTCATTCACGAAGCTAACGATTGGTTCGCGAGCGTCAGTTATACGGTTGTCTCGAGTTTGGGTGCGGCGCCTGAGAAGTTCTTGAATGAAGACGGAAAGCCAGACGAGAGGCTCACAGTAAACATGTCTCCTCGTGGGGTCGCTGATCCTTTGTTGTACGTGCTTGCCAAGTCAATCAAGAAACCAAAACTGCCACCGCCACCTACTCCGGACCCGCCGGTCCTATTGATAGCGCTGTTGGTCGGCGCGTCCCTGCTTGTGATTATCCTGTTGGCGCTGCTGTTGGTGTGGTGGAACGTCGGACCACAAGCTAATGGAGGCGCCACCTCAAACGCGCCAGTAAGTCTTGCGACATCCAGAAAAGAGAATGTAAACCGAGCGAAGCCCGAACCCTCACCACCTGCGGGAATGGCCTACGTGCGCGGTGGCAATTTCATGATGGGAAAAAACAACGGCGACGTCTACGAAGAACCGGTCCACTCGGTCACTGTTAAGCCATTCTTTATCGACGTCTACGAAGTGAGTTGTGAAGAGTATGAGCGGTTCGTCAAGTCGGCGCCTCACCCTCCACCGCGCGGCTGGCAGGGCGAGAAATGCCCACTAGGCTCTGCGCTACAACCGGTTTGCAACGTTACGTGGTACGACGCGATGGCCTTCGCAGCGTGGGCCGGCAAACGGCTCCCGACTGAAGAGGAGTGGGAATTCGCCGCCCGTGGCACTGACGCTCGTACTTATCCGTGGGGCGCACAGTGGAATGCGGGGATGGCGAATGCCGGCGGCAGTGCGTCCCGCGGATTGGTTAACGTGGGTACGTTCAAAGGCGCGTCGCCGGCCGGTGCTTATGACATGGTCGGCAACGTTTGGGAATGGACTGCCAGCGACCTCAAACCTTACCCGGGTGGACAACTTCCGGGCGCACCAAGAGGCGAGTTGAAGGTGATACGCGGCGGTTCATGGAGGGAAGGACCAGAGCAGGCAACCACAACTTATCGGGGATACCTGTTCGCGCGAGCCAGCAAGGATTACTCCGCGACTGGATTTCGTTGTGTGAAGGACCTGAGCGATCTTACGAGTGATACGAGTGTTGTAGGTAACTGACGATCGCGGCTGCTTTAGGTATTGCGCCAGGGAGAATTACAAGTTGAATTTTGTGCATAATATTCTCACGCCAATCGTGGTGCTACTCCTTTGGGTGCCGTGCCTTGCATTTCAGCAGAAGGGAGGTCGCGAGTCTCCCCCACCAGTAAACTCAGCTGGCGCCAAGAGTACAGGCCGGACACATGACCGAAGTAGGAATGGAGTTCCAAAGCCCAAACAAGCTCTTGCCGAGCTAGCGATCAATGTCACCCCGTCCGACAGCACGGTCAGGCTGGACGGCGTGTCGCACGCCGTTGACGGCGGAACGTTTGTCCGAGTTGACTTGACGCCGGGAAGGCACCAAATCGTAATCCATAAAGACGGATATGAGGATCAAGATTACGAAGTCGATCTTGTACCCGGTAGCAACTCGCCGCTCAACATCTCTCTCAACCGCTTAGTCGGGACCTTAACCGTCACGCCTACAGTAATGGACGCTGAGATAAACATCGTTCAGCTGGAAACGAATATCGTCGTGGGACGTTACACTGGCCTCGCGCGAAACGTCCAATTGTCGCCCGGGCGCTATCAGATTCTCGTCTCAAAGGAATCCCACAGAACGACCGTTCGCGAGGTATCAGTCAAGCCAGGGGATTTGGTCTTTCTTGAACCGTCGCTTGAATCTCTGCCTAAGCCTGAGCCAGTTACTTCCGCTAATTCCCGTCAGCCACAGTTCCATCCTGATGCTCAAGTCCAGGTGCAGACATCGATAGAAGGGAAATTTGTTGTTCTAGAAATAATCGGACGATCCGGTGACACTGGAAGCCAAGTAGGGGCAGTCGACATCACCTTAACCGCTGGCAATCAATCGAGGGCCGCCATTGTTTCAGGCATGCTGACCGGATTTCCGTGCCAGGTCGACTTGGTGAGGCTGGAAAACGTAGCCGAGCTATCGTTTGTGGAGTCTCCCGGCTCGGCTAATGCGTGGAGACGTGCAGTAGTGCGCGTTCGACCCAAAGAATCGAAGCGAGCTATTCATTTCCTGATCAATTGGAAGAGCTTGGGTAAGTAACGTTTGAATTGCAGTCACCTGGGAAATTAGTAAACGTTCCGGAGGTGGCATCGGGTGAGGCGCCTCAACGCCTCCTCAATGTAGGTTCATATTCCAGACCATAGCTGGAAAGGAGAAATCGATGCGTTTAGACATGCCTCTCAGATCTCTGACACTCACTTTTTTGATTCTCACACTTTGCGTGCCGGCTTTCGGGCAAAGGCAAAGCGGCAAAGTGCTGGTAGAAAAGGACACGACCTTTGCTTTAGAACTCCTGTCCCCGATCAACAGCAGCACGAACCGTAAAGGAGACCGGTTTGACTGCAAAGTGCTCAGTCCGGCGGCGTACCGGGGAGCCACCGTAAGTGGTTTTATTCGTAAGGTGAAGAATGCTGGCAAAGCTAACGGCAAGTCCGAAATTGATCTTGCTTTCGATCGCATTACCTTCACCGACGGGATTGTAGGTGGATTCAATGCTCACGTCGTTGAAGTAAACGAAGTTACTAATGCGAGTAACGGAGGAGTCGCAGATAACGAAGGCACTGTAAAAGGAAAGTCCAGAGTCAAAACCGGCGTGAAGAGAGCGGCCAAAGGAGCGCTGATAGGTGCTGGCATAGGCGCACTGCTCGGAGGCGCAAAAGGAGCTGCTGTCGGCGCTCTAATTGGCACGGGCGTCGCCGTAACAAGCACGGTGGTCACAGAAGGGCCCAATCTGGACTTCAAGAGCGGCACGCAATTCACGGTGATGACGGATACAGCCTCAGTACAAAAGAATCCAAAATAAGAGAGTTACCAACTCATCAAGACGTCAAACAGTCGAACTTTGTGAGGAGTATCGACGGCGTCTAGAACTGCAGTGATTTCACATTTCGGACGAATGTGAAGTTGATATTCAGCTGCACAAGCTCAGTGGTAACTTTGATTTCAACCGGACCCTCGTCAAAGGAACCGCTTTGTGAAAGCCGCGCGATTCGCGCGCGTCTGGAAAATACTCGAACCTGAGAGGAAACCTCGAACATGATCTGTCCTTACTGCCTCGAATTGGTCGCTGCTAAATCCAAAAAACACGATGGCTGCAAAATAAATGAGGGCGAGCCTTTCCCCGCCTATTATGTCCAATTCCACGGAGAAAAGGATGCGGCCGAGCCTGTTGTTTTAAGTGTCGTGGGATCCGTCGGACATGGCAAAACTGTTTTTCTTTGTGCGCTATTTGACTTTCTGGACAATCACCTGACGAAGATCTGGCCGGGATTTTTTAATCACGTTCTTGATCAAAAATCACTTAGCAGGCTTACCGAGAATCGAAACAAGTTACGAAATGGCGAGTTGCCACCGCCAACCCTGCAGAGCTTTCCACGACCTGGCATTTTCAGACTCACCAACATACCTCCCGGGACGGAAAGACCTAATGTCGCCCCCTTAGAAGACACAACCGTCTTAATCTACGATCCGCCCGGCGAGGCGTTTGAAACGGACGAGAAGATTTCGAGATACGCCGGTTTTGTTAGACGTAGCAGCTGTGTGCTTTTCCTAATCGATGTTGCAAATTTGGGGGATTCGATACCAGACAAAATGGCCGAACTGCTCGATACCTATATTCTGGGAATGGTTAATATGGGCATTGAAAGGCAGGAACAGCATCTTATTGTCGTATACACAAAATCAGACGATAGCGCGCTCACCGTCCCGGAATTCAAAACATTCTTAGCCAAGCATCCCGAGGTCAAAGACTATCTCGATGAACAGCTTCCACAAACTCTCGCAGATCCTCACATCCATCTCGATCACATAAGGCAAATGTCGCATCTGCTTGGAGAATTCACCAGGGTTGATTTGAACGCCGCAAAATTCATTAATGCAGCTTCTTATTGGTTCCGTAGTGTTAATTATTCAGCCGTTTCGAGCCTAGGTTCGGCGCCCGAACGGGAAAATGGAGTGATGAAACTGAAGATCAGGATGTCGCCGCGGTGTGTGGCCGACCCATTACTCTATGTCTTAGTCAATTCGATCAAGCTTAAGAAACCGCCAACACCGTGGTGGCAGCAATGGAAGGCGAAGTTGTTGCTAGCAATAATTGCGCTAATTATTCCAATCACAATAGTGACATTTGCATCTGCTATTTACTATTACGGCTTTTACAACGCAGACTTCAAACGAGCTGCAGCATGCGAGGAAGAGGGAGACAATCCCTGTGCCCTCGAGAATTACAGTAGAGCAATCGAAAGTAATCCTGACTACGCTGAGGCTTACAGTGCTCGTGGCTGGGTCTACTTTAATTTAGACCGTTTTGATAAGGCTTTCGAAGATTGCGATCGAGCGCTGACCTATCAAACTGATCTTGCGGAAGCCTTAACGTTGCGCGGCCTCCTGTTCTCAGTCCGCCAGGATTATCAGAACACGGTGAGGGATTGTAATCGAGCGATCGAGCTAAGGCCCGAGTACGCCGAGGCTTATGAATGTCGCGCTACGGCCTACTTGTCTCAGAAAGAATTTGAGCTAGCAATTAAAGACTGCGATAAAGCAATCGAACTTAAGCCCACCTTTGCTAGAGCTTTTGTAACTCGTGGAAACACGCATCTTTCGAACGGAAATAACGCGCAGGCCCTGAAAGATTATGGATCAGCGATCGCGATGAGGCCGAATTTCGTAACTGCTTACGAAAGTAGAGGGGCGGCATATTGCGTTATTGGAAACTTTGATCAGAGCATCAATGATTTGACCGAAGCGATCAAACTAAACCCAGCTAGAGGCTCCCCATACATAAAGCGCGGCGATGCGTACTTGCTCAAAGGCGATCATCAGCAAGCCATCCAAGACTATTCCAAAGCGTTGGAATTCAAATTCAATCTCGCTGAAGGATACCTGAAGCGTGGAGCTGCGCATCTTCGGAACAATGTGTCTCTAGAAGATGAGGGATATGAGCAGGCCATTGAAGATTTTTCAAAAGCGTTGGAAGCTAAGCCCGACTACATAGAGGCGTATTGGAGCCGGGGTGACGCTTATAGAAAAAACTCGAAGTACAATGAAGCAATCACAGATTATGACAGCGCATTAAAATTAAAAGCCGAATCTGCCAGGGTGCTCTACAATCGCGGCCTCGCCTATTCTCAAAAAGGAGATTATGGACAGGGAACTAAAGACTACGAGGCAGCGCTGAAACTCGATTCTTCGCTTGCATCTGAGCTTAATACCGTTTACAGCACGGCTTTCTATAAGCGAGGTCGAGATTTCGAGTCTAGAGGTGATAACGAGGAGTACAAAGTCGGTGACTATTCGCTCGCAGTTGATGATTATACGGTAGCCATAAGGTTAAACCCCGGTTCTTTTGATAGTTATTTTCGGAGAGGGGGAGTTCTTATTGAGCTGGCGAAATATGAAGAAGCAATTAATGACTATACAAAAGCTATCGAACTCAAGCCTAACAGTGCAACGGCCTATAACAATCGTGGAGTAGCATACGCGAATCGCAACGAACTAACGTTAGCCTTAAACGACTATAGAAGAGCCGTGGCGTTGGATCCGAGTAATAGGAAGGCAAAAATCAATTTGGAAAATCTTGAAAATCCCTGACCAGAAAATACTACCTTCTTTCCTCCCAGCCTGAAACTCTGACGAAGCGCATGAGTAGAGTCGAAGAGCTTCAACCTAACCCGGCGAAGCCGGAGCCAAACAGGGATATGTTTTTTCTTATGTGAATAGTAGTTTGGCGTTCTATCGTATGGCGCAAAAAAGCAGAGGTAACATTGCCGTGTTGCTCACCGAACGGGTAGCGTCAAGGATTTCTGTAAATGATCGTCCTTGTTTTTTGGATCGCTGCTTTTCATCTTGATTTGTCAGCAGCAGGGGCTGTGGGAAAACGCAGTTGGTTTTCCACGGCTTCCATAGCGCGGCAGTTTCACAGTCCGGTTTTTGTCGTTGTAGTTTCATTTCGTTGGCCTTGGACCTTAGCTCGCCGGACCGATTTTCGTAGATGACGGGCGAAGCGATGAGTGCGTCCTTCCAAGCGTGCTCCGGCATGGTCCACTTCTTGGCAATGGTTGCGCAGCGCGAGGAACAGCAGTTTGCTGTCGGCTTCGTCGTTGGTAAACGAGCCACGTGCTTTGGTCACCTTGCGCAGTGACATGTTCAACGACTCGATGGCGTTGGTCGTGTAAATCACTTTCCGAATCTCCGGCGGGTGCGCGAAGAACGGAATGACTCGGGCCCAGTTGCTGCGCCAGTTTATCTGCTTCGGTAAGTTCGGCATGCATTTAGCAGCACTGCTCGATTCACTTTGGCTCGGATTGATAAGAATTCGTGCTAAGGATCGTAACGCTAACGGCATACCCGTAAACAACTTCCTCTCCAGGCTGTGGAGTTTGGTCGATGATTAATCCGGGCCGAAGTGGTAGGTCGTAGCGTGTTGCGAGCAGACGAATGTTCAGGTCAGCGGCGTGAAGTTTGGTTTCGGCTTCTTCATAGCTCAATCCTTTGAGCGATGGAACTCTGGTTTGAGCTGGTCTCGACTGGCGCTCATGTTGCACGTCCAAACGTAGAGCCAAGAGTGCTACTGCCGGCAATGCGACGCAAGTTAAGATTATGTAAAGAATGAACGCTACGGTCGTGAGGCCGATGATCAGGCGTCTCTCTTTTCGTCGCATGCTGTAGCCAACAAGCACTCCAAGCAAGAATCTCATTTCGTTCCGTTCCTTTGGTTTAGCTTATGAACGCATTGGGCTGTCCGCCTCTTTTTTACTCTTCTTATTGGCTTTGGCTAATTTACTTGTCATCGCGTATTGCTGTTGATACTTAATGAGCATTCAATATGAATCGGAGGAAATGAAACATAGGAAGACCTCAGCAGTGAAAACCTTCAGGCGTCTAATGATTGCTGTGATTCTAGTACTGACGGGAGTGTGTCTTTAGGGCTGCAAAAACCAGAGAGCAGCGGCTTGATGAGAAAGCGCGGGCAGAAGGAACTAAGTTCTGGGAGTCCCGTGTGTTTAGTAAATGCGGAGGCGAGTTCGGCGATTACTTTGGAAGGCGTGACGGTAAGATCTACCAGTTCGATCCGATAGTTTTGGCGGTCGCATCAAAGTCAACTGATAGCGATTCTTACGCCGACTATGAATGGCATGGTGTGACGATATTAATGTGCGGCAAGTGGCGGACATTTGAAAATGGCGCTTGGACGCAATGGCAGGAAGAAAAGCTGAACTGGCCCGCGCCTGGAATAGCCGATGCGGGTCGGACAGCATCAATGGGAAAAGTGGTGGATAAATGGATCTTCGGCTATGTGGAAAGCAATCCGAGCTCCTACCGACCTGTCGATTGTAAGGAGGTCGATACCCTTCAACCCCCCACCTTGAAAATGTATTTTGAAGCAAAGCTTCACTTGGCTCACAGACCACATCGAGTACGAGGCCAAGAATAGTCCAACGCATTTCCACCATTACTATAAGTCTATTAGATTGGAGGTTTGCGAGGGAGTGCTCACTTCCTGAGCCAAGCGGGCAATGCTTTCCGATAAATGCATCCTACACTGCGAGTTGTTTATCGTGCAACGGGTTGACGGTCCGGTTTTTCGAGGCGCTCAAAGCTCCGAACGTTCTCAACGCTAACTGAGCCGTCAGATTCCGTCGAGCGCCCGCAAACTCACCTTCCAGGCCTTCATCGATCAAATAGATGTAGTTTGAAAAGTTCTCAAGCGTCTTGTTGCCACTCTCCTTCATCACAGTGCAGCAATCCTATGCAGCCCGCCGTAAAACTGCTAGAGCCCCTCGATCATCCGCTACGAGAGACGCCTAAAGCCAAAGACGTCCATAATCAATTTGGGCCGCAGCCACAGGACTTCAAAACCCGCAAAAAACCCACAAAAATAGTTGACTTTAGTACGGACCAGCACTATCTTGCGCGGTGACTTAACCGAGGCTGCCTCTTACGAGGTTTGCATCCTTGCAAACCTGGCCTTTGCTCGGCCTCGCTCCAACTTCAGTAATTGGCTTTGAATAACAAGGAATTATCGTGCTAATTCTTCGCGCGATACTACGACTTACTAGGATTGACACCTCCTTGCTTGCTTGCCTTGCAATCTTTCTTCCGACGTTAGCCCGAACGAAGAACGTAGCAATGAGCGGAGGCAAGGCGCTCCCGTTACTGTTTATCTGTATGTGTACTTTTGTTGCTAATGATTTGGATGATTTAGAAAAGGATCAAATTAACCATCCTGATCGGCCGTTACCTGCACGACAACTCACAGTAGAAATCGCGGCCGTTCTTTACTTCGTGGTCTTGGCGGCTGCACTTTTTTCAACCCGACATTTTGTTACGCAAGGGATCGCGTTTTGGTATTACGGCCTGATGACCTTATCAATCAGTTATGGTTATGTAGTGGAATGCCTACCCAGTTTCAAGACAGTCTACGTTGCCATCGCGAGTTCAATTCCCGTCTTGATTGTCGCAACTACGTATCCTGACGAGCCTCAACTGAGGATCGCTGCGGGTTGCGTTTTCCTCTTCACCCTAGGTAGAGAGATCTGCGGAGATATTTTGGATAGAGATGGTGACGCCGAGTCATTTCTGCATAGGTTCAGACCGCCACATGTGGCCTTGTTCGCTTTTTTAGTTGAAATCCTCGGACTGGTTTTGCTCGCAATGCTGATACGTCACACGGAAGACGTCATAGTGTTGGCTGCCATGGCGCTACTCCTCGCGATTTCAGGCGTCTATTGGTTTAGGTTAGGGCGAGGCAGATTGGCCACCTTCTTATTGAAAATACAGCTATTTGTTGGGCTGTATTTTCTTTTATGAAAGCCAAATTAAACTCAACGAGGTGGGGCTATAGTGAAGGACCATACCGAACACTTGCTTGATGCGCTGTTTGAAGAATACAAACAACTCAGTACATCATTCGATAAACATGTGGGAGTCAGCTACAGCATTCCTCCGGTAGTACTAACTATCGTGACTGGCTTCTTTTTCTTTTCCGCTTCCAGCTCGCTAATTGGCTTTGGTGTAGCCGTAGGTGCTGTCTTCCTTTTTATATGGCAAGGCCTAATTCACTCGATGGTAAATCATCTCGGCGTACATCTTGTCGAGTTAGAGATCCGAATAAATCGAATAATCGAGCCCGATTCTAAGGAAAGAATTGAATCCCCCCTCTCGTTTTACGGTCGATTTGTAGCACGAAGCGCCAATGTAGTACCCGGTTTTAGACATTATTATGCCTTGCTGGAAGTCTTCGTTATTGTGATTCTAGTTCCGGCGTCGATGAGATCCTGGTGGACGATGATGGAGTGGGGGTTCGCAACCTACCTGAGAGTGGTTTTCGTGGCAATTCCACCGGCGCTCATCATCATAATTCGTCTTATCATGCGATATGTAGATCGCGCAGCAATCGCCAGGATAAATGCTCTCGGCGATTCGTTGGCTTAACTTCACCAGGGTGGAAGGAGGGCCAAGTATTCATTATCGTTTTAGCAGCGATTGTAGCGCCATAACTATAACAGTTATTCCGATCGGTAAATCACTCAGCGTGAGCTGTAAGCTGTAGCGCAATTCGTCTCGAGCCATCTTTTCAAACTCAAGTAAGTAGGAACGCTTTTCGTAATCGCTTATAGAGTCATTCTTCATCGCGTCTCTTAAGCGTGTTATCTCGACATCGATAGACCTGCTATACAGCTTTCGCAAAACAGCTCGTGGATAAAAATTAAAAATCAATAATACGGGGGTCGCAATGATTACAGGGACTAGAATGACGAACGGTTTTGTAGTTTGACCGGCAATGCATTGAAAAGGTCCCTCGTAATAACCGGTCACGTGAATGTAACCAAAAATAACTGTGAGGGTTGATGCCACATGAACATATGTATTAATCGAATCCAGCTCCCGTTTTCGGAATAGATTTCGAGTGACAGGAGCCTGTAACAGCGAATGAAGCATCATTCCTGTATACATCAGCTTACGGCCGACATACACACCAAGCGCGTATTGAGTGCATGTGGCGATTATCATTAGGGTCTGTCCCGTACGTGAGAGTTGAAACTTACACAAGTAATGGAAGATGACGAACGACACCAAGATGAATTCCGCCGAGAACGAAAGCGACCGCTTTACACTGAAAAACTTTCGTTTATTAATAAGATAGGTCGTTGCGTCTAATTCGTTTTCCGTGAAGGCCGCCTCAATCGTGTCCGAAATGACACTCTGGGCGCAAAAGACAATCAACCATGTTCCAAGAATCAGACCCAGAGAGATGATCGTTTTGAACGACACCGTATAGGCCTCAAAAAAGTGTTGGGCCTCGACTTTGCCGTCGAAATAGAAAACTAGACCTAAACCCAGCAGACCATAGGCAAGACTTGCGCCTAACCCATAAAAGAACAGCATCATGAGGCGAAAAGGCGAAATTTGCGACACAGATAATTCCTTGTTATGCGTAGTTGGGAGCCGGGACAACTTTGGCGAAACCGAAGAAAGAGTTGTCTTAGTGAACGAGCGAGACGAGCCCCTGGGTACGGAGTGGAAAACTCGCGCCCACATAGCTGGAGCATTACACCGAGCATTCTCGGTATTCGTTCTCAATGCCTCTGGTCAACTACTCATACAAAGAAGGTCATTAACGAAATATCACTCACGGGGCCTCTGGTCCAACACCTGCTGCGGCCATCCTCGTCCGGGCGAAACGATTGAGGTGGCTTCCACCCGAAGACTAAAAGAAGAAATGGGATTTGCAGTAAAGCTAACGGAGCTATTTGGTTTTCTATACCAGACGAAACTTGAAGACGGCCTTAGTGAACATGAATACGATCACGTTCTACTTGGATGGTTTGAAGGCGTTCCCACACCTGATCCCGCCGAGGTTGCTGAGTGGAAATGGGTGGATATTCCGGCGTTAGTGAAAGATCTCAAGCGTCAACCCGAGATTTATACATACTGGTTGCGGATTGCGTTTGACCAGTTTATTCGCGCGATTCCTATTAGCTGATCGGACACTCACATGATCCTCTCTCACCTCGTCGCTGCTTTTAGGGCCTTCATGCTCTCTATGCAATACGCGAAAGCACTGGAGATTTCACCCTCGGAGCGAGTGCGTTACGTTAAGAAGTCAGTACGTCTCGCCTTATGCTTCGCAGGATTCGGAACCGCCTGGAATTCGACCGAAGCATGGAGGGCAGGACAGGCTGCCTTCTTCTGCTGTGCTTACGACGTCGTAACTGACTGGCGACATTTTGACGACAAAGCGGCAGGCTGTCTGGAAACTATTCTATGCGGCTTCTCAAAAATCGAGCTTTACCCATTAGCCTTGACGTTGTACGACAAAGAATCAAAGAACGAACTCGCAAACGATGGGCTTGAACGCGGGGCCGTGACGCTTCGATTCATCGTCAAGATGTTGGGGTGTGAAAAAGAACGCGAGGCGTCATGGGGTGACTTGGATCATCTAGGCCAACTCTTGCAGATCGTGGATGACGTCTACGACTACGAAGATGACCTTAGTAATGGCGAACAAAACTGTCTCATAACTGAGAACCGGGATAAATATCTCAGGCGGCTTCTGAGAGAATTTAGTCCTGAAAACACACGTAGATTTTTCGGTAGTTCAGCTTCTGTATTGGCTTTTGCCATTGCTCAGGCCAGAAAGAAGGGAAGAAGACTATTGGCAAACACTTCGTCAGAATAACGAGAAGAAGATAGCGATTAGTAAAATCACTAAACTCACGAGAAGGGTGCCTATTGTGATCAGGAAGATAACTCGAGTGCGCCTAAAAAATCGGCTCAGCCTTAGCTGAATAACGTGCTCCTTTGACAATCTCCCCAGGGCTAAACATTCTCGAACAGATTCTAAATCGCTCATCCCTACCCAAAATCCCCAGCTTATCGACACGAAGGCGATTATGAATAGCCCGGAAATAGAGCCAATAATCACCAGAGCAGCAATTCGGTGATGTAAAGCCAAAGGATGAGAAAGAACATAGCCCAAGGTCGCAGCCAGGATCGCGAAATTGAAGGTGATGGCTTTCATCAAACCATTACCTGTTTCTTTTAGAACCTCCCAAAGGAATTCACTTTGGGACTGGAGTATTTCTTGTGTCGAAGAACTTGTATCGCCAGGAGCGTGCGGTGTCGGAGTTTCGGGGATCATAACAAACTAGCTTGCGTGAGCTGAGGTAATAGTCTAACGACGGATGACACTAACACTCTCTGTTGTCGGGTTCAATGGGTTTTGGGCGCAGCCGTGGCTGCTTATACTTCGTTCGACGGCTTCCAGCTGAGGTTTGCGGCTGAGCCGCGGGGGTGTAAGAACGTCACCCATTTAAGTAACGAGCCGTACTTCAAATATCGACTGCCGAGCTTTGGATAAATGTAGAGCCGGCGTGCCAAAAAACGCCTGCGACGCATCGATTTACCAATTGGGCTGGACCGAATTCGCATTTCATAAGTCGAGAAGGACAGATCATTTGTTTTTATCGCGTCAACCGCCGATTCTGCGGCGATGACTCCAAGAGCCAAAGCAGAACTTATCCCTTCGCCGAACAAAGGATCGACACCAGCGGCGTCCCCGGTTAGCAGAACACGGTCCTGGCTGACAGGTGCTCGCGGTTCATACCGCAAGATAGGATGTGATTTTTGTTCAAACCGACTTGCATCTACGCCCTGTTCTTTGAGCCAATCCTCATAAGAAGCTTTTAGTTGGAATGTGTCATCTCTACGTAAGGGCGCGGCCATTATTCCTAAGCTTACAGCTGGAGTCTCTCCAGGCACAGTCGGGAAAATCCAACAATAGCCGGGAACACCTCGGCTCGTTACACTCAAATCGCAAATCGCCATGTTATTTGAAAAATTAGGAATGTCAGTTTGGCTTAGAGGAACTAAAATCTCCATCGCTATCATAAGCCTGCTACTTCGTCGAAGGTTTAATAGTCCGCGTACGGCGCTGTTTGATCCGTCAGCGCCGATGAGGATCCTCGTTTTGTATTCCTGTTTCGATGTCTTAACAATGAGTTCTCGTGGCGTGCGGGTGATAGCTTTGAGTTCTTCTCCGTCCCTTGTGACAACCCCTCGGGAACGAGCGTTATCAAATAGGAGGTTGTCAAACTGCTTCCGACTTACTACGCGAAAATGATTCGGATGGCTGAATGTTATCGATCCCGTCGGCAGAACAAACTTAGAAATGTGAACAGCGGTTGTTGGCAAATCAACTTGTACGCCCAAGTGCGCCAGGATTGCATCGGCGTCTTTGATTACACCACCTGCGCACAATTTGTCTCTTGGAAAGATTGCTTTGTCGAGCAGGAGTATCCGATTGGCTAAGTCAGGATCGAGGTTGATTAATTCGAGAGCAGTAGCACAGCCTGAAGGCCCAGCTCCGACAATTATGATCTCAAAACTTTGCACTTGTGAGAGTTCTCCTTAGAGCTACCTGAGCAAGGAGCAGCCAGTCCTGGTTGAGCGCACGTATCGGGGCGACAACGTTTTGCGACCTACAAATCTCTCGCGCCCGTCACAATCCCAAACCCACAGCCGCCCCTTCTTAGCTTAGGCGACATACCTTAATTATTCAATTTTTGCGCGGCGCACACTCGAAAAGGGACTCGAAACGAACCGGAGAGTTGTGCACCCACTCGTGGCCCAATGTCAGGAGATCGAGGTGGGCCAGAACCTGAAAGGCATTGACGTTGTCGCGGTAATGGAACGAATCAAAGCATCACGCGGTGTGGTGCCGCGATGTGTCCAGGTCGGCTACGGGCGCAATTCATCTCAAGGCATCATACGTCCCGATGGTCGGTGTTGAGATCAATCGGGAAGAGCTTCAGAAGGAAAACGACCGTCTCACGAAAGTAGCATCACTCGAGATAGACGACGACGGCATCACGTTCTCTGGTCTTGTTTTGGAAGTGATGTCTGGCAACGGCGGCAAGCCATAAGACTGATCCACCACTACTAACTTCAAAGGTTGTGACGGCTTTGTCTCTAAGACAAGCTCGATTCCTTCGGCGGGCAGGGCGGAATAACGCATGACCCAGGGGATTTTCGCATTCACTGAATACTTGACGGATTCCTGTTTTCCATTGATGGCAACTTTTTTGATCTCCGCGCCGGGTTCGGCGTAGATGGCAATCAAAGGCGCCTGTCGAGGCGAGGTCAGGCGCAGACGCAGCATGCGCACGTCGCCTTGCGTGCTGTCATTGATCACTTTGAGGTCGGGAGCTTGCAGATCAGCAACGGGAGCTGGCGCTTTCAGATAATTCCTCGGCGTTCCCGGAAAGAACTCTTCCATGGGACCAGTCTGCGGAGTACGCGACAAAAACTGCGCTGTCCATTCGTCTGGCCTGCGATCGCCGCTGGCCCAAACCGCCTCATGCTTATCGGCATTCAAACTATAAAAGAGATTGTCCGGTCTCGGGTGGGCTTTATCAAATCCGGAGTAGGCGAGGCCAAGCGCAATGCAAATTAGACTGGCGGCAAACATCACTCCCGGCAGCAACCAGCGCCGGTGACTAGTGAGATAATTCAACTGCGGAATCAGTAGCCCGAGGAATAAGACTATCAGCACAGCAACCACGCCGGCTAAATTCACCGTGAGCGTGATGAACAGAAGATAAATGATCGGCACGAGTAACACGATGGCGGGCGCAGCGCCCAGGGCAAGGACAATTACGCCGATCGTCGATCTGCCTTCCTGATCCTTTTTCATTATTAGGAACCCAAGCGCGATAAGGCTGGTGAGCATTGGCCAAATCAGCAAGTAAGTTCCGCCGGGCAAGTACAAACTCGAAACCAGCAATAAGAGCAGCTCGCAAAATAACGCACCGAACACCAGATTCTGCGGACCCAATTTATTGCGACCCAAAACACAAAGCGCGGAAACGATCGCTGCGGTCAGCGCCGAGAAACTGAGGAAGTAGTAACCGCTGTGATACACGTCGAAGGGCGCCATCGCCTGGTAGCCGCTGTGCGAGCCGCGAATGATCAACCACGCCACGATCACCGCACCCGCTGCAACGATCATGCTCAGAACGAAAGCGAGAAAACTCAAAACGGTTTTTCCCAGAGTCACTTGCCCACTTCGCAACCCAAGCACCAGCACGACAACAAAAGCCAGGACTACCAGCACCGTTAAGGGCCAAACAAGCGCCGCCGGATAACGGATCAGCTTTGCACCCAGGAGATCGAAATAGATGGCATTGCTCCGCCGCTCAGTATCCAGATTCGCGTTGCCGAAGTAGGCTGCCAGGGACAGGGCATAAGAACCGTGATGTTGAAGGCTGCGTTCGTCCAGATTGGACAAATTGTCGAGCTGAGTGTGGTAGTGAGTTGAATCAGCAAGAAACGCGAAATTCATCCCGGCCAGCCCGGAACCTTTGAACACCGTCAGATCCGTATCGTTCGGTAGGAGGCGATAGACGTCGTACATTAGCGAGGTGGCGATTGGACGCGGAGCTTTGGCAAGGGCTTCAATGAGCCAATTATTGCCCTGGCTCGTTTCGAACATGACGACCGGACCGCTGGTTCCACGAGCTTCAAAATTGAGCACGAGCCCGACATCCTTCGCCCAGGGATGCTCGTCCACGAAGGCCCTCGCGCCGTGCAACCCATTCTCTTCAGCATCGGTGAATAAGAAGATTATGTCGTTCTTGAGCGTCGGCCCGGCTTTCAAAGCGCGCAAGGTTTCCAGCATCGCAGCCACTGCGGCGCCGTCGTCGCTTGCGCCAAAAGCAATCGGCCTTGAATCGTAGTGCCCGACCAACATCAAGGCTTTAGCGCTCCCGCCACTCGAATTGCCCTTCAATCTCGCGACGACATTCTCTACATTCCCGGCTCGCACGGAATTGTTCGGGAGGTGTTGCGGCGCCGTGGTTGTTTTCTGCAGTTCCGGGTTGAGTCCCAGGGCCGATAATTCAGCGAGGATATAATCCCGCACTTGCTGGTGCTCGAACGAGCCGACAGGATGCGGGTTCTTGCTGATGCTCTGCAAGTACTTCAAGGCGCGACCAGATGAGAATTCCGCTGGTGGGGCTTCCGTCGAGACTGCATCTGGAGGGTTCAACCGATGAATAGTAAGGAAGACCAGGAGCGCCAGGAACAAGAACAGCGCAATGCGGGGAAGCAAGCCTGGGGCATTTGTTCCTGAGGTTGGATCCGGCTGAGTCATGGGGATGTATCCTTATCGCCTAACAAGATGGGGAACATTCGATCCGCCGCTCTATTTCTGGGCCTCGCCAGCCGCGGAGTATATATGATCTTCGGATGTTACTGACATCTGGTTTGCTCAACCGAGTGCTCAGCAACTGACATCTCGCCGTAGCGTTTGTTCTTGCAACCGTGCGCTCGTTAAGCATTTGCGTCGAAGCGGAAGTGAAAAGTACAATCTGCCTTCGCTTCTCATTTGTGAGCCCGTCTCATAGTCCTACTCCAAGGCAAAGGATTTACGGCTAACCTTTCGAATTTTGCACGACCAGGACCTTCCCCGATCTGGCCACTCGATCAGAACTCATGCATAAGTTCAATTTTGAGCCTTCAACGTTCGTGGAAGCTCTCCGTCTAAGGGCAATCAATCAGCCTGATAGGTTGGCCTACACTTTTCTGCTGGACGGAGAGACAGAAGAAGCCACATTAACTTATGGAGAATTGGACCGGCGAGCCAGAAACATAGCCCGCTTGCTACAGAGTTTGGGAGAAGGCGGAAAGCGAGCCCTGTTGCTTTACCCGCCAGGATTCGACTACATCGCCGCTTTTTTCGGTTGTCTCTACGCAGGAGTAGTGGCCGTTCCGGTATACCCACCGCGACTTAATCAAAGCCTGTTCCGTTTCCAGGCTATCATCGAAGACGCTCAAGCAACCTTGGCCCTCACGACGGCTCCGCTCTTATCCAGGGTAAAACCGATATTTGATCGGACTCCCGAACTTAACAGCCTGCGAGTTTTGTCTACAGATACGCTTCCGAACAATCTGGGTGATGATTGGCAAGAGCCGGAGGTGAACAACGAAACTCTGGCGCTGCTTCAATACACTTCTGGTTCTACGAGCACGCCTAAAGGGGTAGTGCTGACACACCGGAACTTAATTCATAATTCGGGACTGCTCTCTCTCGCCTTCGAATACACCTCTGAGAGCCGAGGTGTTAGCTGGCTGCCTATGTATCACGACATGGGACTCATAGGCGGGATTCTTCAACCTCTTTACAGAGGATTTCCTTGCGTACTGATGTCGCCAGTCTCTTTTCTACAGCGTCCGTTCCGTTGGCTTGATGCTATCTCACGGTATGAGGCTACGACCAGCGGGGGACCCAATTTCGCTTATGACTTGTGCCTGCATAAGGTCACCGCACAACAGCGGTTGGGGCTGGATTTGACCAGGTGGAGCGTGGCATTTAATGGCGCCGAGCCAATTCGTCGAGAAACATTGGAGCGATTCGCGGAGGTCTTTGGGGCTTGCGGATTTCGCAAAGAAGCATTTTATCCATGCTATGGGCTCGCTGAAGCCACCTTGATAGTTGCCGGTGGTCCCAAAGCTGGCCCGCCTGTGGTCAAAGCGATTCAGGCGAGCCTGCTTGAAAATAACCTGGCGATTGAAGTCCTCGAGGAGACCGAAGGCGCGCGGTTGGTCGTCAGCAGTGGACCCGCAATGTCGGGTCAAAAGATCGTTGTGGTCCACCCGGAGACTTTGACTGAGTGCCTGCCCAGTGAGATTGGAGAGATCTGGGTCTCCGGAGGTAGCGTTGCTGCGGGTTACTGGAACAATCCTGCAGAAACAGCGGACACATTCCATGCCCATCTCAAAGATACGGGAGAGGGACCATTTCTACGCACCGGGGATCTGGGTTTCTTCCAGGGTGAGCTGTTCGTCACTGGACGACTAAAGGACCTGATCATTATTCGGGGGCTCAACCATTATCCACAGGATATTGAATTGACCGTCGAACGCAGCCACGCTTCAGTGCGTCCGAATTGTACCGTTGCATTTTCCGTTTACCTTGAAGATGAAGAGAGACTGGTAGTCGTCCTCGAAGTGGAGCATTCCCAACAAACTGACTTCGATGATGTCATTGCTATCGTCCGACAGGCTGTGGCTGAGAACCATGAACTGCAGGTGTATGCAGTGGTGCTGCTCAAACGCGGGCGCACCCCGAAAACGTCTAGCGGCAAGGTTCAGCGCCAGCTGTGTCGGGCGAAATTTATGGCAAACAGTTTGGAGGTGCTGGCAGAGTGGCGGGAAGGTGTTGTAGCGAATATTGAAGTATCAAACTCCGCTGTGACAACTCATCCGAAGAGTATGGAAACGGTCGAAGCCCGGCTGGCATCGCTAGTAGCAATGCAATTGGGCATGGGCTCTTCCATGATAGATGTAAACAAGCCCATCACCCGGTACGGGCTGGATTCTTTGGGAGCTATCGAACTGATTCATCGCATAGAGGTTGACCTGAATGTTGTTTTGCCCATGGAAAGCCTGCTCCAGGGACCGAGCATCACTCAGCTTGCAGCCGAGATCCGAACTCGGTCGATGGAACCTCCCTTCGACTCGGTTCCTCTGATCGCTTCAGCGAAACAAGAAACCCTGGAACATTCTCTGTCGCGCGGCCAGCAGGCCCTCTGGTTTCTCCATCAAGCGGCGCCAGAGAGTACCGCCTATAGCATTGCAAGCGCACTTCGAATCCATGGCGGCCTGGACCCGCATATCATGCGGCGCGCTTTCCAGGTATTGGTGAATCGTCACGATTCTCTCCGAACAACTTTTGCAGCTGCACAGGGAACGCCCCACCAACTCGTCCAGCCACAGATGGAGGTGAGCTTCGCGGAAGAAGACGCTTCAACGTGGGGCGACGATTCATTGAATGATCATCTGATACAGGAAACACTTAGTCCTTTTGATCTGGAACGAGGGCCGCTCTTCCGAGTAAAGCTATTTGCCCGGTCGAAATCGGAACATATCTTACTGTTGGTGGTGCACCATATTGTGGCCGACTTCTGGTCCCTCGGGGTGCTAATGCACGAGTTAGCACAAGTGTATTCAGCGGAAAGTGCAAAGAGCCCGCTTGTCCTCCCGCCGCTGTTATCGGAATACGCTGACTATGTTCGCTGGCAAGAAAAGATTCTAGTCGGACCGGAAGGCGAGAATCTTTGGAATTATTGGAAAGAACAGCTCGCGTGTGAATTGCCGACGTTGAACCTCCCGGTTGACTACGTTCGGCCATCGGTTCAAGCCAGTCGGGGGAAGTCCTATCCGTTTAAGCTCAGCGCTGAGCTGACGAACAGCCTAAAACAACTCGGCCAGACACACGAAGCGACTCTGTACATGACCTTACTGGCAACATTTCAGTTGCTGCTGGGTCGTTACGCTAACGAGGAAGATATTTTGGTGGGTTCTCCGGCAGCTTGCCGAAACCTGGCTCAACTGGCGGGGCTCGTCGGTTACCTCGCCAACCCCCTGGTGATGCGGGGGAACCTGACGGGAGACCCAACGTTTGCGACTTTTCTTAAACGCGTTCGCCACACCGTTCTGGGAGCTTTTGCACATCAGAATTATCCATTTCCATTGCTCGTAGAGCGACTGCAACCGAAACGTGATTTGGACATGTCTCCGTTATTGCGAGCCATGTTTGCTTTGCAAAAAACTAAGCAGTTTGGTGATGGAGACCTGGCAGCCTTTGCCTTGGGTGAAGGCACGGCGCGGATGAAGCTGGGCGAGCTTGAATTGGAATCTTTAGCGCTGGAACAGCGAGTAGTCCAATTCGATTTAGCGCTCGTTATGGCTGAGACAGATGCCGGAATGGTGGGAAGCCTACAATACAATTCGGACTTATTTGAAGACGCGACGATCAAGCGCATGGCCGGGCACTTCCAAACGCTGTTGGAAGGAATAGTGACTGATCCAGAGCTGCCGATTTCACAGCTACAGATGCTGACAGCGGCTGAAGAGCGACAGTTGCTGTTGGAGTGGAATGAGACGGCGCGAGAGTATCCACGCGATAAGTGCATCCATCAGTTATTCGAGGAGCAGGTCGAGCGCACACCTGAAAATATTGCTCTGCTCTACGCCGACGAGCAGGTGACCTACCGAGAGTTGAACAGCCGAGCCAACCAACTTGCACACTATCTCAAAGGGATGGGTGTGGGCGCGGAAGTGCTCGTGGGTCTGATGATGGAGCGCTCGATCGAGATGGTGGTTGGCTTACTGGGAATACTGAAAGCCTGCGGAGCTTATGTGCCGTTGGACCCGGAGTACCCGCAGGAGCGACTCTCATTCATGTTGGAGGATGCCGGAGTAAGCGTCCTCTTAACGCAGGAGCATCTGCGTGAGAGTTTGGCTGCGAGTGAGGTGCGGGAGATCTGTCTGGATCGCGACTGGGAGGTGATTGCCCGCGAGAGTCGGATGAATCTCGCCGTTGCAAGCAATGCGGAGAATCCGGCTTACGTGATTTACACCTCCGGCTCCACGGGCAAGCCCAAAGGGACGATGCTGGCTCATAGAGGAGTCAATAATTGTTTGCTTTGGATGCAGGACACTTTGCAACTAACGGAAAAGGACCGCGTCCTGCTGAAGGCCTCGCTAAGCTTTGACGCTTCGGTCTGGGAATTATTCTTGCCGTTGATTGTGGGGGCTGGTGTCGTTGTAGCGCGACCTGGCGGTCATCGGGATGGCGCTTACCTGGTCGAAACGATCATCAAGCACGAAGTTACGACCGTTCACTCCGTGCCATCAATGCTTCCTATCATTCTCGATGAAAAGAGGCTCGCTGAAGTTTCTTCGTTGACTCGCGTGATCTGTGGTGGAGAGGCGCTTCCGGTCGAGACCGCGCAGCGTTTCTTGTCTCTTTCGGCGGCCACGTTGCATAACTTTTATGGGCCAACCGAAACTTCCATTGGCTCGATAAATTGGATCTGCGACCCTCATCTCATAAAGCGAACTGTTCCGATCGGAAGACCGATTGCGAACACACAGGTCTACATTCTGGATGACAATCTGCAACCCGTTCCCATCGGCGTGCCAGGAGAACTCCATATTGGCTCAACGGGATTGGCGCGCGGCTATCTAAATCAACCTGGCTTGACCGCCGACAGATTTATTCCAAACCCCTTCAGCGATGAGGCCGGAGCACGCTTATACAGGACCGGTGATCTTGCTCGTTATTTGCCGAATGGTGACATTGAGTTCCTCGATCGCATAGACCAGCAGGTAAAGCTCCGCGGGTTCCGCATTGAGTTGGGGGAGATCGAGACGATACTCGGAAAACACCCGGCTGTACTTGAGAACGTCGTGGTTGCGCGTGAAGACGAATCGGGTGAAAAGCGCTTGGTCGCTTATGTGGTTAGTAACCAGGACACACCAACAGTCAGCGAGCTGCGGAGGTATTTAAAGGAGAAGCTGCCGGAGTACATGATTCCCGCAGCGTTCGTGATGCTCGAGGAAATGCCCTTGACACCAGGGGGGAAGCTGGATCGGCGGGCGTTGCCGGCGGTTGAGGGCAGGCGGCCTGAGCTGCAAGTGAGCTATGTGGCGCCGCGCACGATGACTGAGGAAATAGTGGCTGGGATCTGGGCCGAGGTGCTGCGGGTGGAACGAGTGGGAGTAACGGATGACTTCTTCGAGTTAGGTGGGCACTCACTGCTGGCGACGCAGGTAGTCTCGCGAGTGCGGGAGGCCTTGCAGATCGAGTTGGCGCTGCGGAGCTTATTTGAAGAGCCCACGGTGGAGGGTCTGAGTGGACGGATTGACGAGCAGCTGCAGAGCGGTGCCGCGAGATCGGTGGCGGCGATTGTGCCAG
>DATNBH010000057.1:0-86400 GCA_035572035.1 Pyrinomonadaceae bacterium | reverse complement strand
TTATTTCCATATCGTTGTTTGGGGCTACGCCCCAGAACGGGGCGTAGCCCCAACGAAATCAAGAGCGTTAACGGAAAGAACGCATAGCCTTTCCGCAGATCAGGCGGCAGAGCCGTGCGCTTAATCGCGGCAATCCAATATATTCGCAAAAAGATTTACATCCGCGCCGTGCTCACTCACGCCGAGTCTAACAAGCAGCGCTGGAAGGAATGACGATGCAAAACCCGCGCGAAGACATTGGACGCCGAAGGAATATCCCTAAAATAGACGTGTTGGATTGATCGGTAAAGGTTTGTCATCCTTCTGTAATTTAGTGAGTCAACGGCGATTTGATCATCCCGTCGACCGTCTCGACGACCTGACATCACTCTGCGCTTCCCCTATAATCATTCATGCAAACGGGGGCGACAGGCTTCGACAGGGGTTTGGACGACCGACGGATGCCATGCCGGGCTACTCTATGCAGCTCGTTAAAACGCGTAGGGAAAAAACAATTGCCAACTCTAACGAGTTAGCTCTCGCTGCCTAATAAGCACCGAGCGTTTCGCCGCAAGTTGCTCATACGCGCGGAGGGAAATGTCACTTAGTTGAGCTGGCCTGCTGCTTCGGTCCGTGGCAGCGGGCAAGATAAAGTCGGACTAGCTCTTGCCGCGGTCTTGTCGTTTCACTTACTCGGCATGGAGCGAATTTTTGTCTGGTTCGCCAGACAAGCAAGAGAATCGACTAAGCATGTAGATTCCTCGGCGTTGGCTTCTGGATCCGAGTTCAATTCTCGGCGCCTCCACCAATCGATTTCGGAATGCGGATTTCGGAATGCAGATTTTGAAAGCGAAAGCTGCATCCCACCAAGCGATCTCGGAATGCGGATTTCGGATTGCAGATTTGAAACCCGTTCCCGGGTGATGATCGCAATCAGGTACTCTCAAGCTAGAACACCTCTTGAATTCAGCAATCAGCAATCCGCAATCACCAATCTCAAGCCTTCCCATTGGCATCTTCGACAGCGGCGTGGGCGGGCTGACAGTCTATCGAGCGCTGCACGAGCGTTTGCCGAACGAGCATTTTGTTTATCTCGGAGATACAGCGCGCGTTCCCTACGGGACGAAATCCCTGGCTACGGTCGAGCGCTATGCCATCGAGAACTCGAAGTTTCTCGAAGCGCACGGCATAAAGTTGCTGGTTGTTGCGTGTAACACGGCATCAGCTCTCGCGCTTCCAGCGATTCGAAAAGCTGTCGGTGTTGAAGTAGTAGGCGTTATCGAGCCCGGCGCCCGCGCGGCTGTGAAAGCTGCGAGCGGCAAAGCAATCGCCATCATCGCCACCGAAGCGACCGTGCAAAGTCACGCGTACGCGAAAGCGATTGATTCAATTGATGCTGGAGCTTGTGTCATCGAGCGAGCATGTCCGCTCTTTGTTCCACTTGCCGAAGAAGGTTGGGTCGATACTGAGGTGACGCGTAATGTGGCGAATGAATATCTTGGCGAACTGGCTGATAATGCTCCTGGCGCGCTGGTGATGGGATGCACGCATTACCCGATTCTCAGGAATGTAATCGCAGCCACGGTTGGCGAATCGGTGCAATTGATCGATTCTGGTGAGGCTACCGCGGCGGAGGTTGAGGAACTGCTGAAAGAAAAGGGAATTGCGCACACGTCTCGCGCAAGTTTGGCGGAGGAGCGGAAACTGTGCGACGATCTGGACCACTTTTATGTGACGGACGCCGCGGAACGGTTCGCGAAGGTGGCGGAAAGATTTCTCGGCAGCTCGCCGTCGGTTTTGGAAGCTGTTGAAGTTTGGGGACACGATGAGTTACGAACGAACTGACGGTCGCTTGCTCGACCAGTTGCGCGAAGTGCGCATCACGCCGGGCTATTTGCCTTACGCCGAGGGCTCGGTGCTGATCGAGATGGGCAACACCAAGGTCATTTGTGGAGCTTCGCTCGAAGACCGGGTGCCGCCCTTTCTGCGCAACAGCGGACACGGCTGGGTGACGGCGGAGTACGCGATGTTGCCCCGCGCGACGCAGCAACGAACTTCGAGGGAGATTGGCCGAGGAGGACCGTCCGGCCGTACGCATGAGATCCAACGGTTGATTGGTCGCAGTTTGCGCGCGGTAGCTGATATGAATGTGCTCGGTGAGCGTACGCTGACGCTCGACTGTGATGTGTTGCAGGCTGACGGCGGTACGCGCACGGCTGCGATCACCGGGGCGTACGTTGCTTTTGCGCTGGCGAGCGAAAAGTTAAGGCGATCGGGAAAGCTGAACAAAAGTCTGTTGGCAGGGGAGGTCGCCGCGGTCAGTGTCGGAATTGTCGATGGAGTTCCGCTACTTGACTTGAAGTACGACGAAGACTCGCGGGCTGAAGTCGATATGAATATTATCTGTACTGGTGATGGGCGCTTTATTGAGGTGCAGGGGACCGCTGAGCGCGAGCCTTTTACTGAAGAGCAGATGAATCAGCTGTTGGGTTTGGCGAGAAAAGGCATTTCGCAACTGGTTGAAATTCAGCGGGCAACGCTCGCGAACTTGAAAGGGTGACTTTGTACGACAGGCTGCCAGCCTGTCGGATGTTGAGCAGGGGCGTCGTTAGGTAAAGCGAGCCATTTTCCATATATCATTTTCCATTAGCCATTTTTCATTGTTATCGCGTTGCAAAGGCGCACGTTCTCAAAAAATGGCAAATGGCAAATGATGTATGGCAAATCGGTTCCTTCAGCTTGCGTGGTACCCAAGGCTGCTGCAGGCTGGCAGCCTGCAGTACAGGGACGTCGTTGGGTAAAGCGAGCCATTTTCCATATATCATTTTCCATTAGCCATTTTTCATTGTTATCGCGTTGCGAGGCCCACGTTCTCAAAAAATGGAAAATGGAAATTGGCAAATGATGCATGGCAAATCGGTTCCTTCAGCTTGCGTGGTACCCAAGGTTTGCTGCAGGCTGGCAGCCTGCAGTACAGGGACGTCGTTAGGTAAAGCGAGCCATTTTCCATTAGCCATTTTTCATTGTTATCGCGTTACAAGGTCCACGTTCTCAAAAAATGGAAAATGGAAATTGGCAAATGATGTATGGCAAATCGGTTCCTTCAGCTTGCGTGGTACCCAAGGCTGCTGCAGGCTGGCAGCCTGCAGTACAGGGGCGGTGATATTGAACAAGGAGTTAATCCAGGAAAATGCGTAAATTAACTTTCATTTTCAGCGGCATGCTGCTGTTGGCATTGTCAGGTTCTGCGCAGACTCAGAATCAGGTCTATACGACCGACAATCTTGAGTATTCACTCGAGCTGCCATCCCCAACCTGGAAAGTAAGCTCGACTGGTGATGCGATTCAAAAGAATCCGGAGTTCCTGAATGGCGACCGCTTGAGTGGCTTTCTGCGAGTACGCAAAGACGTCAAAGACCCGGACGTGACGATGTCCGATCTGGCTCGGCGCGACCTTGAGCAGAAGCTGCGCTATCTTCCCGGGTTCATTGAAGGCAAAGAAGAAAAGTTCAACGGACGAATGGACGGCGTCACCGTCTCATACGAATTCACGCAGACAGGCAAAGCGATGATGGGCCGGCTCTATTTTCTTCAAAGCGATCCGCGCACCGCTTACGTGCTGCACTTCACCGGATTGCGTGACAGCCTGGCTCGGATTCGCAATCAGACGGACTTGATTGCCCGAAGTTTCAAGCTGAAATAAGTCAAAGCAACTATCCGCAGATTACGCAGATTCCACAGATGTTTTGTTTATTCATCGGTAAGTCGTCCAAAAATTTCTAGCCAGACAAAATCTCATCCGCAATTTAGCGTCAACGTAAATCGCACTCAACTAAACATCTGCGTAATCTGCGTAATCTGTGGATAGGCTGTTGGAACCGTTATGAAGCTCAAACTAGCGGCAGGGCTCGCCATCCAGGAATCTTCAATCAACGGCAAAGGCTGTTTCGCGACCATCCCATTTCAGCGCTGGCGCAAGATAGCGCGATACGCGGGCGAGCGAATCTCAAACGCTGAAGCCAGGCGCAGAGGTGGACGAAAAATCCTCCGCATCTGCTGGATAAACAATCGCTGGAGTCTCGATGGCAGTCGCGGCGGCAACGGTACTCACTACGTCAATCATTCCTGCACGCCAAACGCGTTCACTAGGACGATGTACGGTCAGCTAATCTTCTTCGCGCTACGTGACATCTTGCCCGGTGAAGAAATCACGATCGATTACTTAACAACTTTGCATTCGGACAGCAAACGATGTTTCTGCAAAGCCTCGAATTGCCGCGGCACGATTAATAAACTGCGTAGGTGATCGAGTTGCGAATGTTATCTTCGTTAGTGAACGTCACGCTGGCGAGCTTCCATTCACCGCCGATTTTTTCCATGTGCGCAACCGCGAGGTAGAGCTTGCGGCTATCCCACGAGAGAATCTCGGCCGCTTTTCGAGCGTTCGTCGGAATAGCGTCCGCCGGCGTAGCCTTGTCAAAAGCCAGTCCAATGTTATTGGGGCGCCACTTGTAGCTGAATTCAACGTCGAGTGTATCCCAGGCGCCTTCCTTATTGACCTCGCCGAGCTTCGTAACCGATCCAAATTCCCGATCGCCGATGGGCACACGCCACCATAATTGAGGTTGAGCGGCGGGTTCGTTGCCCTGTTTGAGGTAAGGCTCCTCGAACGTTTCCCATTTGCCGGCTTCTTTTTCGCCCAGCGACGTCAGGTTGATGCGATAGTGGGTTGCCAGATACGTAGCGCGTGGCAGAAACGCGCGAGCCTCGCCAGCTTCGCTCGTTTCATACTTCGTAACTGCCAGGAGTCCAAGACTTTCAAGCACCTCGACTTCTCGAACGATGATTCCGGCGTTGATGTAATGCGCGGCCTCACCATAACCAAAAACCGAGCGTCTCAACGGAATTTCGCGCTGGTTTGCTCGCACCCACACGGCTGAGTTGAACTCCGGAGAATGTCTAATCAATTCTGAATAGTTCAGCGACCCGCCGAACTTTTGAAACAACGCGCGGCGATATTTGAAACCAGCGGCGACCAGCACACATACGATTAGCAAGAAGACCACGCCAACAATTTTCGATTTCGAGCCGTCACTGTCCGGCGGATTCCTCACGGCCCTCACTGGAGCTGGAACTCGTTCTCCAGCACTGGGCAAAATTGCCTGACAGCGCTTGCATTCAGTTGCGGTCGCAAAAGTCATGAACCCGCATTGTGGGCATCGCACGCTATTCAATACTTGCTGCTCCTCAAAAGTTCGGAGGGATTATCAAAGCCTTGGTAGGGTGAAACTGAACTTCGAGCCACGGCCCAACTCTGAATGCACGGCGACGTTGCCACCGTGCTGCTCGACGACTTCACGAACGAAAGAGAGCCCCAGACCGGTGGACTCCTCGTGCTTGTCATGTCCTTCTCGCTCGACGCGATAGAACTTCTCCCAAACACGATCGACGGCCTCGGGCGGAATTCCGTAGCCGCGGTCCTCCACACAAACTCGAACAGCTTCGGCCTCGAGCGCCGTGGACACCGTTACCGTCGTGCGCTCAGGACTGTAAGTGATCGCATTGTTCACCAGATTTTTGACAACCTGCGTGATCAAGCCGCGATCGGCTGCCACGGGTGGAATGCGATCGGCAGGCTCTTCGACAAGCCGAATGCGTTTCTTGCGAGCGGTTGTCTGCAGCGTTGAGACGATGTCGCGCACTACGTCATTGAGCTTGAGAGGAATCTTCAGCACTTCCTGTTTGTCTTTGCGCTCAAGGTGGGTCACGGCCAGGAAGGTATTAATCATCCGCGAGAGGCGCTGGGCTTCGTTGTTGATGATTACAACGAACTCTTTCAAATGTTCAGGAACAGCTTCATCGCCAGCGAGTAGCTCAGCGAAGCCATTGATGCTGGTCAGCGGCGTTCGCAGTTCGTGCGACATCAATGACACCATGTCACTCTTGAGCTGCTCGTATTCTTTTTGCTGAGTCAGGTCGCGAACAGTCAGCACTAAACAAAGCGGCTCGCGAATGCCGCTGCGTGCCTTCACCTGGTCGCAAACCAGCGAGATTTTCAGGCCCAGGGTCTTTTGTCGATCGGTAAAGCGTAATTCTCGTTCGTATGACTCGCCGGTCTGCAGCACGCGTCGAACGGCAATCACCGGCTCCTCGAAAATCTCGCAGCGAAAGCGATCCATCAATCCGAACATGTCCAACTTAAACGCATCGCCCTCCGGCAACTGTGCAAGGGTCAGAAGCCGCGGATTAACATGCGCAAGGGTTCCATCCAGATACGCGATCGCAAAGCCGTCAGAAGATTCAGCAAGCGCGTGACTACCGAAACGCTCCTCAGTGAGCAGACCGCTGAGCATGTGAACATTCTCGAGCCGTTGCTCGGCGGCGTTTGCCGAAAAGTAAGTCATCAATCCGGTTCTCGGCTCATTCTTCACTGCTGCTTCGCGCTGAAGATTTCGCGCGATTTGTGCTGCGACCGCAACCAGCAAAGGACGATCGTCCTCAGAAAAGTTCTCGCGCAACCGAATCAACAGCGCGCCAAGCATGCGCTCTTCATGACGCAGCGGCAGCGCTACGATCGCGTTCGGATGTAGTTCGTCAGCAAGGCGCACAATTACTTCCCCGGTTTCCATGGCCTTCTGTGAGAAGGTCACGCCTTCACGCCAGGCAGAGTTTCGACTAGTTCCGAGTGGCCCGCTATTGTTTGGTTGCAGACGAGCAGCGGGCACGAGGTTGAGATCGTCATCATGAGTGAAGACGACTGCGTCTGAAATCGCCACGACCGTTTCCAGCAATCGAAGCCCACGAATCAACCTTTGTCTCGCGTCGCTACGCTGAACGTCGGTGGTCTTGTTTGCGACGCTGTTGACTTGTGTCGTTAGCTGCAGATCCAGTCGCCACAGCCGGTGCGCCTGGACTGCTAACAAGGCAGCAATTCCTGCAAAGGTCATCGGCACAAACAGGATGTCGATGCCAAGAAAACGTGAGACACCCAGACTTATGAAGCTGAGGCAGAGGAATGAAACTCCGAGATAGGGGAAGGAGCGCCTTGCGCCGGCACGCTCAACCAATACGCCGGCGACGACTGCAGTCATCAAGATCAAGAAGGTCGCGAGCCGAAACTCGGGAGCAGTTAAGGACACGCTCGGATCGTTCGGTAAGACAACGAATGCTTGTTGCAGCGGAGCGAGGAAACCCTCAACCCAAAGTCCCCACACAGGCACACCCGCAGCCAGGGAAAGTCCGACTGCGATCGTGATGGATTTAGACGGCGACGATGAATTCTTCAAAGAGACCTGACGAACTAAGAGATAGTGGACGAGAGGACAAGGCGGGTTTGGCTGCCACAGTGGCCAGGAACCGAACGGATTATACACTGATGATCGTTGTTAAATCCACAGGAAACTTGGAAGTGCCCTAATTTGGAGTGCGACGACCTGTCGTCGCTTTGGCCGCTGCGACCTGTCGCAGCTGATCCTGCGAAAATGGCCGACATTACATGGCGTCAAGCTACAAAATGCTGAGTAGGGCAGCGAGAATCTCGTCGTCCTGGGAGGGCTCGACCGTCCGGAGGTCGAGTAGAACATGACCATCGGCGATGCGGGCGATGATTGGCGGGTCGGAGAATCTTAGGGCCGACTCGATTTGATCTGCTGAATGGTTTGGGTGGCTGACTGCGAGCAGCGCTGTCGCGGGGTGGGTGTTGGGTCCTGCTCCGCCTCCAATGGCTGATTCGCCGTCCTGAATTTTGATCTGAAGGGAATCCGCCCGTGCAGCCTGGTACCTGTCAATAATTGTCTGGGCACGAGCCTCAATTTCAGTCTTCGACATGGCCAGCATTCGCAAGACCGGAACTTCCTGATGCGCCTCGCCGCGACGAAAGGCTTCAAGAGTTCGTTCCAACACGGCGAGTGCCAGCTTGTCGGCACGCAAGGCGCGATATAACGGATGCTTTCTCAAACGGCTGACGAATTCAGCTTTGCCCACGATCAGGCCTGCCTGGCTGGCGCCGAGTAACTTGTCGCCACTGAAAGAAACCAAATCGGCTCCACTCGCAACCGATTCTCGAATTATCGGCTCGTCCTTCAAATCAAACTGGCTGAGGTCGCTGAGCACACCGGAGCCAGCATCTTCATAAAGAGGAAGGCCTGCCTCATGTGCGAGGCTCGCAAGCTCGTCGAGCGCGGGCGAAGCTGTGAATCCAACGATGCGATAGTTCGAGGGATGAACCCTCATCACCAGCCGCGTTTTTTCATTCAAGGCTCGGCGATAATCTTCAAGTTTCGTTCGGTTCGTGGTTCCGACTTCCACCATTCGCGTCCCTGAGCTCGCCATCACGTCAGGCACGCGAAAGTCGCCGCCGATTTCCACCAGCTCGCCTCGGGAGACAATGGTTTCTCCATCGCCTGCGAGGACGCTCAAGATAAGCAGTGCGGCTGCGGCGCAATTGTTAACAACCAGTGCTTCTTCCGCGCCAGTCAATTCAACGAGAAGGTCCTCGACGCGCGCACCTCTCCTGCCACGTTCACCCGTGAGCTGGTCATATTCAAGCGTGCAATAACCGGCAGCTTGCGCCAACGCATCGCGAGCCTCCGCCGACAAAGGCGCGCGTCCCAGGTTCGTATGAATGATGACGCCGGTTGCGTTGATGACTTGTTTGAGGCGGGTGGAAGAATCTGCATCACAAGCCTTTGAGAGTTTTTGAACTGCACGATCCAGCAGAGCTTCTCGAGACGATCCATTTGACAGCCCGGATTGGATCTCGGAGCGCAGCTCCTCTGTCACCAAACGCGCGATGGCGGTTAGCCGTTGATCCCCGACTCGTGACCGCCACGATTGCGCCTCCGCAGTTCGCAGAAGTTGATCGACGGATGGAAGCGCGCGAAGGCTTGAGACTTGAGCATTTGCAGTTTTGGCCATGGGCGGCCACAGAATAAGGTTTCCGTTCGTCTGAATCAATTGAAACAGGAGGTTATGGAAGGTTGGGGCAGACTGAAAATGGAGATCTCGCGACTGCGGCTTGCCGCCGTACCGCACGGAGGGTAGTGCCCTAATTTGGAGTGCGCCGACCTGTCGGCGCTTTCGTCGCTGCGACCTGTCGCAGCAAGTTGTCGAAAACAGCCTATTATCAAACCCGCGGCATCGAGTCGCCGCGGGCGAAAGCGATGACAGGTCATCGCACTCCAAATTGGGGCACCTACCGTACGGAAAGGCAGAGCCTTCCCGCACTGTGCGGCGGCAAAGCCGCAGGCAAAATCTCCTGTGAACAAACTTGTTGACACTTTGGTTTGGGATTGCCTAGACTCAACTTGGATGGTTTTCTCTCACGCCCGTCCTCTCTCGCCACAGCTCGCCGGCCAAATAAGACTTCAGGAGTATCTACGTGGGGCTTCGTGATAACAAGTTAGTTCGTTCTACACAACGTGCCAAGAAAGTGGTTCCCGGCGACGATCAGCCGACCATCGAGGAGCAACTGTCTCGTCTTGAGGAAGACATACGTCGTCTCAAGATTGAGTTTGACGTTTACTTTAACGGCGCCTCGAAGCGGCCTCCTTACGATACCAAAAACAGGGTCGAAACGATTATTAAGCGCATGCTGGATGATCGAACGCTGACTTTTGCTCAACGCTATCACACGAACTCCCTGGCTTCGCGTTACAACGCTTTTCGGGATTTGTGGAGACGCACGTTGCAAGGTCGCGAGGAAGGCCGCGATCCACTCGCGGCTGCGAGGGCCAAGTATGATGTCGGCCCCTTTGATCGGGAAACCTTTGTTTGCGCCGATGCTCACAAGGACGTTAACACCGTCAAAAACCTCTACGACTCTTTGGTCGAAGCCAAGCGGCGCTGTGGCGAATCAACTGCGGGTTTTTCATTCCCTCGCTTCCATCGACTGATTGCTTCTAAAGCAGATGCGTTGAAAGAACGGTTAGGATGCGAACGCGTGTTGTTTTCGGTTGATGTCGAAGATGGCCACGTGAGTTTCAAGGCCAAAAGCGAGGAATAGGCGGCAAAGAGCAAAGAGCCATTAGCTCACACCCACAGCTCAAACTCTGTTCCTGGTTCTTTGTACTTGTTCTTTGGGCTTGAGTGAAAGCTTTCTTCGTCACCTACGGTCAAGCACCAGGAACCAAGCACAAGAACTAAGCACAAATAGCTAACCAAGAACTAAGTACTCATCTGCCAAGAGAAAAGGCGACCCAAACGGGTCGCCTTTTCTCATGCCTCGCTTACCGGATGAACACCGGAAGCGGTCAGTGGCTTTGCTAACGCAAGCCGGGGAGACATCACATCTTGGTTACGTTTTCGGCCTGTGGTCCTTTTGGCCCTTGCGTCACTTCAAACTCGACTTCCTGGCCCTCTTCGAGGGTCTTGAAGCCTTCGCCTTGAATGGCGCTATAGTGAACAAAGATGTCAGAAGAGCCAGGTTGTTCAATAAAACCATAACCCTTCGAGTTGTTAAACCACTTGACCTTACCGGTTATTCTAGACATAAAGAACGAATCCTCCTAACGATTCGGTAACACGGGCATCAGTAACTCAGCATCAATCCGCGTAGCATCGGAATGACGTCGCGCTAGCTGCGCCGAACAAGTTAATGCTTGTGGTTCTGACGCGCCCCTCGAAAAAATGGGCGCATTAGGGAAACACACGCAGACAAAAACTGCATGACGACCGGCGCGCTTTGCGCAAATCACCATGCAGACACTTACGAGAGCGAACTGTACTACTCATTACTGTGAAGCTTGCAAATCGGCACTAACAGGACAAACTTTGGACACCCTGGCTTGGCACGAGGGCGCATACTAAGCGAAAGCAATCGAGGCTGTCAAGCATTAAAACCTGCGCTTTCAAGGCTTTTTCCCAACGTCCAGGCATTGTTTTTGAAAGGCGTTGGGCCCGGTTAATTCTCTCCAGGTGTTCCAGCCTTGCCCTTGGCGGCGCCGCGAACATCGAGCTCTTTGAGGAGGAATCCCGCCCCACCCAACTTCTCGGCTATGAAAAGGACATAGCGGATATCAACTGAAATCGTTCGACCCTTGTCTTCGTTGTAGAAGAAATCATTGCCCAGGCCTTCGTAATTCCCGTCGAAGACAATTCCGACCTGCTCGCCTTTGCCATTTACTATCGGACTTCCGGAGTTACCACCGATAATGTCAACGTCCGAAAGAAAATCTACGGGCACATCGGTGCCTTCAGTATTGCCGTACGCCCCGAAATCGCGAGCCCGATAGAGTTGCTTTAGCTTCTCAGGAGCATCGAATGGTTCCCGCCCAGTGTCTTTCTCAATTACTCCTGACAAGTGTGTAAATGGATGGTAAGTGGCGGCATCTTTGGGCACGTAACCTTTGACCGAACCGTAGGTGAATCGAAGTGTGCGATTAGCGTCGGGGTAAGGCTTGGTTCCATTCATCTCGCTCATGCCCTGAAGCAGCAGCGGCCGCCATTGTTGGACGGTGCTATTGAACACGGCAGTGTTTGCTTGCTGGTCATCAACCAACGGCCCCAGCTCCATCGCCAAATCAATGTAAGGCTCGTGCAAATCGCGAAGCTGTGCAGCGGAAAGTTCAAAAAGGCCGACCACTGATTCCGCAGTAGAAAACTTCTTGCTCTCGACGATCGCTCTGGCAAATTCTTCCTCAGCGCGTTGGCGAGCATCGCCCTGCAGTTTCCCGAATCGCTTTTCCAACGCTTCGAATTTTTGCTCGGGCGGAAGCTCTCCCGCTTTATGGAGAAGAAAAGTCAGCATCTCGCGCTCGACGATTAAGTTGCGTTCAGCCACCGTTGCTTTCGATCGTTCCATAGCCAATGCCGTAGCGCGAGCGATTGCAGCCGCATTCGCTCCTGGCTTCTCTTTAGTGACGGCTATGTCCTGAGCTGCAAAGGCGATGTTTAGTAGGTCGCTTGCCTGCAGAATCTGTAACAGCAGGAGATCCCGCATTGCTCGCTTGTTTAGTTCTGCGTAAGCCTTCTCAATCGTGGGAAGGATTTGACCATACTTGGCTTTGCGAGACGGATCTGAATCCACCCACTTTGTAAACGCGCCCTCCAGCTTTTGCTTGCGGCCAACAATGTCGGCCCGTCGCATTGCTACAATTGAACCCTCATCATTCTTGGCGGTGTTGGCGAGCTCGAAGATTGCGCTTTGAAGCTTGATGCGAAGCGCCGAGTCGTTCTTGCCGGCATTTTCCAGGGCTTCGATTTGTTTGTTGAAGTACTCGACGGTAAGCGGAAGGAGAATGTCCTGGTTGTAAGCGACTGAATAACTTTCACGATAACGTCTCGTGGTACCCGGATACCCAAGAACCATCATGAAATCGCCTTCTTTGATTCCCGCCGTCGAAAGGCTCAGGAATTTCCTGGGTTTGTAAGGGACGTTATTTGGCGAGAATTCTGCAGGCTTTCCATTTGCGCCTACGTAGACTCGCATGAATGTAAAGTCGCCGCAGTGACGTGGCCATTCAAAATTGTCAGGATCACCGCCGTAATACCCGATGTTCTTGGGCGGCGCATAAACAATGCGGACATCCGGTAACAGGAGATAGGTGAACTTGTAATAGGACAGCCCTTCGTTCATCGGCAAGACTCGGACAGCGATGCCCTCGGCGTCATTGCTTCCCGCCGTCTCCAGTTTGTCAGAATTCTGAGCAATGATTTTTTGACGGTCAGGCGCCGGGGTGGTGTCAGTAACTCCGCTAAGAACCTCGCCAGTTACGTCTTTCATGTCCTGGGTAATCGTGACCGTGAAGTTCCGAGCCGGAAGTTCTTCGCTCCTGGCGCTGGCTTTGAAACCATTGCTCGCATAATCGTGCGTGCTGTCAGATGCAGCCACCAGCGCGTCAAACGCAACGTGATGATTCGTCAGCAACAAGCCCTCCGGTGAGACAAACTCGCCCGTTCCGCCACCGACGATCACAATAGCGTCTTTCATGCTGACGCCGTCAGGGTTATAGACTTCGGTCAAGGGAATCTTGAGCCCGCGCTGTTTGAGTTTTTGTTCTGTTGCTCGATTGAGCGTGTCCGGCAGGAACATCCCTTCGTCGCCAAGAACGCGAAAGGGAAGCACGGTCAGCGAGAGAAAAGCTACCAGCGCGGCCGACGCCGTACGCGAAAGTCTACGATTCATGAATGGTTTGACCCCAGTGTCTTAATTGCCGAGATCGCAGGCGTCTATGGTTTGGCGCTGGTGATCAAGTACTGAAGCGGATTAACCGGATCATCGTTGATACGAATTTCATAATGCAGGTGCGGTCCTGTGGAGCGTCCCGTTGAGCCCACGCGGCCGATGAATTGTCCGCGAGCCACTTCTACGCCTTGCTCGATATCAAATTCGGAAAGATGACCATACCTCGTGGTTAGCCCGCCGCCATGATCGATAACGATCAGCCGGCCGTAGCCATGTTGCCAGCCAACAAAAGTAACGGTGCCCTTCGCGCCGGCTACGATTGGCGCTCCGGACGGAGCGTCGATGTCCTGGCCGTCATGAAACTCGTAGCCGCTCCCGCCGAAGGGATTGCGACGACCGCCGAACCCACTTTCAAGTTTGCCGTCCACAGGCCAAATTGAAGGAGTGAAGCCTCGCGCACGCAGCACAGACTCGTGGGCATTCAGTTCTTTTTCGAGCTGGCTCATCTTGTTTTCCAAGGCTGCCAGTCCCGCTGCATCAAGTGGAATAGCCGGTCCACCAGCGCCGGGCAAAGCTGCGTCAGTGTTAACAACTCCAGACTTCTCAGCCAGCTTTCGCGACGTGTCCTCGACCGCCTGCACGCGCTCGTTCAGTTGATCTAACTCCCGCCGCTGTTTTTCTGTTTCGGCCCGCAGTCGCATGTTTTCTCGTTCAATGCGCATGTGAGCAGCCTGCTGAGTCAGGCCATAAAACCCATATCCCGAGGTAGCCAGGATCAGGAAGGCGAAAACTCCGGACAGCTTCAACCATTTCTTGTGCAAGCAAACTCGACGGATGCGAGAACGCGAACGAGAGGTATAGGAAATAATGAAGGCATAGAAGCGTTCATCTCTGGCTTTCATTTTTTGGCGACTCCTTGGTCGCGTTTGCGCGAACTTATTGGGGGCACGCGCAAGCGACGGCTAAGGCACAGTCTGCTGCGGGGTAACTGACTGATGCGGTTTAACTATTACGAGGTCTTTCGACTTTTGCCTGCTTGAAGATTGCAGCGAACAATCCGAGATCCGCAGATTTCACATCGTCAACCAAACATCCGTGTAATCTGCGGATAAGCTCGTACTTTGAGATTTCAAAGTCCGAATAGATCGTTCGGCCGTGCTGCAAGAAGGTGCACCCTATCACACGAAATCTGCTGTTTGCAAATTGGCCGATACGGTGGGTCGTGCCCTACTTTGGAGTGCGATGACCTGTCATCGCTTTCGCCCGCGGCGGCTCGACACCGCGGCCTTTGATAATGGGCTGTTTTCGACAACTTGCCGCGACAGGTCACAGCGACGAAAGCGCCGACAGGTCGGCGCACTCCAAATTAGGGCACTGCCACACGGTGGGTGGCGCGTGTAGTTCTGGCGGTTGGTGGCGGCTGGGAAGAGAATCGGCGAGTGTTGTGAGTCACACTCGCCGATCCTCTCACTTTTATCTGCCGTACGAGCGGCTTACTTGAAGTTGTAGAGAATTACGCCATCGATGCTGTACACATCTACGGCCCAAGTCCCGCCGCGAGGCGTAGGCGGATTAGTGAGTTTCACTCCCAGAAATGCAATCAAGTTGCCGGTATCCAGGGCAGTTTCGAGCAAACTTTGCAATCGCACTTCCGAAGTGAGGACCGCCACAGTTTTTCCAGGGGTATCACGGAGAGCAACGAGGCCGTGGCAGCCTGTGAAACTGGTTAGGGCATATCCCTCTACCAGAGTTACATGTCCGAAAAGCTCAACATGCGGTGCAGGTGCAGGTGGGACCGGTGCCTTGGTAACTCCGCGTGAGGGGGCATCATCTTTTTTCGCCATCAGGTTCTCCTTATGAGGTTCATATCAAAGTTAGGTGAAGCTCGATCAACCAAAGCAATGTTCATACCGTTAGCCTTGATACTTGGAAATTGTTTGTTGGTGAAGAGGCGGAACAGAGAAACTGTCACCTTCTGAAGACAGTCAGGCGCAGTTAGTAGACTACTTGTTGAACCCTGTTTGTTATGCGCGAGAAGCGAACGAGCGGCTGGTAGCTAATATCCCTGGTCCTCGCGACGGCGTCGAACCCAGGTCGTAATGATTGCGACCAAAATCAAAACCACGATCAGAACGAAGATCATGATGATCGCAAATTTGAGGAGACCGAGGAGGAAGCCAAACATCACGACCAGCTGTTTGAGCAACGCAACGATTAAGAGGATGGCAGCGACAATGCTGCCGACACCAAAAGCTTTGAAGATAAAGGCTGTCATTTTCTTACCTGATTCTATGAACGTCGTTCGAAGGGCAACGCATTTAACTCGCGACGAGTCGATGTCGCCGTCAATTCTCCAGTTCCAAATCCAGGGGAGTCAAACGATCTGACCGAAATGACCGACGGCGGTGGTTGACGCGAATCAAACCTGAGCACTCGCTCAGAGGTGCGTCTCCTACGAAGATAATCAAAAAGCATGTAAGCGCCAAGAGCTACCAGCGCCACGGGAAGCAGTTTCTTAACCGGAAGCTGTAAATCAAAAACCGTGTGCAGCAGGAACACAGTGCCGAGAATTATCAGCGTAATGCCCCACGCCAACGGGTTTCCATAAAGGCGTCGCGCTATTACGTCTTCCTCAGTGTCAGGCGCCAGGCCGGCTCTGAGCAACTGCGCCGTACGACAAGCATCAACGGCTGCAAAGAGCCAGGTGCCGAGAACTCCGAGTACAAAAAAGTGTACGCCCTGCGTGAGCACGGCCATCTGAAAGAAAAGGGCAAATAGCGTGAAGTGGATAATCGCCTTGGAAGTTTGCCCGTTATAAGCTGCACCGAGGCCGGGAACAAACGAGAGCAACGTGGCGACAAACGGCGAGCTCTTGCGTCTTACAACATGTGACGCCGGCGAGTTGGATCGCTGACGGAGCATTTCAACTCCCATCACAATACAATCCTGGCAGAACGGAAAACCTCGTATGCGGTGATCGCACGCCGCGCAAAGTGGGCGGCTGCACTGATTACACTGCACCACTGCCGGGTTTTTAGAGTGATAGGAGCAATACATCATCTAACTTTTCACCACTTCAGCGCTTCAATGCTTTCCAGGATTGGTTCCGCGCGGTCCGCGATCGCTCTTTTGACCAGAAGTACTGTCGTTCTTTTGCGTACCGGCTGCGGGCTGATTCGCTCCATTCTGACTATCGTTGCTTTGAGGCTGAGCCGGTTGTTCGCTGGCAGCACCTTCGTTGCCGCCGACGAAGAACTTCTTCACGTTCACGGTTCTTCCGGTAGCGCCGCTTTGCTCAGCCAGCTTCAAAGTCTCGCTGTACATACCGCTAATCGAGCCATCGGCAGACACCGTATTGGTCAGCACAAAGACGGCGACCAACAACATCGTCGCGACTGTTGCCAGCTGCGGAGACATAATCGGGTCCAACCAAAGCCGCAACCAGGAAGCAACGCGCGAGCCCCAGGGTGCGCGAACATCTGCAGGAACTACGGTGCCGAGCGTGGCTGCGAGAATGCTTTCATTCAAACCAACAGGTACCGGCAGCTCTTCACCTTTGTAGGTGTAGCAAGCGCCGATGGAACGAACGACTTCACCGGGGAGCTTAGTGCACTGACCACACAAAGCCGCATGTCTTTCCCAGCGATGGAACAACGGAGCCGGCAGGAAGCCATCGAGGTAGTCCGTAAGACACTCCTCAAATTCATCGCAGTTCATTGCCGTTTCCGGCATAGTTCGTTGCAGAATGCGTGCTTCGAGTTCAAGAGTTGGTGGTGGGACAAAGGCTGTGCGGCAGGTTTGAATTGAATTCTTTACCTGGCCAAGGGTTTCATGACAAAGCGGACACCTCAGCGCATGCTCAGCGAACATGCGATGATTCTCGGGATCGAGTAATCCGTCGAGATAATCACTTAATCGGTCTTCGAAATCTGCACAAAGCATCTTGCTACTCGTTTCTGCCCCCGGGGTTCTTAATTAATGTTCGAAGAATTCCCGCGTCTCCGAATTGTCCGGTGATCACAGGCAAGACGCCCATGCCACGTAAAATCAAGTTTCACTAACAGCCACAACTTTCATACGTCTTAAGATCTTCGCCAGTTCAATCCGTCCCCGATTGATCCGCGATTTGACTGTTCCTTCGGGTATTCTCAAGAGATCCACAATCTCCTGGTAACTCAATTCCTCAATATCGCGCAGTATTACGCAAGTGCGTAAATCCGTCGATAGCTTATCAATGCCGGCCTGGACCTGGGCGCCGAGCTCGCGCCGTTCCATCTCGCGTTGGACCGAACTGCTACCAGCGCGCAGGTGGTAAGTGTGATCGGCAAGGTCCTCAGCCTGGCTATCATGGGGAGTGCGCTGGCGTTTGCGATAGTCATCGATAATCAAGTTACGAGCCAACCGCATCAACCAGTTTTGCAGGTCTCCCTGTTTCGCGTCGTATTGTTCCAAAGAGCGATAAATGCGAATGAAAACGTCTTGAGTCAGGTCTTCAGCAGCGTCGGCACGGGAGGTAAAGCGATAAGCGAGGTTGTAAATGCGGCGGGAATAACTCTGCACAATCTCTTCCCACGCCGCCCCGTCCCCAGCGCGACAACGCCTGACTAATTCGGCTCCTTCGCTGGCAGCCAAAGACCTCACAGCCCCCACCTGATGCTTCTCCAGCTCCAAAAATGACGAAATCCGAAACGCGTTTGGGTAAGGTCAATGCCCTTAACCGGAGGCGATTACGAACTGCCTGGAGCTAAAGTTCCAGCCGTATTTGTACGACAGGCTGCCAGCCTGTCGATTCTGGTTCGGCACTTCGGCTCGGTTACGCTAGCGCCCTGTGGCAACGCGCTGCAGGCTGGCAGCCTGCAGCACTCCAGGATGGCTTGTTGCGCGGCCCAACTGATCTATTGTAGCCTTGCCCAGCCACCCAATATCTTGTGGTCGAGGTCGCGAGCTAGTCAAGTCATAGTCGCTGCTGAATTGTGGCACGGGCGTCTCGCCCGTGATAGTCACATCGGAAAGTATGCCGATGCCACCCACTAATCCTGCTTACCGTGAAAGCATACCGCAAATACATTGAGTTTGCCGCGCTAGTTGTGCTGGCAGCAGCCCTGGTCTGGTGGTTTGGCAGAAGTTTAGACTGGGTTCAGGTCAGGCATGGCTTGAGGAGCGGCGACTGGAGGTTAATTGCCGTAGCCTCCCTGGTCATCGCGGTCGCTTACCTTTTTCGCGCTTTGCGTTGGCAAGCTTTTCTGGCGCCACTGACTCCTTCCAGCCTCCGTGAAGTATGGGTGGCGACCACCGTCGGATTCGCCGCGGTGCTGGTAATTGGACGGATGGGAGAAGTAGTTCGGCCCGTTGTCCTGCCCATGCGCGAGCGACGGGTCAGACCGGCAGCGTCTTTTGTGACCATCATGATCGAGCGCATTTACGACATGATGACGGTTGTTTTTATCTTTGCAATAAACCTGCTTTGGTTCCGACCTGCGTCCGGCGACGCTGCTGCATTCCGACATGTGCGGCAATTCGGTTTCGGGCTCGTGGTTGTAGGCGCTGTCGGGTTACTGGGATTGCTGTGGTTTCGAATAAAGTCTGCCTCGGTACTTACCTGGGTTGAAAATAGATTCAGTGCGATGCCTCGTCTGCCGTCGAGATTGACGAAGGCGGTGCTCAGCTTGCTCGACCAGCTTGGTCGTGCCTTAAAGGTCCTGTCACATCCGAAAGATTTAGCCTTGACCGTTGGGTGGACGCTGGTGATGTGGGGATCGGTCGTGGTAGGAAATCTATTCGTTTTCCGGGCATTTGACTTGAAGGTATCAGGGCATCCGTTCGGATTGACTGAATCACTTTTTATTCTTGGTTGGTCGATGCTGGGCTCTGCGGTGCCGACACCGGGTGGAGCTGCGGGCGCTTTTCATGCTGCCACCGGAGCTGGACTTTTCTTTCTCGGAATCGAAAAGGAACAGGCTGCCGCGGTGGCGATCGTGATGCATCTCGTTGATTTCGGCCCAGCAGCGTTATTTGGGTTGTTCTACTTTTTGCGCGGAGAAGTCAATTTTGACCGCTTGCGAAATCTGACGAAGCCGGAAGCGGTCGAACACGCAGTTGAAGACGAGAAGATCATTGCCGATTCGGTGATCTGAAATCTGAGATCTGTGATCCGTATAATTTAGACGCCATCTCAGAACAAAACATCTCAGATCTCAGATTTGAAAATACCTAAGCCTGTTCGCCCCGAGGTTGATATGAAGTGTCCATTCTGCGGTTTTATCGAAGACAAAGTGGTTGACTCACGTGAATCTCGCGAGGGTGATGCTATTCGTCGTCGTCGCGAATGCCTGCGCTGCGAGCGCCGTTTCACCTCCTACGAACGCATCGACGAGATTCCCTACATGGTTATCAAGAAGGACGGTCGTCGCGAGAACTTTGATCGCAACAAGGTGATGGCCGGATTGCTGCGAGCCTGTGAAAAAAGGCCGGTTCCATCTTCAAAGCTCGATTCGATTGTTAACGGCATCGAAAAGTACGTGCAGGAATCACCCGAGCGCGAACGGCCAACCAGCAAGATCGGCGAAATGATCATGAGGCGACTTAAGGAGCTCGATAAAGTAGCCTACGTGAGATTTGCCTCAGTCTATCTCGAGTTCGAGGACGTTTCAGAATTCATGAATGAGCTGAAACACCTTGTTCGCGCGCGCGCTTCTGGCACGCCGGCACGCAAATGACAACTTGTTGCCTTATCATCCGGGTCACGGTGTCGAATGATTAAGCACGTAGGCGCCGCAGGGCTCGAGCGACTGGAATTGCAGCGGCTGCGCGATCGCGTCGGTCGTCTGTTTGCTGCTCTCCAGGAGGCGATGGAGGTTGATACGCCGCTCGCTTCGGCGACGTGGGCGCCACCCGTCGATCTCTGTGAAAGTGAGACGGAAATATTCGTTCGCATTGAACTTCCAGGCGTAACCGCCGAGCATATCAGGATTGGACTGACGAACTCGCAGCTGCGATTGTCGGGAGAGAAAAAGCGCCGAGTGCCACGTAATCGCATTACGTCGCATCTCTGTTCAGAGCGAAGTTATGGACAATTCGCCAGAATTGTTCCGCTGCGCTGGACGATAAATATTAAGGAAGCGAATGCTTCATTGAAAAATGGAGTCCTGGTTGTTCGGCTGCCGAAAACAACGGATCGCCGCGGCAGGGAATTTAAGGTGCCAATCAAGGACGAGAATGAGAAGAGCAGTAAACAGTAATCAGCCGTCAGTAATCAGCCAATCCGTAAAGGCAATTGCTGACCGGTTCTTGGTTCTTCGTGTTTTGTTCTTTGCGCTCGAGTGTGGAGGCTGTTGAGTCGTTCAAAAATGGGTTAAGAAAAAAATGCAAAGAACAAAGCACAAAGCACAAAGAACCAAGAACAAAAGTACGAAGCTGATTACTGATTACTGATTACTGATTACTGATTACTGACTGCTACACTTATGGCAATGGTTAACGAAGACGAAATTACTACAGCATTAGAACCAACTGACGGCGAGCAACAACTGCAGATTCCGAACGAGCTGCCGGTCCTGCCGTTGCGGGACATTGTTATTTATCCGTTCATGATCGTTCCGCTATTTGTCTCCCGCGAAAAATCGATTCGCGCGGTAGACGAAGCGCTGGGCGAGAACCGCATGATCCTTCTCGCTTCGCAAAAGGACCTCGATAAGGAAGAGCCGGCTGCGGAAGACCTCTATAAAGTCGGTACTGCTGCAGTAATCATGCGCATGCTCAAGTTGCCTGATGGCCGCATCCGCATCCTCGTTCAAGGTCTGGCGCGAGCTGAAGTCGAATCAGTTGATACCACCGGCGAATTCATCAGCGCCCGTCTGCATGTCGTTCAGGAAGTGTTGCCGCCCGAGAGATCGTTGGAAGTCGAAGCGCTCATTCGAAACGTGCGTGGATCGATGGAAAAAGCTATCAACCTCGGCAAGAACATTTCGCCGGAAGTGATGGCTATCATCGCCAATCTCGACGACGCGGGACGTCTCGCGGATCTTTCAGCCTCGAATCTCGAATTGAAAGTCGAGGATGCGCAGTCCGTTCTGGAAATCGCGGACACGACCACCCGGCTTCGTCGCGTCAACGAGTTGCTGAACAAAGAAATAGAAGTTCTGACCGTTCAGCAGGAAATCAATACGCAAGCACGTGCCGACATTGATCGATCGCAGCGCGAGTTCTACCTGCGCCAGCAGATGAAAGCGATTCAATCTGAACTCGGCGAAGGCAACGAGCTTGCCGAGGAGATAGCTCAGTTCAGGGAAAAGATTGAAGCCGCCAATATGCCGAAGCCCGCTGAAGAGGAAGCGCTGCGGCAACTGAAGAAACTCGAGCGCATGCATCCTGATTCCGCTGAAACAGCTACGCTGCGAAACTGGATGGAGATAATGACTGAGCTGCCCTGGTCCAAGACGTCAGTAGACAACCTCGATCTTGCCAAGGCTGAACAGATTCTTAACGAAGATCATTACGGACTTGAAAAGATTAAGGATCGGATCATCGAAGCGCTCGCGGTCCGTAAACTCAAAGAAAAACCGAAAGGCCCAATTCTGTGTCTCGTCGGACCTCCGGGAGTCGGCAAGACTTCATTGGGACGCTCAATCGCCCGAGCTCTTGATAGAAAATTCGTCAGACTGTCCCTGGGTGGCGTGCATGACGAAGCCGAAGTGCGAGGCCATCGCCGTACCTACGTCGGCGCGATGCCCGGCCGAGTCATTCAGTCGATTCAACAGGCTGGGACAAACAATCCCCTGATCATGCTCGACGAAATCGACAAGGTCGGCGCCGACTTTCGTGGCGATCCGTCGTCGGCTTTGCTTGAAGTTCTCGATCCGGAACAGAACAACACTTTCCGCGACAACTATCTCGGGGTCAATTTTGATTTGTCGAACGTCATCTTCATGACGACGGCGAATGTGCTCGACACGATTCAACCGCCCTTGCGCGACCGAATGGAGATCATTCGTCTCGCGGGATACACGGAAGAAGAGAAGCGCGAGATTGCACGGCGACATCTGATGCCGAAACAGATGGAGGAGAATGGAATCTCCAATCGAGATTTGCATATCTCGAACACGGCGCTGACGGGAATTATTCAACAGTACACGCAGGAAGCCGGTCTTCGACAACTTGAAAGAGAGATCGGGACCATTTGTCGCAAGATAGCGCGCAAGCTTGCTGAAGGTAATAAGGAAGCGATTCGTGTTTCGACCAAGAACCTTCACGAGTTCCTCGGCGCCCCCAAGATCATTCCCGAAGAAGTTTTGAAGCGAGATCAAATCGGAGTTGCGACTGGACTGGCGTGGACTGCAGCGGGAGGCGACGTTCTCTTCATTGAAAGCCTGAAGATGAAGGGCAAAGGCGTTTTAGTCTTGACCGGACAGCTTGGGGAAGTAATGCGCGAATCAGCCCAGGCCGCGTATTCGTACGCCAAGTCTCGCGCGAAAGAGCTGGAGATAGATGAGGAAGACTTCAGCACTTTTGACCTGCATATCCACATTCCCGAAGGTGCGATTCCAAAGGACGGTCCGTCGGCTGGGATTACGCTCGCTACTGCAATGGTGTCAGCTCTGTCGTCCCGCCCGATTCGAAAAGACGTGGCGATGACAGGCGAAATAACACTCCGAGGAAACGTCCTTCCGGTCGGTGGCATTAAGGAGAAAGTCCTGGCGGCGAGACGAGCTCGAGTGTCGACGATTATTCTGCCGGCTCAGAATAAGCGGGACTTGGACGAAGTTCCGAAGGAGCCTTTCAAAGATATCCGCTTTGTGTTCGTCGACCATATGCGACAGGTTTTCCGCGAGGCCTTGAAGGAAAAGGTGGCGCCGCCGGTGCCTGCCGCGCCGCGCCCGCAACGTCTGCCGCAAGCCGCTTCCGGCCGGTCCGCCCAGCCAAAGCTGTAAGGCCTTCGCATTCAACTCTTAGTCTCACCCGGTTTCAACCGGGTGATGAAGGCGCAATTAGTTTCTCCAACCGTTTCAACGGTTTAATCTGCTGACTCGAAGCTTCGGAAACCGTTAAAGCGGTTCCCAAAATCAAACAGACCGCCTACACACCCGGTTGAAACCGGATGTGAATGCGATCCGCAGGCAGTCAATCGAGTTCCTTGCGCATCTCTTAAACCGCGGGAACAATCGTTGGTTTGTCGCGTGGAAGATGTTGGAAAAGAGGGCTGTTTTACGGTTTCTTATTATCGGGCGATTGTTTGACACTGTTCGAAACCGTGTGGTAGCCTCAGTGACAGTTTTAGGCGCCTTTCCGTGTGTCTGATGAGGGCGCCCAAACTCGATCCGAAAGGATCATAACCTCGCGCGGTTGCCATCGAGTTTTTTCGAACGAGTCCCTGTCGGGGAATCGAGCGTATTCAGAAGAACTGACTTAAAGGAGAACCTGATTTTAATGGTGTCTAGCTTTCCTCGTTTGGTGGTTTGCGCTGCAGTTTTGATTTCCATTGTTGGCGCCACTACTGTCGTGCCGGCGCAGATTCCTGCTGGATCGTCAGCGCGTTCCATTCCCACCGATGTTGATAAAACCAACACCAAAGTTTCACAGATAATTGCACGCGCCGAGGACCACTTCCGCAAAGGCAAGCTGAATCTTGACGACAATAAACGGGAAGCCGCTCGGGATGAATTTGATCAGGCGGTAGACACGTTGCTCGAGTCCGGCCTGGATGTGCGGGCGAATCAGCGACTTCAGACTTTCTATCTCGAATTGGTGGAGCGCATTTATCGCGAGGAAGTTCCGATTGGCCACGGACTGCCGCACATCACGACCGCCTCGTTGGTTGCTCAAAATGGTCAGCCGGCGCCGCCGCCGCAGCAGGTAGCTCCCCAGATAGGATTTCGTGAACAGAAATTTGAGCCATCACCCCTCGATGAACTCAGCAAGCTCGTCTTGACCGCTGAAGAGCAGAATGTGTCTCAGGACGACGTGAACGCACTCGAGCTGGCGAAAGGTAACGTCAACTTCAAATTCACGATCAACCCGCTCATTCAGCAGTACATCAATTACTACCAGGGCCGGGGCCGTTCGACGATGGAAGCTGGACTCCGTCGCGCTGGCAGATACATGCCGCTCGCTCGCAAGATCTTCAAGGAAGAAGGCGTGCCGATTGACATCGCCTGGTTGGGCCAGGTTGAGAGCGCCTGGAAACCGAATGCGCTTTCCCATGCAGCAGCTTCCGGACTTTGGCAGTTCGTTCCCGCCACTGGCCGCCAGTACGGACTGCGCCAGTCAGCGTGGATAGATGAACGGAATAGCTTTGAGCAAGCCACTCGTGCTTCAGCTCGCTATCTCAAGGATTTGGCCAGACGATACAACAACGATTGGGAACTGGCGATGGGTGGATACAACACCGGCGCTGGTAACATCGATCGCGGTATCTCACGCGCTGGCGCTGCCAACTTCTGGACAATTTATCCCTATCTCTATCAAGAGACTCGTAACTACGTTCCCAACATTCTTGCCACCATTTTGATTGCCAAGAATCCTGAGAAGTATGGATTCGCGGGGATCAAACCCGAACCACCACTCGCGTATGACGTGGTGCAGTTGCCGACAACCACAAGCCTGCAACTCATCGCTGACGCAACCGATTCGAACGTCGATTACCTTCGCACCATCAATCCGGAGTTACGCCGCGATGTGACACCACGCGATGGTATCTACAACGTGCGCGTTCCTGCGGGACGTTCGAAACAGTTGGTTGCCGTCTTAAAGAGAATACCGGGTGATCAAAGAGACACGGCTCGCGTAATTTCAGTGGTACCTGGAGAGGATCTGCAGTCGGTTGCGAACCGCACGGGAATCGCGGTTTCGCAATTGGAGGCAGCCAATCATGGCGTGGATCTCAAGAGTTCGAATAAGTTGGTCTTACCCACGGGCGGAGTGAAATATACGAGCTGGAAACGTTCGACAGGTACAGCCGAACAGCCTCCAGCAGCCCCAGGTGTGACCAAGGTTCGCGCTCGCAAGGGAGACACGATTGCAAAGATCGCCGAAGCGCATAAAGTATCTGCCGGTGATGTTGCTCGCCTCAACGGGTTATCTCTAAATGGGGAATTGCAGGCGGGGCAGGAAATCAAACTGCCAGGCTCAACCGACTCCAGTTCCGCGCCGAAACCTCGGCGTCGCCGCTAGGTCGTTCTTCGAATCGATCTGCATAACAGCAATACGGCGCGCCCTCAAGTCTTGAGTGGCGCGCTTCGTTCTTAATCAGCTAGCTTCTGAGCTACTTTTCACGACCACCTCATGAATAGTTGCTGCTATTTGGGGAGGTCGTATGCTCTTTCGCACGCTATCAGCCGCAGTCTATGGAATCGACGCCGATCTAGTTGATATCGAGGTCGATCTCACTCCGGTTCGCGGCGAGAATGATCAGGCTACCGTAACCATCGTCGGTTTACCCGACGCCGCCGTGCGCGAGTCGCGCGAACGAATACGCGCGGCCATCAACAACACCAGTTTCTTTTTTCCGTTTCACAAGACGATGATCAATCTGGCTCCCGCCGATGTTCGGAAAGAAGGAGCCAGCTTTGATCTGCCCATTGCGCTTGGCATCCTCGGCGCGAATGGAGATCTGGCTGAAGCTGAAGGACTCACCGATCTGATCTCAGTTGGCGAGCTTTCACTCGATGGTCGTGTGCGTCCAATCAAAGGCGCCCTGCCGATTGCGATCCTGGCGCGCGAAGCACTGATCAAATACCTCCTGGTACCGGAAGAGAACGCCAAGGAAGCTGCGGTTGTGAACGGGATAAACATTTATCCCGTCGCCGATCTGCGCGCCGCCGTGGATTTGATCGCGGGCTTGCGTTCGCCCGACCCTCCTGCTCCATTGCGAATTGATCCAGCTCAAATGTTGAGCCATGCGGATCAATACAACGTCGACTTTCGTGAAGTTCGCGGGCAGCAGTCGGCAAAACGCGCGTTGGAGATTGCTTCAGCCGGTTCGCACAACATCCTTTTGATCGGCCCACCGGGATCGGGCAAGACGATGTTGTCGAAGCGATTGCCCACGATTCTCCCGTCGTTGGAATTCGAGGCCGCGCTCGAGCTCACCAAGATCCATTCGGTGGCGGGGCTAACCGGACGATCAGGTTTGGTTACTGAGCGTCCGTTTCGCTCGCCTCATCACACCATCAGCGATGCCGGCTTAATCGGAGGCGGAGCTGTGCCTCGGCCAGGCGAGGTGTCAATCGCCCATCAAGGCGTGCTCTTTCTGGACGAGCTGCCGGAGTTCGATCGCAGCGTGCTCGAGGTATTGAGACAGCCACTTGAAGATCAAAAAGTGACGATCAGCCGCGCTGCGATGTCGCTGACTTTTCCCGCTGCATTCATGCTCGCGGCGGCAATGAATCCTTGTCCGTGTGGTTTCTGGAATGATCCGACGCGTGAATGTCGCTGCTCGCCTCTGCAGATTCAGCGTTACGTCGGTCGCATCTCGGGACCGTTGTTGGATCGCATCGACATTCATATCGATGTGCCGGCGGTGAAGTTTCGCGACCTCGCTGGCGACGTCGCTCCCGAAACCGAAAGCTCCGCCGAGATTCGTGAGCGAGTTATCCATGCACGCGAACGCCAGACAAAACGTTTTGAGGGTGAGAAGATCTTTTCGAATGCGGGCATGACTCCGCGTTTGATTCGCCAGCATTGTCGCATCGATGTCGAAAGCGAGCAGATGCTGGAACGCGCCATGACCAGACTGGGCTTATCTGCTCGCGCTTACGATCGCATTTTGAAGGTCAGTCGTACGATTGCAGATCTCGAAGGCTCGGACCAGATTCGCTCACCTCACGTCGCCGAAGCTGTGGGTTACCGATCGTTGGATCGAACCTACTGGACTTGACCGTGGTTAATAGAGTCGACGTGAGGTGTGCAGCACTTACTCAACGCTTGAGATTCGAAACAATGATCTGTTCGTTAATAGGATCGATTAGAGTTTTTGTAAGTGGCTGCCTGCTGGCTTACCGTTTTTTGGCCTTCGTTGTCCCGGGTGACGTTGTCAGCGGTTCACACTTTAGCGTGTGCGTGATGCAATTCCCTGACGCTGATTGCCCAGCTGGACAAGTAATGCACCCGAGCTTTGCTCCACCACAATAAAAACAGGTTTCACCGGCTGTTGTGCCGCCATTCTTTTTCTTAAAGTAATGAGTGACATAGACACCCCCGTCTTTCTGTGTGTAAATGTCAATCTCCACAGATGTTCCGTTAGGGAAATGGGCTTGAGTCGACCCGATTGCAATTTGTCCTTTTCTGAGCTTAGTCCTCATCAGTATGCTCCTTGTTGTTGTATTGGAACCATCAAACTTAAGCGCGTGAAGGGTAGAATTCTAATGGTCCGGATCTGATGACGAGCAGTGAAGTTTCCGCGGCACCAACGGCGCTGACATTAACCCAATCGAATGATGCAGATTACCAAGGGAATGTCTTTGATCAGCGTTATGAATTGGTAGCTGTTTCTAATCAATGCTGCAAATGTGAATTAGGAAGCAATACCCGCGCCATTTGAGAAGGATCGCGGGCGGACGCGTTTAGGCTCATAAAGAGAGTGCGCCTTCCGGAAAGGTGATCAGATGTCCACAGGAAAGGACAGCCGCGGAACTTAAGTGCGTACTTCTGTTGACTACGCTGAGGGTCGCTGACCTATGAAGAGAATATCAGAAGCCCATGACTATTGGATTCGTCCTCACTCTCTCAAAGTTCAAAAAGAGTCCGTTGATGATTAAACTTTTCGTTCGCAGGAGGCACACCTTGTTTGGGATGAGCAACGTCCAGATAGTGAATACAGCTATTTGCATTATTCTCGGTTTTGGTGCGATTTCACATGCTGGCGCTCAGCAGGCCGACAAGCGCATCGACGAGATTCGGCGCCTCTACAAAGAAGTCACCGAACAAATTTCGACTGCCGAAAAAGAGAAACCATACTCAACAATCTTCTGCGATGAACTCGTACGCAATGTAAATGAAAATCCGTGGCCGGCGGTCGGGATCTTCAAGTCAGTAACCAAAGCCCATTACACTTTCTCGCGTCGCGAAGGCGAGCCGTATCCAAACAAGCTTCTTCAGATTACCGTCGCCACGCAACGCTCTGATCGGCACGAGTACGCTGAGTATCTTTTCAACGCGAGCGGTCAGTTGGTTTTCGCACTTGAGAAACCGGACGACGATCCGAACAACGAGTCTCGTTACTACTTTGCTAACGGTCGACCGATCAGAATAATCAGGGATCAAAAAATCTTGAAAGTACCGAACGGTGCCGATCTAAAGTCTGCCCAGGAAGCATTGGCCGAAGGTCTTAGGCTGAGAAGACTATTCGTATTAGGTTAAATGTGGACTCAGGCAACAAGTTCGGAAACCCGGGACGACTTGAGTACGGAATACGTCCCGTGTCCGCGTCGAGGCCTGTCATAACTCTTTACAAATGTCCTCTATGTTAACTCGATAGAAATGTCCTCTATTGTCGGAGTTCAGGAGAAGGAGCTTCAGAGCTTAGTGACAGTTTTTGAACGGCGGCAAGCGGGCTGGTCAAGCTTTCAGCGAGTCGGCTCTGGGACGAGCGGTTTGAGAAAGCTTGAGCAGCGCGCTTGCCGCCGCACGATGTCACGAGCGCTGCAGCGACGTTCCCTTACCAAAACGCAACCTACGCCAGGGATGATTGGCCGGCGGCACGTATTTCTCCATGATTGCTGTTCCTTCCGGTAGTGGCTTACGTTTTCTCTGCTGCGGTGCTGGCTGCGGCCTGGCAGGCAAGAGGGTGTAAGCCAACTCCTTTTCACCCTGGCGAAAGTGCAACGAGCCATCGAGGTATCGTTGCACCAGCACCTTGCCTCGGCCTGGCAAGGTCTTGCGGAGTGGCTGTAGCTGAAAGAACTGATTCTCAAAACGCACGATCCAATCAGTACTTAAGCTACGTTCTTCTTCAATACAAAAAATCGCTGCCAGGTCGTAGCCTTTAGCTGAGCGGTGGTAGTCGGCGAGCGCGGCAGTACCGAAAACTTCTCACTGAGCTGTTGGTCATAGCCACTCTCCAGCAACTGATTGCCCTCCGCAATGGTGCTGCTGTTGGTCAAGCGCAACTCTTTAACCAAACGATCCTGATCAGTTTCGTGACTGCGTTCGACTCGTCCTTTGGCCTGGGGTGAATGGGCGGTAATGATCTCGATGCGCAGCTTTTTACAGGCTCTGCCAAACTGCGTCAGCACTTCGACGCCACTCTCGGCGGCCAACTGACGCGTCTTTTCATCCACCACGTAAACGTTCTTCTTGTCCGTGTACAGGGCCCGCGGGATGCCGTAGCGGTCCAGCCATTTCCAGAGCAACTCCATGGCCGCAAAGATCGTCTCCTGCGCACTGAACCGCACCATGCGTTTGCTGCTGGCGTCGTCGATCAACTTCATCAAACAGCAACGACCAGAAGCCCGCTGCTCAAACCACTCATGGTGCGAGCCATCCATTTGCAGCAACTCGCCGAAGTGCGCGCGCCGCTCTCGCCAACTGCGATGTTTCGCTCGCTGGCGCCGTTTCCGCCATAAGCCCGCCTGCAGCAACCAGCGCCGCAGCGTCTCGTGATCAATGGTGTAACCTTCCGCTACCAGCTTCTCGGCTGCCAGCGTCGGACCAAAATCCTCATAGCGCTCCTGGTAGCGCCGCAGCACTCGCTCTTTTACCCCAGCTGCATGACCCCGATTCGACCTCCGCCCACGTCCCAAGTGCAGCAAGCCGCGATCACCTTGCTCTCGATACCGTTTGTATTGCCGCCGACACTGCCGATAACCAACCCCGCTGACTTCGGCTGCCTCCTTCAGGTTCAACTCCCCGCGCTTCACTCTGGCTAACAGTTTTAACTGCTCTCGTTCCTTCCGGCTCATCAATAATTGTCCTTCCATTTGCCCTCCACCATGGAGGCACATCTTAGAGGACATTTCTATTGAGTTATCCAGAGGACATTTCTATTGAGTTACCACAGTGTCCGCGTCGAGGCCTTGTCACAATCGTCGGTTCCCATTATCTTTAGGCTCTGCCGTACAACCGAGAATGCCAGTTTGGTGATCTTTTACTCAAAGTGAGACCACCCTCGGTGATTGGACAGAATTCGAGGCTGAGCTGAACTACTCGATAGCGCGGCCTGAAACTCCGCTAAGCGGCAAGAAAATAAGGAACTTTCGGGCGAGGTAAGGCAACGACGCGAGCGAACGACAGCATCACACCCGCGTTTGCAGGGGTACCCTAACACCTCGCACCAACCACCCCCAGTTTGGGGTGTCTTGAGGACAAGGGTATCGCTCAGTCGGAAATAGCGGATTTCGTTGTGATCGTGGCGAAAAAATGTCCTCGATAACCGTCGCAGCCACAGGCTTGTTGCTTGCCGGAACAGACGTACACGTGACCGCAGCCGATACTGGGACAGCGCTAACAACTGATTACGCCCTGGCACAAAAGGCCTCGGAAGGTGACATGGTCGCCTTCGAGGACTTGTACCAACGCCACAACCGGCGGGTTTATTCCCTCTGCTTGCGTATGACGGGCAATGTCTCAGAGGCTGAGGACCTCGCGCAAGAGGTTTTCATCCAGCTCTTTCGCAAGATCGGCAGCTTCCGTGGAGAGTCAGCTTTTACGACCTGGTTGCACCGGCTTACGGTGAATCAGGTGCTGATGCACTTCCGCAAGCGTGGCGTTCGCATGGAGCAGACAACCGAGGATGGCGAGACGCCTATCCAGATTGTCAAAGGCACTGAAAATCCAAATTCAATGCCTGTGGTTGATCGCATTGCGCTCGACAAGGCCATTGCTCAACTTCCCCCAGGTTATAAAATGGTGTTCACCCTTCATGATATCGAAGGACACGAGCACGAAGAGATAGCCAGGATGCTGGGTTGTTCAGTTGGCACTTCGAAATCACAGCTTCATAAAGCAAGAATGAAGCTGCGAGGATTATTGAGGCAACAGAATCTGAAGAAGTAGCTTCCAAAGTGTTAGCCGAGGTTTCCGGTCGTCTCCACTGAAACCAATGCCAACACTACAACATTGGTACTGAACGAGTCCGGATTCTTTACGCGCAGTCTCTCCTTGATTGTTAGCAGAATGTCACGCGGGCTTGGTTCAAGAAGATTTTTAGCGTGACATGCAGAGGTTATGACAATGAACTGCGATAGATGTCAGGAACTAATCAGTGATTTGCTGGACGGCGCGCTTAGCGCGAAGGATACAGCGTCGCTGAATCTACATTTGGAAGATTGTCTCGACTGTGCTGAAGTGCGCCACGACTTAGAGTCGGTGCTCACTTTTTGCCAGGACAATCGTGGCCAGTATGAAGCCCCTCCCAACGAGCGAGCCCTGTGGCTGCGTATTCGCAATACGATCGAAGCAAGTGGCGGCGTCGCGAGTGTGACTGCTACCGAACGCAAGAGTTCATTGAAAGAGTTTTTCAATCGGAGTTGGCAGCTTTCTTTTCCTCAGCTGGCTGCTTCAGTGTCAGCCCTGGTTCTCATCGTCGCTCTGGTGACCGTTGTTGGTATTCGCAGGCTCGATAGCCCTCCACCTTCGCCGCAGGCAGTCCAGCCTGGAGGGTATAAGCTCAACGATCGCATGTGGCAACAGCAACAGACGATCGCCTACTGGAACAATCGCATCGAGATGAATCGAGCTCGTTGGAGTGTGCAAATGCGCGATACTTTCGATCGCAACCTAAGTGTGATCGATCAATCGATGACTGAGTCCTTGAATGAATTGAACAAGAATCCCCATGACGAGGTATCTGAAGAAATGCTGAACGCAGCCATGAACGAGAAGATTGCGCTGCTGAAGGAATTCTCGGAACTCGAATAGTGCGAATACGACTTTGAAGAGCCCCATTGAAATGAAGACAAGTTTGCCTCGCGCACTTTCTCGGGTAGCGCGTCTCGGATCAGTTCTTGCCGTTTCCGTATTGATTTGCGTAGCCGCTTCGACGGCCTCTGCTCAGCAACACGTTTCGAAAAGATATCCCACCGGGAAAAATGTCCGGCTACAGTTAAAGAACGTTCAGGGCACGATTACGGTCGAGTCATGGGACCGCGACGAGATAAAAGTTTCGGCTACTCTGGAATCGCCTTCTGCTCACTTTTCTCCGCGGCAATTGAGTGACGGCTTGAGTATCGACGTGATGGGCGATAACCGCGGACGCGGCGAGGTCGGCGACGTCAACTTCAAGATTCAAGTGCCGGTCAGCACTTCGGTAGACGTAGAAACAAAACGCGGCGACATTCACGTGTCGAATGTGCGGGGGGCGTACGTTCGCGCTCGTGTGTCGTCTGAGGGTGACATCGACTTGACTGGAATCATCGCGACTCAGGTTACGGCTTCGAATACCACCGGGGACATTTTGTTTGACGGCGAGTTCATGCGAGGCGGAAGTTACGAATTTCAGTCAGGCCACGGAGCTATCAACATTCGAATTCCCGGCGATTCGGCTTTTCGACTACAGGCTGCCACGACCAGCAAAAGGATCGAGCTCGGCCATTTCTGGAACAATAGTTTTCAATCGTTCGGCGGCGGCCGGAAATACGTCGGCGATGTCGGCGACGGCCGTGCCTCAGTCAGCGTAACCAATCTAAGCGGCAGCATCTCCTTCCACAGAAGATAATCTTATGTACTGTGGGCTGCCAGCCCGCAGTTCTCGGTCAACAATCTACCTCTCCTATTTACTCGACAACTACTTTAGCCACAGATTCCGCAGATTACACAGACAAACAGCTGTTAAGATCAAAACTCCGCACCGGTGGTTTGCATTATCTGTGCAATCCGCGAAATCTGTGGCTAGGTTTGTGGTTTGGAACGGATATACTCTCATCACATGTTGACTAAATTTTCATTCATCGGATTTGCCATCCTTCTATTGGCGGGTCCGGTTTGCGCGCAAAAGAAAGCGGTGGCTCCAACAGGCCCCTTGCTTACTCGAACTATTTCGAGGCACGAAGTTCGTCGCTTCGGCTTTGGCGGTACTTTCACAATTGTCGGCGCGCCCCACGGTTCGATCACGGTCGAAGGCTGGTCCAGGAACGAGATCGATCTCACTGCCGAGATCGAGATCCAGGGCGCAACTGAAGCTGACATGGACAAGGTTGTGGCTGTAACCGGCTTTGTTCTAGACGATGACAGTAATCACATGAGTCTGATTACCGTCGGCATGCATGACCGCAGCTACATGAAAAAGAACGCGAAGAATTTTCCAAAGCAGTTGTTGGGTTCGCCGTGGAAGATCGACTATAAGCTGCGCGTGCCGCAGATCGTTGACGTGGAAATCAATGGTGGCACGGGAGCAATTAGTATGAGTGGCGTCGAGGGATTATTCCGATTGAATTCTCCTCAAAGTGATGTGAGCTTAAGCCTTGCCGGGCGCGTAGCAAATGTGACCGTGGGCATCGGGACGATTAATTTCGTTGTGCCCGCGCGTAGCTGGCGCGGCGCCGGCGCCGACATTCAACTCGCCGCGGGCAAACTCAATGTGGATTTACCCGCTGGATTCAGTGGAGAGATCGACGCCGATATTTTGCGCACCGGGAAGATTGAAAACGCCTACGGTCTCGAGCCTCGCGAACGCACCTCGATTAGTGAACGTTCAGTGCGCGGCCGCTCCGGCGCCGGCGGCGCTTATTTGAAGTTCACCGTCGGCGACGGCGAAATCCATATTAGGAAAGCTGTCGAGAACTGACGACTCTATCCGCAGATTACGCAGATTTCACAGATGTAAAAGCAAAAAATAAAGGGCATGATTCCACTGTCACGCCTTGGCGAAGATTGTCGAAACCATAGGTTTTGAAATCCTTGGTATCAACTAGCGACGCGTTCCCATCTACCACTTACTTCTAGTCAACAAAAACATCTGTGGAATCTGCGTAATCTGTGGATAGTTTTGCCTTCGCTTGTCTCCGATCCCGCTTCTTAGTATCCTTTGCCGCCTATGACTGTTAAGTCGGACAAGTGGATTCGCCGCATGGCGACTGAGTTTGGAATGATCGATCCCTTCGAGCCCGGCCAGGTCAAAGAGTTGAATGGTAAGCGGCTGGTATCGTATGGCACTTCCAGCTACGGATACGACATCCGCTGCGCCGACGAATTCAAACTGTTCACGAACATCAACAGTACCATCGTCGATCCGAAGGAATTCGATGAAAACAACTTCGTCGATGTAAAAGGCGATTCAGTAATCATCCCACCCAATAGCTTCGCGCTCGCTCGCACCGTTGAATACTTCCGTATTCCTCGCAATGTATTGACAATCTGTCTCGGCAAAAGCACCTACGCCCGCTGCGGCATTCTCGTGAACGTCACTCCCTTTGAACCCGAATGGGAAGGTTATGTCACGCTCGAGTTTTCAAACACCACGCCTCTGCCCGCGAAAATTTATGCCAACGAAGGCGTCGCCCAGGTAATCTTCTTCGAATCCGACGAAGTCTGCGAAACCTCCTACAAAGACCGCGGCGGCAAATACCAGGGCCAACGCGGCGTCACCCTCCCAAAGATGTGAGGAGGAGGAGACGGTGTCGGTTCTGACAGTTAATGAAATCCGAGCAGGGCGGTAAGGACCGAGGCCAACGTGGGCACCCACCCATAGCTACCGCAGTCACCAAAGTGAAATCATTCTATAGAGGCTCTTGCAGAACTAATCGTGGTTAATCATTCCGTCCCGCGAACGCCGATTGAACAAGGTCTCAATCGTCGCTCACGCGACGAGAAAAGCTGGAGCGGCTATTCCCGGCGTTGAAACGCCGGGCTTCAATCGTCGCTCGCGACGAAGACATATAGGAAGTTTTGCAAGAAGCTCTATGAATGAGTTTATTAAGACGAACATCTGCGAGGACTCTTGAAGAGTTAAGGTTCCTCCTATTGAAAACGCTGGGCCGAATGTACGAATCGCCAGTTGTTTACAAATCGCTTCGCATCATTTCATGACGAAGAGAATCTGAAAAGCGCTGGCGAGCTTGCCGAAAATCCAGACTACTTCACCGTAATCGTAATCAGGACATCGTGGTTTTCTTTGGCTTCGTTGCCGGAGAAGTCGGCGGCGATGATGCGGAGGATGTAATCGCCGGGAGGCAGGGCGGAGGTGTCCCAGAGGCCGGGTGTTGCGAGGCCGTCGCGGACGGTGTTTGTGACTTCGTAGAGGAATCGGGTGGTGGCGCTTCCGTAAACTGTGATCCCGCTCGCCGATGCATACGCGAGCTTGGTGGCTTCCCTGTCTGAGGGGAGACGATTGAAGATGATGTTAATGCGCGGCTCAGTGAAACCGGGAGCCGGCGTGCCATCGGGTTTCAGAATCTGATAGCCGAGGCGGTAGAGACCGAGCCGGCGACGGCTCGCATTCATGTTAGTGCGATCGAACGCGTCAACTACGATTCGCACTCGCCCGCTTAGCAGCACGCGGCCGGCTCGCTTCTCCGCGAGTTGAGCGCCCGCCTCATCGAAGAGTTGGATGCCATTCTTTTCAATTACTGGAGCGACATCATCGATAAACCCGACCGGCGAAAGCGAGAGCGGATTGATCTCGGCGCCGGGAGGGCCGATGTTCAGGTGAACGTGGTACATGCGGTTCACCGTGCCGAGCGCATCACCCGGGCGAAAACGTGTCCCGCGCCTGATTCGCACACGCGTGAGTTTGCGATCCTTTCCCTCCCCCTCTTGCACAGGAACGAAGCGGGGGTCAGCGAACATTTTCGCTTCTTTGTTGCGACCAACCTGCATATGAATGTAGGAGACTACGCCAACGCGCAGTCCTTCGTTGATCGAACCGAAACTCCAGTTCGCGAGTGGGCTCGTCACCTTCTCGGAGCGAACCGCGCGGACGGCGTCCCCGTACGCGCCGAAGATATCAAGTCCGCTATGCAGATGATCGCGGCTATCAGTGGAGTCGAAACTACCTCGCACCTCGCCCATTGTCGCGACCACTTCGTGCGGTCGTTCTTGCGGATCGAGTGGCCATAGCAAAGACGGTTCGCCAAGTGTCGCATTGGTCAGACGCGGCAACGGCTCATTCAAGGTTGGAGTAAGGGGTTCGGTTGATGATCGCGCAAGCTTTCGTACGAGATAGTTACCCCCGTCAGCAACATAAAGCTCGCCCGACCGATCGGCTCCTGGATCAATGGCCACACCGGCGGGTTGGTTGAAGCGCGCGATAGCCGTTCCGTCACCAAATCCCACACCATCTCCAGCAACAACGCGAGCTACGCCGTCGGGCGCAATCTGAACTACGCGAGAGCGCTCCAGCTCCGTAACATACAAGAAGCCATCGTGCGTCAACGCCAATCCTAAGGGTTTTGATAGATGATCCGGCCGTGCTTCTGGTGGGAAGACCACCGGCAACGTTGTGACTTTCCGGTCCTTACTTAACTTACGCAGGCGATAGTTGCCGGTGTCGGCTACGATCACCGCGCCATCACTAGTGACTACAACCCCGCACGGCGTATCGAAGAGCGCGACACCAGCATCACCGTCTGCGTAGCCGGGACGCCCAGCGCCCGCGACGGTGCTAACTTGACCATCTGACGTAATGAGGCGAATGCGATCGTTGTAAGTGTCGGCGACGACGATGTTGCCGCTCGGGTCCAGAGCGATTCCAGTAGGGCCATCGAACCGCGCCTGGGATGCCGGACCGTCGATGTATCCTGCGGTTCCGTCGCCCGCCAATGTTGAGACCATGCCTTGCGGATTGATTTTGCGGATGCGGTTGTTCCCGGTATCGGCCACAAAAATATTGCCGCTCGCGTCCAAGGCAATACCGGAAGGCGAATTGAAGGATGCCGACGATCCGGCTCCATCCGCAAATCCTTCGCTTCCGCCGGCGAGCGTGCCCACTACTCCATCAGGCCCGATTTTTCGAATGCGGTTATTATCGCCGCCGTCTGAAACATAGAGCGAACCATCGAGGCCAACCGCAATACCAAAGGGATCCGAAAAAGCTGCTTGCGTGGGTTGGGCCGCATCGCGGAAAGCGGGCGAGCCATCGCCCGCAACGGTAGTCACATGGGCCCGCCAGCCGACTGGCGTGGGACGAAGGTTCTGGCGCGATAGACGGAAGAGAATGTATGCGGTCGCACCACCGAGAATCATGATGAGTGCAAGAGCTATGGCGGGTCTGCGCATTGAAGAAAGGGAATTAGTTTCCGTTGGAGGTTTACCGCGAACACTCATTCAAGAGTCGCTATCAAAGTGAACCAGATTATATGATGGAAAGCATTCCGGTAAGTTATTATGTTGCCTCACGAGTATCAATCAAGAGTGATCTTCCAAGAGTGATCTTCGTAGTCAGCGAGAAAAACCAGAGTAAGTTATGGACTATACGAATCTCGGCAGCACGGGGTTGAGGGTATCGCGGATATGTCTGGGGTGTATGACGTATGGCGTGCCGGAGCGAGGTGCGCATACGTGGACGCTCGATGACGAGAAGAGCAGGCCGCAGCTCAAGCGAGCGATCGAGGTTGGCATTAATTTCTTCGACACGGCGAACACATATTCGGACGGGACGAGTGAAGAAATTGTCGGCCGGGCGCTGAAGGACTTCGCGCGGAGGGAAGAGATTGTCATTGCCACGAAAGTCTTCTACCCGATGCGGAAGGATCCAAACGCGCGTGGGCTCTCTCGCAAACAAATCATGACGGAGATTGACGCCAGTCTCCGCCGGCTCGGTACGGATTACGTCGATCTCTATCAAATTCATCGCTGGGACAAACTCACGCCAATCGAGGAGACGCTCGAAGCGCTCCATGACTTGATCAAAGCAGGGAAGGTGCGCTACATCGGCGCCTCTTCGATGTACGCCTGGCAATTCTCGAAAGCGCTTTATGCTGCTGACCTCAAGAACCTGACCCGATTCGTGTCTATGCAGAATCATTACAACCTGCTCAACCGCGAAGAAGAACGCGAGATGATGCCGTTATGCGAGAGTGAGGGTATCGGCGTGTTGCCGTGGAGCCCGTTGGCGCGTGGCCGACTGACTCGCGATTGGGGTGAGACAACCAATCGGATGGAGACGGACGAATTTGGCAAGACGCTTTACGTGGCGGCTCAGGATAGTGATCGAAAGATCATTGAGCGAGTTGGGGAGATAGCAACGAAGCGTGATGTTCCACGAGCTCAGGTCGCACTTGCGTGGATGTTGCAGAAGCCGTTCATCACTGCGCCGATTGTTGGCGCCTCGAAGCCTCATCATTTTGATGACGCGGTGGCAGCGTTGTCGGTGAAGCTTAGTGAAGAAGAAATCGCAGTGCTGGAAGAGCCGTATGTGCCGCACCCGATCGCGGGATTTTAGTAAGCAGTCGCGAGCATTACGGGCGTTTAGAGTTCAATCTTTAGATTGTGTACCTGGCAGCCACAAACTGAAGTTTGAACTCTGATCACCCGTTCGGCGCGCTAAGCATCAATTCCAACCTTAAGCAAAGAAGATAATCTTATGGAAGTTCAAATAGAGAAGTTGGAATTCAAGCGACTCGATCCAAGTGCGGTGTTGCCGACGAGAGGTAGTGTGGCGGCGGCGGGTTTGGATCTCTATTCCATTGAAGACATCAGCATTGCGCCGCGGCAGAGAATTCTCGCGCGGACGGGGTTGGCGATTGCTGTTCCCGAAGGATTCTATGGTCGTGTTGCGCCGCGGTCGGGTCTGGCTATGAAGATGGGGCTCGATGTTCTCTCGGGAGTTATCGACGCAGACTATCGCGGCGAGATTGGCTGCTTGCTTTACAACACTGGCGACGAGCCAATTGAACTCGCGAAGGGAAGCAAGATTTGCCAGCTCATAATTGAGAAGATCATTACTCCGGATGCTGTCTGGTCGGAAGATCTTACTGCTACGGCACGCGGCGCTGGTGGATTCGGATCGACGGGATGACTTCAAAGACGCGGTACAAGTTGAATGTCCGGGAAAGTCTGACGGGAGTAAACTGCGCTTCGTAACCTTGCGCTAACCTTGCGCTAACCTTGCGCTAACCTTCCACTAACCTCGAGCTGATCTCACGCGACCGAGAATTCTCAGCTGAATTGTTAATTGGACTCTCGTACAACGGACGCGCCTTTGCCTCATAACCCTTTAAGCTCATGGGCGCGGCTGGCAAAACACCGCGGAGTTGTGGCCAAACTGGTCAGGTCGTCCCCAAAATCCGCCAAAACGCGGCAATTCTCGATGATGTTTGCACTTGTTTGTCACCGGTCCGGTAGCGTATATTGGTTTTGGAAATTGTTCGGCCAATTTCCAGTTACCCAGCCCCGCTTGATAGCTCCACCTCAGCCGACTTCGATCATTAGACAAGTCTAAACTTCGGCCCCTTAGCAGCGACTGGCTTTTGCTGCGCTCTGTAAGTTTCGACCAAGCCTCAAAACGTCAAGATGTCGATAACAAATTCATTGCCACGAGATACTCGAGCCGTCGGTCGTGAGGTGACAGCGGTTCGCGCGGCCCTCGAACCGGGCTCAATTTTACAGAGCCGTTATCGAATCGTCCGGCAACTGGGCAAAGGTGGAATGGGAGCTGTTTATGAAGCCGTCGATCAAAGGCTTGACGCTACCGTAGCGCTGAAAGAGACATTCTCAATCGACGAGCGGCTCCGGCGACAGTTCGAGCTGGAAGCTCGCTTGTTGGCTCAGCTCAACCATCCCGCCCTACCTCGCGTCAGTGATTACTTCACCGAAGACGAACGTGCTTTTCTCGTCATGCAATTCATCACCGGAGTTGATTTAGCGGAAATCATCGCCAAGCAACCCGGTCCATTTCCTCGCAACCAGGTTGTTGCCTGGGCGGACCAGCTACTCGATGCGTTGGTCTTTCTTCACACCCGCGAACGACAGATAATTCACCGGGACATCAAGCCACACAATCTCAAACTCACCTCGAACGGAACAATCGCGTTACTTGATTTCGGTTTGGCGAAAGCTCAAGCGCCAGATCCTTCTACCACCGACGTCAGTATTTGCGGTTACACGCGCCGCTACGCGCCGCTCGAGCAGATTCAGGATCAGGGAACCACACCGCGAAGCGATATCTATGCGCTGGGAGCCACGCTCTATCATTTATTGACAGGCATCAAACCGGCTGACGCAGTCATACGCGAAGCAGCGCTGGTCAATTCGATGGCCGATCCGTTACGACCTGCAAACGAAGTTCATCCAGCCGTAGGTCAGGAGCTTGCTGAAATCTTAAGTCACGCAATGGCGCAGAATCCCGCGGATCGTTTTGCCACTGCCCATGAGTTCAGAGAGGCGCTCGCGCAACTAGGTCGCAATCGTGATCAGCTTAACAAAGAGGCAACTCTTGTCGAAGTACACAAGACAGTTACCCGAGCTGAGCGAGCGCGCAACGCAGATGCTTTTGAGAGTTACTCGATATTGAAACCTGAAGAGCCGGTTATGTTCGCGCCCACAACAAGTAGTCGTTCGAACGCAGTCGTAGCTGGAATTCTTTTGGTAGTGCTTACGGCCCTAATTGGTTCAATCTATGGTTACCATCGCTGGAGCGAGGTCTTCTCCTCAAACCAGATGAAACCAACGCGCGCGCAACAGTCTGCGGTTTCCGCTACACCGAACAAGTTGAGATTGAACCCAGCGACCATGGCGGCTTCGAGTGCGGTTGTAGTCACGGAGAAAAGTGAAGCGTCGCCCTTCAACTCGGGCGCAGTGGATGGCCGCGTTAAGGATCATGGTTCGTTCCGGTTTGAAAACTCAACGTCTAATCCCAAACCCGCTCCAACTCAGCGGGCAACAAAACTCAAGGTCAACATTCCTACCACCCGGCTTCCCGGCGCTAACCTCAGACAAGATGATCCTCCTTCAGTGATGCACCTGCCGGCATTCGGCCAGCGCGAGGCTGTATCGGAGCGCCAGGTTTTGCGCACGCCTGATGGAACTCAAATCGTGAAGTTCTCAGACGGAACGACAAAAGTGTTTCGTCCAGGTGAAAAAGCGTCCTCGTCAAACGCTACCCCTCAGTAATCGAACTAACCTCTCCTCGTCCTAAAATTTAGATTGAGGTCAACTCGTTATGATTTCCAGCCTTCGTCTCACTTTGATCGTACTAATGCTGGTCTTGCCGTTGGCGGCTTTTGGAAAAGACCAACCGTCAACGGACGCGGAACGGCGCGCAAACACCAACCTATCCTGGAATCTAAAAAGAGAAGAAGCTCCGTTTGTCCGGCAAGCCGGTATTTCGGATTCGAGTTTCGCAGGTCCGCTCACGGCGCAGGTAGGTGATTTCTCGTTTCCGCTTCTTCAGTCACTGGTTTTCGATTCGAGCTCGAATTGCTACAGCTTGATGATCCGAAATGAAAGCGGCGGCCTGGAGTTAATTAGTCTGTGGCGTACACGCGCGGGCTTCTATCGCACTGGCAATGGACCATATCTCGAGCTGGAGAATTTGGATTCGCTTAAGTCGATCACTTCAATGAATCGTACGCGATTCATCTTTGCGCAAGTCGGCGATGGAGAGTGGCGCTGCGTGTCGATTCATGATGCTCAGGGGAATTATTTGATGATGGATTACCGGGCAAATGGGATGATCGCGCGGCTGCGAGATTCATTTGGCCGGGAGGCGACACCGGTTTACAGCGACGGTCGATTGGTGGCGTTGACTCAGGTTTGGTCTACGATTTCCGGCGAACAGATTCGAACGATATCGTTGAGTGTGGACTAGGAAAAAACCTTATCCACAGATTACGCAGATTGCACGATGTAAATGCAGATGGGTCGGAAGCGTCATTCAGATATAGCTAGCACGCAAGGATTGTGAGATTCAGTGGTATCCAAAGCGGCTCGCCCAGATGTATTGTTCTATCTTCCAACACAAAAACATCTGTGAAATCTGCGTAATCTGTGGATAGAGTCATTAATCCAAGCTGATCTCAATTGGCTGGGCGAGGCCGGTGATTGAGAGCACGAGGCCGCTTGGCGAGCGCAGTGGTTCCTTACCGGGAGACTGGAAGAAGAGGAATCCCTGACGGCGTCGCTCACCAGCGCTTAACGGAGTCTTCAGGTCAATTCCGTAAGCAGCAAACTCCTGCTCGAATTGTTTGCGCGAATGAGGATTGTAGAGATAGATGTCGTTGGCCTTGAGTATTCGCGATACGGCCTTCTTCGGAGAGAGTACCTTCCACTCACGACCTCCGCTATCACGAAGTTGTAGCTTCGCGCGCTTCAATTCCAGAGGCACACCGCCGGTTTCATAATCCAACTCAACACGAATGGGTAAGACGCCAGCTAAAGGCAGGTTAGCTTCGAACAAATCCTGACTGTTTTCGTCCGTTAGTAATGGAGCAGTGTGCACTGTAAGACCGCCGCCGCTCGCGCTTTTCGAATTGGTTGGAAGGGCCGGCAGTTCAACCGCAGGTTTAACTTTGAACAGAGGGCCCGAGCAGCCACTGAGCGGAACGAGTAACAGTGCGAGGAGGAAATAAGCTCCTGAGTTGGACAATCGATTAATCACGCAGCGCAATCTCTCACGGCTTACCGCTAGTGTCAATCCATAATAAGCGCCACCGACAAACACGGATATCACGGATCTGCAAAACCCATAATAGGTTTCGGAATCCGTGTTATCGGTGTAAATCTGGCGGGTCCTGAGGGTTATTCTTTTGGCGCGTTGTAGAACGTTCGCGCTTGCACAACGAATTCTTTGTCGTCGTAGACGCCATCGCCGTTCACATCCACCTTCACGACAATCTTATGTTGTTTGCCATCGCGAACATCGCTGGGTTTGAAACCAAGGCTATACTGATTTCTCAATAGGGTATTAATGGAACGTAGAACATTCGGCAGCTCACCTTCAAAAGTGACCGGGTAATACATTCCACCCGTTTCCGCCGCAAAAGTCTTGAGCGTATTTTGCGCTTGCAGATGTGTCATTCGTCCGGGTCTGCCACTCAGGCTATCCGTGGCGCCCATCTGGTCTCCATACTTTTTGAAATACAACTCGGCTGTTCCGATAATGTATATCGGCACGCCTGCGTTCTGAGCCACTTTACGCGCTTGTCCATAGTTAATCTTGCTGAAGGTATCGATACCGGAAGCCACCAGAATCAAGGCCCGTCGGCGTCCCTGCACACTTGCCAGCCCGGCGTACTCAGATTTTTCTGACTTTGAATCTTCAAGCACAACCGAGTCGCCCTTGCCTCCCAGTAAAGTGAACTTTAAGGCATCGAAAAGATTGCTTTCTCGAAAGGCCGGGGAATTCCGCAGCAGCAAGTTGATGACCTGATTTATTCGGCCGGGATCATTCGTGAAATCAGTCAAGGGAGTGGGACGTATATCGTAGGCAACTACGGAGACGTAATCATCGGGCGGCTTAATAAATTGAGTAAGGAACATTGCTGCCGGGCGAATTACTTCATAGGTCCCGGGATCGTATCCGCTGCTGCCGAAATAGCCGAATTCTTCCGACCACTTGCTGTATTCGAGCACCATCACAATCGTGATGGGCGCTTCAGGCGTGGAGAAGTTTGTGATCGGCACCTGCACGCCATCAACGAAGATGGCAAAGTTACCTTGCTTAAGTCCGGGGTAAACCTGTCCACTCTTTTTGTGATAGACGACCGCGTCTACATTGACGACCGCCGTTGATACAGTGACCTTCTCAGCCTCCTGAGGTTTGTTAATGATGTCCGGTGGAAGAGGATCCTGCGGCTTATCGCCTTCAGTTGGGTCGGGTCGCTTGTTCTTCTTTTCGTTGCTCGTGGGTGGCGTGCGCCGAGATTGAGCCTGAGAAATCGGCTCAACTAAGCTTAGGAGAACAATTGAAAAGGCAGCGATAAGGGCAAATGGCGTCCGAAAAATGGCAAAATCTTTCATAGAAGGTTCCTAACGCAAATGGAGCGATGAGGCGCCCAGTTAACAATTTTCATCGTAACTATAGGTCCGCCGCTCGATTGTGGTCAAACCGGGTTCGAAATTCTGATGCCCTTACGCTGCGCGACGTTTCCTGAGCCCTCCGGTCGCTTTAACGAGGACTCCCCGCCTCGGCTTCGATGACTACATCGTAGGAACCGCGATTGTCGGTCAAATCACCTTCATTAATGCCCAGAAAAAGCACGCCGTCACGCTGAGCTATGAATTCGTGTCGGGCGCCGATGAACACAAATTCGTCATTGTCGTCGCCGATTACGCCAATCAACCCGCCGGTTGGATCGGTCCGCATCAATCGGTCGTTGTCAGTCGCAAGGGGAAGGCCCGCCGGCGTGGAAAAGCCACGACGTCCCAAGTCAACGCGCCCGGAAGCAGTAATGCGCAGGCGCTGACCTCGGCGCACCACCAGCCCGCTGTTAGTCCAGCCATTGTTTGTGTTATCAGCTCTCACAGTGACCTTAATTGTGAAGAAGGTAGTCACGGGAGCTTGAGTCGTATTCGTGTTCACGGGAACGGAAGTTGTTGGCGCCGTGTTTATCGGGTCGGGTGATCGTGACGGTTGGGACGAGGGCTCGATTGGTCGACTGTAATCACTATTGTCGGAAGCAGCAGCCGTTTGAGCGTCAAAAGTGATCGAATCAATATCCTCGACATAAACCAGGGTTCGGCCACGTCTGCCTTTGGAGCCGCTGCCAATTAATACTGTGAACTGCCCGTCTTTGAACTCGACGACCTGACCATGAATCACGCTGCCGTCTTTGAGCTTGATCGTGTCAGCCAGAGCTGGACTCATCAGTGCGAACAAGAGCGACAGCGACAAACTACAAGCAAAAATTTTTTTCATGGCTTTCTCCAGAAACGTCAGGCGTTTGCAAGAACGAGATTTAGCAAGAGTCGATTGGTTTTGCAAGCGGGAGAGGTCAGAGTGTTCTCATTGATGCCCGAGTTTTGAAAAAGGTTGCGAGCGGGCTTGTTTGGGCTCAGGCAGGCAGATACACTGCCCCGATTGCTGATTGGTGATTGCTGAATGCGGATTGGCGTAGCTGCGTAGTCAATCAGCAATCCGCATTCAGCAATCCGCAATCGTTTGGGAGTCTCATTCCGAGGAGTTTGGCAAGTGAAGTCCATTTTGCTGCTCAGCTTTATCTTAGGCGCTCTTGCCTCCACGACTCTCGCTCAAGCGACCAATACGTCAGCCAAGCCTGCCAGTAAGCTGAAGGTTACCGGTCATTACGCCATGCGAAGCAAGTCGGCACCCAACAGCATGGAAGTTCAGGAACTCGCCGGCGGGAAGATCAAGTTCCATATCCTTGCTCTGTGGGTCAGTTACTACAATCGGGACAACGTGCATAACGGCGAAACTCAGGGCACGGTCGATTTGGTCGGAGATACAGCCGTCTACAAAGAGGAGAATTGCAAGATCACCATCCGCTTTACACGAACATCCGCGATAGTGAAGCAGGCGGATGATATAGGAGATTGTGATTTTGGCGCCAACGTGATTGCCACCGGAACTTATCGCAAGCTCGATAGTCGTAAGCCGAAGTTCGACTACTAAGGAATACAATGTCTGTGGCCGCGGATTAACGCGGATAGCGCGGATCAGAGCAGGAGGAAGCCACAGATCTACACGGGATAACACAGATCCAAACCACAACGTGTTCAGATCCGTAATATCCGTGCTAATCGGTGGCTCTTCCGGGCGCCGCTCCAAAGCTAATCTTGCTTTTCTCAATCTCGCGATGTTAGATTGCAGGTCCCCGGTTCCCACTTATCAGTGTGGATGAGTAAGTCCGAGTCCTACTCATACTTAAACTTTGTCAATACCCTTGCCAATTGCGCCATCGCGACGCGGTACTCTTGTGACGCAACGATTTCAACGCCTATTGGAAATACTCATTTTGGCTGCCGTCTACTTTGGCGCCGCCGAAGTTGGACTGATGTTTGCTGCGCCGAACCCGAACGTTTCTCCGGTTTGGCCTCCATCCGGAATCGCTATTGGTGCGTTGTTACTGCTCGGCTCTCGCGCCTGGCCGGGCGTTTTCCTGGGAGCTTTTCTCGCCAATGCTTTGACGCCCGTACCGCTACTCACAACGTTTGGTATTGCCACGGGAAATACGTTGGAAGCCGTCGCCGCGGTAGTCCTGCTGCAGTCACTCAACTTCCACCGAGCTCTCGATCGGGCAAGAGACGTGGGCGCGTTCATGGCTGTCGTATTCGTAGCCACAATGGTGAGCGCCACCATTGGCAATGTGACTCTCGCGCTTACCAACTCTGCGAAGTGGGCCGAGTTTTATCCACTATGGATGACATGGTGGCTCGGCGATTTAGTGGGCACTCTTGTGATTGGGCCGCTGCTGCTCGCCTGGGGAACAAAGTCTGACCATTGGCTTCCGAAAAGGCGGTCAATCGAAGCCGTCCTCCTGCTGTCAGTGCTGGGATTAGCAGCGATGGTGACTTTCGCCAAGTCAGCGCCAACACCGATTCAGTATTATCCGTTGACGCGAATGATCGTGCCGTTCTTTTTGTGGGTCTCTCTCCGATTGGGGCAACGAGGCACGACCCTGGCGACTGTCGTTTTGTCGGCGTTTGCGATCTGGGGAACAGCGCACGACGTGGGGCCGTTCGTCGGCCTGGGTCGAACTCCCGCCGAGGCGCTTTTGCAGTTGCAGCTTTTCGTCGGATCGAACGCAATTACTTTTCTGTTCCTGGCGGCAGTTGTTCAGGAGCGACGCACCGCTGCCCAGGCGTTACGGCGCAACGAACAGCAATTAAGCGTGGCATTGGATGCCGCGAAGATGGGCGCCTGGAGTTACGATCTCAACACGACGAAAGTGCAATGGTCACCTAATCTCGAAGCAATGCACGGCGTCGAGCCCGGGAGCTTTGGAGGAACATTCGAACACTTCCTGCGCGACATACATCCGGATGACCGACAGCAAGTGATCGCCTCAATTAGTAAGAACGTTGACAAAGGCACTTTGCACGAGATCGAATATCGAATCATCCGGCCCGACAATTCGATTCGATGGGTTGAAGGCAAGGGGCAGGTGATTCGGGACGAGAAGGACAATGCGATCCGGATGACGGGCGTATGCATGGATGTCACCGAGCGAAAGCATTCTGAACAGGAACGAGAAGAGTTACTAATTCGCGAGCAGAACGCGCGCATCGAAGCCGAGCGCGCCACCGAGACGATCAAGCGACTGCAGTCGGTGACCGATACGGCACTGCAACACCTCGCCGTCGACGAGCTATTGAATGAGTTGCTTGTTCGTGTGCGTGAAGTGCTGGAAGTAGATTCAGTCGCCATCCTCCTTCTCAGTAAGGATGGTACTCACCTGGCTCTGAGTGCGGGCGTGGGACTGGAAAAGGAGCTCGCGACCGAAGAGATTCGCATACCTGTCGGCCGCGGGATCGCCGGGACTATCGCCCAGCGTCGCGAGCTCATGGTGTTCGAAGACCTTACGCAGGCGGACGTTTACAACCCCATACTACGCGACAACATCTCGTCTCTAATTGGCGCTCCCCTGGTCATAAAAGGAAAAGTAGTAGGAGTTATCCACGCTGATACGATCCGTCCTCGGAAGTTCAGTGATGAAGACATCACCTTGTTACAGTTGGTTGCTGATCGCACGGCTTTGGCTATCGATCACGCGCACCTCTATCAAGCCGAACAAACTGCTCGAATCGCAGCCGAAGATGCGAGCCGAATGAAGGATGAATTTCTCGCCACGGTATCGCATGAGCTGCGCACTCCGTTGAACGCTATCGTTGGCTGGAGCGGAATGCTGCGGACGGGACGGCTTGATCAGCCAACCTCCAAACGCGCGATGGAGATTATCGATCGGAACGCTAGGGCACAGACTCAACTGATTGACGACATGCTTGATGTCTCACGAATCATTACTGGAAAGTTACGTGTGGACGTGGCTCCGGTTGAGCTTCCGCAAGTAATGGAGGCTGCGATCGATTCAATTCGGCCGGCCGTTAACTCAAAGTCGATCACGCTGGAGTTGGTAACGGATCCCACCATCGGTCCGGTCCTTGGAGACGCTGATCGATTGCAACAAGTGATCTGGAATCTACTTTCAAACGCGGTCAAGTTTACTCCGGCCAAGGGGAAAATTAACGTCATCCTTCAAAGCTCAGGTACTGAGGCCGAAATCATTGTCCGTGACACCGGGCAGGGAATTCACGAGTCGTTTCTCCCCTACGTTTTCGATCGATTCCGGCAGGCTGATGGGGCGATAACACGTCAACACGGCGGCCTGGGGTTAGGTTTGGCGATCGCTCGTCATTTGGTCGAATTGCACGGTGGATCAATAAAGGCAGAAAGCGACGGCGAGAATAAGGGCGCCACTTTTGTAGTTAAGCTGATGATGATGCCGAAGCCTGTTGAGGAACCCGTTCGACAAGAAGTCGAGCAAACGTAACCGAATGCGGAATGCGGAATTCGGATTGGGGATTTGCAGCAGAAGTCTGCCACCCCAATTAACCGCAGCGAGCAGCTGGTGGGTGAGATTTCTCCCTCGATATTGCTGCAACCCATAACACCTTTGTTGAATCCTAATGGCGGCCAATTAGTCACGTCCGTCCGTGTGAATCGTCCTTGCAAATTGGCAAACCCGACTTAATTTAATGGTCCTTAAAATAGAAAAGGTTATTCATGAAGAATATGTCTCCGATTAAGTCCCGCTTTGCCCTTCGAGTTTTTGCCCTATTAACCCTATTGATTTCTGCGGCCGGGCTTTCCCAAGCTCAGCAGCCTTCTGGCTTTTCAACGAAGATTAAGAATTTTGGCCAGATGGACGAGCGCTTCTTCCGCGGCAGCCAGCCCAAAGAGAAAGACTACAAGGATTTGGCCGCATTGGGCGTTAAGACAGTTATCGATTTGCGCGACGATCCGGCGTCATATGAGAAGAGTAGTGTTGAGGCGTTGGGGATGCGCTACGTCAACATTCCGATGAACGATAAGGATTATCCCAAAGACGAACAAATCGCGACGTTTCTGAAACTCGCTGACGACCCGGAAACCGGCAAGTTTTATGCACACTGCGCTGGTGGCCGTCACCGGACGGGCGTGATGGGTGCCGTGTATCGCTTCACTCATAACAAATGGAATTACGATCAGGTTTATGCGGAGATGAAGCAGTACGACTTCTATACCCGGTTCGGTCATGGCGAGATGAAGAAGTATGTCCAGGATTACTGGCAGCACCTTCAAACGCCAACTACCGACGTGAACAAATCCGCCGCTGCTCAGGTCAAAGAGAATTAAGTTAACTGGCGGCCTGTAGTCATAAAGGGCGGGGTTGTTAGCCCCGCCCTTTCTCTTTCAAAGGGCACTAACATACTTGACTCAGTAAAAGACCACATCGCCCGTACGTAGTTCATTCCCGGCCACAGATGAACACGGAATAACACTGATCTAAAATTCGGATTTATTCAGATCCCTTATATCCGTGTTCATCTGTGGCCAAAATCTAAATCGCTTACCGTTCAGTCAAGTATGTTATTGCCTTTCGGGAGCACATTGCTCAACTAAGCAGTTAGCGCCGTGGCCCTTTCCTCGCTGCGAAATTGAATCTCATACAACTGGGCATACAAGCCACCTCGAGCCAGCAACTCACTGTGCGTTCCTTGTTGCGCGATCTTTCCGTCCTCAAGAACAAAGATCACGTCAGCGCGTTGCACCGTAGCCAGCCGATGCGCAATCACGATCGACGTCCTTCCTTCCATCAGCTTGCTCAGGGCATCGAAGACCAATTCTTCCGAAGCGGCGTCAAGGTCTGAAGTAGGCTCATCAAGAATGAGAATCGGCGCATCCCTGATGATGGCGCGAGCTATGGCGATACGTTGGCGCTGTCCGCCAGAAAGTGTGACACCGCGCTCGCCAACGACGGTGTCATAGCCATCCGGCAGTTTCACAATGAACTCGTCAGCATTGGCCAACTTGGCGGCTTTAATAATCTCATCTCTATTTGCTTCGGGCCGGCCGTACGCGATGTTTTGCCAAAGCGGCGCTCGAAACAAAAGATTCTCCTGCAAGACAAAACTGATTTGGCGTCGCAGTGAATGGAGCTTGTAGCGCCGGATGTCCTTACCATCGATGTGGACTTCACCTGAAGAAGGATCATAGAAGCGCGCTACGAGGCTGGCGATGGTAGTCTTGCCCGCCCCGGTTGGCCCGACTAACGCCGCTACCGCGCCGGGTTGAATCTTAAAAGTGAGGCCTTTAAGAGTCAGACGATCAGGTCCGTATCCGAAATTGACATCCTTGAATTCGATAGCGCCTTTAAATTCCGGGGCAGGTTTGGAGCCGGGCAGATTCCGGACTTCACGCTCGGTCTCGATAATTTCACGAATGCGCTCGTAACCGACTGCGGTTTTCGAAATCGTGTCAGTCATCTTAGAAAGCTCGCGCATCGGCTTGTACATCTTGCCGAGATAGATCAGGAAAACCAGCAAAGAACCGGGTGTGATTGTTCCGGCGAGGACAAGACGCACGCCGTACCACATCACCAGGCAGGTACCAGCGGCGACGATAACCTGAACGATCGGCGCCAGCTTTGCTTTCAAGCTACGTGCTCGCAGCGCGGTCTCGACCGTTTCCAGGCTTTGCTTTTCAAATCGTTCCTGTTCGTAGTCCTCGCGCGAAAAAGCTTTTACGACGCGAATTGAGGAAAGCACTTCCTGCGCTACGGATGCGATCTCACCTTCCTTCTTTCGCACCGCGCGCGAAGCCTGCTTGATACGCCGAGTGAAGCTGTAGACGACGATGAAAAGAGCGGGCGCAACTGATAAGGCTATCAGCGTGAAGCGCCAGTCGAGGTAGAACATCACACACAACATTCCCACGAGCGTCAGCACATTTACGACCAGGCCGAGCAGCGCTTGCGAAACAAAATCCTGCACTGAATCGATGTCGCTGGTGATGCGGCTGATCAGATCTCCGGTGCGCTTGTTGTCGTGATACGAAAGTGAGAGTCGTTGAATGTGATGATAGAGCGCTCGCCGGAGATCGTGACCGACCCATTGAGCCACTGACGTGGTTAGATATTTCTGGGTGAAGCTGCTGATGGCTCCGATGATGGCGATACCCAACACTGCCAGGGCAACAAACGCAAGAATCGAGAGTTTGTCGAAGCCGATCGTGGAGTTAACGGCTGTTGCCAGCCACGGCGGCATCTTCTTAGAACTGAGAATGTTGTCGAAAACAATCTTGAGCGGCCAGGGCTCGAGTAGATCGGTGGCAGCCTCGCCGAGGACAGCTATAAAAGCAATCGACAGCGCTTTCCAGTGAGGACGGAGCAGATAACTGATGCCAATCTTTTTCTTCATTCATCTCTTGTACTGCAGGCTGCCAGCCCGCAGCTGTTCCGAGGGAGTCGTCACCTCAGGTGGAGACTGGCTCCGTCGCGAAATGAACAGGCTGGCAGCCTGTTCCTACAAACACCTACCGCCTTGCCTGCTGATAACGGGGCAGCGCATTCAATTCCGCGATGCGATCCTGAATCGCCTCGGTGAGTAGGCGCACTTGTGCCGGTGTGTAGTTCGACGCCCGAAACGCGTCTTCGATTTGACGCTTGCTGAGCCGCGAAAGTAATCCAGCCATCCACCGCGCATCGCTGATAGTGATGTCCTCAAAAAGATGATTCTGCTTGCCGGCGTAATCGAAGTACACGTACCCATCGCGAACGATGTCTACAAAATAAGCGTTAGCGAAATCCCTGGGATTGTTTCGACTGCGAGTAATCAACCAAATGACCGGCACAGGGCTCGATTTTCCGAACGTCCCGCCAAGATCACCGACGAAGTACTGCAGTTCCGTGTGACCCGTGCCTTCATCGCGAACGACGTTAATCTTGTTGTTTGAGGTTTTGATGTCCCAGTTGTTGAGCAAGGCCATCATCACTTTCAAGCCCTGGAACTGCTTGGTGCCGCTGAAAGGATTCTGGCTCCACTTCCAACCTTCCTTACGATCTACGTCTTTTGGTCGGAGGCTGAAACGCACGTTTTCAAGCGCCTCGGCAATCCCATCAACTCGTACTTTGGGCACGAGATAAGTCTTGTCCGCAAAAAATCCTACAGCCCATAAGAAGCGGGTCGCGGAGTTCTCGGCCTGAGCTTCCTTGCCGACCTTTGCCACCCATTCTCGTCCGGAGCCGTCGCGCACGCGGTACTTGGTTGAATAGCCGCCTTTTTCTTTTTTGATCAGAGTCACCCGGCTCAGATCAGGCTTTTCAGCAGCGCCCCCCGGCCCCCAATAAAGATCTCGTCTGGCGATGTCGCCGGGATCACGCCAAACAATTGGAGTGCCCGCCGGCAACGCTTCATCGTCAGACTGGTAGGCATAGCCAGTTGTAGAAATCGCAAAGACAAGCAGCAGTAGAAAAATTATTCGGCGAGACATTTCAGTTACCTCGAATGTAGAACAGGCTGCCAGCCTGTTTTCGTTACGTTGACCAGTCAACTTCGGATAATCAGCTTGGTTACCCGGCTGCAGGCTGGCAGCCTGCAGTACTCAAGAAATACTTCTGAACATCAAATCGTTCTTCACCTGGTTTCACCTCGAATGGTTCGTAGGCTCCGTTCGGAGAAAGTTTGCGCGACTTCACGTTGTCACGCAGGTACGCGCTCAGCACTACCTCTTTTAGATGGCTCGCCAGCGCTGCGTCCTCGACTGGGGTCAACACCTCGATGCGATTCGACAAGTTGCGGTGCATCCAATCGGCGCTACCCAGAAACACTTCTTCCTCGCCGCCATTTGCAAAGTAGAAGATGCGACTATGTTCGAGAAAGCGGCCGACGATATTTCGGACCGTGATTGTTTCGGAGAGACCGGGGACGCCGGGCCGCAGCATGCAAACACCGCGCACAATAAGATCGATGCGCAAGCCGGCTTGTGAAGCCTCGTAGAGTTTGCGAATCACTTCGTTGTCGGCTAATCGATTAATCTTCGCAATTATTCGAGCTGGACGGCCGGCGCGCTGATGTTCAATCTCGCGATCGATCAGCGCCATCACCTTTTCCCTCATGTTCACTGGCGCGATGAGCAATTTGTTGTATTCGGTCTCCGGCGAACAGCCGGTCAGGTAATTGAAGAACTTGCTGGCGTCAGCGCCGATGGCCTCATTCGCAGTCAGCAGGCCCACATCCGTGTAAGTACACGACGTTGTAGGGTTGTAATTTCCCGACGCGATATGCACGTAACGTTTTAAAGAATCTCCTTCGCGGCGCACCACGAGCGTCAGCTTCCCATGTGTTTTCAATCCGATGAGTCCGTAAACAACGTGAACGCCGGCGCGGTCCAATTTTCGCGCCCATTCGATGTTGTGTGCTTCATCGAAGCGCGCTTTGAGCTCAATCAACGCCGTAACTTGTTTTCCCTTTTCAGCCGCTTCAATCAGCGCGGGCGGAATGGGTGAGTCCGGCCCGGTGCGATACAAGCAGATTTTTATCGCCACGACATCAGGATCCTTCACCGAAGCTGCGACAAAATCCGTTACTGACGAGTAAGAATCGAATGGATGGTGGAGCAGGATGTCGCGTTCCAGAATTGCATCGAAGATGGAATCGCTCTTCGCCAATGGTTCAGGAGTTCTGGGCTCGAAGGGAGCATCTTTCAGGTCCGGTCGCTCGACTTCGTAAAGCGCAGCTAGCCCTTGCGTCATGAGCGGACCTTCGATGCGGTAGACATCCTCTTCAGATAAATTCAGGGACTCGATCAAATATTCGATCATTTCAGACGGCATGCTGGCCGAAACTTCAAGACGCACCGGCGCGCCAAAGCGCCGCTGCCTAAGTTCCCGCTGCATCGCTCGCAGCAAGTCGTCCGCTTCCTCTTCACGAATATCGAGGTCTGCATCGCGAGTGACGCTGAACATATGACACTCGCCGGGCGTGGCTCCGGGAAACAGCGAGTGCACGTGTGTCTTGATTAAGTCTTCAGCGAAAACAAACTTTGTCTTAGCGCCACCGATCGGAATCAAACGTGGAACCGCTGAAGGCACCTTGATACGAACGAATCGAGTCTCTTCCTGAGAATGTTTCCGATGTGGATCTTTCGGAGTCGCTACCATCAAACCAATGTTCAAGCTGGACGGCGAGATGTACGGGAAGGGATGGCTCGGATCAACAGCGAGTGGTGTCAGTACCGGAAAAACTTTGTCCGCGAAGTAACCGTCGAGGACGTGCCGCTCGAGCGGGGGAAGCGACTCGTAGGTAGCCACTTCGATACCATTCGCCTTGAGCTGTGGCAAAAGTTCCTCTGCCAAACACTCGCTTTGGGCAGCAAGCATTGGCAACAACCTTTCACGAATGCGCGCCAGTTGCTGCTCAGGAGTCAATCCGTCCGGTGAAAGCTCGGTGACTTTCTCTTCAATCTCTTCCTTTAGAGCCGAGACACGGACCATAAAGAACTCTTCGATGTTCGATGCGAAGATGCCGAGGAACTTCAGCCGCTCGAGCAAGGGGTTACTTTCGTCGCGAGCTTCGTCGAGCACTCGGCGATGAAATTCGAGCAGGCTTAACTCGCGGTTCAAGAGCAGCGAATGTTCGTCTGCAAATTCGGCCGCCGTCGCTGGGCACACCTTCAACGGTTCTTCAAAGGTCTCTCTTCGTGCAACCATCACTGTTTTGTTACTCCCCACTTCTGGCTTTCGATTAGGCTATTCAGTGCGGGGGAGAGCGAGCGCACAAAGTAGACTATGCATGGAATCACAGGGCAGATTCTGCAAGCATCATTCCCAGGATGTTGTTGCAGTTTTTGGCCGGTTTTTGAAAGTTTAGAGGTGAAACTCTGTCAGGCGTGTACTGATTCGGTGCTCAGCGGTGTTGGAATTGTCTGATCACTAGGCAGCGGAGCTGCAAGCTCCCTGGAGAGTTGTTTCGAGCCGCGACTGTAAGGTTCGCGCGCAGGCACGCTAAATATTTCGCCGGTCTCAACCAGATACGCAGTCAGGCGATTTCCGTAAACGCAACCAGTGTCGAGGCCCAAAGCTCGTGGCCCACGTTGGGGATGTTTTCGGGGCCAATGGCCGAACAACACAAACTTTTCGCCATCATAGACTTTGTACCAGGGAGTGCCGCGGCGCCTGGTTGGATTCTCGCCGAGTGTTCGTAGCTCGAGAAGATCGCTGGTGTCCTGCAGGCCAAGCGCCACGCCTGGTCTCACACCCGCATGAACGATTAAATGGGTCTTTAGATCGATATAAAGCGGAAGCGACGCTAAGAACCTCAGATACTTCTCGCGTTCGCCTTCCAGCTCTTTCCCCGTTTTCTTTTGGGGTCTGGTGTAACGTTGGTCACGTTTGTCGAGAAAACTCAGGACGGCAAGATCATGATTGCCAAGGACAGACGAAAAACGCGGGTCGGAAATGAAGAGGTCCAGTACCTCACGATTCTTTGGGCCTTTGACAATGAGGTCTCCCACCGCGATGACTCGATCGGTTTCGGCAAGGTCGACCTCGTCGAGCAGATCCATTAGCTCATCGTAACAACCATGTATGTCTCCCACGACAAAAGTACGATGGTTTGTTGATTCGCTCATTTGAGATCTCGGAGATCTGTAGCACCGGCGTTAGGAGCTACTAAAGTCAGTTGTGTTCTTTGCGTTCTTGGCGACTTTGCGAGACGTTGGCTTTCCCGCAAAGGCGCAAAGCAGCAAAGGGAAACAGGACTAACTGACTAAGCGCCCGAACTTTGGATTGCACAACTTCTACCAACATCCAAAACTAAAGAGTTCATTCCTGGCGGCGTCGTAACAACGAGAATGCGCCAGTAACAGTGGTCGCAATCGCAGCTATCAACGCCAGCCAAAAACCTGGAGTCAGCCTCGCTTCGATGAGGCCGGAGTTGTCAGTGAACTTGCTACGCTCATGATTTAGGAGGTAGACGCTCACGAGACCGCTGAGTATCGTTATCAACCCAAAAATCCGCTGATCGATTTTTAGCAACCGCAACCCACAAACCGCGAGAACTATTGCGAGCACGGGAATCAGCCACAAGGCGGTGTCGCCGTCACGAGCGAGATCGAGTCCGGTTGCAGTATCTTTCTCAGCGCCGCAACTCACCTGAACCCAGGGTAGAAAGAAACAGACCAACAAAATGATCGCCAGACTGACCGTGACTTTGTTGGCCTTTTCCATAACTACTTCGGCGTCGAAATATTCACGTCGATTTTCTTATTGTTATTAAAGAGGCGGCCACCAAACACGAGCAAGCCCGCCACCACGATCACGATAAAGATCACCAGAATCGCAATTACGCCAGTACTGCCGCCACTCTCACTGTCTGCCATTTCTTTTTCCCCCTATTATGAATCGAGCGAATACGCCGCTAGCCGGCGGTCGTTTCACCACCCAATAACGTCAAGACTTCTCCAGTCACATAACTCGAGTCTGCTTCAGACGCGAAATAGACATACGCCGGCGCAATCTCTTCCGGTTGCGCCGGCCGTTTCATCGGCGTGTCCGCGCCAAACTCCGCCACATCTTCAGCATCCTGATCTGAAGGGTTCAAGGGTGTCCAAACCGGACCGGGCGCGACGCAGTTTACCCTGATGCCTTTTGCTACGAGGTTTTGTGCAAGCGATTTTGTAAACGCGTGTATCGCACCTTTTGTCGAAGCGTAGTCGAGCAGCTCCTTGCTTCCTTCCAAACCCGTAATTGAACCAGTGTTAATAATCGCGCTGCCCTTCTTAAGATGTTGTAACGCGGCCTTCGTCATGTGGAAGTAGCCATAAATGTTGGTCTTGAAGGTGCGATCCCATTGTTCTTCGGTGAGGTCGTCAAGACCATTCTGGTGTTGCTGAAACGCTGCGTTATTCACAAGGATGTCGAGTCTGCCAAATTCCTTAATCGTCGTATCCACGGCTTTGCGGCAAAAGTCGGCATCCTGAACATCTCCTGAGATCGTTATTGCTTGTCGGCCTTCGGCAATGACAGCTTCCTGAGTTTCCTCGGCATCGGTACGTTCGGGCTCGAGGTATGTGAAGGCAATGTCGGCGCCTTCTCGGGCAAAGAGAACTGCGACCGCGCGTCCAATTCCGGAATCGCCTCCGGTGATCAACGCCACCTTCTTAGAAAGCTTATCGGCGCCTTTGTAGAACGGCGCGAGGTAATTAGGACGCGGATCCAGTTTTGATTCCAGGCCGGGTTTGCGTTGATGCTGCGCCGGCATGGGAGACTTTGGTTCTTTGAGCTGACGGAGTTCGCGGGTACCGTTGCCGGACGCGCGAGCCGAAACGCGGTTTGAACGAGCTCGTGCCGATTTCGACGCTTTGGTCGTCCGCTTTGGCGACTTGGTTTTGGTTCTGGTTGCCATCTTAAGTCTGGAGATCTGAAATTAAGTCTTGAGATCTGATCTTGAGATCTGAGATCTGAAATTTGAGACTGCAACGTCCATCGCTCGCCACTTCGTCCACGCCATCACATTGTTTTTGATCGTTTCGATCAGCTGTAAACGAGCGGGACGACGACTATCTCCGTCGACCAAAGAAAGTTCAGCCTTCGTTGTGTTCAAGGAAGTTTGAATTGACTGAAGTGTTGCAGCTGCAGCTCCCATGTCGCGATTCACCCCCTGGAAATGATCCTCTGTTTGGGTTTATGCAACTACCGCTCCGTGTGAGTACTCTCTCCAGCTTTATTGTTAGTTGAGCCGAAGCTTCCAGCGATCAAAGAACAAGCAAAGAACAAGTTTTGTAACGCTGGCACTGAGGTTGCCAACAGTTATACGAAGCCAGCTTCAGCGCTTTTGTGGTTTGTTACTAAACATATTTCCACCGGTCGATGTACCGGAGAGATACACAGGACAAGGGTGTAGGGTGAAGGGTGTAGGGTGTAGCTGAACGGACGAGGGTATAGGGTGTAGCCCCCCCACCCCAATTTTCTACACCCCAAACCCCACCCCCCTAGTTTGGAGTGCGATGACCTGTCATCGCTTTCGCCCGCGGCGGCTCGACGCCGCGAGTTTGATAATAGGCTTTTTTCGACACTTGCTGCGACAGGTCGCAGCGACGAAAGCGCCGACAGGTCGGCGCACTCCAAATTAGGGCATTACCCTCTCAAGGCCGCGTTACCTCGACTCAGTGATAATCGAGTATCATTCAGCTGCCTGACATCTCGCGAATCTCGTTACTTACCCCCCGTAAGGCGATGTCCCCTGCTGCCAGCTTATCCCCCCTCAGAATTTCGACGCAGAACTATGGTTGATCTCTTTCGAGCCATCACTGGGGAATCCAAGTATCTCAGCGACGAGCCGATTCGTGGCGAGCTCTTCAGCGTCGAGCGACTCGAGCAATACGCGCACGCTATTGCCGCCGAACATCGCACCGTAAAAAAGAAAGGCCGCGCAGGCTTACTGCCGCGTCTGGAGGATAACGGCCGAAAGCTCGTAGCCGTTTATCGCGTTCTCGTCGATGCCGTCCGTCAGGGAGAGTCAATGTCTCCCGCCGCCGAATGGCTGCTCGACAATTTTCACATTGTCGAGGAGCAGCTTCGTGAGATACGGGAGGATTTACCGAAGGGCTATTACAAAGAGCTGCCCAAGTTGTCAGAAGGAGAGCTGGCGGATTATCCGCGCATTTATGTCGTTACCCTCGCACTGATCGCTCACACAGATAGCCGGCTTGATCCGGCAACACTGAAACGTTTCATCACTGCCTACCAGTCAGGCGCGGCTTTAACAATTGGCGAACTGTGGGCCGTCGCCATCAGTTTGCGACTCGCTCTCGTCGAGAATCTCCGCCGGCTCGGGACGCAGATTGTTCGCTGGCGATCCGAAAAAGCCGAAGCCGATAAGTTTGCCGACAAGCTACTGGAGCTTTCCGCGACTCAAGGCTACGACCCGGTTAGTCTCGTTTCGGAGCGATTTGAAAGATGGGATCGAGTTCACCGCGCTTTTGTGGTGCAGCTCATTCAGCGGTTGCGTGATCAGGACACGTCAATCACACCGGTCTTCGTTTGGATCGAGAAACAGCTCGAGCAGCAGGGCACCAGCATTGAGCAGGTGATGCACAGCGAACACCAGCGTCAGGCGGCCGCGCAGGTAACTGTCGGAAATATCATCACCAGCATGCGCTTGTTGTCGACGCTCGACTGGCGCGACTTTTTTGAACGGGTCAGCTTAATCGAACCAATCCTCGGTCAGGATCCGGCGGGCGCTTACTCGAAGATGGAATTCGCGAGCCGTGACCGTTATCGCCACGTAATTGAAAAGATCAGCAAGCGCACAAATGTTCCGGAAGTAGAAGTCGCAAAAGCGACCGTGGAGTTGGCGCGTAACGCCACGACTGATTCAGGTGATTTCACAAATCACGTGGGTTACTTCCTCGTTGACTCCGGCAGTTCGTTACTCGAGTCAACTTTCAAGTACCGTCCCTACTTCTCACAACGAATCGGGCGATGGATTCTGCGGCATCCGACGTTTTTCTACCTCGGCACCCTGTCCTTCTTAACTATGCTGATAGTCACTCTGCTCAGCATCGGTTGTTATCTGAAGGGCGGATCGTGGCCATTAATCCTCGTCATGATCCTGCTGGCCCTATTGCCGGCGAGTGATCTCGCGCTCAGTGTTTTGAATTTTGATATCACGAATCTTTTCAAGCCTCGTGTTCTTCCGCGCATGAACACAACAGCTGGAATTCCCAGGGACGCGAGAACGTTCGTGGTGGTGCCGACCATCCTTTCAAACCTTGAGTTCGTCGAAAAGTTAATCGAGAAACTCGAGGTCACGTTTCTCGCCAACCAGGACGAGCGAATTCACTTTGCGCTTCTAACGGACTTTGGAGACGCATCCGAGGCTGAATTGCCTGAGGACGAAGCGCTCATCGATGCTGCTCTGGCTGGAATAGAACGTCTCAATGCGACCTACAGCAATCAGACGGAGAAGGGGTACTCAAGGTTCTACCTGTTTCATCGCCGGAGACTTTGGAACGCTGCGGAGCGAAAGTGGATGGGATGGGAGCGCAAACGCGGCAAGCTACATGAATTCAATAAGCTTTTGCGCGGAGCCAAAGACACCAGTTTCAGCGTTCAAGCCGGGGACACCAGCAGCCTCGGCGAGGTGCGATTTGTCATTACTTTGGATTCAGATACCCAGCTGCCTCGAGATGTGGCGCGCCGTCTTATAGGAACTGCTGTTCACCCGCTGAATCGGCCCATCATCGACAGCAAAGTAAATCGCGTTACGCGAGGCTACAGCATTCTGCAGCCCCGAGTGAGCGTTTCGTTATTGAGCTCCGGTGAATCAAGGTTCGCGGGAATCTTTTCGGGTCACACCGGAATCGACCCCTATACCACGGCCGTGTCTGACGTTTACCAGGATCTGTTCCGCGAAGGTAGTTATACCGGGAAGGGACTGTACGTAGTTGATAGTTTCGAGCAAACGCTCGCGTCACGCGTCCCGGAGAACGCGCTGCTTAGTCATGATCTGTTTGAATCGTTATTCGCGCGAGCCGCGCTGGTTACAGATCTCGAGCTGCTCGATGACTATCCGCCGCACTACGACACCTATGCCAAACGCCAGCATCGTTGGACTCGAGGCGATTGGCAGATAGCGCCCTGGCTTACGCGTTATGTTCCCGACGACCGTGGTCGAAGCGTGCCCAATGCGCTGCCCCTGGTGTCGCGGTGGAAAGTCTTTGACAACCTTCGTCGCAGTCTCACTGCGCCGGCGATTGTCTTATGGTTGCTGGCATCGTGGACGATCTTTCCTGGCTCGCCATTTCTGTGGAGCCTTTTTGTCCTGTTGTCGATGGCGTTCCCGGCTTATCTCCACGTGACGACTGGTTTGATGACTCATCCGCGCGGAATTCCGTGGACCAGCCATTTTTGGAGCGTCTGGGGTAACCTTCGCACCAACACAGCGCAGTTCGTGCTCACATTCATTTTCATCGGTCACCAGGCATGCTTGATGAGCGACGCGATTGTTCGCGTTCTTTATCGCCGCTACGTCTCTCACCGGCATCTGCTCGAATGGGTCACAGCGGCTGACGCTGAGAAGTCGAGCCGTCATGATCTATCCACGTTGTTTCGCTTCATGTTTGCGGTTTTGCCGCTCGCGCTTGTCGCGGTTGGTTTGATTCTGTGGCTAAGACCTGCGGCGATTCTCGACGCCGCTCCCTTTCTTGCAGCCTGGTTAGTTTCACCCTTTGTCGCCTGGTGGGTTAGTCAGAAGGCTGAGCGCCGCAGAGTCGTACTAACAGCAGGCGAGCTTCGCTTCACTCGACTCATCGCGCGCAGAACGTGGAGATTCTTTGAGACTTTTGTCGGGGCTGAAGACAATTGGCTCCCGCCCGATAATTTTCAGGAAGATCCGAAGCCAGTTATCGCTCATCGGACCTCACCGACAAACATCGGCTTGCTCCTGCTTTCAACCGCAGCTGCGCATGACCTTGGTTACGTTAGCGCGTTCGAGTTTACTGAACGAACAGAGTTGACCTTTGTGACTTTGAGCAAGCTGCAAAGGTTTCACGGGCATTTCTTGAATTGGTATGACACGCGGTCACTCGAGCCATTGCTGCCTCAATACATATCCACGGTAGATAGCGGCAATCTGGCCGGACACTTAATCGCGGCAAAACAGTTTTGTGTCGAGCTACAGGACAAACAGATCTTCGGTAAGCAAACGATCGGCGGGTTGGCTGACACGCTTGAATTGATTAGTGAGGAGGCCACCAGGCTTGGCACCATTCGCCAGCGCACCGAGGTCATCACCATCAAGCATCTTCGTGAAGAGATTGAAGTTTGCAAACGTTTGGTTTCCGCCTCGGCTCCACAAACGCTGCCCGGATGGGCAACGCTTCTCGATACTTTGAGCAGGCGCGCGGGAACCATCGAGGACATCGTCGGCGCGCTCGCGCTCGAACACGGGACTGACAATTTCGCGGATTTGAGCTGGTGGATTAGTGCCCTTCGACATCAACTGCGCGGCTTGCGTCGTGATTTGACGACCCTGGTTCCCTGGGCTGAAGTTCGAACGATCGATATCGAGGCGCTCGTGCAACGCGCCGGTCAACCAGCGCGCGAACGTTGGGAAGCGATAAAGAACTTAATCGGACAGAACCTTCCGATAGCAAAAGTCCCGGAGCGCTGTGATGAGCTCATGCTGGAGCTGGCGGCTTTGCAGGGTGAAGTCGAGGGCATGAACCAAACACCCGTCGATGTAACGGCTGCAAACGACTTACGAGAGTTAGCCGGCAAGATTCAAAGCACAGTCGGTTCGGCAAATGATCTTCTCCAACGCTTGCGGAAGTTGGCGCAAACTTCAGAAACCATTTTTCATGAGATGGATTTCTCGTTCCTGCTCGACAAAGATCGCGAGCTCTTCACGATTGGCTACAACGTCGCAGAGCTGAAGCCGGACAATTCTTACTACGACCTGCTTGCTACGGAAGCACGACTCGCAAGTTTCATCGGCATCGCCAAGGGAGATGTACCGCAGGAGCATTGGTTTCGACTGGGTCGCCAACTGACGCTGATCGGTCGAGAACGGGCGCTCATCTCGTGGACGGGTACGATGTTCGAGTACCTGATGCCGTTGCTGGTAATGAATAGCTATCCCGAGACGCTTCTGGATCAGACACATCGCGCGGTGGTGAAGAGACAAATTGAATACGGCGAAGAAAGAGGAGTGCCGTGGGGCGTTTCGGAATCAGCGTATAACGCTCGCGATCTGAATCTGAATTACCAGTACGGACCTTTCGGCGTGCCGGGCCTGGGCTTAAAACGCGGCCTGGTCCAGGATCTCGTGGTTTCACCGTACGCCACCATGTTGGCCTCGCGAGTTGATCCGGCAGCAGCAGTGACCAATCTACTTCATCTGCAACGCGAGGGTGCCCTGGGCCGCTACGGCTTTTACGAAGCCATCGATTACACCGGAGATCGATTGCCGCAGAATCAAAAGCTCGTACTCATTCGCGCTTTCATGGCCCACCATCAGGGCATGAGTCTCGTGGCCCTCGATAACGCCATTCACGACGGACAAATGGAGAGACGTTTTCATGCGGACCCGTCGGTTCGAGCAACCGAGCTGCTGCTGCAAGAGCGAATTCCGCAAGGTGTCCCCGCGACTCGACCTCGTGCTGAAGAAGTACTAATCGGTCGTGTTGCCAGCCAGATTCCCGGCTCAGTAGCTCGCATCTATCGCACCGCGGATCACTCGACGCCGCGAACTCAATTGCTCACGAACGGCAACTATCACGTGATGCTGACCGCAGCAGGGTCAGGCTACTCACTTTGTGCTGATCGAGCTGTGACGCGCTGGCGCGAAGATGTAACACGAGATCAGTGGGGCACGTTCATCTATTTGCGAGACATTCACACGGGCACGGTTTGGTCGGCGGGACAACAGCCCGTGGGTCGAAAGCCTCAGTCCTACGAAGTAACTTTTGCTGAAGACAAGGTCGACTTCTGGCGAGTTGACTCAGGCTTTGTAACGCACACGCAAATAGTCATCTCACCTGAGGAGAACGCTGAAGTTCGACAGGTCACCATCACGAACAATTCCAACCGCACGGGCGAAATCGAGCTCACGAGCTATGCCGAGGTTGTACTGGCGCCACCCGCGGCTGACATCGCTCATCCAGCGTTCGGCAACCTCTTTATCGAGACGGAATTTCTGCCTGCTCACAATGCTTTGCTGGCTCACCGGCGTCAGTACTCGAGTAACGACTCGCCGATTTGGGGAGTTCATGTCGTCGTGGTCGAGAACTCCATGATCGGCGCGGTGCAGTATGAAACCGATCGCGGACGTTTCCTGGGTCGAGGGCACACTGTTTCGGATCCTGTGGCCGTGATGGAAGAACGCCCGCTGTCAAACACGGTCGGCGCCGTCTTGGATCCCGTCATGAGCCTGCGTTGCCGAGTGCGACTAAGACCGAATGAGAGCACCTGCGTAACCTTTACGACTGCAGTAGCTCAATCGAGAGCAGAAGCCGCCATTCTGGCTGACAAGTACCACGACCCGAACACGTTTGAACGACAGTCGCGGCTAGCCTGGACGAGGGCGCAGGTTGAGATGACGCATCTCGGCATTGGACCTGACGATGCCAATCTATTTCAGAGGCTGGGCGAGCGGGTGATTTATTCAGATTCGGCTCTGCGTCCACGCGCACATGTGCTCGCGCTCAATACGAGAAGCCAGTCGGCTTTGTGGCCGTACGGAATCAGTGGCGATCTGCCCATCATTCTCGTTCGCCTCAATCAAACCGAGGATCTGCGCTCGGTGCGCCAAATTCTGCGAGCACACGAATACCTGCATTACAAAGGTCTCAAGGTTGACCTCGTTATTTTGAACGATCATCCACCGAGCTACATTCAATCGTTGCAGGACGAGATCCAATCGCTGGTGCGCACGAGCGGTTTGACTGGACTGCAGGACAAGCCCGGCGGAGTTTTCATTCGCCGCTCCGATTTGATGCCCGACGAAGATCGGATCCTGCTTCACTCAGTCGCGCGAGTCGTAATCGTGACCGAGCGTGGCTCGCTTGATGAGCAGCTGGAGCGCCGGCCTGTCGAAGAGTCGCTGCCGCCCCAGTTCACGCCCCGTTTGCCCGAGCGCTCGCATCCTCACGATTCTTTCAGCAGCATTCCGGAATTGACGTTCTTCAACGGGCTCGGTGGGTTTGTTCAAGATGGACGCGAATACGTCACAGTGTTGGGAGAAGGACAGTGGACGCCGGCCCCGTGGTCGAATGTCGTGGCTAACAATCCTGAATTTGGTTTTATGGTGACTGAAAGCGGCAGCGGATACACGTGGTCAATGAATAGCCGCGAGAACCGGTTAACGCCGTGGTCAAACGACGCCGTCAGCGATCCTCCCGGCGAAGTGCTTTATCTGCGAGATGAAGAGACAGGCGCGGTTTGGTCGCCGACACCACTTCCGATTCGCGAAACGGAAAGCTACACGATAAGACACGGACAGGGCTACACAGTGTTCGAGCATAACAGTCACGGCCTTTCCCAGGAGCTGCTGCAGTTTGTGCCTTTGGCAGATCCGGTGAAAGTGTCGCTGTTACGCGTGCGCAATCGCACCGACAAGCGTCGTGTCATCTCAATCACCGCTTACAACGAGTTAGTGCTCGCAGTCTTTCGCAACAACGCCGCGCCTTACATCATCACCGAGCTCGAGGATGACGCGATCTATGCTCGCAATCCTTACAACAACGAATTTGCTGATCGAGTCGCGTTCGCTGCCACCAACGGCAACGTCACCAGCGTCACTTGCGATCGCAAAGAGTTCATCGGACGCAATGGAACGATGGCGCGTCCAGCGGCGATGGATCGAACAAAATTAGGCGGGCGCGCGGGAGCGGGACTTGATCCGTGCGCGGCGATCCAGACGACTATTGAACTGGCGCCGGGCGAGGCTCGCGAACTCGTGTTCCTGCTGGGTGAAGCTGAATCGAAAGAGAAGGCGAGCAAACTTGTAGCCCAGTACCGGCAGGCTGGCCTCGTGAATCAGGCTTTCGACAAAGTGCTGAATTACTGGGATCGGCTCTTGAGCACCATTGAAGTGAAGACGCCGGACGTGGCTTTGAATCTGATGTTGAATCGCTGGCTTGTTTACCAAACACTCTCCTGCCGCGTGCAGGCACGCACGGCGTTCTATCAATCGGGAGGCGCGTTTGGTTTTAGGGATCAATTGCAGGACGTTATGGCGTTGCTCTACGGAGATCCGCAGACCGCTCGAGATCAAATCGTGCGCGCAGCACGGCGTCAATTCAAAGAAGGTGATGTTCAGCACTGGTGGCATCCGCCCACTGGCCGCGGTGTTCGTACCAGGTTCTCCGATGATTTGCTGTGGCTGCCGTTAGTGGTGGCCGGTTACATCAACGTGACTGGAGACAAGTCTGTTTTGGATGAGATGGCGCCGTTTCTCGAAGCGCCGCTGCTCGGTCCCGATGAGCACGAGATCTACTTGCAGCCGACCGTCTCCGCCGAGACAGGCTCAATTTTCGAGCACTGTGTTCGGGCTCTCAACCGAAGTCTGGCAGTTGGCGCGCATGGACTGCCGCTGATGGGCATCGGCGATTGGAACGATGGCATGAATCGCGTCGGATACCTCGGCAAGGGCGAGAGCGTTTGGCTGGCGTGGTTTCTCTACAAGACACTCGAAGGGTTTGCTCCGTTCTGTGAAGAGCGAGATCAGCCCGACCTGACCACGCGCTATCGAGATCACATGCAACATCTCCGCGAAGCCCTGGACGCAAATGCCTGGGATGGCGATTGGTATCGACGCGCTTATTTCGATGATGGGACACCGTTGGGCTCGTCCCAGAACGATGAATGCCGGATTGACTCGATCGCGCAATCCTGGGGAGTCATTTCCGGGGTTGCGGAACCACATCGGGCCGCGCGCGCGATGGCTGCCGTAGATGAATACCTGATTCGACGCGGAGATGGCATTGTCCTCTTGTTCACGCCTCCGTTCGACAAGAGCGCGATGAATCCGGGTTACATCAAAGGCTACGCACCGGGTGTGCGGGAAAATGGCGGGCAGTACACGCACGGAGCGATCTGGACGATGATTGCCTTCGCGATGCTCGGCGATGGCGATCGAAGTGGCGAGCTGTTCTCGCTCCTTAACCCCATCAATCATTCCTCGACTCGAGCTGGGTTGCACAAGTACAAAGTCGAACCCTACGTTTGCGCCGGCGACGTTTATGCCGTGCCGCCGCACACGGGACGGGGAGGCTGGACGTGGTACACCGGTTCAGCAGGTTGGATGTACCGCGCCGGCCTGGAATCAATACTGGGTTTCCAGTTGCGCGTTGATACTTTGAAAATTGAGCCGTGCGTGCCGCGCTGGTGGCGAAGTTTTGAGATTACTTATCGATATCAGCAAACCACCTATCGAATTACCGTGGAGAATCCGCTGTCGCTGAGTCGCGGAGTAGCGTTGCTCGAAGTTGATGGACAGCTTCAGGCCGAGAACGAGATTCACCTCGTGAACGATAAGGCTGTGCACCAAGTGCGAGTTCTTTTGGGCGAGCGACAGCAAATAGCCGAGGAGCAAGAGCCAAACGGACCCAACCAGCCTGCGGAGCAGGCGAAAGCATAAAGCCGGGAATGGAGCGAAGCGGAACCCCAGGGTTTGCGCCGTGAAGCAGCGAGCCCGCGGAGCGGGCGAAAGTTATTTGGAGCCAATGTTCTGCCGCCCGCTCCGCCGGGCTGAATTGTTTGACCGCAACTTGTTCCTGGGTTTCGCTTCGCTCCACACCAGGCTTTATGCTTTCGCCTGCCCTGCAGGCTAGCTCAGAGCCTCCCGCCAATAAGTTGTACTGACTCTCACTCATACAGTCGCGCGTGCGAGGCCGTTTGGTTATCAGGCAGGGCGCGACCAATCCCAAACAGAATTCCCAGCAAATTTCACCCATCTGTAGATCAACTTCCATCAGCCGCTGACTCCACACCTCATTGGTACAAAAATTGATAGTTCTTGGCCAACCCGGGAGAATTCTGTCGGATCGAATGAGCCAGGGCCATGGTGGCCATGTTTGATCCCGTTTCAGTTCCAGCTTCGAAAGGATGGCAACTTTGAATCCTACAACAGTCCTGCGCAACTTTTTTGTTGATCATCTCGCCGTCGACCTTGGGACAGTTAATACGTTGATTTGCGTGCCCAATGAAGGAATCATCCTGAATGAACCTTCGGTTGTGGCCATCGAAAAGCACTCAAGCGAAGTGTTGTCGGTGGGAAGGGCCGCGCAAAAACTGCTTGGTCGTGAGCCGCGTGATATCGAAGTCTTCAGACCGATTCGCAACGGCTCCATCGATAACTTCGAAGTCGCCCAGAAAATGTTGAAGACATTTCTGAAGCTTGCGCGCGCCGGCCGTCACTGGCGCAGTCACCTCGTGATTGGTGTGCCGGGCTCATCGACGACAATCGAGCAGCGTTCAGTCCGCGAGGCCGCGCGTGATGCTCGCGCGGGACGAGTCGATTTGGTTGATGAAGGTCTGGCTGCGGCAGCGGGTGCGGGCATCGACATGGAGGACGAGCACGCGCATTTGCTCGTCGATATTGGCGGCGGGACCACCAACATCGCGCTGGTTGCGTCCGGCGGAATTGTCGCTTCGCGCAGCTTGCCGGTAGCCGGTAACACCATGGACGAGGCGATTCGAGATTTGGTTCGAGTGAAGCACTCGCTTCAAATTGGCGAATGCACAGCCGAGCGGATCAAACGGCTGCTGGGCACGGCAGAGCTGACGCCGGCGGACACCAGCGAACTCGAGTTGGTGGGTAAATTGTTGACGAATGGATCGGGCAAGAGTTTCGTCATTGGTTCTGAAGATGTGCACGAAGCTCTGCAACCTGCGTTGACTGAGATCATAAATGCCATTCGCAGTGTCATTGAAGAAGCGCCGCCCGAGGTCACCGCCGATATCTATTACTCGGAAGTTATTCTGACAGGCGGAGGCTCGCTGCTGAATGGCATGTCCCGCCGCTTGCAGCACGAATTGAATTTGCGAGTCATGCTCGCCGACGATCCGCTGTCAGCCGTGGCCCTGGGAGCGGGTCGATTGTTAGAAGATCCAGCGAAACTTCAGCGAGCCGCGATCCGGCAAGATATCAAGGTGTGGGAAGGCTCGCAGGAGCTGATCGTGAATTGGTGACGGCGAAAGAGAGAGCATTTTCCATATATCATTTGCCATTTCCGATTTTCCATTCAGCATTGGAGCTTGAACAGCTTTACAATGACAAATGAAAATTCTAAATGTGATATGGAAAATCGGTTCTATGCCAGCCAAACCTCCGTCTGCAAACGCTAAGTTTCAAGTCTCAGCAATCCTCAGCGAGATAGGCCAGCTCCTCGAAGTGAAGGGGCTGGATCGGTTTCGCGCGCGCGCCTATAGGAACGCCGCCCGGTTCATCGGCGACTATCCCGGCGATCTGGCGGCGCTCGCAGCTCAAGATCGACTGACTGAAATCAAGGGTATTGGCGCTGCGCTTGCTGTCCAGATCAAAGAAATCCTAACTACTGGACGTTCACCATATCTCGAGAAGTTGCGCTCGGAGCTTCCGTCCGGCTCGATCGAGCTTTCGAAAATCGTCAGCCTCAAGAAACTTCAAAAGCTTAACGAGGCCCTTGGCATTCGCAATCTCGACGAGCTGAAAGCTGCAATCGATCAGGGAAAGATTAAGGACGTACCCGGTTTTGGCGAGAAGTCCGCGCAGCAGCTGCTTACTGCCATCGAGCGTTACGAGAATCGCGGTCAAAGTTTGCTGCTGCTGCACGCGCGACGACTGGCCCAGCAGATTCTCGAGCATGTCCAGACATCTGACGAGGCGCGCGCAGCCGAGGTCGTCGGAGCCATTCGGCGCTGGAAAGAAACTGTAGGCACGATTCGGATCGTGGCGAGCGCGCGACGCTCACCCGTCAAGTTGCTTAATCATTTTCTGCAATTGCCTTCGATCACGGACGTCGAAGCACAAACTGAAACCAGCTGTGTCGTAAAGCTAATTGAAAATGTTCGCGTTGCCTTCACCGCAGTCTCGCATCCTGAATTCGCAGTTGCCGTACACAACGAGACTGGCGCCAAAGCTCACGTAGCGAAGATGCAAACGGTTGCGGCGAAGAAAGGCTTTCAACTCAATCCAACGACTCTCGAACGCGTGGCTGGCAAGGCTGCCCGCAAAGTCTCAATCAAGTCTGAAGCGGAACTCTTTGATCACCTCGGCATGCAGTACATCCCACCCGAGCTGCGCGAAGACGATGGCGAGATCGAAATGGCGCTGGCAGGGAAGCTGCCCGAAGATCTTTTGACGCTTGCGGACATACGCGGCATGACTCACTGTCACACGACTTACTCAGACGGTCGCAACTCGGTCGAGGAAATGGCGCTCGCCGCCGAAGCAATGGGAATGCAGTACATCACGATCACCGATCATTCTCCGACCGCCTTTTATGCCAATGGTGTGAAGTTGGATCGTCTGATGCGCCAGTGGGAAGAGATCGATGAGGTGCAGGAGAAAGTAAAAGTAAAACTTCTGCGCGGCACTGAATCGGACATTCTTAAGGAAGGCGATTTAGACTATCCGGATCGAATTCTCGAGCAGTTTGATGTCATTATCGCGTCCATCCACAATCGCTACCAACTCGATGAAGACGGAATGACGCGCCGGGTCAAGCGAGCGATGCAAAACCCTTACTTCAAGATTTGGGGACATCCGCTTGGTCGTCTGGTCCAGCGCCGGCCGCCAATACCTTTGCGAGTCGAGGAAGTGCTGGATGTGATTGCTGAGTCAAATGCCTACATCGAAATCAACGGCGACCCGAAACGTTTGGATTTAGAGCCGCGCTGGTTGAAAGAAGCTCGCAAGCGCGGCATCAAGTTCGTAGTCTCGACCGACGCTCACTCGATCAGTGATCTGCAGCACCTGCCATTTGGTATTGGTCTTGCTCGCCGTGCCGGGATTAGAAAACGCGAAGTTCTTAACACGCTCACCGTCGCGCAATTCAAAAAGCAAGTTAAGCCGGCCCAGTAGATTGCTGATTGCTGAATGCTGAATGCAGATTTCGCGGCAAAGGGCATAGAGCAAAGGGTCGAGACGGAGTCGGATAAATCGGCGCCAATTTTAGAACACGCAATAACCCTTAGCTCCAAAAGACAACAATACGCCTCTCAAGATTGATCAGCTCAAGAACCCTTAGCTCCAAAGGACAACAATACCCCTCTCAAGATTGATCAATTCAACCCTGAGCTGATCAATCTTGAGCTGATCAATTCAATCTTGAGCTGACCAATCTTGAGCAGTCCGTGGCCCAGTTTGGGACTAATACAGATTTCAGCTCCGTTTCATCCGCGTTCATCCGATGCTATTCGGTCTACTTGGGTCCGCGGCTGAAACTCTCCACAGGACGCAATCCATACAACAGCGCGACTCTCCGTTCCCGAACAATCCAACAATCGACCGCCTTCCCTCCGAAATGCGCCATTAATCTTGTGCTCGCGAATTGCCTATCATTGGGCATCAATGGTCCAGTCCGATCCAAACAACCTCGTCGACGAGCCGGTCTCATCGTCTTTCCAGGACCGGGAAGAGAAGGTCGAAGAGCTTAAGCAACAAAGCGACATTCAAAAGGCTTTGAAGCAAACTGCCGGACGTCCCGAACCCAGCCCGGTCGTTCAAAAAAAACAGAAGGCCTTTGTCGGCACCTACCTGGTCGTGTTGGCGCTGCTCGGTGGACTCTACTATTTCCTCAGAGCCTATCTTGCCTTGGGCGCCTTTCTGTCCCGAGCTATCCTGGGCGCCATTGGTATCGCCACCGCGATCACGGTGGTTAAGATTGTTGATGTTTACCTGCTCGATCGCGTCACCGATCCAGTCTCTGAATACAATCTGCGGCGAATTCTGAAGCTGTTGGCAACATTCATCGTTGGCCTAATCATTATTTCAGTCTTGTTCGTCAACTGGTACACCGCGGTCGTTTCACTCGGCGTGTTCTCGGTGATCCTGGGACTCGCGCTGCAGACAACTTTCACGAGCTTCATCGGCTGGATTTACATTCTTGTGCGCACTCCGTACCGGGTTGGCGATCGCATCAGGATCGGCAACGCGACCGGCGACGTTATCGATGTCGGTTATCTCGACACGACCCTTTGGGAATTCGGCGGTGACTTGTTGTCTACCGATCATCCCAGTGGCCGCGTCATCAAGTTCCCCAACTCCAATGTCCTCAACTCAGCTGTTTACAACTATAGCTGGCCGCTATTTCCCTATGTCTGGAGCGAGATCAAGTTTCACGTCGCTTACCAGAGCGATCTGGGGTTCGTGGCGCAAACGATGCAGGACATTGCTCGCGAAGAGATCGGCGAAGCGATGCTCGAACGCGTTCGTACTTACAAGAAGTTGCTGGCAGAGACGCCAGTTGACGAGCTGCAAGTGCGGGAGAGGCCGAATGTGATTTTTCGTGTGAGCGATAACACTTGGTTGGAAGCCATCTTGCGCTATCTGGTGCCGCCGCGCGAGGCCGGGCGGATCAAGACTCGACTGATCAAGAAGATGCTCGAGCGGCTCAACGCCGAGCCCGAACGAACTCTGTTCCCGAAATCAAATATGAGGTGAAAACTATCCGCAGATTACACCGAAAAGGCTAAGGGCAAAGCGCGAAGAGCAAAGGGGCCAAGACACAGTAGCCCCTCACTTTCTATCTTGCTTTCGGATAGCCTGCCGCTTTGCTCTCTGCTCTCCGCCCGTTCTGTGGAATCTGCGAAATCTGCGGATAGGTCCTTTCTTGCAAGCATGACTCAACTCGAGCGACTACAAAACATCGGCATTCGCCGCCTCGGCACGCCGAAGCGAGGCTTTCGCTACCAGCATGCTGATGGCAGCAAGGTTTCCGCTGCTGATCTGGAGCGCATCAGAGCCCTCGTCATTCCGCCGGCATGGTCCAACGTGGCCATCAATCCAGCAGCGGGCGGCGCCATTCAAGCCGTGGGCACTGATGCAGCCGGCCGTTGGCAGTACCTCTATCACGAAAACCAGGTCAAGCGTCGCGAGCGCAAGAAGTTCGAGCGCCTGCTGAAGTTTGGTCAGGCGCTGCCAACGATGCGCAAGATTGTGACTCGCGACTTGCGTCGCGCGGATCTCGGGCGTGAAAGAGTGATGGCTAGTATTCTTCGTATTCTCTCCACATGCTTCATGCGACCAGGCAGCGATGTTTATGCGAATGATAATGGCAGTTATGGATTGGCTACTCTCCGGCCGCGGCATGTGACTGTGCGTGGCGACGTAATCGATTTCAATTTTCGCGGCAAGAGCGGGATTGAACAACATCGACAATTAAAGGACCGCCCAGTAGCCAAAGTCGTGCGCGCCCTCCTGCGGGTTCCAGCGAAAGAAGTATTCAAGTATCAGAATGGCGACGGCAATTTCGTCGACGTCAAACGACAGCACATCAACGACTACATCAAGGAAGTATTGGGCGATAAGTTCAGCGCGAAGGACTTTCGCACCTGGGCTGGCACGATTGTCTGCGCCTGCGCCCTGGCTCGAGCGGGCGATGACTTGCCGAAGACAAAGTCTGCCAGGCAAAAACACGTCGTTCAGGCGATCAAGGAAACCGCTGAAGTTCTTGGCAACACGCCGGCGGTTTGTCGCTCCGCGTACATCTGTCCAAATCTGCTGGATAGTTTTGAGAAGGGAAAAGTAATCGCCCGTTATTTTGATACCGTCGAGCAGTTGGTTAACTCTCGCGGCGCCCACATGAACAAAGCCGAACGCGCCCTACTCCGCCTACTCAAGAACGGCTAAGACCCTATCCGCAGATTACGCCGATTACACAGATGTTTTTGTTTGGCGAGAATCGAAAGGTATATGGGAAGTCGACGCTGGTGATGCCACAGAGATCTCAACAATCTCTGCGACCAACCTTCCGGTTGAATCACGCCTCCCCGACTTGTTCTTACATCTGCGAAATCTGCGGATGGTTTCTTTGCTGAGGTAGCGTAGACTTCAGTCTGCGTTCCGCACTCCCTCAAAGACTCGCCTATCGTCAATCGCTCGACCAGCTTGAGACGCAGGACCTGAGCGTCGACTGTGTGGGTCACAGCACACAGACTGAAGTCTGTGCTACAAGTGTCGAGATTGGTAGCGTAGGCTTCAGTCTGCGTTCCGCACTCCCTCAAAGACTTGCTTATCGTCAATCGCTCGACCAGCTTGAGACTCAAGACCTGAGCGTCGACTGTGTGGGTCACAGCACACAGACTGAAGTCTGTGCTACAAGTGTCGAGATTGGTAGCGTAGACTTCAGTCTGCGTTCCGCACTCCCTCAAAGACTTGCTTATCGTCAATCGCTCGACCAACTTGAGACGCAAGACCTGAGCGTCGACTGTGTGGGTCACGGCACACAGACTGAAGTCTGTGCTACAAGTGTCGAGATTTTGTAGCAGGGGCCGCAGCTTTTTTCTGACTCATCAGCAGCACTTCTCTGACATTTGGCGGGGCGTGCAGCTTGCTTCTCACATCCCTATAACGCGTTGCTAATTCCGAGATTTCGTAGGAGGAAACCATGTTTCGAAAGATTCTTTCGTGTGCACTGGCGGCCTTAGTGCTCACGCTTGGCGTTCAATCTACTGCCGCCGCCCCGAATGGCGAGAAGCAGGCTCGCTTAGCCGCAAAGGTTAAGTCCGGCATCGCTCAGCTTGGCACCGGTGAAGCCGCTCGCGTCGAGTTGAAGCTGACTGACAAGACGAAGCTGAAGGGTTACATCAGTGAAGTCTCCGACGATCACTTTGTCGTCATCGACAAGAAAACCGGCGCTGCAACCAACGTCGCGTACACCCAGGTACAGGGAGTGAAAGGAAATAATCTCTCAACCGGTGCATATATCGCGATCGGCGTCGGCATCCTGGCCGCAGTTCTGGCTATTCTCCTGATTCTGGAGAATACAGGGTGAAAAATTGGGAGGCAGGAGGCAGGCGGCGGGAGGCAGGCTGCGGCTTCGCCGCCTGATAAGCGGAGAGGCTGCCTTTCCGGCATGCAGCTAATATCGAGAGGCTATGCCTTCCCATTCGCTCGAGGCTTAGCCTCTCGATCATGGGAACTCACCCTGCGGAAAGGCGGAGCCTTTCCGCACATCGGGCGGCCAAGCCGGGACCTGCCTCCCGCTGCCTGCCTCCTGCCGCCGGCCTCTCGTCTGCGCTTTGCTCTTTGCTCCGTGCCCTCTTATCATCTCCTCGCTTCCCGAATATTTCGCGTCCGGTAATTCTAAAAACATGAAACAAAAATCTCTGCTTATTTCTGTTCTTTTTCTTCTAGTCGTCTCCTTCAATTCATCGGCGCAGCAACCGGATCCAGCGTTGCTCACGACCGACACTATCTTTACGTTCGGCACGAGATCCCTTGGTCCGGTCCGGTGGACGAGCGATGGTTCTGGCTATCTGGCCCTCGAACGATCCACCGAAAAGCCCGGCGCCGTTGATCTCGTTCATTACGACGCGATCAATGGCACTCGAACTGTCAAAGTGCCGGCGAGCAAACTTGTGGCGCCGGGATCTACCGAAGCACTCGCGATTGAAGAATTTGATTTCAGCCCTGACGAGCAAAAGCTGCTTATTTTTACCAATACAGCTCGTGTCTGGCGCAGCAATACGCGCGGCGATTATTGGGTGGTCGAGCTGAATAGCTGGAAGTTGCGGAAGCTCGGTGGCGCGCAAGCCAAACCTTCAACCTTGATGTTCGCGAAGTTCTCGCCTGATGGAAAGCGCGTGGCCTACGTGCGCGAGAACAACATCTACGCCGAGAATCTCGGCGACGACGGCAAGGTTACTCAAGTAACTACGGACGGTTCGCGATACCTCGTTAATGGAACCTTCGACTGGGTCTACGAGGAGGAGTTGTTCTGCCGCGATGGCTTTCGCTGGAGTCCGGACAGCAAACAAATCGCGTACTGGCAGCTGAACTCCGAAGGCGTGAAGGAGATGCAGCTCATCAACAACACGTCGGCGCTCTATCCCGTCATCACGTCCTTTCCTTATCCCAAAGCCGGCGAGACAAATTCCGCGGCGCGAGTAGGTGTGGTCTCAGCCAATGGAGGCTCGACGCGCTGGTTTGATATTCCGGGTGACCCTCGCAACAACTATTTGCCTCGTATGGAGTGGGCCGGGAATCCGAATGAGCTGGTCATTCAGCAGCTCAACCGCTTGCAGAACACAAACCTGCTCATGATGGGCGACGCTCGCACCGGCAAAGTCAATCCGATACTAGTTGAGAAAGACGATACCTGGGTTGATGTCGCCTGGGGTGATATTGATTGGGACAAGACGGGACTTGCTCGCGGTGACGTGGAGTGGATTGATGGCGGCAAGAGGTTTCTTTGGGCGAGCGAGCGTGATGGCTGGCGTCACATCTACTCAGTGTCGCGCGACGGTCGCGATGTAAAGCTCGTAACCAAAGGCGCGTTTGATGTCACGAGTGTCGAAAAAGTCGATGACGCCAATCAATGGATCTACTTTCAGGCGTCACCTGAAAATCCGACGCAGCGCTATTTGTTCCGTCAACGACTGGATGGCAGCAGCGATGCTGAACGATTAACACCGGCGGCGGACGCAGGCACGCACGGTTACAACATATCGCCTAAGGCGGATGTTGCCATTCATACCTTCTCGACGGTTTCAAAGGTTCCCGTCACGAACATCGTGCGTCTTCCACAGCATGAGACGGTGCGAACGCTTATCGATAACCGCGCAGTGCAGGAGCGCCTGGCAAAGCTCAGGCAGCCGACGACTGAGTTCTTCCGAGTTGATATCGGCGATGGCGTGCAATTGGACGGCTGGATGATGAAGCCGCCAGACTTTGATCCAAAGAAACATTATCCGGTTTTGTTCTATGTGTATGGCGAGCCATGGGGCCAGACGGTGATTGATTCGTGGGGCGGACTCACGCGCATGTGGCACACGATGCTGGCCCAGCAAGGCTACATCGTTGCGAGCGTTGATAATCGAGGCACACCTGCTCCGCGCGGCCGGGCCTGGCGCAAGATTATTTATCGAAAAATGGGATTGGTTAATTCTCAGGATCAGGCGAACGCCGCGCGAGCGATCGCTAAGTGGCCGTTTGTCGATCCCGCGCGCATTGGCATCTGGGGCTGGAGCGGTGGCGGCTCTTCGACTTTGAATGCGATGTTCCGCTATCCCGATGTGTACCAGGTTGGCTTGTCAGTGGCGCCGGTTCCAGACGTCAAGTACTACGACTCAATCTATCAGGAGCGCTATTGCGGGCTGCCGCAGGATCATCCTGATGAATGGAAGCAGAGTGCGCCGCTCACCTTTGCCGGACAGTTGAAAGGTCAACTGATGATTGTGCACGGTACCGGCGATGATAACGTTCATTTCCAGGGAACTGAGGCTTTGATCAATGCACTGGTCGCAGCGAACAAACAGTTCTCCGTGATGCCATATCCAAATCGCTCGCACGGAATATTCGAAGGCCCCGGCACGACGAAGCACCTCTACACCATGTTCACGAGATATGTTAACGAGAAGTTAGCCCCCGGCGGAAAATAGGAGGCAGGCGGCGCGCCCTGGGAGCGCAGGCATCCCTGCCTGCCGCTTCGCGGGGAGTTTCGAGTTTCGAGTTTCGAGTTTCGAGTCTTGAGTTTTTGTTGCTCGTCTGTGTATTCGGCGTAATCTGTTGATAAATGTGTTTGTACTTCTGCAATGAACACTGAAAAATGAGAATTGGCAAATGGAAAATCGAGCCCCTCAACAACTACAGATGAGTCTCAAGATTGCATCGATTCTTCTGCTCATTGCCTCCGCCACTCAAGCTCAAGAATGGAATCAGTGGCGTGGCCCCTCGCGTGACGGTCAAGTCTCGAAATCCAATGCTCCGGCAATCTGGCCCGAATCGCTCAAGCGCGTTTGGCGCGTGGAGGTTGGCGAAGGCTACTCATCTCCAGTCGTTTCCGATAATCGAGCCTTTATTCATAGCCGTCACGATCCGGATGAAACAGTCTTTGCAATCAACGTTGCGAATGGCCAGATCCTATGGCAGCAAAAATACTTAGCTAATTTCAAGAAGAACCAGTACGCCGTCAACATGGCGAAGGGCCCCAATGCCACGCCTCTCGTAATCGGCAAACGGCTTTTCACGCTAGGGGTAACCGGCATTCTCAAGGCCTGGGATACCGCGACTGGAAAAGAACTCTGGTCGAAGGACTTTTCAAATTCAATTGATACTTCGAAACTGTTCTGCGGTACCGCTGCGTCACCTCTTGCGGCCGGCGGCAATGTAATAGTCCAAACCGGTAGCGACATTCATGGCGGACAAATCCTTTCTCTCAATCCGGCCACCGGCGCCGAGATGTGGAAGTGGAAAGGGCCGGGGCCTGGTTACGCTTCGGCGGTTGTGATTGACGTTGCCGGCAAAGCTCAACTGGTCACCCTCACCGAAAGCTCGATCGTTGGGATTGAGCCAAAGACTGGACACAATCTCTGGTCCGTAGCCTTTCCGGATGAATGGCACGAAAACATAGTCACTCCGGTTTGGACCGGATCGCATTTGATTGTGTCAGGCACGCGCCAGGGTACTCACGCATTCGAGTTGAAACAGACGGCGGGGAAATGGGAAGCCGTCGAGGCGTGGAAGAATCTGGACGTTGGCATGTACATGAGCTCACCGGTGTTCGGAGATGGATTGATCTACGGTCACTCAGCGCGACGGAAAGGACAATTTGTCGCGCTTGAGGCAAAGACCGGCGTGGTTCGTTGGATTACCGAAGGGCGCGAGGGTGATCACGCCTCGGTCTTGTTAACCCCTGAGCACGTGGTATATCTGACTAATGGCGCCGATCTGGTTGTCGCGCGTCGTAATACTCTCAAGTTCACACTCGAACGGCGTTATGACGTCGCCGATGCCGAGACATGGCCTGTCCCGGTATTTCTCGCCAAGGATATTTTGGTACGCGACGCAACCGCGTTAATGAGACTGACGGGAAAGCCGTGAACCGGAAACCGTGAACCGTGAACCGTAAACCGTGAACCGTAAACCGTAAACCGAAAACGGTGAGCTGTAATGCCACGGGCTTGCCCCGTGGTGATTTACGATAGCTGCTACAAGAGAATCGCCTTCAGGTTCGGAGATGCCACGGGCTTGTCCCGTGGTCGTTCACGATGGCAGCTACCGATTCTTTGTTGGCGGTTCTGTTTCGGCAGAAACGTGAAGCTCCACCGGGCAAGCCGGTGGCATCTTTTCTCATCTTCTCAACTTGCTTTGTAGCAGCGAACATGAAGCTCCACCGGGCAAGCCGGTGGCATCTTTTCTCATCTTCTCAACTTGCTTCGTAGCAGCGAACATGAACCTCCACCGGGCAAGCCGGTGGCATCAAACAAAGACATTGTCGCAGTTGTTCCGAACTAATGAAGCTTTGAAACGAAACCCTACATAGCTTAGCCAAAAAGTCCTGAATCCTCCGCCAGCTGCCGCACTTGGATAACTACGACTTCCATTGTTCTTAGGCTGGACCCGATGTATCCAGCTCCGCAGGTGGGATTTAAGACTTTTGGGCAAAGCTATCCTAAATCCTAATTCCCAAACCTCTTAGCCTAACTTCGCAAGAATCATTACTCCCGCTATAATCCGTCCCAACTAGATTTAGCGGGCGTTCGCTCCCGCCGAACTTCCCGTCAGATATCTCCGAGTTCGAAGCTTGCGAAAAGGTCTGTTCCGAAGAATCTTTATTGTGATCCGTTCTACGAAATATTCAGCCCCAGGGCGCGCGTGCACTCGCCTCGTTCCCATCATCGGGCTCTTCTCTTTGCTCTGCCTGGCAATTTGGCAGCCACTCGGAATTCAACCAGTCGCTCATGCGGACTTCACCAAAAACAGCGGCCAGACTTCATCACCTGCAGCACACGATCCCAGCGAGCACCTCGTCATGGGCAATCCCAGCAATGCCGTGACGGATACGAACATCACGAACAATTACCTCATGGCAAAGCTGCAATTTGCGTTGTCCTACAACAACGATCGCGGTATTCCCAACTGGACCAGTTGGCATCTCGATAGCACTTGGCGAGGCAGCGCCGATCGTCAGGACGATTACCGCAACGACACGACCTTGCCGCCCAACTTTCGTCAGATCATGGGTAATTCGTACAGTGGTTCCGGATTTGATCGAGGCCACATGTGCCCTTCAGCCGATAGAACCTCCAGTGTGGCTGACAACTCAGCCACATTCCTCATGACCAACATGGTCCCCCAAGCGCCTGGCAATAATCGCGGCCCGTGGGCTGCTCTGGAAGACGACCTTCGTGATTTCCTTCCGGCCAATGAGCTCTACATCGTTTCGGGAGGGCAGGGCGCCGGCGGCACCGGTTCAAACGGATCGGCAAATACCATTAACAATGGATTCGTTACCGTGCCCGCAGTCACCTGGAAGGTGGCGTTGATTCTTTCGGTTGGTGATAACGACGTGTCGCGAGTCGACCAAAACACGCGCACCATCGCGGTCATCATGCCAAACAATGACGCCATCGGTTCCGATACATGGCAGAAATACCTGGCGACGATCGATCAAATTGAGAGCTTGACGGGCTATGACTTTTACTCGAATGTCTCGCCGGATATTCAAACTGCGATCGAGTCGAAACTCGATGCTGCTAACGACACGCCGCCGGTGACGACGAGTCAGACTAAGCTTATCGCTATCGATCACAGCGTTACAGTTACGCTCACTGGAACCGACTTCAATGTCAATAACTACCTTAGCTTCACGATAGTGACGCCGCCACAGCACGGCACGCTTTCAGGCAGTGACGCGAATCGGATCTACACGCCGGCTTTTCACTATGTTGGTCCAGACAGCTTCACGTTCAAAGCGAATGATGGCGCGCTGGATTCAAACGTATCGACCGTGAATATCTCAGTTGGAGGACCGACAGCGTCACGAGCAACGCTGAGTGGCCGAGTAACAGATGAAGGCGGCAATCCGTTGGCTGGGGTGCTGCTGCATATGTCGGGTGACCGAGCGGCGATTGCGATGACCGACATTCGCGGCAATTATCGTTTTAATGATGTGGACACCAACAGTCTTTACACAGTGACGCCTTCGCTCGCGAATTATCATTTCGCTCCCGCAGCTCGTTCGCTGTCGTTGTTGGGCAATCAAACCAATGTTGAGTTCACGGCGGCGGCAGACGCAGAGATTGAGGCCAACGCCATTGACTCAAACGAGTTTTTTGTGCGTCAGCAGTACGTGGACTTTCTTAACCGCGAGCCTGACCCGGCGGGCTTCAGATATTGGATCGCTCAACTGAATCTGTGTAACGGCGATAGCGAATGCGTTCGGGCGCGCCGCGTCGATGTGTCGGCGGCATTCTTCATCGAGCGCGAATTTCATGACACGGGATTCTTCATTTATCGAGCGTACCGAGCCGCTCTGGGAGAACTGCCACGGTATGAACAGTTCAAGCGAGATCAAAATCAGATTATTGGTGACCGCGATATTGCAGCTCGGCGTCTGGCCTTTTTGAATTCTTTTGAGGAACGAGCTGACTTCCAGCGTCGCTATCCGGCGAGTCTGACCAATGATCAGTTCATAGATCGGCTATCCGGTTCCGCAGGCATCGATAACGATTCGCGACAAGTTCTCAGAGACTTGGTTCGTAGCGGAGCGACTCGCGTCGAAGTGTTGCTGAGATTGATTGAGCTGCCGGAATTTGCAGAGCGCGAGTACAACGGCGCTTTCGTGATGACGCAATACTTCGGTTATCTGCACCGCGATGTCGACCCGAGAGGTTATGAGTTTTGGCTGAATGTTCTGAATAATTACAAACTCGGGGACGCAACCAAGCCAGCCAACGGAAACTTCCACGTGCGAGACGCACGCGCCACGTATCGAGCTATGGTCTGCGCCTTCCTCACCTCCGCCGAGTACCAACGGCGTTTCAGCTCAGTCGTAACGAGAGACAATCGGGAATGTGAGCGGTAAGAGCGGGAACCGTGAACCGTGAACCGTAAACCGTAAACCGGGAACCGTAAACCGTAAACCGGGAACCGTAAACCGTAAACCGGGAACCGTAAACCGTGAACCGTGAACCGTAAACCGTAAACCGGGAACCGTGACACTTAAAACCTGAAACCTGAAACCTGAAACCTTGAAACCTGAAACTTGAAACCTGAAACCGTGAAACTTGAAACCGAACGCTTACAACTCCGCCAACTGCAAGACGCCGGCACGGGCATACTTCAAGGGCTTGGGATGATGTTTCAACGCGCGTTCCAGCGTGTCCAGCGTGATTGAGTTGCGTTGCATTGAAGCCACCAAAATCTCCTGGGCCAGATCTCGGGCGCGCCTAAACTTCTCTTTGACAGTGCCAACAATGACTCCAGCCAGAATACCGAGCACGGCTCCGAGCATACCTGACCCGAGCGAGTCCAGTGCCGTAAAGGCGCCAATCGCATTGAGTCCAAGCAGTAGCAGTGCTCCGGCGACGCCACCGATTAGCCCTGCCAGGAAAGCGCCATTTCCACCGGTATCAATGGAGTAAGGGTTGGTTCTCTCATTCACTGATTCGAGCAGAGCAAACAGTTCTTCGCGAGTCGGCTTCTCCGGAATTCGGATCTGTCCTAGTTTAGGATTGGTCTTGTCGATAAGCGCTTGCAAACCATCCTTGCGCCTCCACGTGTTCATCATCATCTCTTTCGCTTCTTTGCTTTTCGGCTTCAAGCCGATGCTGGTCTCGCAGAAATCACAAATCACGATGCGACCGATGCTTTTTGCTTTTCCGTGGATGTAGTAGATGTGGTTTTCCTGCATCTCTTCGTATACCTCGAAGGCTTGCACGCGGCGGCAGCGATGGCATTCACGCGCCGTCCATCCCAGCGGCACGAGCGTTTTTCGATAGCCATAGACGAGGACGATTGGGATACACATTGGAGAACTCCTTCGATTGCGGATTGGGGATTGCGGACTGCGGATTCAGCGAGCTGGGTCGATTGACGCGTGTAACGGGTGTACCGACGAGTGGTGGCGGTATCAATGCGGACAATTCACCGGCGATTCCTTGATTGATGGGTTCAACTAGAGAGGTTTGAGGCTAGCGGGCGAATTTGAAGCGGTTAATCAGCACTCCGCATTCAGCAATCCGCAATCTTGTCGCCCCTAAGAGCGCCCAACTAATTTATAGTATCCGGCGTCCGAACGGCAACACTTTTCTAAAAGCCGGAAACCGGAACTGGGAACCGTAAACCGGAAACCGTGAACCGGAAACCGTAAACTGGAAACCGTATGCCGGAAACCGGATGCGTTCTTTGTTCTTTGTACTTTGTTCTGTGTACTTGACGCTACAGGTCTCTTGAACGGTCATGGGTGAACGCGCCGAAGAATATGCAAAGAACAAAGAACAAAGAACCAAGTACTAAGGACATTACCAATTGCTGATTACTGATTACTGATTACTGATTACTGATTACTGATTGCTGAGAGCCCTTTGCCGCCATGTCCACTGTAAACAAAGAATACTTAGCCATCTTGCTGTATCTCGTGCTGCTCGTCGTGTACGGCGTCTGCGAAGCAATCTGGCTGCGCAAGAGAGCATCTGCCAGTTTCGGGAGAGCCTTGCTCTTCTCCTGGCTCAGCAATCTCCTCGGATTTTCGCTCGGGTTTGCCATCTTATTCGTTACGGTTGGTGTAACTCTCGCGCTCGCCTGGGACGGCTCGATGGAACGTCTTCCTTTCAAAGGCAATGAAGCCGGCGTAATTCTCGTCCTCGTGGTTCTGTTCCTTCCGGCGCTACTTATGCTTCTTAAGCGGGCCTTCCTTGCCTTATTCAGCATTCGGAGCGGACGCGGCGCGTGGGTGTTCGCTCTGTTAAGCTCGCTGACCTTCTGGCTACTCCCGTTAGCGCTGACGTACGCGCTCGTGAAGTTGTTCTGGCGGTTCTTCTAAGCGGTCCGAGCGCCCGCAAAATGATCTATCTTCTACTTTTCGCTGCAATCTTAGTCGCCGTCCATTACGGCTACCGCGCCTTCTCTCGCTCATCAACTCTGAAAAAGCTTAGTTGGAAACCCAAGAATGCTGAGCTAATCAAAGTGCTGCTCAACCTGGATGACGAGCCGCTCGAGGAACTGTTTGCACTTTATCGAAAAGAATTTGGGGACGGCGCCGCCCGCTATGCGCGGCAAACCTATCTAAAATGGAAAGCCGGTGCTGTCCGTCCCAACAAGCAGACGTTTGGCCGTTTTCTCGTGAACCTGCCCCGCGTAATGAGTTTTGATCTGAAGTGCGAAGTATTGCGCGAGCTGCGAGAAGCGTACTGCGCGCAGGACAACTATGAACTCACCGTGCATACCGATGATTGGAAGGAAACGCTCTCGCCCCTCGTCAAAGAGGTCATCGTCAAGGCAAACAGCGCCGAACTGCCTGGAGCTGTGCAGAATAGGTTGAAGTGGCTCGCCGACGATGATATGGAAATTGCGCGCGCCATTCTTACCCGCTCAGAAACGCTGCAAACCCTCGATGCGCTCGCGATGTTGGAAAAAGAGTTCTCAAGCATCGAGCAATTGCTGGATAATGCTGGATGGAGAGGGAAAGTCACCCACACGCTGCGTTTGCCGCTGGGGACGATCACTTTGAGGATCAAGAAGCGGTGATGTACTGCAGGCTGCCAGCCTGCAGATGGTTTCCCTAGCGTAGTGCACCAAGTAAACGCGATTTTCCATACATCATTTTCCATTTATCATTCGTGTAACGCCCTCCGCATTTACTGCAATGGAAGAATGACAAATGGCAAATGATATATGGCAAATGGTTTGTTGACGATGTTTCCCGAGCAACAGGCTGGCAGCCTGTTGTACATAGGAGATTCAAATGAGTGAAGATAACGACGATCTAGTTCCACCGGGCCAGGCGCTTTTTCCCATGACTGCCGATGACATTATCGACAACGCCTTGCACAACCTCGACGAGCGACAGGCAAGGGAAGTAACCAGGAAAGCTGCGGACGAAGTCGTAAAGATTGCTGTCGAGAAGCGCAAAGCCGAATACCGCAGCGATCGGGCGCAGGAAGAAATGCGCAATCTCATCAACAACGCCAACATGCTCGATCAGAAAGTGAACGACTACAAAATCAACAGCACCTTCGAGACCGCCACTGGCACCACGAGTGTCGAAATAAAGAAATCACGCATCAACACCCTACTTCTTTTCGCTGGTATAGCCCTTTTCGTTTTGATTATCGTGCTCCTCATCACCAGCCGGCTCTGATCCACCGATCGGGAACCGAGAACCTGAAACCAAGACAAAAGTTCAAATCCCAAAGACCAGAATTTGCTGAAACTATTTGGCATCCCCGTAAGAATTGACCCGTCGTTCCTGGTGCTGACGTTTGTCCTCGCCGGCTCGAGATCCTACAGCCCTGCCTTGCTGATCGAATGGCTGCTCGTCATCTTATTTTCGATCCTGATTCACGAGTTGGGCCATGCGTTTGCGGGACGCAGATTTGGTCTTTCGCCCAGCATCAAGATCTACTCGATGGGTGGTCTGACCTCATGGACCAACACGGTGGAACTATCGCCGATAAAACATCTACTGATCAGCCTGGCTGGTCCAGCGGCGGGCTTCTTATTAGGCGGGCTGCTTCTGATACTGGATTTGGTTGTCGACATCAACCAGTCAGATTTGCTGAGGTCAACTTATTACGATTTGCTGTGGGCGAACATTGGTTGGGGTATTTTTAATTTGTTGCCGGTGTTGCCAATGGATGGCGGCCAGATCCTGGTAACGCTCGAAAGCTGGATCACCGGCAGACGCGATCAAATAGCCGCGCGCATCATCTCGTTGTCGCTTGCTTTTTGTATTGCTGGCCTCGCGATTACGAAGGGTCAGTTCTGGATCGGCTTGCTCGGATTTTGGTTTGCATACGATAACGGCAGTTTTCTTTTCCATAAGTTCCGGGAAAAGCGTGATGAAAAGCTCTACCCCACGCTCGCGCAGGCTAGCGAGGCCGTTAATCGCTCAGAGTTCGATCGCGCTCTGGAACTGATCGCTACATTGCGCAACCAGGCCCGCACCGGCTGGTATCAGAGAGAGGTCAGCCGGCTCACCGTCTTCATCCTGATTCGCCAGCACAGATTTGATGAAGCAGAGGAAGAGCTCCACAAGTTTGACACACTCCACGGTGGAGACCCTTATCTGACTGTACTCCTCGATTTCGAAAAAGGTCCGACGGCCGAGACGCTACCGCGACTGCGCGCCGTTTTCGTTGAGTCTCCCTCGCGGCAAATTGGATTGTTGCTTTACCAGGCGCTCATTAACGAAAAGAGATTTGTAGAAGTGCTCGAGCTCGCTTCGGATGAGAGTCTGGCTGAAGAGAGATGGAAACTTTGCGCGAATGTGCAAATGGAAGCTTTCAATAGCGGTGATTTTGGAGTGTCCGCGAGAGCTGGTCTGCTTGTGTATGAGCTGCATCCTGACGCTGATTTGATTTACAACCTTGTCTGTGCGTTCGCGCGAGATGGTAAAAGTGAAGAGGCGCTACACTGGCTGCGAGTGGCAATGGATGCGGGCTTGGATAACAAAGAAGCGCTGGCTTCGGATCCTGATTTGGAATCGATAAGGTCCGATCCATGGTTCAAATTGGTTAGTAATCAGTAATCAGCAGTCAGCAATCAGTAGTCAGCAGTCGGCCGCGGAGATGCCACGGGCTTGCCCCGTGGTTTCTCACGGTCGCTGCTCCTGGACAGCTCAGCAGCCAGCGTGAACTACCACGGTCCAAGCCCGTGGCATCCCGGCAGGTTGCGACACAGTTGCTTTAGCTTCCAGCATGACTCTCCACCGGGCAAGCCGGTTCTATGAAAGGGCTGTCAAGAAAAAACTTCTCCGAAGCTGGCCAGGCGACTAGGCGTACTTGAGAGCGAGCTCAAGATGAGCGGAACTCGGCAACGCTGGTTACAGACCCAACTTAAAGCAG